>NZ_LXSQ01000016.1 GCF_001648475.1 Eikenella halliae
CGTTGTTGCCTTTGTTGTTGGCAGTCAGTGTGGCACGATCGTTGTTGGCCGGATTGGTGGTGGCTGTAGCAGTATCAGCCAGGTTGCTCTTCACGTTGGCCAATGTGGTCGGTGCAGTGGTGCTGCCGGCCGCATCCTGCATGCTAGCAATCACGTCACCGGCGTCTACTTGGGTACCCGCACCGTTAGGCTGGGTGTAGAAGTTGCCGTCGGTGTGTTTGTACACCTTCGTACCGTCGGCTTTGGTGTACACCACCGGGGTTTGGGCATTCTGCACTACGGTTTGGGCATTCAAAGTGTAGGTGTAGCTTTGGTTACCTTGGCCGTCCAAATCCTGTTTCACAGTCAATCCGTCACCGGCTTTCAGCGTCAGGGTGCTGCCGGGTTTGGCAATAGTAGCGGTAGAAGTACCTACTACGTTGCCGCCGGCATTAATGTTGAAGCCGCTGTTGTTGATGGCATTGGCAATGTCGCCTGCTGTGGCCAGTTTGTTGGCATCAGCTGCGGCCGGCGGAGTAACTTTGCCGTTGGCTACAGTCAATGGAGTAGTGGATACGGCTTGCGTAGTAATCTGACTCGCCACAGCTTTCAACTGAGCAACGTTTACTACATCAGTATCTTCCTTACCTGCAGCTACCCCCGTAATCTGGCGAGTAATATTATTTGCAACATCGCCTACAGATACTGCTGCTTCAGTAGAAGTCCAAGTAGCGTTATTTTTAGCTGTAACTGCATTCAGCGGATCAGCTCCTTCCACACCAGCAGCGGTAGAAGCAACGGATTTATTACCCAACGCAACCGACCCATTTACCGTAGCTTTGGTATCTGAGCCTAAGGCTATAGTATTAGTAACTGTTCTAGGAGACGCAGCAGTAGCGTCATTAGCACGAGTACCAATAGCAATATTGTCATCACCATCCAAGTGGCGTGCAGCAGTCCAACCAATCACGGTATTATGCTGACCCTTCGATTCCAAACCAGCTTGTTCACCAATACCAATACTGGCATTACCTACATAGCCATTCATGGCTTGGGTGCCTACGGCAACATTGTTGTTACCATTGCTATTGATTGCTGCAGAATCGCCAATCGCAATAGTGCGAATATTATTGCTCGCACCCTTACCTGCATTAAGACCAATAGATACACTATTCACAGCACCAGCCTCAGCGCCATGCCCTGCAGCAAAAGAACTGGATCCAGCTGCCGTACTATCATTACCTACCGCAACTGCATTATTACCTGTTGCTGATGCTGCGGCACCAACAGCTGTAGCAGAAGAACCAGTTGCTTCGGCTGCACGGCCAATTGCTGTAGTGCTGCTATTGGTAATTGCTTTAGCACCTAAACCCAATGCCGTAGCACCCCAAGTATTGGCTTCAGCACTGCTACCAATTGCCGTAGCACCAGCGCCGCTCGCTTTGGTATATACACCCACAGCTGTTGCGGAATCTTGGCTGCCTCTGGCACCATCCCCTAAGGCAACAGAAGATTTACCAGTTGCATGGGAATCTTGGCCGGCAGCCAAAGAGTTTTGACCAAAAGCTTCAGCTTTTTGGCCGAATGCAGCGGCATTAGTACCTTTGGCGGCGCTATCCGCACCTACAGCCACTGAGCCTACACCAGTAACTGTACCTGAGTCAGCAGTAGCTGTACCCACATCAACAGAAGCATTAGTACCAATTGCAATGGAATTACTTGTTTTAGCAGAGGCATTCACACCAGCTGCCATTGATTTATCGCCGGTGGCACCATCATTATTGTAGTTACCATCTGTAGATCCACTACCTTTAACACTATAGTAGTGTGTAGCCGCAGATGAAGAAGAGGCGGCAATCTGGTTTGCTACTGCTTTTAGTTGGGCAACGTTTACCGCATCAGAATCTTCTGTACCAGCAGCCACATTAATAATCTGACGGGTACCACTCTGCGTACCAACTGATACCGCACCCAGCTCGCCTTTTACTGTCGCCCTAATATTGTTTTGATCAGTATTAGAAGCTGACGCCAGTGCGTAAACCTGATTATTCGCCACAGTAGGCGCTGCATTAGCCTGAACTTTAGTCGCATCAATAGCAGCCCGAGTAGCCTGAGAGCCATAACCCAAGGCAACTGAACCAGCTGCGACAGTAGAACTATCTGCACCAATTGCTACGCTATTATTACCAGCTGTATTGGCACTGGAGCCAATAGAGATACCATTTACTTTAGAAGCGACTGCATCCGCACCAATAGCCGTAGAAGCCTTGGCACTAGAGCGGGCATTAGAGCCGATGGCAATTGCCTTCTCCTCTTCCGCACGGCTAGCACCAAGAGTGATTGCTTGGAGACCTGCTGCATAAGCGGAATTACCAATTGCAACCGCACCCTGGGAATTTGACTGACCAACAACAGATTTTGCTGCAACTTCAGCGCTACCAACCGCAACAGAGCTAGCGCCAGCCGCTTTAGCATTAATACCTGCTGCTAAAGCTTTACTGCCTGTTGCTCCATCATTATTGTAGTTATTGTCAGTATTTTCGCCATTTACATGATAGAAGTGGATACCGTTAGCGCCAGCAGCTGTAATTTGTTCTTGTAAACCTTTGGCCACATAGAACAACTGGCTACCGTTAATAGCATCAGTACTGGTATCGGTAATGGCACCAGGTGCAACGTGTTTAATTTGACGTTCGAAACCGGCCGCACCAACTGAAACTTGGTCACCGGCAACCACATTGCCGCTACCAGCAAACGGGCTAGTCCCACCACCGTAGGTGATTGCACCAATTGTGGCTGATGACACATCAGTAGCGTTTGTAGCAGTTGTACTGCCCGCACCCAATGCCACAGAGTTTTCCTTGGATGCATGCGTCCCCGCGCCAAGCGCAACGGCTGCCGCCTCATTTGCTGATGAACGCGTACCCACGGTAGTGGCCAAATCGCCCTTAGCAAAAGATTGCACACCCAAAGCCACGGCAGCATTGCCTGCCTCAGTAGAGATATATCGCTTATTAACAGGGTCTTGAATCAAATCATCGCCTGTTAATTGTTTGTATTTAAGTGCTGTCGCTGATTGGTTCCAATTTCCAGCAGCATCTTGGGAAACTTTATTTAAATCATCCCCACCAATCGCAATAGAAGAATTACCTCTGGCGATACTGTTATTACCAATGGCTGTTGATTGGTTGCCGATTGCTGCTGTTGCAGAACCTAGCGCCACGCTTTGACGCCCTCTTGATACAGAATCAACGCCAATAGCAATGGCTTCATCAGCATCAGCGCCTGATGCATCTGCTTTCCAGCCCATTGCAATAGTGCGTAAAGCATCAGATTTCGTAGAATCGCCAATTGCAATACTTCTATCACCCGAAGCAATCGCTTTTAAACCAATTGCTGTCGCATGTAATTTTTGCGCCTCTGCGCCCACCCCGATGGCAACCGCAGCGGGACCTTTCGCTTGCGATACCATACCCACGGCAATGGCACCATCCGCTTCTGCGTGGGAATCCGCGCCAAAAGCCAAAGAGGCTTTGCCTGTTGATTGGCTCATATGACCAATCGCAATAGAACCGCGCCCACTTGCTGTGGTGCTGGTAAAACCAATTGCGGGGTTGGAAGCATCTTTGGTGCTAACACCTTCTACGGTAATGGGTTGACCTGCGTAATTGCGCCATTCATCAGCACCAGTATATTTCCCTGCGGATGTTTTACTGTCATTATTGCCTAAGTCATCGCCACCAATTGCAATAGATGATTGACCTGTAGCATATACTTGCGCACCAAGCGCAACACCTTGGCTATTGGCCACGCTGGCTTCACCAACTACAACTTGCTGCCCCATGGTATTTTTGGCTGTATTGGGGTTTACATCTGTTATGGCTTGAGAACCATTCCCGATAATTACACCTGCTTCGCCATTTGACGTATTTTCAGCATTAGTCCCCAGCGTAATGGTGTAGTTTGTTTTTGCCTTGCTGCCATTCCCCATAGAGATTGAGTCATAATATGGCGCGCTGGCATTATCACCCCATACTAACCCTGCTTGAGCAGCAGAAGAAGCCAGTGCTCCCATTACAGCAATACCTGTAGCCACCACTTTGGCTTTGCCTGATTTCCCAAGTGCAGTAGCAATACCTGTAGCCACCACTTTGGCTTTGCCTGATTTCCCACGTGCAGTAGCAATCTCTGCCACAGCCACCCAAGTGTTGGTATGTTCATTCCATACGGTACGGTAAACTTTGTTCATATACTCAGCTCCCTAACTTTCAAAAAAATCAAAAAAAATAGTGGGATAGAGCCCATAGGTTGATTTACATCAATCTCACTACCTATTTCTTCCTACGCTTGCCAAATCACACAAAACTTAAATTACTCTTGCAGAACGAATTTATTTTATTCAAATAAATTCAATAGACTACGTATTCTAAAACCTGCGGGCAAATTGCGGATAGATGATACAGCTAATTAACGCGTCCTCCTAGTCGCTTATCGATTGGTTGTATTTCATTACAAAAGTTTACAACTGTTTTGCAACACATCTTCCTGAACAAGCCATACCAGCTGCGCTTCTAACCTAATCTCAAACAATAAAAATACTTTTAGATTTTCTTATATACAAGCACTTAACACTTCAGACTACCTGGAAACTAAATCATGAAACACTCTCGCATTCTGTCATCTAAGTGAAATTTCAGCTTCTATTGAGTAGCCTCACTAGGTAAGTTGCAAGTTATTCCCAGTTTAAATTACCCAACACTGGCTAACAGCAATATCCGTTCTTAAACCCTCTACTACACGAAATAAAAAATCAATCAAAATATCGCATTGCCCTACCTCCCTAGCTTTCAGGTAGCCTTTATCACCCTATGCAGTAAAAGTTCCATCACGTCACCACACAAGCCTACACACACAGGATGCTGTATAATCTGGCGCACACAATCCAATACAACTGAATAAACCATAAAAAAAGCTTGCTTATCATTTAGATAAGCAAGCTTTTTAAGCCATCAATGCAAGAAACCAATTTTTAGTACCCGCTTTTACAAATCCCGCTCTTTAAAACAGCTGCTGCAATTCACTTAAACTGATACCCAAAGCTTGGGCGTATTTGGCCAAAGTTTTTTCAGGTAGCCTCTCAAACACAGCAGGCTGCAAATGGCGGCGCAGCTGCCAGCGCCATACGCCGGCGGCCATGGCCAGGCTGGCTTCGTCATGACGGCTGCGGAACATGTGGTAATACAAAGCGGAGCGTTCGCCGCGTTCCACAGCCTGCTTGGCGGCTTCGGTCTGCTCCTCCAGCTCGGCCACGGCCTGCACGGTGACGTAGGATTCATCTTGCCAACCGGTACTGGTGGCGGCTTGGTAGCGGCCGTTGCGCGTGCCGTAGATGATTTTTTGATGCCCACGGTAGCTGGGGCTGTCGTCTTGCGGGATGTCGTTAATGTCCATGCCAATCGGTTCCAAACAAACAGAATTTGGTTTTCAGGTAGCCTCAGGCATACACTGCTTCCAACAGCATAAAGCAAGTGGAAAAGCGACCGCTTTCGGGAATGTAGCACAGGATTTTCTGTCCGTGCCTAATATCCTCCCGGCGCATAAACTCTTCCAAAATAATATAAATCGCCGCCGAGCCGGTGTTGCCTTTACAAGGCAGGTTGGTAAACCATTTCTCTTCAGCAATCGGCAGCCCGGCAGCGGCCAGGCCGTCGGCCAGCCGGTTGCGGAAGAAACCAGAGGAATAGTGCGGCAAAAACCAATCAATCTCGTCCGACCGCAGGCCGTGCTTGGCAATCAGGCGGCGCAGCGGTTTTTCCGCCGTATAGGCGATAACATTTTCGTTCAGCAGCTTCACATCCTGCTTCACCGTCATCAGGCTGCGTTCGGCGCATTCATCGGCATCCACGTCTTTCCAGCTCAGCCATTCCCCGCCCTGCCCCACTTCACCGCCAGCATACATGCACACCGGCATCTCGTTGGCATACGAGAGCAAATCCATCCAATGGATTTTCAAATTCAGCTGCCCGGCCAGCGGCTCGCTGCCCAGTTGTACCGCGCCCGCGCCGTCTGAGAGCATCCAGCGCAAAAAATCCTTTTCAAACGCAATTTCCGGCTTGGCATCCTGCAGGCGCAGGCTGTCGGTTTCGCTGCGGAAACGTTCGCCGCGCAATACTGCCGAAGCCGCTTCCGAAGCCGCCGCCACCGCTTCGCGGCATTCGCCCGTGCGCACCGCGCGTTCGGCCTGCTTCATCGCCGACATCCCCGCCACGCACACCCCGGCCGTGCTCACTACTTCGCAGGGCGGAATTTCCGGCAGCAGGCCGTGCACCATCACTGCATGGCCGGGCATAATCTGGTCGGGGTAAGACGTGCCGCAGCAGAGACTGCCGATTTCGTCCGCCCGCAAGCCCTGCTCCAGCAAACCGCGCACCGCCAGCGCAGCCAGTTCCGTGTTGCTGTGCGTGGCGCGGCGGGTGTGCGGGTCGATGGCGTAATAGCGGGAGGTGATGGCATTGGAGCGCAAAATCATCTTGCGCACGCGAGAAGGCGTATCCCCCGACATGCCGAGCACCGCTTCCATTTCATCGTTGCCCACCGGCAAGTTGGGCAAAAATGCAGCGGCGCGTTTGATATAAACATCTGATGGTTTGTGCAATTCCTGATTCCTCTGATTTATCTAAACGAGCGCAGGCATTTTCAGGTAGCCTATGGCGGCCGGATAAAAGCTGCCCGAAACCGGGCTGTTAATGCCGAACAGCCTGAAACATGAACATTTCAGGCTGTCGTAATTGTCATTTTTATTGTGCCAGTTCTTCTTAAGCCGCATTCTACGCGCGTCATTATAAATGTGAACCGCCCTAAGCCTCAAGTATCAATGCATCCAAACATATAGCCTCTCCGCAACAACCCTGCCAGGCCCATGCCGCCCAAGTAGAATCATAACCAATATCCGTTTTCGGATATAGTGAATTAACAAAAACCAGTACAGCATTGGCTCGCCTTGCCGTAACGTGTGTACTGTCTGCGGCTCGCCGCCTTGTCCTGATTTTTGTTAATTCACTATAAAACACACAGCCAACACGGCGAAGCGGCAAAAAAGGCTACCTGAAATTTTCAGGTAGCCTTTTTCTTCGCAACACCCGCCTACTTACTTCGCCCATCGCAAGGCCTCGCCCAAACCGGTGCAGCGGTGATTTTTGCGTTGCACGGCGGCGGTGAGGGCGCTCATCTGGCCGGCGTAGCCGAAGCGGCGGCGGGCGCGGGTGATGGCGGTGTAGAGCAGGGTGCGGTCGAACAGGGCGGAGTCGGCCTCGTCGCCCAAGAGCCACACTTCCTGGTATTCCGAGCCTTGGCTTTTGTGCACGGTCATGGCGAAGGCGGTATCGTGCGCGGGCAGCCGGCTGAGCGATACGGCGCGGAAGCCGCCGGCATCGGGGAAAAACGCAGCCAGCCCGCCGCCGTACGGCAGCACGATGCCGATGTCGCCGTTAAACACGTTCACGGCATAATCGTTTTCCGCCACCATCAACACCTGCCCGGCAAACCAGCCCTGTTCCGCCGCCCTGCCTTGTGTGGTCAGGAGCTTGCGGTATTCGCGGTTGAACTCCGCCGCCTGGCTGCGCCGAGCGGCCAGCACCACCAGCTGCTGCTGGGCGGCGAAGCAGGCCGCCAGGTCGCCGCTGTTGACCGCCTGCCAGTAGGCTTCGTGCTGTTTGGCAAAGTGCCGCGCCAAGGCGGCGGGGGTTTCAGGTAGCCTGAACAAGTCGTCGGGAAAACGGGCAAACGCGGCTTCGGCGGCGGCAGCCTCTCCGCTTACCACGGCCTGCGCCAATGCGCCCACGCCGCGCTGCGGATCGAAACGGTGGCTGTATTCCAACCGCGCCACGTTGCCGGCCAAGGGCGGCGGGTTATCCCGCACTTCAAACGGCACGCCTTCGGGCAGCCACTCGGCCAACTGGGCAGCTTCTTTAGCCGTGAGCACGGTGGGCTGCGCCAGCACGTGCAATACAGCACCGATGCCCACTGGTGGCAGCTGGTTTTCATCGCCCAACAAAATCAGGCGGCCATGCTCGGGAATGGCGCACAATAATTGGTGCAGCAGCGGCAAATCCAGCATGGAAGCCTCGTCGGCCACCACAATATCGAAGGGCAGCGGCTGCTCGCGGTTAAATTTCGAACGGCCGGCAACCGGGTTCAGCTTCAGCAAACGGTGGACAGTTTGTCCTTCCAAGGCTGTCAAATGCTGCAGCACCCGTTCGCTACCCACTTTAAAGCTACTCAACGCGCGGTGCAGCGAACGGGTCATGTGGGCGGCGGCCTTGCCGGTGGGGGCGGTGAGCGCAATACGAGGCATCTCGGCCGCATCGGCGCACAGCAGCGCCAGCAGCTTGGCCACCGTGGTGGTCTTGCCCGTGCCCGGCCCGCCGGTTACCAACATCAGCGGCTGCAACACCGCCAGCGCGGCAGCCAGCCGCTGCCCGTTATGCCCGGCATCGGGAAACCAATCGTGCAAACGCTGCCGCAGCCCGGCATTTTCAGGTAGCCCCACCCGGCTGCGGGCAATCCGCCGCAATTCGGCGGCCACGCTGCGCTCCAACGCAAACAGCCTGCCGCCAAACAGCCGCCGCCCGCGCAGCACCAAAGGCGTAAACGCGCCGCCGTCGCCCACCACCGGCGCGGCCTGCCGCAACGCATCCGCCTCTTGCGGCGCGAGCGTGATGTAGCTGTGGCCGCCCTCTTGCGCGGCAAACAGTTCGTCCAACAGCGGCAACATCGGCTCGGCGGCCTGCGGTGCCAAACGCTGCAACACTTCGGCAGCGGCTTGGGCGGCGGGGTAACGGTATTCGGTCATGGCGGATTCTTTCAGGTAGCCTGCGGTAAACGCGGAAGCAGTAATTTTAATCCACTATAATAAGCGTTGCCCACGCCTTATCATCCTTCGGGCTACCTGAAACGGTTTTCGGCGGGTGAAAAGGCAGATTGAAGCCGTGTCAGATGCCCGGCTGCCTTGCCTAATAATGATTCGGGGGCAAGCTATTTCAGGTAGCCCGCCATTTATCTATAGGACAAAATGTACACAAAATTAGAATTTATTGCACCTTGACGAATTTACATCCCCTATTCTTGCAAAATTTAGACATTTTGTGCATAATCCGTCCCCAAACCACACCAAGGAATAAACCCCATGAACGCACAAACCCTCTACGACAAACTCTGGAACAGCCACATCGTCCGCGAAGAAGAAGACGGCACGGTGCTGCTGTATATCGACCGCCATCTGGTGCACGAAGTGACCAGCCCGCAGGCGTTTGAAGGCCTGAAAATGGCCGGCCGCAAGCTATGGCGCATCGACAGCGTGGTCTCCACCGCCGACCACAACACGCCCACCGACCATTGGGACGAAGGCATCAAAGACCCGATTTCCAAGCTGCAAGTGGACACTTTGGACAAAAACATCAAAGAATTCGGCGCGCTGGCGTATTTCCCGTTTAAAGACAAAGGCCAAGGCATCGTGCACGTGATGGGCCCCGAACAAGGCGCGACACTGCCCGGCATGACCGTCGTCTGCGGCGACTCGCACACCAGTACCCACGGCGCGTTCGGCGCACTGGCGCACGGCATCGGCACCAGCGAAGTGGAACACACCATGGCCACCCAGTGCATCACCGCCAAGAAGTCCAAATCCATGCTGATTGAAGTTTCAGGCCGTCTGAAACCGGGCGTAACCGCCAAAGACATCGCGCTGTATATCATCGGCCAAATCGGTACGGCGGGCGGCACGGGCTATGCCATCGAATTCGGTGGCGAAGCCATCCGCAGCCTGAGTATGGAAGGCCGCATGACCCTGTGCAACATGGCGATTGAAGCCGGCGCGCGCAGCGGCTTGGTGGCCGTGGACGACACCACAATCAACTACATCCAAGGCCGCAAATTCGCCCCCAAAGGCGCGGATTGGGACAAAGCCGTGGCCTACTGGTGCACGCTGGTGTCCGATGAAGGCGCGAAATTCGACAAAACGTACAGATTCCGCGCCGAAGACATTGAGCCGCAGGTAACGTGGGGCACGTCGCCCGAAATGGTGCTGGGCGTGGACGGCAAAGTGCCGAATCCCGCCGACGAAGCCGACGCGGTGAAACGCGCGGGCATGGAACGCGCCTTGGAATACATGGGCCTGGCCGCCGGCACGCCGCTGAACGAAATCCCCGTGGACGTGGTGTTCATCGGCTCGTGCACCAACAGCCGCATCGAAGATTTGCGCGAAGCCGCCGCCGTGGCCAAAGGCCGCAAAAAGGCCGACAACGTGAACCGCGTGCTGGTCGTGCCCGGCTCCGGCTTGGTGAAAGAGCAGGCGGAAAAAGAAGGCTTGGACAAAATTTTCACCGACGCGGGCTTCGAATGGCGTGAACCCGGCTGCTCCATGTGCCTGGCCATGAACGCCGACCGCCTCGCACCGAAAGAGCGCTGCGCCTCCACCTCCAACCGCAATTTTGAAGGACGGCAGGGCAACGGCGGCCGCACGCACCTCGTCAGTCCCGCGATGGCGGCAGCGGCGGCGGTGGCCGGGCGGTTTGTGGACGTGCGGGAGTTGTAATACGCGCGTGAAGGAAGTGCAGGCTGCTTTGGGCTGTTTTTCAGCGTTTCAGGCAGCCTGCATTTACAGCGGTTTAAACTCATCCGTCCAAGCGGGCATTGATGCTGCCCCTTCTTTAATAAACCCACCCACGAAAGGAAAACGCCATGGGATTGGATATGCGCCCGTTGAACAAGCCGAAAGCAGGCAAAGAACAACGCTTTTACGAACTTTACCGCCTGATAACGTCAGACAATCTTCCGCCCGATCAATATGATGCGCTGTTGGAAGAATGGTTCGGCCTCGGCATACCCAGCTACGAAACCATCAACGCGCCGCAAGTGGGCAAAGACGCACGGGCCGATGCCTGGTTGCGCGAACGATACGATGCCCACGACAGCCCGGACAAACCGCCGTTTGACGAAGTTTATGAAGATTATCGGGGCTATTACGTCATCGAACTTGCGCCCGAACAGGACAGCGTGCCGATATACCGTGCCTTCGGGCAGGACGAAAACGTATTCCGAGGCCAGTTTTTGGCTGACTGCCAAGAGTTGATCGGCGAAGATTTGCTCAACGAAGCATGGTCGAACCACCTGGCCGAAGAAGCCGTGGACTACGCTCAACGCCTGATTGCCGCCGTTGCCCCCGCCGCTCGGCAGCACGGCTTGGAATATCTGAAAGACCAATACGAAGCGCCCGAAGCCGCGCCCGAAAGCTTGGAAAGCCAACTGCACATCGTCTATTCTTTGGCGCGCTGGCTGATGTTTTACGGCAGCCGCGGGCACGGTTACGAAGCCGATTTTTAACCCGCCCGCCGCAGGGGCTGCCTGAAAACCAAGGAGCGGAACAATGGACAAACCCGTGCTGAAAAACGACATCATGGCCGACGGCTCGCGCCTGTTCCTGCAACTGCCGCAAACCTGCCCGCCCTCGCGCCTGCTGTGGCGGATTATCCGTTTCGGCGGCCTGCCCACCGCCTTTCGCCCCGATTTGGTTACAGATGAAACGTGGATGGATTTCCGCTACAAAGGCTGGAAATTCAGTATTCACAATCCGTATGGCGAATATTGGTTCTTTGCCGAAAACAGCGAATGCCCCGAAGACATATTGCACCGCTTGGCGGAATATTTTGTCCGCCTGTCCGGCCAAGACAGCGGCTGATAAGGCATTTGTTCGTTGGCATCCAATCCGTTTTCAGGTAGCCCGAAAAGCTCAGTACAGGTTGCCTTTACACCATCGCCCTTAGAAAGGAAAAATCATGAAACATCGATACGCCACTTTGTTGCCGCTGTTGCTCTGCACCGGGTTTGCCCTTGCCAAAACGCCGCACCTGCTGCCGCCGCTTCGTCAAAACGTGACCATCCCCCAAGGCACGCCGATGCGTTATCAGGGTATGCACAAGGATGCGACCGATTACGCCGTGTTGGTTGGTAAGATGCGTTTGGAAGGCTGGTTGTATGCCGATTTGTTGCAAGACAACGGCCGGGCTGTGTGGAGTATAGCCTTCAAGCCCACGCCCGCCGCACGCGCCAAGCTGCCCTATATCGCCGATGACTATAACGACGCGGAAATCGAAATTATGCTGCGCCCGCCGCACCGCAACTATTTCACCCCTGCCGATTTAAGATCGATGCTGCCCGCCGCCTGGCTTCAAGGCAACCCGCGCAAAATCCGCCGCCCCGCCACGATTGAAATCAGCCGTTTGGAAATGGGCGTAGAATGCGACCAACGCAACTATAATGCCGTGGTCAACAAAATCGGTACACGGCCGCGTTCGGGCAAAATGCCGGATAACGGTGAGGAATGCTAGCCTCAGCAGGACGATATTCCTGCCCCTGCCACAGCCTTCAGAACTTTTATAGTGAATTAAATTTAAATCAGGACAAGGCGACGAGCCGCAGACAGTACAGATAGTACGGCAAGGCGAAACAACGCTGTACTGGTTTAAATGTAATTCACTATACCCCGAAGGCTACCTGAAAAAGCTAAAATAACCCGCCTCAGAAACCCAAATAACCGATTGCCTCATGAAAACCCTCCTCAAAACCGCCCTCCTCCTCACCGTCCTAAGCCCCGCCCTGGCATCCGCCGGGCCGATACCGGCAGACTGCCGCACGGCGATTAACGATTTCATCACCGTGCAAAGCTTCGTGGCCGCCTGCCCGTATATAGCCGAAAGCGAAATCCGCACCAAAACCCGTATCCGCCACATCTACGAAGGCCTCGCCCGCCAAAGCGCCTGCCAAGCAGACCCTGCCGCCTTGGCCGAACTGCGCCGCAAACACCCAGCCGCCCAGGTATTCGGTGCAGACGGCAAACGCCACGCCTCCCGCGTTGAAATCTCCGCCTACTGCCGCAACCAGCGCCCGGAGCTTGCCCGAATCGTGCGCCAATACAACCCCGAAGACCACCGCTAACCGGCCTGCCTGATAAAGTAAAATCCGATAAATTCAGGCTAAATCAGCCGTCGGTCTTGCCGTTTTGGCCGATAATAAAGCCACACGAAGCAATCTTGCATCTTTCAATTTTTCACATAAGGAGCTGAAAACATGAAACACCTTCTCATCCTCGCCATTACCGCCATCGGCCTCTCCGCCTGTTCCAGCACTTGGCACGGCGTAAAAGAAGACACCGCCAACAACATCGACCACACCCGCGAAGCCGTGCGCAAAGGCAGCAATGCCGTTGGCTGCGGCATTTCCAACGTGGGCGAGAAAATCGAAAACGCCACCGAATAAGCCAAGCATCCGGCAGGCGCTCGGCCTGCCGGAATGAAAATAACCATATAAATAAAAGGTTACATTTTTCAGGTAGCCTTTAAGCAAACCACAAAGACCCGCCATGAAAGCCTTTACCCAGCTCACCGCCCTCGTTGCCCCGCTCGACCGCAATAATGTGGACACCGACGCCATCATCCCCAAACAATTCCTCAAATCCATCAAACGCAGCGGCTTCGGCGTAAACTGCTTCGACGAATGGCGTTATCTCGACCACGGCGAGCCGGGTATGGACAACAGCAAGCGCCCGCTCAATCCTGATTTTTCGCTGAATCAGCCACGCTACCAAGGCGCGCAAATCCTGCTCACGCGCAAAAACTTCGGCTGCGGCTCTTCGCGCGAGCACGCCCCTTGGGCGCTCGACGACTACGGCTTCCGCGCCGTCATCGCCCCCAGCTTTGCCGATATCTTCTTTAACAACTGCTACAAAAACGGCCTGCTGCCCATCGTGCTGACCGAAGAGCAGGTGGAACAGCTGTTCCAAGAAACCTACGCCACCGAAGGCTATCGATTAAGCATTGATTTGGAAAAACAAACCGTAACCACGCCAAGCGGCGAAACATTCCCTTTCGACATCACCGAACACCGCAAACATTGCCTCTTAAACGGTTTGGACGAAATCGGCCTCACCCTGCAGCATGCGGACGACATCAAAGCATTTGAAGCACAGCGCCGCCAAAGCCAGCCTTGGCTGTTTAACGGTTAAAATGGCAGGCAGCCTGCATCCCCATGCGCAGATGTCGGTTGCCGGTGTTTTTTTATTGTGCATAAAAGGAAACATGATGAAATTCAAATCTATCTATTGTTTGGCTGTCCTATCGGCTGTTACCGTGCTGCCCGCACATGCCCAAAGCGTGCGCAGCGAAGAGCAGGCGATTCGGCGCGTGTCCGAATCTGTAGCCCGCAATCAGCTGACCAGCCTGAAAACCGAATGCCTGATGTTTATGGCCGAGAAAACCAGAACTGGCTACAGGGTGGACGTGCGCGAAAAACACAATGCCCAATGCGGCGGCGACCCGACAACCGCTCCGCGTCTGTTCAGTTATGAAATCGACCGGCGCAGCGGCAAAATGAAAACCGATGCCGCCGCGCCCAATGGCGAATGGACGGGCGAATACCGCGCTATTGATTGAAAATAATGTGCAGGCTGCTTTTCCATTGCCAAAAAGCAGCCTGCACTTTTTACGGAGGTCTGATTGATGCGCCTGTGGCACCAATCCCTTATCCCCCAACTCCCCCACGCCCAACTGCTCGGCCAACACCGCGAATGCGCCGCCCTGCGCGGCAACGGCTGGGGCCGGCCGCATGCCACCGTAAACTACGTCTTCGCCCACAGCCCCTATCTGCTCTATGCCTATCACGCCCTCATCATGGACGAAATGCAGCAGCGCGGCTACCGGCCTGATCCCGCGTGGCGCGATAAAAACCATCGCGGCAACACCTGCCCGCCCTATCCCGATTTGGCGGAAGAGCCTGTCGGCAACCCGATTTATGCCGAACACGACGATGATTACCTTGCCGAATGCTTGGCGAATCTACGCAGTAAAGGTATAGCCATCTAAACAGCTGCTTAACCCACCCACTTTTAGCTTCGCAGACACCTCTCTCTCATTTTAGCTTCGCAAAACTCTGCTCTTGCTCATTTTAGCTTCGCAGAAGTTCGCTGCGCTCACTTTCAGGTAGCCTTATATGAAAACACTAGCCGACCTCATCAATACTGCCGACCCCGCATGGCCGCTGATTCAAGAATGGCTTGCCGAAGCCGCCAATCCCGTGGAAATCCTGCCGCGCAACCCCGCCGCCGCAGAAGCCGAACTGGTGAAAACCCAAGTAAGCACCCGTTCCGTGATGGGTGCGGTGGTGTATGAAACCGGCGGCATCCTCATCGACCACGGCTGGCTGCGCATCCTGGGCTCGGGCAGCCCCCGCCTGCCGCGCGGACTGGAAAGCTGGAATCTCGGCCGCACACAATCCAAACCTGCCGCACCTGCTCCTTATTACCTGATTGCCGATGATGCCGCCGGCGGCTATTTCGCCCTCAACGGCGGCGGATTGGACGGCACGCCCGGCAACGTGTTCTACCTGCCGCCTGACACTCTCGAATGGGAAGACTGCGAAAAAGGCTATGGCGATTTTTGCATTGGGCATTAGTAGGCGACCTGCAGATGTATTATGAGAACCTACGCTGGCAAAATTGGCGCAAAGAAATCCGCAATTTGAGTAGCGACAGCGTTTATACGTTCTTTCCATTTTTATGTACCGAAGAAGGTGGCGACATAAACCAATTCAGCCGCAAGCCTATCGCCATTGCCGAACATTATGCTTCCACTTTAGATTTACAAAAATCTATCCTGTAAGGAATGCTTTTTCAGACGACTTTTTTATCAAAGCCAAATTTGGCGGGAAATATAACCTGAGATATATAAAACCATTCACTCACGACCACCATGAAAAAAATTATCCTGCTCCCTATACTTTTTATCAGCCTCGCCACACATGCAGAATTCTCAGAAATTCAAGATCCTGACGGATACAGCAACTTACGCGAAAAACCGAACGCCCAAAGCCGAATCCTGACCAAAATTCCAAACGGCACTCATGTTTATACCCCCGAGATGGACGGAAAGCTTTATTTAGAACACGGTTGGCAGATGACCTACGATTTGCGCGGCACAAAAAGCCTGGATGGCTGGGTGCATACTTCGCGACTGATTCCGTTGTCGCGTTATGAAAGCATCCCCGTTACGGCTACTGCCGACGGCTTTACCTGCCAAAAAAACGGCATGGGCGTGAGCATTAAATCGGAACGTTTCAACTATAATAAAGAAAAACATCTGTTTACACACGATCAATACGGACTTTCCCATTATCGAGGAAAAGAAATGTTCGGCACCGACGGTACAATTCCATTCAGCCACTATCGTGAAATTGCCTTTTTCCGCAACGGTAAAACACAAATCGCCCCCCGAGCCCAATATGACCACCTGTTCAACCCATATTTTGAAAAGGCAGGCGATAATACGCAACTGAGCCACTGTTACTACCGCGCGAAAGACGACACCCTTTTCTTAACGACCGTCATCGGAGATGGTGCCGCCTATACCGAAGTCTTATTTGTCTTCCGGCAAGGCATCTTGAAGAACGTATTGGCTTCGCTACACCCTGAGGTTTAATTTTCAGACGGCCTTTTTATCTCTTTCTGCAAAACATGATTACCGACACCATCACCAACGCCGCCCGCTACGCCGCGCTGCACCCCGACTTTGCCGAAGCCTTCCGCCTGCTGCAAAGCCTGGATTTTGCCGCCCTGCCCGACGGCCAAGTGCCGTGCGGCAACCCGAATATCCGCCTCTTCATTCAAACCGAAACCCTGCGCGCACGCGAAGCCGCCCTGCCCGAAGCGCATTTAAACCACATCGATATCCAAGTGCCGTTAAACGGCAGGGAAACCTACGGCTGGATAGACCGCAGCCGCCTGCAACACGGCCAAGGCTATAACGAAGAGCGCGACATCGAATTTTTCCGCTGCACGCCGGAAACATGGTTTGATTTGGAAATAGGCGAATTTGCCCTCTTCTTCCCCAACGACGGCCACGCCCCGCTGGTGGGCACGCCCGGGCAAACCATCCGCAAGGCCGTGTTTAAAATCCGAAGCGCAGATTGCCGCATTGAGTAAATTTTTTCAGGTAGCCTTTATTGCTTCCGCCATCAGACACCATAATAAAATCAAATAACGCACACCCCCATTTTCAGGTAGCCTTCAGGCCGCCCGGATAAGCATTTCATAACAACAAAGGAATCGGAAAATGTCTTTCTTCAGCAAACTCTTCGGCCGCGAGCCGAAAACAATGGATTGGCGGCAGTTTATCCAACACTTCGCCGAGCGCATCCGCCGCGATTGCGCCGCGGATGTGCAAATCGAATGGGGCGAAAGCCTTGAAGACACCGTGTTGCAAGTGGGCGAAGGCAGGCTCTATCTGGGCAACCACTACGCCCGCTATCTGCAAGCCCCGGCCGATTTAGACGCCCTCCTCGCCGCCAACACCGCCGTGGTGCGGCAAATGATGGCCGAGCGGCCGCCAGCCCGTGCCGAGCAGGTATTCCCCGTGATCAAAAACGGCCTCTGGCTCGAACAGCTGCGGCAGGCCACCCAAGTATCCGGCACCGAGCCCGAAGAATCCGTTATCTACCGCCCGATTGCCGGCGATTTGGTGCTGCTCTATATGCTCGACACCGGCGAAGCCATGCGCTCCCTCAGCCGCGAAGACGCCGTCGCCGCCGGCCTGGCCGACGATGCCGCGCTACACCACACCGCCCTCGCCAACCTGCGCCAATATATGCAGGACAAAATACAGATTGAACACGTAGAAGAAAGCAGCCTCACCCAAATCCTGCTCGACAGCGACTACGACGCCTCCCTCATCCTGCTCTTAAACGAAATCCTGCCGAGCGACCCCGTGCTGCCCGCCAACCCCGTGTTGGCCATTCCCGCACGCAACGTGCTGATTTTATGCAACCCTTCCGACGAGCGCGCCATCGCCACCCTGAAGGTTGCCGCCGCACAGATTGCCGAAGAAGCCCCCCTACACCATCTCCACCCTGCTCTACCAATACCACAACGGCGAAATCAGCCTGTTTCAGCCTCATTAAGGTTTTCAGGTAGCCTCTAATTTCAAAAGGAATAAAAAATGCCATTTTCAAACAACCTGCCCAACCAGCCGGAATTATTAAACTGGCAGCAATTTGCCGAACTCTTTGCCGAGCAAACCCGGCGTGATTGCGGCGCAGAAGTCTCCATAGAATGGGGAGAGAACTTGGAAAACACCACTCTGCTGGTAGCAATCGGCAATGGCCGCCACAGCCTCTATTTGGGCAACCAATATGCCCTTTATTGCCAAGAGCCCGCCGATTTGGAAGCAATCTTGGCCCACAACAGCCAAATAATGCGCCAAACCATGATGCTGAATGACGCGGCCTTGCATCATGACAACATCATGCCCGTTATCAAATCTACCGCATGGCTGGACGAGATGGCACAATCCATGCGCAGCAACGGCGACAATCCCGATGAAATACTGATATACGAGCCGCTGGCCGAGAATTTATTGCTGGCTTATGTGTTTAAAAACGAAACATTCAGCATCAGCCTCGACCGCCTGCTCCTCGCCCAAGCCGGCATTAGCGAAGCCGAATTGCAGCAAACCGCGTTAGACAATCTAAGCCGATACAGCAAAGGCCAAATCCAAATCGCCTCCGATCCGCAATCCGGGCTAAACCAAATCCTATTCGACGGCACTTACGATGCCTCGCTCATCCTGCTATTGGGCGGCGTTCTGGCCAAACACTTGCCCGACAACCCCGTGTTTGCCTTGCCCACCCGAGATGCGCTTTTCGCATGCAGCCCAGACAACCCGGCCACCTTAGACAAACTGCAGCAGTTGGCCGCCGAAATCTATGCAGATTCCCCCTACGCGATTTCCCCGTATCTTTATCAATACCACAACGGCGAAATCAGCCTGTTTCAGCCCCATTAAGGTTTTCAGGTAGCCTCCGATCCGAAGTCAGGCTACCTGAAAAATAGTTATCCACCTTCTATAAAGGACCTACCCTCATGACCAAAAAACTAGCCATCCTCAAAGGCGACGGCATCGGCCCCGAAATCGTGCGCGAAGCCGTGCGCGTGCTCGACAAATTGATTGAACAAGGCCTGGACGTATCCTACGAATACGCCCCCTTGGGCGGCGAAGCCTACGACCAATTCGGCAGTCCCTATCCCGAGTTCACGCAAAACCTGTGCCGCGCCGCCGATGCCGTGCTGCTCGGCGCAGTCGGTTCGCCCCAATACGACCAGCTTGACCGCCCGCTGCGCCCCGAACGCGGTCTCTTGGCCATCCGCAAAGACCTGAACCTGTTTGCCAACCTGCGCCCCGCCATTTTGTATAAAGAGCTGGCCAATGCCTCCACGCTCAAACCCGAAATCGTGGCCGGACTGGACATTCTGATTGTGCGCGAACTCACCGGCGACATCTATTTCGGCGAGCCGCGCGGCATCCGCACGCTGGAAAACGGCGAGCGCGAAGGCTTCAACACCATGCGCTACAGCGAAAGCGAAATCCGCCGCATCGCCCACGTTGCCTTCCGCGCCGCGCAGAAACGCAACAAAAAAGTGTGCTCCGTGGGCAAAGCCAACGTGCTGGAAACCACCGAGCTGTGGCGCGAAATCTTTGAAGAAATCGGCAAACAATACCCCGACGTCGAGCTCTCCCACATGTATGTGGACAACGCCGCCATGCAGCTCGTGCGCGCACCCAAGCAGTTTGACGTGATCGCCACCGGCAATATCTTCGGCGACATCCTTTCCGACGAAGCCTCCATGCTCACCGGCTCCATCGGCATGCTGCCCTCCGCCTCGCTGGACGAAAACGGCAAAGGCCTGTACGAACCCTCGCACGGCTCCGCGCCCGACATCGCCGGGCAAAACAAAGCCAACCCGCTGGCCACCATCCTCTCGCTGGCCATGCTGCTGCGTTACAGCCTGAACGACGAAGCGCGCGCGCAACAAGTTGAAAATGCCGTGCAGAAGGTGCTGGAACAGGGGCTGCGCACTGCCGATATTTACGAACAAGGCACCCAGCTCGTATCTTGCAGCGGCATGGGCGATGCCGTGCTGGCCGCGTTATAATCCGCCGCCCCATCAGGCTACCCAGGCTACCTGCAAGCCGTTGCCAGCTTTCAGGTAGCCTGCCAACTATTTCAAACTACAAGGAAAACGAATGACTACCCTCCCGCCCTGCCCGCAATGCCAATCCGAATACACCTATGAAGACGGCGCCAACCTCGTTTGCCCGGAATGCGCCCACGAATGGTCGACCCAGGCCGATGCCGCTGCCGAAGCAGACGACGCCCTCAGCGCAGTTGATGCCCACGGCACACCGCTGGCCAACGGCGACAGCGTGGTGCTGCTCAAAGACCTGAAAGTGAAAGGCAGCTCGCTGGTGCTCAAGCAAGGCACCAAAGTGAAAAACATCCGCCTGCAGGAAGGCGACCACGACATCGCCTGCAAAGTAAACGGCACCGCGCTCAACCTCAAATCCGAATTTGTGAAAAAGGCTTAGGTTACTAAACAGCCAAAGGCTACCTGAAAATTTATTTTCAGGTAGCCTTCCTTAATCTATATAGTGAATTAACAAAAATCAGGACAAGGCGACGAGCCGCAGACAGTACAAATAGTACGGCAAGGCGAGGCAACGCTGTACTGGTTTTTGTTAATTCACTATAAATTCCAAAAAGAAAAATATCCACCAACCTACCGAACTTGCCACCCGTCTGCTGGCGCAGCCGAACGAAGCGTGGTTTTTCGGGGAACAAGGGCTTGCATATTCGAAGCGGCGCAGCCGCAAGTTGCAGCTAATCCAATTTCTCTTTGCACCCGAAAAACCGCATGAAGTGAGGGAAGTTTGGCGAAGCCAAACCTGTGCCCGCAGTCGCTTTTCTTTTGCTTCCTTTTCTTTGGCGAGGCAAAGAAAACGAGGTCTCCGAAGGAGGACGAGTTTCTGCGAAGCAAAAACGAAACCTTCGTTAGAAGGGTTCGTTTTAACGAAGTTAAAACAAGAACTCTGAAAGAGGGCTTGTTTTTACGCAGCTAAACGAGTGCCACGCGCCGGCATGAGGCGCAAAGGTGAACAAAATACAAGCGGCGAAGGCTACCTGAAATTTTGCCAGTTGCTGAAAATCCATTCCATGATTGATAAATAAAATATCGTTTTTACCAAATTTCGTAAGAGCCAAGAAATCTATTTTCAGGTAGCCTTCAATCCGCCCGCCGCCTTTGTGCTAAACTCGCCGCATCTTTCCACCCTTCTGATCTCCACCATCATGCCCGGCAATTCCTTCGGACAACTCTTCCGCATCACCACCTTCGGCGAAAGCCACGGCACAGGCATCGGCTGCGTCATCGACGGCTGCCCGCCCGGCCTACCGCTCACCGAAGCCGACATCCAGCCCGACCTCGACCGCCGCCGCCCCGGCACCAGCCGCCACGTTACCCAGCGGCGCGAAGCCGACCAAGTAGAAATCCTCTCCGGCGTGTTTGAAGGGCGCACCACCGGCACGCCCATCGCCCTCTTCATCCGCAACACCGACCAACGCAGCCGCGACTACGGCAACATTGCCCAACAATTCCGCCCCGGCCATGCCGACTACACCTATTGGCACAAATACGGCATCCGCGACTATCGCGGCGGCGGCAGAAGCTCTGCCCGCGAAACCGCTGCCCGCGTGGCCGCCGGTGCCGTAGCCAAAAAATGGCTGCGCGAGCAGTTCGGCACGCAGATTCTCTGCTGGGTGAGCCAGGTGGGCGAACTCGAAATCGCATTTGAAGGCGAAGAATTGATCGGCCAAAACCCCTTCTTTGCCGCCAACCAAAGCCAAATCGCCGACTTGGAAAACTACATGGATTCCGTGCGCAAATCGCTCGATTCCGTGGGCGCGAAACTGCATATTGAAGCGCGAAACGTCCCCGTCGGCCTCGGCGAACCCGTGTTTGACCGGCTGGACGCCGACATCGCCCATGCCCTGATGAGCATCAACGCCGTAAAAGCCGTATCCCTCGGCGACGGCTTCGACGTGGTGCGCCAACGCGGCAGCCAACACGGCGACGAGCTCACGCCGCAAGGCTTCGCCAGCAACCATGCCGGCGGCATCCTCGGCGGCATCTCCACCGGCCAAACCATCTGCGCCGACTTCGCCGTGAAGCCCACCAGCTCCATCGCCACCCCGCGCCGCAGCATCGACATCCACGGCCATCCCGTCATGCTCGAAACCCACGGCCGCCACGACCCCTGCGTCGGCCTGCGCGCCGCCCCCATCGCCGAAGCCATGCTCGCCCTCGTGCTCGCCGACCACGCCCTGCGCCACCGCGCCCAAAACGCCAACGTGCGCGTGATCACGCCCGATATCGCCAAACTGCAAAACGGTTGAAGGCTACCTGAAAATATAGTGAATTAACAAAAATCAGGACAAGGCGGCGAGCCGAAGACAGTACACACGTTACGGCAAGGCGAGCCAACGCCGTACTGGTTTTTGTTAATTCACTATAAACCCCGCCTTTTCAGGTAGCCCAACCCCGAGACCCATCATGCCCCGTATCCATGCCCTGCCCGACCACCTCGTAAACCAAATCGCCGCCGGCGAAGTGGTGGAACGCCCCGCTGCCGCGCTCAAAGAAATCATCGAAAACAGCATTGATGCCGGCGCTAGCCGCATCCAAGTCGAGCTTGCCGGCGGCGGCATCCGCCTCATCCGCGTGGCCGACAACGGCAGCGGCATCCATGCCGACGACCTCCCGCTCGCCCTCTCCCGCCACGCCACCAGCAAAATCGCCTCGCTGCAAGATTTGGAACACGTGCGCAGCATGGGTTTTCGCGGCGAAGGGCTGGCCAGCATCGCCTCCGTGTCCCGCCTCACCCTCACCAGCCGCCAGGAAGGCAGCACTGCCGCCCGCCAAGTGCGCGCCCGCGACGGGCAAATCGAGCCTGCCGCCGCGGCCGCCCATCCCGTAGGCACCAGCGTGGAAGTGGCCGACCTCTTCTTCAACACCCCCGCCCGGCGCAAATTCCTCAAATCCGAAAACACCGAATACGCCCACTGCGCCACCATGTTCGACCGCCTCGCCCTAGCCAACCCGCACATTGCCTTCGAGCTTGTTCACAACGGCAAAACCACCGCCAAATACCCCGCCCAAAGCCAAAATGAGCGCATCACCGCCGTGCTGGGCGCGGATTTTCAGGCCGCCTCTCTACCCATCGACAGCGGCAACGGCATCCTCCGTTTGCACGGCCTCATTGCCAAACCCACCTTCGCCCAAGGCCGCAGCAGCCAGCAATACTGTTTTGTAAACAACCGCTTCGTGCGCGACAAAGTGATGCTGCACGCCGCCAAACAGGCCTACCGCGACGTGCTGCACCAGCAAATCACCCCCGCCTTCGTGCTGTTTCTCGAACTGCCGCCCGAAATGGTGGACGTAAACGTGCACCCCACCAAAACCGAAATCCGCTTCCGCGACAGCCAGGCCGTACACCAGCTCGTGTTCCACACCCTGAACAAAACGCTGGCCGATACCCGCGCCGACCAAACCGACAGCGTGAGCAACGCCGGCAGTCTGCTGCAACACATCCACAGCCAAAGGCTACCTGAAAGCGGGCAAGGCGAGTTTTCAGGTAGCCCGAGCGCCCGCCCCCCCGTTGCTTATAGCCCCGCCCGCGCCCCGCAGCAGCAACGCCTCACCCTGCAAGAAAGCCGCGCCGCCTGGCAAACCTATGCCGAGCTCTACAAACACAGCGGCAGCGAAGACCCCGAGCTTGCCGCCCTCGAGCAAAGCCGCTTCGCATCAAGCACGGAAGCCGCCCGGCTACCTGAAAACAATGCCGCAGAACACCCACTCGGCTTCGCCATCGCCCAGCTGCTCGGCATTTATATCCTAGCTCAAGCCGAAAACAGCCTGCTCTTAATCGATATGCACGCCGCCGCCGAGCGTGTGAACTACGAAAAAATGAAAGCCCAGCGCCAAAGCCACGGCAGCTTACACAGCCAGCAGTTGCTCATTCCCGTGAGCTTCGAAGCCGGCCACGAAGAAATGGCCGCCCTGGCCGAACACGCCGATTTGCTGCGCCAATACGGCCTCGATTGCTCCGCCGTGGGCAGCCACACCATCGCCGTACGCGCCGTGCCGCAGATGCTGGGCAAAGCCGATATTCCCGAGCTCGCCCGCAGCATGTTGCAAGAAGCCGCCCACACCGGCAGCATCCGCACCGTGGAAGAGCGCGAAAACCGCATCCTCAGCACCATGGCCTGCCACGGCTCCGTGCGCGCCGGCCGCCGCCTCACCCTGCCCGAAATGAACGCCCTGCTGCGCGACATGGAAAACACCCCCCGCAGCAACCAATGCAACCACGGCCGCCCCACCTGGGTAAAACTCACCCTCGCCGACCTCGACTCCCTGTTCCTGCGCGGGCAATAAACAGCCTGCCCGTGCGGCAGACTAAAAGGCTACCTGAAAACAGGATAAACCGTTTTTCAGGTAGCCTTTCTTGATGCGCGGGGCATATGAAACGCATATAGTGTCTTGGCTACTCCACAGCAGTAGATCAGGCGCTCACGCCCCAGCTGCTTCCCACACATTACGTATATAGTGAATTAAATTTAAATCAGGACAAGGCGACGAGCCACAGACAGTACAGATAGTACGGCAAGGCGAGCCAACGCTGTACTGGTTTAAATTTAATTCACTATACACAAGATTTTCAGGTAGCCTCTATCGCAGCAAAAGAGGCTACCTGAAAATCTTCAGGTAACCTCTTATCAGCTAATCAAACCGGATTATGCCAAGCCTTTGGCTTTCAGCACTTCCAGCATGGTGCTGCCCAATTCGGCCGGGCTGCGGGTGTAGGCCACGCCGGCTTTTTCGAAGGCGCGGAATTTTTCTTCCGCCGTGCCTTTGCCGCCGGAGATGATGGCACCGGCATGACCCATGCGTTTGCCTTTGGGCGCGGTGACACCGGCAATGTAGCCCACCACCGGTTTGGACACGTTTGACTGAATGAACTCAGCCGCTTCTTCTTCGGCTGTGCCGCCGATTTCGCCGATCAGGATGATGGCTTCGGTTTGCGGGTCGGCTTCAAACAGTTTCAGCGCGTCGATTTGGTTCATGCCCGGAATCGGGTCGCCGCCGATGCCGATGCAGGTGGATTGGCCGAGGCCGAGCTTGGTGGTTTGCGCCACGGCTTCATAAGTGAGCGTGCCGGAGCGGGAGATGATGCCGATTTTGCCGGGCTGGTGGATGTGGCCGGGCATGATGCCGATTTTGCATTCGCCGGGGGTAATCACGCCGGGGCAGTTCGGGCCCACCAGGCGGGTGCCGTTGCCGTTGGTTTCGAGATAACGTTTGGCTTTGAGCATGTCCAGCGTGGGCACGCCTTCGGTAATCACCACCACCAGTTTCACGCCGGAATCCACGGCTTCCACGATGGAATCAAGCACGAAGGGCGCGGGCACATAAATCACGGAAGCATCGGCGCCGGTTTCGCGCACGGCTTCGTTCATGGTGTTGAACACGGGCAGGCCCAGATGTGTTTGGCCGCCTTTGCCGGGGGTAACGCCACCCACCACTTTGGTGCCGTAGGCAATCGCTTGTTCGGAGTGGAAAGTACCGTTCTTACCGGTAAAACCCTGTACCAATACTTTGGTGTCTTTATTAATCAATACGCTCATTCTGTTCTCCTTAGGCGTTTACGGCGGCAACAATTTTCTCGGCGGCGTCGTTCAGGCCGTCGGCGGAAGTGAGTTTCAGGCCGGACTCGTTCAGAATCTTCGCGCCCAATTCAGCGTTGTTGCCTTCGAGGCGCACCACCACGGGCACGGTTACGTTCACTTCTTTCACGGCGGCCACAATGGCTTCGGCAATCATATCGCAGCGCACGATACCGCCGAAAATGTTGATCAGCACGCCTTTCACGGATTTATCTTCCAAAATCAGCTTGAAGGCTTCCACTACGCGTTCTTTGGTGGCGCCGCCGCCCACGTCGAGGAAGTTGGCCGGCTGGCCGCCTTTGAGCTTGATGATGTCCATGGTGGCCATCGCCAAGCCGGCGCCATTCACCATACAGCCGATATTGCCTTCCAGCGCCACATAGTTCAGCTCAAATTCGGAAGCTTTCAGCTCGCGCTCATTTTCCTGCGATTTGTCGCGCAGTTCGGCGATTTTCGGCAGGCGGTACAAAGCATTGCCGTCGATGCCCACTTTCGCGTCCACGCAGGCCAGGCTGCCATCTTCGCGCACGCTCAGCGGGTTGATTTCAAACAGGGCGAAATCGTTTTCGATGAAGGCTTGGTAAGCGCCGGTCATCAGTTTCACAAACTGGCCGACTTGCTTGTCTTTCAAGCCCAGCTTGAAGGCCACTTCGCGGGCTTGGCAGGGCTGCAGGCCCACCAGCGGGTCGACAACCACTTTGAAGATTTTTTCCGGGGTTTCTTCGGCCACTTTTTCAATTTCCACACCGCCTTCGGTGGAAGCCATAAACACCACGCGGCGCGCGGCACGGTCTACCACCGCGCCCAGATAGAGCTCGGTTTGCACCGGATACATATCTTCACACACCAACACGCTGTTCACCGGCTGGCCGTTGGCATCGGTTTGATAAGTCACCAGATTTTTACCAATCAGGCTTTCAGCCACCTGTTTGGCCTCATCGCGGCTTTTCACCACTTTCACGCCGCCAGCCTTACCGCGCCCGCCAGCGTGCACTTGGGCTTTAATCACAGCAAATTTGCCGCCCAATTTATCGAATGCGGCGGCAGCTTCTTCGCCGTTGGCGGCCAAAATCCCGCCCTGAACCGGCAAACCATAGCCCGCAAGCAGCTCTTTTGCTTGATATTCATGTAGATTCATCAAAGTTCCCTCAGTTAGGTTAAACACAGCTTGCCACCGTGAAAGCGGCAAGGATCGAATTCAAGACCAGCTTTGATAATGCAGGGCGAAGTATAGACGAAACCCGCAGGTAACATCAGCGCAATTTTGTTAGAACAAGTAAATGGGAGATGTATAACGGCAGCCCGGCCATGGCGGGCTATATGGGAAGGATAAAGTGCAAAGTTTCAGGTAGCCCGAAAGATTCTTGCAGGGCAGGCATAAATGCTCGGGTAGTTTCAGATAGCCTTTCCATTGCAGCCATGCAGGGTGCGTGCGGAACGCACGCACGCGGCTTCAGATTATTTGGCAACCGCGTGCGTGAGTTTGCTTACGCGCCCTATGCGAGCTACGCTGACTTTTCTTCTTTAATTTACAATTATTATTTGTCTGATTGGGTATTTACCTGTGGTAAGAGATAACCATTTTTCTGTAAATCCCCCAAGCAATTGATTACCACATCATCCATTACGCTACTAAAAGCTGCATTAAGATTAGGATGTACCAACATTCCTGTTGGAGGTGAGGCATTGCCAACAGTAGTCACAATAGCATGTTGATAATTTTCTGTATGCAATACTTTATTTCTGTCCAAATAACTGCAAGAAACTTCATAATGATCTTGCACCGTGTTGCCAGCCAAGCCAAAAGTCAATCCCGTTCCGAACCCTTTTCGCACAGCATCGCCTAAGTCTGCAACGTTGTTGGCAGAAATTTTAAAAGTATGTTCTGCGTTATCAGATAGTTCTATTACACGGGTTCGCCGCAAAGTCTGGGTTACTTCACGTTTTACCTGAGGAATAACGGCTGGTAAAGGCTGTCCGTTGCGGAAAAATTCCACTTCTATCCGAGCGGCAAAAGACTGTCTCGGGACTTTCAAATCACTCACACGATATTTTTGAAAGTCCGGTGAAGTATAGCTGTGTGTACAGGCGCTCAATCCCATGCTTAATACTAAAATTAACAAAAGCTTCCACTTTTTCAGCATATCATAATTTCCTTAAATAAAATTAATAATAATTTAGAAACCAATGCAAATTAACCCTAAATCTAACATAATTTTCTCATAATTTTAATCTCTTTTGCAATCTAGTTAGCTTGGACCGATGCCTTTTTGTGGTTGTTAAAGGAGTCATTTTCTTCAAAAATCGTGGAAATCTTTCATTCTTTCTACAACTAACAGTCAATCGCAAGTAACTTATGTTAACCGTAAACTGCAACCCAGCTTACTTGACTCGAGCAAACAAAAGGCTACCTGAACATTTTTCAGGTAGCCTTTCTTCCCCGCCCTAGCGTTCGCTCAAGTTCAAATAATGCCGGCTGCCGCGCATATTGGCGATGGCGTGCAGCAGCAGTTGGAAGTGGTCGGGGTTGTTCACGAAATCCAACTCTTCGGTGTTGGCAATCAGCAGCGGGGCGCGGTCGTAGAGGTAGAAATAGCGGTGGTATTCCTCGTGCACCTGCTGCAGGTAGCCGGGTGGGAACAGGTTGATGTGGTTGTCGCCCCGGCTGCGCAGCTGCGCTTCGGCGGCACCGGCGCTGGTTTGCAGGTAAATCACCAAATCGGGCACGGGGATTTCGGGCATGATTTTTTGCTTGAGCTGCCAATACAGCGCCTGCTCGTCTTCGCGCAGGATGGTGGGCACGAAAATTTGGTCTTTTTCCAGCAGGAAATCGCTCACCACGCGCTGCATGCTGTGGTTGGCATTGCCGATTTCGTCGGCGGCGGCGATGAGGTTGAGCGTTTCGGTGCGGCGCAGCAGGAAGTAGAGTTCGGCGGCTAAGCCGTGGTTGGCAGCATTGAGATAGAACTGTTCCAAAAACGGGTTCTTCTCGGGCTGCTCGCTGATGAGGGTGCAGCCGAAATGCTCGGCCAGCTTGCGGCTGAGCGGGGATTTGCCGCTGCCGATGGGGCCTTCCACAACGATGTAGCGGTAGTCTGACTGCATGGTTTCTCCTTGGAATGTTTCAGGTAGCCTTTCGGGGGTCAGGCAGCCCTCTAAAAGGCTACCTGAAAAATTTAACTCTCTGTTTCATCTAAACGTTGCACGCCTTCATTGCCCAGTATGGCGGCCAGCTCGGCAGCGGTAGCGGTTTGGCCGGGCAGGATGTGCTGCGGGGCGATTTCGGCTAGGGGAATCATCACGAAGCCGCGCTGATGGGCGCGCGGGTGCGGCAGCTGCAAGGCGGGGCTGTCGAGCGTTTGGCCGGCGTAGTCGATTAAGTCCAAATCCAGCGTGCGCGGGGCATTGCGGAAGCTGCGCACGCGGCCGGCGGCGGCTTCGGTTTGGTGCAGCAGCGCGAGCAGTTCGGCAGCGGGCAAATCGGTGGCCAGCAGCGCCACGGCGTTGATGAAATCGGGCTGGTTGGCATAGCCCACCGGCGCGGTGCGGTAAAACGAGGAAGCAGCCAGCACCTGCACTTGCGGATGCGTGGCCAGCGCGGCCAGCGCGTTTTGCAACTGGGAAACGGGCTGCTCGAGGTTGCTACCCAAGGCAATAATGGCTTGCTTCATTTGGCGTTTTTAATCATGGGTTAATTGGAATCGGGCTATCTGAAAACAGAGTCGGCGGGATTTTCAGGTAGCCTTTGAATAAGGTTTCGGATTTGGGAATCCAGCTTACGTCTGCTTCAACCCAATGCCGCCTATTCAGCCGCGCCCTTATCTGCCGCGCCTGTTTTCTTCTTACGCCGGCGGCGGCGTTTTTTGGCGGGGGCATCGCCGCTGTCGGGGCATTGTTCGGCGGCTTGAATCATCTGCTTACGCTGTTCTTCGTCGGCTTCTTGGAACGCTGTCCACCAGTCGGCAACGCCCTGCTCCACTTCGCCGGCGCGGGCGCGCAGCAGCAGGAAATCGTAGGCGGCGCGGAAGCGGGGCTGGGCGAGCAGGCGGAAGGGACGGGCGCCGCGCCGGTATTCAAATTGGGGCTGGAGCTGCCAGATTTCGCGCATCGAGGCGGTGAAGCGGTGCGGCACGCCCCAGCCTTTTTCCATATTAGCGCGGGTTTCGGCCACGGCGGCGCTGAGTGCGGGCATGGTTCTGAGCCCGCTATTCTGAGCGCGCTGCCAGGCTTCGCGCACCTGCGGCCACAATACGGCGGCCAGCACAAAGCCCACGGATACGCCTTGGTCGGCGCGCAGGCGGCTGTCGGTGCTGTTCAGGGCAAGCGCCACGATGCCACGCCCTTGGTTTTCAGGTAGCCTTTCCAAGGCGCAGGCAAGCAGGGGGTGCACGCTTTGGCCGTCCATGCCCAGGGCCTGCATCTGTTTGAGGCAGTTGATGGCTGCGCCGGAAAACAGGAGTTTCATCACTTCGTCGAACAGGCGCGCCAGCGGCTCTTTGGGCAACAGGTGCAGGCATTCGGCAATCGGCGCGGCGGTATCGGGGGCTACCTGAAAACCGAGTTTGCCGGAAAGCCGGGCGGCGCGCAGCATGCGCACCGGGTCTTCCTGATAGCGTGCGCGGGCATCGCCGATCATCACCAGGCGTTTGGCGCGGATATCGGCCACGCCGTGATGGAAATCGGTGATTTCCCCGCGTGCGGGGTTGTAATACAGGGCGTTGCAGGTGAAATCGCGGCGGGCGGCGTCTTGCTCCATGCTGCCGTAGCTGTTGTCTTGCATGATGCGGCCGTGTTCGTTTTGCCGCGCGGGGCGGCTGCCGCCGCGGAAGGTGGTGACTTCAATCGTTTCCGGCCCCACCATCACGTGCACAATCTGAAAGCGGCGGCCGATGATGCGGCTGCGGCGGAATACTTTGCGCACTTCTTCGGGGCGGGCGTTGGTGGCCACGTCGAAATCTTTCGGCTCGACCCCCAAGAGCAAATCGCGCACCGCGCCGCCCACCACATAAGCCTCAAACCCGGCCTGCTGCAGCCGCGACACCACCTTTTCCGCCGCATAGCTGATCCCGTCCGGCGTGATGCCGTGTGTGTTTTGCGGCAACACCTGTTTGTGCGGATGCGTTGCGGCAGCTTCAGGTTTGCCCGGCAGGATTTTGCGCAGCCATTTAGTCAGCATAGAGGATATTCTCTTCTTGTTTTTCAGGTAGCCTGCGGTGTGCAAGCAGGCGCGTGTTTCAGATAAAGTGCGCAGTATAACCTTTCGCCGCAACGGCTGCCAAACCAAGCGCTTTCCGTTATAATCGCCGCTACCCCGCACCACAGGAAAACACACCATGTATAACTACCAATCCGACGCCACTCAGTTCCTGCAAAAATACATCGAAGAACACCCCGAAGAGCAAGAGCGCCGCCTCCAAAACCGCGGCCTGTTGTGGGATGTCGAGCTCAACCCCGAAGAGCAGGCCGATTTCGCCGCCGGCAAAGTTGCCAAAAAACCCTACACCTACTATTCCTACTAAACCCCGCGCCGCGCCATGACCGCAGCCACCGACCATCTGCCCCCCGGCCTGGCAGGCTACCTGAAAAGCATCAACCCGCCCGAAGCAGAAGTGTTGCAATGCCTGCGCCAAACCACCGCGCAGCACCGCATGGGCAAAATGCACCTGGCCGCCGAGCAAGCCCGGCTCCTCGCCTTTCTCGTGCAGCTCATCCGCGCCGAACGCTGCCTCGAAATCGGCGTGTTCACCGGCTACAGCAGCACCGCCGTCGCCCTCGCCCTGCCCGAACACGGCCGCCTCACCGCCTGCGACATCAACATCACCTACACCAACACCGCGCGCCGCTTCTGGCGCGAAGCCGGCGTGGAACACAAAATCGAGCTCCACCTCCAGCCCGCCCTCATCACGCTCGACCAGCTCATCAAGCAAGGCCGCAGCGGCAGCTACGATTTCGCCCTGATCGACGCCGACAAACCGCCCACCGCCCACTACTACGAACGCTGCCTCACCCTGCTGCGCCCCGGCGGCCTCATCGCCATCGACAACCTCCTGCTCGGCGGCCGCGTGTATCAGGAAAATGCCGAGCCCGCGCCCGAATCCGTCGAACGCATCCGCGCCTTCAACCAATCCCTGCAAACCGACTCCCGCGTAGCCGCCCTCACCCTGCCCTTGGGCGACGGCCTCACCCTGCTGCGCAAACGCCATCCCGAGGAAACCCCATGCGCCTAACCATCCCCGCCGCCCTCTGCGGCCTCGTCGCCTGCACTGCCCTGCCCCCCGTGCCGCCAACCCCTGCCGAAAACAACCCCCAGCCCCCGCAGCGCATCGAAACCGAGCTCAACGCCCACAACCAGCAAATCGGCCAACTGCAACAGCAAGTCGCCGAACTGCGCAGCCAAATCAGCGAGCTGCAACAACGCCAGCAGCAGCTCGCCCAGCTCCTCGACGCCCGCGCCGCCGCCCGCCGCAGCACCAGCCAAAGCAGTGCCGAGCCCGCTGCCGCTCCGGCTGAAAACCCGCAAGAACAAGCCTACCAGCAAGCCCTGCAACTCTACCGCAGCGGCCTCTACAATCAGGCCCTGCAACAGCTGCGCTTTGCCGAACGCAGCGGCAGCGGCGGCCGCACCGAGCAAAACGCCCTCTTTCTGCTGATGCAGAGCCACGAAAAACTGCGCAACTGCGAATCCGTCATCCTCACCGGCCAACGCTTCGCCACCCGCTTCGCCGCCAACCCCAAAGCCGCCGAAGCCCTCTACAGCGTCGGCAACTGCCAATGGGGCATGCAGCAGCGCGACATCGCCCGCGTTACCTGGCGCAAGCTGATACAAACCTACCCCAACAGCCCCGCCGCCCGCCGCGCCGGACAGCGCATCCAAAACAACCGCTGACGAATGAGTCTGCCTGAAACCTGAGCGGCGCTTCTCAAATATTGTTGTTCCTATTGATTTTTTATTTTCAGGTAGCCTGTGCCATACCGCGGAAGGCTACCTGAAAAACTATAGTGAATTAACAAAAACCAGTACAGCGTTGCCTCGCCTTGCCGTACTATCTGTACTGTCTGCGGCTCGTCGCCTTGTCCTGATTTTTGTTAATTCACTATAAATTTGAAAGGTTAAACGCATGTGGAACAAGCTTAATCCGTATTGGAAAGATATTTTGATTGCCTTGGCGCTGTATCTGCCGCTAACGGTATATACGCTGTGCTGGCCACCCTCAATCGGGTTATTGACTTTACCTTTTTTGGAAGACGTAGCTCTTGCTAATTATATTCTTCTGCTCATCCCCACCCTACTGGCTTGGCTGTGCAGTTGGAAAATATCAAGCGTTCGACCGTATTTCGTGTCGGGCATCTCGCTGACCATGAATTTGGGATTATGGGGGTATTGGCTGGCGGTGCTCGTGTTTGATAACGGTGAACTATGGTTTGCCTATTGGTTTTCGACACCGGCTTTAGTAATCGGCTTTATCGTGGCCTTGATACGGCAAGCAGGATCAAAAGCCGAGGGAAGGGCAGCGTTTCGGACAGGTTTTCTCAACAGCTTTGTGCCGTTTTTGCTGGCCCCGATTGTCATAATACTTTTCCTAATCAGACCCAGATAACCCGCCCAAACTTTTTCAGGTAGCCTCATATGCCCACCCCACGCACCAAAACCCTGCTCGCCCTCGCCGCGCTGTTGCTGCTGGCCGGCGGCCATTTCGCCGTACGCCAATGGCGTGCCGGGCAGCAGCCCGCTGCCGAGACGGTGGTGCAAACCGATTGCGACCCGCGCCAAGGCTGCACCCTGCCCGACGGCAGCCGCATCCGCTTTACCGCCGCGCGCCACCGCCCCTTCGACATCACCCTGGAGAACGTGCCGCCCCAAATCCAGCAGGCCGAAGTGAGCTTCAGCATGGACGGCATGGACATGGGCTTCAACCGCTTCCCCCTTAAGCGCCAGGCCGACGGCTCCTGGCTCGCCGCCCAAATCCGCCTGCCCGTGTGCACCGACCGCCGCGACGGCTACCTGGCAGACATCCGCATCGGCAACCAAGTTTTTCAGGTAGCCTTCCAAGCCGAATAACCCATTATTTTAAAAACCAATCGCCACACCATGCCCCTACTGCAAGCCCCCGGCTCCGGCCTCAGCGCCCTGCCCCCGCTCTCGCTCTATATCCACATCCCCTGGTGCATTCAAAAATGCCCCTATTGCGACTTCAACTCCCACCGCCTCAAGCCCGACACCGACGAAGCCGCCTACATCAACGCCCTGCTCGCCGACCTGCAACACGAACTGCCCCACATCTGGGGGCGGCCGGTGGACACTATTTTCATCGGCGGCGGCACCCCCAGCGTGTTTTCCGCCGAATCCATCAGCCGCCTGCTTTCCGGCGTGCGCGCCCTGGTGCGCCTGCAGCCCGAAGCCGAAATCACCCTCGAAGCCAACCCCGGCACTTTCGAGCAAGCCCGCTTCCAAGGCTACGCCGAAGCCGGCATCACCCGCCTGTCGCTCGGCATCCAAAGTTTCGACAACGCCAAACTGCACGCCCTCGGCCGCATCCACAACGGCGATGAAGCCCGCGCCGCCATCGAAGCCGCACTCGCCATCTTCCCCCGCGTGAACACCGACCTCATGTATGCCCTGCCGCACCAAACCCCCGAAGAAGCCCAGCGCGACGCCGAGACCGCCCTCTCCTTCGGCGTCACCCACATCAGCGCCTACCACCTCACCATGGAGCCCAACACCCCCTTCGGCCGCACCCCGCCCCCCGGCATCCCCGAAGAAGACGCCGCCTACACCATCGAACAAGCCGTGCACCACACCCTGCTTGCCGCCGGCTTCGAACGCTACGAAACCAGCGCCTTCGCCCAAAACGGCCAGCAATGCCGCCACAACCTCAACTACTGGCAATTCGGCGACTACATCGGCATCGGCGCCGGCGCCCACGGAAAAATCAGCAGCCACAGCGGCATCACGCGCACCACCCGTGCCCGCCACCCCCGCAGCTACCTCGCCGCCATGCAGGGCAACCCCGCCGATGCAATTGAACGTTTTCAGGTAGCCCCAAGCGAGCTGCCCTTCGAATTCATGCTCAACGCCATGCGCCTCACCGACGGCGTGCCCGCCCGCCTGTTCCAAGAGCGCACCGGCCACAGCCTCGCCGCCATCGCCCGCCCCCTGCAGGAAGCCACCCGGCTCGGCCTCATCGACCCCAACCCCACCCTCCTGCGCCCCACCGAACGCGGCCAACGCTATTTAAACGATTTGCTGCAACTGTTTTTGTAAGCCCGCCCCAGCCTGCAGAGGCTACCTGAAAGCGTGAGCTTCAACGAAGTTAAAACCATACCCCGCCATTCAGCCCGCCTACCGCGCACAAAAGGCTGCCTGAAAGTTTCAGGTAGCCCCAATACCCAGCCATGACCCCGGCCGAATACTTCATCCTCGACGCCCTCTCCCTGCTGCCCACCCCGCCCGAGCACTTCCTGCACAAAGATTGGGCCATCCTCTTCAACACCCCGCCTAAACTGCCGCCCCTGTCCCCCGCCGAACGGCGGCAGGCACTGGCCGGGCTGCAACGGCGCGGGCTGCTCGCCCTCGAAAACGGCTGCTACCGCCTCACCGCCCAAGGCGGCCGCTTATGGGAACAACTGTTCGCCGCCGACTGGCAGCGCTTCCACGACTGCTGGTTCACCATACTCGACGAACACCGCCAACTGCTCGAATTCCGCTGCGCCTCCGAACATACCTTGGCGCAATTCCTGTCCGCCCACCCCGAGCTGGCCGCCAGCCCGCCCGAACCCCTCTCCCGCTGGCCGGCCGCCTACTGGAAAACCCTGCACGCATGCTTCCTCATCCGCCAAACCGTGCCCGCCGATTTCAGCCAAACCTGCCCGCCTGCCTGGTCGCACAGCCTCGCCCAAGTGTTGAAGCAGGCAAATATAGTGAATTAACAAAAACCAGTACAGCGTTGGCTCGCCTTGCCGTACTATCTGTACTGTCTGCGGCTCACCTCCTTGTCCTGATTTTTGTTAATCCACTCTAGCTTGGCATAACGGCAAAGCCCGCAGCCGCCAAAAAGGCTACCTGAAAAACCCAGCTGCGCAGAAACTTGCCGTGCTGCATTTTCAGGTAGCCTCAATCCATCCGACCCATCAGTCATACAAATGCAGATTCACTATGCGCAACAGCTCCGCTTCCACAGCAGATAAATGGCGCGGCGGGCTGATGCCGTCTTCTTGCGTGATTTTTAGCCGCTTTTGTATTTTATTGTAGTGGATTTTAATCTTTTCGCTGCCAAATACCTTTTTGAATTGATAAAGATAAATCAAGTCGTGTTTGGTGGGTGCACCCTCTTACCATTGGCAAAAGGCTACCTGAAAGTTTCAGGTAGCCTCTAATCCTGCCTCAATCCCGGCCTTATGCTTCGCGGCGGATAATCAACAGCGGCAGGCGGGTTTCGCGCATCACGGTTTCGGCGAAGCTGCCCATCAGGAGGTGCATCAGGCCGGTGCGGCCGTGGGTGCCCAGCACCAGCAGGTCAGCCTTCTGCTCGGTGGCATATTCCACCAGGCTTTTGGCCATATCGCGTGCGTTTTTGCTGATGACGAGCAGGTGGCTGCCGATTTTGGCATTTTCGCCCAAGTCGGCGCGCGCCTGTTTGATAGCAGTCTCCAAAATCGCGTTGCCTTGTTCGGTGGCGGCGGCTTCGTAGTTTTCATACTGCAAAAACTCGGGGGCAACGGTGGCCACGTATTCGGCGGGGTTGGCCACGTGCACCAATGTGAGCGCCGCGCCGGTGGCTTTAGCCAGGCCGCAGGCCTGTTTGAGCGCGTGTTGGGAAGTGCGGCTGCCGTCTACTGCAATCACGATATGTTGATACATAAGCTTTCTCCTAGTGAACGATTTTCCAATGCTTCCGCGCAGAGGCTACAGCCGCCTGACGGGTCTCTTCCTGATACGTTTACAGTATAATACTGATGCACTGAATGTGCCATTTTTTCTACCTGTTTTTTGACTTATCCCGATGATTATTTCCGCCCCAAACGAGCGCCGCTTCGGCGGCATTTCCCGACTCTACGGCCAAGCCGCCCTGCAACGCTTTGCCCAAGCCCATGTTTGCGTGGTGGGCGTGGGCGGCGTGGGCTCTTGGGCGGTAGAGGCGCTGGCGCGCAGCGGCATCGGCCGGCTCACGCTGATTGATTTGGACAACGTGGCCGAATCCAACACCAACCGCCAGCTCCACGCGCTCACCGACAATTTCGGCCTGCCCAAAGTAACCGCGCTGCACCGGCGCATCCTGCAAATCAACCCCGCCTGCGCCGTGCACGAAATCGAAGATTTTGTAGACGCGGAAAACGTGGGCACGCTTTTTGCCGAGCCGTTTGATTTTGTGATCGACGCCATCGACCAAGTACGTGTGAAAGCCGCCATGGCCGCGCATTTTGTGGCGCAGAAGCAAGCCTTTGTGGTGTCCGGCGGCGCAGGCGGCCAGCGCGACCCCGCCCTCATCCGCCGCGCCGACCTCGCCCGCACCACCCACGACCCGCTGCTTTCCAACCTGCGCTACACCCTGCGCCGCCGATACGGCTTTCCGCGCAATCCCAAAGAGCGCATGAAAGTGAGCTGCATCTATTCCGAAGAAAACGTCACCCCGCCGCAAACCGGCGCCGCCTGCGAAACCGACGCCGCACCGCAGGGATTGTCTTGCGCAGGCTACGGCGCGAGCATGCTGGTTACCGCCGCCTTCGGCCTGTTTTGCGCACAGGCAGCGATAGAACACTTGGCCACACAAGTTAAATAACCAACCCAAAAGGAAAACCATGTTCCCCATCGAACTCAAAGCCCTGCGCCGCAATCTCGGCCTCACCCAAGCCGAAGCCGGCCAGGCTCTTGCCACCAATGTCGATTTTCCCCACGGCGCTTCCGCCGAAGAATGGGCGCAATGGGAAAACGGCACTGCCCCCATCCCTCTGCACGTGGTTCGCGCCGTGGAAACCCGCCTCAACCAGAAATACCAAGCCATCGACCAATATGCCGAGCAACTCGAAGCCCAAATGCAGGGCGGCGATGCGGTGGTGGTGCTGTGGTATCCCGAGCCGAAGGCCTGCCCCGACCTGGCCTCTTGGCGCATCAGCCAAAGCGTGGCCGGAGAAGTGGCCGCTATGGGCGGCCGGGTAATCGCCTTCGATGCTGAGGCCTACCGCAACTGGCGGCAGGGGCAGGCTCAAACTGCCGACACCCCCGACAACCGCCAACGCTGGGCGCAGGAGCAATTTGAGCAAACTCGGTGAGCCGGGCTGACATCCGAAAGGCTACCTGAAAAATTCATGGCCAACCGAACTTCCGCCGCGGCCGCGCTTCCGCACTGCCTCGAATCAAAAGCCCGGCCGGCTTGCCACGGCTCTGCAGGATTCTGCAGGGCCGATTTTTCAGGTAGCCTTTTCCTTATTTCAACAACGCCCGGATATCCTCTGGCTGATACACTCGAACCCGCTCCGCTGGCGGGTTCAGCGCGGTGCGGCACATAGCTTCGGCCAGCTCGGCCACGTGTAGCGGGCGCTGGCTTTTAAACAGGCCGGCAGCCGTGATGAAGTTGGCGCAATGCACAAAAAGGCGTTCGGATACGCGCGTGCTACCTGGGCGGATCAGCAGCGGCGGGCGGAAGATGATGAGGTGCGGAAAACCGAGTTCGGTCAAGGCGGCTTCAAGCGTACCCTTCATGCGCGGATAGAAAAACCGGGAGTGCGCATCCGCGCCGAAGGCGGACACCAACACTAGGGTTTGCGCACCGTTTTGCTTGGCGGCGCGGGCGAAGGCGAGGTTGGCTTCATAATCGACTTGCCATTGCGCCTCTTTGCCGCCTGCATCTTGCAAAGTCGTGCCCAAACAGGCAAATACGGTGTCGCCGCGCACGCTCTCCGCCCAAGTTTGCGACCGGGCAAAATCGATGATGTGGCTGTGCAGTTTTTCGTGGGCAAACGCGGGAGCGCGGCGGCCGAAGCTGTGGATTTGCGCCACCTGCGGCGTATCCGCCAGAAGCGGCAGCAGCGCTTGGCCGGTGGCGCCCGTAGCGCCGATGATGAGTGCTTGCATAAGGTTTCCTCGTGATGGTGCGGATGGGTAATATAGTGAATTAGCAAAAACCAGTACCGCGTTGGCTCGCCTTGCCATAACGTGTGTACTGTCTTCGGCTCGCCGCCTTGTCCTGATTTTTGTTAATCCACTATAAAGGCGCGTTGCCTGCCTCCGATATTGGTATGGCAGCTTAAAAATGCCATGCTACGGCGTTTGGCCAGCCTCGCCGCGCTTGCGTACTGCCCGCGGCTTATCGCCCGGTATCAAAAGTTCAATCGGTTTGCTATTAAGGCTACCTGAAAACCGCTGGCAAAGGGTTTTCAGGTAGCCTTAATGAATGAGTTCGGCAGTCCAAGATTTTCAGGTAGCCTTTATCACGCAAGCAAAGGCTGGCCGCAGGCCGCTAAATCCAGCCCAGCGTATTGGCAAACACCAGCAAAATCGCCACCGGCGCGAGAAAGCGCAGGGCGTTGAGCCACAGCACAATCAGAGCCTGCGGCACGCTGCTGCCTTCGCGCATGTGCGCCAACACATCGCTCTTCTGCCGTATCCAGCCCACAAACACCGCCACCAAAAGCGAGCTAATCGGCATAATCAGCGCGGTAATCATGTAATCCCACAAGTCAAACAACGTTTTGCCAAACAGTTTCCATTCGGCGAGCACGCCGAACGAGAGCGCGGAGGGGATGCCGACAATAAAAATCGCCGTGCCGATCAGCCAGGTGGTTTTGCTGCGTTTGCGCTCGTCTTCGCGGATGGCGGCGGCAATCACGGTTTCCAGCATGGAGAAGGCGGAAGTGAGCGTGGCGAACACCACCAGCAGCATAAACACGGCAAACAGGATTTGCCCCAGCGGTAGCTTCATAAACACGGCGGGCAGCACCACGAAAATCAGCCCCGGCCCCTGCCCCGGCTCAAAGTTGAAAGCGAACACGGCGGGGAAAATCACCAAGCCGGCCAACAGAGACACCAGCAAATTCATCCACATAATACTGTTGCCGGAGCGGAATAAATCCTGTTTTTTGTCCAAATAGGCAGCATAAGTAATCATGGTGGACACGCCCAGGCTCAGCGCAAAAAAGGCCTGCCCCAGTGCGGTGAGCATGGTTTGCGGCGTAAAGTGCGACCAATCGGGCTTGAGCAGGAAGGAGATGCCCGCCATCGCGCCGTCTAGCGTGAGCGAGCGCACCGCCAGCAATATCAGCAACACAAACAGCGCGGGCATCATGTATTTGTTGGCCCGTTCGATGCCCGCCGCGATGCCGCTTTTCACCACCCACACCGTCATCAGCATAAACAGCCCCTGATAGGCGATTGAGCCAGCCGGGCTGGAAATCGTGCTGCCGAACAGCGCGCCGAAATCCGCATTTTGGTGGATGCTGCCGTCAAACGCGTGCACCACATAATTCAATACCCAACCGCCCACCACGCTGTAAAACGACAGCAAAATAAAGCAGGCAAACACGCCCATGCGCCCGATCCACGGCCACAGGCTGTTCGGCGCGAGCGTTTTAAACGCATCCACCGCGTTTTTGCCACTCTTGCGGCCGATATAAAACTCGGCCAGCTGCACCGGCAGCGCCACCAAGATGGTGAACACCAAAAACATCAGCACAAATACCGCGCCGCCATTGGTACCGGCGGTGTAGGGAAATTTCCAAATCGCGCCCAAGCCGATGGCAGAGCCGGCGGCGGAGAGGATAAAACCGATTTTAGACGACCAGGAAGCAGGGGTTTTCATACGGCTGCAATCATCCGAACAAAAGAAAGGCGCGATTTTAACAAAAACAAACATCCAAGCCGCCGCCACAATCCCGCCGTCGCCGCATTATGCAGTTTTCCTGCCCGAATCGGCAACTGCACAGGCAGGCCAGATATTTGATTGCTATATTTTTAGCATTTAATATTGTTTTAAAATATAAATAGCAATTCTGTTGTTTTAATCTCACATTATCAATCAAGAGAAAAACAGTTATACCAATATCACCACTCCTGCCCAAACCAATCCGGCAGCATGAAAGGCTACCTGAAAATGCCAACCGGCTTTCAGGTAGCCCCCAAATCTATATAAGCCAACCATGCCTTACCAGAAAACATCAGCCGTTCGCACAGCCGAACAAAAACTCCTTGCAAACAAAAATAGTTCGCACTAATATGCCGCCCTATCATGCAAAACGAAAACCGTCTTTTATCCCCGGCCGCGCTCTTATTCGTGATTGCCGTCCACGCCCTGCTGTTTTGGCTGCTGACCTCGATTAAGCCGCCGGAACTGCCGACCGAACCGCCCGGACTGAGCTTTGTCGATCTTGGCGAGATAGGCGGCGGCGGGGGCGGCGGCGGTACGGGTGGCGACACCATATCTGAAGACGAGCCGCCCGCCGGGCCGCCGGAGCAAACCCCGCCCGAAGCGCCCAAACCAGAACAGCCGAAACCGGAGCGGCCCAAGCCGCAGCCGGTTAAACCCGTGCCTGAGCAGCGCGCGCAAATCAAACCGGTGGAACGGCAAGACAAACCTGCCGACATCGTTCAGCCCAAACCGGTTGAGCCGAAACCCGAACCCAAACCGCAGCCTCAAGCACAACCCCGCCCCGAACCCAAGCCGCAGGCGCAGACCGAGCGGCCGATCGCCCCTACCAACCCGAATGCAGGCCATAGCGGCAACGCAGGTGGTGGTGGCGGCAAAGGTACGCCCTCCGCCGGAGAAGGCGGAGGCCGCGGCGGCGGCCGTGGCACCGGTCATGGCCAAGGTGAAGGCGATGGAGAAGGCCCCGGCAAAGGCGGTGGCCGTGGTGGCGGCGAAGGCGGTGGTGTCGGCAACGGCCAAGGCCCTGGCGGTGGCGGCGGTGGTGGAGGCGACAGCGCGCCCACCCACCTCGGCGGCTACCTGAATAACCCGAAACCGCCCTATCCGCCACAATTGGAAGAAGAAGGCATCAGCGGCACGGTAAAACTGCGCGTGATGGTGGAAGCCAACGGCAAGCCTTCCAGTGTGGAAATCGTTTCCGCCTCCCATCCGCTGTTCGGCGCATCCGCTGCCAACACCGTGCGCCAGAGCTATACCTTCGTTCCGGCCAAACGCAACGGCCAGCCCGTTCGCCAAAGCTATACTTTTACCCTGCGTTTTAAAGCTCCTTAAAAGCCCAACTAAACCGATTAGCCAATCTCATTACCTTAATATTAGGAATATTATGAACTTAGGACACGTTTTCGCCCAAGGCGACATTGTATTGATTACCGTATTTCTGCTGCTGGTGCTGATGAGCATCCTCACCTGGTGGATCATCATCATGCGCAGCATCCGCCTGCACCAAGTGCGCCACGCCAACCGGGGAACGATTGAAGCCGTCGCCACCGTGGCCTCGCTTGATGAAGTGCTGCGCCTGGCCAAAGCCCACCCCTCCCCTCTGGCCGACCTTACCCAATCCGCCGTTCAGGCCGCGCGCCAATATCGCGCCAACCCCGCCAGCCAGCTCACCAGCATTCCCTTGGGCGACTATCTGGTGCAACACATCCGCCATAAAATGGACATTGCCAAACGCGGCCTCAACGGCGGGCTTACCATTCTCGCCTCCGTGGGCGCCACCGCCCCGTTTATCGGCCTGTTCGGTACAGTGTGGGGCATTTACCACGCGCTGGAAAACATCAGCCAGCAAGGCCAGGTAAACATCGCCACCGTGGCCGGCCCCATCGGCGAAGCGCTGGTGGCCACCGCCGTCGGCCTGTTTGCCGCCATCCCCGCCGTGCTGGCCTACAACTTCATCGTGTTCGGCAACAAACAGGTGGTGCAGGATATGGATGCCTACGCCTACGATTTGCACGTTAAGATTATGAACGACAAGGAGTAAGAGCATGGCCTTCGGTTCGATGAACGGCGGCGACGATTCGCCCATGGCCGACATCAACGTTACCCCGCTGGTAGACGTGATGCTCGTGCTGCTGATTGTATTCATGATCACCATGCCGGTGATGACCCACTCCATCCCGCTGGAACTGCCCACCGCCTCGGCCAAGCAAGTGGCGGAAAACGCCGCCCAGCCCAAAGACCCGCTGCGCCTTTCCATTGCCGCCAACGGCAGCTACCACTTGGCCGAAGGCGAGAAAATCAGCCTGCAGGACTTGGAAAGCCGGTTGCAAGAGCTGGCCAAAACCAATCCCGACCAAGTGATTGCCATCGCCGCCGATAAAAACGCCCAGTTCGACCACGTGGAAAAAGCCCTCAGCGCCGTGCGCGACGCCGGCCTGAGCAAAGTCGGCTTCGTTACCGAAGAAAAAGACCGCGCCCAGCCGCAGCAGTAAACCGCAGCCTAGGCCAATAAAAAGGCTACCTGAAAACCTAATAGCGCAGAAATTTTGCTGCGCTGCGTTTTCAGGTAGCCTTTTATAGTGGATTAACAAAAATTAGGACAAGGCGGCGAGCTTCAAACAGTACGGATAGCACGACAAGGCGAGGCAACGCTGTACTGGTTTGAATTTAATTTACTATAAAAGCTTGATGCTTTAGATGTTAGTGGATTTAGCCACTTTCACATCAATCAAAGTACCCGTCTTGTGAAAAAGTAAACCACATTAACGGGATTGAGAGCTTTTGGAATCAGGCGAAACGACATCTGTGTAAGTTTAACAGTATTATCAAAGAGCATTTCGAGCTATATTTGAAAGAGTGCGAATGGCGTTTTAAAAACAGCAAAATGAAATCTCAGATTTCCATTTCAAAACAATTGGTAAAACAAAATTTATCCAAGTTGTCTAGAATAGCCACAAAATTTCAATAGGAGATAATATGAAGAAGTTAGAAAAGCATACAATTTTAGAAGATGTTGAGTTTCTCGGTGATATCTTTAGAAGATATATTTTTTATAGTAATGCTAATATCAAAGATTACAATATAATCAATTGCTTTATAAGTTTTTTAGAAGAACTGATAGAAGACAACAGTATAAAGCTATGTGATACTAGATTTGTTCCACCAAAAATTCTATCTGGAACACCAAGTGAGCAATCCAACGAATTAAAAGAAGTATGGCCGACAATGGATACTATGCTAGCAGTCTTCCCAGAAGACCCATATTATTATTTAGAATGGGTATGGTGGAATGCCACTTGCCCAATACATCTGGCAGAGTTGCCTAATATAGAAGTGTATTCTTAAGCAGCGGAAAGCGTAGTGTGGATGGAATATCTGAATGTAGCACGCGTAGCATAGCTGCATATCTGTAAGGTGGGTGTTTGCTGCCAGCGCAGACAATCTTTCCGTATCACAACACACTTTTCAGGTAGCCTTTTCCAATAGTTTGTGGTGCCGTGCCGTTTATGCTGCTTCCTTCTTGCTCAAAGTGAAGCCTGTGAAGCCGAACACGAGGGTGAGCAGCAGGCTGAGATAGCAGAAGAAGGCGTAGGGCAGATAATCGATCACGGGCACACCCAAGGCGTGGTGGATAAACACGCCGCACACGCTCCAAGGCACGAGTGGGTTGGTTACCGTGCCGGCGTCTTCCACGGTGCGGGCGATGTTGCGCGGGTGCAGGCCGAGCCGTTCGTAGATGGGCTTGAAGGTGTTGCCGGCCAGAAGCAGGCTGAGGTATTGCTCGCCGATGAGCACGTTTACGCCCAGCGAAGTGGCGGCCACGGTGAAGGTGGCGCGGCCGGCGTTAACCAACATATGGCCGATGCCGGAGAGCAGCGCGGGCAGGATGCCCAGGGCGTTAAGCAGGCCGCCGAGGCTGAGGGCAAGGATAACGATGGTTTGGGTGAAAAACATGCTGCCGATGCCGCCGCGCGAAATCAGCTTGGCCACATTGCCCAAATCGGTGCCTTCTGGCGGCGCGTAGCCGTTGAAGAAGTAGCCGCCGAGCTGTTCGATGCTGGGGCTGCTGTGCAGGTAGGTGAGCACGAGGGAAACGGCGATGGTGATGATGATGGTGTAAATCGCGTTCACGCGGCGCATGGCCAAAACGATGAGCACGGCAAAGGGCAACAGGGTGTAGCCGTGCACTAAGCCGCTGGCCTGCAGCTGGGTTTGGAAGGCGGCCACGCTGCTTAAATCGGCGGCAGCGGTGTGGCCGGAGAGCAGCCAAAGCAACAGCGCGGTAAGCAGCCAAGCGGGGATGGTGGTGTACATCATATTGCGGATGTGGTCGAACAAATCGATGCCCACAATGGAGGCGGCAATGCTGGTGGTGTCGGAAATGGGCGACATTTTGTCGCCGAAAAACGCGCCGGACACCACCGCCCCGGCCACCACAGCCGGATTAGCACCCAACGCGCTGCCCATACCAATAAAGGCCACGCCCAGGGTGGCACAGGTGGTGAGGCTGCTGCCGATGGCCACGCCCACCATCGAAGTGAGCACGAAGGCGGAAAGATAAAAAAACTGCGGCGAAATCAGCTCGAAGCCGTAATACATCAGCGTGGGAATCGCGCCGGACACCATCAGTGCCGACACCAGCAAGCCAATGAAAAAGAAGAGATAAATCGCGCCGATGCCGGAGAGTACGCCGCGCGCCATGCTCAGCTGCATACGGCCGAAATCCAACCCTTTGGCTTTGCCGAAACAGAGCAGCCCGCACAGCACCAAAATTACCGACAAATGCGGCACCCAGCCGAAATGAATCATGGTGATGCTCATCACGGCCACCACCAGCGCGGCCATCACCGCCGCCTCGCGCGGTTGCATTTCCAATAGGGCTTCTTTGGTTTCGTTCACTTCCGTCTCCTCCCGCTTCAACTTGGCAGTTTGTGCCACAAATTTTGTAAAGAGACTGCCAAACTACCATTTCCCGCCCGGCAAGGCAATCCCGGCATCAGCAATACCTATTTTAAAAGGGCACAGATTCGCCTGATTTGTGTTTCAGGCTACCTGAAAGCAGTTTAGAATCATATTAGAAATGAAGTTTATGCAATAAAATTGCAAAATGTTAGGCATTATAAAAAATAAATGTCTCCCCTCTATTCCCGGCAGCACTTGCAACAAACACATGCTATTCAGCTAAAATACGCCCCAACCGAAAGGCTACCTGAAAAATACCGCCTTTAGCTGTTTGAACTTCCGTTGCAGTTCATGCTTTCAGGTAGCCCCAAATATTCTATAAATCACCATATTAAACAAGGACACAACCATGCCAGACTACCGCTCCAAAACCTCCACCCACGGCCGCAATATGGCGGGCGCACGCGCATTGTGGCGCGCCACCGGCGTGATGGAAACCGACTTCGGCAAGCCCATCATCGCCGTTGCCAACTCGTTCACCCAATTCGTGCCCGGCCATGTCCACCTGCACAACATGGGCCAACTGGTTGCCCGCGAGATTGAAAAAGCGGGCGCAATCGCCAAAGAATTCAACACCATCGCCATCGACGACGGCATCGCCATGGGACACAGCGGCATGTTGTACTCCCTGCCCAGCCGCGATTTGATTGCCGACTCCATCGAATACATGGTCAACGCCCACTGCGCCGACGCATTGGTGTGCATTTCCAACTGCGACAAAATCACCCCCGGAATGCTGATTGCCGCCATGCGCCTGAACATCCCGACCATCTTCGTTTCCGGCGGCCCGATGGAAGCGGGCAAGGTCATCGGTGTGGCCAACATCCAACCCGAACGCCGCCTGGACTTGATTGACGCCATGATTGAATCGGCGGACGACAATGTCAGCAACCAGCAAGTCGAAGAAGTCGAACAAAACGCCTGCCCGACCTGCGGCTCCTGCTCCGGCATGTTCACCGCCAACTCCATGAACTGCCTGACCGAAGCGCTCGGCCTGTCCCTGCCCGGCAACGGCTCCTACCTCGCCACCCACGCCGGCCGCAAAGAATTGTTCCTCGAAGCCGGCCGCATGATTGTCGAAATCACCAAACGCTATTACGAGCAAGACGACGAAACCGTGCTGCCGCGCAGCATCGCCACCAAAAAAGCGTTTGAAAACGCCATGACCATGGACATCGCCATGGGCGGCTCCACCAACACCATCCTGCATTTGCTCGCCGTTGCCAACGAAGCGGGCGTGGATTTCAAAATGGCCGACATCGACCGCTTAAGCCGCGTCGTACCCTGCATCTGCAAAACTGCGCCCAACAACCACGACTACTACATGGAAGACGTGCACCGCGCCGGTGGCATCTTCGCCATCCTGAAAGAACTGGACAAAGCGGGCAAACTGCACACCGACGTGTACACCATCCACGCGCCGACGCTGAAAGACGCGATTGAAAAATGGGACGTGACCAATCCCGAAAACACCCACGCCATCGAACGCTTCAAAGCCGCCCCCGGCGGCGTGCGTACCACCCAAGCGTTCTCGCAAAACCGCATGTGGAAAACCCTCGACCTCGACCGCGAAAAAGGCTGCATCCGCAACGTCGAACACGCCTACTCGCAAGACGGCGGTTTGGCGGTCTTGTTCGGCAACATCGCCGAGCGCGGCTGCGTGGTGAAAACCGCAGGCGTGGACGAGAGCATCCTCAAATTTACCGGCCGCGCCCGCGTGTTTGAAAGCCAAGAAGCCGCCGTCGAAGGCATTTTGGGCAACCAAATCGTTGCCGGCGACATCGTCATCATCCGCTACGAAGGCCCGAAAGGTGGCCCCGGTATGCAGGAAATGCTGTATCCGACTTCCTACCTGAAATCTAAAGGCTTGGGCAAAGCCTGCGCCCTGCTGACAGACGGGCGCTTCTCCGGCGGCACATCAGGCCTCTCCATCGGCCACGCTTCACCCGAAGCGGCGGAAGGCGGCGCCATCGGCTTGGTGCACGAAGGCGATACGATTGAAATCGACATACCCAACCGCAGCATCAACCTGAAAGTGTCCGACGAAGAACTCGCAAAACGCCGCGCCGAAATGGAAGCGCGTGGCAGCAAAGCATGGAAACCGGAAAACCGCGACCGCTACGTCTCCGCCGCCTTGCGTGCCTACGGCGCCATGGCGACTTCCGCCGACAAAGGCGCGGTGCGGGATGTGAGCCAAATCGAACGCTAATTGGTTTTAAAGCGTCAACCATTTTCAGGTAGCCTGTATTGCTTGCAGGCTACCTGAAACTTTATCTGATTTAATGATTTGGGTATGATTGCAGCCCTACTTACTGCAAAAAAGGTATTCCAATGAGCATTTCTTTCTATATAAAAAACCCCAAAAAGCTATTCCGCCGCGCGCCTGTACTGACGGTGCAGGAGTGTTTCCAACTTTCCTCTCAGCCGCTGGCACAATTCTCATTTAGTGAATACGATGAGAATTTTGATTTACAACAATTTCAAGCCCGGCCGCTTTCCGACTTCGAATGCCTGCTGCTTGGCGTGAACGAAAAAAGCGGCAGGGGTTTTGAATTGTCTTTTGATGAGAAAACGCAAGAATACGCCGTACGGGAATTCACGCCCAGCACTTTGGAAGACTGGCAAATCGCCCTGCAATACCTTGCCGATTTAGCCCGTACGCTCAAACAGCCGATTACCTGCGAAACCGGTGAAACTTTCACCGCCGACACCATCCAAACCTTCGATTTCAAACCAGATATGCAGGCAGGCATATCTATGGTTCCTTTTGAAGGCGAAGAAGATTTACGCAGCTACAAGCTGTACGGCGTCATCCGCCCCGTAGCCCTAAATAAAGAGCTCCGCGAGAAATTTCTAGCCGACCACGACCCGCTGGCAGCCTTCAGCCGCTTTATGCGAGAAATTCAATGGCTGGATGCCTATTCCGCACAACAAATCATCGCACGGGAAAACGATTCGGGCGAATATATCGGCTTCTACACCTTAAGCCCCAATCTGCCGACCATTCTGCCTTATCGGCCGGAAATAGAATACGATCCTGCTTTGAACCTGTCCGATCACGACATCAGCCGTTGGCTGCTCGCCCTGCACAACAGCACCAACGGTTCATTTACCGAACTGCCCTACGATACTTTTATTGCCAGGCTGCCCAAAGAAAAATACCGTTTCATTGATGCCGCCTATATCTTGTTAGACGCCTTCACGGAAGACGAATTGGCACAACTGAGTATGGAATAATCTTCAGCAAATAATCCGACTTTGGCTTATGTCGATATTTTTCAGGTAGCCTCCGCCACCATGCAGGCTACCTGAAATCATTAAGCTTCAGTAAATCAAAAAACTTGATACAATACGCCCGATGGAAAAGCCGGCCATACAAGCTTTTCCATCATCTTAATAGTGGATTAAATTTAAATCAGGACAAGGCGGTGAGCCGCAGACAGTACAAATAGTACGGCAAGGCGAGACAACGCTGTACTGGTTTAAATTTAATTCACTATATTTCATCCTGCCTGCTTTCAGGCAGCCTATTGTTAACCCTTATCCGTTCACGTATATCATGACACACACCTCTCCCGCCGCTTGGCGGCAAAAAATCGGTGCCGTTGTTTTGCACCCGTCCACCCAGCTGGCCATCCTCATCATCATCGTTTTAAACGCCATCATCCTCGGCCTGCAAACCTCGCCCGCCGTGGTGGCGCGTTGCGGCGCGCTGCTGCATTGGCTGGATATGGCCGCGCTGGTGATTTTTATTGTGGAATTGGCGGCGAAATTCGTTGCTTTGGGGCGGCGGTTTTTCCGCGACGGCTGGAATATTTTCGATTTCCTCGTGGTGGCCGTGGCGCTGTTGCCCAATGCGGGCGCGCTTTCGGTGTTGCGTTCGCTGCGCGTGTTGCGCGTACTGCGGCTGATCAACCGCATGCCGCAGCTGCGCCGGATTGCCGATGCCATTTTGCAGGCCGTGCCGGGCATCGGTGCGATTGCGGGGCTGATGGGCATTCTGTTTTACGTGGGCGCGGTAATGTCCACCACGCTCTTCGGCGAACGCTTCCCCGAATGGTTCGGCAGCCTGGGCAAATCGCTGTATACGCTGTTTCAGGTGATGACGCTGGAGAGCTGGTCGATGGGCATCGTGCGCCCTGTGATGGAAGCCTATCCAAACGCCTGGCTGTTTTTCGTGCCGTTTATTTTGGTGTCTGCCTTTGTGATGCTGAACTTATTCGTGGCCGTGATTGTGGATACCATGTCCAACCTGCATTCCGCCGAACCGGATGCGGAACACCCGCCCGAAGCGCCGCAAGACGGCCAAATCCTGGTGAGCAGCGCCGAGCTGGCGCGCCTGCATCAAGAAATGTCTGAAATCAAAGCCTTGCTGCGCGAACAGCAGGCAAAATAATTCAGGTAGCCTGTTTGGCCGCAGAGGCTACCTGAAACGCACGATCCCGCTTTTCAGCCAGCCTGCCGGCCCATGCCTGCTTTCGCCCTACCCTATTGAGCAATCTGCCATGACCGCCGCCCTCCACCTACGCATCTGCCTCGATTTTATTGAAACCGCTTTGCTCAATAGCGGCAGCAGATGGGATACAAGCGAACTCTACGAAGCCCACCAACGCGCTTGGGGCTATCTCCGCTGCCCCCAAAGCGAATGGACGCAAACCCATACCACTCCGCACTACCCGCCCGGCAGCGATTTGCCCACCCTGCTGGCCGCACGCAATTTCCTCGCGCCTTATACCGCGGATTACGCCCAAGAAACGCACGAGTCCGCCTTTTTTCATGCTTTGGCACAATATGATGCCAAGCTGCCGGAAGCGTTTGCCCGATACCGCCAAATGCGTTTAAACGATATCGGCGCAATCCGGCCGATTACGCCCGAACAGCTGGCCGAGTTGCAGGCATACCCAGGGTTTGAAACCATTTTGGTAGAGGATTGGGCTGATGAAGCAGAGCGGTTCGAGCGCGTGCCGGTGCAGGAAATCGTCTTGCAATCGCTGGGCTTTTTAGAGGAATACGTCCGCCCCTACAGCCGAAGCCACCAAATGTTGTTCGATTATCCCGCCGCTACCCGCGCCTTTTTCCAAGGCCGGCTGTCCTCTGCCGGGCTGGCAGCAAAATGCAGGCAGCATTGGCAGCATCAAAGAAACCAATTCAATGGCATTCCCCATCTGCGCCGCCAAGAAGCGGCCATGGGCTTTTTCCTGTGGGAAGCCGCATGGAACGAAGCGTTGGCCAGCCAAGAAGGCGTGCAAGACCCGCCGTTGTTCTATTTCCTCGACAATCTCACCCAAATCAACGCAGGCCTGGCCCTGCAATGGCGGGATTATGTTGCACCCTTATTGAGAGCCACATAAACGCAGCCTGTGTATATCTAAAGTTTCAGGTAGCCTGTATCGCCACGCAGGCTACCTGAAACTTTATCTGGCACAACAATTTAGATATGATGGCGGCAGGTGAATCCGTAACGAATTTCCTCCAATCAACCCAACTCAGGAGCAAGCCCATGCTTTCATCACTGCATACCCGAACTGCCTCCTTCGCCGCCGTACTGTTGGCGCTATCCGCCACTGCCGCCGCCCATGTCGCCCCCGATAGCTGCGGCCTGCCCGACAGTGCGACACCTGCCAGCTATCTGTCCACCAACCACGACAGCGAAAAAGTCAATATCCGCGCACAGCCCAACACCCGCGCCGCCATCCTTGCCGTTTGTGACAATCAAAGTGAAGCCGCTATCCTCGGCAAAAGTGGCGCGTGGTACCGCGTGCGGCTGGCCTTGCGGCCAAACCAGCCGGCGGAGCGGCGCATCATCAACGGCTATGTGCACCAAAGCCAGGTCAGCCTGCGCCATGTTTATACCGTGCACAGCGCCGACGGCTCGGCCAACCTGCGCCTGAATGCCAACCGCCATGCCGAAATACAGCAACGCATCCCCAACGGCACCACCGTGATCGAATACCCCGCCAAGCGCCAAGGCGACTGGCATTATGTGAGCGTACACGGCAGCGACAGCGATAACTATGGCTATGCGCACAAAAGTCAGTTGAGGCCGAAAGCCGGGCGCTAAGCAGTAAAACATTTCAGGTAGCCTGCCATACCCAAGTAGGCTACCTGAAACTTTATCCGGCGCACTAATTTAGCTATGATTACGCCAAACTAATCGCCTGGCTACTCGCCAAACTCTCCAATCATCATGCCGACCCTGCATATCCGCACCCCCAATCCCACGCTCTATATCGCCTTCTTGGCGCTCGGTTTATTGAACGCCATCAAATCGGGAGTCATTTCGCCGGAAGCAGGCATTTGGACATTACGCATGCCGAAAAACTATGATGAAATCCTGCCCCACTGCCCGCCAAAATTGCAGAATATCATCGAGTGTTTCGATGAGTTAGACCTGCTCTCCCGGCTCGATGCCGTTGCCTATGCCCAAACCATCGACCGCCTTCTGCGCGATTTGCAGCAAATCGTGGCGGAACATTCCGAACCATACGATGCCCATTTAAGCGTAAGCGGCTAGTTTCATCGTGAGCTGAAACCCTACCGCTTTGTTTCCGCCATCATAAAAGGCTACCTGAAAACCAAAAAACCAGTTTTCAGGTAGCCTTTACTATGCTTTCAAATAATTACTGCTTCATCGCATTCACCAGCGCGTTCACGTTGTAGCGGAACATCTGCTCATAAGTGGCGGCGGGGGCGCCACGGCTCAGGGCGTCGGAATAGAGCTTGCCGTTGACGCGGATGCCGGTTTCGCGCGAAATGCGTTCCACCATGCGCGAATCTTTGATGTTTTCGCTAAACGCGGCGCGGATGCCTTGGCTGCGGATTTGGCGGATTAGGGCGGAAACCTGGCGGGCGGAAGGCTCGGCTTCGGTGCTCACGCCTTGCGGGGCGATGAATTCGATGCGGTAGCGTTTGCCCATGTAGTTGAAGGCATCGTGCCCGGTGAGCACTTTGCGCCGTGCCTGTGGCACGCTGTTGAATTGGGTTTGCGCCCATTGGTGCATGGCGTCGAGGCGGGCTTGGTAGCCGTTGAGGCGCTGCTGGTAATAAGCGCGGCCTTGCGGGTCGACTTTAATCAGCGCGTCGGCCACGTTTTGGGCGTAGGTTTTCATCAGCACCGGGTCGTTCCACACGTGCGGATCGAATTCGCCGTGATGGTGGTGGCCGTGGTCATGACCGTGGCCGTGGTGGTCATGGCCGTGATCATGATCGTGGTCGTGATCATCGTCGTCGTGGTCTTCGGCCTTCATCGGCTGGATGTTTTTGGTGGCCTCGGCAAACGGCACGCCGCTTTGGCGGATGCCGCGCATCACCGCAGCCTGCTCGAAGCCCAAGCCGTTCACCAATACGAGCTTGGCATTGCGGATGCGCTGCATATCGCGGCTGGTGAGGTTGTAGGCATGCGCGTCTTGGTCGGGGCCGACCAGGTTGCTCACGTTCACGCGCTCGCCGCCCACCTGTTTGGCCACGTCGCCCAAAATACTGAAGCTCGACACCACCTCCAGTGGCGGCGCGGCATACAGGCTGCCGGAAAACAGCGCGGCAATCAGGCCGAGTTTCCAATGTTTCAATTTCATCTTTTACTCCTTATGTTTGGTTGTCATATGAGCCTTCCGGCTCGTCCGTGAGGCTACCTGAAAAATTTCAGGTGGCCTTTAAAGCTTGCCCAAACCAATACTACTGTATTGGCATATTATTGGTTTCATTATTCCTTATAATTTCCAGGCGACTATCATGGTCACACCCTGTTCACCTTTGCGCCTCATGCCGGCGCGGGCACTTCCTTTTCTTTGCCTCGCCAAAGAAAAGGAAGCAAAAGAAAAGCGACTGCGGGCACAGGTTTGGCTTCGCCAAACTTCCCTCACTCCACACGGTTTTTCGGGCGGGCTCGCAACTTGCGGCTGCGCCGCTTCGAACATGCAAGCCCTTATTCCCCGAAAAACCGTGCTCCGCTCGGCTGTGCCAGCAGACAGATGGCAAGACCGGTAGATTGTTGGTGGAAATACGGTTTAATTCATGATAAGCACAAAGGCTACCTGAAAACCGGAAACAAACCGGGTTGTATGGCATCAATGCCCGACTTGAGGCTGCCGTATTTTCAGGTAGCCTTTAGCCGATGGGTATCTGCCAAATATCAAGCCTGCAAATGCCTCCCGCGCCACCATTTGGGCAGCATCCCGCCCTCGCGCCCGATAAACAACGACACGGCATACACGCCGCCCAGGCACAAAATAATCGCCGGGCCGGAGGGGATATCCACATGGTAGGAAAACAGCAGGCCGCAGAAGCTGCAGGAGAGCGCAATCAGCACCGCGAGCGCAATCAGCCCGCCCATGCTGCGCGACCACAGCCGCGCGGTAATCGCCGGCAGCATCATCACGCCCACCGACATCAGCGTGCCGATGGCCTGAAAACCGGCCACCAAATTCAGCACCACCAACATCAAAAACAACACGTGCCACAGCCCGCCGCGCCCGTTTACCGCGCGCAGAAACAGCGGGTCGATGCTCTCCAGCATCAGCGGGCGGTAGATCAGCGCCAGCGTCAACACCGACACCGCGCTCACACACAACACCAAAATCAGCGACGGCGTATCCACCGCCAGAACCGAACCGAACAAGAGATGCAGCAAATCCACATTGCTGCCGTAGCTGCTCACCAGCACCACGCCCAAGGCCAGGCTGGACAGGTAAAACGCGGCAAAATTCGCGTCTTCCTTCAAATTGGTGTGGCGGCTCACCAAACCGGCGAGCAGCGCCATCGCCAGCCCGGCGGCAAAACCGCCCAGGCTCATGGCGGGCAGGCTGAGCGAACCGGCGGCAATATAGCCCGCCGCCGCGCCGGGCAGCACCGCATGGCCGAGCGCATCGCCCACCAGGCTCATGCGCCGCATCACCAAAAACACGCCCACCGGCGCCGCGCCCACGGCCAGAAACAGCACGGAGGCAAGGGCATAGCGCATAAAATCGTCGGCAAAAGGTTCGATCAGGAGCTGGGAGAGGGTCATGGTGTGTGCTTATTCGTGTTTCGGGTGGTCTTTTGGATTTGGGTTGATGGCTAAGATACTGATTCCGGCCATATCGGCAGGCTATTTGCCATGAGGGTGAAACACAACCAGCTTCCCCTCCGGATAATCGCCCAGCCAGCCGCAAGGGAAAACGCCTTTTTTATAGGCTTTGAAAACGGCATTCCAAAGCGGATATTTTTGTATATGTTTGATATTCAAGTAACAGTTGAGCAGGTCTGCTTCGATGTCGTTCAGATAGTCGGCATATCCGACTTCTTCCAGTCGGGATTGGATAACGGGCACAATCTCTTTATCCCAATAATCACGAAATTTTTCATCTGTCAGTTTGAAGATGAGCGAGCAGTTTTCCCGCAAATCCAGCCAGCAGGTTTCCACTTCTGTTTGGCTGTAGAGATAGGTTTTCATTTCATCGATATTGGAAACGAAATGCCAGTTTGGGTTTTCGGCGGTTTCAAAATCCAACAGGCGGTTATCAATGATGTCAAACATTTGTTTCATTTTTATACCTTATTTATATTTTCGATGTGCGGTATGCAATATTTCCAGCCCGGCTTTCAGGTAGCCTGCTTGGCGGGCGGGCTGTCGTTGCGGATTATCACGCCTTCACCCACAGCGGTGCCGCCTTCCATAATCCAAAATTCCGTTCCGGGGCGCAGGGCGGAATAATCCACGCGGCCGGGGTAGAGGTAGTCCAGCCCGGCTTGCAGCGGCTCGCCGAATCGGGTGTGCCCGAACGCGGCAAACACGATGCCGAGCATGTCGCGGCTGCCTTTGGGCGCGAAGTGCGGGCGGTAGCCTTCGGCGGGGAAGTGCGTGCGGCTGCGGATGCGCTGCGGGAACGCTCCGGCGGAGAAATCTTCGCTGCGGTTTCGGAAGAAAACAACGGTGGCGGCAAACATGGCGTTCAGGCTACCTGAAAACTCAAGCCGCGCACCATTCGCGCGGTTCGGTGCGGTGCATGGCTTCGGCGGCCTGTTTCAGGTAGCCTTCGGTGAGCACCTCGGCAGTGGCGCCGCTGGCGATTTTTTCGCGGGCAATCAGGAAGGTGTGGGGGAAATAGGCGCGCACCTGCTCGTAATCGTGCAGCACGGCAATCACGGCGCGGCCTTCGTTTTGGTGGCATTGGCGCAATACTTCCAATAATTCATAAGTGGTACGCGCGTCCACGGCGTTGAAGGGCTCGTCCAGCAGCAGGAATTTGGCATCCTGCACCAGCATGCGGGCAAACAGCACGCGCTGGAATTGGCCGTTGGAAAGCTGGCCGATGCCCCGGCGGGCAAAATCGGCCATGCCCACGCGCTCGAGCGCGGCGTGCACCCGTTCGCGCTGTGCGGGTTTGGTGCCGCCGAAAAAGCCGATTTCATACCACAAGCCCATGGCGGCCAGCTCATACACGGAAATGGGCTGGCTGCGGTCGATATCGGACTGCTGGGGCAGATAGGCGATGTCGCGGCGGGCGAGGCCTTGCCATTGCACGCTGCCGGTGCTGGTTTTCAACAGCCCCATGATGGCTTTGAGCAGGGTGGATTTGCCCGCGCCGTTGGGGCCGAACACCGCCCACATGCTGCCCGGCGCAAATTCGCCGCAAATGTGGTGCACGGCGGGATGGCGGCGGTAGCTCACGGTGAGGTTGTCGAACACGATGCTCATAATGCGGCGCCCGTCCAAGCAAACACGCCCAGCATCAGGGCGATGAGCAATACGGCCAAAAGCAGGCGGCTGCCGGCGCCGCGAAGTAACCAAGAGTGCATAGCGTGTGCTGAGTGTTATGTTGTAACGGGCGGCATGATACTCTATAACATGTGCTTTTTCCATAGCCGGAAGGCTACCTGAAAAGCAGGCAGAAAATGCCGCTGCGTTAATTTAGCGCAGATAAAATGCCAATTTATTGGTAAGATTGAAAAAATACTTGCCGCACGGCGCAGTTGCCCCAGCCACCCCGCCGCGCCGTTTCCCTTGCACAAGGTATGAAGTAGACAAGCGTTTGGCTATAATGACTAGATTACTTGCGCCTACTTACCCCTCCTTCCCCCGCCCACCAAGGAATAACGATGAAGAAACTGCTCCTGCTCGCTATTTGCGCCGGCCTGCTCGCCGCCTGCGGCGGCCAAGCCCCAAGCGAAGCCTCCGCCCCCGAAGGCAACAACGCCAACCTGCTCAACCTCTACAACTGGGCGGATTATGTCGACCCCGCCACCCTCACCGCCTTCACCGAGAAAACCGGCATCACCGTCCGCTCCGCCTACTACGACAACAACGAAACCCTCGAAGCCAAAATGCTCAGCGGCAGCAGCGGCTACGATTTGGTGGTGCCCTCCATTTCCAACGTAGGCCGCCAAATCCAAGCCGGCGCCTACCAACCCATCGACAAAAGCCAAATCCCCAACTACGGCAACCTCGACCCGCAGCTGCTCAAGCTGATGGAGCAGGTAGACCCCGGCAACAAATACGCCGTGCCCTATTTCTGGGGCATCAACACGCTGGCCATCAACACCCAAATGGTGCAAAAAGCCTTGGGCGGCAAACCCATGCCCGAAAACGTGTGGGATTTGGTGTTTAACCCCGAATACACCGCCAAGCTCAAATCCTGCGGCATTTCCTATTTCGACAGCCCGCTTGAGCAATACCCCTTGGCGCTCAACTATTTGGGCAGAGACCCCAACAGCACCAAGCCCGAAGACCTGCAAGCAGCCACCGACATGATGCGCGCCGTACGCAAAGACATCCGCATCTTCACCGCCTCAACCTACATCAACGACCTCGCCGCCGGCAACCTGTGCGTGGCCGTGGGCTACGGCGGCGATTTGAACATCGCCCGCAACCGGGCCATCGAAGCCGGCAACGGCATCGACATCCAAGTGCTCGTGCCCAAAAACGGCCTGGCGGTGTGGATCGACTCCCTGATGATTCCCAAAGACGCACACCACCCCGCCAACGCCCTCAAATATATCAACTACACCCTCGACCCCAAAGTGGCCGCCGCCAACGGCAGCTTCGTGACCTATGCCCCCGCCAGCAAACCGGCCCGCGAGCTGATGCCCGAGGCATACCGCAACAACGAATCCATCTTCCCCAGCGAAGAAGCCATGGCCAACAGCTTCGTCATCCTGCCCAAAGACCCGCACACCAGCCGCCTGATGACCCAGCTTTATCAAAGGCTGATGGCAATCAAATAACGGCAAAGCCAGCAAACCACAAAAGGCTACCTGAAAATTTCAGGTAGCCTTTTTGCCATGTCCGCCGTAGGGACAGACCACTCTTCAGTCGGCGTGCAACAAGCAATTGCCGCAGCGGGTGTGAAGCCGCCCCGCCCTCAAGCCGCCCGCTTCACCGGCAACGCCCGATACACCAGCAGGGTTGCACCCAGGCACAAACACAGCGGTAGCCACAGCGCGGGCGACTGGCGCGACAACTCCAACATAAACACCAGCGCGGTAATCGGCATTTTCTGCCCCACACCCAAAAACACCGTTGCCCCCACGAATGCCGCCGCACCCATGTCTACCCCCGGCAGCAGGACGTTCCACGCGCAGGCCGCCAAAAACGCAATCAGCCCGCCCAGCATCATCGACGGCGTAATCCGCCCGCCGTAAGCCCCGGCCAACATAGCCAACAACAGAGCCGCCCACTTCGCCGCCAGCAGCCCCAAAGCCTGCCGCCAGCCCAAAGCCGACTGAAAACTCAACTGGTTACCCGCCTTACCGTTGCCCATAATCTCCGGAAAATACCAGGCCAGCAGCCCGATAAACGCAAACGACAGCAAAGCCACCCACACCATCGCCGGTTTGCGCCGCGGAATTTCAGGTAGCCTTTCCGCGTTCCGCTCAAATGCCCACACACCCAGCGCCAGCAAAGGCGCGGCCGCCAGCGCCCACGCATTAAACCACCCGTCCGGCAAAGGAAAATCCGGCAACGGATACTGAATCACATCGCCCAACGCCGCGCGCACCACCAACACCGCCGTGCCGCAAGCCAACAGCGCCGCCAGCAGCCGCTCGCGCGACCACGACAACAACAAGGTTTCCAAAGCAAACACCGCCGCCGCCAACGGCACGTTGTACACCGCCGCCAAACCCGCACCCGAAGCGCAGGCCAGCAGGATTTTGCGCTCTTCATCATCCAAACCCCGCGATGCCGCCCAACGCTCCGCCAGCGCCGCACTGATTTCACGCGGCGCCACTTCACGCCCCAGCGGCGAGCCCAAGCCCACGGTAACAATCTGCAGCAGCGCATGAATCAACGTGGCCGCCAAAGGCATTTTCTGCCCGTTCGCCACCGCCGTTTTAATCGATACCAAAGGCGAGGCCAGCCTGTGCAGCATCACCCAGCCCACCCCCACCAAACCGCCGCACAACAGCAGCACCATCAAGCGCCGCAGCGACGAGCTCTCCTCCACCATCACGCGGTACGATAACTCTGCATTCAGCGGATAACCAAACGCCAAATGCTGCACCGTGTGCAGCAGCAGCGTCAGCACAATGCCGGTCAGGCCCGCCGCCGCGCCGATAAGCAACAGGGAGAAGATTAATTTGGAAGACAAGGTTTTCATATGGCGGATGTTGAGAAACTAGAACGGTAATATAGTGAATTAACAAAAATCAGGACAAGGCGGCGAGCCGCAGACAGTACACACGTTACGGCAAGGCGAGCCAACGCTGTAATGGTTTTTGTTAATTCACTATAAACGGCTTTAGGCTACCTGAAACCTGCCAGGCCGGTTATGCAGATGGTTTTCAGGTAGCCTGTATAGCGGATTGCAGCAAACCAGACTGCTTTGCAGCATTAGCATATGCGGCTGCCTTGCCTGCAAAAATCCTGCTATAAAACGGCTTCAGGCTACCTGAAAATCTCTGCATCTTTCGGCAGACGGTTTTCAGGTAGCCTGTATGGGTATGGAAATATTAAGCCTTATGCTGCCGCATGCTCAACGGCAGGGGTTTGGAAGACTGGGTACACAAACTTGGCGCATTCTGCAATGCACCCATGGCAGTGCGGATAACCTGCGGCGCAATTTTGCCGATGCTGAATTGCTCGGGCATATTCATCCAAATACTCATCAGCCCGCTGATTACCGACATCATAAATATCACGGCCAAATTAATATTCAAATCTTCCGGCAGTTTTTTCTGTTGCAGGCTCAGGGTCAGCACATCGGTCAGCTGGCGCTGCCACATATCCTGATAGCTGCGCATAATTTTCACTACGGAATGGTTCTGCTCGGTATATTCGCACTTCAGATGAATAATATTGCAAAACTTCCTTACCGTTTCATTTGTTTCCACCTTGCGAAACAAATTAATGGTGGCCACTTCAAAACTTTCCCAAATATCCGGCGACTGGTTTTCTATATCGTGCGCCAGCTCGCTTGATATTTCAGCAAATACTTGTTGAAACAAACCTTCAAACAAATCTTCTTTGTTTTTGAAATGCCAATACAGCGCACCACGGGTTACACCGGCGGTTTGAGCGATTTCGTTTAAAGATGAACGGCCAACCCCTCTTGTATAAAATGTGTCTAAGGCTGCCTTAAGTAGGTAGTTGCGTGTTTTCTGCGCTTCGATTTTCGTTTTTCTCATCGTTATTTCTAGATCATTAACTGGTTTATTTTTTAATTAATTCTGTCATGCCTAGAGCAGGCTTTCAAGTTCCCTTTCAGCCTGCCTGCGCAATAATGTTGCTTTTTAGTATATTAGCATTTCTTCATTCAGATAGCCATAGACGACATACATTGATGTATGTAAAATGCTAGTTTTATTCTCTGCGGCTGCTTTTGCCCCTCAGGCTCCAAGCGGCCATAATTCATTAATTAAACATCAACTTAATTTAAGGCCATCATAATGACATATTTCAGCATATCAGGGAAAACGGGCTTCAGGCTGAGCGCAATCGCCGTAGCTGCCGTATTGGCGCTGTCTGCCTGCGGTAAAGGCGCACAACAGCAACAACAAGGAGCACCGGAATTAGTGGTCAGCGTGCTCACCGTGAAAGCAGAAGACACCACCATCAGCACCGAGCTGCCCGGCCGCTTGGAATCTTTCCGTTCCGCCGAAGTGCGCCCGCAGGTGAGCGGCATCATCAAACGCCGCCTGTTCCAAGAAGGCAGTTATGTGCAGGCCGGTCAGCCGCTGTATCAACTGGACGACGCCAGCTATTCCGCCGGCCTCGCCAGCGCGCGCGCCCAGCTGGCCGCGGCCGAAGCCGCCCAGGCCAAAGCCAATGCCGACTTGGCACGCTACCAGCCGTTGGTGGCCGCCGATGCCATCAGCAAACAGGAATACGATGCCGCCGTGGCCGCACAACGCTCTGCCGCAGCCAATGTGAACGCCGCCCACGCCGCCATCCGCTCGGCACAGGTTAATGTGAACCACGCTCGCATCACCGCGCCGATTTCCGGCTATATCGGCCGCTCCAACGTATCCGAAGGCGCATTGCTCACTGCCGGCGGTACAACCGTGCTGGCCACCATTCAGCAAACCAATCCGATGTATGTGAACGTTACCCAGTCTGCGCTGGATGTGATGAAAATGCGCCGCCAGATTGCCGAAGGCCAGATGAGCGCAGTAAACGGTGCAGTAGAGGTAACCATTATTTTGGAAGACGGCAGCGAGTATCCGCAAAAAGGCCGCCTGCTGTTTACCGACCCGACCGTGAACGAAACCACCGGACAGGTTTCCCTGCGCGTGGAAGTGCCGAACGGCGACAACATCCTGCTGCCCGGCCTGTATGTGCGCGTGCGCCTGCCGCAGGCACAGGCCAACCGCGCCTACCTCATTCCGCAGCGCGCCGTTACCCGAGGGGCGAAAGATACCGTGGTTGTCGTGGCCGCCGACGGCTCGATGCGCCCGCAGGAAGTAACCATTGCCGGCCAGAACGGCAACAACTGGATTGTTACAGGCGGGCTGAAAGACGGCGATAAAGTGGCCATGGACGGCACCATGATTGCCGGCATGATGGGTGCGCAAAAAGTGAAAACCCAAGAATGGCAGGCTTCGCAGCCGCAGCAATCCGCCGCGCCTGCCGCCCCGGCCAAGCCCAACAACGCTTCCGCTCCGGCCCAATCCAGCGCGGCAGCTTCCGCTCCGGCCGCCCAATCCGCTTCCCAAGCCAAATAAAGGGGCGTGTGTAAATGGCTAAATTCTTTATCGACCGGCCCGTGTTCGCATGGGTTATCTCTCTCTTCATTATTTTGGCGGGCGTGCTGGCCATCCGAAAACTGCCGGTATCGCAATATCCGTCTGTTGCCGCGCCCACGTTCAACCTGACCGCCACCTACCCCGGCGCTTCCGCCCAGGTGATGGAAGACAGTGTGTTGGCAGTAATCGAACGCAATATGAACGGCGTGGAAGGCTTGGACTATATGTCCACTTCCGCCGACTCTAGCGGTTCAGGTAGCGTTACCCTCACCTTCACTCCCGATACCGATGAAAACGTGGCGCAGCTGGAAGTGAACAACAAACTGAACGAAGTGTTGTCCAGCCTGCCCGCCACCGTACAGCAATACGGTGTGAACGTATCCAAATCCCGCTCCAACTTCCTGATGGTGGTGGCACTCTCTTCGCAAACCCAAGATTTGGAAGAAATGGCCGACTACGCCAAACGCAACATCGTGCCCGAATTGCAGCGTGTTGAAGGCGTGGGCGCAGTGCGTCTGTTTGCAGCAGAACGCGCCATGCGTATTTGGGTAGACCCGCAGAAACTACAAAACTTCAACCTCTCTTTTGCCGACGTTTCCTCTGCCATCAGCGCGCAAAACGTGCAAATTTCCGCCGGTTCGCTCGGCTCGCTGCCGGCCAGCCAGGGGCAAACCATTACCGCCACCATCACTGCCGACGGCCAGCTCAGCACGCCGGAAGAGTTCGGCAACATCATCCTGCGCAGCAACACAAACGGTGCCAACGTTTATCTGCGCGATGTGGCCAAAATCGAGCTGGGTTCGGAAGACTACTCCGCCAGTACCCGCCTCAACGGCAAACCCACCGTCGGCATGGCCGTGATGCTGTCCAACAGTGGCAACGCCACCGCCACTGCCGCGCTGGTAAAAGAACGCATGGCCAAATTGGAGCAGTATTTCCCCGGCGATGTTACCTGGAGCGCCCCGTACGATACCTCCACCTTTGTGGAAATCTCCATCGAACAAGTGGTACACACCTTGGTGGAAGCCATGGTATTGGTGTTCATTGTGATGTTTGTGTTCCTGCAAAACATCCGCTATACCCTGATTCCCACCATCGTGGTGCCGATTTCGCTCTTGGGCGGCTTTGCCGGTATTTACTATTTTGGCATGTCAATCAACGTGCTCACAATGTTTGCCATGGTGCTGGTAATCGGTATTGTGGTGGACGACGCCATTGTGGTGGTGGAAAACGTGGAACGCATCATGTCGGAAGAAGGGCTGCCGCCGCGTGAAGCCACGCATAAAGCCATGGGGCAGATTTCCGGCGCCGTGGTCGGCATTACCGCTGTGTTGATTTCCGTGTTCGTACCGCTGGCCATGTTCAGCGGTGCTACCGGCAAAATCTACCAGCAGTTTGCCATCACCATGGTGATCTCCATCGCCTTCTCCGCCTTCCTCGCCCTATCGCTCACACCGGCCTTGTGCGCCTCGCTGCTCAAACCGATTGAGAAAGGGCATCACGAGGAAAAAACCGGCTTCTTCGGCTGGTTCAACCGCAAATTCACCGCCGGCAACAAGCGCTACGAAGGCTGGGTGGCCGCCCTGCTGCACCGTGCCGGCCGTATGCTGATTGTGTACTTGGCGCTGGTGGCCGCTGCCGGCCTGCTCTACACCCGCATCCCGTCTTCCTTCCTGCCGTCGGAAGACCAAGGTAACCTGATGGTCAGCATCCAGCTGCCCGCCGGCGCCACCAAAGAGCGTACCGACCAAACCCTGCTGGCCGTGGAGCAGATTGCCCAAAATACACCCGGCGTGAAAGACGTGTTTACCGTATCCGGCTTCAGTTTTTCAGGTAGCGGTCAGAACATGGCCATGGGCTTTGTGATTTTGAAAAACTGGGACGAGCGTAAAGGCCCGGGCGAAGATGCCGCCAGCATCACCCAAAAACTCACCGGCGCATTCATGGCCAGCGGCCTGATCCGCGACGGTTTCGCCATTGCCGTGAATCCGCCGCCCATCCGCGAGCTGGGTAACGGCGGTTTGGAGTTCTACCTGCAAGACCGCAACAGCCGCGGCCACCAAGCCTTGGTGGAAGCACGCAACAAGCTGATTGCCGAAATGCGTAAAAACCCAATGTTCGGCGACACTCGCGCCGCCGGTTTGGAAGATGCGCCGCAGCTTAAGCTCACCATCGACCGTGCCGCCGCCGCCGCACAAGGCATCAGCATGTCTTCCATCCGCAGCACCTTGGGTTCCGCATTGGGCGGGGCGTATGTGAACGACTTCCCCAATAGCGGCCGCCTGCAAAAAGTGTACGTGCAGGCTGTGCCCCAGTCCCGTATGCAGGCCGAGCAGATTCTGGCCATGACCGTGCCCAACGGCCAAGGCGTGGCCGTGCCGCTTTCCACCGTGGTCAGTGCCTCGTGGGAAACCGGTATGGAGCAGAGCACCCGTTTCAACGGCTATCCCGCCATGTCGATCAGCGGCGCGGTCAAATCCGGCTTCTCCAGCGGCGACGCCATGGCCGAAGTGGAGCGCATCGTGTCGCAGATGGACGGCTACAGCGTGGAATGGGCGGGCGAATCACGCCAACAGGCCAGCGGCTCTTCCCAGCGCACCATGCTCTACGGCTTCGTATTGCTGGCCACCTTCCTCGTGCTGGCCGCCCTGTATGAAAGCTGGTCGATTCCCGCCGCCGTGATTCTGGTTGCTCCCTTGGGCTTCCTCGGTGTGGTGGTGGGCGTGTTCGGCCGCAACCTATTCAACGGCGTATTCCACATCCGAGAGGTGTTCTTCAACGACATCTACTTCATGGTCGGTATGATTACCGTGGTCGGCTTGAGCGCGAAAAACGCGATTCTGATTATCGAATTTGCCAAAGACCTGCAAGCGCAAGGCAAGAGCGCGATGGAATCGGCCTTGGCTGCCGCTCACCTGCGCTTCCGCCCGATTCTAATGACTTCCTTCGCCTTCATCTTGGGCGTGGTGCCGCTGTATATCGCTTCCGGCGCCAGCTCCGCCAGCCAACGCGCCATCGGCACCACCGTATTCTGGGGGATGTCTGTCGGTACACTGCTGTCGGTATTCCTGGTGCCGCTGTTCTACGTGTTGGTACGCAAACTGTCTAAACCGTCCCAACACGAAACCGAAATGGCCGCCGCCCACACCAACATCAGCCCCGAGCAGGCCGAACTCTACGTTGCCGCCGCTGAACAAGGGCTGAGCGAAGAAGAGAAACGCGACCTGCATAACGACCAGTAAAACGTTTTCAGGTAGCCTCTGCCGCATTGGAGGCTACCTGAAAACCATAAGGACCAAGCACATGAGAACAACTGTTTTAAAACCGATTGCCGGCAGCCTCGCCTTCAGCCTGCTGCTTTCCGCCTGCACCCTTGCGCCGCGCTATCAGCAGCCCGAAGTAAACGTGCCCGCCAATTTCCGCTACGACACCGCCGCCAGCCAAAGCAGCCGTGCCGCCGACACCGGCTGGGAAGACTACTTTGCCGACCCGCGCCTCAAATCCCTGATTACCCTGGCGCTGCAAAACAACCCCGACCTGCGCATGGCCGCCCTGAATGCCGAAGCGGTACGCGCCCAATACGCCATCACCCGCGCCGCCTCCCTGCCCGGCATCAACGCCAGCGGTACCGGCCAACGTGCCCGCGTGGCGCAGGATTTGAGCGCCACCGGCCGCTCCTACATTGCCGAATCCTACAGCGTCGGCCTCGGCATCGCCTCCTACGAGCTCGACCTGTTCGGCAAAGCCCGCAGCAACAACCAAGCCGCACTGCAAGGCTACTTCAGCAGCGCCGCCGCCCGCGATTCCGCCCACCTCGCGCTGGTTTCCGCCGTGGCCAAAGCCTATTTCAACGAACGCTACGCCGAAGAATCCATGAAGCTCGCCCAGCGGGTGCTGCAAACCCGCGAGCAAACCTACCGGCTCAACCAAATCCAGCACAACGCCGGCGTGATTTCTGCCGTCAACCTGCGCGAAATGGAAGCCCTGATTGAATCGGCCAAAGCCGACTACGCTGCCGCCCTGCGCGCCCGCGAGCAGGCACACAACGCCCTGGCCGTGCTGATTAACCAGCCCGTGCCCGACAACCTGCCCGCCGGCCTGCCGCTGAACAAGCAGTTCCGCATCACTCGCCTGCCCGCCGGCCTCTCCTCCGACCTGCTGCAAAACCGCCCCGATATCCGCGCCGCCGAGCACAACCTGCGCCAGGCCAACGCCAATATCGGCGCCGCCCGTGCCGCCTTTTTCCCCAGCATCAGCATCACCAGCAACATCGGCACCGGCAGCACCGAGATGAACCGCCTGTTCGACGGCATAAACCGCACCTGGGTATTCTCCCCCACCATCAAAGTGCCCATTTTCAACTGGGGCAGCCTGCGCGCCAGCCTGGATGTGGCCAAACTGCGCCAGCAATCGGCCGTGGCCGCGTATGAAAAAGCCGTGCAGTCCGCCTTCCAAGACGTATCCAACGCCTTGGTGGCGCGCGAAACCCTGCAACAGCAATACGATGCCCGCGTGCAAACCCAAAAAGCCTACAACGACCGCCTGCGCCTGATTAATCTGCGCTACCGCCACGGCGTGTCCAGCTCGCTGGAAGTGCTCGATGCCGAACGCAGCAGCTACTCCGCCGATGCCGCCGTGCTCGCCACCCAACTTTCCATGCTGGAAAACCTGGCCGACCTCTATAAAGCCCTCGGCGGCGGCCTCAAGCAACACACCGAAGCCGCCCCGGCCGCAGCGGCAACGCCGCCCCAAGCCACTGCAGAAGCTGCTTCCGCCCCTGCCGATAGCAAATAATCCGGCTGCCCGATTACGTTTTCAGGTAGCCTGCCCTGCCGACCCTTCCACACATATATGGAAAGGCCGGCAGTTTTTTATCCGGATTCACCGCAACCAAGGCTACCTGAAAATTTGGGGCTACCTGAAACCGGTACTTTGGCCATAACCATGATTTTTCCTACCGAGCCGAAGGCAGCACCACCAGCACCGCGAGACAGGTTCATGCGGCAGGAAGTGAAATGCGCTTTGGCTATAATCCTGCCCACTTTTCAGGTAGCCCCAATCCGCACCATGCCTTTTCCCCACACCCTTTCCGCCTTGCTTTTCCAAATGCAAAACCGGCTCGGTATATATAGTGAATTAAATTTAAATCAGGACAAGGCGACGAGCAGCAGACAGTACAGATAGTACGGCAAGGCGAGCCAACGCTGTACTGGTTTTAATTTAATCCACTATATCAACCCGCCCACGCTTCCCAGCCTGCTGAACTTCATCAGCGGCTACACCATGGCCACCCGCTGCCACCATATCGACGAACCCGACACCCTTCGATCCTTCCACAATTTCGTTGCCCAACAACTGGGCTATGCCGAATCCACCGCCGGCTTTGCCAACATGATCCTGGCCTACGTCTACGGCTTCAGCCCTGCCGATATCGATTGGCCGAATTTTCTATCCCAGCCGATTTCCGCACAGCAGCACGCCCAAGCAGTAGAACTGTTTTACCGGCTGCTAAAAGCCCACCAAGCATCCCATTGAGTCATCTGCCACACAGCCCTTCCGCAGGCTACCTGAAACCGCATGACTAAGCGCAACAAACTCAAACCGCCCTATCCCGCAACAGCTGGATGTTCATTTTCAGGTAGCCTCAAGCCGATTCAAACCCAGGCTACCTGAAAACACCAATTAACCCTGCCCCTGCCCTTGTGAAAACCCACCCCGCCCCTATTTGCCCGTATCATCCCCCATCATCAAAAGGACAACCCGTGAATCCCCTGCTCCAACTCGGCGAAGAGCCGCGTTTCGACCAAATCCAAACCGCCCACATCCGCCCTGCCCTCGAATCCGCCCTTGCCGAAGCCAGGGCCGGCATTGCTGCCGTCAAGGCTCAAAGCGAAGCCACCTGGGCCAATACCGTGGAAAAACTCACCGACATCACCGAGCGCGTCGGCCGCATCTGGGGCGTGGTATCGCACCTCAATTCCGTGGCCGACACCCCCGAACTGCGCGCCGTGTATAACGAGCTGATGCCGGAAATCACCGTATTCTTCACCGAAATCGGCCAAGACATCGAGCTCTACCAGCGCTTCAAAACCATCAAAAGCTCCCCCGAATTCGCCACCCTAAGCCCGGCGCAGCAAACCAAGCTCAACCATGACCTGCGCGATTTCGTGCTCAGCGGTGCCGAGCTGCCGCCCGAAAAGCAGGCCGAATTCGCCGCCCTGCAAACCGAAGGCGCCCAGCTGGCTGCCAAATTCTCACAGAACGTGCTTGATGCCACCGATGCCTTCGCCCTTTATTTCGATAATGCCGAGCCGCTCTCCGGGCTACCTGAAGACGCCATGGCCATATTTGCCGCTGCCGCACAAGCCGAAGGCAAAAGCGGCTACAAAATCGGCCTGCAAATGCCGCACTACCTCGCCGTGATGCAATACGCCGACAACCGCGAACTGCGCGAAGAGGTATACCGCGCCTACGTTACCCGCGCCAGCGAGCTTTCCAACGAAGGCCGGTTCGACAACAGCCCCAACATCACCCGCCGCCTGGAAATCACCCTGCAAGAAGCCAAGCTGCTGGGCTACGCCAACTTCGCCGAGCTCTCGCTGGCCACCAAAATGGCCGATTCGCCCGCGCAAGTGCTGGACTTCCTGCGCGATTTGGCCAAACGCGCCAAGCCCTTCGCCGAACAGGATTTTGCCGCTGTGCAGGCCTTCGCCCGCGACACCCTCGCCATTGAAAACCCGCAGCCCTGGGATTTGGCCTATGCCTCCGAAAAACTGCGCCAGGCCAAATATTCGTTCAGCGAAACCGAAGTGAAAAAATACTTTCCCGTGAGCAAAGTGCTCCTTGGCCTGTTCGCCCAAATCAAACGGCTCTACGGCGTGGATTTCACCGAAAAAACCGTGCCCGTATGGCACCCCGACGTGCGTTATTTCGAGCTCTCGCAAAACGGCGCGCACATCGGCGGCGTGTATATGGATTTGTACGCCCGCGAAGGCAAACGCGGCGGCGCATGGATGAACGACTATAAAGGCCGCCGCCGCCTGCCCAATGGCCAGCTGCAAAGCCCCACCGCCTATTTGGTGTGCAACTTCACCCCGCCCGCAGCAGGCAAAGAAGCCCGCCTCTCCCATGACGAAATCCTCACCCTTTTCCACGAAACCGGCCACGGCCTGCACCATCTGCTCACCCAAGTGGACGAATTGGGCGTGAGCGGCATCAATGGCGTGGAATGGGATGCTGTGGAGCTGCCCAGTCAGTTTATGGAAAACTTCGTGTGGGAATACGATGTGCTGCGCGGCATGTCCGAACACGAAGACAACGGCGCACCGCTACCGCAGGAATTGTTCGACAAAATGCTCGCCGCCAAGAACTTCCAACGCGGCATGTTCCTCGTGCGCCAGATGGAATTCGCCTTATTCGATATGCTGATTTACAGCGAAACCGATCCCGCCCGCCTTGCCAGCTGGGCTCAAGTGTTGGACAACGTGCGCCGCGAAGTGGCCGTGGTGCAGCCGCCCGCCTACAACCGTTTCGCCAACAGCTTCGGCCACATCTTCGCCGGCGGCTACTCGGCCGGCTACTACAGCTATGCCTGGGCTGAAGTGCTCAGCGCCGATGCCTACGCCGCATTTGAAGAAAGCGGCAATGTGGCCGAATGCGGCCACCGCTTCTGGCAGGAAATCCTCGCCGTAGGCGGCTCGCGCAGCGCCGCCGAATCTTTCCAAGCCTTCCGCGGCCGCGCCCCCAACATCGATGCCCTACTCCGCCATAGCGGCTTCGATTTGAATGCTGCCTAAACCGTAGGATAGAGAAAAGGCTACCTGAAAATTTTAGCGTTGCAGAAACTGCGCCTCGCTTCGTTTTCAGGTAGCCTGTTTGTTGCATCAACTCTAGTCGCACCCAATAGACATCGAGAGGCAACTACAATCATAGGCAGCATAGAAATACGGCAGAGGGCAATAGCATCGGATAAAGAAACCATGAAGAAATCAACGTCTCGCTAAGCTCCCCACCATATTCCATTGCCGTCTCGCCGGATAGCTTCTTATGAGCATAAGCACTGTAGCGAATTATAGTGGATTAACAAAAATCAGTACAAGGCGGCGAGCCGCAGACAGTACACACGTTACGGCAAGGCGAGCCAACGCCGTACTGGTTTTTGTTAATTCACTATAAAATTTCTTCATCCCTCAGCCATAAAATAAAGGCTACCTGAAATATTCAGGTAGCCTTTTTGTTGCTGCAGACAACAATGCAGACTTATTCTGCGGTCGGTACAACAACCACAGTAATATTAGCCACGGCATCGGTATGCAGGGCGATTTCGATTGCGTATTCGCCAACTGCTTTAAACGGGCCATTGGGCAGGCGTACGTTAGCTTTAACAGCTTCCACACCAAATGCACGGATGGCTTCGGCGATGTCGGCATTGGTTACAGAGCCGAATAGACGACCATCCACGCCAGCTTTTTGGGCGATGGTGATGGTTTGGCCTTCCAATTTGGCTTGACGAGCCTGTGCATCGGCCAGGATTTCAGCCTGACGGGCTTCGAGTTCGGCACGGCGGGCTTCAAAATCGGCCAAAGCAGCTTCGGTAGCGCGCTTAGCTTTACCTTGAGGAATCAGGAAGTTGCGGGCATAGCCGTTTTTTACGGTTACTACATCGCCCAGATTGCCCAAGCCGCCAATTTTTTCTAACAGAATGATTTGCATAATATAAATTCTCCGTTAATTATTTGTGTTGGTCGGTGTAGGGCAGCAGAGCCAGGAAACGGGCACGTTTTACGGCCACAGACAGCTGGCGCTGATAGTGAGCTTTGGTGCCAGTAATGCGGGCGGGGATGATTTTGCCGTTTTCAGAAATGAAGTCTTTCAGCAAATCAACTGCTTTGTAATCTACTTGTTTGATGCCTTCTGCGGTAAAGCGGCAGAATTTTCTACGTTTAAATGTTTGACGAGCCATCTCATTCAACCTTTATTTTCAATAATTGTCTGTATATGCAATATGGGGCGACGGTATTTTTGGCTGTAAGCCGCAAGAAATCCGGATATATCCACCATACTGCCTGCTTTGTGTTGCCAGAGTTTTGCCTGTTCGCCGATTAATTTCGCCTGGAGTTCAAACCGGGCCAGATAGGGTTCGCCTGCTTCGGTCTGCCACGATTCATGCTCTAGCATCAATCCCAATACGGCTGTGCCGGCCGGGGTGTAGCGCAAGGTGTCGGCATCTTTGATGCGGGCGGTAAGGCTTACAGTATTGTTCAAAATCTCACGCTTAGGCTTCGGCGGCAGCTTCTTCCTGAGGCTGGCCGTTCAGCAGGTTTTTGGATTTTTCTTCCTTCATCATGGGAGAAGCTTCAGTAACGGCTTCGTCCATTTTGATGGTCAGGTGGCGCAATACGGCGTCGTTGAAGCGGAAACCGGTTTCCAGCTCTTCGATGGCAGCCGGGGTGCACTCGATATTCATCAGCACGTAGTGTGCTTTGTGCAGCTTGTTGATGGGATAGGCCAACTGGCGGCGACCCCAGTCTTCCAAGCGGTGAATATGGCCGCCAGACTCGGTAATCAAGGTTTTGTAGCGTTCAACCATGGCGGGCACTTGCTCGCTCTGGTCGGGATGAACGATGAATACAATCTCGTAATGACGCATGTTATCTCCTTATGGCTAAATACAGCCCGCCGTCATGCGGAAACAGCGGGCAAGGGGTGGAAAACGCGGCATTATATCGGCAAAATACAGCGTAAGCAAGCATTTGCTGGGTAGAGTGTGGCGGCGGTGGCTTGGTATATGTGCAATATTTCACACAATGAACACAGGCTACCTGAAAAAAAGAAGATTCAATGGTTTGACGCTGGGCTTGGGACACAAAAACCCGTATGCCGAGGCATACGGGTTTCAATTTGGGGTGGCTGATGGGGCTCGAACCCACGACAACCGGAATCACAATCCGGGGCTCTACCAACTGAGCTACAGCCACCATAAAACTTTTGGCGCGCCCGACAGGAATCGAACCTGTAACCGCCCGCTTAGAAGGCGGGTGCTCTATCCGGTTGAGCTACGGGCGCTCTACCTATCCTGTCGTTCACAATTTTTCGGAGAACTTTGGTCGGGGCGGTGGGATTCGAACTCACGACCCTCTGCTCCCAAAGCAGATGCGCTAACCAGACTGCGCTACGCCCCGATAAGAAAGGCGAATTCTACTCATACTGCTTTCGCCCTGTCAAGCAGGCAATTCGAAATTAAATATCGGTTTGATTGAATGGCTATCGCTTTATGTTCAATAACAATCTGTTAATTACAATCTGCTTCGCAACACCGGCGCATATACATTAAGCAAATTACACAGACAAAGCCCCTACCAACCCCAAAGTGTTATGAGCAACATGCTATAATCGCCCAGCCAACTATGATTGAAACCCCAGCAAAACCGCCGGCTGTAGCATATATTGTTGCATGAATTATTTCTTATTTATTATCAATAAATTGAAATATAACTTGATTTTATCTGATGCAGCCATTCAGCCCATCCGTTTTACTTCCCCACCCAACCCGACAAAAAAGGAACAGCCCATGACAGCCCAGATTCTCGATGGTAAAGCCGTTGCTAACGAACGTCTGCTGAAACTTGCCGACAAAGTGGCCGATCGCCGCAAACAAGGCTTGCGCCCCCCGTGTTTGGCTGTTTTGCTGGTTGGCAGTGATCCTGCCAGTGTTGTGTATGTGAACAACAAAAAAATTGCCTGCGAAAAGGCTCATTGCGACTCCCGTTCCTACGAATTGCCGGCCTCCACTACCGAAAAAGAGCTGCTGCAACTGATTGACGAACTCAATGCTGCTCCCGATGTGGACGGTATTTTGGTGCAGCTGCCCTTACCGGCACACATTAACAGCCAATCGGTAATCGAGCGCATCCAGCCTAATAAAGACGTGGACGGCTTCCACCCCTACAACGTTGGCCGCCTGACCGTGAAAATGCCGCTAATGCGCCCATGCACCCCCAAGGGCGTGATGACCTTATTGGAAACTTACGGCGTGGAGCTGCGCGGCAAAAAAGCCGTGATCGTGGGCGCATCCAATATTGTCGGCCGCCCGCAGGCACTGGAAATGCTACTGGCCGGGGCCACGGTTACCATATGCCACCGCTTCACCGCAAACTTGGCACATGAAGTTTCTGAAGCCGATATAGTGGTGGTGGGCGTGGGTAAGCCCAAACTGGTTCAGGGCAGCTGGATTAAACCCGGCGCCGTGGTGGTGGATGTGGGTATCAACCGGCTGGCAGACGGCAAACTCTGTGGTGACGTGGATTTTGAAGCCGCCAAAGAACGCGCTTCCATGATTACCCCTGTTCCCGGCGGCGTAGGCCCGATGACCATCGCTACCCTGTTGGAAAACACCTTCTACGCAGCCACCCTGCACGACCAACCGGCAGCCTAGGCGCATATCGGTGCACAATAAAGGGCAAACAGCCATATCGACTGTTTGCCCTTGTTTTTCTAAATGATTTAATCACCAAAAGGCTACCTGAAACTCTGCTGAGTAAGCCACACAATATAGTAGATTAACAAAAATCAGGACAAGGCGGCGAGCAGCAGACAGTACACACGTTACGGCAAGACGAGTCAACGCTGTACTGGTTTTTGTTAATTCACTATATTTTCAGGTAGCCTCTCCCTCTTCCCCCAAGATTTCCTGAAACGCCTGAAACAGCTCGCGCTCTTCAAAACGTGCATGCCCACGCAGGGTTTCGGCAAAAGCCTTCATCCAATCGGGATTGTCGAACTCGGGCGCGGCCAGCATTCGGCGCAACAGCGCATGTTCTTCCTCAAAACGCCGCTGCATTTCCGGCTGCGCCAATTTGTCCCACCACGGCGCAAACAGCGCTTCCTCTTCGGTAAAATGCACCAGCAAATCATCTTTCTGCTTGGCAAAATCGGCACGGTGGTCGGCGGCAGGGTCGCGCAGGATGCGGGCACACATAGCCAGCGAATGGTGGTGGTCTTGCGACAGCGGAATCAGCAGGGAATGGCGTTTCATTTTTCAGGTAGCCCGAAGTGGTTGTACGATAGCCGGATTATATAGCGGGCAGCGCAAAACGCCCACAAACACACCGCCGTTTCATGATAGACTGCCCGCCGTTTGCCATTCCGTTTTCCTAATTGAAATGACCCCGCACAAACTCGTTATCGCCAGCCGCGAAAGCGCCCTCGCCATGTGGCAGGCCGAACACATCCAATCCCGCCTGCGTGCGCTCTACCCCGGCTGCGAAGTATCCATCCTCGGCCTCACCACCCAAGGCGACCGCATTCTCGATAAAACTCTCTCCAAAATCGGCGGCAAAGGCCTGTTTGTGAAAGAGCTCGAACAAGCCCTATCCGACGGCCGTGCCGACCTTGCCGTACACTCTATTAAAGACGTGCCGATGGTATTGCCCGAAGGCTTTACCCTGGCCGCCATCTGCGAACGCGAAAGCCCGTTTGATGCCTTCGTTTCCAACGACTACCGGCGGCTTGAAGACCTGCCCGCCGGCGCCATTGTCGGCACATCCAGCCTGCGCCGCGAAGCCCAGCTGCGCGCCCGTTTTCCGCAGCTTCAGGTAGCCCCTTTGCGCGGCAACGTGCAAACCCGCCTTGCCAAGCTCGACCGAGGCGACTACGCCGCCATCATCCTGGCCAAAGCCGGCCTCAAGCGCCTCGGCCTCACGCAGCGCATCCGCCACACCCTCTCCCCCGCCGACAGCCTGCCCGCCGCCGGCCAAGGCGCGCTCGGCATCGAAATTGCCGCACACCGCAGCGAACTGCTGTCCCTGCTCGCCCCGCTGAACCACGCCCAAACTGCCGCCTGCGTTACCGCCGAACGCGCCCTTGCCCGCACGCTGGGCGGCAGCTGCCAAGTGCCGCTGGCCGCCTACTGCACCGAGCAAGACGGTCTGCTCACCCTGCACGGCCTGGTCGGCCATCCCGACGGCTCCGTCATCCTGCGAGAAGAAGCCCAAGCCCCGCGCGAATACGCCGATGCCCTCGGCCGCGCCGTTGCCAAAAAACTGGCCGACAATGGCGCCCAAGAGCTCATCGCCGCCGTGCTGGCCGGGCAGGCTACCTGAAAAGTAGGAATCAAACCGAACGGCATCAGGGCAGTATTTCAGCAAAAGCAAAACAAATGCGCCAAACGTTTTCAGGTAGCCTGTGCTTGAGGCTACCTGAAAACATCCAGAAAGGCAGAAACCATGAACCCCGAATCCCCCTACCGCGCCGCCCTGCTCGAATACCTCTATTGCGCCTCCTTTGCCGCTGACCCGGCCGAAGCCAGCGCCGCCTATCGCAGCTATCGCCAACTCGCCAGAAAAGGCTGCCCCGATGGCTGGTTCGGCCTCGGCCGCGCCCGCCAGTACGGCTACGGCGTCAAACCGAACCGAGCCAAAGCCGAAAAATACTACCGACGTGCCGCCAAACTCGGCCACGCCGAAGCACAGGAGGCCCTCGGCTGCCTATACGAATTTGCCGAAAAGCCCGACTACCGCCGCGCCCGCAAATGGTACGTCCGCGCCGCCGCCCAACGCAGCAGCGACGCCCCCGATGCCGCCTACCGCCTCGGTTACTTGCATGAAAAAGGTCTCGGCGGCAAAAAAGACATTCAGACAGCCTATCGACTCTATCGCCGCGCCGCCAAAAACGGCCACGCTGATGCCCAACGCGCCCTCGGCTACCTGTACGAAAAAGGCCTCGGCCTGCCCAAAAACCATACCAAAGCCCGCAAATGGTACACCCGCGCCGCCCTGCAGGCTGATGCCACCGCCTGCAACAACCTAGGCTTCCTCTACCATAACGGCAAAGGCGTGCGCCGCAGCAAAAAACTGGCGGAGAAATGGTACAAGCTCGCCGCCCGCGCGGGCAGCATCCTTGCCTTATCCAACCTCGGCATCCTGTATGAAGACGCAGGCCGTCTGAAAAAAACCGTCCGCTACTACCGCCGTGCCGCCGAGGCAGGCAACAAATATGCCGCCAAACGGTTGAAGCGGCTGGATAAGTAAATACCAGCCTAAGACGGCTCTTTTGCAGAAGGCCGTCTGAAACAAAAAATCGGCAGGTACAGGTAGGATTTTATCATCCGGCCTGCTCCTGCCGATTGCCGATTAAGGGGATTACAGCCGCCAGTTCAGTTTGAACATGATATTGCGCGGCATACCGTAAAAATTATAAGCGCCGTTGCTGCGGTTGGCGTTGTTTTCAAAATAACGCTTATTCGACAGGTTGTTGCCAATCAGGCTCAAACGGATGCGGTCGGTCGGCGCGTATTGCACATCGGCATGCCACAAGGTGTAGCCGCCCTGCTTGAGGTTAGGCTGGTCGTGCAGGTTACCGGTGCGGCTTTGCACGCTCATACCTGCGCCGATACTCCATCGGTGCGCGGCACCGGGCAGCCGGTAATTGGTGTAGAGCCTGAAGATACTGCGCGGCGTGTGCTGGCTGTATCTCTGCCCGGCTTGGTAGTCTTCTTCATCATTGCGGTATTTGCTGTCGTTGTAGGTGTAGCCGGCAAACAGTTTCCAGTTATCGGTCAGATTACCGGAAATTTCCGCATCCAAGCCTCGGCTGACCACGCGGCCGGTGTTGATATAGTAGCCGTTGCCCATTCCGTCATCTCCGCCATAAACGGCGCGGTTTTTCTGATCGATTTGGAACAAGGCGACGGCAGTGTTCAGGCGTTTGTTGTTCCAAGCGGATTTCCAGCCGATTTCGTAGTTGGTGCCGATAACGGGCGGTAAATCGTTGCCGCCGGCATCTTTATATTCGAGCTGCGGTTTGAAAATCGAGGTGTAGCTGGCATACAGGCTGTGATGCGGCGTTACATCCCAGGTAATACCCAAATAGGGCACGAAACGATTGCGGTTAATGCGGCGTGTCATACTCTCCAAAGGAGCAGGGTTGGCCGGGTCGATTATGTCATCGGTGTTTTGCCGATAACGCCACCGGGTGTAGCGGAAACCGGCCAGCAGGTGCAGTTTGTCGGTAGGATTAAAGCGGATACCGGCACTGACGGCATGGGAACGGGTATGTTCCTCGGTGTGTCGGTGGATGGGGTTGAAGCGGTAATCCAAATCGGCCAGCTTGCTCCAATCGGGGCGCGGGATAACGGAACCGTCAAACGGATCCAGCGGGAAATCTCGGCTCAAGTTAGGGTCGCACCAGTTCGGCCAGCCGCGCGATGCGCAAAACTGGTTCCAAGAGTCGGACGGGTCTGCCCACAAATTCCAATGCTGCATGGTTTCGGAGTCGGTACGCCGTTTGTTGTAGCTGTATGTGGCGAACACGTCGTGTTGGCGTCCCAATGCCTCAAAGCGGCCGGTCAGCTTGCCTTGCGCCGTCCATTGCGTGGTTTTGTTGTCGGCAAGGCGGTTGCCGCTGCCCCAGATGGTGCCGCTGCTGTTTTGCCAGCTCGGACCGCTGCTGAGCGCGGCATACTCCCGAAATGCCGTGTCGCGGCGATAATCGACCAAGCCGATAGCCCGCCAGTTATCGTTGAAATCGTACCGCAGCTCCGAAAATAAATTGAATTTGGTGAAGCGGCTGTTGTTCCACGGCGCACCGGAATAAGCATTGCGCGGCAGATGCAGCGGATGATCCTCGCTGCCCGCAGGCAGGCCGTACACATCCGGCACCGCATGGCGGTTTTGATACAGGCTGCCCACCGTCCAAACTGCTTTTTCGCCCAAATCGAAATCAAGCACGCCGTACACCACGTTTTGCCGGCTATTGACGCGGTCGATGAAAGAACCGGCCTTTTCCCATGCGCCCAACAAACGGCCGCGCACTGTGCGGCTGCTGTTGAGGCTGCCGGAAACATCCAATTCGCTGCGGTAAGTGTCGAAACGCCCCGCACTCACGCTGCCCTGTATCTGCCGTGCAGAAGTCGGCCGTTTGCGTACCGCATTGATGGTTCCGCCCGGCTCGCCGTTGGCCTGCGTCAAACCGGTGGCACCGCGCACCACTTCGATGTGGTCGTACACCGACAAATCGGTCTGACTCTCGGCATTGAGGATGGTTTCGCCCACATAGCTGGAAACATCGGAAGAAACGCCGTCTTCTTCTATTTGGTCGATATAGAAACCGCGCGACATGAAGCGCGAGCGGTCGGAATCACGCACAACGGTAACACCCGTAGTGGCCTTCAGCGCATCTTCCAAACGGGTAATGCCCTGCCCTTCAATCTGAGTTTTGGTAATGACGCTGACCGACTGCGGCGTTTCTTTGGGCGACAAAGCCAAACCCGTGGTGGTACGCATGGCGGAGGTGGTGAACGAATCGCGGTTTTCAGTACGCGTGCTGCGGTTTTTCCCCTGCACATAGATGTCTTCCAACACCGCAGGCACTTCAACTTCCTCGGCAACCGCCATGGTATGGAAACCTAATAACATAGAGGCAATCAGGCTCATGCGGAATCTCGAACAACTCATTTTTTATATTTCCTACCAATAGGTTAAATTATTTTAATTTTCGTATTCTATCGGCAAAGGAAATCTCCTCTTATCAGCCAAACGGCTTAATTCCAAAGCTTAGAAAAGAGAAGCCCGGGATGAAAATTTCAATGTCACCACTCCAGTCTGACCACCGCAGCAGCATTCCTCTCCACAAAAACAGATTTTATTCTCAAGTAAAATTCATTTACTTTATAAATATTTTACTTTAATGAATTTTTTATAATATAAAAACAAACTACTATCTACATGGTAGAGGGTAATTTATAACTTTAAAGACAGTAGATCGTTATTAAAGAGGCAAAATAAATTTTTCAATACATATCAAATATATTTATTCTTTTTCATAGCAAATCAACATGCTTCTAATACGGCATTGGCTCGCCTTACCATGCATGTGTGCCATCTGTGGGTCAGCTCGTTTCAAAAATATGTTGGTTTGTATTGTTGATGCACATAAAAATAGACCCGTGTATCAAGGATAAATTTTATTCCAAACCCCTTTCCATTTTCTCTTTCAGGTAGCCCTCTCCCCAAGCAAAACGCCCGAGCCAAAGCTCGGGCGTGTGTATTCCCATCAAACCGTTCAGCCGAAGAACATCTTGGAGAACAACAATCCAAAGGCCAAGCTGAAGCCCATGCTCAGCAGGCCGGGCAGCATAAAGCTGTGGTTGAAAATAAACTTGCCGATTTTCGTCGTGCCCGTGCTGTCGAAATCGATGGCGGCAATAATCGGGCCATAGTTCGGAATGAAGAAATAGCCGTTCACCGCCACGAATGTGCCGATGATAATCGGCGCGGGTACGCCCAGCGAAATGGCCACCGGGAACAGCGTCGCGACGGTGGCGCCCTGGCTGTTTACCAGCACGGAGAGCACAAACAGCGCAAAGGCAAACGCCCACGGCGCGCTCTGCACCAGGCCGGATACCGCCTGCTGCACTTCGTCCAAATGCCCGTGCATCAGCGTATCGCCCAGCCAGGCCACGCCGAACACGGCAATCACGGCGCGCATACCGGCATGGAACACCGAGCCCTGCGTAATCGCATTGCCGTCCGGTTTGCAGGTGAGGATAATCAGCGCGGCAGCGGAAAGCATCACGATTTCAATGGTGTGCGCCATACCCATCGGCTTATCGTTAAACACCGGGCGCAGCGAGGGCATCGCGCCGAGCAACACCACCAAAATGGCGGCAAACAGGAAAATCCCCACCGAAACCTTAGCCTTGCCGCTCACTTGCGCATCGGCGGATACGGTTTCCGTGTCATACAGCTTGCTGTAGGCCGGGTCTTGCAGGCGGCGTTGGTATTCCGGGTCGTCTTTCAGCTCTTTGCCCATCCGGTTTACCAGCACGCAGGCGATACCGATGCCGATGATGGTGGAGGGCACACTCACTTTGAGCACGTCCGCCATCGTAATATGCTGCGGTTCGAGGTAGCTCACGCAGGCCACCACCGCCGCCGCAATCGGGCTGGCCACAATGGCAAACTGCGAAGCAATCACCGCCATGGTGAGCGGGCGCTCCGGTCGGATGCCGTTTTTGCGGCTCACTTCCGCAATCACCGGCAGCACGGAATAAGCCACATGCCCCGTGCCGGCCAAAACGGTGAAGGTGTAGGTAACCATCGGCGCGATAAAGGTGATGTATTTCGGGTTTTTATGCAGCACGCGGGTGGCGATTTTAATCATATAGTCCAAACCGCCGGCTGCCTGCATGGCCGCCGCTGCCGACACTACCGCCATAATCATCAGCATCACATCAATCGGCGGGCTGGTGGGCTCCAGGCCGAAACCGAACGACAATATGGCCAAGCCGATGCCGCCGAACACGCCCAGGCCAATACCGCCCACTTGGGCGCCGGCCAGGATGCACAACAGCACCACGGCAAACTGGATAAAAAACTGCGCATGTTGAGCAAAGAAGCTCATTATGGTCTCCAAAGTAAACTTATGTATGCAAAAAATGGCGCTGAGTTTACCAAACTTTATCACACAAATAAAACGGATTTTATTTTCAGGTAGCCTTTATACAATCTAATACAGTGTATCTAAATAATAAATTTTCAACTCCCCGTAATCATCCCCTATCCTGCACACCCCGTCCGGCAAAACTATCCATTCCTCATTCCATACACCCATCTGCAAACATCTCTTAACAAATCAGCCAATAAAAATCCCATGCCGGGAAAAACGGCATGGGAAAGAAATTGGAGCGGGTAACGGGAATCGAACCCGCATAGTCGGCTTGGGAAGCCGGTGCCTTACCATTAGACGATACCCGCAAAACAGGAGTGCGCGCAGTATAGAGGATTTCCCGGCAAACCGCCAGCCCGCGCCCGGGCATGGCTGCCCCACATCAGGCAGGCATAATCGGCTGCGGCAATTTGATTGGATGCACCATTTGCCCCAGCAGGCCGCCCACGGCAAAGGCTACCTGAAATATTTTCGGCTTCGCAGAAACCCGCAAACCCGCTTTCAGGTAGCCTTTGCATTGCAGCCACAGGCAACAAACAGCCGGATTGTCACCCCCCAACCGGCCGTACAACCTTCCCGGCTAAAGCGCGCACGGCCTCCCGTCATCTATCGAAAACCTCAACCGCCCTTCCCGCGCAACTCCTCACGCACTGCCATCAGCGCAAACCCCAGCAGGTTCAGCCCTTGCCATTGCAACGGGTTGGCCGCACGCGGATCGTCTGCCGTCAGGCCGATGCCCCAAATCTTGTCCACCTGGCTGGCCTCCGCCAAAACACGGCTGCCGCTTTGCAGCAGGAAGGCGCGCAAAGCCGGATGCTGGCTGAATTTCGCTAAATTGCCACGGCGCACGATTTCGCACCGCTGCGCGTTCCATACATCTTCCCGAAAACCCTCCACCCGCCTGCCCAGCGCCTTAGCATGGCCAGGCGAACCCGAAGCCAAGATTTGGCGGCGGACGGCTTCCGCGCCAAACAGGCGGGCTTTCTCCGCCATCATATAATGTTCAGCCGTGGCATAACGTTCGCCCGCCAGCTCGAATGGCGCAGGATACCACTGGCTGAACACCGCCTGGTCCACCACGCCCGCCTGCCTGGGCGTATGCCCCCAGAAATAGAGAAACTTCAGCTTCTGTTTGCGGCGGAAGGCCTGTTGTAGTGAAGGCAAGTCGTGAATTACATCCATCTTAATTCTCATTCAAATGGGAAGCCGTATTGTATCGGCCTCCCTGCCGTTTCGCTATAATCTCCGCCTTTTCCACCACTGGATTCCCGCCATGAACGACCGTCAACTGCTGCGCTACAGCCGCCACATCCTGCTCGACGAAATCGGCACCGAAGGCCAGCAAAAACTGCTGGATGCCTGCGTGCTGGTGCTCGGCTGCGGCGGGCTGGGCAGCGCCGCTCTGCCCTATCTGGCCGCTGCCGGCGTGGGGCGGCTGATTATTGCCGACCACGACTGCGTTGACGAAACCAACCTCCAGCGCCAAACCGCCTACCGCGAAGCCGACATCGGCCGCCTCAAAACCGAAGCCATGGCAGGCTGCCTGAAACAGCTCAACCCCGCCTGCCAAATCGAAACCCACGGCAAACTGGATGAAGCCGCCCTGCTGCGCCTGCTGCCCCAATGCCGGGCCGCGCTCGATTGCAGCGACAACTTCTCCGCCCGCCAAGCCCTCAACGCCGCCGCCTGCGCCACCCGCACCCCGCTGGTTTCCGGCGCCGCCACCCGCTTCGACGGCCAAATCGCCACCTACCGCCCCGACCTGCCCGGCCAGCCCTGCTATGCCTGCCTGTTCGACCGCGAACAAGACAACGACGGCGCCTGCGCCCTGTTCGGCGTATTCGCCCCGCTGGTGGGCATCATCGGCACCACCCAAGCCGCCGAAGCCCTGAAAATCCTACTCGGCCTGCCTGCCGAAAACGGCGTTTTGCGCTGCTACAACGCACTCAGCGGCCAATGGCAGCATTTCGCCATCCCCCAAAACCCCGCCTGCAAAGTGTGCGGCGGGCATAAAAAGGCTGAAGAGGCTACCTGAAAGCATCCGTATCGGTTTAGCCGCAGGCATCGTATAGTGAATTAAATTTAAACCAGTACAGCGTTGCCTCGCCTTGCCGTACTATCTGTACTGTCTGCGGCTCGCCGCCTTGTCCTGATTTAAATTTAATTCACTATATACAAACAACCAAAAACGTTGCATTGCAGCTTTCAACCCAAACTAGATACAAAAAGGCTACCTGAAACATTTTTCAGGTAGCCTTTACTAATTACAGATTACTGATAACTCACTGTAGGCCGAATACCGGAACCCAACACCAGCCAGCCATTAACAGCAGCAAACGCCGCTGGCCTTCCACCTTTCAGTTTCAGGTAGCCTCATCCAAAGGCTACCTGAAACCGCCAACCACATCACTCCTCTTCCTTATCCAAGCCCAATTCGCGGGCGTACACGGCAGCGCGTACGCGGTTGTCGATGTTGAGTTTGCGAAAGATATTCTGCATATGCGCCTTCACCGTGTTTTCGGATAAAAACATCCGCCGGGCAATCATTTTGTTGCTGATGCCGCCGGCCACGTAGCGCAACACATCGCGCTCGCGCTGGGTGAGGGAATCGAGGATGGCAGAATGTTCGGGCGGAATGCTCTGCCCGGCGCTGTTCATTTCGGGCGACACGGTTTGCTGTCCGGCCACGGCTTGGCGGATGGCGCCCACCAGGAAATCGGTGTCAGCGTTTTTCAAAATATAGCCGCGCGCGCCCAGCTCTAGGCACTTTTTCAAATTGTCGGCATCTTCGGAAATAGTGAGCATCAACACCGGCAGCCCGGGCTGGAAATCCAGCATTTGAGCCAGGGCTTCCGGGCCGTTCATCACCGGCATTTCCACATCGAGCAGCACCAAATCGGGTCGGTGGAAGCGGGCGAGCTTCACGCCTTCGAGGCCGTCGGTGGCTTCGGCAACAATTTCAAAACCGTATTCCTGCGCAAGCAGAAAACTGAGCCCGCGCCTGAACAGGGGGTGGTCGTCTACCAGGAGGATGCGGATGTTGGATTCGGTCATGGGGCTACCTGAAAATAGTGTGTGGATATATAAACTTGCGGCAAATCAAACACAAAGCTTTATGGTGCGAACAGTTTGTTCCGCGCCATCCCTGCCGTGCAGACAAACAGGGCACAAAGGCGGCAGGCTAGCTGAAATCGCCGGGAATATGCAGGCGCACTTCGGTGCCGCTGCCGGGCCGGGAGCGGATGCTGATTTCCGCCCCGATTTTTTCCGCACGCTCGTGCATCACGCTCAGGCCGATATGCTGGCCGGGCTCGGCTTCGGCGCGGCTTTCCGGGTCGAAGCCCTGCCCGTCGTCGCGCACGGTCATGGTGAAGCCGTCGCCGTTTTCCAGCAGCACTTCGGCCTGCCGCGCGGCGGCGTGTTTGCGGATATTGGACAGGGCTTCCTGCAAAATAAACAGCGCCTGCGTTTGCTGCTCGCTGTTGAGCAGGCAGTCGCCGCCGCTAATGTGCAGCACCACGGGAATGCCGGCTTGCTTGCGGCTGCGCTCGATTACGCTGCGCACGGTTTCGGCGAAGTTGCCGTATTGCGGTTTGGCGCGGAAATGGTCGAGCAGTTCGCGCACGTCTTCGTAGCAATATTGAATGCCGTCGCGAATCATCTCGATGTTGTCGCGCACGGATTTATCGTCCGGCAATAGCTTGTTTTTACTGAGCATCTGAAAGCGCATATTGATGAACGACAGCGACTGCGCCAAGCTATCGTGCAGGCTGCGGGCGATGCGGCTGCGCTCTTCGAGCACGGCGTTTTGCTGTTTGAGCAGGGTCATGGCGGCGTTTTCGCGGGCAATGCCCAGCTGGGTGCACAACAAACGCATCAAACCGGCGTTTTGCGCGGAAAGCAGCGGCACGGTCGGCTTAGACAGCGCCAGCCAGCCTTGGAAACCGCCCAAGGCATAAATGGGCACCAGCGCCACCAAATCGCCCTCCTCGCCCTGCATCCACACCATATTGCCCGCTTCGCTTTCCTGCTCGGCAGTGTGGGTGTGCGGCAGGCGTTCGGCCAAACCCTCCGGCAAACCGATGGCGCAGGCGGCGGCAAAGCCTTTTTCCGCCTGCCAGAAAATGCCGCCGCCCCCGCTGTGGGAAAGGCGCAGCATCCGCTCCAGAAAGGCTTGTTCCACTTCGCTGCTGAAGCTTTGCTTATGCAGGTAGGAGGTAACGTAATACAGCATTTCCCACTCGCTTTTCTGGCGCGAGAGGGCGGCGGTTTTCTCGGCGACTTTGTCCTCCAGGTGGGCATACATTTCCTGCAGGTTATCGGCCATGCGGTTGAAGCCGTCGGCCACGGCTTCGAATTCATCGCCGGAATTCGGGCTGGCAATACGCGTGCCCAAACGGCCGTGGGTGATTTGGTTCATGGCTTGATACAGCGTGCCGAGCGGGCGCAACACCACTTGCCGCAGCAGGCGGAAGCTGACGGCGGCGGAAAGCAGGATCAGCAGCATCAGCCCGATGCGCCCGCTGCGCAGCCAGCCGATGCTGCGGGTGTTTTGCTCTTCCAGCAGCCGGGCATAGGCGTCGATGCCGGTGTGCAGGCGTTCGGCCTGCTCCAATAGGGCGGCAGTGTCTGATTTCGCGGCGGTTTGCAGCAGGGCTTCGGTGTCGCGGCGCACCTGTTCGAGCTGGCGCGAGGCCGGTTCGTCCCACCAGGTGCAGCACACGGCATGCTGGCTGCTGTCCAGCCCCTTGAACGTGTCTGCCACCTGCTGCACGGGCAGAGGCGCGCCGGGATGTTGGACGGCGGCCATGGTAAGGCGGTGGACTTGGTCGTTCAGCCGTCCGGCCTGGCGGATGGCGCCCGCCCGCTCTTCCAACCGCCAGGTGGCCACCACCGTCATCGACACAAACAGCAGCAAGCCGCCCGCCCACAGCAAAATCGCCGTGAGCAGCCGCGCCGACAGGCTGCGCCGCAATGCATTCTGCGGCGGCAGGCTACCTGAAAACAGCGGCGTTTCGCCGGAAACGATGTGTTTGGGCATGGCGGGCAATCGGATGAATCAATATCGAGCAGGTATTATAGTCGCTTTCCGAAAGAGGCTACCTGAAAACAGTGCGCCCAAACCATTTCGCTATATAATGCCGCTTTCCTTTTCCCGCACCGCCATGAATTACGCCGCCCAGCTGGCCGCCCTCGCCGCCGCCCAAACCGAAACCATCGCCCGCCACCGTTTAGACAACGGCGAAACCGTGTGGCTGCGCAAAGCCGCCCCGCGCCAAGCCGCCTGGCGATACAGCCTGCTCAACGGCCTAGCCAAAGTGTGCCGCCTGGGCGTGCTCACCCCGGTGCCCAATCCCGGCGGTGAGGCCGGCATCGCCATTGAAGCCGGCCGCCTGCGCGAGCTGGCCGAAGCCGGCATTCCCGCGCCCAAACTATTGGCCGTGCAAGAAAATGCCCTCTTGATGAGCCATGTGGGCGAACAAACCCTGCTCATCGCCATCGAAAAGCAAACCGAAGCCGGCAGCCTTGAAGGCTGGCTGCAAGGCTTGCGTGCCATCGAAGCCGTACACCGGCAAAACCAATTCCTCAGCCAAGCCTTCGCCCGAAATATGGTGCTGACCAAAACCGGCGGCATCGGCTTTATCGACTTCGAAGACAACCCCGCCACCGTGCTCAGCCTGCAGCAGTGCCAAAGCCGCGACTGGCTGTGCTACCTGCAATCCACCGCCGACATCCTCCTGCGCGGCGGACTGCTCGATCAGGCAGCCGAACATTGCAAAGCCTGCCTGCAAAGGCAAAATCCCGCTATAATCCGAACCTTGTGCCGCAGCGTGCGCCCCATTTTGTGGATGCGCCGCATCCAATCCGAACGCTGGGGCTGCGACACCCTGCGCCTGGCCGCCCTGGCCGATTTGTTTTACCGCATGGGCGAAATCTGAAACAGATTTTCAGGTAGCCTTTAATCGGCAATAAGAAGGCTACCTGAAAGCTACGCTATTTTTCAGGTAGCCTTAAAGCTTACGTTTCCCACCCCCGACCATCATGCAAACATCCCGCCTCCGCCTCATCGCCGCCGCCCTGTTGGTTTCCGCCCACAGCGCCGCCCAAACCCAAGCCCCCGCCGGTACCCTGGCCTGCACCCAAATCAGCGACCCCGCCGCCCGCCTCGCCTGCTACGACCGCAGCATGGGCGCACAGCTGCCGCCCACCCAGCCGCTGCCCGAGCCCGACGAAACCAAGGCCGCCATCGATATCCAACAAAGCATCGAGCAAAGCCGGGCCGAGAGCACGCCCAAAGTGGTGCTTGCCGAAGCCCCTGCCGCCCCCACCCAGCCGCAGGCCTTCAGCCCGCTCAGCCTCGCCTACGATTTAGACGTCAACCACGAATCCGGCATCCTCAGCGTGCGCGCCCACCGCCCGCTCTACCTCCTGCCCGGCTGGTACAACAGCTCGCCCAACCGCAACCCCTCTTCCCCCGAACACACTTCCGCCATCCCCGAACAGCAGCGCCAAAACCATGTGGAAGCCAAAATGCAGGTTTCCTTCAAAACCAAGCTGCTGCAAGACCTGTTCGGCACCAATGCCGACCTCTGGTTCGGCTACACCCAAGTTTCCCACTGGCAGGTATATAAAGGCTCCATGTCTTCCCCTTTCCGCAACACCGACTACGAGCCCGAACTCTTCCTCACCCAGCCGGTGAAAGCCGACCTGCCCGGCGGCGGCAGCCTGCGGATGCTCGGCATCGGCGCCGTACACCAATCCAACGGCCAAAGCGACCCCCTCTCCCGCTCCTGGAACCGCATTTATGTTATGGCCGGCATGGAATGGGGCAAACTCACCATCGTACCACGCCTGTGGTGGCGCATCCCCGAAAAAAGCAGTGACGACGACAACTCCGACATCAACCGCTACATGGGCTACGGCGATTTGCAACTGTACTACCGCTTCAACGACCGCCAAAGCCTCGGCGCCCTCGCCCGCTACAATCCCGCCAGCGGCAAAGGCGGGCTGCAGCTAAACTACACCTTCCCCATCGCCGGCCGGCTCAAGGGCTACGTGCAGGCCTTCCACGGCTACGGCGAAAGCCTGCTCGACTACAACCACAAACACAACAGCATCGGCTTGGGCGTACTGCTAAACGATTGGGACGGTTTCTAAACCGCACGCTTATTTTTCAGGTAGCCTTTTTATCCAAACAGGCTACCTGAAAATTTATTGCATGATTTAGTGCACAAACAGCCATAAAATGCCAATACCCCTCTCAAACCCATATCCAGCCTGAATTCCGAGCAAATCAGTATATTTAATTTTTATTTTAGTTTCATACCGCTAGCTTTTCGCATTCACATTTACTTACAATCAGGAAAAAGCAGGTTAAATCATAGCATTAGCCTTGCCTTCCCTCTCGAACAGCCCTATAATTCGCCCCGTTAGGTAGTCAGGGATGACTGCTTAACAAGTTTCTCCTCTATTTCTCCTTTGTAGATTTGGCGCATATTTTTCAATATGCGCCGCTTTTTTTGCCCACTTCACCGCATAAATCTTCCCGCTGCTTGGCGCATTCAAATATGAATCAGCCAAACAAACACTTGCCTCCAAATCAACACCAACCGCATATTCCCTATCCGCTGCAGCAAACCAAACCGACGCCATAGCCCAGCGCCCCAAATCGCACTATACTGCCGCCCGTTTTTTATTCAGAGCAACCCATGTCCGCCACCGTGTTTTACCTCTTTCTCGGCTTCACCGCCTTTTCCACCCTGCTGCAACTGCTGCTCTCTTTGCGCCAGAGCCGTGCCGTGCTGCTGCACCGGGGCCGCGTGCCGCGCGATTTTAAAGACGTGATTTCGCTGGAAGAGCACCAAAAAGCCGCCGACTACGCGCTGGCCAAACAGCGGTTTTCGCGTTGGCATATTCTGTATGAAACCTTGCTGCTGCTGATGTTTACCCTCGGCGGCGGGCTGAACCTGCTGGCAGAAACGGCCAACCGCCTCACCGCCTCGCCACTGAACCAAGGCGTGCTGTTGATAGTACTGTTTTCGCTGGCTGGCAGCCTGTTGTCCCTGCCCTTCGCGCTCTACCGCAGCTTCCAGCTCGAAGCCGCATTCGGCTTCAACAACATGACCTTGGGCACTTTTTTTACCGACCAAATCAAAGGCCTGCTGCTGGGCGCGGCCATCGGTATTCCGCTTCTGTATGCCGTGATTTATCTGATGGGCGCGGCCGGAAATGCATGGTGGCTGTGGGTGTGGCTGTTGTGGCTCGGTTTCTCGCTGCTGATGCTGTGGGCGTTTCCCAAATGGATTGCCCCGCTGTTCAACCGCTTCGAACCGCTGGCCGATGAAGACTTACAACAGCGCATCACCAACCTGCTCACGCGCACCGGCTTTGCCAGCAACGGCATTTTCGTGATGGATGGCAGCAAGCGTAGCGGCCACGCCAACGCCTATTTCACCGGCCTCGGCCAAAACAAACGCATCGTGTTTTTCGACACCCTGCTCAAAGGTATGCAGCCGCAAGAAGTGGAAGCCGTGTTGGCGCACGAACTGGGGCATTTCAAACACCGCCACATCGTGAAACAAATCGCCGTGCGCTTCCTGCTCGCGCTCTTAGTATTGTTTGCGCTCGGGCAAATCATCCACTTCGCCGCCGTGTATCACGGTTTGGGCGTGGCCTACCCCAGCCACGCCATGGCGCTGCTGTTGATGATGCTGGTGCTGCCCGTGCTCTCCTTCCCCTTCGCCCCGCTGGGCAGCTTTTCCTCACGCCGCAACGAATTCGAAGCCGACCGCTTCGCCGCCGCGCACACCCATGCCGAAGACCTGATTTCCGCGCTAATCAAACTCTACCGCAGCAACGCCGCCAGCCTGGTGAACGACCGCTGGTATGCCCGCTGGTACGACAGTCACCCCAACGCCCGCGAACGTATCGCCGCCCTGCGGCAGGGCGGGCAAGCTAGCTGAAAGCCTCGACTGACGTATAGTGAATTAAATTTAAATCAGGACAAGGCGGCGAGCCGCAGACAGTACACACGTTACGGCAAGGCGAGCCAACGCTGTACTGGTTTTTGTTAATTCACTATAGCAAGATAAAGGCTACCTGAAAGCGCCACCTTCAGCGCTGCTAAAACAAACCACGTGAGTTTCTGCGCAGCTAACGTTTCAGGTAGCCTTTCCGTATCGGCACCTCACTCAGGCAACCCGTTACCTACGCAAACACCCTATCTATTTAATGACTTCAGCATCGCCTTTACCATTCAATCCCGTTCAAACAAAGGCTACCTGAATTATCAGGCAGCCTTTGTCATTCCCACCCCACCAGCGTACAATTCACATTTTTTTACAGAATCACACGGAATCAAACATGATTGCTTGGACGGAAGCCAGCCGCGCCGGTTTGCTCGGCCGCGCCCATTGGGCGAACAATATTGTGGCAGGCATTATCGTGGGCGTGGTGGCGCTGCCGCTTTCCATAGCCTTCGCCATCGCCACCGGCGTGAAACCCGAGCAGGGGATTTACACCGCCATCGTGGCCAGCGTGATTGTGGCCGTGGCCGGCGGCTCGCGCGTGCAGATTGCCGGCCCCACCGGCGCGTTTATCGCCATCCTCTCCGGCATCACCGCCAAATTCGGCTTCGACGGCCTGCAAATCGCCACTCTCCTTGCCGGCATCATATTGTTGTTTATGGGCTTGTTCCGCTTCGGCGGCATGATCCGCTTCATCGCCATGCCGGTGATTATGGGTTTTACTGCCGGCATCGGCGTAGTGATTTTCGTGGGGCAGTGGGCGGCGTTTTTCGGCCTGCCCAAAGCCGGCGGCGAGCATTTCCACCAACAGCTGTGGTCGCTGCTGCACAGCCTGCCGAACCTGCATCCGGCCACCGCCGCATTGGGGCTGTTTTCGCTCGCGCTGCTGCTGTTGATGCCCAAAGTGCCGCTGCTGCGCCGCCTGCCTTCGCCGATGTGGGTGCTGCTGTGCGCCACCGTGCTGCAAAGCCTGTTCCGCTTCGAGGGCGTGGCCACCGTCGGCTCGGCCTACGGCGCTATTCCGCGCGCCCTGCCACATTTTTCCCTGCCCGCCTTTTCCGCCGCGCAAACCGCCCAGCTCATTCTGCCCGCCTTCACCGTTGCCATGCTCGGCGCGATCGAATCGCTACTCTCCGCCGTGGTGGCCGACGGCATGGCCGGTACGCGCCACAGCGCCAATCAGGAGCTGGTGGGGCAGGGGCTGGCCAACATCATCACGCCGTTTTTCGGCGGGTTCGCCGCCACCGGCGCCATCGCCCGCACCGCCACCAATATCCGCCAGAGCGGCAACAGCCCGCTGGCCGGTGTGGTGCACGCCCTCACGCTGGCGCTGATCCTGCTGGCAGCCGCGCCTTTGGCTGCCGATATCCCGTTAGCTGCGTTGGCCGCCATCCTGTTTCAGGTAGCCTGGAACATGAGCGAGTCCAAACGCTGTATCCGCATCCTACGCCGCGCCCCGCGTGCTGCCGTCGTGTTGTTTTTCATCACTTTTTTCCTCACCATCTTGGTGGATTTGGTGGTGGCGGTAAACATCGGCGTGATTGTGTCCACCCTGCACTTTATCGGCCAGATGGCCAAAGCGGTGGAAGTGCGCAAGGAAGAACACAGCCGCGATGCCGCCGCTCTGCCGGATAATGTGCTGATGTTTATCGTGAACGGCCCCTTCTTCTTCGGCGCGATGGAAAAATTCGAAACCACGCTGGCCGATATCAACACCCAGCCGCGCGCCGTGGTGCTGCGGATGCGCTGGGTGCCCTATATCGACATTACCGGCATCCTCACCCTAGAACGCGTTATCAGCGGCCTGCAAAAACGCGGTATCCGCGTTATCGTTACCGGCGCCAATGAGCAAGTACGCACCGGCCTGGAGCGCAGCGGCATCGTTACCCTGCTCGGCGAAGGCAACTTCATCCGCGAATTCGACGACGCTGCCGCCATGCTGCGCGCGGAAAGTAAGGCTGGAGCGGCAAGTTGATGGAATACCAAACAGGCTAGCTGAAAAGCAAAAATTGCTGCTACATTTTCAGCTAGCCTGCCGCACCCCTGTAAGGCTACCTGAAAATAAAGCAACTCCATCATGTTAGCGGCCAAGCCTCAAACCAAATCTGCCCAAATTATAGTGAATTAAATTTAAATCAGGACAAGGCGGCGAGCCGCAGACAGTACAAATAGTACGGCAAGGCGAGCCAACGCTGTACTGGTTTAAATTTAATTCACTATAAAGGCTACCTGAAACTCAAACTCTGTTTTCAGGTAGCCTACGCTTTTAGCACCCACCCATTTCCCACCAGCCTCACGCCCTCGCTAAAAAGGCTACCTGAAACCCGTTTTGCCGCATAAATTCCTCAGCCGAATACTGCCTGCGCCATCAAGTTATGATACACTTGCGCCTTTCGTTTACGGCCGGTGCGGAAAAACACGCCGGCCAAGTGCAAACTTTTCCGGGCAGGCAGCCGCCTGCCGGCTTGATTAACACCAAAACAAGGTCTTACGAATGAGCGTAACTATTGAAAAACTGGAAGGTCTCGAACGCAGCCTGCAACTGGAACTGCCCTGGGCCGACATCGAAGCAGCCGTGCAAAAACGCCTGCAGGCCACTCAAAAACGTGCCCGCGTGGACGGCTTCCGCCCCGGCAAAGCCCCGCTGCGCATGATCGAATCCATGTATGGCGCGGGCATCCGCGATGAAGTTTTAAACGACAGCCTGCGCCGCAAATTCGGCGAAATCGTGGATGCCGAAGACATCCGCCTCGCCGGTCTGCTCGCTTTTGATGCCGTTGAAGCGCAAGACGACGAAAAAGTATTCAAAGTAAACGCCCGTTTCGAAGTGTTCCCCGAAATCACCGTGGGCAGCCTGGCCGACCAGGAAATTGAAAAAGTGGTGTGCGAAGTGGGCGATGAAGAAGTGGAAAAAACCATCGACATCCTGCGCCGCCAGCGCACCCGCTTCAACCGCGTGGAACGCGAAGCCAAAGACGGCGACCGCGTAATCATCGACTTTGCCGGCACCATCGACGGCATCCCCTTCGAAGGCGGCTCCGCACAAAACTACCCCTTCATCCTCGGCCAAGGCCAGATGCTGCCCGAATTTGAATCCGGCATCCAAGGCATGAAAGAAGGCGAAACCAAAGACGTGAGCGTCAACTTCCCTGCCGACTACCACGGCAAAGAAGTGGCCGGTAAAACCGCCGTATTCGCCATCACCCTGCGCAACGTGGCCGAACCCGTGCTGCCGGAAGTGGACGAGCAATTCGCCAAAGCCTTGGGCATCCAAGACGGCGACGTAGCCAAAATGCGCGAAGAAGTGAAGAAAAACATCGAGCGCGAAGTAACCCGCCGCGTGGAAGCGCAAACCAAAGACAACGTGATGAAAGCCCTGCTGGACGTTACCCCCGTCGAACTGCCGAAAACCCTGGTGCGCGAAGAAACCGCCCGCATGGCCGAGAGCGCCCGCCAAAACCTGGTGAGCCAAGGCATGAAGCCGGAAGACGTGGATTTGTCCGACAGCCTGTTTACCGAGCAGGCCGAACGCCGCGTGGCACTGGGCCTGATTTTGGCCGACCTGGTGGGCAAGCACAACCTGCAGCCGACCGACGACCAGGTTAAAGCCGTGGTGCAAACCTTCTCCGAAAGCTACGAAGATCCGCAGGAAGTGGTGGATTGGTACTTTGCCGACCGTAGCCGCCTGGAAGGCCCGATTTCCATGGCCGTGGAAGCCAACGTGGTGGATTATGTGCTCGGCCAGGCTAAGGTGAACGAGAAAAAACTGAGCTTCGACGAAGTGATGGGTCAGCAGTAATTCAGGCTACCTGAAATTCGTTGCAAACAAAGCACCAAGGCCGTATCCGCCGAGGTGCTTTTTGCCCAAATTATCCCATATAGTGAATTAACAAAAATCAGGACAAGGCGACGAGCCGCAGACAGTACAGATAGTACGGCAAGGCGAGGCAACGCTGTACTGGTTTTTGTTAATTCACTATACAAACGCGAGGAAACCCCATGAACCCCACAATCGAAAACAACTATCTGGTGCCCACCGTTATCGAACAGAGCGGCCGGGGCGAGCGCGCCTTCGATATTTATTCCCGCCTCTTGAAAGAGCGCATTATCTTCCTGGTGGGCCCGGTAAACGACCAAACGGCCAACCTGGTGGTGGCGCAGCTGCTGTTTTTGGAAAGCGAAAACCCCGATAAAGATATTTTCCTCTACATCAACAGCCCCGGCGGCTCCGTTACCGCCGGCATGTCGATCTACGACACCATGAACTTCATCAAGCCCGACGTGTCCACCCTGTGCCTCGGCCAAGCCGCCAGCATGGGCGCCTTCCTGCTTTCCGCCGGCGCCAAAGGCAAACGCTTCGCCCTGCCCAACAGCCGCGTGATGATTCACCAGCCGCTCATCAGCGGCGGCTTGGGCGGCCAGGCTTCCGATATCGAAATCCACGCCAAAGAGCTGCTCAAACTGAAAGCCACGCTCAACCGCCTGCTGGCCGAACACTGCGGCCGCACGCTGGACGAACTCGAACGCGACACCGACCGCGACAACTTCATGTCGGCCGAAGAAGCCCAAGCCTACGGCCTCATCGACCAAGTGTTGTCCAGCCGCAGCGACATCAAATAACCAATGGCTTAATCTATAGCAAGTTAAATTAACTTTCCGCTACAAGGCGGTGAGCCGCAAACAGTACAGAAGTACGGCAAGGCGAACCAATGCTGTAGCGAAAATTAAGTTGGCTTACTATGAAAGGCTACCTGAAAACAAACCGAGTAGATTTTCAGGTAGCCTTTTTGCCGTCCGCATACAACGCATTCATTGCGGCAATATAGTGAATTAACAAAAATCAGGGCAAGGCGACGAGCCGCAGACAGTACAGATAGTACGGCAAAGCGAGGCAACGCTGTACTGGTTTTTGTTAATTCACTATACAAACCCATGCCATAGCAGTTTGCCGGCAATTTCACTATAATCAGTAAGCACCCTCAGCGTGCCGGTATCACTCCCACCCCCCCTCGCGGGAAACCCATCTCAACAGGAGTTCTGCCATGATTTCCATCCGCCAGCAAAACTACGGCCTCAACGTTGCCCTCTACAACGAATTCACCCTTGAAGACTTCAAAACCCTCGAAGCCGCCATCCTCGAGTGCCTCCAACGCGTACACCGCCCCGACATCCTCCTCGACCTATCCCTGTTGCGCGACTACACCATCGACATGGCCGCCGAACAACTGCGTTTCCTGAACAACCACGACAACGACTTCGGCCGCATTGCCATCGTTACCAACGACCTCTGGATACGCCTCTCCGCCCACATTTCCAGCCTGCTCACCCGCCAGCATCCCAAATATTTCAACGATGCCGCCGAGGCCCAGAAATGGCTACTTGCCGACGGCAGCCGCTAACACCATGAGCCAGCCACAAACCCCGCTGCGCGCCCTCCTGCTGCACGGCATCCATATGCACGCCTGGGTGATGCTCCCGCTTGCCTGGCAACTGCGCCGCCATAATATCCACAGCCGCTGCTTCGGCTACTACAGCATCGCCCAAACCCTGCCCCAACACAGCCGCCGCCTCGCCGAAGCCGTCCGCCGCCACTACCAACAGCACAAAGAACCGCTGCACTTCATCTGCCACAGCCTCGGCGGCCTCGTGTTGCGCCGTTTCGCCGCCGACTACCCTGAACTGGTGCGCGGCCGCAGTGTTACCCTCGCCACCCCGCATCTCGGCAGCGAAACCGCCAACCGGCTGCACCGCTACGCCCCTGCACTTATCGGCGGCGCCTACCAGAACGGCCTAGACGGCAATCTCCCTCCCTGGCCGCCCCAGCTCGAACTCGGCTGCATCGCCGGCAACCACCACTTAGGTGTCGGCCAAATCGTCGGCTTGCAAGGCGAAGGGGATGGTACCGTCCTCCTCTCCGAAACCCACCCCGGCAACTGCCGCGACTACCTCATCCTACCCGTCAACCACTCCGCCATGCTCACCGACCCCACCGTCGCCCGGCAAACCGCCCACTTCCTGCGCCACGGCTGCTTTGAGCACGAATTGGAAGAGCACAACAAACCTTAAGCCAACACCGGCCGGGCTCCAACCCCAATCAGGCTACCTGAAAAACCAAAACCCGCTGTTCTCTTATTCAGAACAACGGGTTTCTACTTTTCAGGTAGTCTATTCAGCCAACTGCTAGCACAAGGTTACTGCGCTTTCCAACGGGCCTGTGATTCGCGGATAACGGCTTTGGCTTCTTCAATGTCGCCCCAGTGGCCGACCTTGGTGCTGCCGGGTTTTTTCAGGTCTTTGTAGTGGTTGAAGTGGAATTCGATTTGCTTGATCAGCTGCGGCGGCAAATCGGCCAAAGTCTTGATGGCATTACCGTTGTGGCGGTCGTCGGCAGGCACCACCACTACTTTGTCGTCCACTTCGCCGTCGTCCACGAATTTCATCACGCCGATCACTCTGGCTTCCATGTAGATGCCGGTGGGCAGCGGCAGATCGGTAATAATCAGGGCATCGAGTTCGTCGCCGTCTTCATCGAGGGTTTGCGGGATAAAGCCGTAGTTGGTGGGTTTGGCGAAAATCTGCGGCTCGATGCGGTCGAGTTTCATTGCGCCGATTTTGCGGTCCCATTCGATTTTCTGGTTGGAGCCTTGCGGAATTTCCACCACTACGTTGATGATGCCGCCGTCTACATCGCCAGCGTCGAGAATTTTATTGAAGTCTGCCATGGCTTTTCCTTCTGTGTTTGAACGGTTTGAAAAGCCTGATTATAGCGGCCATCGCTGGCATAATCTATATATAGCCGTTCCAAACGGACAATAATCCCGCCTTCACCTGCTTCGCTGTCACACATGCACCATTCAGGTAAAGGCTACCTGAAAGCAAAACTTCAACGAATCAAAATGTAGCGCGAGTTTCTGCGCCGCTCTAATTTTTCAGGTAGCCTTTGGGCTGGATATAAACTTCATTGCCGAATACTTTGCCGCCTACTGATTGCCGCCACTCAAACGCCTTTTCCCCCGCAGGTTTGCCCGATTTAACCGCCGCAATGCTGGCATAAGAATGAGTGCTGCTTTACAATTCGCTCATTCGGCCTGCAAGCGGCTACTACAAAGGATTTCACGATGGCAAAAAAATATTTCGGCACGGATGGTGTGCGCGGCGAAGTGGGCAAATTTCCGATTACGCCCGATTTCGTATTGAAGCTGGCCTATGCCGCCGGCCAAGTGCTGACCCAGCACGACGATGAAATCAAACCCACCGTGCTCATCGGCAAAGATACCCGCATCTCCGGCTATATGCTGGAAACCGCGCTGGTGGCCGGTTTTACCGCTGCCGGCGTGAATGTTATCCAAACCGGCCCGCTGCCCACCCCTGGCGTGGCCTATCTAACCCGCGCGCTGCGCCTTTCTGCCGGCGTGATGATTTCCGCCTCCCACAACCACTATGCCGATAACGGCATCAAATTCTTCACCGAAGACGGCATGAAGCTATCTGATGAAATCGAGCAGGAAATTGAGCAGCAGCTGGAACAGGAAATGCACACCGTTTCCTCAGACCACCTCGGCCGTGCCAAACGTGTGAGCGGTGCAGACGACCGCTACATCGAATTTTGCAAATCCACCTTCCCCGCCAATATGGACTTACGCGGGCTGAAGCTGGTGGTGGACACCGCCAACGGCGCCGGTTATCACGTAGCACCCAAAGTGTTCCACGAGCTGGGTGCAGACGTGATCGAAATCGGCAATCAGCCCAACGGTTTCAATATCAACCATAAATGCGGCGCCACCTATACCAAAACCCTGCAAGCCGCCGTGCTGCAAAACGAAGCCGACTACGGCATTGCGCTCGATGGCGACGGCGACCGCCTGATGATGGTGGACAAACAAGGCAAAGTGTACGACGGCGATTCGCTGATTTACGTGATTGCCCGCGCCCGCCATAAAGCCGGTTCGCTGGTTGGCGGCGTAGTCGGCACAGTGATGACCAATATGGCGATGGAGCTGGCCTTGGCGCAGCTCAAGATCGAATTCTGCCGCGCCAAAGTGGGCGACCGCTATGTGCTGGAACAGCTGCACCAACGCGGCTGGCAGCTGGGCGGCGAAGCCAGCGGCCACATACTCTGCCTCGACAAACACAACACCGGCGACGGCACCATTGCCGCCCTGCAAGTGCTGGCCGCGCTGCAAACGCTGGATCAGGATTTGGCCGCAGCCGTAGATTGGCTGCCTTTCCCGCAAACCATGATTAACGTGCGCATCAACAAAGGGCAGGATTGGCAAACCGCCTCCGCCGCCGAGCTGAAGGCCGTGGAAGCCGAACTGGCCGGACACGGCCGCGTGGTATTGCGCGCCTCCGGCACCGAGCCCGTGGTGCGCGTGATGGTGGAAGCGCGCGACACCAAGCTCGCGCAGCACTGCGCCGAACGCATTGCCGCCAGCATCCGTCAAAAATAACAGCAACTCACAGGAACACCCACAACCATGCTGGATATTCTAGAAGCCCTGTTCACCCAATACGGCTACGCCGCCGTATTCGTGGTGCTGGTTGCCTGCGGTTTCGGCATCCCCATCCCCGAAGACATCACCCTGATTGCCGGCGGCGTGATTTCCGGCCTCGGCCACAGCAACGCGCACATCATGGTGGTGGTGGGCATGATCGGCGTGCTCACCGGCGACGGCATGATGTTCCTGCTCGGCCATTTCTACGGCGACCGCATCCTCAAAGCCCGCTTCGTCAACCGCCTGATGCCGCCGCACCGCTATCTTCAGGTGCAGGAAAAGTTCGACAAACACGGCAGCTGGGTATTGTTTGTGGCGCGTTTCCTGCCCGGCCTGCGCACCCCCATCTTCATCACCGCCGGCATGAGCGGCCGGATTTCCTTTTGGCGCTGGCTGATTATGGACGGCCTCGCCTCCCTGATTTCCGTGCCCGCCTGGGTGTATCTCGGCCACTACGGCGCCGCAAACAAAGACTGGCTGCTCATGAAAGCCCACCAGTTCCAGCACATCCTCTACGCAATCATCGGCATCGGCGCACTGGTGTTGTTCTACTTCTGGCAGCGCAAACGCCGCCGCCGCCAATTTTTCCACGCCAAGCTGCAGGAAATGCGCCAAGAACGGCAAGCCGAACGCAGCCAACGGCAAAATCAATCTGCCGAATAGCATTGCACCGCATCTTGTTTTTCAGGTAGCCCTAATGGATAAAGGCTACCTGAAAACATATAAACCATCAGACTTCTGCCCGCCACCGGCCTACCCCCCCAAGGCTACCTGAAACATGAAACTTACCCGCCGCCAACTGCTCGGCAGCGCCGCCGCCCTTACCGCCGCAGCCGCAGCCTCCCGCCTAGGCCATCAATACCTCCACCGCCTGCCCCCCGTGCACATCCGCCGCATCGGCCTGCCCTTCGGCCACAAGCTGCGCAACGGCCAAGTTTCCCTTACCCCCCAATCCGAACACCGCTGCCACACCCTCATCCTCGGCAGCGGCGCCGCCGCCCTCTCCGCCGCCTGGCATCTAGCCAAACACGGCCATCGCAACTTCCTCCTCGCTGAAGGCATCGAGCGCAACGGCAACAATGCCGCCTATGTTTCAGGTAGCCTCTCCGCCCCCTCCGGCGCGCACTATTTAGCCCTGCCCTCGCAAGAAAGCGTGTATGTGCGCCAACTCTTATCCGACCTCGGCATCCTACTCGACGGCATCGACCGGCCCGAGCCCCTGTATCGCGAAACCGATTTGGTTTACGCCCCCGCCGAGCGCCTGTATTACCAAAACCGCTGGCAAGATTCCCTGCTGCCGCAAGAAGATGCCGACAGCCGCCGCTTCCACGCCCTCATCGAAACCCTGCGCCGCGCACGCGGCCGCGACGGGCGCAAAATCTTCGCCATCCCCATCGCCCACTCCTCCGCCGACGAAGCATGGCGCCGCCTCGACCAAACCACCTTCGCCGCCTGGCTCGAAAAAGAAAACTACCGCTCCCCCAGCCTGCTCTGGTATCTCGACTACTGCTGCCGCGACGACTACGGCCAAGGCATCGCCCAAGTATCCGCCTTCGCCGGCCTGCACTACTTCGCCGCCCGCGGCCACACCAACGAAGCCGTGCTCACCTGGCCCGAAGGCCTCGCCCACCTTTCCGAAGCCATCCGCCGCCATATCCGCCTGCAAAACATCGACAGGCTACCTGAAACCGCCGAGCTCACCTTCCCCCTGCCCACCGCCATCAACGCCTCCGCCCTGCAAATCAGCGAAACCGATGAAGACGTTGCCGTTATCCTGCGCCACAACCAAAGCGGCCGCACCGCCCTCATCCGCGCCCAAAACGTTATCTGCGCCATGCCCCTGATGATTGCCGCCCGCATCATCGCCCAGCCCCAGCGCTACGGCTTCTCGCCCGACCTGCCCGCCTACGCCCCCTGGCTGGTGAGCAATTTCGAGCTCAACGGCTTCCCCCGCGAAGCGCAACGCAGCGAATTGGCGTGGGACAACGTAGTGCACGGCACCCAAGGCCTCGGCTACGTTGTATCCACCAACCAGCTCATCCGCACCGCCAAACCCGAACACACCATCTTCACCGCCTACACCGCCCTCAACCACGACAGCCCGCAAAACATCCGCCGCTGGCTGCTCAAAGCAGGCGAAGAAGAACTGCTCGCCCACGCCGCCCAAGACCTCGTCCCAATCTACGGCAGCCGCTTCTGGCAACACGTTTCCTCTGTAGACATCGGCATCCGCGGCCACGGCATGAGCGTGCCCACCCCCGGCTACCTGAACCGGCCATCCCTGCTCCAACTGCGCCAACACCATTCCCGCCTCACCTTCGCCCACAGCGACCTGAGCAGCTACTCCGTGATGGAAGAAGCCGTTTACTGGGGCGTGGAAGCCGCCGGGAAAATCCTGTCGCGCTAATGTCGATAGCCCAACCAACCGGCATGAAAAGGCTACCTGAAATTTTTCAGGTAGCCTTTTCAGCCATATGGCCGGAATCATAACTCCTTCATACCAGGCAATAAGCTGCCGACAACACAAACGGTACGGCACAGCAAACCCATGCCGCAGGAGGGCGCATTATTTTCGCCATATTTCGACAGCCAGATTATCCCAACCAGACATTACAGCCGGGTGATGACGCACGTTGTTTATGCCGATATAGCCAGCCGAACCGGCTTTCAATACCAAGCGCCGCAGGCGGTACGGCAATCCGGCAGGGCAACCCAAGGAGGCCGTGAAGGTTTAAATTGGTTTGTCGTATAATCCGCCTGCCTGCCTAAGCAGGCCTGAACAACAAGGAAACCGTTAATGAAAAAATTCATCCCCGCTCTCCTCCTCTGCCTGCCACTGGCCGCCATGGCCGCGCCGGTAACTCATATCCGCACGCAGAAAGACTTCTGCCAAGGCCTGCTGCAAGGCGCAGCGTTTAACCGCTATTTGGAACAAACCTGCGCATTCAACGAAGGCGTAGTGGAGAAAATCACCCAAATCACCGACCGCCAGTGCAAAAACGTATTCACCCCCGCCCAAATCGAAGCACTGCAAAAAGAAGCGGTGGACGATGGCAAAATGCTCCTCAACCGTTACGGCAAAGGCCAATTCTGCCAAGACAACTTCCCAGGCTACCGCGATGCCGGCATACTGATGGAAGAGCTCCGCCAGAGGGGTTTGTAGCCATTTCGGGGCAGGCATAATCCCCGGCTGCCCCGCCATCGAAAAAGGCTACCTGAAAACGGAAAACGGTTTTCAGGTAGCCTTCTCTTTTTTCGGTTGGCAGATTGGCAAAAATCCAGGCAAGGCGGCAGGTATAGTGAATTAACAAAAACCAGTACAGCGTTGCCTCGACTTGCCGTAACGTGTGTACTGTCTGCGGCTCGCCGCCTTGTCCTGATTTTTGTTAATCCACTATAGAAGCAGAGCCAAAGCTTCCAACGCAGAAATTGGGCAAACCAGCTTAACCTTCGCTGCCGCATTGGTTTGCCTTGCCGTATTCCCATACCGCTTGCGGCTTATCTCCTTGCATCGAGATTCGATTTGGCTTGCTATCGCGCTTCGGGGGTGGGGAACACGGAAACCGGCAGCAGCCGACAAGCCTAGCCGCGCGCCTGCCGAATAAATTCTGCCATCAAATCCCGGCTCTTGATGCCGGGCGCCTGCTCCACCCCGCTGGACACATCCAGCCAAGCCGCACCGGTTTGCCGCACGGCAGCGGCTACGTTGCCCAGGTTCAGCCCGCCCGACAAAATCCACGACAGCGGCATGGTTTCGGGCAGCAAGCGCCAATCGAACACCTGCCCCGTGCCGCCGTATTGGCCTTCAATATGCGCATCCAGCAGCAGGGCAGCGGCATCGGCATAGCGTCCGGCCGCCTCGGCAATATCCTGCGCCGAACGCACCCGCACGGCTTTCCAATAGGGCTTGCCAAACTGGCGGCAAAATTCGGGCGCTTCGTCGCCGTGGAACTGCACAATATCAATCGGCACAGTTTCCAAAATCCGACGGATAGAGTCGGCCGATTCGTTCACAAACAGTGCCACTTTAGCCACCTGCGGCGGCAGGGCGGCAGCAATTTCGGCGGCCTGCGCGGCATCTACGCAGCGTTTGCTTTTGGCATAAAACACCAAGCCAACCGCATCCGCACCTAATTCGGCAGCGGCCTGCGCATCTTCTGGCCGGGTGAGGCCGCAGATTTTTATTTTAGGCATGGATTTCCTTTCAGCTATAGACGGGCAATATTTTTCAGGTAGCCTCTTATCAGGAATCAACTTAATAATTTTATTGAGACTTATATTTTTCAGGTAGCCTTGGCATTTTGTAGCACCGCCAGCAGTTTGGCTTCATCCAAATGCCAATGGCAGATTTCCCCGCCCTCATGCAGCAACACCGGCACGAGCTCGTTATACCGCGCTTCCAGCTCCGGATCTTCATCTACATCAAACACCTGCAGTTCAAAACCATACTCTGCCTGATACGGCTGCAGGGCGGCACGCATGTGGTGGCACAGGCTGCAATACTCACGAAACATTAAAGTTAAAACCATCTGATTCTCCTCACCAATCGGGAAACAGCCAAGCGGGTAACGGCGGCGTGGGCAGGCCGAACTGCGGCGGATAGTCGATGCCGGTGAGATACAGCCCGTCGGGCATAAAAGTGGGCGGTGCGAGCTTGCGGCTGCGGGCGGCCAGCAGCCCGGCAAAACCGTCCACACTCAACTTACCGCAGCCCACATACACCAGCGCGCCCATCAGGTTGCGCACCATGTGGTGCAAAAACGCGTTGCCGTGGAAATCCACCGCCATCAATTCCGGCGTGCCGCACAAAGCCACACGATACAAGGTTTTTACCGGCGATTTAGCCTGGCATTCCGCGGCGCGGAAGCTGGAAAAATCGTGCTCGCCCACCAAAAGCGCGGCAGCTTGGCGCATGGCATCCATATCCAAGGCATAATGCGTCCACCCCACACGCCCCACCAACAGCGGCGAGCGCACCGGCGCCGACTGCAACAGATAACGATAACGCCGCCCGCAGGCATCGAAACGAGCATGAAACTCCGGCGCCACATCCTGCACCCGCCACACGACCACGCCTTCGGGCAATAGCGCGTTCACACCGCGCACCCAAGCCTGATCCGGCCGCCGCGCGGCGGAATCGAAATGCACCACCTGCGCGGTGGCGTGCACGCCGGTATCGGTACGCCCGGCCGTTACCACGCTGATGCGTTCCTGCGCCAATTCGCTCAAAGCAGCTTCCAAGGCGCTTTGCACGGTGGCAATGCCGTCTGCCTGCTTCTGCCAACCGAAAAAACGGCTGCCGTCATAACTGACGAATAAGGCACGGCGTTTGATGGGAGATGGATTCATGCTTTTTCAAATTAATTGGTTTTATAGTGACTTAAAACCTCAGAATGGGTCAGGGTGGCAAGTCGCAAACAGTAGATAGTATGGCAAAGCGAGCCGACTCAGCAGCATGCTTAATTGTAATTCACTATAGCTCCGTTGCATCTATGTTTTCAGGTAGCCTGCACATTGGGAAAGGCTACCTGAAAACGAGATAGCGGCACCTACTGGGCAGGTAGGCATAATCACGTCAACGGAATGCCGTGTACGGCAGTGTTACACCTGCCATCCAACTGTTTACCATAAGCCGAAGCTGGCCTACTCTTTTCAGGTAGCCACGATATTGCTTGAGAAGGCTACCTGAAAACGGAAACAACACCGGCAAAAGCTGCCCCGTATAGAAAAACCCGGGCGGAACTGCCCGGGTTGCTGTGGCTGGCCGGATTACTGGCCGATGTCGTTCAACAACTGCTGCGCCTCAGCCTGAATGCTGCTGCCTTCTGATTCGTTAATCAGTTCCATCAGGGTCTGACGGGCAGTATTGGCATCGTCGATTTCCAGATACATTTTAGCCAATTCCAATTTGGCTTCCAGTGCCTCTTTCGGCAGCGGGGCGGCACTAACCGGTTCGGTACGTGCTGCCGGAGCCGGCTGGCTGACTTCCACCGGAGCGGCTTGTGCCGGGGCAGCCGGAGTGCTGTCAAAGTCCAAATTAAAATCCATCACATTGGATGCGGCAGCAGGGGCAGCAGCTTCTTCGGCCACGCTGCTTACGCTTTCAGTATCCAGGCTCGGTACATCGAAGGCAATGGTGTTGTCCATTTCCGGTGCGGCCGGTTGGGCAGGTTCTGCCACTTCAACGGTAGCCGGGGCTTCCGCCTGGAAGGTTTGGGTGGCTGGAGTCTCGTCCAATACCCAATCCAACTCTTCAGGGGCAACCGGCGCAGCCTGCGGCTCAGGCGCCGGCTGTACGGGAGCTTGAGCCGAGGCAGGCTCTTCAGCGGCAAAGTTCAGCCAGTCGTCATCCGAGGCGGCAGGTTCGGCAGCGGCAGGCGCAGCCGGGGCGGCAGGCTGTTCGGATTCTTCCAACCAGCTCCAGTCATCGGCTTCGGCTTGCTGGGCGGCCGCTTCAGTGCTGGGCGTGCTGCCCAGTTGCTGCTGTTCGTCCAAGTAGCTCAAATCCAAGCCCAAATCCTGTTCGCTCACCGTTGCAGGTTGTGCTGCGGCAGGGGCAGCCGGTTGGGGAGCCGGAGCGGCGGCAGTCGGCACAACAGTCGGAGTGGAGGACAGACTATCGGAATGGTCGGTCACATTTTCAAAATAGAGGCCATCGTCATCATCCTCATGGTCGTCACCACGGGCAGGAGCAGCACCTTTACGGCGACGGTTCATCAAGAGATAAGCCAAGCCACCCAATGCCAACAGGCCGCCACCACCGTAGAGTGCCATCTGGGTGATGTCCATGCCCTCTTCTTCCATCGGCGGGGTTTCCACCACCGGCGGGGCAACCTCAACCGGAGGTGTTTCCACAGCCGGCTCGGACACCATCATATCGGAGGCCTGCTCAGGCTGGCTGACACCCATATCGGGCAGAGCGGCAGAAGCCGGCGTTTCGGGAACTGTGTCGCTAGCCACAGGCGGAACGGCAGGCTGCTGTTCTTGAGGCTGCTGCTGAACCGGTGGCTGGGCGGGCTGCGGCGGCTGAGCAGGCTGCTGCGGTTGTGCTTGTTGTTGAGGTTGTTGTGGCTGTGGTTGCGTCGGCTCAACAGGTGGTGCGGGGGGCGCAGGCGGTGTAACCGGCGGAGTCGGTTGGGCTTCTACCTGCGGCTGTTGGCGTGTCGGAGCGGTATCCGCTGCCGGGCGTTCTTCCTGTGCACGGGTGCTTACGCGGCGCGGCGGATTGTGTGCCAAACGGCGCAGGGTATCGCCGTCAGGGATGGTAAGGGTAGCGCCGCGATACATCAAATCTGGGTTGCCGTTACGGAAAGCACGCGGGTTGGCAGCCACCAAGGCGTTGATGGTTTGACGCAAAGTCATGCCGGCCGGTTTAACACGTTGTGCAATATCCACCAGCAATTCGCCATCTTTAATTTGATAGCTTTCCCCGCTAATCTGCACCGGTGCTTCGCGTCGGTTGGCAGCGCGGCGGTGCCGTCTAGATTCAGCGGAATGGCGACGGCCAGGCTCAGCTTCAGCACGGCGCTCGTGGCGTGAACGGGCGCTGCCGGAGGCATGGTAATCCCGGGGATCCAGCATGGCAGTATATTGGTGGTTTTGATTCCCCACACCCAACCAGAAAGTCATCACCGGTTCTTTAATCGGTGTTCTGGAGCGCAGGCGAATAACGGCACGGTCACCGCTTCGGCGCGATACCGTGGCTTGCAGGTCGGCACCGTTGATGGTTGGCTTGGCCGAAGCCAAAGCACGCGCCTCGTCACCCGTTACCACCACCGTGGCAGAAAACGGCTCGTTCAAGCGTGACTGAACCTGCAGGCCGCCCAAAGCGGCATGGGCACCAACAGAGGCTGCCAAACTCAGTGAAGCCGCGATCAGCTTCATTTTATACTGCTTACAAAACATCAAATCCCCCTTACAACCTAAAGTAATGCACAACTAACCTTCTGAATAAACAGAGAAATACAGAACCAAGTAAGCAAAATTCCGGCCTGAAAGCTGCTGTCGTGCAACGGATTAAAATCTCTAAACCTAGGTATCATATCGTTTATTTCCTATTTATGCCAAGCCATTTCTGCTATTTAGCCCGATTTTCTATACAGGAATGAAACATTTTTAATTATTTAATAGACCCCCATTTATATTCTGGCATATTTACACTGTTGCCAATACATACCCCCAATCCCCGGCTTTTCGATATTGTAAGTGCAGAATTTCCATATTTGCTTTAAGATAAACACCCAATCTCGCACTTGCCAATGACCGGATACAAAATGATGCAAGCTGTGGGCAGCCAGGCAAATTTATCTACAGATTAAATGGCGGCAAACGCCTTTGCCTAATTTTCCGAATTTATTGATCAAGAGAATACCGAATATGTTGTTCATGCTGATGGCCTCCGATGTGGCCGACTCCACTGAAGCCAGATTAGCTGCCCGCAGCGCTCATTTGGCCAGACTGGAAAAGCTGGCCGAAGCCGGCCGGCTGGTTTTGGCCGGTCCCTGCCCCTTGCCCGAGGGCGAAACCGGCTTTTCAGGTAGCCTTATCGTGGCAGACTTTGCCTCTTTAGACGAAGCTGAAGAATGGGCGGGGCAAGACCCCTATGTGGAAGCAGGCGTATATGCCGAAATCCTCATTCGCCCGTTTAAGAAAGTGTTGCCTGCATGAGCGCGCAAACCATCCGTCAGCGTTTGGAAGCTGCCTTTTCTCCCAGCTTGCTCGAACTGGCCGATGAGAGCCATTTGCACATCGGCCACGCCGGCAACCAAGGCGGCGGACATTACCGGGTTCATATCGTCAGTACCCAATTTGCCGGCATGAACCGCATTGCCCGCCAACGTACCATCCAACAGGCATTGCACGATTTATACCCCTCCCAAATCCACGCACTGAGCATCCGTGCGCAAACACCGGAAGAATACCAGCCGGGAAATCCTTTATAATCCGGCTATAACCATTTTGAACTTGAGGACGACAACATGAAACAAACTTCACTCGCACTACTGCTGACCACTGCTTTGGCTGCTGCCCCGCTGGCTGCTCAAACTGTTGTAACCGTAAACAATACCCGCATCGACAGCTCCGCAATCGACCAGCAGGTGAAGATTATTAACGAACAGAGCAACGGCCAGGTGGCCGACACGCCGGAACTGCGTGAAAACATCGCCCGCCGCCTTGTTACCCGTGAACTGATGATTCAAGAATCACGCCGCCTGCGCCTAAACGAAAGCCCCGAATTCAAACAAATCATCGAACGTGCCCGCACCGATGCCCGCACCAGTGGCGAAGACCGCAAACCCACCTTCCGCCAAGATTGGGAAACCTTCGAAGGCAACGTAACCGCCCAAGCCCTGGTGGCGCACATCCTGCGCTCTAATCCTGTAACCGAAGCCCAAGTGCAGCAGGCTTATCAGGAAATCACCAACCGCTATCACGGCACGCAGGAAGTAAAACTCGGCGAAATCATCCTCAACAACCGCGATAACGCCCAAAAAGCCATAGCCGATCTCCGACGCGGCCGCCGCTTCACCGATGTTGCCCGCCAATACACCATCGACACGCAAAGCCGCGCCAACGGCGGCATCAGCCCCACCTTTACTCCGCTGAAAGATTTGGAAGAAGGCGCACCCATGGTGTACAACGCTGTGAAATCGCTCGGCCAGGGCAAATTTACCGAGACTCCGGTGGAAAACAACGGCATTTTCGCCATCTTCTATATGGAAGCCAAACGCCCCGTTCGCGTACCGCCGTTTGCCCAAATGAAACCGCAAATCCAACAAGATTTGCAAAACCTGCTAATCGAGCAAGAAATTGCCCGCCTCTACCAGCAGGCCAATATCCACTAAACACTTAAGCATTATCTAGATTAGAAAAGGCTACCTGAAAACTTTCAGGTAGCCTTTTATAGTGAATTAAATTTAAACCAGTACAGCGTTGGCTCGCCTTGCCGTACTATTTGTACTATCTGCGGCTCGCCGCCTTGTCCTGATTTAAATTTAATCCACTATAATCATGCCCAAACGCTTACAGGAAAATGCGACAGAAGTCTTTGAGCAGGTTGGCCAGGAACATGGTGAAACGCATACCCGCTGCGCCGTCGATCACGCGGTGGTCAAACAATAGGCTCAAGAGGCACATCAGGCACGGTTTGCAGACAGAACCGTTCCACGCTGATTCCATCTACAATTTGCCCACACCCGAGAGGCTACTTTTAGGATTCATAATTATTAGTCAATTAAAATCAAAATAGGACAGTAGCGCATCGTCAAATCGGGCGTAATCAGACAATACGGTTCGCAGATACCGCTTAATATTCGCCCACACCTTCTCAATCGGGTTGAGTTCGGGTGAATAAGGTGCAAGAGGCAATACCTTATGTCCCAATTTTTCTGCCATTTCCCGTAAGACACCCATACGGTGAAATCGTGCATTATCTAAAATAATCACCGATTTTTGAGTCAATGCGGGCAGTAGGCATTGCTGAAACCACGCTTCAAAAAAGACGCCGGTCATCGTATTTTGATAAACCATCGGAGCAATCAGCCGGTTGCCGACTTGTGCGGACACCAGAGATAAGCGTTGGTATCTTTTTCCACTTATCTGCGCTTTCACTATTTGCCCTTTCGGGCTGA
>NZ_LXSQ01000017.1 GCF_001648475.1 Eikenella halliae
TGCGGTTTGGCTGATGTTTTTGCATTGTTCGTAATAGTTTAAAGCTTTGTTCCTTAAGTCCGCAGAGTATGCCATGGTTAGACCTTCAAAGTTGAATATTGTACTATTTTGTTTTTAATTTACTATAACAAAAATCAGGACAAGGCGGCGAGCCGCAGACAGTACAGATAGTACGGCAAGGCGAGACAACGCTGTACTGGTTTAAATTTAATTCACTATACTTACTGCCATGCGTACACCCTTCAAACTCAATGCTTCCCTGTGGGAGCTGCCGTCTGCTCACATCGGCGATATTCCCAGCAAGCACATCGACACTACCCTCCGGCAGCATCCGTGCATCCACTTATCCGACTACACCCTGGCGCCGAATGCGGATATGTGGACGCTTATGTTTCAAGGTAACGATTTTATCGTGATCAACGATCTAGCCGAAGGCTTGAGCATCCGCTTTACCGATTCCGCACAAACCGATTTGGCAGAAAAGCTGCTGGCCATCATTGAGCCCCCAAAGGCTACCTGAAACACCATAGCCAAACAAAACAGGCACAACCGCAAAGTTGTGCCTGCTTGTTTATCCGCCACTCCGATTAACGGGCAGGAGAACAATCTTTATACAGCATTTGGCCATTGGGCGCGCTCACGATGATGTCTTGGCTGCGGTAGTTGGCCGAATCCATGGCATTGGTGGTCAGGCGGTAGCCGTTGGCGCTGAATACAGTGTCCACATTGTCGGAAGCCGACAGGTTGTACGGCAGGCGCAGATTGCGGTTGTTCACGCGCAGTTCGGCGCTGGTGGGCACACCGGCAGAGTTGAAGCGGTAATTCACATTCAAACGACGGCCTTGTTGGCAAACATAGGCCACGCTGCCGCTGCGGGCTGAAGCGGGCGGAGCTTGGCGGGCAGGCTCGTTTTGGCGCGGATTACAGTCTTTATACAGGAATTCGCTGCGCGGCGAGAGGATGCTGATGCCTTCTTCGCTACGGTAGTTGCGGGCGGTAAGCACCGGGCCGGTCAGGTTGTAGCCGGCACGGTCTTTAAACGCAGTGCCTGTGCTGTCAGAGCGGCGCGCATCGAAAGCCATGTTGCGGTTGCTGCCGTTGAGGCGGGCGCGCGCAGACACGGGTTTGCCGCGGCTGTTGAACTGATAGCTCACATCCACCTGTTTGCCTTGTTGGCAGACATAAGACACGGTGCCGCCGGCGGCGAATGCCGGGGCAGCGATGCCCACAGCCAAAGCAGCTAATACAGTTGATTGCCAAAATTTCATTTTCAAACTCCCTTCATGTTGGAATGTCATTAGCGTTCTCTAGGCGGGTCGGCCTTTTTCGTGGCCAAAACCCGATGCAGAACAACGGATGCATTGTAACAGACTGTTTTTTTAAACTACGGTTAGCCCCAAGTTAAAGTATGTAGCGGCTTTATGGGCAATTCATTTTTCAGGTAGCCTGAAATCAAAGCAAAGGCTACTTGAAAACAGCCGTATCCAGCCGCCATTTTATTTTCAGGCAGCCTCAACAAAACAGGCGCGGTTCGGCATACCGCGCCTGCTGCTTTATCCAAACTCAATCCACGTTCACCATCACCAGCAACATCCGGCAAGTGCTCACGGCGCTCAGCGCATGGCGCTCGTTCGGGGCGAGATACACCACATCACCCGCATGCAGGATTTCGTGGCGCGCGCCGATGGAGAAATCCATCTCGCCTTCCAGCAGGGTAACCACCACGGCCTTGGTGGAAGTATGCTCGGTAAGCACTTGGCCGGCATCCAGCGTAAAAGCCACCACGCGCAGCAAATCGTTGTTCAGCACGGTGCGCGAAGTGGTGGCCTGCTCGCTCACAGGCAGCGCCTGGTTCAGGCCGAGTTTGAATAGGGATTCGGATACGGGGGTTACAGCAGTTGCAGACATCAGATTGCTCCTTATTTGTTAACGGGTGGGAGAAAAATCCGGCCGGCAGGGTTTGATTGGATATTTTATTATTGTTTGAAATGGTTAGCCGCCTAATGCAGGCCAGCTGGCGGCAAACTTAATAAGTTGAAACCATCATAACATATTTTCAGGTAGCCTTCCCGCTGCCCGGCAGGCTACCTGAAAACCCCCAAATAGTTTACACTTCGCCATTGATATCCATTCCCGCCCGCAAGACGAAAGGCCTAGCCTCATGAAACTGTTTTCGCTCATCATCAAACTGCTGCTTTTGGCGGTTTTTATCATTTTAGCTGCATTCAACACCCATATCGTCAGCTTCAGCTACCTGCCCGGCAGCGAAATCCGAATGCCGCTAATCCTGCTGCTCTTGGCGTTTTTCGTTATCGGCGCGGTGTTCGGCGTATTTTCCATGTTCGGCCGCCTGCTCGCTTTGCGCCATGAAAACAACCGCCTGCGCAACGAAGTGCGCAAAAACGCCCGCATCGCGCAGGAGCAACTGCAAACGCCCGCGCCTGCCGATGCCGCCCAGCCTGTGCCCGACGCCGCCCCAGTGAAGGAATAGGCGCATGGACGGCAATATTTGGTGGTGGCTCACCCCGATTATCCTGCTGCCAGTCTTCTTTGCCATGGGCTGGTTTGCCGCCCGGGTAGACATGAAAGCCGTGCTCAAGCAGGCCAAATCCGTGCCCACCGCGTTTTATGCCAGCCTGGATGCCCTGGTAGACCGCAATCTCGGCAGCGCCGCCCGCCACCTGGCCGACATGACCGAGCTGCTGCCCGCCGGCGACAATGCCCACGAGCTGCACCTCACCCTGGGCAAACTCTACCGCCAGCGCGGCGAAAACGACAAAGCCATCCGCCTGCACCAAGCTCTGCTCGAAGCGCCCGAAACCGTGGGCGAAAAGCGCAACCAAGTGCTGTTTGAGCTTGGGCAAGACTACCAAAGCGCCGGTCTGGTAGACCGTGCCGAGCAGATTTTCCTCGGCCTGCAGCAAGGCAATATGGCCGCCCAAGCCCGCCAAGTGCTGCTGAATATCTACCAACAAGACCGCGACTGGGCCAAAGCCATCGACACCGCCCAGCTGCTCAGCCACGACGAACAAACCTACCGCTTCGAAATCGCCCAATTCTATTGCGAGCTGGCGCAAGCCGCCCTGTTCAAATCCGACTTCGAGCAAGCCCGTGCCAATATTGCCAAAGCGCTGGATGCTAACCGCAAATGCGCCCGCGCCAACATGATTCTCGGCGATTTGGAGCAAAAACTGGGCAACTACCCCGCCGCCGTGGCCGCCTACACCGCCATCGAAAAACAAAACTATGCCTACTTGAGCATGGTGGGCGAAAAACTGTATGACGCCTACGATGCCCAAGGTGAAGCCGCCGCCGGCCTCGCCGTGCTCACAGGCTACCTGAAAACCTTTCCCCAGCTTGATTTAATCAATGTGGTGTACGAAAAATCACTGCTGCTCTACGGTGAAGAAAAAGCGGCCGAAACCGCCGTCGAACTCGTGCGCCAAAAGCCCGACCTCGGCGGCGTATACCGCCTGCTCGGCCTGCGCCTGAACAACCTCGACCCCGCCTGGAAGAGCGATGCCGACATGATGCGCGGCGTAATCGGGCGCACCCTGCAGAAAAACGTGATGTACCGCTGCCGCCACTGCCACTTCAAATCGCAAGTATTCTTCTGGCACTGCCCCGCCTGCAACAAGTGGGAAACCTTCACCCCCAACAAAATCGAAGTTTAGCCCCGAACGGAAAACAAAATGCCCGATAACATGATGACCATCAACCAAATGTACCGCATGCTCAACGTGTGGACACACCGCATCCGCCACAGCGACCGTTTCATCGAACGCTACAGCGGCGCCCAACGCGCCCTGCTGGCCTACCTCAGCCTCGACCTCCTGATGGAAGACGACGGCTTAGTGCTGCTGATTGCCAATGGCCGTGGCAAACACGCCCTCGCCCCCGAAACCGCCGAATACCTGCGCCAATGGGGCGTTCGCGACACCCCCGACATCATCGACCGCGCCCGCATCCTTTACCAACAGCATGGCGAGGCCATCCAAGCCGCCACCCGAAACGGCAGCAGCATTGAAGAGCTGCGCGCACAATTCCCCCAGTTCGACGAACTCGATGCCGACTACTGCCTCGTGTGCGAAGACGACTTCTGCACCGTCTGCCCCTATGTCCGCCGCCACCCCGCAGAATTTGCCGAGCTGACCGCCGCCGCAGGCGAAATCGGCAGCCCCATGCCCCCGCTTGATGCTTAATTTCAAAGGCTACCTGAAACCTATTCCCCAGCAACACGGCTTTCAGGTAGCCTTTTCCATTCCAATCCCATCCGCCCCCATCCCCATGAACCCTCTTATCCTCGATTCCGCCGCACCCGCCCGCCGCATCCCCGTTATCGTCGCCCTCGATTTTGCCAACGAAGCCGATACCCTCGCCTTCGTGCGCCGCCTCAGCCCCGATTTGTGCCGCCTCAAAATCGGCAAAGAGCTGTTTACCGCCACCGGCCGCCGTCTGGCCGAAGCCCTAATCAACCAAGGCTTCCAACTCTTCCTCGACCTCAAATACCACGACATCCCCAACACCGTGGCCGCCGCCTGCCGCGTGGCCGCCGACATGGGCGTGTGGATGGTGGATATGCACACCGCCGGCGGCCGCCGCATGATGGAAGCCGCCGCCGAAGCCGTGGCCAACCACCGCCAACGCCCCCTGCTCATCGGCGTAACTGTGCTCACCAGCATGGAACAGGCCGACCTCAACGAACTCGGCCTCAATGCCCCCATTGCCGATTGGGCATCCCGCTGGGCCGCCCTGGCGCAGCAATCCGGCCTCGACGGCGTGGTCTGCTCCCCGCACGAAGCCGCCACCCTGCGCCGGCAGCGCGGCAGCGAATTTGTGCTGGTTACGCCCGGCATCCGCCCCAACCCCGGCGGCAACCAAGACGACCAGCGCCGCATCATGACCCCCGCCCAAGCCCTCGAGGCCGGCAGCAGCTACCTCGTAATGGGACGCCCCATCACCCAAGCGCCCGACCCCGCCGCCGTGCTGGCCGAAATCAACCGCCTGGCCAATCCTGCCGACTAAGCAGCCAATTGCAATCAGGCTACCTGAAAATGAAGCCCAAAGAAGCCTGGATTTATAGTGAATTAAATTTAAATCAGGACAAGGCGGCGAGCCGAAGACAGTACAGATAGTACGGCAAGGCGAGCCAACGCTGTACTGGTTTAAATTTAATTCACTATAACAAACCCGCTTCGTTCGTTTGAACTGCGTTGAAGCTTCGTTTTCAGGTAGCCTTTATAGTGGATTAAAATAAGAATGGGACAAGGCGGCGAGCCGCAGACAGTATGAGCAATACGGCAAGGCGAGCCAACGCCGTAGCATTCTTATTTTAATCCACTATATTCATTTTGCCGCCAACCATCCCCTTTCCGGCCACTTGCCGCCAACTGACAAGCCCGCCGTTTTCTTGTACAATCCGCCCCTTATTTCGTCAAAATCCGTAAACAATTCTGCAACTGAGCTAAGATTTCTATGAGCAGCGAAACCGGCCTTATTCAACTGTTTTCCCAACATTTTCCGATTATCTACGAATATCGCCAAATGTTCTTCTTCGGCGTGCTGGCCACCATCGGCATCGCCGCCATCGCCACATTTTTCGGCGTTATCCTAGGCCTATGCAATGCGCTGATCCGTGTAATTAAAATCGAAAAAGGCAATGCAGTTACCCGTGGCATATTATGGCTGCTGCAGCAATGCTCACGCCTATACGTGACATTTTTCCGGGGTACGCCGCTGTTTGTACAGATTCTCGTGTGGTATTTCGTTTGGTCGCCGATACTGGTACACCCGCAGCACGGCCTTCTTATTGACGGGGATTTGGCCCGACAGTTGCGACAAAATTACGGCGCATTGATTGCCGGTGTACTTGCCTTATCAGTCAACTCCGGCGCATACATTACCGAAATCTTCCGCTCCGGCATCAAATCCATCGACCGCGGCCAAATGGAAGCCGCCCGCTCGCTCGGTTTGAGCTACGGCCAAGCCATGCGCTACATCATCCTGCCACAAACCGTCCGGCGTATGCTCGGCCCTTTGGGCAACGAATTCATCACCCTGCTCAAAGACAGCTCGCTCTTGGCCGTCATTGCTGTGCCCGAACTGGCTTATGCCGCCAAAAGTGCGGCCGGACGCTTCTCGACAATGGAAGAACCGTATTACTTTATCTCCCTGATATATCTACTGCTGACTATCGTATTGGCCTGGTTCTTCGCCCGCTTGGAGAAAAAATACAATACCGACGGCAACCGCTAACCACCTGTTTCCAGCAACCAAAAGGCTACCTGAAAATTTCAGGTAGCCTTTTTATCATCTGCAGTGCTTACTCTGCGGGCAAAAACTGATCCACGCCATTCTCGCACCACACCAACTTCTGCTCCTGAGCAGCGGCCAGCAGGCGGTCGTTTTCCGGCAGGGCGGCGCGTTCGGCTTCGGGGTGGTAGAGGTGATAGGCTACGGCGGCGAATTTCAGGTTGGCGCGTTGGCCGCCGTTGTTGAAAAAGCGGGCGACAAATTCGCTGTCTTCACGCCCCCAGCCGACAAAATCGCTGTTGAAGCCGTTGATTTTCAGCGCATCTTCACGGAAGAAAGCCATATTGCAGCCGCGGATGCCGTGGAAATCGTCGCAGGTTTCGCGGCGCAGGATGCACTGGGAAAGCCATGGCAGGCGACAGGCGGAGAAGCGTTTTTCAAAACGTTTTTCCAAGCCCTTTTCATACCATTTGAGCACGCGGTAGTTGGCAGGATTGGCCAGCAGCTCGTTGGTTTTCTCGGGCGTGAGGATCACACGGCTGCCCTGCACAAACAGGCCTTTCTTGGCGGCGCGTTTGTGGTCGGCGATAAATTCGGGATGCAGCAGCATATCGCCGTCGATAATCACGATATAGTCACTACCCGCCTGCGCCAAGGCGCGGTTGCGCGATTCGGCCAGGCGGAAGCCGTCGTCGGGCTGCCAGGCGTGCAACAGCGGCACGGGAAACTGCGCCCGATAGCGTTCGACCACGGCACGGGTATCGTCGCGCGAGCCGTCGTCGGCCACAATCACTTCCTGCGGCAGCACGCGCTGCGCCTGCACCGAGCGCAGCACGGCTTCCAGCGCGTCGGGGCGGTTATAGGTGGTGATGATGAGCGACACGGTAAGCCGCTGGTTGGCTTCGTGCAGCTTGATGTATTTGTAGTAGGCGCCGCTGGCGTTGGCAAAGGCAATCGTCCAGCCGTCTCCGCCGTCGAGCATGCCGCGTTTCAAAATATAGTTTTTGAAAAACGCCGCCGCGCCGTGCCCTACTGCGCCGAGCACGGAAGCGCGCCGTTTGAATTGCTGCTGCGCGGCAAACAAATCGGTGTAGTGCTGCATTTTGCTGATGAGGGCGGCGGCGCCGTCGAACGAATAATGCAGAAGCGGATGTTTTTCAGGTAGCCTAACCACGCTGCTGCCAGCCGGTTCGATCAGGGATTCGTGCACTTGGTTGTCGTTGAAGCGCACGGTTTGGCGGTGGTAGAGACGTTTCACCCAATCCGGATACCAGCCGCAGCTTTTGATGGGGCGGCCGCGATAATGGTTCAGGCGCGGCAGGGCGTAGATTTTGCCGCTGTCGCTCCAATCAAGCGCGCAGATGGCTTCCACTTGCTCGGGCGGCAGGATTTCGTCGCTGTCGATATTGAGCACCCAATCGTTGCGCGCCAAACCGGCGGCCAGGTTTTTCATCAGGCCGAAGCCGATAAAGTCGTGATGGTGCACGGCCACATTGGGGCAGCGGCGGGCAATGTCGAGCGTGCGGTCGGTGGAGCCGTTGTCGAGCACGATGATTTCGTCAAACGCGGCCAGCGCGGCCAGGCAGGCTTCCAAGTGCCGCTCGGCATTTTTCACCAGCATGGTGATGCTCACGGGGATGGGGGTCATAAGGCCTCTTCTATTGAATACGATTGGATGGCAAAGGCTACCTCAAAGCGAAGCCTTAACACCGTTAAAACAAACGAAATGAGTTTCTGCGAAGCTAAAACGAGCAAATCGGGTTTCGCCAAAAACAAGGCGTTCAAAAGCAGCCGAGCCAAGGTTTCAGGTAGCCTCTACCGCCGTTTGCGGGCAGGCGCAGGCATTTGCCTGGCAGCGTACACCACAAATACGGTCGGCTGCTTGTGCAGGTCGGGCAGTTGCGGCTGTTTGCGCCATTCACCCGCCGTCATGCTGATGATGCGCTGTTCCGGCAGGGTGAGGTTGCTGGCGGCGCACAGCAGGGTATCGGCTTGCAACGTGGTTACGGCATCGGCCAGCAGGGCGTTGTTGCGATAGGGAGTTTCGATAAAGATTTGGCTTTCGTTGCGGTGCTGCGAATCCTGCTCGATGGTTTTCAGGTAGCCCACCCGCCCGGCAGAATCGGCGGGCAGATAGCCGCGAAAGGCAAACTGCTGGCCGTTGGCGCCGGAAGCCATCAGGGCCAGCATCAGGCTAGACGGCCCCACCAGCGGCCACACGGCAAATCCGGCGCGATGCGCCAGCGCCACCAGTGCCGCGCCGGGGTCAGCCACCGCGGGGCAACCGGCTTCGCTGAGCAAACCCATGCTGCGGCCTTGGTGCAGCGGTTGCAGCAAATCGGGCAATTCGGCGGGTTCGGTGTGTTTGTTTAACGTGCGCAAGTTCAGCTCTTGCAGCGGGGCGTTCAAGCCGAAATGGCGCAGGCAGGCGCGGGCGGTTTTCTCGCCTTCAACCACGAAATCGGTGAGCCCGGCCAGAAGCTTTTGCTCGTGCGGCAGCAGGCAGGGGGTGTCGGGGCTGCCTAGCGGGGTGGGGATAAGGAATAAAGTGGGTTGCATAGTTTTGTTGCTGGCTTAGAAAAGGTTACCTGAAAAATCAGCATTTTTCGGGGTCTGCCTATTCATGCAGACTTAAAATAAATTCATCAAAAGAATTGGCGATTCTGTCTATAAAACCATCTGCATAAACAATACACACTGAGCTATCGGCAGGGTTGAAACTAATAAACCCTGTATCGTACATGCCAAAAGCACGCATCCCTCTTACTTCATTCGGTGAAAACACATCAGGTGCATTAAAGCAGATATCCACCTCGTTGCATGCCAAATGATCGGCAATCACGGAAGGCATCAGATAATTGGGAGAATCGGAAAAATCTTGTTGGAATATAGTGTTGCTGTCCCATTATCGAGACAAACAAATATTCATCGTTATCTGTTCTATTGTCAGGCTTAAATTGGGCATCAGCCAAACCTTTTGGATACCGTGCTAAAAACTCCATGTATGCACCGGGAAATAGATTCTCTACCTTATCCATCATGCCACTCCACTCTGAAACCGATACAGTTCCTTCAAATCTATTAAAGTTAAAATTTCAGCTAGCCCCAAGCTTACAAAACTGCCACTCCTTCGGCCTGCAAAAAATCAATCAGCCGAAAAATCGGCAGGCCGATGAGGGCATTGGGATCGCTGCTGTCGATGCGTTCAATCAGCGCACCGCCCAAACCTTCGCTTTTCGCGCTGCCGGCGCAATAAACCGCATCCGGTTCGCGCTCCAGATAACGGGCGATTTGCTGCGCGGTAAGCGGACGCATCTTTACCGTGGTGGTATCCACATGGCGGTGCAGGCTACCTGAAAACGTATTGAACACACACAATGCGCTGTAAAAATGCAGCTCTCGGCCAGCAGTTTCAGCCAGCATTTGTTGTGCTTTCGCCACGTCCATCGGCTTGCCCAACTGCCGCCCGTTGCAGCAGGCCACTTGGTCGGCACCGATAATCAAATGCCGCGGGAAACGCACGGCCAGCGCACGGGCTTTGGCCTCGGCCAAGCGTTGGGCAGTTTGGCAGGGCGTTTCTCCGGGCAGCGGCGTTTCATTGCAATCAGGCGCGGCGGTGTCAAATTGCAGGCCGAGCTTGGCCAGCTGCTGCCGTCGGAACAGCGAAGAAGAAGCGAGGACAATCGGCGGAGCTGTGTTCATAAACCGTATTAAAATATTGACGTTTCAGACGGCTGATTATATCATGACGCGTTTATGTCAGACCCTATTTTGATTGATCCGAAAGCGCTGGCCAAACAGGCGCAGCATCTGGCCGGCCAAATCCGGCTGAGCGAGATGGATGAGCGCGTGAGCCGGCACGAGTTTTTGGCCGAACGGCAAACGCCGGTGTCTTTTGCCTTACAGGGTGGTTGCGACAAACGGCAGCGCCTGTATTTGGATTTGTCGGTTTCGGCGCAGTTGTCGCTGGTTTGCCAACGCTGCATGCAGCCGCTGCCCTTTGCTTTAAACGAACAGGCGCGTATCGTTTTGTTCGACAGCGAAGAAGCGCTGGATGAAGCCATGGCGGCCGAAGAAGAGCTCGAAGGCATGCTGCCGGAGGCGCAGTTGGATGTCGGCACGCTGGTGGAGGAGCAGATTTTGATGGCGCTGCCGTATGCCCCCTGCCACGAAAGCTGCCATTCTGATAAGCTCGATGCCGTCAATCAAGATCGCCCCAATCCGTTTGCTGCTTTGGCGGCGTTGAAAAGTGGTCGTTAATTATTTTATTCAGGTTTATCTCAGGAGTTTGCAACATGGCTGTTCAACAAAACAAAAAGTCCCCCTCCCGCCGCGGCATGCACCGCGCCCACGACGCGCTGACCGCTCCCGCCCTGTCTGTAGACAGCGCCACCGGTGAAGTACACCGCCCGCACCACATTTCTGCCAACGGCATGTACCGTGGCCGCAAAGTGGTGAAGGCCAAAGACGAGTAAATCAGCCATAGGCCGATTCCAAGCCAGCAGATTGCCCTTAGCAATTACTGGCTTTTTTGCATTGCAAACATAGGGCGGCAAAGCAAACTGAATTTTCAGGTAGCCTGAAACGGCCACTGCCTTGCCGATTAGTTGCCCTCCATTCAGCAGCTGTTTACAATCTGCCGTTACGCAGATGCTTCAACAACGACAGTCCCACTGCGCCGACCCAACAAAGGATTAAACATGCCGGAAAAAATCTGGTACACCTACGACGAAATTCATCAAGCCATCCGCCAATTGGCACAAAAAATCCAAGCTTCCGGCACCCGCTACGATGCGATGATCGCCATCGGCGGCGGCGGTTTTATCCCCGCACGGATACTGCGCAGCTTCCTCAATATTCCAATCTACGCCATCACCACCGCCTATTACTGCAACGACCAAGGCCACGCCACCCGCGATTCCGTGCAGAAAATCCAATGGCTCGACCCCATGCCGGAAAGCCTGAAAGGCAAACACGTTTTGGTGGTAGACGAAGTGGACGACAGCCGCGTTACCCTGCAATTCTGCCTCGAGCAGCTGCAACAAGAAGACTTTGCCTCGATGGGCGTGGCCGTATTGCACGAGAAAATCAAAGAGAAAAAGGGCATCCTCCCGCCCGGTATCGCCTATTTCAGCGGCTTGGTTACGCCCGATTGGTGGATCAACTACCCCTGGGATGCCGACGACATCACCGAGCACAACGCACTGGCCGCCCAAAAACCGCAACTGCCCTAAGGGCTACCTGAAACCATCCGTCCGCCGCTATCCCATTCTATTTTTCAGGTAGCCTCACGGCACGGCACACGGAATACAACGGAAGCACAGAATCCAATGATTACTTTAGCCATAGACGCAATGGGCGGCGATGCCGGCCTCACGGTTACCATTCCCGCAGCCTTGGCCTTCCTGCAAGAAAAAAGCGATGTCAAACTCATTCTGGTGGGCAATGAAGAAGCCGTCCGCGGCGCGCTGGGCGAGCACGCTTCACACGATCGGTTGCAAATCATACATGCCAGCGAAGTGGTGGGCATGGACGAAGCCCCGCAGTCGGCCTTGAAAAACAAAAAAGACTCCTCCATGCGCGTAGCCATCGGCCAGGTGAAAGAAGGAGCGGCGCAGGCCGCCGTATCCGCCGGCAACACCGGCGCACTGATGGCTACTGCCCGCTTCGTGCTCAAAACCCTGCCCGGCATCGACCGGCCGGCGATTGCCAAATTCATGCCCTCCAAAGGCGGCGGTCTCGCCCTGATGCTGGATTTGGGCGCCAACGTGGATTGCTCCGCCGCCCAACTGCTGCAATTTGCCGTGATGGGTGGCGAACTGTTCGGCGCCATGTATCCGCGCAACAGCCAACCGCGTATCGGCCTGCTGAATGTCGGCACTGAAGACATCAAAGGCGGCAGCGTGATTAAAGAAGCACACCACCTGTTGCAACAAAGCCCGCTGAATTTTGTCGGCAACGTAGAAGGCAACGCCGTGTTCAGCGGCGAAGTCGATGTTGTGGTGGCCGACGGCTTCACCGGCAACGCCGTATTGAAAGCCATTGAAGGCGCGGTTAAATTCATCGGCGGCATTATCCGCGAAGAATTCAGCCGCAACTGGCTGAACAAACTGGCCGCCCTGCTGGCACTGCCCACCCTGCGCGGCTTCAAAAACCGTCTCGACCCGCGCAAATTCAACGGCGCCATCTTCCTCGGCCTGCGCGGCATCGTAATCAAAAGCCACGGTGGCGCAGACGTAGAAGCCTTCAAATATGCTCTGCTCGAGGCCTACCACGAAGTCGAATCCGGCTCCATGGCCAAAATCGAACAAGGCATCGCCACCCAAATGGCACGCCTGGCTGCCGCCGCAGAACAAACCCAACCCGCAACCGGCCCTGCAGAGTAAGCCCAGACCATCCCGCAACCGAAAGGACGGCACAGCATGAATTGGCAACAACCTTGGATTATCGGCAACTGGAAAATGAACGGCCGCCGCAGCTCGACAGCGGCATTCGCCCAAGCATGGGCGACACAAAGGCTACCTGAAAACGTCAGCACCGGCATTGCCGCCCCCCTGCCCTATCTTCTCGATTTAAAACAAGCCGCCCCCTCCCTGCCCGTCGGCGCACAAGATGTCAGCCGCTTCGATAAAGACGGCGCGTTTACCGGCGAAACCTCCGCTGCCATGCTGGCCGACCTTGGCGCACAATTCGTGCTGCTCGGCCACTCCGAACGCCGCCAGTATTTCGGTGAAAACAACGAAACCCTCTCCGCCAAATTAAACAACGCCTTAGCCGCCGGCCTCATCCCGATTCTGTGCGTGGGCGAAACTCTGGCCCAACGCCAAGCTGCGCAGGAACAGGCCGTAGTGGCCGAGCAACTCTCCGTATTGCGCGGCAAAGCCATGCCCCACATCGCCGTTGCCTACGAGCCGGTGTGGGCCATCGGCACCGGCCAAGTGGCTTCAGCCGAACAAATTGCCGATATGCACGCTTTTATTTACGCAGAACTCTTGTCTTTCGCCAACAAGAGTGCTAATATCCGCGCTCTTTACGGCGGCAGTGTCAATGCACAAAATGCACAAACCATCCTGACCCTGCCAAATGTAGACGGTGCCTTAGTCGGCGGCGCATCCTTGCAGGCCGACAGTTTTGCCGCCATCGTTCAAGCTGCAGCAAAACAATAAATAGCGAAACAAACATGGAAGCTTTCAAAACCCTTATTATGATTATCGGCGGCTTTGCCTCGATTGCCGTCATCGGCTTGGTGCTGATGCAGCAAGGCAAGGGGGCTGATGCTGGTGCCGCTTTTGGCACGGGTAGCGCGCAAGGCGTATTTGGTTCTGGCGGCAGCGCCAACTTTCTCAGCCGCAGCACCGCTATCGCCGCTACTGTATTTTTCTGCTGTTGCTTGGCACTCAGCATTATTTCATCCAAGCATGGCAGCAGCAAACTTGGTTTGGATGCACCCGCTGCACAACATCACGCTCCGGCTGCTCCTCAACCTGCAGCAGCCAGCCAGCCGGTTATTCCGGAGTAAAAACGAATTCTGATTTTCAGCCGACATGGTGGAATTGGTAGACACGCTATCTTGAGGGGGTAGTGACCGTAGGTCGTATGAGTTCAAGTCTCATTGTCGGCACCATCAAGCAAAAACAGCCCAAATTTTCGGGCTGTTTTTTTACGTCTATCGCCATCCAATGCAATTAGCCAAATTCAATACAGGCAAGGCTTTCAGGCTGATTCAGCCTATCCTTTCCCCCTCCCTATTCAGCTAATCCCGTCTAATGCCGTCTAATTGAATTGCCCCTTTTATGGGGGTATGATTGGGGGTATCCAGAAAATACCCTCAAAAATATACCCCCAGAATGCCCCTGAACGACCGCCAAATCAAGAACGCGAAACCTACCGGCACAGGAAAAAAGCCAAGCTGTTTGACGGTGGTGGTCTGTATCTGGAAGTTACCCCGGCAGGCGGTAAAATCTTCCGCCTGAAATACCGTATCGACGGCAAGAAAAAAACGCTGACTATCGGCAAGTATCCTGCCGTTTCCCTCTCCGAAGCACGGCAGACTGCCGAAAACGCCCGCCGTCTGCTGTCAGACGGGCAAGACCCCGCTGCCGCCAAGCAACAGGAAAAACAAGAGCGAAAAGCTGCCGCCCTAAATACCTTTGAAGCCCTTGCCCGCCGTTGGCATGCCGACAACCTGCACCGCTGGCAGCCCATCCATGCCGAACGCATCCTTACCAACATGCAAAAAGACGTGTTTCCCTATATCGGGCAAATACCGCTGGCCGAAGTGAGCGTTTCCGACGTGAAAAACGTTATTGCCGCCATTGTGGCACGCGGCGTCAATGTAACCGCCGAGAAAGTGCGGCAATGGATAGGCGCGGTGTACACCTATGCCGCCATGCTGGAGATAACCGACCGCAACCCCGCCGTACCGCTACACGGCCACTTCGAGAAAAAGACTACCCGCCATATGCCCGCCCTACCCCGTGAAGAGCTGGCCGAGTTTTACCGCCGCTTGATACTGGCCGATATTGACCCGGCAGATAAAATTGCCTTGCTGCTGACTATGCTGGTGTTTGTGCGCAATACCGAACTGCGCGGTGGACAATGGGTGGAAGTAGATTTTACAGCGGCGCAATGGATTATTCCCGCCGAACGCATGAAGATGAAACGTAGCCATACTGTGCCGCTTTCCGATTGGGCGCTGGAGCTACTGCAGGAACTGCACGGCCTAACCGGCAATACTCCCTATCTATTTCCCAGCCGCACCAAAACCACCGGCTTTATCAGCGATGCCACCCTAACCCGCATCATTGAGCGCCTAGGCTACAAAGGCATAGCCACCCCTCACGGCTTCCGCAGTTTGGCAAGCAGCATCCTGAACGAGCAAGGCTACAACCCAGATGCCATAGAACGCCAGTTAGCGCATGAAAAAAGCAACCGGATTAGAGCCGCCTATAACCGGGCGGAGTATCTGGCCGAGCGGCGGAAAATGATGCAATGGTATTCGGACTATCTGCGGGAGCGATACCGCCAAGCCCAAGCCATGATTGCAACAGACGGGGCTACCTGAAAAACAAAACACCAGCGAGTGGGCTGGTGTTTTATTTGCTTCGCATTATCCTTAACCCCGCCTAACGCCGTATAACGCCGTATTGCGACCAATAGCACATAGTAGTAACATCACGGCAAGAAAAGCTATAGGAGGGAAATATCATGCCCGCCATTATGACCAGCCGGGAGTTTAATCAGCACACCTACCGCGCCCAGCAAGAGGCAGAAAAAAGCCCTGTTGTGATTACCAACAGGGGCAGGCCGGCGCATGTACTGTTGAGCTATGCCGACTATCAAAAATTGACCGGAGGCCGCCGGAGCGCACTAGAGGCGCTGCAAAGCCTGAATTATCCCGATACCGCCGCCGATATAGAGCTGGAAATTCCCCCGCGCAGCAAAGCGCAACGCCAACCAGTGAATTTTACGGAGGATTAGCCGTGTATCTGCTGGATACAAATGCCATTAGCGAAATGCGGAAAATCCGACACGGTACGGCAAACAAGGGTTTTACCGCTTGGCTGGCCGCCACCGATAGCGGCACCTTCTACACCAGCGCTATTGTTGTAATGGAACTTGAGCGTGGCATATTGCGTATGGAGCGCAAAGACCCTGCACAAGAGCAGGTATTGCGGGCGTGGTATAGCGCCATCATGGCGGGGCTATTTGCCGGCCGCATTCTGCCGATAGATGAGCGAACCGCCGCTGTTTGTGCTGCCCTGCATATTCCAGACCCCGCCCCGGAAAATGATGCGTGGATAGCCGCCACGGCCAAACAATACGGGCTGGTATTGGTAACACGCAATACCGCCGATTTCCAAGGCAGCGGGGTAAGGCTGCTTAACCCATTTGAGGCTACCTGAAAACCACTACCCACAGCACCAGCCCCCGCGCTGGTGTTTTTCTTTGTCTAGCCTTGGCTCCGCCATGCCCTCCAGCCGACCGCCTGCCTATTTTCTCCCGCTTCTCTATCCAAAATTACCCAAAATCTGCCCAAATTTGCCCATTTTTTAACCAGTTTTAAGCTGTTTTGAGCAAAATGCCGTGAGGCCGCCTTATGCCGGGCTAGTCCGCCTTACACCGGTTTTATTCGTTCCAAAATGGGCATCCCCTTACCTTTTTCAGCTGCCGGCACGCCAGAAAACAGTATTTCAAGCCTGCCTGTTGCCAAACGAGCAAAATATAGAACCCTACAAACATTATTCAGACCGTTTCAATATTCGGCAAACGCCCTACAGCGCCTCTTCCTGAAGCCCGCCAAACTGCTGAAAGTGCCTGGTAGATACTTTTTGGCAATTAAGGCCTAACCCCAACCGCCTCCAACAAACCAAATAGGCAAAACTAAAGGACAAATAGGATAGTTTTATCTCATTTATCCTTTAGTTAACCCTAAATATCAGCAAAGCAGTTATGGATTGGGCAAACACCACCGCCATCTGCTAAACCAACTGTTCGCCCCAATGCAGTTTCTGGCGCAGGGTTTTGTAGTATTGGTAATCGGTGGGGTGCAGCACGCGCAAGGTGTTGCGGTAGCGGCGGATGGTGAGCCGGTTCATGCTGTGCAGGTCGATGTGGGATTGGCCGTCGCAATGCACGCGGGCGTTGTCGGCTTTGGTGATGAGGATTTCGATTTCGCAGCTGTCGGGCACCACGATGGGGCGGTTGGTCATGGATTGCGGGCAGATGGGCACGAGGGTGAGGGCGCGCAGGGTGGATTGCAGAATCGGCCCGCCGGCGGCCAGGGCGTAGGCGGTGGAGCCGGTGGGAGTGGACACAATCAGCCCGTCGGAGCGTTGGGTGTAGACAAACTCTTGGTTGATAAACACTTCAAATTCAATCATCTGCCCTAATCCGCCACGACTAATGACTACTTCGTTGAGGGCCAGTTCGGTGCAGTCGGATTCGTCGTGGCGCTGTACGGTGCATTCGAGCATGATGCGCTCTTCAGACAAATATTGGCCGGCGAGCATGCGCGAAATATCGGCAATCATGTTTTGGCGCGGCACTTGGGTGAGAAAGCCTAAATGCCCCAAATGCACGCCCATGATGGGGATGCGGTAGGGGGCAAGCTGGCGGGCTACGGATAAGAATGTGCCGTCGCCGCCGAGCACCAGCACCAAATCGCAGCAAGTGCCCATGTCTTCTTTGGCTACCCGTCGGCAGCTTTCGGCCAGCGGATTGGCAGACAAATCGTTACCGCATTCTTCGTCCAGCAACACTTCGATGTTGTTTTCCAGAAAGAAGGCCACCAGCTCGCTCAGGGTTTCGCCCAGTTGCGGGGTGTTGGGGCGGGTGACGATGCCGATGCGGTGAAATTGGCTGTGTTTCATGGGGAAGACGGGGAAATTGGTGTTAGGCCGAACTCTACCTGATTTTCAGGTAGCCTGAAAGGCGGAAGCGGCTAAGCCGGCACCGCAGCGGTGTGCGGGCATCTATATTTTGTTTTTTATCATGCGGCTGATAGAATGCCGCGCCGTGTGGTTTTGTGTTTCAGGTAGCCTTTTGGGTGTAGCCATAGGCTACCTGAAACATAAGGCTGAACTATCCATTTCTTTTTCAGGTAGCCCCATGCCGCAATCCGCCCCGCCGCAGGCACTCGCCCTGCTCGGCCCCACCGCCGCCGGCAAAACCGCGCTCGCGCTTGCCTTGGCCGAACAGCTGTCGCTGGAAATCGTCAGCCTCGATTCCGCGCTGATTTACCGCGGCATGGACATTGGCACCGCCAAGCCCACTCCGGCCGAACGCGCCGCCGTGCCACACCACCTCATCGACATCATCAACCCGCCGCAAAGCTACAGCGTGGCCGATTTTTTAGCTGACTGCCTGCGCCTGTGCCGCAAAATCCGCGCACGCGGCCGCCTGCCGCTGATTGTGGGCGGCACCATGATGTACTACCACGCCCTCGCCAACGGCCTCAACAGCCTGCCCGCCGCCAATCCTGAAATCCGCCGCCAACTGCAAGAGCAAAAACAGCAACACGGCCTGCCTCATCTCTATGCCCAACTGCAACAGGCCGACCCCGCCACCGCCGCCCGGCTCAAGCCCGGCGACAGCCAGCGCATCGAACGCGCATTGGAAGTGTGGCTGCTCACCGGCCGGCCGCTCAGCCAACACTTTGCCGAGCAGCCCGGCGCCGCGCCGTCGCTCTCCCTGCGCAGCATCGCCCTGATTCCAGCGCAACGCGAACGGCTGCACCGCAATATCGAACAACGCTTCCACGCCATGCTGGAGCAAGGCTTCCTCGAAGAAGTGCGCCGGTTGCAAGCGCAATATCCCGAGCTCAATCCCGACTACCCCGCCGTGCGCTGCGTGGGCTACCGCCAAGCCTGGGCGCACCTGCGAGGCGAAACCGACCGCAACACCTTCATTGCCCAAGGCATCGCCGCCACCCGACAGCTCGCCAAGCGCCAGCTCACCTGGCTGCGTAAACTGCCCGCCGATTTGGTGATCGACCCGTTTTCAGGTAGCCTCCGGCAACACAGTCAAACCATTCATTCTTTTTACCAACAACACTTCGCATGAGCATTCCTGCCCCCGCCTCTTTCCGCCGCCGTTTCGCCGCCCTGTGCTACGAAGCCTTGCTGCTGGCCGCCGTAACCTGTGTAGCCTTTATCCCTGCCGCCGCCGCCAATATGGCGTTGCATACTGTGCCGCTGCTGGCCGAAACGGCCGTAGCACTGATCATCCTAGCTGTGTGGTGGGGCTATTTCCGCCTTTGCTGGCACAGCCCGCGCGGGCAAACCCTGCCGATGAAAGTGTGGCGGCTGCAGCTGCAAACCCCCACAGGCAGCCGCCCCAGTTTGCGCCAACTGCGCCTGCGCTTCATCTGGGCCACCGTACTGCTTTTGCTGCTGCCGCTCGCCTCCTTCGGCATCCTGCGCCAGCTCACCCCCCTGCCGCCCCGAACCGTGGCCGGCATGGCATTGGCGTGGTGGATATTGCCCATCGGCTTCGCCCTTATCCACCCCTCCCGCCAATTTCTCTACGACTACCTTGCCGGTACGGTTTTAACGGGCAAAGGACGGGAAGAGCCCCTTCGCTGAATACTTCCCTTCATACCGCTTGCCGCACTAGCCGCACCATACAAATAAAGGCACGATAGCAAAGGCTACCTGAAAACGCTTGGTTATTTTCAGGTAGCCTTTTGCCCGCACCGGGCTTGCGCCTACAAGCTGCCCGCGCCGGTTATCGCCCAACCTGCTGCCTGCGGCTCACCGCCTCTTATCAACAGTTCAGTTGGCTTGCCTATATGCCTTCAAGCAACACCTCTTTTGGCAACAGCTCACCCTCCTACGCCAAACTCTCCATACGGGCAGAAACAGCAATAAAAGGCTACCTGAAAACACTCAATTGCATTTTCAGGTAGCCTTATCCCAGCAAACCGCCTGCCTACAGCCTGCTCACGCCGATTACGCCTTTCACGTTGGCGAGGCTGGCGAGCACATGCGGCAGGTCGTCCACCTGATGTACTTCCAGCGTGAAGCGCAGGCTGGCCTGCAGGTTGCGCGATTGGGTTTGCACGGCGGTCACGTTGAGTTTGTGCCGCGCCAGCGCTTCGGAAATATCGCGCAACAGGCCGTTGCGGTCTTGGGCGGATACTTCGATGTCCACGGCAAACACCTGCCCTTCCGGCACGCCCGCCCAGCAGGCCGGCACGACTTTTTCAGCCGCCTCGGCGGCGAGCTTCTGGAAAGCGGCACAGCCGATGCGGTGGATGGAAATGCCGCGCCCGCGCGTTACGAAGCCGGCGATTTCGTCGGGCGGGGCGGGTTTGCAGCATTTGGCCAGCGTGGTGAGCAGGCCGGATTCGCCGTCCACCAAAATGCCGCCTTTGCCGCCGGTTTCTTTGATGCGCGACTGTTTGACGATGCTCTCGGTGCTCACGGGCGCGGCAGGCGGCTCGGCCAGCAGGCCGCAGGCTTTCTGCACGGCGCGGGGCATGATTTCGCCGTGTGCCACGGCGGTGTAGAGTTCGTCCGGTTTTTTGAAGCCGAGCTTTTCGGCCAAAGCCTGCATATTGGGCTTGGGCTGGACTTTGAGCAGGGTTTTTTCCAGCTGCAGCCGGCCTTGTTCGCGCACACTTTCGGCGTTTTGGCGGCGGATGTGGGCGCGGATTTTGGCGGCGGCTTTGCTGCTTTTCACCCAGCCTTCATACAGCCAGTTTACGGAGGGCTCGCCCTCTTTGGCGGCGATGATTTCCACACGCTGTCCGTTCTCCAGCGGGGTGGAGAGCGGCACGATTTGGCCGTCTACCTTTGCGCCGCGGCAGCGGTCGCCCAGGCTGCTGTGCAGGGCGTAGGCGAAGTCGATGGGGGTGGCGCCCACGGGCAGGGAGAGCACCTTGCCGTGCGGGGTGAGCACATAAATGGTGTCGTTGAAGAGCTCGGTTTGGAAGGCGGCGGCGAGGTCGGCTTTGCCGCTCTCGGCCATGTTCTCGCGCCAATCCAAGAGCTGGCGCAGCCAGGCGATTTTCTGCTCGTATGCGGAATCACCTTTGCCGCCTTCTTTATAACGCCAGTGCGCGGCCACGCCGAATTCGTTGAATTGGTGCATTTCTTTGGTGCGGATTTGCACCTCGATGCCTTTGTCTTCCGGGCCGACAATCACGGTGTGCAAGCTTTTGTAGCCGTTGCCTTTGGGGTTGGCGATGTAGTCGTCGAATTCGCCGGGGATGGGCTGCCACAAGCTGTGCACGATGCCCAGCACGGTGTAGCACTCGGGCACGCTGTTCACCAGCACGCGCACGGCGCGGATGTCGTAGAGCCCTTCGAAATCAAGCTTTTTCTTCACCATCTTGCGGTAGATGGAGTAGATGTGTTTGGGACGGCCGGCCACGTCGTAATCGCGGATGCCGTATTTGGCCAGCTCGGCTTTGAGGATGCCGAGGAAGTGGTCGATATAGTGCTGCCGCTCAGGGCGTTTTTCGTCTAGAAGTTTGGCGATGCGGCGGTATTCTTCGGGGTTTTGGTGGCGGAAGCCGAGGTCTTCGAGCTGCCATTTGAGCTGCCACACGCCCAAGCGGTTGGCCAGCGGGGCGAAAATATCCAGCGTTTCTTTGGCAATGCTGCGTTTTTCCGGGCTGTCGGGGCAGCTGCCGAGGTATTGCATGGTGCGGGTGCGCAGGGCGAGTTTGATCAGCACCACGCGGATGTCGGACACCATGGCCAACAGCATTTTGCGCATGGTTTCGGCCTGCGCGGCACGCTCTTCAGGCGTGGCCAAGCCGTCCACGCGGGCGAAGTGGGTGAGCTTCTGCACTTGGTCGATACCTTGTACCAGACCGCATACGGTTTGGCCGCATTGCTCGGCTACCTGAAGCTGCCAATCCCCGCCCTGCTTAGACATGCCCGACAATATGGTGGCGGCCACGGCTTCGGGCAGCAAATCGAGCTGTGCCACCATCTGCGCCGCGCCCACGGTGTGCGGCAGCAGCGGCTCGCCGGCATAGGTTTGCGCGTCGGCAGGGTAGTGCGCCTCGGCCAATGCGAGCGCCTGCTGCAAAAGTACGCGGTCGGCCTCATTTTGCTGCGCGGCATAGTCTTTCAGCCAGGCCAAACATTCTTGCTGGCCGGTTATATGCGTGTCGGAATAGCCGGTCTCCATGGTTTCCCCTTTTTTGCGGTATGAGACTTGATTGTAACCAAAAATCCGACAAGAAGGGTCTGGTTAATGCAGGGAGTTTGATGCAGGTGCAATTTTATTTGGAGAAATGGTAAGATTCGCGCTTCGCACAGGCTACCTGAAAGATACCCGCTATGCTGTTCCATCCCGAAGTCATGACCGTTGAAATGCTGGCGCAGAAAATCCGCAAAATCCCCAACTGGCCGCAGGAAGGCGTGCTGTTTCACGACATCACCCCCGTGCTGCAAAGCCCGGAATATTTCCGCCTGCTGGTGGATTTGCTCACCTACCGCTACATGACGCAAGACATCGATGTGGTGGCTGGGCTGGACGCGCGCGGCTTCATCATCGGCGCCGCGCTGGCCTATCAGCTCAACGTCGGCTTTGTGCCCATCCGCAAAAAAGGCAAGCTGCCCTTCACCACCCTTTCCGAAAGCTACGCGCTCGAATACGGCGAAGCCACCGTGGAAATCCACACCGACGCCATTAAAGACAACGCCCGCGTGTTGCTGGTGGACGACCTCGTGGCCACCGGCGGCACCATGCACGCCGGCATCACGCTCATCCGCAAGCTCGGCGGGAATGTGGTGGAAGCCGCCGCCATCCTTGAATTCACCGACCTGCCCGGCGGCGACCGCGTCCGCAACGAAGGCGTGCCCCTGTTTACCCTGTATCAAAACAGCGGCGCGGTAACAGAAGAGCATACCGCGCCGCAGGCCGGTTAAAAACCGCCCATACCCATATCCGGCTTTCAGGCTACCTGAAAGTCGGATGGTTTTTGATGGGGCAGCATTTTCTGCCGCCGTGATAAAACAACGCCGTATCGGCAGTATCAAAAGGCAGGGCAGTTCGCTATAATCGCCCACGCAGTATTTACCCGTGTTTTGATAAGGACCATGCTATGAAACTGTATCTTCCCCTGATTGCCGCCGCCGCTCTGGCGCTGGCTGCCTGCGGCGGCGAAAACGCCCCCAGCGCGCCCGCTTCCGAAGCCCACCACGACCACGCTGCTTCCGCCGCCTCCGCCGCTTCCCAAGCCGCACCGGCCTCTGAAGCCGCCTCTGCTCCCGCCGCAGCTGCCGAAGGCTGCTCAACATTGGTGGAAACCGGCGACAGCATGCAGTACAACACCGCCGAAATCAACGTGCCCAAAGGCTGTACCGACTTCACCGTTACCCTCAAACACACCGGCAGCTCGCCCAAAACCGCGATGGGGCATAACATCGTGATTACCGCTGAAGGCGACGTGAACGGCGTGAACAACGACGGCGTAGGCGCAGGCCCGGACAACGATTATGTGAAACCCGGCGACGAGCGCGTAATCGCCCACACCAAACTCATCGGCGGCGGCGAACAGGCCTCCGTTACCTTCCCCGTGGCCAAACTGGCCGCCGGCACCAACTACAAATTCTTCTGTTCCTTCCCCGGCCATGCCGGCGTGATGAACGGCGTGGTGAAACTGGCAAATTAACATCCAACGGTTTGCCCAAACAGGCAAAAGGCTACCTGAAAATTCAGGTAGCCTTTTTTACTGGCCGGATATGGATGCCAGAAGGCCGGTTTTTCAGGTAGCCTGATTTTGAAAGGCCGTGCCCGCTTACTCCGGCAGCACCTCTTCCGCCGCTTCCTGCACCAAGGCCGAAGCTGTTTCGATAACGGTTTGTTCGCCATTGGCTTCCAGCGGCAAACGAGCCAAAACAGTTTCGCTGGCACGCACTTTTTCGCCGATGGCCACTAGCGGCACGGCATCGGTGGGCAGATACACATCCACCCGCGAGCCGAAACGGATAAAGCCGTAGCGTTGGCCGCGCGTGATTTTTTCGCCCGGCTGCACGTAGCACAGAATGCGCCGCGCCACCAAACCGGCCACCTGCACAAAGGTCAGCTCGCGCCCACTTTGGGTGGTGGCGAACACCGCATTGCGCTCGTTTTCCGTGCTGGCCTTATCCAGCGCGGCGTTTACGAATTGGCCGGGGAAGTAATCCACCTGCGTTACCGTGCCGTCAACCGGCGCGCGCTGGGAATGCACGTTGAACACGTTCATAAACACGCTGATTTTCAGCGCGGGCACTTTGCGGAACGGGTCTTCGGCACGCTCCACCACCACAATGCGCCCGTCGGCCGGGCAGAGCACGGCTTCCGGATCGGCCGGAATATCGCGCGCCGGATCGCGGAAAAACTGCACAGCAAACACGGTGAACACCCAAAACGGCAGCGACCACCAGCCGCAGCAAAAGCTCACCAGCACGCTCAGCAGCAGCCCGCCCAAAATAAACGGCCAGCCTTCCCGCGCAATCAGCGGATGGGGGTAGAAACGGTTCACGGCATATCCTTTTTGAATTGAGTTGGAATGGGGCGGGATTATACAAGATACGGGGTAGAGGGAAAGCGGCTTGCGCCAAATCGATGAGGCTACCTGAAAGCATGAGCTTCAACGAAGTTAAAACAGCCCCGCCTGCATTTTCAGGTAGCCTCATAGTTTTACTCATCTGCGTAGGTTAAATTTTTAGTAGCTTGTACAAAGCGCAGACGCCCTCTACGTTGATACCCTATTAACCTTTGCGCCTCATGCCGGCGCGGGCACTTTCTTTTCTTTGCTTCGCTAAAGAAAAGAAAGCAAAAGAAAGGCAACTGCGGGCACGGGTTTGGCTTTGCCAAACTTCCCTCACTGCACACGGTTTTTCGGGCAGGCTCGCAACTTGCGGCTTCGCCGCTTCAAACATGCAAGCCCTTGTTTCCCGAAAAACCGTGCTCCGTTCGGCTGTGCCAGCAGAAGAGGATATAGCCCAACCGTTTCCATTCAATATTCTGTGTTTGATTCAGCAAGAACTTTAATCGATGAGGCTACCTGAAAGCATGAGCTTCAACGAAATTAAAACAGCCCGTCTGCGTTTTCAGGTAGCCTCAGTGCCCTTTCACCACTGCTCGCCGCGCTCGCCCGTGCGGTCGCCCCAGGTTTCGTCCGGTTCGTAGGGCAGCACCAGCATGGCCGTGAGCCAGCCGCCAACCGCAAACAGTGCGGGCAGCACATACCACGGCGGCGCGGCCATCAGCTGATTAATGGCCTCGGCGGGGAAAGGCATTGCCTCGCCCAAAATGGCGGCAACCAGCCGGTTGAATTCCGGCAGCACATTCACGCCCGCCAGTTGCGGCAGGGCATACAATGCCGCCGTCAGCAGCGTCCACACCAAAGCCGACACCGCCCGCCCTTGCAGATTGTTTTGCCAACCCAGCCGCTGCGCCAGCGCGCCGGTGAGCAGGGCAGGCAGTGCGAGCAGCCACAGGCCGTGGACAGCCGAGATCAGCACGATACTCGGCCCTTTAAGCCCCGCCAGACGCAGCAGCATGACCTGCGGCGACTGCCAGCCAGCCTTCCACAGCAGCGCCAGCACGCCGTAGAGCAGCCCGCAGAAAAACCCCGAACACAGCACATACCAAACCATCATTTTCCGCAGCGGCGGATTTTGCCGGCTCATTTGCCCGCTCCTTAGATAACACAAAAGGCGCACAGGCTACCTGAAAGCGCCATGCGCGTAAACCGGGCTGGCTTTAACTTCGTTGAATCCACGCTTTCAGGTAGCCTGTTCCGGCTGGACAAGTTCATGCGTTTAGGCACACAATCCCAGCCTTCAACCATCTTGCCAAACAAAGGAGCATCATGAGCCAGAACAACGCCACCATTCTGCAAACCCTGCCTGTTGGCCAAAAAGTCGGCATTGCCTTCTCCGGCGGCCTCGACACCTCCGCCGCCCTCCTGTGGATGAAACTCAAAGGCGCGCTGCCTTATGCCTACACCGCCAACCTCGGCCAGCCCGACGAAGACGACTACAACGCCATTCCCAAAAAAGCCATGGAATACGGCGCACAAAACGCCCGCCTGATTGACTGCCGCGCCCAGTTGGCGCACGAAGGCATTGCCGCCATCCAATGCGGCGCGTTCCACATTTCCACCGGCGGCGTGCCCTATTTCAACACCACGCCGCTCGGCCGCGCCGTCACCGGCACCATGCTCGTTTCCGCCATGAAGGAAGACGATGTGAACATCTGGGGCGACGGCAGCACCTACAAAGGCAACGATATTGAACGCTTCTACCGCTATGGCCTGCTCACCAATCCCGCGCTGAAAATCTACAAACCTTGGCTCGACCAGCAATTTATCGACGAACTCGGCGGCCGCCACGAAATGAGCCAATTCCTCATCGCCAACGGCTTCCAATACAAAATGTCGGTAGAAAAAGCCTATTCCACCGATTCCAATATGCTCGGCGCGACGCATGAAGCCAAAGATTTGGAGTTTCTGAACAGCGGCATCAAAATCGTCAAACCCATCATGGGCGTGGCGTTTTGGGATGAAAGCGTGGCAGTGAAGGCCGAAGAAGTGCGCGTGCGCTTTGAAGAAGGCGTGCCGGTGGCCTTGAACGGCCAAACCTTTGCCGACGCAGTGGAATTGTTCCTCGAAGCCAACCGCATCGGCGGCCGCCACGGCCTCGGCATGAGCGACCAAATCGAAAACCGCATCATCGAAGCCAAATCGCGCGGCATCTACGAAGCCCCGGGCATGGCGCTGCTGCACATCGCCTACGAACGCTTGGTAACCGGCATCCACAACGAAGACACCATCGAACAATACCGCATCAACGGCCTGCGCCTCGGCCGCCTGCTCTACCAAGGCCGCTGGTTCGACAGCCAAGCGCTGATGCTGCGCGAAACGGCACAACGCTGGGTGGCCAAAGCCATCACCGGCGAAGTAACGCTGGAACTGCGCCGCGGCAACGACTATTCGATTCTGAACACCGAATCGCCCAACCTCACTTACGCGCCCGAACGCCTGAGCATGGAAAAAGTGGAAAACGCCGCCTTCACCCCGCTCGACCGCATCGGCCAGCTAACCATGCGCAACCTCGACATCACCGACACCCGCGCCAAACTCGGCATCTACGCCGACAGCGGCCTGCTCTCGCTGGGCGAAGGCTCGGTGTTGCCGAAACTGGGCAAGGGTAAGTAAACCCGGGCTGTATAGAAGGCTACCTGAAACGAAACTGCCGAAGGCAGCCGAGTTTCTGCGAAGCCAAGATTTTCAGGTAGCCTCATCAACGAAAGGCTACCTGAAATTGCTTTCGGGCAGCCGCCTGCTCATGCGCTATAATGCCGCATCTTCAATCCATTCCGCCTGATGCCATGTCGCGCCGCCCTCCTTTCCAGCCCGACAAATCCCTCAGCCGCCCCGAGCGCGTATTGCTGGTGGGCGTGATGCTGGCCGACAGTTTCTCCGGCAGCAACGAGCAGCGCGCCCGCGCTTTTCAAAACGTGTTGGACGAAGCCGCTGAGCTGGTGCGTGCCGGCGGCGGGGAGTTGGTGCACGTTTCCACCGCCCGCCGCGACCGCCCCAGCGGCGCCTTGTTTGTGGGCACGGGCAAAGCCGAGGAGCTGGCGGCCGAAGTGCGGGCACACAATATCGAATTGGCCGTGTTCAACCACGAGCTCACGCCCACGCAGGAGCGCAACCTCGAAGAGAAGCTGCAATGCCGCGTGCTCGACCGCGTGGGGCTGATTCTCGCCATTTTCGCCCAGCGCGCGCAAAGCCAGGAAGGCCGCCTGCAAGTGGAGCTGGCGCAGCTCACCCACCTCTCCGGCCGTCTGGTGCGCGGCTACGGCCACCTGCAAAGCCAAAAAGGCGGCATCGGCCTCAAAGGTCCGGGCGAAACCCAGCTCGAAACCGACCGCCGCCTGATCGCCCAAAAAATCACCACCCTGAAAAAACGCCTTGCCGACGTGCGCCGCCAGCGTGCCACCCGCCGCAAAGCCCGCCAGCAGGGCAGCCTGCCCACTTTCGCCTTGGTGGGCTACACCAACACCGGCAAATCCAGCCTGTTCAACCGCCTCACCAAAGCCGACGTGCTGGCCAAAGACCAGCTCTTCGCCACGCTCGACACCACCGCCCGCCGCCTGTATCTCGACCGCGAGCACAGCATCATCCTCACCGACACCGTAGGCTTCGTGCGCGACCTGCCGCACCGCCTGGTGGCTGCTTTCTCCGCCACGCTGGAGGAAACCGCCCAAGCCGACGTCTTGCTCCATGTGGCCGACGTTTCCCAGCCCGACTACGAGCAGCGTATGGAAGACGTCAACCGTGTGCTGGCCGAAATCGGTGCCGCCGATGTGCCGCAGCTCTTGCTGTATAACAAAATCGACCTCCTGCCCGCCGAACAGCAACAGCCCGGCATCCTGCGCAGTAAAAGCGGCCAAATCGCCGCTGTGCGCCTCTCCGTTACCCAAAGCCTGGGCTTGGACGACTTGCGCCAGGCATTGATTGAGTGGGCGGATACGCATAGCAAGGCATCAGGCGGCAAAGAGGCTACCTGAAAAAGCCTTAAACCCCTGTCATCCTGTTATACCGTTTTCAAGCAGCCCCTACCGCCATACAGGCTACCTGAAATTCGCTTTAGGCAGCCTCCTTTCCATTCCACCCCGCCGCCCCAAGGCCACCATCGCCCCCGTCCGAGGAATCCCACCATGCCGCAATCCCCGCAGCTTTTGGCGCAAGAGCTGGCCGAGCACAAACGGCAAATCGTTGCCGACTACCGCCGCCACCGCAGCCCGCAGCGTTTTTTTGCCGACCACACCGCCCTGCTCTCCCACACCGTTACCGCGCTGTGGCGGCAGATGCAGCCGACAGGGGAGCTGGCGCTGCTGGCGCTGGGCGGCTTCGGGCGCGGCGAGATGTATCCGCATTCCGATGTGGATTTGGGCATTGTGGCGGCCGATTCCCTGACTGAAACGCAGCAGCGGCAAATTGAAACTTGGCTGCAAACCTTGTGGGACATGGGGCTGAATCCCTCGCTGAAAACCGGCAGCGTGGCCGAGCTGTGCGCCGGAGCGGCAGAAGATTTAACCGGCGACACCTCGCTTTTGGAAGCCCGCCTGCTCCACGGCAGCCGGGAATTGTTTGCCCGCCTGTGCCGCGATTTAGACGTGCAGCGCGACCTAACGGCCTTTGCCGAAGGCAAACTGCTGGAATTGCAGCAGCGGCACCTGAAAGCGCAAGCAGGCAGCAGCCTGGAGCCGAACCTGAAAACCTGCCCCGGCGGCCTGCGCGATATCCACACCATGCTCTGGCTGGCGCGGGTGCAGGGCATTTCGCCGCAACTGCACCGCCTCGCCCGCCAAGGCATCCTCACCCGCACCGAAGCGGCCATGCTGCGCCGCAGCCACCGCAGCCTGGCACGCATCCGCATCGAGCTGCACCTGGCCGCCGGCAAGCCGCAGGAGCAGCTGCGTTTCGACTTGCAGCCGCAGGTGGCCTACGCGCTGGGCTACACCGATGAAAGCAAACAAGTGCGCAGCGAGCGGCTGATGCACACGCTCTACCGCGCGGTGAAAACCGTGAAGCAGCTGGGCGGCATCCTGCTGCCGATGCTGCGCGGGCGCATTTCCTCGCCGCTGCCGCGCGTGGTGCTGGATTTGGACGAGCACTATTTCCAAGTAAACAACCTCATCGCCGTACGCGACAAAACTCTGTTCCGCCGCGAGCCGCAGCATATTTTCAAGGTGCTGGAACGGTGGCAGCAATACAGCGACCTCTCCGGCCTCTCCCCCGAAACCCTGCGCTCCTGGTGGCAGGCCGTGCAAAAAATCGATGGCCGCTTTTATGCCGATCCGGCCAACCGCCGCCGCTTCGTGGGCTTCTTCCGCCACGGCGGCGGGCTCACCCACCTGCTGCGCTTCCTCAACCTCTACGGCGCGCTTTCGCACTACCTGCCCGAGTGGGGCAAAATCGTCGGCCTGCTGCAACACGACCTGTTCCACGTTTACCCCGTGGACGACCACATCCTGATGGTGGTGCGCAATATGCGCCGGCTGGCTCTGGAAGCGCACAGCCACGAGCTGCCTTTTGCCAGCGCCCTGATGCACGCCTTCGAGCGCAAACCCGTGCTGTATTTGGCCGCCCTGTTTCACGACATCGCCAAGGGGCGCGGCGGCGACCACGCCGAACTGGGTATGGAAGACGCCCGCCGCTTCGCCGCCGACCATTTCCTGAGCCAATACGAAACCGACCTGCTCGTGTGGCTGGTGGGCAACCATCTTTTCATGTCGCTCACCGCGCAGAAAGAAGACATCCAAGACCCGGCCGTGGTGGCCGCCTTCTGCCGCCGCGTGCAAACGCCCGAGCGGCTCACCGCGCTTTACCTGCTCACCGTGGCCGATATGCGCGGCACCAACCCCAAAATCTGGAATGCCTGGAAAGCCAGCCTGCTCGAAACCCTGTTCCGCTCCGCCCTGCAATACTTCGGCGGCCAAACCACCAGCCGCGATATGGCCGTGAGCCGCCGCCAGCAAAAAGCCCGCCAGGCCTTGGCCGAAGCGGGCGTGGGCGAAGCGCAAAGCCGCGAACTGTGGCAACAGCTCGGGCAGGCCTATTTCGTGCGCCACAGCGCCGATATCATCCTGTGGCACTTGCCCCTGCTTGCTGCCGATGCCGCAACGCCCCAAGCCCACATCCGCCCCCTAAGCGCAACCGGCGGCCTGCAAGTGATGGTGTTCATGCCCAACCGCGACCGCCTGTTTGCCGGCTTGTGCCGCCTGTTCGGCCGCCACCAGCTCGGCATCCTCGCCGCCCACGCCTACGTTACCGACCACCAATACATTCTCGACACCTTCGTACTGCAACTGCCCGCCAACTGCCTGCCCGGCGACATCGAGCGCATCGGCAGCCGCCTGCAGCAAGCATTAAACCAATTCGTGCACCACCCGCCTGCCGCCGCCGAGCCCGCCCCAGCCCCCCGCCAGATGAGCCGCCGCCTGCGCCACCTGCCCATCGCCCCGCGCATCACCCTCTCCGCCGAAGAAACCGCCGGCGCCTACACCCTGGAAATCATCACCGCCAACCGCGCCTTCCTGCTGGCCGACATCGCCGACGTATTCGCCCAACTCAACATCAGCCTCAGCTACGCCGCCATCGCCACCTTCGACGAACGCGTGGAAGACAGCTTCCTAATCCGCCACCCCCAGCTGGCCGACACCGCCTTCCAGCTCAAACTCGAACGGCTGCTGCTGGAGCGCATCGGCGGCTGAACGCAGGCTACCTGAAACCCTTAAGTACGGCTTCGCACCCGCCCTCCGCAACGGCAAAGGCTACCTGAAAACCAATATACGCGAACCGTATGCTTGTTTTCTCTGCTGCTTCCGATTTTCAGGTAGCCTTTAAGGGCAAACAGCCCCCTGCCCTATCCGTCCCGGAGGCTGCCGGCCGCCAAACCGTCGTTGCCCCGGCCCGCCCGCTCCAGTAAACTGCCCGCGTTTGTATTTCTCCCCTCCACACCATGCCCCAAGCCCTCAACCTCCGCAACGGAACCATCACCTACGACAATTTCTTCTGGCTGCTGGAGCACGCCGATAAAAACCCGGCCGACCTGCTTTTAAGCGAAGACCTGCTGCAAATCAGCTTTGGCGGCGGGCAATACCTGCTCGATGCGGGCTGGTATGGCTTCGGCCCGCGCGGGCGGTTTGGCGTGATGCTGGTGGAAAACCAAGATTGGGAACATCCGCTGCGCCAAGAATACACCCGCGAAATCAGCCGCCTGCCTGCCCTGCTGCAGGAATGCATCGACTGGCTCTGGCACACCCGCATCGCCCCGGCCGAGGCCGATCCCCGCCCGCTGCTGCAAGTAGTGGCCGGCATTGTGTATAACGATCGCGGCGAGGTGCTGCTCAGTTCGCGCCCCGCAGGCAAGGCCTATGCGGGTTATTGGGAATTTGCCGGCGGCAAGGTGGAGGCGGGCGAGGGCGAACTGGCGGCATTGCGCCGCGAGTTTGCCGAAGAACTGGGCATTCAAATCCGCAGCGCCGTGCCGTGGCTCGCCAAAACCCACAGCTACGAACACGCCCATGTGCGGCTGCATTTTTTCCGCGTGCCGGCCGACGGCTGGCGCGGCGAATTGCAGGCGCGCGAAGGCCAACAATGGCGCTGGCAACAGCCGGGGCGTTATGATGTGTCGCCCATGCTGCCGGCCAATGCCGCGCTGCTGGCGGCGCTGGCTTTGCCCATGCAGTTTTCAGGTAGCCTGAATGAGGGTTTGCACGCGGCAGACGGTTTTTGCGTGCTGCCGCTTCATGCCGCCAACCCGCCGCCGGGCAGCCGCCTGCTGGCGGACTTAGCCGATTTGGCCGCCGACACGCCGGACGGTGTGCGCCGCTGGCCGCTGGTGCACTCGCCCGGCGGCCTTGCCGCCGCTGCCGCCGCCCAAGCCGAAGCCGCCGTGTGGCCGACAGATAACGCAACCGCGGCGGAACAAGCCTGCGCCGCGCTGGCCGAAGGCGTGCCGCTGCCGCTGGTGCTGCTGCCTGCCAATGCGGCGCTGGCAGCGCGTTATGCCGAGCGCTGGCTCGCGGCGGGGGCGCAGGCGGTGGTGCGCGGCAGTGAAGATAATTTCAGGTAGCCTTTGCAATGCCTTTATAATGACGGCCGAAGTTTTTCAGGTAGCCTCCTCCCTTCCCACCACCTCACAAGGAATCCCCATGCTCCCCACAATCAAACGCGCCCTCATCAGCCTTTCCGATAAAACCGGTGCCGTTGAATTTGCCCGCACGCTCGACAAGCTCGGCGTGGCCATCCTCTCCACCGGTGGTACGGCCAAGCTCTTGGCCGATGCGGGCATTCCCGTCATCGAAGTGTCCGACTACACCGGCTTCCCCGAAATGCTCGACGGCCGCGTGAAAACGCTGCACCCGAAAATCCACGGCGGCATCCTCGGCCGACGCGATCTGCTTGATCACGTTGCCACCATGGAAGAGCACGACATCGGCAACATCGACCTCGTGTGCGTCAACCTCTACCCCTTCGCCGCCACCATCGCCAAACCCGGCTGCACGCTGGAAGACGCGATTGAAAACATCGACATCGGCGGCCCGACCATGGTGCGCTCCGCCGCAAAAAACTGGAAACACGTCGCCATCGTTACCGACACCGCCGACTTCCCCGCCATCGCCGCCGAAATGGAAGCCAACGGCGGCGCGTTGAGCGACAAAACCCGCTTCAACCTGTCGCGCAAAGCGTTCAGCCACACCGCCCAATACGACGGCATGATTTCCAACTACTTAACCTCGCTTTCAGACGGCGTCTTGAGCGGCACGCCCGAAGTCGGCGAATTCCCAAGCCAGTTCAACCAAAGCTGGATTAAAGTTCAAGACATGCGCTACGGCGAAAACCCGCACCAGCGCGCCGCGTTCTACCGCGATGTGTACCCCGCCGCAGGCAGCCTCGCCGCCTACAAACAACTGCAAGGCAAAGAATTGTCGTACAACAATATCGCCGATGCCGATGCCGCATGGGAAGCCGTCAAGTCCTTCGACGCGCCCGCCTGCGTGATTGTGAAACACGCCAATCCGTGCGGCGTCGCCGTCGCAGCCGATACCTTGACCGCCTACAAACTCGCCTACGCCACCGACACCACCAGCGCGTTCGGCGGCATCATCGCCTTCAACCGCGAAGTGGACGGCGCAACCGTGAAACAGATTACCGACAACCAGTTTATGGAAGTCCTCATGGCGCCCAAGTTCACCGCCGAAGCCCTCGAAATCGCCGCCGCCAAGAAAAACGTGCGCGTGTTGGAAGTGCCGCTTGAAGCAGGCGCGAACCGCTTCGAACTCAAACGCGTCGGCGGCGGGCTGTTGGTGCAAACGCCCGACATCCACCGCATCAGCCGCGCCGATTTGAAAGTCGTCTCCAAACGCCAACCGACCAAACAGGAATGGAACGATTTGCTGTTCGTCTGGAACGTCGCCAAATACGTCAAATCCAACGCCATCGTGTTCGGCAAAGGTGGCCAGACCTACGGCATCGGCGCAGGCCAAATGAGCCGCGTGGACAGCACCCGCATCGCCGCCCGAAAAGCGCAAGATGCAGGCCTAGACTTACACGGCGCATGTGCCGCCTCTGATGCCTTCTTCCCCTTCCGCGACGGCGTGGACGTGATTGCCGAGCAAGGCATCAAAGCCATCATCCACCCCGCAGGCTCGATGCGCGATCAGGAAGTCTTCGACGCGGCGGACGAACACGGTATTGCGATGGTAGTAACGGGCGTGCGCCATTTCAGGCATTGAGTTTTCAAATAGCTTTAATGTATGATAAGGCTACCTGAAAACTGTATTTCCTAACTTTTTTGATATTGATGGAGAAAAAAATGGCAATAAAAAATCAGATTCCTTTATCGGATTATTCATGGCTGGATAAATGCAACAAAGAAACTTTTAAAACTTGGACAATTCCCAATCCAATTAAAAGCAACTATACAGATGGGGAAAAAAGAGAGTTTCTGATTGAATTTAATGGATTTTCTTTTCATGATTATCTTTCCATTTCAAGCGGATGCGAAATTTACCTGCCATCCCATCTTAGCCAAATTATCGAAACCGAGTGGGAGAGAGAGTCAACCATTTCCGTTGTTTTTACTGCGCTAGATTTATTGGGAAGTCCAAAAATAGGAGATAAAATCACCGACAGTAATTCTGCCAAAGGTTGGGATGTTCTACGTACTGCAAAAGTTCGACTCGGCCATGCTAAATTTAAAAAGGGGCTGACAGATTATTGGGAAGATAAATGTGCTGTTCTTGGAATTAAAAATCCTATCGGCGGAAAATTTTTAATTGCTTCTCATATTATTCCTTGGTCAATTGCTAATGAAAACGACAAGGTACAGCAATTTAACGGGCTATTATTATCTCCGCACCTAGATCGCCTATTTGATGCGGGCTATATTAGTTTTGATGATCATGGCAAGCTTCTTTATAAGCCAGAATATAGCGAATTATTGAAACAAATGGCTATTCCTTCCGCTAGTAAACTTCGAAAATTAGATAAACGGCATATCCCATTTTTACGGAAACATCGAGAAATTTTTGATTTTGAATAAAATAAAGGCTACCTGAAAACTTTATAGCGAATTAATTTATAAAAGGTTTTGTCGGATACAAGTATCCGACAAAACTATGATTACTGCTTTTTCAGGTAGCCTCAAGAACAAACCCATGGAACCTCAAGAACTCGATACCCTAGATCTCAACGAAGCCCTCGCCGAAATCCTGCAAGCCCACGGCTATGCCTGCCAAACGCGGGGCGACAAAATCCTGCCCGATTTCGCCGTGCCCGTGCAGCTCGAAACCTGGGTGTTTCCGCGCGAACACGCCAACGGCGTGGTGGTGAGCCGTTTCGATGTCGGCATCACCCTGCCCGACGGGCGCGAACTCTACGAATGCTGCGGCGACATCGGCGAGAATCTGGAAGAAGCCGTTTCGCGCAACCTGCACAGCTTCTGTACCAACAGCCTGCATGTTTTGCTGGACGCCTTCAACCCCAACGAAAACCATTGCCCGCACAAAATCTGGACAGCCCGCAACGGCAACCGTTTCCAAGCCATTTTGGGCGACTGGACAACGAAAAAACTGGGCGAAGACACCGACGGCGATGATGCAGAAACCATCGGCAACATCATCCCCGAAGCGCTGGAAAGCACGCTGCAAACCATCATCTGTCATCAAAACCTCACAGCGCAGTATCACTTAATCCGCTTCTTCTACGCCCAATCGGACAACGAAACGACGAACGTGGAATTTATGATCGACAACCAAGACGATGCCGCCGAAGAAGAACAACAGCTTGCCGCCCTCCCCTGGCCGCGCCGGGAAGCCTATTACAGCGTGCGCCGCTGCATCATGCTCAAGCCTTTGGATGAAGGCCGGGCATAAGCCCCTATCGTTTTGCCATAAAGAAAGGCTACCTGAAATTTTTCAGGTAGCCTTTTGCTCAAATACGACTTACATCGGTTTAGTCTTCGCCGGCAAATGCCAACAGCAGGCGCAGGAGGCCGGTGAAGATGTTGTAGATGGCAACAAACAGCGTGAGCGCGGCGCTGATGTGGCTGTCTTCGCCACCTTCAATGATCACGCGCACCTGCCACATAATCAGCACGGAACTCACAATCACAAACAGGGCGGATACAGTGAGCGAGAGCGCGGGAATCTGCAGGAAGAAGCTGGCTACCATAGCAATAGCGGCCACCACAAAACCCACGGTAACGAAGCGGGCGATGCTGTTGGTTTGGAAGGTGGGCGATTTGGCCATGGCCGCCATGCTCAGGAACACAGCGGCAGTCATTACGGCGGCGATGCCAATGAGCTGGATGCCATTGGAAAGCGCCAGGCTGTAGTTCAAAATCGGGCCCAGCGTGAAACCGAGGCCGAAAGTGAGCACCATCAGCAGGGCAGCACCCACGTTGCTGTAGCGGTTTTTCTCAATCAGAAAGCTCATACCGTAGAAGAAGGCGAAGAAAATGCCCAGGGCAACCCAATAGTTGCCGGTGAAGCTGAACAGGCTCAGGCCGGTGGCCATGGCGACGAACGCGCCGGCAGCCGCCGGAAGGAACGAGAGCCCGAGCAGGCCGTAGGTTTTGCGCAAAATGGTGCTTTGCGCGGAAACGCTGCCGCCCACATCGGTGTAATCGTAAACATTGCGCGGTTGCATGTGGAAAAACTCCTATTAAATATCAATTAAAAGAAACGAATGTGGATTGTAGCAGCAAATACGCCGTTTGCAAAAAATTCAGCCGTCCGCCGCCGCTGCCTGCTTCAGCAGTCAAACAGCAAGATGGGGCAACAGGGCAGGTTTGCAAGCGTTGCAGCATATATTTGGCTATAATTCAGCACTTTCTATTCCCTGCCGCACACCATGCCTGCTCCCCGCTACGCCGTTTTCGGCAACCCCGTGGCCCACAGCCGCTCGCCTGCCATCCACCAAATGTTTACCGCACAAGAAGGTACGGCGATCGAATATGAACGATTACTGGCCGAGCCGGGCTGCTTCGCCCAAGCTGCCGCCGCCTTTTTCGCTGATGGCGGCGCGGGCGCAAATGTAACCGTGCCGTTTAAAACCGATGCCTGCGCCTGGGCAGACAGCCTTTCCGAACGCGCCCGTGCCGCCGGCGCAGCCAATACCTTAATCAAACAAGCTAACGGCAAAATCCATGCCGACAATACCGACGGCATCGGTTTGGTGGCCGATATTAGCCACAATTTTCAGGTAGCCCTAGCGGGCAAACGTATCCTCATCATCGGCGCGGGCGGTGCAGCGCGCGGCGTGATACTGCCTCTCTTCGAATGCCACCCCGCCAGCCTCACCATTACCAACCGCACCGCGGCCAAGGCGCAAGAGCTGGCTGCCATTTTCGGCATTCGTGCTGCCGAGTTGGGCGAGCTACCTGCCGCCGGTTTCGATATCATCATCAACGCCACCTCCGGCAGCCTGAGCGGCCAAGTGCCCGCCATTGCCCCTGCCGTGTTCGCCCAATGCGAACTCGCCTACGACATGGCCTATGGGCGCGAGCCTACCGCCTTTATGCGTTTCGCTGCCGAAGCCGGCGCACAACGCAGCGCCGACGGCTTGGGCATGCTGGTGGAGCAAGCCGCCGAATCCTACCGCCTCTGGCGCGGCTTCTCCCCCGAAACCGCCCCCGTACTCGCCGCCCTGCGTGGGGGAGAAATTTAGCGCGAACCTGCCAAAGGCTACCTGAAAACTTGGCCTCGCAGAAACTCAGCTTCCGGCGGAAACTGCATTTTAACTTCGTTGAAGCCGCGCTTTCAGGTAGCCTAAAAATCCTTTATAATCCGCCCCTTTTTCCAAACCGCGGTTCGCAACCCTCCCGCGTTACCAAAACTAAGGACTCCCATGCGCAACAAAGAAGAGCTCAGCGGCCTCTCCCTGCTGGGCAACACCGGCACGCAATATCCCTCAACCTACGCCCCCGAAATCCTCGAAGCGTTCGACAACAAACACCCCGGCAACGACTACTTCGTCAAGTTCGTTTGCCCGGAATTCACCAGCCTGTGCCCGCTCACCGGCCAGCCCGATTTCGCCACCATCCTCATCCGCTATATCCCCGACATCAAAATGGTGGAAAGCAAATCGCTCAAGCTCTACCTCTTCAGCTTCCGCAACCATGGCGACTTTCACGAAGATTGCATCAACATCATCATGAAAGATCTCATCAAGCTGATGAACCCGAAATATATTGAAGTGTTCGGCGAATTCACCCCGCGCGGCGGCATTGCCATCCATCCGTTCGCCAACTATGGCCGCCCCGGCACACCGTTCGAGCAAATGGCGCGCGAGCGGCTGTTTAAATACGATAGGCAGTAAGCCTGCGGGCTACCTGAAACTCATGCCGATTGCTGAAATTAAAAATCGTGCCGCCTCTCTTCCCCCGCTGGATAACGAAGCATTGGCTGCCGAAGTTCAGCGGCTGAAACAGCCCGGCGCGGCATTGCCGGCCTGTATTCCCTTTGTGTAAGCCAACCGCCGCATCAGCCTGAACGAAGCCAAATGACTCGCCCTCTCCCTGCTGGTTTTCGGCAATTTTTGAACAGGCCTGCCAAATCGTGCAGGCAGAGTTTGAGCAGGAAACATAGCAGCCATATTTTCAGGTAGCCTCTACGCCTATCTCCTAAAATTTATAGAAAACATCATGCCCCACATCCTTCCCACCCACTACGCCGGCCAGCCCCTGCCAGCCGAATACCTCGCCATGATTAGTCAGGCACATGCCATCCAAGTGTATGAAACACCTGAAGGTAAAAATGTGGATTTCGAACCGCCTAGGCTATTGTGCAAAACAGACCACAATGGCCTGCCCTACTACGCAGACCTTTCCGATCCCGAGTTCTACTTCAAAGCCACCGAAACCAGCAGCGATTGGCCGCAATTATCGCTGGAAGAAATACAGCAGGGCTTTACCATCGGCAGCCACAACGAAGGCCGCTTGTTCCTCCTGCCCAACCAATCCGTTTGGCTGATTTACAGCGATTTGTTCTACCAAAAAATTGCCGACCACTTCAGCCAATGGTTTGCCGGCCTCAGCTTTTCCTTTGAAGCAGGCGGCGGAGATTAAGTTTCTCCATCTAAGGCTACCTGAAAATAAAGCCTTAACGTGGTTACCTAAAAAGTCCAAGCTCCTGCGGATATGGAACAATGAAACCAACAGTCTACGAAACGGTACGCCTCCTGCAGCAAACCATCCCGCTGCCGGTTCAGGCGGTATTGGCTCTGCTCAAGCAACACGGTAGTCCTGAAGCCGCCCGCGCCGCCTACCGTGCCGACCAAATCGCCCATATCAGCCAAACTGCCGGTTGCAGTGAAACCGAAGCTGCCGAACACTACGACAAACACCAAGGCAACACCGAACGTGCCATCCGAGCCATCCTCCGTACCCCCGTTTATTTGGGCGAACCCGTTATCAACGGTGAAAAATCCGGCTACGCCATCACGCCCTTGGATGAAAAAGGCAACGAGGCTGCGGGCAGGCATGCCTTTATCCAATCCGAAAATTTCGAGCCGGTCAAGCCTCTGTTTGCGCCGTATTTCCCACGGCAATGCCCGCTTTCTGGCCAAGAAGAGCACGGTTTGAACCCCACGTCGGACAACTATTTCCCGGCCGCCCAATGCCTGGAAATCGCCGACCGGCTGCGTCAAACCGCCTCCGGGATGCCGGATAACGGAACCACCCGCTTATTCCTAGCCGTTGCCGCCTATTTGGAAACATCCTGCCGCCAAGCCGATTGCCGCTACCTCGACTTTTACGGTACGCTGTAGCCTGTCGGGAAGGCTACCTGAAAACCAACCCCTTCCCCAACCCCGCGCGGTTCGCAACCCTCCCGCGCAGATTTTTATCTAAACCAAAACTAAGGACCATTCATGCAAAACTACCGCTTCACCCCCGCCCAACAGCAGCAAGCCCTCCGTTGGCTCGTTTTCTTCCACATCCTGGTGATTGCTGCCAGCAACTATCTCGTGCAGTTCCCCTTCAGCGTCACCCTGCCCAACGGCTTCGAAGTGCATTCCACCTGGGGCGCGCTCAGCTTCCCTTTCATCTTCCTCGCCACCGATTTAACCGTGCGCATCTTCGGCCAAAGCCTCGCCCGGCGCATTATCTTCTTTGTTATGTTCCCCGCCTTGCTCGTTTCTTATGCCTTTTCCGTGCTGTTTCAAGAAGGCGCGTGGACAGGCTGGAGCGCGCTTGCCGTGTTCGTGATGCCCGTGTTCCGCATCGCCCTGGCCAGCTTTGCTGCCTATGCCGTCGGTCAAATTCTCGATATTGTCGTGTTCAACCGCCTGCGCCAGCTGAAATCTTGGTGGATCGCCCCCACCGCCTCCACCTTCGCCGGCAACGCCGTGGATACCGTGCTTTTCTTCTCCATCGCCTTCGCCGGCAGCAGCGATGCCTTTATGGCCGCCAACTGGCCGCACATCGCCTTTGTCGATTACCTGTTCAAACTCGTGATCGGTACACTCTTCTTCCTACCCGCCTACGGCCTCATCCTCAACATCCTCACCCGCAAGCTCACCACCTTGCACCAAGCTGTTGCCACCGAAGCCGTATCCGCCCAGCCGGAAGCCGCCGGCCAATCCAATTAAACTTTCAGGTAGCCTTTTGTTTGTTCAAAGGCTACCTGAAACTAAAACCGTAGGCCGGGCATTCATGCCAAACAACTGTCAGGCGAAAATATCGGGCATAAGCCTGCCAGCCGTCGGCTGATGTGGCTGCACCGGTATAAATATTTTCAGGTAGCCTAAGGCTACCTGAAACCATATTCCCTTACACCAATCCTAAAACCCGCCATGCCCCTCCTCACCCACACCCTCGCCAACGGCCAAACCATCCAACTCCACCTCAGCCGCCGTGCCAAGAAAAACATCATCCTGCGGGCGTACAGCGAACACAGCCTGCGTCTCAGCATCCCTCCACAGCTAAGCATGCCCGAGTTGCGCCGCTGGCTACAACACAACGAAACCGCCCTGCAGCAAATGCTCCGGCGCAGCCCCGCCCCAGCTACTGCCCCCAGCCACCTCTGGCTCTACGGCCAGCCGCACCAACTGCAATCCCACGCCCAAGCCGCCATCCAAATCCAGCCCGGCCGCATCCTCCTGCCCGCAGCCGAATGGACGCAACAGCAAGCCCTCCTGCGCCAACACCTCCAGCCGCTGGCCGAAGCCTACCTCCTCCCCCGCCTCGCCACACACGCCCAGCGCCTGCAACTCATTCCCGAGCACACCGCCCTCAGCCGCGCCAAAACCTTCTGGGGCGTATGCCGCCGCCGCAATATCCGCCTCAACTGGCGGCTCGTCGGCGCGCCCGAATACGTGGCCGACTATGTTTGTGTGCACGAACTCTGCCACCTGCGCCATCCCAACCACAGCCCCAACTTTTGGGCAGAAGTCGAACAACACACCCCGCACCGACCCGCCGCTACCGACTGGCTCAAACAGCATGGCCGCGATTTATTCCTACTGGGCTAAAACAATTTTCAGGTAGCCTTTCCGTTGCTAAATTTGTAGGGTGCGTGCGAAACGCACGCACGCGGTTGGAATAACAGCAACGGCGTTCGCGTCTGCGGCGCACACCCTACACGCCCCCCAAGCAGCCGATAAATCGGATGAAGAAAGGCTACCTGAAATTTCAGGTAGCCTTTGCGTTGCAGACAAACACGGCGGTTTAAAAGCGCAGCAAGAGTAGCAACTGTATTTTTCACCCCGTCGGGCAAAAATACCAAAACTCAAATCAAGCCGTTTGGATACCGTTTTCGGTGGTACCGTTTTCGGCAAAGTAATCACGCATCCGGGCATTCAATATCGTCAACAGTTTGCGCATACATGCCGTAACGGCAACCTTATACGGCTTACCCTTGGACAACAGGCGCTGGTAAAAATCCCGAATAAGCGGTTCAAAACGTGTCGCTAACACGGTGGCCATATACAGCGCCTTACGCACCGCAGACCTTCCGCCAAAGCAGCAGCTTTTGAATTTGGTTTCCCCGCTCTCCCTCGGGTGCGGGGCAATACCGACCAGACTCGCTATCCGTTTGTGGTTCAGCCGTCCCAATTCGGGCAGCATCGCCATCAGCGTAGCCGTCGTTATCGAACCGATGCCTTTGATTTGTTCCGCCACTTTGGCTTTGCCGTCAAAATGTGTGTGGGTGTGGTCATTGATTTGTTTGTCCAAGTCGTCAATCAGCCGGTCAAAATGGGCAATCAGTTGTTTGACGCTTTCGACTTGCGTTTCGTGAACCTGATGCAGACGGTTTTTCTCGGCCGTCCGCATATCCACCAGCTGGTTGCGGCGGTTGACCAATGCTTCCAACACTTCTTCCGCTTCGGTGGGCGGTTGGTAGAGCATGGTTTGCCAACCTTCTTTCTGTGCCGTCATCTGTGCGAAGAAGGCGAGCATTTGGGCATCTTTGGCATCGGTTTTGGTCAGCGACTGTGATTGGGCAAACTGATGCGTCTGACGAGGGTTGGCGATGATCACGGCTATGCCTGCGCGGTGGATGGCTTTGGCGGCGGGGATTTCGAGACCGCCGGTACTTTCCATGGCGACGAGGGCGACCTTGTGTTTTTTAAGGTATTCGACGGTATGGGCGATTCCTTTGGGGTTGTTGGTTTCGGTTTTGGTTTTAGACAAAGACGAAACGGCGATGACGAAGTTTCGTTTGGCGATGTCGATGCCTGCGTAATTGTGTTGGGTACTCATCATAAACCTGCCTTGCATTCGGTTGTGTTGTCTGGCAACTGTCCGGTTGTGTCGATGGGTTGCCCGACCGCTCCCTGAGCTACGCAACGGTTGTTTGCCTTGGTCGGATGCGGGCGGCGGCGGGCGGTTTGTTGCTAGGATACGGAAGTTCCGATATACAAGGTTGGGTTAGCCGCTGGCGTAACCCGACAAATAAAGTGGAATGTTGGGTTTACCAACCCAACCTACCGACTACCGACTGCGTCTGCGGTAATCCGTATCGTCATCGCTGTCTTCATCTTCGTCATAATCTTCATACTGATTTTCGCGGCGCGCCTTCACCACCGTCATGACAATAAAGCCGTATGCCACCAGGGCGGTCAGGAACGATTGCCAAAGGCTGGCGTCCGCCCCGTTTTGGCAGCGGACGCGTTTGGGGTTGTTCGGCAGATAAAGGCACTCGATATCCTCGCCCGCTTTCAGTTTGTCCAACTCGCCGGTGCTGATGCTGATGTTGTTCACCGTTACCGGCGTGCCTTCCGCCGTGGTGTAGTTCAAAGACACGGTGTAATACACTCCGCCGCCCCTGCGTTCCCTGTGTTCGGTGTATTCGTTGGTGGCGGGCGTGAACATGGCCCTTTGCCCTTTTTCGCGGAATTGGCTGTTTTCCTTCATCGAGTGGAAGCCCATATACAGGAACACTGTGCCAAGCACAAAAGCGAGCACGCAATATAAGGTTGACTTTGAATTCATAAATGATACCTAATTGATTTTTTTAGAAGTTTAAAAGCGCGCGATTATAACAGATTTCGGCACGGCAACAAGTGCAGGCTGCCTTATTCAAGCCGAATGGGGAAAGGCTACCTGAAATTTCAGGTAGCCTTTCCCATTGCCCGCGCCATCAAGCCTGTTCGCGGAAATCTTCCCCCTTAAACACCCGCCTCGGGTTGCCGCGCTCCACTTGGTAGAGCGATTTGTGCGCATCGGCAGCGTGTTGGCGCAGGGCGGTTTGGTGGTGTTCGGCCAGCTTGAGCGCGAGCAGTTCCAGCGCGCGTTTTTTGTTGGCGTGCTGGCTGCGCTCGCCCTCGGCGCGTACGGCGATGCCGCTGGCAAGGTGGACGGCGCGCACGGCGGATTCGGTTTTGTTCACGTGCTGCCCGCCTTTGCCGCCGGCGCGGCAGGTTTGGAATTCGATGCCTTCGTTTTCCGGCAGCACGGGAATTTCAGGTAGCCTGAACACGCCGATATACCAGTTTTTGCGCGGGTGCTGCGGCCGCAGCGGGCTGGGGCACACCCATTGCAGCGTGCCCTGCCAGCTTGCGGCCAGGCTTTCGGCACGGCTGCCGGAGAGCTTGAGCACGGCGGAGAGGATGCCGTGTTTGCTCGGGGTTTGTTCCAATATTTCGGCCGCCACGCCAGCCGCTTCGGCCTCGCACAGGATTTTTTGCAGGGCAAAACGGGCAAACATCTGGCATTCGGCCGGGCCTTGGGCGGTGGAAATTTGCAGATAAATCATGGTTTACTTCCTTTTCATCTTTGGCCGGAACAAATGCTTGGCATCGAAGCCTTTGTTGCCGATTTTGTCTTGGTCGGGCACGCTCGGGCTGGTTTCGGCCTCGTTTTTGAGCTGCGAGAGGTATGCGCAAAGGTGTTGCCACACGATATCGGGGTCAATGTAGATACCGAGTGCGGAGAGCTGGGGGTTGGCGTAATAGGCAAACCTGCCTTCCTGCCAGCTGCGCAATCCGGTTTCGCACTCCAGCAGCAGCGGCGCGGCGGGCAATTCCTCCCGCGAGACTACGGTTTCGGCCTGGAATTTTTCGTTTGCACTCAATAAGTAGTCTCCATATTGCGGCAGGCAATATTCGCCGCCGTCGTGAAAACGGATTTGGGGGTAAATATCCCGGCCGGGATGCGACGGGCGGCGGATCACCTCGGCCACGTCGAACGAGGTGTAAACGCGCGCGCCCGTGTTGAACAAATACACGCGCAGCCTGCCCACATACAGCGCCGACATGGTCACGCACGCGCCGTATTCCTTCTCCCACCCGGCGGGCGGCTCGGGCAGGCCGTGCGGGATTTCGGCATCCGGGCTCTGGCGGCGGTCGAACACCAGCACGGGGTCGATGCCGTATTTGGCTACTTTGTGGTCGTAAAAGTCTTTAAATTTACTGATGATTTTCACGGCATCATTTCCTTTTCATTTTCGGCCGGAACGAATACTTGGCATCAAAGCCTTTGTTGCCGATTTTGTCTTGGTCGGGCACGGGCGGGCTGGTTTCGGCCTCGCTTTTGAGTTGCGAGAGGTATTCGCAAAGGTGCTGCCACACGATATCGGGGTCGATATACACGCCGAGGCCGGAGAGTTGCGGGTTTTCGGCAAAACTTTGGCGGCTGTTGAGCCGGGTGGGCCGGTTTGGGTCGGCGTAATAGGCGAGCAGCAGCGGCATATGGCGGTATTTGGCGATGATGGGATGGCTACGGCTGCAGCGGCGGGGGCTGAAGTCGGGCGTTTGGCTGTGGCGATACCCCGGCCAGTAGTAATTATGGCATTGCGGCAGGCAGTATTCGCTGCCGTCGAGGAAGCGCACCATGCTCAAGGGAAATCGGTGGCGGCGGTGTTGCAGATACACGGTATCAATGTCGTATGAGCTGTACACCTGCTTCTCGACGGCAAACAGGAACACGCGCAGATTGCCGATATACAGCTCGGACACCACGGCGCACGCGCCGTATTCCTTCTCCCACTCGGCAGGCGGCTTAGGTAGGCTGCGCAGGATTTCAGCATCTGGCGGTTGGCGGCGGTCAAAAACCAGCACGGGGTCGATGCCGTATTTGGCCACTTTGTGATCGTAAAAATCTTTAAATTTACTGATGATTTTCATGCCATCACTCCCCGCAGCCGCCGTTGGTTTTGTAGGTGAGCACCGGCTTGAGGCGGGCTATCGGCTCGATCAGGCCGGTCTGCCGCATGGCTTCGATGATGCTGTCGATGTTTTTGTAGGCCTGAGGGGCTTCTTCAAAAATCAAGGCTTTGTCGGCGCACACCACGATGCTGCCGAAAGTGGTGCGGCGCAGGCTGTCGGCACTGTATTTGTGCGACAGGCGGCCTTTGCATTCGCCGCGCTGCCATTTCCGCCCCGCACCGTGGGCGAGCGAATTGAGGGAGACCGTGCAATCAGCGGCCGGTTCGACTAAATAGCTGTAGTCGCCGCGCGAGCCGGGAATCAGCACCAGGCCGCAGTCGGACGGGGTGGCGCCTTTGCGGTGCAGCCAGCCGGTTTCGCCGCCGATTTCGGTGTGCTGCAGGAAGTTGTGGTGCACATCGAGCAGGCGGCGACCTTCGGCATGCCACCGCTCAAACATGCGCTCGGCAATCAGCAGGCGGTTGGCGCAGGCAAAGGTCAGCGCATCGTCGTGTTCGGCCAGGTAGGCGGCGGCCTCGGGGCTGTTTTCAGGTAGCCCTTGATGGCCGTGCGCGTCCACATGGCGGCGCAAAACCTGCTGGCCGAGCCCGCGCGAGCCGCTGTGCACGAACAGTTGCAGGCAGTCGGTATTGAAGTTTTCAGGTAGCCTTTCGGGGCGGTAAACAGTATCTACGGTTTGCAGCTCGGCAAAATGGTTGCCGCCGCCGATGGTGCCTAAGGCTACCTGAAAAGGATGCTGCGGCAGGATGCCGTTAATCCGTACCTGCCAGCTTTCATTCAGCGGCGCATCAATGCTACCGAGCTGTTTGGCCAACTTGGCGGGTTTGGCTTTGTGTGCAGGCAAATCGGTTTGCCACAGCGCCATGCCGCAGCCGATGTCGTTGCCGATGAGCGCGGGATAAAAACGGCCGAGGCTGAAAAATGCCGCGCCGATGGGATAACCGCGCCCGGCGTGCAAATCGGGCATACCGGCCACCCGGCGCATCTGCGGCAGGCGGGCGGTGGTTTGGAGTTGTTGGACGGCGTTGCCTTCAATCCAGGTGTTTGAATCGGCTATTAAAACAATGTTTTCAGAAATGATTTGGGGATTTTGTGTGCCCATAATGTACTTTCTTGCGGCGGATAAATCCGTTTGCGCACGGCTCTGCCAAGCACGCGTAAACGCGGCGGCAACAGCTCGAAACGGCAAATAAATTTATCCGCAGAATGCAAACAGCAGGCGCGGCAAAGCAGCGCATCAAATGCAGTTTGTAAAATAGGGAGAAAGCAGCCCGAAGCGGGCGGCACAGAAAAAGGGAATGGCCTTAGGCTTCTGAGCTGCAAAGGATTGAGCGGAGGATTGAAGTGTACGGCATAGCCAGCTCCTTTCTTTGCAGTGGTGAATGAATCATGAAAACCCGCGCATAGTAGCGGCCGGATACCGGCTGCGGCAAGTGCACGGCAGAAAAGGCGGGAGGATTGTTGTATTTTTCCCGCACCATACCAGGTGTAGAAAACAATAAAAACCGGCTGTCTAATCCATCAGACAGCCGGTTTCGAATATGGCAATTAGCCCAAGTTGCGTTCGGCGTTAATCAGGGAACGGCGAGCCAGAGCCAAGTTGGCTTTGCTTTTATCCAATACAGAATACAGGAAGAGGCCGTCATGACGCGGCAGCGGGCGCAGCAGGTGGTACTGGGTGCCCAAAGTCATCAAAATGTCTTCAACTTCATCCTTCAAACCAAGCATCTGCATGGTTTTCTTTTTGGCACGAATTACCTCAGTGTTACCTGCGGCAGCAATTTCCAAATCGATTGAGGGGCTGCCGCCGCCGGCCAACAACATGCCGCTGGAGTAATCCACGACTGCGGCAGCCAGAGCGCCATCCACGTTCAACATTTCCGCTACGGTTTTATCGTAATTCATTTTCGACAAGATCTCCACAAAAACAAAATAAAAACAAATAATTTAAGCTTCCCGAAACCAATTCATACTCTCTACTTTGTAACTCAGGAAGGTTTGGCAGGCTTTATTATCCAAACAACATCGCCCACTTCTATTAGTGAGTTGGACTAGGCAGCTGGCTGAAAAAGCTTTTCCGCCCTGCCCAACGCTGAATCGCAGTATATGCCTTTTGCTTTTCAAAGTAAATATTAACACCGACATAATTGTATGTATTTGATGCATGACAATTTCGGGCACACCCACCTTGGCATCATAATATGCTTGTTTTTTATCCCATAAAGCCAAAACTGCCCATACGTTTGCCACCGTCAAACACTGCCCGGACAGCCTATCTTTTACACGACATAACCGTTTTTCCAGCCCGTCCCACTCCCCATCCGCCACTCCCCCATCTCTACCCTAGCACGGCAAAGAAGACCTTTGCACCATGCAGGCTTATAATTCCGCTTTCCTTCTTTTTCAGGTAGCCTCACATGACACAACCCACCTGGCAAGCCGGGCGTTTCCGCATCGACTTATCCGCGCCCAAAATCATGGGCATCGTCAACCTCACCCCCGATTCCTTCTCCGACGGCGGCACTTATTCCCGCAGCGCCCGCGCCGCCCTCGCCCATGCCGAACGCCTGCTGGCCGAAGGCGCGCACATTCTCGACATCGGCGGCGAATCCACCCGCCCCGGCGCCGCCCACGTTCCCCCCGAAGAAGAATGGGCGCGGCTGCAGCCCGTTGTGGAAGAAATCGCCAAATGGAACGTCCCCCTCAGCGTGGACACCCGCCGCAGCACCATCATGCAACGCCTGCTTGGCGACGGCCTCTCCGACATCATCAACGACATATCCGCCCTGGCAGACGGCGGCGCCATCGAACTGCTCGCCGCCCACCCCGACACCGGTATCTGCCTGATGCACATGCAGGGTTTGCCCGAAACCATGCAAAACAACCCGCAATACCAAGATGTGGTGGCCGAAGTGGCAGGCTACCTGAAAGCCCGCGCCCAAGCCTGCCGATCCGCCGGTATCCGCTCCGAACGCATTGTGCTCGACCCCGGCATCGGCTTCGGCAAAAACCTCCAACACAACATCCAACTCATGCGCCACCTGCCCGATTTGCAAGCGCAAACCGGCCTGCCCCTGCTCGTCGGCGTATCGCGCAAACGCATGATCGGCGAAATCACCGGCGAGGCCGAACCCGCCCAACGCATCCACGGCAGCGTGGCCGCCGCCCTCTATGCCGCAGAACGCGGCGCCGCCATCCTGCGCGTACACGACGTGAAAGCCACTGCCGACGCGCTGAAAGTGTGGCAGGCTTTGCGTTAGGCTGTTCCAGCATTAAAAAGGCTACCTGAAAACCATTTTTCAGGTAGCCTCTTTCCTGCTAATCAGCCCGCCGAACTATAGTGGATTAAAATAAGAATGGGACAAGGCGGTAAGAATGGGACAAGGCGGCGAGCCGCAGACAGTATGAGTAATACGGCAAGGCGAACCAACGCTGTAGCATTCTTATTTTAATTCACTATATCTTTCCGAACCGTATTCAAACAGCTGCCCGCTGAAGGCGAAGGCGGCGCACACCAGCAGCGCCAAGACTGCCGCCACGCTGTAGGAAGCAGGATAGCCCCACTGTTCGGCCAGGCGCAGGCCGGCGAAGCCCGCGGCGTAGGTGCCGGCCAGCAGCACGGAGAATTGCAGGCTGCTATCCAGCGCGGCGGTGGCGGGCTCGGATTTGTCCATCATCAGCGCCAGCATCACGGGCAGCAGCAGGGTGTAGCTCAGGCTCAGCGCCACGATTTGCAGCGGCGGCAGCCAATGGTGCAGCGCGGCGGCACGGTCTATCCAGGCAAAGGACGCCACCAATGGCAGTTGCAGCGCGCACAGCGCGGTTACGATGCGCCGCCGCGACTGCTTGCGCGCCAGATAGCCCGCCAGCGGCGTAACCGTCATGCAGGCAAGCGGGATGGCCACGGCCAGAATCGTGCCGGTTTGCGCGGGGCTGAAGCCCAAATCGCCCAGCTTGGGCACGAAGGTGGCGGCAATCCAGGCATAAGGCGTGGCGGAGGCGGCCAAAAGCAGCAGCCAGCGCAGGCCGCGCCCGGGAAGCCGCCAGAAGCCGAGCATGCGGGCAAACAGCGTGCCGAACCCGGCGGTGGGCGGCGTATCGGCCTCCGGCTCGCGGTAAAACCACACTTGCAGCAGCAACAAAACGTTGAACAGCAACACCAGCCCCATGGCGGCCTGCCAGCCCAAGCGGCGGAACACCAGCAGCACCAGCGCGCCGCCAATCATTTTCCCGGCGCGGGCGGCAACGGTTTGAATCACGCCGCCGAAACCGCGCTCGCGGTAGGGCAACAAAACGCAGCTTAAGCCGAGCACAGCGCAGCCGTAGAGCGTGCCGCAGGCGCACAGCAGCAGGCAGGCGGCGGCCAGCGGCGGGAAGCTATGCAGCGGGTTGATGGCGAGCAACACCAGCAGGGCCAGGCCGATGCCGCCGAGCGACACCAGCATCCAGCCGCGAAAGCGCCCGCAGCGGCCGATGCGGTAGCGCTCGATCAGGGTGGAAAACAGGATTTTGCCGCTCTCCACGCTGCCGATCAGGTAAATCCAGCCTAGCTGCTTCAGGTTGAAGCCGCCGCTTTTGAGGATGGTCATCAGCGCCACCAGATAAAAGCCGATGAGGGTGAATTTGTAGGTGCCGGCGGTGGCGAGCAGCAGCCAGTCGCGCCGGTTCGGACGGGATGAATCGTGTGCCACGGGCGGCCTCCTCAGGCTTTTTCCGGCCTGAAGGCGGCCAGCGCGGCTTCGGCGCTGCGGATGGCGGCGGCGTAGTCGGCTTCCACAATGTAGTTCACGCCGAGCGTGGGCGCCATTTTGCCCGACTGCTGCCGCATCAAGTCCAGCTGTTGGGCATCGGGCTCGATCAGCAGCATGGCGGCGCAGCGTTCGTCCAGCAGCGGGCGGTGGGCGCGTATCCAATCGAGATAGAGCTTGCGGTCGGCCACAATCTGGGCTTCTTCCTTTTGCAGGCGCATCGGGGCGCACACGGTGGCCAGGCGCGGGTGGCTTTGCAGCAGCACTTCGAATGCGTCGAGCCAGGCGGCAAACAGGGAAACGCCGACCAGGTCGGTGTAAAAAATGGTGCCTTGGGGCAGGGTTTTGACGGGGGTGAACATGGTGGATTCCTTTTTGGTGTGGATTTGGTGGTTTCAGGTAGCCTCGATGCCTTTGCAGCCGTGTTGGGGTGGGGCTACCTGAAAACGTAAACTTTCGCGGAGTTCAAACCAACTCTGCTTTTTTATAGTGAATTAAATTTAAACCAGTACAGCGTTGCCTCGCCTTGCCGTAACGTGTGTACTGTCTGCGGCTCGCCGCCTTGTCCTGATTTAAATTTAATCCACTATAGGTAGCCTTTGCCGCCTTATGCCGCATGGGGCTACCTGAAAAGGGAAGCGCGGCAAAATGCCGTCCTGCGGTCTGACTATCCTCTCTATCCAACGGAAAAGGGCGGGCAGGCGGCGCCAGCGTGCCGCAGGCGGGCTACCTGAAAAGGAAGCAGGGCAGCAGGGCGGGATAAAACCTGCACTTGCAGTGTTTCAGGTAGCCTGATCGTGCCGCGAACAGGCTACCTGAAAATTATTCGGCCGCGTTCGCTCCGTTGAAGTTCGCGCTTTAGTTCCGCAGAAACGGCCTCATTCGTGGGTTGCGTGTTAACTTCGTTGAAGCTGTGCTTTCAGGTAGCCTCCGTTTTGCCTAAAACCGCCATTCGGTGCTCACGCCGATGGCGCGGGGGCGTTGGTAGAGCGAGTCGTGGCGGTCGTTGGTGGACACGAAGATCGGGCGGCGGCTGTTGAACACGTTGTCGGCATACATCGATACGCGGCCGTGTTTGAAGTTGTAGGCGGCGTAGAGGTTGAGCTGGCCGTAGCGCTTGATGCGCCCGACTTCGGCGTTGTTGGCGGCGGAGTAGTAGCCGCCGCTGAAGCGGGCGTCGCCGCCGGCCTCCCAGCCGGAGGGGTGCTTCCAGGCCACGCCCAAGGTGGCGGTGTAGCGCGGGGCACGGCCTAAGCGGTTGCCTTCGATGCCGCTGCCGGGATAGCGGCGGATGTCGGTGTGCAGAAGGCCGAGCCCGGCGGTGAGGCGCAGGCTGTCGAGCGCCTGCCAGCCGGCCTGAATTTCCGCACCGTAGGTTTGCACGCTGTTGGCGTTGCGGATCACCACGGAGTTGGGTCCGAGGTAGAAGGGGAGCTGCATGTCTTTGTAGCGGTTGGCAAAAAGGTTGCCGCTCAGCTCGATCCGCCGGTCGGGCGTGCGCCAGCGGGTGTAGAGCTCGATGTTGTTGATGTATTCGGGCTGGTAGGTGTAGGTGAGCACGGGGCGGCCGAAGGTGATGCCTGCGCCGCCTGGGTTGTAGCCGCGCGCGAGTTTGAGGCCGACGGTGAAGTGTTCGCCCGGGCGGTAGGAAAGGTCGATTTTGGGCAGGAATACGGTTTGGCCTTTGTCCAAATCCAGGTGCAGGCTGGCACCGCCACCGTGGCGTTGGTGCTCTTCGCGCTCAAGGCGGCCGGCAAGGGTGAGGTTCCATTGCGGGGCGAACTGCCAATCGGCTTCGGCAAAGGCGGCATACACGCGGTTGGCGTCGCTGAACTTGTTGCGCCCGCCCACGCTGCGGATGTCTACGGTTTCGTCTTGGCTGCTGCGGAAGAAATACAGCCCGGCCAGGCCTTTCACGCTGCCGCCTTCGGGGCGGTAGTGCAATACGGGCTCCCACTGCACTTCATGGCCGCGCAGGGTGGCGGGCACACCTTGCGGGTGTACGGACATGGGCAGGTGGATGCGGTCGTTGTCGTAACGGGCGTACACCAGCTTGTTTTCGAGCTTGAAGCTGTCGCTAACCTGCCAGGAAACGTCCCAAATGCCGGAGCGGGAGCCGGTTTCAAATACGGGCTTCTGCGGCAGGAAACGGGCACTGGCGGTGTTGCCCATGATTTCGTTTTGCGGGGCGCGCGATTTGATGTAGTTGAAGGTGAGGCGGCTGAGGAAGTTGGGATAGGCCTCGGGCGTGAAGAGCAACTTGAAGCGGATATTGGTGTTTTCCACGCGGCGCGGGTTGCCTGCGGGGTCGTAATGCACGAAGGGCTCGTAACTTTCGCGCTGCTGGCGCTCGGCGCTCAGGCGGAAGGCGAGGTTGTTTTTCACAATCGGGCCGGATACCATCAGCGCGCCGTTGCGGGTTTTCTGGTTGCCCACGCCCAAGCGCACCGCGCCTTCCCATTCCTGAGTCGGGTCGTTGGAACGCATCACGATGGCACCGGCCACGGCGTTCTGCCCGCGCACCAGGCTCTGCGGCCCGCGCAGGACTTCGACCTGCCGCATATCCCACAGCGATTGCGTGCCGAAGGCGTATTCGTTGTAAGTGGCGGAGCGGCCGTCTATCGACAAATTCAAACGCGGCCGCGTACCGGCGAAGAAGGCCACCGCGCCCACCGCCGGGCCGGAACCGTCCACGCCGCGCACGGTGGGCAAATCGTTGCCGCTGCCCAAATCCACGGTATTGACGGTTTGTTTGAGCAGGTCGGTGGCGGAAAGCTTGTGGCCGCTGCGGTCGATATCCGGCGCGGTGAACACATTGTGCGACGTGCCGGTTTGGAACACGGTGCGGCTGCCGCGCTCGCCGGTCACCACAATATCGGGCAGTTGCGCGGCGGCATCGGTTTCTTCAGCGTGGGCGAAATACGGGGCGGCGGCCAGCAGGGCAAGCAGGCAGGCATTGAGTTTCACTGCGGTTTTCTCCTTTGTTGGTTCGGCTCGGCGAGCGCAATAAAAATTTACAGATTTACATTAAACATACATATACTGTAAATTATAGAAAGCAACAAAAGATAATGCAAGCGATTATCGAATGCTTGCCAATAAGAAAGGGATTCCCACATGCCCCACAGCAAAAAACGGCAGGCACTGCGCGAAGCAGCGAAAAACCTGTTTTACACCCAAGGCTTTGCCGCCGTTTCCGTAGAAGCCATTTGCACCGCCGCCCACACCAGCCGCGTAACCTTCTACAAATACTACTCCGGCAAAAACGCACTGGTGCAGGAACTGTTTGCCGAACAGAAAGAACAGGTACGCAACCGGCTCGAAGGCCTGCTGGCACAGCAATGCAGCCTGGAAGAAGCCGCTGCCGCCCTATTCGCCATCCAACGCGAATCCATGGCCGAACTCTATTCCGCGCCCGTACTCGACGACATCGCCAACGTGGCCGATTTGGAGCTGGAACGCTTCTTTCACAGCATGGAAGAAGAGAAATATCAGTTTATGCGCAGCTTTTTTCACACCCTGCAACAGCGCAAACTCATCCACCACAGCCTGCCGCCCGAACTCATCGACCTATTCATCCGCCAAATGGACAGCCTCATGCGCCACCCCGGCCTCGCCGAACTCTACGCCCCCGCCCCGCAACGCCTGCCGCAGGATATATTGCAACTCCTGCTCTACGGCCTCACCAGCCGGGAAGCAGAATAAGGCCGTCCTGCTAAACAAAAGGCTACCTGAAATTTTCAGGTAGCCTTTGACGTTACGGTGGGCAAGCATCAAACCCAATATTTCGTTCCGCCTCACGGCAGCAGCAGCCGGCTCATTTCCGTCCAGGCTTGGCGGACTTCGGGCAGGTGCAGCGGCAGGTCGCGGCTGAAGAAGTAGCTCATGCTGCCGAGAATGAGGGTGGCGAGCATATCGGCCTGGTAGTCCCAATCTTTGCCGGGGTCGGCGTTGGGCAGGGTGTGGGCAAAGCGGAGGAATTGCTGTTTAATCAGTTTGTGCATATCGCGATAGAGGTGGTGGCGGCGGGTGTCCACTTTCCACAGGGCGAGGATGAGGCGGCGGCGGCTGTGTATCCAGTCGGAGGCTTCGGGCATCATGTTGAGGAACACATCAAAACTGCCGGCCTGGAAGCGGGTGATAATGTATCGGCCGTATTCGGCTTTGAAGTCGGCAATCATCTTGCCGGCCAGGTCGCTTTTGCCGGAGTAGTATTTGTAGAAGGTGGAACGGTTTACCGGGGCGCGTTCGAGGATATCCTGCACGGCGATTTGGGCGAAGGGTTTTTCGTGCAGCAAATCCACAAAGGCTTCGCGGATGGCGCGGTGGGTTTTGATGATGCGGGGATCGGTATAAGTTTCGTTTTCGCTCATGTTTGCTCTTTCGCTTCAGGTAGCATCTGGAGCATTTTGCGTTTATCTGTGCGCTTAAGCAACTTTTTTACTAATTTCGTATGCTTAATGATACGCGGAATTGCTTTTTAATGGTATGCAGCTCTGTATTGGAGACTTACACTCAAATCATTCTTATTGCCGAGGTATTCTTGATGAAACGCCTACCCAAATCTCTGCTTTTCCTGCTGTCGCTTGCTGCACTTGTCGGCATCGGCTTTTTTGCATTCCGCCAATATGCCGCGCCCGATCCGTTGGCGGGCATCGCGCATGCCAACGGGCGGCTGGAGTTTGCCCGCATGGATGTGGCCAGCCTGTATGCCGGGCGGGTGGAAGAAATAACGGTGAGCGAAGGACAGTTTGTGGAAGCGGGCACGGTGTTGGCGCGGATTTCTTCGCAAACCGCCGAGGCGCAGCTTTCTGAAGCGCAGGCGGGCAAGACGCAACTGGAGCAGACGGTGCGCCGCGCACAGGCGCAAATCGAGGCGCAACGCCAGCAGCTGCGAACCGCGCAGATGGAGGCAGACAACGCCCGCCAGCTGTTCCGCGACAATTTAATCTCGCAGGCCGAACTCAACACCCGCTTGGCACAGCGCGATGCGGCGCGGGCGGCGGTGCAGGCGGCAGAAGCGGCGCGCAACGAGGCGCAGGCCGGCGTGGGGCAGGCGCGGGCGAAAATGGCGCAGGTGTCTTCCGTTATCGGCGATTTGTCGGTGCGCGCACCGCAGGCCGGGCGGGTGGAATACCGGCTGGCCGAGCCGGGCAACGTGCTGCCCGCCGGCGGCAAGGTGGTGAGCCTGTTGAACCTGAACGACGCAAGCATCAGCCTGTTCCTGCCCGCGCCCACGGTAAACCAAATCCCGCTGGGCAGCGAGGCACGGATTAAGATGGACGGGCTGGATGCGGTGTTCCCCGCCAAAGTTACCTATATCGCCTCAGAGGCGCAATTCACGCCCAAATTTGTGGAAACCGCCGAAGAGCGCACCAAGCTGATGTTTCGGGTGAAACTGCAGATTCCTGCCGACGTGGCGGCCAAATACCAGGGCTACCTGAAAGGCGGCATGACGGCCACCGGCTTCGTGCGCACCGACTCCAAGCTCGCCTGGCCGGCCGATTTGCAAACCCGCCTGCCGCAGTAGGATGCAGCCATGCCGAACGCCATCGAAATCAGCCAACTCTCGCACGCCTACGGCAAAGTGCAGGCCTTGCGCGACGTGTCGATCGCCATCGGGCGCGGCGCCACCGTCGGCTTGATCGGCCCCGACGGCGTGGGCAAATCCACCCTGCTCTCGCTGATTGCCGGCGTGCGCATGCTCCAAAGCGGTGAAGTGCGCGTGCTCGGGCACAATGTGGCGCACAAGGCCGAACGCGAAGCGCTGCTGCCGCGCATTGCCTTTATGCCGCAGGGCCTGGGCAAAAACCTCTACCCCACGCTTTCCGTGTATGAAAACATCGATTTCCACGCCCGCCTGTTCGGCCTGAACAAACACCAGCGCAAGCAGCACATCGAGCGCCTGATGCTCTCCACCGGCCTGGCGCCCTTTGCCGGCCGCGCCGCCGGCAAGCTCTCCGGCGGCATGAAGCAGAAACTCAGCCTGTGCTGCGCCCTGGTGCACAACCCCGACCTGCTGATTCTGGACGAACCCACCACCGGCGTCGACCCGCTTTCCCGCCGCCAATTCTGGACACTGGTGCGCGAGCTGCGCGCCGAAAATCCCGGCATGACCGTGCTGGTGGCCACCGCCTACATCGACGAAGCCGAACAGTTCGAGCAGCTGCTGGCCATGGACGACGGCCGAATCCTCGCCCACGGCCGCACGCAGGAAATCCTCGCGCAAAGCGGCTGCGCCACGCTGGAGCAGGCCTATATCAAAATGCTGCCCGAAGGCAAGCAAACCCATTGGGACGACTCCCGACTGCCGCCCTTCATCCCCGACGATTCCCTGCCGCCCGCAATGGAAGCGCACAACCTCAGCAAACGCTTCGGCAATTTCACGGCGGTAAACCACGTGAGCTTCCGCATCCGCCAAGGCGAAATTTTCGGCTTCCTCGGCTCCAACGGCTGCGGCAAAAGCACCACCATGAAAATGCTCACCGGCCTCTTGGACGCCAGCGAAGGTGACGCCACGCTCTTGGGCGAACCAATCGACGCAGGCAGCACCGCCGTGCGCCAACGCGTGGGCTATATGTCGCAGGCGTTTTCGCTGTATGAAGAACTGAGCGTGCGGCAAAACCTGGTGCTGCACGCAAGGCTGTACCGGCTGGGCGAAAAGAGCAACGCCGCCATCGAAGCCGTGTTGCAACAATTCGAACTGGCCGACCTGGCCGACGCCACCCCCGCCGCCCTGCCCTTGGGCGTGCGCCAACGCCTGCAACTGGCCGCCGCCTGCCTGCACCGCCCGCAGGTGCTGATTTTGGACGAGCCCACCTCCGGCGTAGACCCCGCCGCGCGCGATATGTTTTGGCAATACCTGTTCCGCATGGCGCGGGAAGAGCGCGTAACCATTTTCGTCTCCACCCACTTCATGAACGAAGCCGCCCGCTGCGACCGCATCTCGCTGATGCACCGTGGGCGCGTGCTGGCCGTGGGCGAACCGGAGAAACTGCGCCGCCGCCAACACGCCGATACGCTGGAAGAATCGTTTATCCGCTATTTGGAGCAAGACGAAGCCGCCGAAGCGGCAGAAAGGCTACCTGAAAGCGCACAAAGTGAGCTTTCACAAAGCAAAAACTCTGTTACAGAATCTGCCCAAGACAGGCTACCTGAAACCGAAAGGCTACCTGAAAACCATGCCGCCCCATCCAGCCTGCTCTATTGGCTTTCCGCCGTATTTACCTTCGCCCGCCGCGAAGGCAAAGAACTGCTGCGCGACCGCATCCGCCTGATGTTTGCCCTGCTGGGCCCCTTGGTGTATCTGATTTCAGGCAGCCTCGGCGTGTCGTTTGACGTAAACGAAATGGACTTCGCCGTGCTCGACCAAGACCAAAGCCGCTACAGCCGCGAGCTGACGCAGGAGTTCGACGGCTCGTCCTACTTCCGCCAGCGCGCCAGCCTCGCCGCCCGCAGCGACATCAACGCTGTGCTCACCAACGGCAGCGCGCGTATGGTGATTGAAATCCCGCCCGGCTTCGGCAAAGACCTCACCCTAGGCCGCCGCCCGCAGCTGGCTTTCTATTTCGACGGCTCGTGGCCGTTTGTGGGCGAAAACCTCCACGGCTATGCCCAAGGCATCCTCAACCGCTATATGGCCGAGCTCTACCGCGAACGCGGCATCCGCATCAACACCGGCGGCGGCCTGCAAACCCGCTTCATCTACAACCCCACCTTCAAAAGCATCAACGCGCTCACGCCGGGCTTTTTAATGCTTTCGCTGATGATGATTCCCGCCATGCTCACCGCCCTGTCCGTGGTGCGCGAAAAAGAAATCGGCTCCATCATGAACCTCTACAGTTCGCCCGCCTCCACCTTCCAATACCTTTTCGGCAAGCAGCTGCCCTATGTGCTGCTCTCGTTCTTGAGCTACCTGATCCTGCTCGGCGTGGTGGTGTTCGGGCTGGGCGTGCCGCTGAAAGGCTCGTTTATCGCGCTCACGGCCGGCGTGCTATGCTTCGTGTTCGCCTCCACCGGCTTCGGGCTGTTGGTGTCTACCTTCGTGCGCAGCCAGGTGGCGGCCATTTTCGCAGCGGCCATTCTGGCCATGATTCCCGCTCTGAATTTTTCCGGCATGCTCTATCCCGCCGCCACACTCAGCGGCGCCGGCAAGTGGATCGGCATCTTCAGCCCCACCAGCTGGTTTCAAACCATCAGCCTGGGCGTTATCACCAAAGGCCTGGGCTGGCGCGACGTGGACACGCTGTGCGGCACGCTGTTGCTGTTTTTCGCCGCCTATTGGCTCGCTGCCGGGCTGCTTTTGAAAAAGCAGGAGAAATGATATGCGCCAATGGATAAGCAACGTTTGGTATCTGGGCGGCAAGGAAATCCGCAGCTTCTTCACCGATTACGCGCTGTTTGCGCTGTTAGTGTTCATGTTTACCTTTTCCGTGTATTCCGTGTCGCAAAACGTCACCACCGAAGTGAAAAACGCCGCGCTGGCCGTCTACGACCAAGACCGCAGCGCGCTCACCTACCGCATCCGCGATGCCATGATCGCCCCGCAGTTCAAACAGGTAGACGACATTGACGGCAGCCGCATCGACCGCGCCATGGATTTGGGCGAATACAGCTTTGTGCTGGTTATCCCGCCCAACTACACCGCCAACCTTCTGGCCGGCAAACGCCCCGAGCTGCAATTATTGGTGGACGCCACCGCCATGTCGCAGGCCGGCGTGGGCTCGGTGTACATCGGCCAAATCGTAAACCGCGAAACGGCGGCCTATCTGGGGCGGCACGGCAACGCCACGCCCTTCGAGCCGGTGGTGAACGTGCTGTTCAACGAAAACCTGCGCAGCGAATGGTTTATGCCGCTCAACCAGCTGGTGGGCAACGCCACCCTGCTCACCATCCTGCTGGTGGGCGCGGCCGTGATCCGCGAGCGCGAACATGGCACGATTGAGCATTTGCTGGTGATGCCGGTGGATGCGAACGAAATCGTGATGGCCAAAATTCTGGCCAACGGCCTGATTATACTGGTTTCCTCCCTGCTCTCGCTGCTGTTGGTGGTGCACCGCGCCGTGGGCGTGCCGATTAACGGCTCGTTGGCGCTGTTCGTGTTCTGCGAGGCCGTGTATCTGTTTGCCATGGCCGGGCTCGGCGTGCTGCTCGCCACCCAGGCGCCCACCATGCCGCAGTTCAGCCTGCTGTGCATCATCGTATATATCGCCGTGTTCCTGCTCTCCGGCAGCACCTCGCCCATCGAAAACCTGCCGCCCTGGCTGCGCAGCCTTTCCGAGCTCTCGCCGATGACCCAATTCACCGCCCTCTCCAAAGACATCGTCTTCCGGGGCGCCGGCTGGAGCGTGATCCGCCACCGCGTGGCCATCACCGCCGTGTCCGGCATTCTCTTCACCGCCATCGCCGTGATCCGCTTCCGCCGGATGCTGGCACAGCAGAATTAAAAGAGGCTACCTGAAAAAAGAAGACGGGTTTTCAGGTAGCCCAAACGGTAGACTGCCCAAGAATCATGCCCGCCACCTAGCCGAAAGGCTACCTGAAAAACCACCCGTACATTTTCAGGTAGCCCCTATCCAAGGAAAAGGAAACCGCCATGCCCAAACGCCTCCCCATCGCCCTCGCCCTCCTCCTCACCGCCTGCACCGCCACCCAAATTAACCGCCAATCCAACATCACGCTACCTGAAAACTTCCAACACACCGGCCAGGCCGACTCCGCCCCCAACCTAGCCCGCTGGTGGCAGCAATGGCCCGACCCCCAGCTCGGCCGCCTCATCGAACAAGGCCTGCAACACAACCACAGCATCGCCATCGCCCGCAGCCGCCTAGAAGAAGCCCGCGCCACCGCCCGCCTGGCCGAAGCCGACCTCCTCCCCAGCGCCGGCCTCGCCGCCGATGCCAAAGGCTACCGCAACCACCGCCGCAACCCCTACCTCGGCAACGGCGGCAAGCTCACCTCCGCCAGCTTCCGCGCCGCCTGGGAGCCCGACATCTTCGGCCAGAAACGCAGCGATGCCGATGCCGCCCGCGCCGCCGCCCTCGGCAGCCAAGAGCAGCTCCACGGCAGCCGCCTGCTCGTCTCCGCCCAAATCGCCGAACACTACCTGCGCGCCGCCCACATCCAGCAGCAGCAAGCCCTCGTTTCCCAACAGCTCGCCACCCTGCACGAACTGGCACGCTACGCCGCCGGCCGCTTCAACGCCGGCCACGCCACCGCCCACGACACCACCGCCGTTGCCGCCCAAATCCAAGCCCTGCAAGCCCGCCAAAGCACCCTTCAAGCCCAATTCGACGCCCAGCAGCGCAGCATCGCCGTGCTCATCGGCCAAACCCCACAAACCTTCCGCCTAGATAGCGACGCCATGCGCCAAGCCGCCCTGCTGCAACACCTGCCCAGCCCGCCGCAAGGCATCCGACCCGGTAGCCTCCTCAACCAACGCCCCGACCTGCGCGCCCGCGCCGCCGAAATCCAAGCCCGCAGCGCCCAGCTCGCCAGCGCCAAAGCCGACCTCTTCCCCCGTTTCGACATCCAATTCCTTTGGCAAACCGGCCGCATCGAGCTCAACAGCGACCTCGCCCCCTTCAACCGCGCCCGCAGCGGCAACGGCGGCCTCTTCAGCATCGGCGTACAGCTCCCCCTCTTCACCGCCGGCCGCATCCGCGCCAACATCCAAGCCGCCGACGCCCGCCTGCAAACCGCCCTGCTGCAATACGACCAAACCCTGCTGCAGGCCCTCGCCGACGTAGACAACGCCTACCAGGCCCAACACGCCCTCAACGCCCAGCAGCAAGAATTACAGCAGGCCGAACGCACCGCCAAACAGCAAGTGCGCAACGACCGCCAACTCTTCCGCTACGGCCGCAAAACCCTCGATACCGCCCTGCAGTCCCAGCTCAGCGCCCACGGCTTCAGCCAAAACCTGCTCGACAACCAACTCGCCTCCGGCCTCAACCTGCTCAACCTCTACAAAGCCATCGGCAGCGGCTGGCAGGAAGAAGGCACACAGCCCGAAGCAGCCGAAGCGGCAGCTAAATAGTAAAATAGGCTACCTGAAGATTTTAGCTTCGCAGAAACTTCACTGCGCTGCGTTTTCAGGTAGCCATCATAGAATATAAATATTAAAAATAACTGCGTTATATAATTTAAGGCGAGATGAGACCTTTTTGAGAGCAGGGAAAAATGATGACAGATCCGTATGAAAACGATATTGGGATGCAAATAGCCCGTGCGAACTCAGAAGGCGATATAGCTTTTTTGAAAGAGATGAGCGACACGGGGAAATTTGATCCATGCTGTACTACCGATTCAGCAAAATGGAATTATTTACATATGGCTAATATGAACTCGTATAGCCCTGCTCCGTTATCCACTATGCATTTTTATTTAGACAAGGGCGTAGAGGTAAACGCCCAAGACTGCTACGGCATGACCCCGCTGCATTACGCCATGCGAGCCGAGAACGGCGATGCCGCCCTAGCCCTGTTGGAAGCAGGCGCCAACCCCAATATACCCAATCGGGACAATGTGATTCCCTTGGGCATGATGGGCGCCATGCCGCATCGGCTGGACGTATTGAAAAAGATGCTGGAAAACGGTGGGGATGTACATTACAAAAACGGCAATAGCGGCATGGAATTATTAGAATTTGCCAAGCATTATCTATCTGACATAGATGGATTTAAAGAGGTAATAGAACTGATGGAACAATATGCTTGAATTTCCGTGATAGCCAATTGACCCCAAAATTAAGGCTACCTGAAACTTTTCAGGTAGCCTTTCTCCCAACACCCCCACTCTGCCGCTTGCCGCTCCCGGTTAATAGTGCAACAATGCGGCCTGCAAAAAACAGCACAGGCAAACGTCTGCCGGCCGCCTTGTTGATTTGGCCGTTTTACGCTGATTGATTAACCCCTTACCAAGAAAGAAGCCCTATGCCGAACTTCCTCCTCGTGCCCATCGGCACCAAAACCGGCCTCACCAGCATCTCGCTCGGCCTGCTGCGCGCCCTGCAACGCAGCGGCCGCCGTCCGGTGTACTACAAACCGGTATCGCACAAACCCACTCCCGCCGGCGACACCGAAGCCGCCATCGTGTTTGCCAACAAACTGTTCCACCTCAACCCGCCGCGCCCGCAGCCGCTCTCCAAAGTGGAAGAGCTGGTGGGCGCCGGGCGTGATGACGATTTGATCGAGCTGATGGTATCCGACTTCGACCAGGTTACCGCCGCCGAACACGACGTGGCCATCATCGAAGGCGTGGTGCCCGACAGCGAACGCGGCTTCCTCTCCAACAAAAACGCGCAAATCGCCGCCGCGCTCAATGCCAACGTAATCCTGGTGGCCGCCGCCGGCAACCACGGCGCCGAACAAGTGGCCGACCAAATCAACCTGGCCGCGCAGGAATACGCCAACAGCCATACCGACGTGGCCGGCTTCATCATCAACCGCTACCACGGCAACGACAGCAAGGCCTTCGCTGCCGAAGTGGCCTCCAAAGTGCGCGGCGGCACCCCCTGCATGGGCGTGCTGCCTTTCGCGCCAGAACAATCGCTGCGCCGAGTGGCCGACATTGCAGGCTACCTGAACGCCCAAGTGATTGCCGGGAAAGAGCATTTGGGCAACCGCGCCAAAGAAATCGTGGTGGCCGCGCAAAACGCCGCCCACATGCACCACCGCATCACTTCCGGCGCGCTGGTGATTACCCCCGGCGACCGTGAAGACATCCTGATGGCCGCCTCGCTGAAAATCCTCAGCGGCGTGCCGGTGGCCGGCCTGCTGCTCACCTGCGGCACCGCGCCTTCGCCTGCCGTGCAGGGCATCATCAGCCCCGCACTGAGCCAAAACGTGCCGGTGCTGCTCACCGAACACGACACTTTCGCCACCGCCTACGCGCTGGCACACCAAGACCAAACCATCCCCGCCGACGACACCGAACGCATGGAAACCATGGTGGAATTCGTGGCTGAACATATTGATGTGGAAGAACTCTGCCGCCACATCGGCCAGCCGCGCCAGCTGCTGATGTCGCCGCCCGCCTTCCGTTTCCGCATGATGGAGCAGGCGCGCGCCGCCAACCGCCGCATCGTCCTGCCGGAAGGCGACGAGCCGCGCACCGTGGAGGCTGCCGCCATCTGCCAAAGCAAAGGCATCGCCCGCTGCGTGCTCCTGGCCAAACCGGAAGCCGTGCGCGAAGTGGCCGCCAACCGCGGCATCACCCTGCCCGAAGGCTTGGAAATCATCGATCCCGACACCATCCGCGAGCAATACGTTGCCCCGATGGTGGAACTGCGCAAAAACAAAGGCCTCACCCCCGGCTTGGCGCGTCAGGCGCTGGAAGACAGCGTCGTGCTCGGCACCATGATGCTGCAGCAAGACGACGTGGACGGCCTGGTGTCCGGCGCGGTACACACCACCGCCAACACCATCCGCCCTGCCCTGCAGCTGATTAAAACCGCCCCCGGCGCCAGCCTGGTGTCCAGCGTATTCTTCATGTTGATGCCCGAGCAGGTATTCGTGTATGGCGACTGCGCCGTGAACCCCGAGCCCACCGCCGAAGAGCTGGCCGACATCGCCATCCAATCGGCCGAATCCGCCAAAGCCTTCGGCATCGATCCCAAAGTGGCCATGATCTCCTACTCCACCGGCACCTCCGGCAGCGGCGCCGATGTGGAAAAAGTGAAAGAAGCCACCCGCCTGGCGCAGGAAAAACGCCCCGACCTGCTCATCGACGGCCCGCTGCAATACGACGCCGCCAGCGTGCCCAGCGTAGGCCGCCAGAAAGCGCCCGACAGCAAAGTGGCCGGCCAAGCCAACGTGTTCATCTTCCCCGATCTGAACACCGGCAACACCACCTACAAAGCCGTACAGCGCAGCGCCAACGTATTGAGCATCGGCCCCATGCTGCAAGGCCTGCGCAAACCGGTAAACGACCTCTCGCGCGGCGCATTGGTGGACGACATCGTCTACACCATCGCCCTCACCGCCATCCAGGCCGTGCAGATGGGCAAATAAGCGCCCTGCCCTGTGGGCTTGAGGTATCAAGCAAAAGGCTACCTGAAATTTTCAGGTAGCCTTTTCGGATAAGCAGGCAGATGCCTGTTGTTCAACCTGCAAAAACCGATATTCCACAGATCGCTATTGCTGCGTTTGCTTATAGCCGTTAGTCTGGCTGCAGCCCAAACTGAAATATATCGGATTAAAAAAAGAAGGCGACGGCATTGGCTCGCCTTCTTGCTTCTCTGGCTGTGCCGTCTTCAGATTGCCGCCTTGTATGACGGAATCATTATTTCAGCCATGTATAGTGAATTAACAAAAACCAGTACAGCGTTGCCTCGCCTTGCCGTACTATCTGTACTGTCTGCGGCTCGTCGCCTTGTCCTGATTTTTGTTAATTCACTATATTCTTTATTCTCCAAAAAAAGGCTACCTGAAACTTCAGGTAGCCTTTTGCCTTGCAAACCAATACAACCATTAGAAGCGCACGCCGCCCCGGACACCGAAGCTGTGGCGGTTGGTTTTCGGCACGTCGATATTTGCACCTTCGTGGGTAAAGCTGGTGCTTTTATCATGCGTGTAGCGGTAGTAGGAGCCGAAGCTGAGGCTGGTATCGGCGCCCACCTGCTTGTTCACGTCCATGCCCAGGCCGAGGTTGTAGCTGTTTTGTCTGTATTTGCCGTCGCTGGCATACTCGATCTGAGTATATTGTTCTTTCACGCGGCGGTACAGGCTGACTTGGGCATCTGTCCACGGGGTGATGCTCCAGCCGCTGCCCAACGGCTGTTCGTATTCCACCTGGGCTTTCATATACAGGTTGTCGGCGCGGGCATCCACGGCATCGCCGTCCGGATCGGTTTGGTGGCCGTGTACATTGCTTTTACCGTGGCTGTAGCCCAGGCCGCCGCCCACGCGCAGGCCGCCGTTTTTGAAGCCTGATGGGGAGAACATATAGCCGCTATACACATCCATGTTATGGTTTCTGGCGTCGTTGATGATTTTTTCGCCGTCGGCTTTCACGTCGGAATCGAGATATTGGTAGCCCACCTCGCCACGGATGGCGTGCTGCTGTGCCAGCGGAATATCGACACGGCCACGCAGGGCAACGCCGTCGCCAGAAGATTTGAGCTGGTCGGTTTTGCCGCTTTCGTGCACATAGTCGGTGGTTATGGTGTAGCGGGCGTCATTGATGGGGTGCAGCGGCACGCCCTCTTCTGCGGGAGCGGCCTGGGAGGCGGCAGACAAGGCCAATACGGCCAAGGCAATCAGGGTTTTCTGCATGATTTTCTCCGTTTTAAATGGGAAGGTGCCGTGGCGGCAGTTTGCTGCGCCACCGGCGAAATACTGCGGACGAAATCGATTTAATGCTTTGAGAAACCGATATTTCTATGAGCATGATAAATCCTGCGCCCTTGAGCTTCAACTTTGAATAGACAAAAAGTCCGCCCTGCCCTACCCATTGCGCCTACCAACGGCCGATATAGCAAGTTAGCACCTTGAAACTTAACAAAATTAAAACATTATCCTTATCGGGCTGCCTGTGTTGGATAAAGGCTACCTGAAAATTTCAGGTAGCCTCTTCCTGCATCAATCTTCATATCCGTTCGGGTTGCCGCTTTGCCAGCGCCAGGAGTCGCGCATCATATCGGCCAGGCTGCGCTCGGCATGCCAGCCCAATTCGGCGGCGGCACGGGTGGGGTCGGCGTAGCATTCGGCGATGTCGCCCGCGCGGCGGGGTTTGACGGCATAGGGGATTTTTTTGCCCGAGGCGGCTTCGAAGGCGCGGACGATTTCCAGCACGGACGAGCCTTTGCCGGTGCCGAGGTTGTAGATGTGAACGCCTGCTTCGCGGCTTTTTTTATCGAGGGCGGCCACGTGGCCGAGCGCCAGATCGACAACGTGGATGTAGTCGCGCACGCCGGTGCCGTCGGGAGTGGGGTAGTCGTCGCCGAACACGGAAAGCTCGGCCAGTTTGCCCGCGGCCACTTGGCAAACGTAGGGCAGCAGGTTGTTCGGAATGCCGTTGGGCTGCTCGCCGATGCGGCCGCTGGGATGCGCGCCGATGGGGTTGAAATAGCGCAGCAGAATCACGCTCCAAGCAGAGTCGGCGGTGTGAAGGTCGGCCATCATGCGCTCCATCATCTGCTTGGACGCGCCATAGGGATTGGTGGCTTCGCCGAGGGGGGCGGTTTCGGTAATCGGCACGGTGTCCGGGTCGCCGTACACGGTGGCGGAGGAGCTGAACACGATGCTTTTCACGCCCGCGCGCTGCATTTCTTCCAGCAGGATGAGGCTACCTGAAACGTTGTTGCTGTAATACTCCAGCGGTTTTTTCACGCTCTCGCCCACGGCTTTGAGGGCGGCGAAGTGGATGACGGATTGGATGGGGTGTTCGGCAAAAATGCGGCGCAACAATTCGCGGTCGCGGATGTCGCCCTGATAAAAGGCGGGGGTGTGGCCGGTGATTTCGGCGATGCGGCCGATAACTTGGGGCGAGGCGTTGCAAAGGTTGTCGATAATCACAGGGGTGTGCCCGGCTTGAATGAGCTCGACCACGGTGTGCGAACCGATAAAGCCGGCGCCGCCGGTAACGAGGATGGTGGACATGGGGTTTCCTTTTTGTTCAGAAGGTATTTTGGCTTCACAAAAGCCTGCCACATTGGTTTTCAGGTAGCCTTTGACCTGGCAAGAGGCTACCTGAAAATTATCTCGCGCCGAAGCCGGTTATGATTGTTTTCAGGGTTTTAAACAGAATCAGCACGTCCAGCGCGAAGGAGAAGTGCTTGATGTAGTAGAAATCGTGCTCGATTTTCACTTGGGTTTCGTCTGTGTTGCCCGCGTAGCCCTGCATCACCTGCGCCCAGCCGGAGAGGCCGGGACGCACGATGTGGCGGTAGCCGTAGAACGGGATGCTTTGCTCAAACTGCTGCACAAAGGCCTTTTGCTCGGGGCGCGGGCCGATGAGTGCCATGTCGCCTTTAATAATGTTCCAAAACTGCGGCAGTTCGTCCAGTCGGGTTTTGCGGATGAAGCGGCCGGTACGGGTAACGCGCGTGTCGCCTTCCTGCGCCAGTTGCGCACCGTGTTTTTCCGAATCGCACACCATGCTGCGGAATTTATAAATTTTAAACTCGCGCCCGCCGCGGCCTACGCGGTTTTGCACAAACAGCACCGGCCCCGGGCTTTCCAGCCGGATGGCCAGCGCAGTGGCCAGCATCAGCGGCAGGGTGAACGGCAGGCTGGCCACCACCATCAAGGCTTCCAGCGCCTGCTTAATCGCCATATAGGCCGGGCTGGGCAGCAGCGAGCCCAAATCGTTTTCATACATATGCCGGATTTTCACCCGGCCGGTGAGCGATTCTTCCACCTGGCGGATGTTGTAAACCGCAATGCCGCGCAAGGTGCAATCGGCTAGGAAACGCTGCCAGTCCGCCCCCAAATCGGGCGCATGCAGATTGGTCACCACCGTATTCACGCGCCCGGTTTCAGGTAGCCTCGGCTCGGCAAGCTCGTGCCAGCGGATATTGGATAGCTGCGGCAAATCGCGCATGCCTTCCACATCAATATAGTACAGATGGCGGATGTGCCGCTTTTCCAGCCAGGTTTCAGCAAACAGATACAACACCGTGAGCGCAAACCCGGCGGCCAGGTAATACACCGAATACGGCAGGCGCAACATGGCGGCAAACACCAGCGGCAGCCCCAGCCCGATGGCCGCCACCGGAATCACCGACAGCTTGGAACGCTCGCCGGGGAAACGCGTCAGGTTGCGGCTCAAGGCGTAGGAGAGCAGCAGGCCGGCCAAGAGCAAGATGTAGCTGGAAAGATTGGTGGCCGTGGGATGAGTCCACTCGCGCGGCGGCCAAAACCACCACGCCGGAGCAATCAGAATCACCAAAGCGGCGGCGACAAAGCGCAGAATCATTTTTATCGTTTTCATTATTTCCGTTATTTCTCGTTTGGCAGTTGGGTCGATCCCACAGGCTACCTGAAATTATTTCCGCAACAACACCCGATACACCCACTGCCGCGCCCCGTTCGGCAGCAGCCGCACCGGCAATCGCAACAGCACGTTTTTCGCCCACTGCGCCGTGCTCAAAAAGCCCGCGCGGTAGAAGCGCCGCTGCATGTCCAGCTCGTTTTTCGCATACGCCCAGCCGCCGCGCCGCCGATACATTTCATCGCCCGCGCGCGCATACACCAGCACTTCGGGCAGGTTGGCGAAGCGGCAGCCGTTCAGCAGCATGCGCACCCACAAATCGTAATCCTCATACAGCGGCGCGTGCTGATAATTGCCCGCCGCGAGCACGGCCGATTTGCGGTAGCACACCGTCATGTGGTTGATGGGATTGCGGCTTTTGGCAAAGCGGGCAATTTCCCCGTGTTCGCAGGGCACGCGGCGGCTGTGCGCGGCATCGGCCGGCGTGTGTTCAAACTCGTCAATCTGGCTGCCGCACACGCCAAGCTCTGAGTGCGCCGCCACAAAAGCCAGCTGCCGCGCGAAACGCTCGGGGTGGCAGATATCGTCTGTGTCCATGCGGCACACCCATTCGTGCGCACATTCCTGCAAACCGGTATTCAGCGCCCGCCCCAGCCCCACGTTTTGCGGCAGCCGCACAATCTTCAGCGGCAGGCTGGTTGAAAAGCTTGCCACAACGGCTTCCAAGCTTTCAGGTAGCCCGCCGTCATACACCAGCACGATTTCGTTTGGCGGCAGGGTTTGCGCGGCCAAACTGGCCAAACATTGGCGCAGATATTCCGGCTGCTCGCGCGCATACAGCGACATCAACACGGAAAACGGCGGCGTGCTTTCCACCGAAAGGCTACCTGAAAACCGGTTTTGCGCTGGCGCCATCATGACGCTACTCCTTCTGTCTCGTCTAAAAAACGCAGCGCGGTATCGTCGTCCACCTTGCGCGCCAGCCAGTTTGGGCTGTGGCGCAAGGCTTGCAATTCAGCCAAAGTCAGCATATCGGGGTGGTTGCTGCCCGGGGCGAAACGGATGTGGCGGCGGTTGCTTGGGTACAACGTGATGCCCGCCGTTTCAGGTAGCCTTTTTGCCAGATATTGGAAGAAATGCTCATCCGGGCAAAGCTTTTTGCGGAAAAAGGCGCAGGCTTGTTCGTCTGCCGCGTTTAGCAGGGCTGCCAAGGCCGTACGGTCGGCAGAAAACCATTGGCTGCCGGCATAGGCCGTTTGCACGGCGGGCAGGATTTTATCGGCTGCCTGAAACGCTTTGGTGAGCAGCTTGCCGGGCAGGCGGCGCTGCCAGGCGGTGTCGGCGTGCGGCGTGTTGAAACGCACTCGGTAGCGCAGGCGCGGCTCGGCATGGCATTCCAGCAACAGGCTGCCGCGCGGCAATGCGGCAAATTCGCGCTCGATTTGCTCGGGGGTGTTCAGCAACACGCAGTTGCCGCTCACGAGGTGCACAAAGCGGATGCCTGTATCGGCCAGCGCGGCACGCATCAGGCGCAGCGTGGCTTCCACCATGCTGAAGCCCGCCCAGCGGATGTTGACGCGCTGCAGAATCAGGCGCGCATTCGGCGGCAGGGGCGGCAACGCGCCGATATCCGCCTTGGCATCGTAGTGCAGTAGCAGGCGGATTTCGGGGTGGCGCTCGGCCAGCCTCAGCCAATACAGCGGCGGGCGGTGGCACAAAATTAAAAAGGCGCTGCTCATAACGCTAAACAGTTATCGTGAAACTCACTCAATATCGATAATCGGAATGCCCAACTGCGCCATCACTTGATAAATCTGCTCCGCACCGGGTGTGTGAAAGGCGGCTTCTGCGGGGCGCACGGCATACACGGCAGTGCGTGGGAAGGCGTATACATTCAGCGCAGCGGTGCTGACGAGGTGATACACCTCGAAGCGGGTATCCGGCTCGCGGCGCAGGCTCTCCAATAGATAGTCTTCAAAAATCAGCGGGCTGGCAATGTATTCGGCGCCCGATACGCGGTAGGTTTCGCGCGGGTGCGGGAAATATTCGCCAATCTCAAAACGGCGCAGCAGGCTTTCGGCCAGCGCGGCGTTATCTGCCGTATTGGGCAGCAACGGCTGGCCGAGCAGGATGCGGCGGGTGCGGACGGGCGGGTTTGCGGCAGCCACGTCGGCCGTATTTTTTTCAGGTAGCCTTTCGTTTAAGCCACACTCATCCACTGCCCCATTTTCGCTTCTCAGCACCTCTCTGCCTTCGCTTTGGCGAAGCCCACCTTGCCCGCTTTCAGGTAGCCCTTGCCCGGCTATCGCCCACAAATCCAGCAGCACGGTGGGCGCGGCAATATTGGGCTGGCCGGGATAGAGCGTGTGGTGCCGACGCGAGAGGCGGCGCAGGTCTTCGGTTTGCAGGCGGATGCCACGCAGGCGGTTCATCAGCTGCCGCTGCCGGTTGCTGCTGTTGCGGTAGAGCACGCTGCCGGGAATCAGGTTGCCCGTGCCGTCGTCGAAGGTTTCCAGCGCGGCAAAGCGGATGCGGTTCAGCACATATTGCACGTTCGGATTATCGATACTGGCGGCAAAGGCGGTGGCGTATTCTTTATCCAGTCCGCGCAGCAGGCGGGGCAAGCCCAGCTCGCGCCGCCATTTGCTTTGCGGAATCAGGGCATATTCGGCATGGCGGCTGCCCGCAGAGGCTACCTGAAAATAATGCCGAAACTTGGCATTATCCGCATCTTCGTAGCACAGCATCAGCAAATCGAACGGCTCTGCGCGCTGCGCCATCAGCCGCTGCGCCATCAAGGCCTGCAGGGGCGTGAGGCAGATGATTAAATTCGCCAAATCAGCCATACGGTTTCACCTGCCGGAACAATATCGGGAAAATCAGCGCGTTGCCCGCAATCATCGCCAGCGGCACCCATTGGATGCCCACCCGCGCGGTGAGCAGCAACACCAGCAGATAGCCGCCCGCCGAGAGCAGCGAAGTGAGCGCGATGCGCTGGTTTTGCGCGTGGTAAAACAAATAATTCACCTGCAAATAATAGGGCACGGTCAAACCGAAACCCAGCAAAAACAGGCAAATATAGTAATGCACCCCCGTATACTGCGCCCCGAGCAGCCACAGAAACAGCCGCTCCGGCATCAGCCAGGCCACCACTGCCGGCAGCGGCGCGGCCAAGAGCGAAAGCAGCGCCCAGCGGCGCACCGTGGCCGCCGTAATTTTGCCGCTGCGCAAGGCTTGGTAGTAATACGGCACGGTGGCTTTGTTCAGCGCCATCAGCAACACGCCCAGCACGCTGGCGGTTTGATAACCCGCCGAATACACGCCCAGCGTGGCGGCGGAATAGCCCTGATAAATCACCACGCGGTCGAACTGCCCTTTCACATAATTGCCCGCATGGTGAATCACCAAAGGCAGGCCGAGCACGAAAATATAGCGCAAAGCCTGCAGCACCCGCCGCCGGTTGAAGCCCAGCCGCTGCCCGGCAGTACGCCGATAAAGCAGATAGGCCGCCAGCGACACCAGCGCATTACCGGCAAACAGCGCCAAGAATCGCCGCTCCACCGGATAATCCGCACTCATTTCCAGCAGCCATACCGTGAGCACGGTGGTGAACAGGCTGCTGCCGAACTGAATGGCCGTATAGGCCAAGGCCTGTTTGCGGCATTGGCGCAGGCTCAGTTGCGTAGCCAGCACGGTTTGTGCTGCTGCTGCACACACCACCGCCGCCAGCGCCAGCGAATGCAGCTGCCACGCCGCCAACAAGCCGATAAGCGCGGCAAAAGCGGTATACAGCGCGCCGGCATACACCACGCTGTGCAGATTGCGCTGGCCGTATACATAGTAATACCGCGTCACCGCGCCATCCTGGCTCATACCGAAGCCGATGAGCAGCAGCGAAAATGCCGCCTGATAATACGACAGCTCGCCAAACCCCGCCGTGCCCAGCTTGCGCGTGAGATAGGGCAGCAGCAGGAAAGGCATGGCCTTGGCCAGCATTTCGCCGACTAGGTAGATGAGGCTGTCTTTTAGAATCTTCATATAGGAACTTTTCAGGTAGCCTCTAACACTGCCGTAAGGCTACCTGAAACTTTAAGCTTCTTATAAAATTTTGAGCACATAAAATTCTTTTCAACATTAAATTAAATCAGTATATTATGCGCTTTTTTAAGGAGAAAGCTAGGTTTCAGGTAGCCTTCGCTATTCACTCCCTCTTCACCTTTGCGCCTCATGCCGGCGCAGGCACTTTCTTTTCTTTGCTTCGCCAAAGAAAAGAAAGCAAAAGAAAGGCGACTGCGGGCACAGGTTTGGCTTCGCCAAACTTCCCTCTCTCCGCACGGTTTTTCGGGCGGGCTCGCCACTTGCGGCTACGCCGCTTCAAACATGCAAGCCCTTATTTCCCGAAAAACCGCGCTCCATTCGGCTGCACCAGCAGAACAGGCACAACCTCAACCGTTTTCTCCCCATATTTTGCGTTTGATTTCGCAAAAAGCGAATTCCCAGCTTCGTTGGTACTCATGTTTTCAGGTAGCCTCAAACACCGCCGTAAGGCTACCTGAAACTTTTTCTACTCTTCCACGCAATCCCAACCAGTGGCCGTATTGGCCGCCACATCGCGGCGCAGGCGTTTGCCGATGAGCGCGTCGTAATGCTTGGGCGCCAGCCCGTAGCCGGGGCGCACGCTGCGGATGCAGTCGGCGCCGATGGTGTCGCCCACTTTCATATCCTTCACAAAATACAGCGAACGGCGAAACTGGATATTGCCCTGCTCGCTAGATTTCAAACCGTAATCGGCCTGCCCCAGTGCCTGCCAGGCGGTATGGCTGCTGCGGCACAGTTCGGCCAAATCCTGCGGTTCTAAAGAAAAACTGTCGTCCGGGCCGCCGCCGTTTCTGTCTAGCGTGAAGTGTTTTTCGATCACGCACGCACCGAGCGCCACGGCGGCGATGGCGGTGGTGTTGTCCAGCGTGTGATCGGATAAACCCACCGGCACGCCGAAGCGCTGCGCCATATCGGGCAGCGTGCGCAGGTTGTAATCCGCCGCCGGTGCGGGGTAGCCGCTCACGCAGTGCAGCAGCACCAATTCCTTGCAGCCGCCTTCGCGCGCGGCGGCCACGGCTTCGGCGATTTCTTCAGCATCGGCCATGCCGGTGGACACAATCATCGGCTTGCCGGTTTGCGCCACATAGCGGATCAGCGGCAAATCCACCGCTTCAAACGAGGCGATTTTGTAAGCCGGGGCGTTGAGGCTTTCCAGCAAATCCACCGCCGTAAAGTCAAACGGCGAACTGAAAATGGTGATGCCCTGCTCGCGGGCAAAATCAAACAGCGGCTTATGCCATTCCCAAGGCAGATGCGCTTTTTGATACAGCTCGTGCAGCGTTTGCCCGTCCCACAGGCCGCCTTTGATTTGAAACTCGGGCGCGTTGCTGCGCAGCGTGATGGTGTCGGCGGTGTAGGTTTGGATTTTGACGGCATCGGCACCGGCAGCCTTGGCCTGTTCTATGATGTTGAAGGCGGTTTGCAGGCTGCCGTTATGGTTGGCCGACATCTCGGCAATGATATAGGGCGGGTGGGCAGCGCCGATGGGGCGGCCGTTGATTTGGAATGTGGGTTTCATGGGTGGTTTCGGTTTCAGGTAGCCTGTTATGGGGAGGCTGCCGTTTTAGCGTTTAATACAAAAAATCTTCGGCACGGAGCACAAATGATAAGGCCTGCTGCGCCTCCTGCCCGGCTGCCTTATCGGCCGGGCGGAAACCGAGCCGGCGGTGCAGGGCCAGGCTGGCGGCGTTATGCGGCAACACTTGGCCGCGCACTTCGTGCATATTCAGGCGGCAGAAAGCGTATTGTAACGCCAGCTGCCCCAATGTGCCGCCGTGGCCTTGGCCGCGCGGGCAATCGGGCGCAAGGTAGAAGCCCCATTCGCAGCGACCGCCGCCCAGGTGTTTGAAGCTGGCATAGCCCTGCGCCGTGCCGCCGGTTTCATACAGCAGCATGGTGATCCCGGGATTGGCCAGCTGGCGGGCAAACCATGCCTGATGCCCATTCCAAGCGATTTCCTCGCTATCGAACATAAAGCGGCGGATCTCGGGATGATTGCGCCACTCAAACAGGCGGCGGCAGTCGGCGGGCGCGGCGGGTCGCAGCACGGCAGGCGCGAAATCGGCCAAATTATTGGCCGCCCGCAGCATGCCGCGCCCATCGCACAGCGCGGCAGCACGGCGGCTTTGCTCTGCCCGCAGGGCAGGCGTTTCGGCCAGCAGGCTGGCCAAGCTGGCCGGCAAATCCGCCATATTGGCCACGCTCGCCACCCCGGCCTGCTGCAAGGTTTCGGCGATGCCGCGTTGGTTTTCCGCCAACACCAGCATCATGGTGGGCAATCCCAGGCAGCAGCGTTCCCACGAAGTGCTACCCGCCGCACCGATGGCCAAATCGGCTTCGGCCATCAGTTCAGCCATATTGTTTGCGCCCACCAATACGCGGCAAGGATACGGCGCGCTATCGGCAAAAGCCTGCACGGCAGCGGTGTGCGGCGCGGTTTTGCCCATCACCACGGTGATGCTGCAGGCGGCAGGCAGGCTACCTGAAAGCGCCTGCAGCACCGCCAAAGTATGGTTGTCCTTATCCACACCGCCCAAATTCACCAAAATATGCTTCAGGTAGCCTGTCTCGGCTTGGGCGGCACGGCGTTGCAGGCTTGCCTCGCGCCAGGCTGCAAATTCTTCGCGCAACAGGGCGTAGCGCGTGCCTGTGAGCAGACGGCAGGCGGGCGGCACCAAGCCGGCGTAATCGGCAGGGGTGTGGCCGAGGTTTTGATCCAGCAGCAAATCGGCGGCGTGGGGGCGGTCGGCCAAATCGTCGATCGCCATCAGGCGGCAGCCCGCAGCAGCCTTGACAGCCAGCTCCCACTCGGCGGATAAGGCATAGTGGTCGCAGATGATCCAATCCGGCGCAAAAGCTCGGATAGGCGGCAGGCAATCGGCGGCATCCTGCGCCTGCGATACCGGCAGCCAATGGGCATGGGCCAGCTGAACGCACCTTGCTGCCTGCGCTTCGTTTTTGCTGTGCAACAACTCAATGCTTTCGCTTTCAGGTAGCCTTCCGGTCTGCGGCGGCACGGGCAGCAACACCAAGCCGAAACCGGCGCGCTCGATGGTTTCGCCCAAATGGCCGGGCAGCGCACGGCAGATAAAGCGTACCTCATGGCCGCGCCGCGAAAGCTCGTGCGCCAGCGTGAGGCAGCGCATGATGTGGCCGCTGCCGATTTGGAGGGACGCGTCTGCACGGATTAAAATCTTCATCGTTTGGTCTTTAATCAAAGGCTACCTGAAAGCGAACGCAGCCTTCTGCGTAGCAAAAACACAGGCTACCTGAAAACAGGAAAACCATTATGCGCACCATCACCCACAACCCAGCCGCGCAACGCTTCGAATACACCGAACACGGCACAACCTATTATGTGTCCTACCGCGCCGAAGGCGGCATTTGGCAGCTGTTGCACACCGAAGCACCGGCCAGCCCCTACGGGCGCGGCATCGCTGCCGACATCGTCCGCACCACGCTGGAAGAAGCGCGGCGGCAGGGCGTGAAAATCCGCAGCGACTGCCCATTCGTTATCGGCTATCTCGCCTTTCATCCGGAGTTTGCCGATTTGGAAGCCTAAAGGCTACCTGAAAGCGAGTACCGTGCGCTTCTGCATAGCAAAAACGGCCGTGGCGGGCTTCTGCGCGGAAAAAGGCGTAGCTGGCTTTGCCAATCCGGCTAACCGCCCATCTCCCGCAACACCCGCCACATCATTTCCGCCCGCGCCCAATCTTCCGGCGTATCAATATCCTGCACACGATAGCGCGGCAGTTTCACGGCAGCGGCACGGCTGTTAAAAATCGGTTTTTCCGCCAGCCAAGTCTCGGCACTGCCCCAATAAAACTGCCCCGCATCGTGCCAAGCGTGCTCCAAATCCTGCGAGCGCACGGCAAAATTTTCCGGCTGAAACATCGACACACCGCCCTGCCCGTCCAACCGCAGGGCACGCTGGATAGGAAAGGGAAAATCGGTTACCGAAAAGGCATAATCGCCGCCGCTTCGGCGCAGCGTATCCAGCCCGCGTTGCAGGTCGGCAGGGCGCACAAAAGGGGCGGTGGCATACAAGCAGCAGACTTCGGGCAAGGCTGGCTGGAGGCTACCTGAACAATCCGGCTGCCCGCTTTTGCCGTGCAACAACCCGCCGCGCTCGCTTTCAGGTAGCCGCTCCGACAGCAGCGTGGCAACGGCATGACGCATCACGGCGCCGGTGGTGGCGAAATCATCCGCCAGCTCGGGCGGGCGCACAAACGGGGTTTCCGCACCATATTGCCGCGCCACGGCGGCGATTTCTTCATCATCGGTCGACACCGCCACTCGCGCAAAGCAGCCGCTCTCCAGCGCCGCTTCGACGGAATAGGCAATCATCGGCTTGCCGTTGAATGGCTTGATGTTTTTGCGCGGAATGCGTTTGCTGCCGCCGCGGGCGGGAATGATGCAGAGGGTCATTGAATCGCGGTTTCTGCCGGCCTTTGGGAAGGCGTGGCGCATACGGTTTATTAAGGCGGGGATTATAGCTGATTTGGGCAGGCCGCCGCAGCGGTTTGCGATGTGCGCAGGCAGGGATTGCGGTGGCTGCAACAGGGGTTCCGGCGGGGCTTGGCAAATATAAAATCCGCCCGTCTATCAAAAAGGCTACCTGAAACTTTTCAGGTAGCCTCAAATTTATGTGCGGCGCTTCAAATATGCCGATACACCTCGTCAAACGGCAGGCGGTAGCGGTCGCCCCAAATGCCGTGGCCTTCTTTGCGGATGCCGCAGGAAACAACCATGTTGATTTCCGCGCCGCGCGGCAGGTTTAGGATGCGTTTTACGCGGCGGCTGTCCAGCCCCTCCATCGGGCAGGTGTCGTATCCTGCTTCGGCCATGGCGAGCATAAAGGTTTGCGCCGCCAAGCCGCAGCTTTTGTGCACCACGATACGCATATCGGCTTCGGACACGTCGCACATCATCGGGCGGAACAGGCCGATGCTCCATGCCAGCATTGCACGGAACGCGCCGAGCAGGCCGAAGCAGCGGGCGTAAACAAAGGGCATGAGCTTGTTGCGGTAGCCTTCTTCCGCCTGAATGCGTTTGGCCTGTTTTTCCGGCGGGCTGTTGCGTTGGATATTGCCGCGCTCAAAATCAAGCACGGTTTGGGCACGGCTGCGGTGCAGGTCTTGGCGGGTAACGAACACCACCATCTGCGGCGCGGTGGCGGCGGCTTTCTGCCCGAGGCAGGCTTCGGTGAGCTGCTTTAACACGGCGGCATCGGTGATGTGGTAGAACTCGTAAAGCTGCATATTGGAGCTGCTGGGGGCCAGCTGGGCGAGGCGCAGGCATCGGCGCACGGTGTCGGCATCAATGGGCGCATCGCCGTAGTGGCGCACGGAGCGGCGGCGTTCGAGGGCTTGTTGCAGGGACATAGTGATTCCTTTTTCAGGTAGCCTTTGGCAAGTCGGGCGATAATGAATCCGCTATAGCAAACCAAGCTAACTTTCGCCACAGCCTTGTATCGAAAGCCCATTCGGCTTGCTATATAATCCCCGCCATTTTACGCCTCAAGGAAATCCCATGCCCAGCCCCCTACCCCGCGGCCTCTACCGCCACTACAAAGGCAAGCTCTACGAACTGCTGCACACCGCGCAGCACAGCGAAACGGAAGAGCCCCTGGCCGTGTATCGAGCGCTTTATGGCGACTACGGCGTGTGGGTGCGCCCGCTGGCGATGTTTGCGGAAGAAGTGGAAACGGCAAACGGACGCGTGGCACGGTTTGCGCTGGTGAAGGCGTTTGATTAAAGATGGCTGGCAGCCCAGCCCGCAGGCGAAACCAAACAAAGGCTACCTGAAACCGGCACTCCGGTTTTTCAGGTAGCCTTTCAATCCACACACAAATCCATGTATAGTAAATTAACAAAAATCAGGACAAGGCGACGAGCCGCAGACAGTACAGATAGTACGGCAAGACGAAGCAACGCTGTACTGGTTTTTGTTAATTCACTATACAGCACGCTACCGTCAGTCAGCTTGTAAGCGCTTTGTCGGCAGGCTTGGCATTCTTGATTTGGCGGTCGGTTAGCGGCATTGGGGTATTTTTTCGGTGGTATTTCTGAGATACCCCAAAATACACCCCCTAAATTCTGTTGCTTCAATGCAATTCGGATAGACGGCGGTAGATACCAAACAAGCCCTAAACATAGCTAGAAGCATTGCTGGGCTTGGGTCTTGTAGATTTGGATAGACGGCGTTAGACAAAAAAATAACCGCTAAAATGCGGTTAATGGTGGCCAGAGGCAGGATCGAACTGCCGACACACGGATTTTCAGTCCGTTGCTCTACCAACTGAGCTATCTGGCCGCTTTTGAAGTTTGCTATTACACCAGTTATCCACATTTTAGTCAAGCTTTTTCGGCGAAATATTCTTGCCAATTAGCAAACATATTATTTTATCAAATATTTTTTTCAAGCAGCTTTTCACTATTTATCTTCAGCCTGTTTCTGCCGCACATGGTGCATGGCCAAACTGATGGTGTCCAGTTGTTTCTGATAGCGTTGGCAGGGTGAGCAAACTAGGAGGTGCAGTCGCAGCTGCCAACGTTCCCAAAGGCTCAAGGGGCGGTCATGTTGCAGCGAAATCAATTCTGCGGCTCGTTGGCATTTCAGCATAATCGTCCCCTTCTTATCCATTTAACCAGTTGCTTTGCAGGCAGCGGCGCAGGCCGTTGCGAGCGCGGTAGAGAATGGTGTAGCAGTTGTCGGCGCTGATGCCGATTTGCTGGCAGATTTCAGCCACTTCCAACCCCATCAACTCACGTAGCATAAATACCCGCGCGGTATTGTCTGGCAGATGCTCGAGACAGTATTCCATGGTATGCATAAACTCCTGCTGCCGGATGGTATCTTCCGGGGAAGCCCATGTTTGAGGGGCGGCGCTATCCGTCCAATGGCCGCTTTCGTCAAACTGCTGCTGGCGGACGGCATCAAGAAACTGCTCGTCTTCGCTGCTCACTTGCCATTGCAGTTGGCTTTTTCGGCTGCGCAGGCTGTCTAATAGGGTGTTGCGCAAAATGGCGAATACCCACGTTTGCCATTGCGCAGCCGCCTTAAATTGCTGCCGACGGGCAAAGGCTTTCAGCATAGTGTCTTGTACCACGTCTTCCGCCCATTGGGCATCATGCAGCTGCAGGGTGGCAAAGCGCAAAAGTTTGCGTCGCAGTTCGGCGGTATCCGCTTGCTGCCAAACCTGTTCATGATTATTGGTTTCTACTTGTTCAGATTTCATCTTGCTATGGAAGGCTACCTGAAATTTTCAGGTAGCCTCATGCCGTGAATGGTCTCTTGTGATGAGACGATTTGGCTACTGCTATTCTGACATGGCAGCTGCATTTATCTACCCCACAGGATGCTTTCAAAAGGCTACCTGAAACTTTTCAGGTAGCCTTTTAACATTGCCGTGGGCGTTGTGTTAAATGCAGCCGATCTAATTATTGCTGCTTCAATATACTGCCAAATCGAAGCACGGCTACGCGATGGCCTCACTCAGTTTGGCGGCTAGCGCGGCCAGTTCGGTGTGGTCGGCCATCTTGTCTTCGTGCCGCGCCAGCTCATGCACGTGGCCGGGAATCAGGTGCATATGATAATGGAACACGCTCTGACCGGCTTCTTGGCCGTTGAGCTGCATTTGCACGATACCGTGCCGCTGTAAAACTTTGCGCTGGGCGGCAATGATTTTTTTGGCGGTGGCAAACACAGCTTGTGCATATTCTAATGGCAGATCGCTCAGCTCCACGGCCTGCGTTTTCGGCACAATCAACACATGGCCACGCGCCTGTGGCATAACGTCGAGGAAAGCGAGGACTTTTTCGTCTTCGTACACCGTATGGTTGGGGATTTCGCCGCGCAGGATTTTGGCGAAGATGTTGTTGCTATCGTATGCGGACATGTCGTTCTCCTTGATAGTCAATAAGAATTTTTCGGCTACGTTTCGGCTGATGTTTTTCAGGTAGCCTGTTAAGCAATTAGTTCAAGCCCTAAGGCTACCTGAAAACTCACACGACTTCCAGTTTGGCAAACTTGGTGTCCAGCACTTTGATGCCCTGTTTGCCGAAGTTTATGGTGAGGCGGGCGCTGTCGGCTTTGTGCTCGCCTTCGATGATTACGCCGGTACCGAATTTGGGGTGGCGCACGTTTTGGCCGATGCTAAAGCCATCATAATCCTGCTTCGCCACCGGCGCAGTCCATTCTGCCCTGCTCTGTTGAGGCCGGCTTTCGGGCACGGGAAAGCGTGGCTTGAGCACGGGAGTGAGTAAATGCAGTAAATCGGGCGGAATTTCTTCCACAAAGCGCGATACCGTGCCGAAATGGGTTTGGCCGTGCAACATCCGCTGTTGCGCCATGCTGATGTAGAGCCGCCGCCGCGCGCGGGTGATAGCCACATACATCAGCCGCCGCTCTTCCTCCAGCCCGCCATGTTCGGCCAGGCTCAATTCGCTGGGGAAACGGCCTTCTTCCATGCCGGTGATGAATACGGCGTCGAATTCCAGCCCTTTGGCCGCATGCACGGTCATCAGCTGTACGGCAGACTCATCGGCGGCGGCCTGGTTCTCGCCGGATTCGAGTGCGGCATTGCTCAAAAAGGCAAGCACGGGGAATGCGGGGCTCTCTGCAGCATCAGCGGGCAGGGTTTCAAACGTGCTGTCTTCAGGGCGGAATTCTTCAGCCGCTCGGATGAGTTCGTCCAAGTTGTCTAAGCGGTCTTGATGGTCGCCTTTTTGGTTTTGGTAATACTCATACAGGCCGCTGCTGCGTACGGCCTCGGCCACAATTTCAGGTAGCCCGACTTGGCCGATGCAGCCGCTCAGGCTCTCAATCAGGCGCACAAAGACGGCCACTTTGCCGTTTTTCACGGCTACGCGGCAGGCAGCCTGCCACAGCGGTATGCCTTCCTGCGCAGCAGCGGCTTGAATGTTTTCCACCGTACGGCTGCCAATGCCGCGTGCGGGCACGTTGATGACGCGTAACAGGGCGTTGTCGTCGTCAGGATTAACCGCCAGCCGCAAATAAGCAAGTGCGTGTTTGATCTCCTGCCGCTCATAAAAGCGCAGGCCACCATAGATTTTATAGGGCAGACCGGCACGGAACAGAGCTTGCTCTAGAATGCGCGACTGGGCATTGCTACGATAGAGCACGGCGGTTTGTACCAAATCCATGCCGTCGCGATGCAGAGCTTTGATTTCTTCTACCACGAACTCGGCCTCTTCACCGTCGGTAAAGGCGGAAAGGAAACGGATTTTTTCGCCATGCTCGGCTTCAGTGCGCAGGTTCTTGCCCAAGCGGCCGTCGTTATGGGCAATCACGGCATTGGCTGCAGCAAGGATATTGCCCACCGAACGATAGTTCTGCTCCAGCTTGATAGGGGAGGCTACCTGAAATTCACGCATGAAATCGGCCATATTGCCCACACGCGCGCCACGGAAACGGTAGATGCTCTGATCGTCATCGCCCACGGCAAATACGGCAGTATGCTGTCCAGCCAGAAGTTTGAGCCAATCGTATTGCAATTTATTGGTGTCTTGGAATTCGTCCACCAAGATGTGGTTGAAGCGGTTTTGGTAGTGCGTACGTAGGATCTCGTTACTTTGCAACACTTCATAGCTACGCAACATGAGTTCAGCAAAATCTGCTACCCCTTCCTGCCGACACAGACGATCGTATTCGGCATAGCATTCAATCAGGCGCTGCTCAAACGGATTACTGGCATGTAGCACGGCAGCACGCAAACCTGCTTCTTTTTGCGCATTGATAAAGCCTTGTAAGGCACGCGGGGCGATGATTTCTTCGGAAATGTTGAGGGCTTTGAGCAGGCGTTTGACTAGAGCAAGCTGGTCACCGCTGTCTAAAATCTGGAAGGCAGCCGGCAAACCAGCTTCTTTGTGATGCAACCGCAGAAATCGGTGGCACAGGCCATGGAACGTACCCAGCCACATGGCGCGGATATTAAGCGGCAACATGGCTTCGAGCCGGGCACGCATTTCTTTCGCAGCCTTATTAGTGAACGTAACCGCCATCACCGAATGCAGGCTGGCTTGACCACTATGCAAGAGCCAAGCGATGCGGGTGGTAAGCACTTTAGTCTTACCGCTGCCGGCACCGGCCAGTACTAAAGCCGATTGTGCCGGCCAGGCTACCGCAGAGAGTTGCTCATTGTTCAAGCTGGAAAGCAGGGAATTGTGTGGAGCTGATGTAAGCACGATCCGAAGTATTGGGGTAACAGAAGAAGCGCAGATTATATAACCAAAACCCTCATTCTCTCCTTCCAGGTTCACCCCAACTCATTTCCAGGGCAGGATAGAGGCTACCTAAAAGCTTCAGGTAGCCTCTTAGGTAACCCCCTAATCAGCAAATACTATCCTCCCTTACTTATTCCTATGCCCTTATTCCTATCCCAGTTTATCTTCGCTTTTGTTTTCGCTGTATTTTCTTTTTGTTGTTTTCCACAAAGCACAACACCCGCCATCAGGCGGGTGTCGTAAATAGGCGTTTGGC
>NZ_LXSQ01000018.1 GCF_001648475.1 Eikenella halliae
GTTCGGTTCAGCAGCTCTTTAACAATCAGATTACCGATAAGTGTGGGTGTTTTACACCTGCACTGTTGAGAAGAAGACAAGACGATGTTTGACATTGTTCTGTCGGTTTCTTTGAAGCAGACCAGAAGTTGTTAAGTTAGAGATTGAACATAAGAGTTTGATCCTGGCTCAGATTGAACGCTGGCGGCATGCTTTACACATGCAAGTCGAACGGCAGCGGGGTAGTGCTTGCACTACTGCCGGCGAGTGGCGAACGGGTGAGTAATATATCGGAACGTACCGAGTAATGGGGGATAACCAATCGAAAGATTGGCTAATACCGCATACGTCCTACGGGAGAAAGCGGGGGATCGCAAGACCTCGCGTTATTCGAGCGGCCGATAACTGATTAGCTAGTTGGTGGGGTAAAGGCCTACCAAGGCGACGATCAGTAGCGGGTCTGAGAGGACGATCCGCCACACTGGGACTGAGACACGGCCCAGACTCCTACGGGAGGCAGCAGTGGGGAATTTTGGACAATGGGGGCAACCCTGATCCAGCCATGCCGCGTGTATGAAGAAGGCCTTCGGGTTGTAAAGTACTTTTGTTAGGGAAGAAAAGGGAAGTGCTAATACCACTTTTTGCTGACGGTACCTAAAGAATAAGCACCGGCTAACTACGTGCCAGCAGCCGCGGTAATACGTAGGGTGCGAGCGTTAATCGGAATTACTGGGCGTAAAGCGAGCGCAGACGGTTACTTAAGCAGGATGTGAAATCCCCGGGCTTAACCTGGGAACTGCGTTCTGAACTGGGTAGCTAGAGTATGTCAGAGGGGGGTAGAATTCCACGTGTAGCAGTGAAATGCGTAGAGATGTGGAGGAATACCGATGGCGAAGGCAGCCCCCTGGGATAATACTGACGTTCATGCTCGAAAGCGTGGGTAGCAAACAGGATTAGATACCCTGGTAGTCCACGCCCTAAACGATGTCGATTAGCTGTTGGGTAACTTGATTGCTTAGTAGCGTAGCTAACGCGTGAAATCGACCGCCTGGGGAGTACGGTCGCAAGATTAAAACTCAAAGGAATTGACGGGGACCCGCACAAGCGGTGGATGATGTGGATTAATTCGATGCAACGCGAAGAACCTTACCTGGTCTTGACATGTACGGAAGAACTCAGAGACGAGTTTGTGCCTTCGGGAGCCGTAACACAGGTGCTGCATGGCTGTCGTCAGCTCGTGTCGTGAGATGTTGGGTTAAGTCCCGCAACGAGCGCAACCCTTGTCATTAGTTGCCATCATTAAGTTGGGCACTCTAATGAGACTGCCGGTGACAAACCGGAGGAAGGTGGGGATGACGTCAAGTCCTCATGGCCCTTATGACCAGGGCTTCACACGTCATACAATGGTCGGTACAGAGGGTAGCCAAACCGCGAGGTGGAGCCAATCCCAGAAAACCGATCGTAGTCCGGATTGCACTCTGCAACTCGAGTGCATGAAGTCGGAATCGCTAGTAATCGCAGGTCAGCATACTGCGGTGAATACGTTCCCGGGTCTTGTACACACCGCCCGTCACACCATGGGAGTGGGGGATACCAGAAGCAGGTAGGGTAACCGCAAGGAGCCCGCTTGCCACGGTATGCTTCATGACTGGGGTGAAGTCGTAACAAGGTAGCCGTAGGGGAACCTGCGGCTGGATCACCTCCTTTCTAGAGAAAGAAGTAGGGGTAGAGCATCCACACCTATCGGTAATCGGATACAGATGCGAAGAGAATGTTGGGTTTGTAGCTCAGCTGGTTAGAGCACACGCTTGATAAGCGTGGGGTCGGAGGTTCAAGTCCTCCCAGACCCACCAGTAGGCGTAGAGCGGAGCAGATCCGCCCAGGTACTGGGGGCATAGCTCAGTTGGTAGAGCACCTGCTTTGCAAGCAGGGGGTCATCGGTTCGATCCCGTTTGCCTCCACCACACAATACTTTCCAAATAAAAGTATGCTAAATATGCAAGTAAGCTGCTACATTTTGCAGTTTGCGTGGTAGTTTATTTTTATTTGCGAAGTCAAAACGCATCGATCTTTAACAAATTGGCAAGCCGAAATCAACAAACAAACGAAGTAAGGCTTATCCTAGAGATAAGTCATACAGAATTTGGGTGATGATTGTATCGACCGAATCCTGAAACACAAAAGGCAGGATTCGGACACAACAAGCAGTAAGCTTTATCAGAGTAGAGGTCTTAAGCCCCAGCTGTCGTCAACGCAGCGCAGGCGAAGTCAAAAAGGCACTTCAAATGATAGAGTCAAGTGAATAAGTGCATCAGGTGGATGCCTTGGCGATGATAGGCGACGAAGGACGTGTAAGCCTGCGAAAAGCATCGGGGAGCTGGCAATAGAGCTTTGATCCGGTGATGTCCGAATGGGGAAACCCACACAGCAATGTGTATCCTAAGCCCAATACATAAGCTTAGAGAAGCGAACCCGGAGAACTGAACCATCTAAGTACCCGGAGGAAAAGAAATCAACCGAGATTCCGCAAGTAGTGGCGAGCGAACGCGGAGCAGCCTGTATGTGATAGCCGTCGGGATAGGAGAAGGAATTGGAAACTTCTGCCATAGTGGGTGATAGCCCCGTATCCGAAATTCCGGCAGTGGTACTAAGCATACGACAAGTAGGGCGGGACACGAGAAATCCTGTCTGAAGATGGGGGGACCATCCTCCAAGGCTAAATACTCATCATCGACCGATAGTGAACCAGTACCGTGAGGGAAAGGCGAAAAGAACCCCGGGAGGGGAGTGAAATAGAACCTGAAACCTGATGCATACAAACAGTGGGAGCGCCTTATGGCGTGACTGCGTACCTTTTGTATAATGGGTCAACGACTTACATTCAGTAGCGAGCTTAACCGGATAGGGGAGGCGTAGGGAAACCGAGTCTTAATAGGGCGACATAGTTGCTGGGTGTAGACCCGAAACCGAGTGATCTATCCATGGCCAGGTTGAAGGTGCCGTAACAGGTACTGGAGGACCGAACCCACGCATGTTGCAAAATGCGGGGATGAGCTGTGGATAGGGGTGAAAGGCTAAACAAACTCGGAGATAGCTGGTTCTCCCCGAAAACTATTTAGGTAGTGCCTCATGTATCACTTCCGGGGGTAAAGCACTGTTATGGCTAGGGGGTCATTGCGACTTACCAACCCATGGCAAACTCAGAATACCGGAAAGTGCAATCATGGGAGACAGACAGCGGGTGCTAACGTCCGTTGTCGAAAGGGAAACAACCCAGACCGCCAGCTAAGGTCCCCAATGATAGATTAAGTGGTAAACGAAGTGGGAAGGCTTAGACAGCCAGGATGTTGGCTTAGAAGCAGCCATCATTTAAAGAAAGCGTAATAGCTCACTGGTCGAGTCATCCTGCGCGGAAGATGTAACGGGGCTTAAATCTATAACCGAAGCTGCGGATGCACCTAGTGCATGGTAGGGGAGCGTTCTGTAGGCCTGAGAAGGTGTTTCGTAAGGAATGCTGGAGGTATCAGAAGTGCGAATGTTGACATGAGTAGCGATAAAGCGGGTGAAAAGCCCGCTCGCCGAAAGCCCAAGGTTTCCTGCGCAACGTTCATCGGCGCAGGGTGAGTCGGCCCCTAAGGCGAGGCAGAGATGCGTAGTCGATGGGAAACGGGTTAATATTCCCGTACTTGATTTAAGTGCGATGTGGGGACGGAGAAGGTTAGGTCAGCAAACTGTTGGAATAGTTTGTTCAAGCCGGTAGGTGGAAGGATTAGGCAAATCCGGTTCTTCATAACACCGAGAAGTGATAACGAGTATCTACGGATACGAAGTGACTGATACCACGCTTCCAGGAAAAGCCACTAAGCTCTAGCTTAAATCGAACCGTACCGCAAACCGACACAGGTGGGCAGGATGAGAATTCTAAGGCGCTTGAGAGAACTCGGGAGAAGGAACTCGGCAAATTGATACCGTAACTTCGGGAGAAGGTATGCCCTCTGAGGTGAAGGATTTACTCCGTAAGCTTTGGAGGGTCGCAGAGAATCGGTGGCTGCGACTGTTTATTAAAAACACAGCACTCTGCAAACACGAAAGTGGACGTATAGGGTGTGACGCCTGCCCGGTGCTGGAAGGTTAATTGAAGATGTGAGAGCATCGGATCGAAGCCCCAGTAAACGGCGGCCGTAACTATAACGGTCCTAAGGTAGCGAAATTCCTTGTCGGGTAAGTTCCGACCCGCACGAATGGCGTAACGATGGCCACACTGTCTCCTCCCGAGACTCAGCGAAGTTGAAGTGGTTGTGAAGATGCAATCTACCCGCTGCTAGACGGAAAGACCCCGTGAACCTTTACTGTAGCTTTGCATTGGACTTTGAAGTCACTTGTGTAGGATAGGTGGGAGGCTTAGAAGCAGAGACGCCAGTTTCTGTGGAGCCGTCCTTGAAATACCACCCTGGTGACTTTGAGGTTCTAACCCAGGTCCGTGAACCGGATCGGGGACCGTGCATGGTAGGCAGTTTGACTGGGGCGGTCTCCTCCCAAAGAGTAACGGAGGAGTTCGAAGGTTACCTAGGTCCGGTCGGAAATCGGACTGATAGTGCAATGGCAAAAGGTAGCTTAACTGCGAGACCGACAAGTCGAGCAGATGCGAAAGCAGGACATAGTGATCCGGTGGTTCTGAATGGAAGGGCCATCGCTCAACGGATAAAAGGTACTCCGGGGATAACAGGCTGATTCCGCCCAAGAGTTCATATCGACGGCGGAGTTTGGCACCTCGATGTCGGCTCATCACATCCTGGGGCTGTAGTCGGTCCCAAGGGTATGGCTGTTCGCCATTTAAAGTGGTACGTGAGCTGGGTTTAAAACGTCGTGAGACAGTTTGGTCCCTATCTGCAGTGGGCGTTGGAAGTTTGACAGGGGCTGCTCCTAGTACGAGAGGACCGGAGTGGACGAACCTCTGGTGTACCGGTTGTCACGCCAGTGGCATTGCCGGGTAGCTAAGTTCGGGAAGGATAAGCGCTGAAAGCATCTAAGCGCGAAACCTGCCTGGAGATGAGACTTCCCTGAGGATTAAATCCTCCTGAAGAGTCGTTCTAGACCAGGACGTTGATAGGTGGGGTGTGGAAGCGCGGCAACGCGTGCAGCTAACCCATACTAATTGCTCGTGAGGCTTGACTCTATCATTTGAAGTGCTTTGCGGTGTGGAAACACCGGGGAAGAACACTCAATAGAATAAAGCTTACTGGAAAGAGATACACATTGCCCGAAGGGGACAGCCTGAAACAGGTTGGATCCAGATAAAGGTTGATTGGCCGATAGCAGTATCGGTGGCTTGACGATTTGTACAGTTTAAGTTTGGCGGCCATAGCGGTTTGGTCCCACGCCTTCCCATCCCGAACAGGACCGTGAAACGAACCAGCGCCGATGATAGTACGGATTACCCGTGCGAAAGTAGGACACTGCCAAACGCCTATTTACGACACCCGCCTGATGGCGGGTGTTGTGCTTTGTGGAAAACAACAAAAAGAAAATACAGCGAAAACAAAAGCGAAGATAAACTGGGATAGGAATAAGGGCATAGGAATAAG
>NZ_LXSQ01000019.1 GCF_001648475.1 Eikenella halliae
TTGCTCCGATGGTTTATCAAAATACGATGACCGGAGTCTTTTTTGAAGCGTGGTTTCAGCAATGCCTACTGCCCGCATTGACTCAAAAATCGGTGATTATTTTAGATAATGCACGATTTCACCGTATAGGTGTCTTACGGGAAATGGCGGAAAAATTGGGACATAAGGTATTGCCTCTTGCACCCTATTCACCTGAGCTCAATCCGATTGAGAAGGTGTGGGCGAATATTAAGCGGTATCTTCGAACCGTATTGTCTGATTACGCCCGATTTGACGATGCGTTACTGTCCTATTTTGTTTTTAATTGACTATAATTCACTATACTTGGTTACTTTCTCTAATCAAACACAGCCGCCATGCCGGTTTGAAACAGCAGAGATTTGAGAAAACCCATTAAAATCTGTAAAATAGCTGCCAGGAGCAGAATAAGGCGGCAGGTTAGGAAGGCTGTTCACATCCTTATTTCCAACCTAAGCCACGCCAGCTTAACCAATGGCACATTTTCTGCCGTATTTAATTTAAAACCGAACGTTTGCCGCATTCCAACGGCCTATCGCAGCATATCCCGGCCTTGGCGGCATCCGGATTTTCAGGAGAAATACCATGCGAGGCTATCAGCTAGACCCACACCAAACCGTAGGCGGCGTGATTGCGGAGGACGCCGACCAGCAAATCGTGCAGCTCAACCTGCAAAAAGGCAACGAAGTGCCGCCCTACTCCGCCGAAGCCATCATCACCATCACCGTGCTCTCCGGCGCGGTGTGCCTGAAAACCGAGCAGGGGCAGATTGATTTGCAGCCGATGACCCTGGCGCGGCTCGAGCCGCATGAAACCCATGCCTTGGTGGCCCTGGAAGACAACACTTCCGTGCTGGTGGTGAAACAGCTGTGCTACCACGCCCTGCTCAACCAAAAACTGCGCTTTGGCCGCTGCTGCATTTAACCGTTTTCACACCGTATTGCCCGGCAATGCGGAATGATTTTAAAACCATGGCTTTACAACACAACTTTTGGAGATGAATCATTATGATTAAAGGCATTCAAATCACTCAATCCGCCCAACACCCCGCCTTGGTGCACTCTTTCTGGCTGTTGGACGACGAAACCCGTCAGGCACGCTGCCTGTGCAGCAAGGACGAGCATTTCGCCGCCGACCAAACCGTTACCCTGAGCGACTTGGGCGATGTGGCCTACCGGGAAGTGGCCGTAGACAGCTACGTGCGCCCGAAAGTGGAAGGCGGCCAGCACCTGAACGTGAACGTGATGAGCCGCGAAATGCTGGAAGACGCAGCCGCCAACCCCGACAAATACCCGCAGCTCACCATCCGCGTATCCGGCTATGCCGTGCGCTTCAATTCCCTCACGCCCGAGCAGCAGCGCGACGTGATCACCCGCACCTTCACGCAGCATATGTAAGCCTGTAAGCCGGAATCGCAACACAGCCCCGCCGTTTCAGATGGCGGGGCCGGTTTTTGTGCGTACGGTAAAGGGGCTACCTGAAAATCTATAGCCGGTAGGCGAAAGATATCGTTGGTTAGCAAATATCGTGATATTTGAAACGGATAGAGGCGGCATTCACCGCACCGTAAAGCCGTCAAACCGGTTTATCTCTTTCTCAATATCGGCCATGGCCTGCAGGCAGCGGGTGGTTTCGTGGCGGAAGGCGTTGCGCTGGTTTTCGGTTTGGGCGCAGTTGAGCTTGGCGTTCCACGCGCGAAATTGGCGCTCCAGAGCCGCCAGCCGTTCATACGGGCGGCTGTCAAAGAAGGCGCAGCGCTCTTGCCGGTATTGCTGCATAACCGCCTGCAACTGCCGCCAGGCGTATTTGTGCCGTTTGGGCGGAATGGCGAGTTTGTAGGTAACGAAGGTGCAGCGTTGGCCGCACTCGGGGCAGTTCGGCGCGGGTTTCCGCCTGCCGTAAACGTGCGGGCGGCGCAGGGCGGTGCGGCATTCGAAGCAGACGTAATAATGGTTGGACACGGGGTTTCCTTGTGCGGCGGGCGGCTGGATTTGCCGAAACGCGGGCTGCTTGGAACGGCTATTCCATGCATAACGGCAGCGGGGATACGCTTCTGAATAATCTTTCAAATCAATCGGGCGGCTTGCAGCAAAAGCCGTTTTCTCTCCTACCGTTCGGCTGCCCGGCAAAAGCAATGCGGATTTTGCGACCGGGCATATCAGGGCGATAACCCATCCTACCATGTTTGGCTGCGCAGAATAAAGGCTACCTGAAAATTGAAAACCATTGCTTCCATTGGTATATATTTTTTCAGGTAGCCTTAGGCTACGGAAGCGAAACCCCAGCCTATTTTTTCTCTTTTTCAGGCCGCACCCAGCCGGGGATAGTGGTTTGGCGGGCGCGGGTGAGGGTGAGTTCGCCTTCGGGGCAGTTGCGGGTGAGCGTGCTGCCGGCGCCGGTGGTGGCGCGGTGGCCGATGGTGAGCGGGGCGACCAACATATTGCCGGAGCCGATGCGCACTTCGTCGCCGATAACGGTTTGGTGTTTGTGCACGCCGTCGTAGTTGCAGGTGATGGTGCCGGCGCCGATGTTGCTGCGGCTGCCGATTTGCGCGTCGCCGAGGTAGGTGAGGTGGTTGGCTTTGCTGCCGCGGCCGATGGTGCTGTTTTTCACTTCCACGAAGTTGCCGATGTGCACTTCGTCGGCCAAATCGGCATTGGGGCGCAGGCGGGCGAAGGGGCCGATGCGGGCGCTGCTGCCGATGCGGCAGTTTTCGAGGTGCGAGAAGGGCTCGATAACCGTGTTATCGCCGATGACGGCGTTTTTAATCACGCAGTTGGCGCCGATGGATACGTTGTTGCCGAATTGGTTGTCGCCTTCCAGCACCACGTTCACATCAATCACCACGTCTTGGCCGTGCCGAAGGCTGCCACGCAGGTCGAAGCGGGCCGGGTCGCACAGGGTGAGGCCGGCTTGGAGCAGGCTTTGCGCCTGTTCGCGCTGGAAGATGCGCTCGAGTTCGGCAAGCTGGATTTTATTGTTTACGCCGGCGGCAAGGTGGGAGGAGGCTACCTGAACGGGATGCACGGCCACGCCGTCGGCGCGGGCAAGGGCGATGACATCGGTGAGGTAGTATTCGCCTTGGGCGTTGTTGCTGGAGAGGCTGCCCAGCCAGCGGGCGAGGTGGGCGTTGGGCAAAACGAAAATGCCGGTGTTGGTTTCGCGGATGGCTTTTTGCTCAGGCGTAGCGTCTTTTTCTTCCACAATGGCGGCCACTTGGCCGTTGGCCTCGCGGATGATGCGGCCCAGCCCGAAGGGGTTGGGCGGGATGTCGGTGAGCAGGCCGATTTCGCTGCCGGCGGCTTGCAGCAGCTTTTCTAGGGTGGCGCGGTTAATCAGCGGCACGTCGCCGTAGAGCACGAGGGTGCGGCCGGTGTTGCCGAGGTGCGGCAGGGCGGTTTGCACGGCGTGGCCGGTGCCGAGCTGTTCGGTTTGCTCCACCCAGCGGATGCCTTCGCGCTGCACTTGTTCGCGCACCTGCTCTTTGCCGTGGCCGATCACCACGTTGATACTTTGCGGGCTGAGGCTTTGTGCAGTATCGATAACGCGCTCGAGCATGGTTTGGCCGCCGATGCGGTGCAGCACTTTGGGAAGGGCGGAATACATGCGCGTGCCTTTGCCGGCGGCGAGGATAACGATATGGAGGGGCTGGTGCATGAGGGAGCTTTCTGGAAACGATTTCGTTGAAATGATGGTTTTCAGGTAGCCTGCTTGGGGCTACCTGAAAAAAGAGGATTCAAACTGCCGATATTAATGGCTGCTTGGCGCTTCGGGCACGCTGTCGCCGCTCCAGGTGGTGCGCGGCACGCTGTGTTGGTGTTGTTCGCGGGTAACAGGCACGGGCACGGGGCGGTATTCGTTGTAGCGTTGGTCGCGGGCGAAAGTGCCGTCTTGGTATACCACGGGCGTGCCCGGGGCGTAACGCTGGCGCAGGCCGGTTTTGCCTTGTTGGTCTTGGTAGGTTTCCCAAGTGCAGGCGGAAAGGGCGATGAGGGCGAGCAGTAGAACGACGGGGCGCATGACTTTATCCTTTTTCTAGTTGTGAGACGGGGGTTGCTTTGGATGCCAATTATAACGCGAACGGCCGGGGCTGGCTGTAAGGCTACCTGAAAAAGGGAAGATGGATTTTCATTCAGTTGAATCTTACGTTGTCAGATAGTTTTCTATACTACAATTCGTGCGATTTTGAATTTGCATCAAGACAAAGGGAAAAGGATATGCATGAACGGCAAGACAACCGCTATGCGCCGCCGTTGAGTATGGCGGAAAAAGCTGCGAACCCGGTGGGCGGGCAATATTTGGCTGTGGCCAACTCGTTACCGTCGATACGGGCGTTTGCTTGGTTTGGGGCGGCTTGGGCTTTGTTTCGGCAGCGGGCTGGTTGGTGGTTTTGGCTGGTGTTGGCTTGGACGATACTGTCGTATATTTTGGCTGCTGCGATGCAGGCATTCATGCCTTCAGTTATTCCTTTTTTCCCTGCCGTGCGAGATTTTGCCGCCGTGTTTGCCACGGCGGGGGTGGCTTATGCGGCAGAACGGGTGGAGCAGCAAGCCCGTATTAATTGGCGTGCCAGTTTGGTGGTGTTGGTGCGGTGTGCAGGAGCATTAGTGCTGTTGGGTTTGTTGAATGTGGTGTTTGAACAACTGCTGCTTAGGGTGGGGGCAAGACTGGAGGACTATGCTATGCATATGTCGTTTCAATCGCCGCAATCGCCGTTGCTAAGGCTTGTGTCTTTGATCAATTCTTGGAAATGGCTATTTTTTATGTTGGCATGTCTGCTGCCGAACGGCGTAGCGCCGATGTTGGTCGTGTGCCGCAGAATGGGTGTGCTACGGGCTTGGGCAGCGGGTTGGCACGGGATGGGGCGCAATGCCGGCGGAGTGGTAGTGGCTGTGGCGTTGGCAACATTATTGGTCTGGATCGAGCGGCTGGTGTTGGGGATAGCCGTGGCGCTGACTCAACCCACATTGGCACTGATAGAGACGATAGATGCGGTACCGCCCGTGTGGATGATTCGGGTGGCGTCGCTAGTGAACAATATGATTGGCTTACTGCTGATGTTGGTATTGTATGCGGCATATCGGGATGTATTCCTTAAAAGAGAAACAAGTGTAAAACAGGCTACCTGAAAATTACCGACTAATCTTCTCCAGCATCAAACCAACCCTTCCAGGCCGCCCCTGCCCCCCTTCCCACCCAGGTAAACCCGCCTACCGGATATTTTTTCCCGCCCTGCCCTTGAATTCGCCGACGCCAGCCTTATTTTTAAGCCCGCACAAGCGGTGTGCCGCGTTTGGCGCGGCGCATTTCTGTTTACCCTCAATCGGGTAGGAACATTTTTGATTTGGAGATTCGATTTATGAAAATTCGTCCGTTACACGACCGTGTGGTTATCAAACGCCTCGAAGCCGAAGAAAAAACCGCTTCCGGTATTGTTTTGCCCGGCTCTGCCGCTGAGAAGCCCGATATGGGCGAAGTGGTGGCCGTGGGTGCTGGTAAGCTCACTAAAGGCGGCGAGCGCCGCAAGCTGGATGTGAAAGTGGGCGACCGCGTGATTTTCGGCAAATACAGCGGCCAAACCGTAAAAGCCGACGGCGAAGAGCTGCTGGTGATGCGCGAAGAAGATATCTTCGGCATCGTGGAATAAACAGCTCTGATTCAAGAACAGAAATTACTGATTTTTTATTTTAGGAGTCATACACATGGCAGCAAAAGATGTACAGTTTGGCAATGAAGTCCGCCAGAAGATGGTAAACGGCGTAAACGTTTTGTCTAACGCCGTGAAAGTAACTCTCGGCCCGAAAGGCCGCAACGTGGTGCTCGACCGCGCTTTCGGCGGCCCGCACATCACCAAAGACGGCGTGACCGTGGCCAAAGAAATCGAACTGAAAGACAAGTTTGAAAACATGGGCGCGCAGATGGTGAAAGAAGTTGCCTCCAAAACCAACGACGTGGCCGGCGACGGCACCACCACCGCTACTGTATTGGCACAAGCCATCGTGGCCGAAGGCATGAAATACGTTACCGCCGGCATGAACCCGACCGACCTGAAACGCGGTATCGACAAAGCCGTGTCCGCTTTGGTAAAAGAGTTGCAGAATATCGCCAAACCCGTGCCGGAAAAATCTAAGGAAATCGCCCAAGTGGCTTCTATTTCCGCCAACTCCGACGAATCCATCGGCAACATCATCGCCCAAGCCATGAACGAAGTGGGCAAAGAAGGCGTGATCACCGTTGAAGACGGCAAATCGCTGGAAAACGAAGTGGAAGTAGTGAAAGGTATGCAGTTCGACCGCGGCTACCTCTCTCCCTATTTCGTCAACAACCCGGAAAAACAACTGGCCGAACTAGACAGCCCGTTTGTTCTGCTGTTTGACAAAAAAATCAGCAATATCCGCGACCTGCTGCCTGTGTTGGAGCAAGTAGCCAAAACCAGCCGCCCGCTGTTGATTATCGCTGAAGACGTGGAAGGCGAAGCCTTGGCCACTCTGGTGGTGAACAACATTCGCGGCATCCTGAAAACCGTGGCCGTGAAAGCCCCGGGCTTCGGCGACCGCCGCAAAGCCATGTTGCAAGACATTGCCATCCTCACCGGCGGCACCGTGATCGCTGAAGAAGTGGGCTTGTCTTTGGAAAAAGCCACGCTGGAAGATTTGGGCCAGGCCAAACGCATCGAAGTGGGCAAAGAAAACACCACCATCATCGATGGTTTGGGCGACAAATCCGCCGTGGAAGCCCGCGTGGCCGAAATCCGCACCCAGATTGAAACTGCCACCAGCGAGTACGACAAGGAAAAACTGCAAGAGCGCGTGGCCAAACTGGCCGGCGGCGTGGCTGTAATCAAAGTGGGTGCGGCCACCGAAGTGGAAATGAAAGAGAAAAAAGACCGCGTGGACGACGCGCTGCACGCTACCCGTGCCGCCGTTGAAGAAGGCGTAGTGGCTGGTGGCGGCGTGGCTCTGCTGCGTGCGCGTGCGGCGTTGAAATCAGTGGAAACCGCCAATGCCGACCAAGAAGCCGGCGTGCAAATTGTATTGCGTGCGGTTGAGTCTCCGCTGCGCCAAATTGTGGCCAACGCCGGCGGCGAGCCGAGCGTGGTGGTGAACAAAGTGCTGGAAGGCAACGGCAACTTCGGCTACAACGCCGGTAACGACAGCTACGGCGATATGCTGGAAATGGGCGTAATCGATCCGGCCAAAGTTACCCGCTTCGCGCTGCAAAACGCCGCTTCCATCGCCGGACTGATGCTGACCACCGAATGCATGGTGGCCGACATTCCGGAAGACAAACCCGCCGCTCCCGATATGGGCGGAATGGGAGGCATGGGTGGAATGGGCATGATGTAATCATCCCAAACGCCATGCAAAAGCACCCTCGCCTGAGGGTGCTTTTTCTTGCCTGCCGTTTACCGTTTAAAGGCTACCTGAAATTTTATAGTGAATTAAATTTAAACCAGTACAGCGTTGGCTCGCCTTGCCGTACTATCTGTACTGTCTGCGGCTCGCCGCCTTGTCCTGATTTAAATTTAATCCACTATAGCTTCACAGAAACTTCGCTGCGCCTTCAGGTAGCCTCTTCCCATTGCTATATACATCCGTATGATAAAAAATTTATATATATAACAATAAAAAATATAAATTTTCCACACCAAATCCAACCCAGCATCAGACTTTGGCACGCTTTATGCTTACCCACTATCGAAATTTCTTTTTCTAACTATCCAAACCATCTCAACAATTATTAGGAAACCCAATACAATGGCTACAGCAGTGAGAAAATTATCCCGTAACAACAAATCCCGCAGCAAACGCAGCGGCAATAATGGCGGCGGCGCATTGCGCGCAATCGGCCTGTTGCTGGCTCTGATTCTGGTGGGCGGTGGTGTTTATGCCTATATGAACCCGGAAATCATCGAGCAAGCCAAAGCCATGGTCGGCTTGGCCGAACCGGCCAATGAGGGCAATATGGGCAGTGGTGCGACCGCCCAACAGGCTCCCGCCGCCCCCACCATCACCGATCCGAAAGCCGTTGAGGCACTGAACATGGCGAAGGTATGGGTGGAAACCCGCTTGGCCAAAGGCACTCGCCTGAATGAAATCAACGAAGCAATTGATGTGCCCGCCAGCCAGAAGGAATTCTGGCAGAGCATTACCCTCAGCCAAGGCGCGATTACCGCTATTCCAGCCGGCAGCACTGCCGAGCGTGCGGTTCTGCTGTTGCCGATGCAATCGCAAGGCCAGCTGATTTGGGCTTGTGCAGGCGACATCCCGCAGGCTATCGAAAGCATCTGCGCCCAGTAAAAGTTACTCTCTAGCTGTTCTTTTAGGCTGCTTGATTTTTCAGGTAGCCTGTTTTTTTCTATGGCTAAGGCTTAGTGAATCCAACTTAAATCAGAACCAAATGACGAGCCGCAAAGAATATGCGGCATGCAGCAAACACCATACTGGTTTAAATCGAATCCACCACCCTTCTCCATACCAAACAAAAGGCTACCTGAATATTTTTCAGGTAGCCTTTTGCTATATCATTTGTTTTATAGTGGATTACAACAAGAATGAGACAAAGCAAGCCAACGCAGCAGCATGCTTAATTTTATCCTACTATAAATCTGCCCAACCTCACCCACGCAGCTCTTTGGGCAGCACAAACACAATACTCTCTTCTTCCCCTTCACCTTCCCGCACCGTCTCAAAGCCCCAGCCGTGCACGGTGTCCACCACCTCTTGCACCAGCACCTCCGGTGCGGAGGCTCCGGCCGTAATCCCCACCCGCTCTTTGCCAGCAAACCATTCCTTTTTCAGGTAGCCCGCATTGTCCACCATATAGGCATCCACGCCATGTTGTGCGGCCACTTCGCGCAAACGGTTGCTATTAGAAGAATTGGGCGAGCCCACCACCACCACCACATCACTGGCCGCCGCCAGTTGCTTTACCGCCTCTTGGCGGTTGGTGGTGGCATAGCAGATGTCTTCCTTGTGCGGGCTGCGGATATTGGGGAAACGCGCCCGCAGCGCATCGATGATTTCCTTGGTTTCATCAATAGACAGCGTGGTTTGGCTCACGTGCGCGAGCTTATCGGGATTGCGCACTTCCAAATCGGCCACATCCGCAGCTGTTTCCACCAAAAGCATACTGCCCGGCGGCAGCTGCCCCATGGTGCCTTCCACTTCCGGGTGGCCGGCATGACCGATCATGATGATTTGGTAGCCGTGCTCATCCAAACGCGCCACTTCGCGGTGCACCTTGGTAACCAGCGGGCAAGTGGCATCAAACACGCGGAAACCGCGCTCCGCCGCTTCCTCCTGCACCGCCTTAGATACGCCGTGCGCCGAGTAAATCAGCGTGGCACCGGGCGGCACATCTGCCAATTCTTCAATAAAAACAGCTCCTTTGGCGCGTAAATTATCCACCACGAATTTATTGTGCACCACTTCGTGCCGCACATAAATCGGTGCGCCAAACAGCTCCAATGCCCGCTCCACAATATTGATGGCACGGTCCACCCCCGCGCAAAAGCCGCGCGGATTGGCCAGCATAATGGTTTTCGCCATGTTTTTTCCTCTGAGTGTGGTTGGTCTAGCTATCACTGAAGCTGACGCTTTCAGGTAGCCTGATTACGCTTACCCTGACGGAAACCGTCAATTACGAACAATGCTGCGCCAACGCAGATAAAACTGTCGGCCACATTAAATGCCGGATAGTAGTGATTATTCCAATAAAACAATAAGAAATCGATGACATGGCCGTAGTTGATGCGGTCGATAACATTGCCGATGGCACCGCCGATAATCATCGCTGCCGCCACATCGCCCAAGCGGCCAAACTTCCCCGAACGGATACCCAATGCCAAATACAGCGTCACCACCACCGCCAAGCCAGCAAACAAGTATTTCTGCCAGCCTGAAGCACCGGCCAAGAAACTAAACGCCGCACCGGGGTTGTACACATGCGTCAAATCGAAAAAACCCTCGATCACCGGCTCGCGCCAGTTGAACATAATATGATCCACCACCCACAGCTTGCTCCACTGATCCAACACCACCACCAAAGCAGCCAGCAAAGCATACGGCCACAGCCGGAACCACGAAACTTCTTTCATATTCATCATTACCCAACAGATAAAAAAGTGGCCGCATTTTACTATAAAGCACCAGTAGGCAGCCAAACTTATGGCACAAGCCCGGTCGTGCAAACCAATACACCACCATCAGGCTACCTGAAACCACTATTGCAACATAATTGCCCAACCTTCTCTTTTATTAAATAAAAAACCTATTGCCAGGCTAATTGGTTTCCATTACCATACACCAATAATACTGATTATCAATAGAACAACTATTTTCAAGGGGGCACACCCATGTTCGTCTGCGTTTGCAATGCCATTTCCGACCGTCAAATCCAAGAAACCGTTGCCGCCGGAGCCACCAGCCTTACCGATCTGCAAAACGCCTTGGGCGTGGCCACCTGCTGCGGCTGCTGCGCCGATTTGGCCGTTTCCTACCTAGGCAACCACAGTGAAAATCATCAGGCTGCTGCCGGCAAAAACAACCTGCAATAGCCGCGTTGCCGCCGCCCAGCAAATCCTGCCCACACATTGACACTGCTGCCGTATTACGGCAGCATTTTGCTTTTCAGGTAGCCTCAACAATACACATCATGGACTTATTCAACACCCGATCCGTTACCTTCGAGCAACCCACCGCCATGCTGCGCGCCTGCCACGGCAAAGTAAAACGCTTCTGCAGCCAGCTGCACGCCCTGCCCGACTATCTGCAACAGCACGGCTACAACACCGTGGCCGAACAGGCCGTTGCCCAAATCCGCCACTATTTCAACGTAGCCGCCCCGCTGCACCACCAAGACGAAGAAGAAGACTTTTTCCCCTTGCTGCTGCAATACGCCCCCGAAGCCAAAGCGCTGATTCAAGAATTGGAAAACGAACACCAATCCCTGCATGGCAGCTGGGATTTGCTCAACCGACACCTAGCCTCCCTCACCGACGGCACGCCGCTCAATCCCGAGCTCATCACCCACTTCACTGCCGGCTACGACTTCCACATTCCGCGCGAAGAGCAGCTGTTCGACCTAGGCGACCAAAAAATTCCCGAAGCCGAACTGCGCATCATCGGCAAACGCATGGCCGCCAGGCGGCAAGGGTAAAGGCTGAGTACTGTTCGGCAATAAAAAAAGGCTACCTGAAAATCGGCTTCGCAGATATGTGCAAAGCCTACTTTCAGGTAGCCTTTCTGATATTCAAAACGGCTTCTGCATACCTCGTTGGTCTACATCACCCACATTTTACCGAAAGCTTTATCGCTATACTTGAACAGTATAACCAAAAGGCTACCTGAAAGTTTAGCGTTGAAGCTCACGCTTTCAGGTAGCCTTTATTGAAAGAACTAACTAAGCTTAGCCGCCGCAAACGCCGCAGCAGCCGCTTTCGGTGGTTTCGCCGTTGTTGCTGTCGGCATTGTTGAGCACCTTCAGCTCGATATCTTCCTGTACTTGCGGTACATGGTTATCGGCAGCTTCCAGCTGGAGATTTTCGTTTTGGCTCATCGTTTTTCCTTTCATCGGATATGTGGGTGGGGAAATATATACCGTGATTTCAGGGCTGTTTGTCGGCAGCAGCCTCTTGCTGATCCGTATCCTCTGCAGCCTGCGTGCTCAATGGGGCGGCAACTTGGTCTTGCCCTGCGGCTTCATCTGCCAAAGCCGGAGCGGGGTCGGCAACTGGCCGGTCGGTTTCGTCCGCATCCGTTGCCTCATTATTGCCCGCATCAACATCGTTGTCGCCACGCACATTGTGGCTATAGTCTTTCGGCGGGCTGGGCTGCTTGCCTGCCATGATCTCCAGCACTTGATCGCGATCGATGGTTTCCCATTCCATCAAAGCCTTGCACATGGTTTCCATCTTATCGCGGTTTTCATCTAGGATTTTGTAGGCCACTGCATATTGTTCGTCCAGAATGCGGCGGATTTCGGCATCTACCTCCTGCTGGGTTTTCTCGGAAATATGCTGCGAACGGGTAACGCTGCGGCCGAGAAACACTTCGCCCTCGTTTTCGGCATACACCATCACGCCCATTTTCTCGCTCATGCCGTAACGCGTTACCATCTCCCGCGCCATCTGCGTAGCGCGTTCGAAATCATTGGACGCGCCGGTGGAAATGCGGCCGATAAAAATATCTTCGGCAATACGCCCGCCAAACAGGATGGCCAGCTGGCTGAGCATTTGGTCTTTATACATCGAGATGCGGTCGCGCTCCGGCAGCTGCCAGGTCAAGCCCAGCGCACGGCCGCGCGGCATGATGGTTACTTTGTGCACCGGATCGGTAAACGGCAGGCTCTCGGCCACGATGGCATGCCCGGCTTCGTGATAAGCGGTGGCGCGTTTTTCGTCTTCATGCATCACCATGCTGCGCCGCTCGGGGCCCATATAGATTTTGTCTTTGGCGTCTTCAAAGTCGCTCTGATCAACCTTGATTTTATTGCGGCGGCCGGCAAACAGAGCAGCCTCGTTCACCAAGTTGGCCAAATCCGCACCGGAAAAACCGGGTGTGCCGCGCGCCAGCGACACCAAATCCACCGAAGCATCCAGCGGCACTTTCTTGGCGTGCACCTTCAAAATCTGCTCGCGGCCGCGGATATCGGGCAGCGGCACCACCACTTGGCGGTCGAAACGGCCGGGGCGCTGCAAGGCCGGGTCGAGCACGTCTGGGCGGTTGGTGGCGGCAATCACGATAACAGTCTGATTGCTTTCAAACCCATCCATCTCCACCAGCAGCTGGTTCAAAGTTTGTTCGCGTTCATCGTTGCCGCCGCCCAAACCGGCACCGCGCTGGCGGCCCACGGCATCGATTTCGTCGATAAAGATGATGCAGGGCGCATTTTTCTTGGCCTGTTCAAACATATCGCGCACGCGGGAAGCGCCCACGCCCACGAACATTTCCACAAAGTCCGAACCGGAAATGCTGAAAAACGGCACGCCCGCTTCACCGGCAATCGCCTTGGCCAGCAAGGTTTTGCCCGTACCCGGGCTGCCGGCCAGCAAAATTCCGCGCGGCACGCGGCCGCCCAGGCTCTGATAGCGGTTCGGCGCTTGGAGGTAGTCCACGATTTCCTGCACTTCTTCTTTCGCCTCGTCGCAACCGGCCACGTCGGCAAAGGTTACGCGGTTGGCATCTTTATCCAGCAGCCGGGCACGGCTTTTGCCGAAGGAAAACGCCCCGCCCTTGCCCCCGCCGCCGTTTTGCATACGCAAAAAGTAAAACCAAGCGCCAATCAGCAGCAGCACCGGCAGGAGGCTGGTGAAGAAAATATTGCTCCACAGGCCAGGCTTTTCTTCAGGTATGTATCGGAAATCAACGTTCTTGTCCTGCAACATCGTCAGGAGTTTGTCGTCCATCGGCGCATTGGTATAGAACTTGGATTTGTCGGTGCGCTCGCCTTTAATCACATAACCGCTCAGCAGCGTGCCTTCAATATCCACCTTGGCTACTTCGCCTTTGTTTACCTGCTGGATAAACTGCGAATAGTTGATCAGCTGTTTGTCTTCCCTCTTGCCCAGCAACGCTTGGGCCGAGGCAAGCAGCACCCCGGCCAGAAACAGCCAAACCAAAATCGTCCTCATGGTGTTACGCACGGTAACAAGCTCCTAACTATATAAATATAAAGTGCAAAAAACAGATGATAACCAGCACCTTGCCTGATTACCGCTTATTCCTGCCCAGCAGATATACCTCGCTGGAACGGCTGCGCGAGGCCTTAGGCTTGCGCACCTGTACTTGGGCAAACACCCCGCGCATGGCCTGCATATATTCCTGAAAACCCGCGCCTTGAAACACTTTCACCAGCATATTGCCGCCCGTTTTCAGGTGCTCGGCGGCAAAATCCAGCGCCAGCTCGCACAAAACATAGCTGCGCGCCTGATCGGTTACCGCATTGCCCGACATATTGGGTGCCATATCGCAAATTACAAGGTCTAGCGCGCGGCCTTCGAGCAGATTTTCCAACTCCTCCAGCACCTCGTTTTCGCGGAAATCGCCTTGGATAAACGATACGCCCGCAATCGGCTCCATCGGCAAAACATCCAAGGCAAACACCCTGCCCTGCGCCCCCGCCAACTTAACCGCTACCTGCGACCAGCTGCCCGGCGCGCTACCCAAATCGGCCAGCACGGTGCCGTTTTTAATCAACTTGTCTTTTTCGTTGATTTCCAGCAATTTGTATGCTGCCCGGGCACGGTAGCCGTCTTTTTGCGCCTGATGCACATAGGGGTCGTTCACGTGTTCGTTCAGCCAGCTTTTGGAGGATTTGGAACGGGTTGCCATCATCAATCCAATCGAAGAAACGGCTGCATTGTAGCCGATAAGGCTACCTGAAAACCACAATCGGGATTTCAGGTAGCCTTATGACGCACCAATCCAGAGGCTCAAACATTAAAGCTTTCGCCGCAACCGCATTCGTTTTTCACGTTCGGGTTGGCGAATTTGAAGCCTTCCTGCAGGCCTTCTTTGGTGAAGTCCAGCTCGGTGCCGTCGAGGTAAACATGGCTTTTCGGATCAACCAATACTTTCACGCCGTGCCCTTCAAACACCAAATCATCGGGCAGGATTTCATCGGCAAATTCCAGCGTGTAGGCCATGCCGGAGCAGCCGCTGGTTTTCACACCGATGCGGATGCCTTCGCCTTTGCCGCGTTTGGTGAGGAAGTTGCGGATATGGTCGGCAGCGTTGGGAGTGAGTGTAATCATGGGGGTTTCCTTTGTTTTAAGTTCTTGATAGAGGCTACCTGAAAAACAGTATCGGGTTCAGGTAGCCTTTCGGTTAAGGTTTGGCATTATCCGGCTCTGCCGCCACGGGTGTTTTCGTGCGGGCGGCGCAGTCGATGATTTCGTCTTTTTCCAAACGGCCTGCCCGATTGTATGCCTGTAGGCGGGTAACGATGCCGTTTCGGTAGAGCAGGCGCAGGCGCAATGTGCCGTCCGATAGGTAGCCGTGCGACCATCCTTCAATCTCGCCCTGTGCGTTATAGCTGTGCCGGGTACGGACTCTGCCGTTTGGATGGAATATTTCCAACTGCAAGGGCCGGCCGTTTTTGATCACGACCTGCCTGTCTCCCCGGGGAGGCCAGCGGTATTTGCCGTCGGGCAGGCCTTCCGGCAGCGGCGGGAGGATGCGGGCATGCTGTTTTTCGCACATCCACAGGCTCTCTTCATTTTCCGCCGTGAGCGCTGGCAGGTTGCGGACGGAGGCGGCGCAACCGGCCAGCAGCAATATGGCAGGGATTGGAAGGAGTAATTTGGTTTGCATAAGGCCTCGTTGTTCGGGCGGCAGATATAGCGGATTAAAATCGCCATGCTACGGCATTGATCCGCCTTGACGTATTGCCTTGTACGCCTCGTAGCTCGCTGCTTTTAACCCACTTATTTTCAGGTAGCCTTTATCCCGCCGTCTGTCGCCGCTTTGCCCAATCCACAGCGGCCTGCATGGCGGCGCGCGCCTGCGGGCTGTTTTTCCAGCAGGTGCTGCCGGTGAGCGCCGCGCCCTGTTGCAGCATATCGTCCACATCGGCGGCGGCGAGCTTGTCCACGTCGTCCAAGCCCATTTGTTGCAGGCGTTGCAGCACGGTTTTGCCGATGCCTTTTTCAGCAAGCAGGGATTGGGTTTCTTCGGGGGTAAACATGGGTTTGTTCGGTATTGGCGTCGGCAGGATTTTTTGGGATGGGCTACCTGAAAATCGTCAGGCGGCGAAGCGGTCATACACGGCATTGCCGACGCAGGCGCGTTGCCGAGCAACTCGGTTGCGCTGAAACCATCGGTTCCAGGTAGCCTATTTCAGCTGGCTGTCCTTACTGCCGCGCCGGTTGTAGGCGGAGCGGAATTGCTGTTGTTTGTCGGCCTCTTCTTGGCAGGCAATGCACAACTGTACGCCGGGCAGGGCGCGGCGGCGGGCTTCGGGAATCGGCTCGCCGCATTCGGCGCATTCGCGTGCGCTTTCGCCGGAGGGCAGGTTTTGCCGGGCGGCAGCCAGCGCGTCGTCCAAATTGGCGTCGATTTGCGCCTGCTCCGCGCCGTCGGGCGCCCAACCGCCGGCCATGTTATACGCCTTTTTTCTTTTTGTAGTCCGCCACGGCGGCTTTCACCGCGTCTTCGGCCAAAATCGAGCAGTGGATTTTCACGGGCGGCAGTTCCAATTCTTCGGCGATTTCGCTGTTTTTAATCGCCAGCGCGTCGTCCAGGCTTTTGCCTTTCACCCATTCGGTAATCAGGCTGGACGAGGCAATGGCGGAGCCGCAGCCGTAGGTTTTGAATTTGGCGTCTTCGATGATGCCTTGGTCGTTCACTTTGATTTGCAGGCGCATCACGTCGCCGCAGGCGGGCGCGCCCACCATGCCGGTGCCGACGTCGTTGTCGTCTTTGTCGAACGTGCCGACGTTGCGGGGGTTTTCGTAATGGTCGATGACTTTGTCGCTGTATGCCATGATGTGTTTCCTTGTATTTTTAGCGGGTTAGTAAAATTTCTTGGGTGCAGGCTGCTTTTTGCGCCTACGGGTGCGGGGTAACGGTTTCCACCTTGATTTGCCCGTCCGGCTGCTTGTGCGTGCGCACATAAGGCGTGGATGATTTCTGCGTGCGGGCTTCGGGACGCGTATCCGTGTGGTCGGGCGTAGCGCAGGCGACCAGCGCGGTTGCGCCGATAATCGTTAAGAACAGGTGTTTCATTTCAGGCTGCCTTTAAATTTTGCACGCGCCGCCTTCGCAGCCGTCGTCGCTGTTTTCGGGGTCGGTGCCGCCTTCTACGGTGATGCCGTCAAAGCTGTCGAGGAGTGCGTCCAAGTTGTCGAAATCGTCTGTAGTTTGGTCGTTCATGGTTATTCCTTGTGTGTGCAGGCTGCTTTTGGGCGGAGCAACCTTGCCCGCGCGGTATAGCGGAGTAGAATTGCAATGATACGGCGTTGCCAACGCCCTTATGTACTACCCATAATCAAAGATATGCCGTCAGATGCAGGCTGCTTTTCAGGCTGCCTGAAAAACGGTTGCCGTGCGGCGCATCGCCCTGCGGCGAGATTTTGCCGTCCAACAGCCACGGGGCAACGTGTTTCGCCTGTGTTTGGTACACATTGGGATAGCCGCCTTTGTTTTCGGTCTGCTCGGCGTGCCCTGCTTGGCAAAGTTCGTTCAGCCAATCCGCACTGAAAACACCGAACTCCCACGAGGCGATGAGGTGCGGCTCTTGCCTGTACGCATCGCTGAAACCGGTTATCCACCAGCCCAGCATGATTTGCTCCTTGTGTTATCGGTTTTCAGGTAGCCTGAAACGCGAACTTAAACGTTCACACTCCATTGCCAAAGTGCAGGCTGCTTTTAATGCGCCGCCCATTCAATCGAATTCAAATCAATCCCGTCTTTAAACATTTCCCACAACGGAGAAAGCTCACGTAGTTTGCCGATTTTAGATTTAATCAGCTCTGCGGCAAACTGCACTTCTTCTTCGGTGGTCATGCGGCCGAAGGTAATGCGCAGGGAGGAATGCGCCAGTTCGTCGTTGCGGCCGAGCGCGCGCAGGACGTAGCTGGGTTCGAGCGAAGCGGAGGTGCAGGCGGAGCCGCTGGATACGGCGAGTTCTTTCACGGCCATAATCAGGCTTTCGCCTTCGACGAAGTTGAAGCTGACGTTCAGGTTGTTCGGGGTGCGGTGTTCGAGGTCGCCGTTGATATAGACTTCTTCGATGCCTTCGATGCCTTTGAGGAAGATGTCGCGCAGTTTGCGGTAGTGCGCCATGTCTTGCTCGAGTTCTTCTTTGGCGATGCGGAAGGCTTCGCCCATGCCGACGATTTGGTGGGTCGGCAGGGTGCCGCTGCGGAAGCCGCGTTCGTGGCCGCCGCCGTGCATTTGGGCTTCGAGGCGGACGCGGGGTTTGCGGCGGACGTACAGCGCGCCGATGCCTTTGGGGCCGTACACTTTGTGGCCGGACATGGACAGCAAGTCGATTTTGGCGGCTTCCACGTCCACGGGCACTTTGCCGCAGGCTTGGGCGGCATCGACGTGGAAGACGATTTTGCGTTCGCGGCAGATTTCGCCGATGGCGGGAATGTCTTGCACCACACCGATTTCGTTGTTCACCCACATCACGGAAATCAGAATGGTGTCGGGGCGGATGGCGGCTTTGAGTTCTTCCAAATCAATCAGGCCGTTTTCCTGAACGCCGAGGTAGGTGACTTCAAAACCTTGGCGTTCGAGTTCGCGCATGGTGTCGAGCACGGCTTTGTGTTCGGTTTTGACGGTGATGAGGTGTTTGCCTTTGGTTTTGTAGAAATTTGCCGCGCCTTTGATGGCGAGGTTGTCGGACTCGGTCGCACCGCTGGTGAAGATGATTTCTTTGGGATCGGCGTTAATCAGGGCGGCAATGTCGGCGCGGGCTTTTTCGACGGCTTCTTCTGCTTCCCAGCCAAATGCGTGGCTGTTGGAAGCAGGGTTGCCGAAGGTTTCGGTTAGGTAGGGAATCATTTTTTCGGCCACGCGTTTGTCAACGGGTGTGGTGGCGGCGTAGTCGAGGTAGATGGGGGTTTTGATGGTCATGATGTTCTCTTTTAGGTGTGGTTGTGTAATTCATTCATAGTTGGAGCACATTCCCAGAGCGGCAAACCAGCGCCGCAGAGAAGTGCTTTAGCTATAGCGGATATGGGTAAGGCTGATGGCAGCCTCATGATGGCGGTGGCTAGCCCTTTTATCCAGCACGTCTTGCAGGGAGACACTGTTCAGGTAGCCTTGGATGGTTTGATTGAGACTTTCCCACAAATCGTGCGTGAGACAGGGCGCGCCTTTGTGGCAGTTGGTTTGGCCGCCGCAGCGGGTGGCGTCCAACTTGTCTTCGGCGGCGTGGATGATTTCGGCAATGTTAATGCTGCCGGGCTGTCGGCTGAGCAGATAGCCGCCGCCGGGCCCGCGCACGCTTTCTACCAGCCCGGCACGGCGCAGTTTGCCGAAAAGCTGCTCGAGGTAGGATAAGGAAATATTCTGCCGACCGCTGATGGCATTGAGGCTGACGGGATTTTCGCACCCATACAGCGCCAAATCCAGCATGGCGGTTACGGCGAAACGGCCTTTGGTGGTTAATCGCATAGGGCTATGGTCTTGTTGCATCAGGGGGATGCGGATTTTCCAATACCCAAGTGATTTAGTCAAGTATAGATACTGCCCGGCATGAAAGCAGGCTACCTGAAAACGATGTTTCGGCGTAGCCGAAGCAAAGTTTCTGCGAAGCTAAAACGACGTTTCGGCTTTTTCAGGTAGCCTTCACATCCGACACAGGGCTTATTGTGCTTTCGCCTGCCAAGTGTCGCGCAACCCCACCGTTTTGTTAAACACGGGTTTGCCTTTCGCGTGGTCTTTGCGGTCGGTGACGAAATAGCCCAGCCGTTCAAACTGCCAGCGGCTCTCCGCAGGCAAATCGTTGGCGGCGGCTTCAACGTAGGCGGTGATTTCTCTAGCTGATTCGGGGTTGAGGAAATCGGTGAACGGCAGGTATGCGCCGTCTTCACCGCGCACGGCATCAGGGCGGGGTTCGGTGAACAGGCGGTCGTACAGGCGCACGGTGGCGGGAACGGCCTGCGCTACGGCAAAATCGCCATTTTGTCGGATGCCGATGTGGACGGATCGCACATCCAAGTGCTGCTGCTCACCCTGTTTTACCGCCACTTCCCCGCGCTGATCCGCCACGGCCATATCTACGTTGCCCAGCCGCCGCTGTTCCGCGTGGACGTAAACGCCCAAGGCAAAGGCCGCCCCGCGCGCAAATTCTACGCGCTCGACCAGGGCGAACTCGAAGGCATCTTAGAACGGCTCGCCGCCGAAAAAGTTAAGGAATCCGCCTATTCCATCAGCCGTTTCAAAGGCCTGGGCGAAATGAACCCCGACCAGCTCAAAGACACCACCATGAACCCCGACACCCGCCGCCTGCTGCGCGTCGGCATCCCCGAGCACGACAGCGAAACCACGCTCGCCGCCTTCACCCGCCTGATGGGCAAAGGCGAAGCCGCCGCCCGCCGCAGCTGGATGGAAGCCGAAGGCGACCGGGTGGAAGCGGATATTTAGGTTTTCAGGCAGCCTGAAACCGTTTTGGCGCGTAAAGGCAGCCTGAAAACCTTTCAGGCTGCCTTTACGTCCGTCTGAAAGCGGATTTACGGCACGATGTTTACTTTCACGTTACGCACATTGAAGGTGTCGATAAAGACCTCGTCTTGGCTCGAGCACACCTCAAAGCTGGTTCCAAAGAAACCGAGGGGTGCCTCGTCTTCAATACTGCCGTCTACGAACCGGTAGATTTTGGTCTGCCAGCCGGTATAGCCGCCGAAGGTGTTTTTGGCGTTCACTTCTGCGCACACTACGTAATATTCGTTGGTTTTCAACTCTCTGGGTGTTTCTGGCGGATATGTATTTGCCAGAGGATTGTATATTTGGAACACTTTGTGCGGCGTGCCGATGCGGATTTTCGCGCTGTCGGGGTCGAGCAGGGTGTCGTTGAGGTATTGGCGGATTTGCCGTTGGTAGTTTCTGGGGTAGCTGCCGTAGTTTGCGCTGCGCACGGTTTTCATGCTGACTTGCGCGGACGGGGGCGTGTAGGCGCAGGCGGCTAAGAGTAGGGACAGGCTGCCGATCAGGGCGGCGCGGGTGGGAAGTTTGGTTGTCATATTTTCTTTCCTTTTGGTTTTGGGGTGGGACGATGTTTTCGCTTCGCTATTTTTCAGACTGCCATTTTGGCGAACGGCGAAGGCAGCCTGAAATGCGTTTAAGCTTTGGCCTGCCAAGTGTCTTTCAGCGTAACCGTGCGGTTGAACACGGGTTTGCCTTTCGCGTGATCTTTGCGGTCGGTAACGAAATAGCCCAGCCGTTCAAACTGCCAGCGGCTCTCCGCAGGCAAATCGTTGGCGGCGGCTTCAACGTAGGCGGTGATTTCTTTAGCCGATTCGGGGTTGAGGAAATCGGTAAACGGCAGGTATGCGCCGTCTTCGCCACGCACGGCATCGGGGCGTTCCACGGTGAACAGGCGGTCGTACAGGCGCACGGTGGCGGGCACGGCATGTTCGGCGGAGAGCCAGTGGATAACGCCTTTTACTTTGCGGCCTTCGGGGTTTTTGCCCAAGGTGTCGTAATCCAAGCTGCATTTGAGTTCGACGATGTTGCCGGCGGCGTCTTTCACCACTTCGTCGCACTTCATCACATAGCTGTGGCGCAGGCGCACTTCACCGCCAAGGGTCAGGCGTTTCCAGCCTTTGGGCGGGTTTTCGCTGAAATCGTCGGCTTCGATGTAGAGCGTGGACGAAATCGGCAGTTCGCGGCTGCCCATGTCTTCGCGGTTCGGATGGTAGGGCGCGGTGCGGCTTTCGGCTTGGGCTGCATCGTAGTTGGTAAGCGTTACCTTGAGCGGGTTGAGCACGGCCATCATGCGCGGGGCGGAGTTTTCCAACTCTTCGCGAATCGCGCCTTCCAACACGCTCATATCGACCACGTTTTCAGATTTGGAAATACCGGCGCGTTTGGCAAACAGGCGCAGGCCTTCGGGCGTGTAGCCGCGGCGGCGCATGCCGGAAATCGTCGGCATACGCGGGTCGTCCCAGCCGGCAACGTGGCCTTCTGAAACCAGTTGATTCAGTTTGCGCTTGGAGGTGATGGAATACAGAAGCTCCAAACGGGAAAACTCGTATTGGCGCGGGCGGGTGGCGTGCGGCGCGGGGATGTTGTCCAACACCCAGTCGTAAAGCGGGCGGTGGGCTTCAAATTCGAGCGTACACAAGGAATGCGTGATACCTTCGATAGCATCGGAAATGCAATGCGTGTAGTCGTACATCGGGTAGATGCACCATTTGTCGCCGGTATTGTGGTGATGGGCGCGGCGGATGCGGTAGATGACGGGGTCGCGCATATTGATGTTGCCTGATGCCATGTCGATTTTCAGGCGCAGGGTTTTGCTGCCGTCAGGGAACTCGCCGTTTTTCATGCGTGTGAACAAGTCGAGGTTTTCTTCGACGCTGCGGTCGCGGTAAGGGCTGTTTTTGCCGGGTTCGGTCAGCGTACCACGGTATTCGCGCATTTCTTCGGGCGTCAAATCATCGACATACGCTTTGCCGTCTTTGATTAAACCGACGGCGTAGTCGTAAAGCTGGTCGAAATAATTGGAAGCGAAACGCGGTTCACCCGCCCAATGGAAACCGAGCCACTCGACATCTTCTTTGATGGCGTTGACGTATTCGTCGTTTTCTTTTTCGGGGTTGGTGTCGTCGAAACGCAGGTTGCACAAGCCGTCGTAAATATACGCCAAACCGAAGTTCAGGCAGATGGATTTGGCGTGACCGATGTGCAGGTAGCCGTTGGGTTCGGGCGGGAAACGGGTTTGGATGGCGCTGTGTTTGCCGCTTTTGAGGTCTTCTTCGATGATGGTACGGATGAAGTGGTTATCGGCGAATTGGTCTTTATTGAGCATGGTTTGGGCTACCTGAAAATAATGATGGTCGGGCGGATTTTACCTGAAAGCGCGGGCGGCTGTCAGATGCGGCGTTGGCTAAAATTTTTCAGGTAGCCTTTGATAACGCAGAGGCTACCTGAAAAACGCGAACCCAAGCTAATCGGCCAGCGAAAAATTCGGATGCGCCAGCAGTTCGGCTTTTTTGGCGGCGAAGCCTGCAGCATCGATAGCACGGGTGGCGTGCTCGAGCAGGCGCACGCGGAAGCCTTCGGCGAGCGCGTCGGCCATGCTGAAATACACGCAGAAATCGGCAGCCAGCCCCGCCACATCAATATCGGTTACGCCGTGGGCGCGCAAATAGGCGGCAAGCTGGGTGCTGCGACGGCGGCCGTTGTCGTAAAACGCGCTGTAGCTGTCGGTGTGCTTGTCCATGCCCTTGCGGAACACGGCGGCGATGGGCGTGGTGTTGAGCTCGGGATGGAACGCTGCTCCGCTGCTGCCGGCAATACAGTGGTCCGGCCACAGCACTTGCTCCAAACCGTGCAGGTTGATGACGTCGAACGGCTTTTTACCGGCATGGGCGGAGGCGAAGCTCTCGTGTCCGGCGGGATGCCAGTCTTGCGAGGCCACCACCAGCGGATAGCCGCCGATAATCCGGTTTACCGGCTCGATAATGGCATCGCCTTCGGCCACAGGCAGGCGGCCGCTTGGCATGAAGTCGTTTTGGATATCGACAAGAAGAAGGGCTCGCATGGTTTTCTCCTAAGTTAAATAGCTTTCAGGTAGCCTTCTTGCAAACAGGCTACCTGAAAATCCGGCAAGCTACACGCCGCGCAGCAGTTCGTTCACGCTGGTTTTGGCGCGGGTTTGCGCGTCTACTTTCTTCACGATGACGGCGCAGTATAGGCTGTGCGTGCCGTCTTTGGCGGGCAGGCTGCCGGACACCACCACCGAACCGGCGGGCACGCGGCCGTAGTGGATTTCGCCGGTTTCACGGTCATAAATTTTGGTGGACTGGCCGATGTACACGCCCATGGAAATCACGCTGCCCTCTTCCACTATCACGCCTTCCACAATTTCGCTGCGCGCGCCGATGAAGCAGTTGTCTTCAATAATGGTGGGCGCGGCCTGCAAAGGCTCTAGCACGCCGCCGATGCCCACGCCGCCGCTCAGGTGCACGTTTTTGCCGATTTGCGCACAAGAGCCCACGGTGGCCCAAGTGTCCACCATCGTGCCCTCGTCCACATAGGCACCGATGTTCACATAAGAGGGCATCAGCACCACGTTTTTGCCGATGAAGCTGCCGCGTCGCGCCACGGCGCCGGGCACGGCGCGGAAACCGGCTACCTGAAACTGCTGCGGAATCCAATCGGCGAATTTAGTCGGCACTTTGTCAAAATATTTACTCACCCCGTCGCTGGATACTTCGTTATCGGCAATGCGGAAGGAAAGCAGCACGGCCTTTTTCGCCCACTCGTTCACTTTCCACTGCCCCACGCCCTGCCGCTCGGCCACGCGCAGGCTGCCGGAATCGAGCTGATAAATCGTATCGAGCACGGCTTCTTTCACTTCGGCGGAAACGCTGTGCGGGGTAATTTCGGCGCGCTGTTCAAACGCGGTTTCGATGATATTTTGTAGAGACATGGTTTTTCCTTGCAGGTGATGGGTGATACGGCGGATTCACTTCTGCAGAAGCGTGACAGCCCGGTACTAAAGCAGGTTTATCCGCCATAGAGTAAGCGGGAGGCTACCTGAAATTTTCAAGTAGCCTGCAATCTGAAACAGCCGATATTGTGCCATGTAACACGCCTCTTGCGAACCGGTTTCGGCAATCATTCTTCCTTGCCAAACCACGCGCCCTGCTGTTGGAGCAGGCGCTGGCCAATGGGCTCGGCAAGCGTTTGTGCAGTCAGGCGGTTTAATTCGGCCTGGAAATCGTCAAAAGCCAGCAGCTCCGAGCCGAAACGCGCCAGATGCGGCGTGTCTTGCTGGCAATCGATTAAGGCGATGCCGCAGCGCTGCAAAAACGGCACGGCGTGGGCAAAGGCGATTTTCGAGGCGTCGTTCTGCCAGGCAAACATCGATTCGCCGAAAAACATCCGCCCAATCTGCACGCCATAAAGCCCGCCGGCCAACAGCAGATGCCCGCCCTCATCGGGATACCAGCATTCGAACGAATGCGCATGGCCGATGTGGTGCAGCTCGTTGTAGGCTACCTGAAACGCCGGTGCGATCCAGCTGCCGCCCTGATGCGGCCTGGGCGTGGCGGCGCAGGCGGAAATCACGGCGTGGAAGTTTTGATTAACCGTTACCGCATAATGCCGATTGCGCATGGTCTTGGCCAGCGAGCGGCTGATGTGCAGCCGCTGAGGGTACAGCACCGTGCGCGGCGCGGTGGCAAACCAAAAAAACAGGCCATCCTCCTCAAACCACGGGAAGATGCCCTGTTGATAGGCTGCCAAAAGCCGTTGTGCCGTCAAATCCCGGCTCACTGCCACCAGGCCGTCGTGTTCGGCAATGGCCTGATGCGGGTCTGGGAACTGCAAACAGCCTTCCGGCAGCAAAGGAATATTTTGAGCCATAAAGGCCACCTTTCGGAGCCGTGAGGCTACCTGAAAATGCCGCCTGCTTATAAATGGTGTTTCTGCTGACAATCGCCGCACACGCCATACAGATACAGCGCGTGATCCACGATGCGGTAGCCGTTATCTTCGGCAATTTTACCCTGCAGGCTTTCGATGGTGGGGTTGTGAAACTCGGTAACCTTGCCGCATTTCACGCACACGATGTGGTCGTGGTGGTCGCCTTTATTCAGCTCGTACACCGCCTTACCGCTCTCGAAATGGTGGCGCAACAAAATATCGGCCTGTTCGAACTGGGTTAAAACGCGGTAAATGGTGGCCACGCCGATTTCAACGCCCTCTTCTAGGAGGATGCGGTATACGTCTTCCGCGCTCAGATGCTCTTCGGCGTGGGTTTCAAACAAATCCAAAATCTTCAGGCGCGGGCCGGTTACTTTCAGGCCGCTGCCTTTGAGTTGTGCAATATTGTTTTCCATGATGTATGATGTTCTGTCGCTCAAATTTGTCAGCAACCGTTATAATACGCATTTTTAAGGCACTTGCCCACCTTTAAATTACTCAGCCGGGGCGGTGCGCGATTTATCTTGAAAGGCATGTTTGTGAATAAATCCGTTTATTTGGCCTTGGCCGCCTGCATCGGTTTGGCCGCGTGCAGCACCGAACGCCTCGCCCGCTTCCCCTCCTACAAGCTCACTATCGTGCAGGGCAACGAACTCGACTTGCAGGCCGTAGCCTCGCTGCACCAAGGCTTGAGCAAAGAGCAGGTGCAGCACATCCTGGGCACGCCGCTGCTGCGCGACCCGCTGCACGGCAACCGCTGGGACTACGTTTTCGAAGTGAGCCGCGGCGGCAAAGTGCGCGAACGCAAAAACCTCACCCTGTATTTCGATGCGAACGATTCCCTGGTTAAAGCCGAAGGCGACGTATTGGACGAGTTGCGCAAACAGCAACAAGCCGCGCCTGCCGGCCAAACCGCGCAATAATCCCGCTTGAGGAATATTATGTCTGCCATCATTAAAGTTGCCTTGGCCGGGGTGAACGGCCGCATGGGCAAAGTGCTGGTTGAAGCCGTAGCCGCCAATCCGCACACCGTGCTCACCGGCGCGCTGGAACACGCAGGCTCCGAAGCTTTGGGTTTGGATGCCGGCCATGCTTCCGGCTTGAAAACGGGCGTAGCCATCAGCAGCGACGTCGATGCCGTGCTCGCCAACTGTGACGTGCTCATCGATTTCACCCGCCCCCATGTTTCAGGTAGCCTTTTGCCCCGCTGCGCCGAACGCGGCATCAAAATGGTTATCGGCACCACCGGTTTCGACGAAGCGGGCAAAGCCGCCATCGCCGCCGCCGCCGAACACACCGGCATCGTGTTTGCCGCCAACTTCAGCATCGGCGTCAACCTCACCTTCCACATCCTCGACACCGTAGCCCGCGTGCTGAACGAAGGCTACGACATCGAAATCATCGAAGCGCACCACCGCCACAAAGTGGACGCCCCCAGCGGCACCGCGCTGCGCATGGGCGAAGTGATTGCCCGCGCCCTTGGCCGCAACCTGGCCGACTGCGCCGTGTATGGCCGCGAAGGCCACACCGGCGCGCGCAACCCGCAAACCATCGGCTTTGCCACCGTGCGCGGCGGCGATATTGTAGGCGAACACACCGCCCTGTTTGCCGGCGAAGGCGAACGCGTGGAAATCACCCACAAAGCCTCCAGCCGCATGACCTTCGCCGCCGGCGCCGTGCGTGCCGCCGTATGGCTGCAGCAGCAACGCACCGGCCTATACGACATGCAAGACGTATTGGGCCTAAACAACCGTTAAACCCACCCGCACCACCTAAAAAGGAAATCACATGACCCGCATGGTAAACTGCATCAAACTGGGCAAAGAAGCGCCCGGCCTCAAATTCCCGCCCCTGCCCAACGATTTGGGCAAGCGCATTTTCGAACACGTATCGCAAGAAGCATGGGATGCCTGGACGCGCCACCAAACCATGCTCATCAACGAAAACCGCCTCAGCCTGGCCGACCCGCGCGCCCGCCAGTATCTCGCCCAGCAGATGGAAAACTACTTCTTCGGCGACGGTGAGGCCGACACGGTGCAAGGCTACGTTCCGCCCGCCGAATAACCCCGCCCGACAAAGGCTACCTGAAAAAGGCTACCTGAAAATCCCCGCCATGGTTTTCAGGTAGCCTCAATCCGTTTCCCAAACCAAGCGCCGAAGCATGATTCCCAGCGAATTCATCGACGAGCTGCTGGCCAAAACCGATATTGTCGACATCATCGACGAGAGCGTGCCGCTGAAGAAAGGCGGCGCCAACTACATGGCCTGCTGCCCGTTCCACAAAGAAAAGACCCCGTCGTTCTCCGTCAGCCCGAGCAAACAGTTCTACCACTGCTTCGGCTGCGGCGCACACGGCACGGCCATCGGTTTCGTCATGGAATACCAAGGGCTGGGCTTCACCGAAGCCGTACAGTATCTGGCCGACCGTGCCGGCATGGCGGTGCCGCAGCAAAAAGGTCGGCAAGAAAGCCCCGAAGCGCGCGCGCGCCGCAAACAGCGCCAGCAAACCCTGGAAGAAACCACCGCCCAAGCCGCTGCCTTCTACACCCGCGAGCTGGCTGCCAACGAAGCAGCCAAAGGCTACCTGAAAAAACGCGGCCTCTCCGACGAAGTCGCCGCCCACTACGGCCTGGGCTACGCGCCCGACAGCTGGCGGCCGCTGGCGCAAAGTTTCACCCCCTACCCTTCCGAAGCGCTGGTCAACAGCGGCATGGTGATTGAAAAAGACGGCAGCCACTACGACCGCTTCCGCCACCGCATCATGTTCCCCATCCGCAACAGCAGCGGGCAGGTTATCGGCTTCGGCGGCCGCGTGTTGGACGACTCCAAACCCAAATACCTCAACTCGCCCGACACCCCGCTGTTCGATAAAGGCAAAAACCTCTACGGCCTCTACGAAGCCCGTGCTGCCGTAAAAGAAGCCGGCCGCATCCTAGTGGTGGAAGGCTATATGGACGTGGTTGCGCTGGCGCAGTTCGGCATCGGCTATTGTGTGGCCGCACTGGGCACCGCCACCACCGCCGAGCACGTTAAAATCCTGATGCGCCAAACCGACAGCATCTATTTCTGCTTCGACGGCGACGCGGCCGGCCGCAAAGCCGCCTGGCGTGCATTGGAAAACGCCCTGCCCCAGCTGAAAGACGGCAAATCGCTGCACTTCCTCTTCCTGCCCGAAGGCCACGACCCCGACAGCTATGTGCGCGAACACGGCCGGGAACGTTTTGAAGATATGCTGCTGCACCAAAGCAAGCCGCTTTCCGCCTATTTTTGGGACGCGCTCACCGCCAAGCTTGATTTGCGCAGCCAAGAAGGCAAGGCCGAACTGGTGAAAAACGCCACCCCGCTGCTCACCCAGATTACCGCCCCCGCCCTCGCCTTCCTGCTTAAGCAGGAACTGAGCAACTTAGTGGGCATCGACCCGGCCAATCTGGCGCATCTGATGGGGCAGGAAGCCCCCAAACGCCACGTTGCCCAGCAACGCTACACCCTGCCGCGCCAAACCTTCCGCCAACCGCAAATGCTGAGCTTGGCGCAACAACAAATCCGCCGCCTATTGATAAATCCGCAATGGGCTACATATATCGACCTACCCGACCATCTGGAACTGGATACCGACCTTGCCTGCCTGAGCGTCATGGCCGCCCATGTGCGCCGCAGCCCTTCGCCGCTATCCAGCGCCGGATTGATGGAAGCCATGCGCAACACCCCCTATTACGGCAATATTAGCCGCATCATGCAGTCCGGCACGGACAGCGCTCACTTTGAGGGGGATGGCGAATCCGACGCACTGAATTTCCAATCGGGTATGCAAAAATTGATGAACGCCTTGAAAACCCAGCAAGTTGAAGCGTTGAAACGCAAACGCATCGAACACGGCTTGAGCGATGACGAAACCAAACTGCTGCTGGAGCTTTTAAGGCATCCTCCCGCCAACGGCAACGGCACCACCTAGGGCAATGCCGATTACACCGACCGACCTGTGAACAACGAGAGAAACATGTCCGAACAGAACAATCCCGCCACCGAAGAACAAGACGAAAGCAACCGCCCGCTCACCCCGGAGGAGCAAAGGGCACGGCTCAGACAGCTGATTCTGCAAGGTAAAGAACGCGGCTACATCACCTACGCCGAAATCAACGACGCCCTGCCCGACGATATGTCAGATGCCGAGCAAATCGACAATATCGTCAATATGATTTCCGGCCTGGGCATTCAGGTAACCGAAGAAACGCCCGACAGCGAAACCCTGCTGATGGCCGACAACACGGCCAACATGACCGACGACGACGCCGTTGCCGAAGCCGAGGCCGCCCTCTCCAGCGCCGACTCAGAATTCGGCCGCACCACCGACCCGGTACGCATGTATATGCGCGAAATGGGGCAGGTGGATTTGCTCACGCGCGAAGACGAAATCGTTATCGCCAAAAAAATCGAAACCGCCCTGCGCAACATGATTCAGGCCATCTCCGCCTGCCCCGGCTCGGTTGCCGAAATCCTCGAACTGATTGAAAAGGTTCGCAACGACGAAATCCGCGTGGACGAAGTGGTGGAAGACATCATCGACCCGCATGAAGAGCTGCTCGACGAATTGGGCATCGGCGTGGAAAAGGCCGAAGAATCTGCGCCGGATACCGATTTGGAGGAAAGCGAAGACGAAGAGGCCGACGAAGAAGACGCCGACGAAGAGGATGCCGGCGCCATCTCCGCCGCCAACCTCGAAGAGCTCAAACAAAAAGTGCTGGCCCACTTCGAAGGCATCGAAGCCACCTACAAAAAAATGGTTGCCGCACTGCAAAAACACCACAGCCAACACAAAACCTACCTCACCCTGCGCAACCAGATCGCCGACCAGCTGCTCAACGTGCGCTTTACCACCCGCCAGATTGAAACCCTGAGCAACAATCTGCGCACCCGCGTAGACAGCATCCGCCGCCTGGAGCGCGAAATCCGCGACATCTGCCTCAACCGCGTGCACATGGATCGGGACTACTTCATCAACAACTTCCTGCCCAATATCACCGATTTAAACTGGGTGGAAGCCGAAATCGGTAAAAACCGCGTGTGGAGCGAAGCCCTGAGCCGCTTCCAATACGCCATTATCGAAAAGCAGAATATTCTTATCGAACAAGAGCAGCACGCGCAGATTTCCATTGCCGAGCTGAAAGAAATCAGCAAAAACATGGTGGCGAACGAAAAAGAAACCGCCGCCGCCAAGCAGGAAATGATTCAGGCCAACTTACGCCTGGTGATTTCCATCGCCAAAAAATACACTAACCGCGGCCTGCAATTCCTCGATTTGATTCAGGAAGGCAATATCGGTCTGATGAAAGCGGTGGATAAATTCGAATATCGGCGCGGCTACAAATTCTCCACCTACGCCACCTGGTGGATACGCCAAGCCATCACCCGTTCGATTGCCGACCAAGCGCGTACCATCCGCATCCCGGTGCACATGATTGAAACCATCAATAAAATGAACCGCATCTCGCGCCAGTATCTGCAAGAAACCGGCGAAGACCCGGATGCCGCCAAATTGGCCGAACTGATGGAAATGCCAGAAGACAAAATCCGCAAAATCATGAAGATTGCCAAAGAGCCGATTTCCATGGAAACCCCCATCGGCGATGATGACGACAGCCACTTGGGCGACTTCATCGAAGACGTGAACAACATCGCTCCGGCCGACGCCGCCATGTATTCCAGCCTGCGCGAAGCCACCAAAGACGTTTTGGAAAGCCTTACCCCGCGTGAAGCCAAAGTTTTGCGCATGCGTTTCGGCATCGACATGAACACCGACCATACGTTGGAAGAAGTGGGCAAACAGTTCGACGTAACCCGCGAGCGCATCCGCCAAATCGAAGCCAAAGCCCTGCGCAAACTGCGCCACCCCACCCGCAGCGACCGCTTGCGCAGCTTCCTAGACAGCGAGGAAAACAAACAGTAATCCTTGCTAGACCGGCGGCTTATCGGTACAATGCCGCCCTTCCTAGCCGGGTCTGTAGCTCAGGGGTTAGAGCAGAGGACTCATAATCCTTTGGTCGCTGGTTCGAGACCAGCCAGACCCACCAAGAATAGGCTCACAGGCTGCACACCGTTGCAGCCTGTTTTCTATTAGAAGCCCTCCTGCTACCAAAAATAATGCTGGTCAAACTCCCAAAAATCCTGTATAGTTCGCGCTCTTGAACTGGAAGCGTGGCAGAGTGGTTTAATGCAGCGGTCTTGAAAACCGTCGTGGGGTTAGACCCACCGTGAGTTCGAATCTCACCGCTTCCGCCAAATTGAAAAAACCTTCGTTGCAAAACGAAGGTTTTTTGTTTGGGCTGTTCTGTTGGCTGGGAAAAGGCTACCTGAAAACTTCGCTTCACTCTGTTTTCAGGTAGCCCTATCTTTTTCAGGTAGCCTTTCCTGACTCTATCCATCCAACCCCTGCTGCACCATCTCGGCAGCGCGCAACACGGCGCGAGCTTTGTTTTGGGTTTCCTGCCATTCGGCTTCTTCGTCGGAATCGGCCACGATGCCGCCGCCGCTTTGCACGTAGAGCGTGCCGTTTTTGATCACGGCGGTGCGGATGGCGATGGCTAAGTCCATGTCGTTGTTGAAGCTCCAGTTGCCCACGGCGCCGCCGTAGATGCAGCGTTTGGCCGGCTCGAGCTCTTCGATGATTTCCAGCGCACGCACTTTGGGGGCGCCGGAGAGTGTGCCGGCGGGGAAGGTGGCGGCGAGGATGTCCATGTTGCCGATGCCGGGTTTGAGCTCGCCTTCCACGTTCGACACAATGTGCATCACATGCGAATAGCGTTCAATCACCATTTTATCGCTTACCTTCACGCTGCCGGTTTGGCTGATGCGGCCCACGTCGTTCCGGCCCAAGTCGATAAGCATAACGTGTTCGGCGATTTCTTTGGCATCGGCCAGCAGGCTCTCGGCTTGAGCAGCATCTTCTTCCGGCGTTTTGCCACGCAGGCGAGTACCGGCGATGGGGCGCACGGTGATTTGGTTGCGCTCGCGCCGCACGAGGATTTCGGGCGAAGAGCCGACGATGTGGAAATCGCCGAAATCGTAGTAAAACAGATAGGGCGAGGGATTGAGCGTGCGCAGGGCGCGGTAGAGGCTGAGCGGTTTGTCGGCGAAGGGCAGGCTCATGCGCTGGCTGGGCACCACCTGCATGCAGTCGCCGTCTAAAATATATTGGCGGATGCGGCGCACGTATTCTTTATAGCGCGCTTCGCCGGTTTCGTGCTGCGGGGCGGTTTGGGCGCTGCCGAGCGAGAGCGGCAGGGCAACGCTTTGGCGCAGCTGTTCACGCAAGGCTTCGAGCCGCTCGCGGGCTTTCAGGTAGCCTGCTTCGTCGGCAGCGGGGTCGGCATACACGATGAGGTGGATTTTGCCGCTGAGGTTGTCCACCACGGCCAGCTCTTCGGAGAGCATGAGCAAAATATCGGGCGTGCCGATTGGGTCGGCTTTCGCAGGCTGTTTCAGGCGGTGGGCAAGCTGCTCGAAGTGGTAGATGGTTTCATAGCCGAAGTAGCCCACCAAGCCGCCGATGAAGCGCGGCAAGCCGGGGATTTCGGGCACTTTATAGCAGGCGTGGAACTGCTCGATGAAGGGCAGCGGGTTGCCTTCGTATTGCTCGACGATTTGGCCGTTGTGGTACACCTCTACCCGCCGGCCGCTGGCTTTCAAATAGGTGCGGCTCGGCAGTCCGATAAAGGAATAGCGGCCGAAACGTTCGCCGCCCACCACGGATTCGAGCAGGTAGCTGAAGGGGCGGTTGGCGAGCTTGAGGTAGATGGAAAGCGGGGTGTCCAAATCGGCCAGCAGCTCTTGCACCAGCGGGATGCGGTTGTAACCGGCGGCGGCTTGTTCGCGGAATTGTTGCAGGGTAATCATGGTGTGGGTTTAAAGCGGTTGGGATGAGGGCTACCTGAAAAATTATAGTGAATCAAAATTGCCATGCTACCGCGTTGGTTCGCCTTGACGTACTGCCTGTACGCCTTGCAGCTCGCCGCCTGGTATCATTTTTATTTTAATCCACTACTAAAGGCTACCTGAAAACGGAGCGAAGCGAAGTTTCTGCGAAGCTAAAACGTAGCGTAGCGAAGTTTCTGCGGAGCTCAAGCGCAGCTTCAACGAAGCTAAAACCTTTCGCCAAATATTTTCAGGTAGCCTTTACAACCGGCCTACTCTTCCGGCTGTTCGCCGTCAGTTTCGTCGCGCTGGCCTTCGGTAATCTCGATGTTGATGCCGACTTCCTTGCGGATTTGTGCTTCGATTTCGGCGGCCACTTCCAGGTTTTCCTTCAGCCACACGCGCACGTTGTCTTTGCCTTGGCCGATTTTGTCGCCGTTGTAGCTGTACCACGCGCCGGATTTTTTGATGATGCCGACTTTGTCGCCCCAATCGATCAGCTCGCCTTCGCGGCTTACGCCTTCGCCGTAGAGGATGTCGAACTCGGCTTGACGGAACGGCGGCGCCACTTTGTTTTTAATCACTTTCACGCGGGTTTCGTTGCCCAGGATGTCGTCGCCTTTTTTAATCTGGCCGATGCGGCGGATATCGAGGCGCACGGAGGCGTAGAACTTGAGCGCGTTGCCGCCGGTGGTGGTTTCCGGGCTGCCGAACATCACGCCGATCTTCATGCGGATTTGGTTGATGAACACCACCAAAGTGTTGGTTTTCTTAATGTGGCCGGTGAGCTTGCGCAAGGCCTGGCTCATCAGGCGGGCCTGCAGGCCGACGTGGCTGTCGCCCATTTCGCCTTCGATTTCCGCTTTCGGCACCAGCGCGGCCACGGAGTCGATCACCACCATGTCCACCCCGCCGGAGCGCACCAGCATATCGCAGATTTCCAGTGCCTGTTCGCCCGTGTCCGGCTGCGATACCATCAACTCTTCCACTTTCACGCCCAGCTTGCGCGCGTAAATCGGGTCGAACGCGTTTTCCGCATCGATAAAGGCACACACGCCGCCGTTTTTCTGACACTGCGCAATGGTTTCCAAACACAGCGTGGTTTTGCCGGAAGATTCCGGGCCGAAGATTTCCACAATGCGCCCGCGCGGCAAACCACCCACGCCCAGCGCCAAATCCACGCCCAAAGAGCCGGTGGAAATCACTTCCAAGTTTTCATCCTGATGGCTGCCGTCCATCTTCATGATGGCGCCTTTGCCGAAATTCTTTTCAATCTGCGCCAACGCGGCGGCCAGAGCCTTTGCTTTATCGTTTGACATGAGCTAATCCCGTATGAAGTGTGAATAAATCTGGCGGATTATCGCACAAAGCACCGCCGCTGTGTTTGCCGGAAAGCGGTTGAAACTTGAGCGCCCTGCCCGATGCTGGCAATATATAGTGAATTCACAAAAACCGGTACAGCGTTGGCTTGCCTTGCTGTACTATTGTACTATCTGCGGCTCGCCGCCTTGTCCCGATTTAAATTTAAATCCACTAGAGCGCCATTTAATCCATACATTGCAGATACCCAACATGACTCAATCCGATGCCCAACACGAACAACACCCGCGCAGCATCAAATCCTTCGTTTTGCGCCAAGGCCACATGACCCCCGCCCAGCAGCGCGCCATCGATGAAAACTGGCCGCGCTTCGGCCTAGATTTCCAACACGCGCCCGTTGATTTAAACGCCGCCTTCGGCCGGGAAGCCCCGAAAATCCTCGAAATCGGCTTCGGCATGGGCACCGCCACCACCGAAATCGCCAAAAGGCTACCTGAAAAAGATTTTCTCGCCATCGACGTGCACGGCCCCGGCGTGGGCAATTTGTGCAAACTCATGGCCGAGCAGGATATTGCCAATATCCGCGTGATGCGCCACGATGCCGTGGAAGTGGTGGAAACCATGCTGCCCGACGCCTGCCTGAGCGGCATCCACATCTTCTTCCCCGACCCCTGGCACAAAAAACGCCATCACAAACGCCGCCTGATTCAAGCCCCCTTCGTGGCCAAACTGCTGCCCAAACTCAAAAGCGGCGGCTATATCCACCTCGCAACCGACTGGGAAGAATACGCCGTGCAGATGCTCGAAGTGCTGGGCAGCTTCCCCGAGCTGCGAAACACCGCCGAAGCCTACGCCCCCACCCCGGCCTACCGCCCCGAAACCAAATTTGAAGCCCGCGGCAAACGGCTCGGGCACGGCGTGTGGGATTTGGTGTTTGAAAAACGCTGACGGCAATTTTCAGGTAGCCTTTGTCTACCGTTCTTTGCCCGCATACCAACATTTTTCTACCCGACTCAAAACAGGCTACCTGAAAGTGCAGCTTCAATATAGTGAATTAACAAAAATCAGGATAAGGCAACGAGCCGCAGACAGTACAGATAGTACGGCAAGGCGAGGCAACGCTGTACTGGTTTTTGTTAATTCACTATAAAACCCGCTTCAGGTAGCCCCTTGCCACACCCGCCCATCTTCTCCCGCCATGCCCTTCACCCTTGCCCACCCCGTTGCCGTGCTGCCCTTTGCCCGCTGCCGCCGCGTCCACTTCCCGGCCATGGTTATCGGCAGCCTCGCGCCGGATTTCGTGTATTTCCTGCACGGCCGCGCCGTGCCGGGCGGGCATGGTTTGACTAATCTGCTGTGGCCGAACCTGCCGCTGTGTTTCGCCCTCTACGCGCTCTATCTTGCCTTGTGGCACCGCACCCTGTGCAACTTCCTGCCCGACTGCCTCAATGCGGCCTACAGGCTACCTGAACATGCCCTAGCCGCCGACCCGCAAAACTGCCGCCAAATAGCGGCCGTACTGTTTACCTTTGTTTTCAGCGCCCTGTTCGGCATGATTACCCATCTGTTTTTAGATGCCTTCACCCACCCGACCGGCTGGTTTGTGCAACACTTTGCCCCGCTGCAACAGCCGCTGCTCGTCCTGCCGGCCTATAAGTGGCTGCAATATGGCGGCGGCGTGTTCGGCTTGGGCGGCTGCCTGCTGTTTGCACTCCACGCCGCCCGCCACCGCCCGCACCGCTCGGCCAAAACCGCACGGCAGAAAAGCCGCTTCTAGGCAGCCTGCGCCCTGCTGACGCTCTGCGGCTGGGCACTCTGGCAAACCGCCGCGCCTATCCCGTTGGCTCACGCCGCCACCCAAACCATCCGCCTCATCGACTGCGCCGTGCTCGGCTTTTCACTGCTGTGCGCGGTATGGCGTTTCGTTTGCAGATAGCAAACCAACTTAACTCCCGCTACTATAGTGGATTAAATTTAAATCAGGACAAGGCGGCGAGCCGCAGACAGTACAAATAGTACGGCAAGGCGAGCCAACGCTGTACTGGTTTTTGTTAATTCACTATACAAACTGCTTTTTCAGGTAGCCTCTTGCTTGGCTGTGCCAACAACCGGCGCGGCCTCGTTTGGGTTCTCGGGCAAGCTCTCCGAAACGGCTGCCCTTTTTAAATCCGATTTCCCGTTTAAGGCGAGCAGGGCTAAAGTTTCGCCGTTCCCGCCCACAAATTCGACTTCGTATTCATCATTTCCGTATCTGTCCACAACCGCGCCGCGCATGCCTGCCCGCAGGCGGTGTTCGGGAAGGTCTTTAATCAGTTCGACCACATCTAATAATTGATACGGCATAGTGCTGCTCCATCAAAGGGATAGTGGATGAACAAAAACCAGTACGGCGTTGCCTCGCCTTGCCGTACTATCTGTACTGCCTGCGGCTTTGTCGTTTTGTCTTGATTTTTGTTCATCCACCATAAACCAAAATAAGGCCGCGGGCGGCAGGGCTGGCCAATGCGGCAGCATTGCTATGTTTATTCACTCATCGGCAGCAAGCGGCTCTATCTGCAAGGCAGGCCAGATGCCGTGCGGCGGCAGCAGAAGCCCGCCCCGCTCGTGCAAGCGCCCGTCCAAAGCCAGCGCTGCGGGCAGGAAGGCGCTGTGGTGCGGCAGATCGGCGGATGCGCTGCCTGCGGCCATGATTATCCGCCAGCCCTGCCGCTGCGGCATCGGGCTACCTGAAATTTTCCACCACACGCTGCCTTCCTGCTCGTCCTGCCCCGACTGCTCATAGGCCCAGCCCAACAGCACGGTTTGCCCGGGCTCGGCCAGTAATGCGTTCAGCACGGCATACAGCGGGTTGAGGCAGCTTTCGGCATCGGCGGCGAGAAACACGCTGTTGCCGCTGCTGCCGAGGATTTGCGCCAGCTGGAACGTGGCGGCGTTGTGGAGGTTGGCCATGAAGTCGAGCGGCGAGGGCTGTCCGGCCACCAGTTTCTGCCGCATCGAGACCATGCGGGAGGGGGAGCTGAACGGCGAGGCGAGATAAATGGCAGGGTTTTCAGGTAGCCCTTGGCACAGCGGCAAAGCGCCGAGCAGGGCGAGCAGGGTGAAACGGCTCAGGCGGCGGGCATCGATGCCGTATTGCTCGCGCAAAAGGCGGCGCAGTTCAGCATCAGGCTGCTGCGGCTCGGCCAAGAAGCGGCTGCCGGCCTGGATGCGGCACAGTGGCCGATTAGGGGAAAAATCTGCCAGCATATTCGGCAATCGTCCTTTCTGTTTTCAGGTAGCCCGATATAGTGGATTAAATTTAAATCAGAACAAGGCGGCAAGCCGCAGACAACACAGGGACACGGCAAGGCGAGGTAACGCAATCCCTGTTTTTATTAATTCACCATATTTTTCAGGTAGCTTTCTTTCCGCCAAACACTTCTTTCAACGCTTCCAGCACAGCCGTGTTTTTCGCCGACTGTTTGGCATGGGCAACGACGGCATAGATATTCTTTTCGGCAATCCGATGTTGCGGCAACACGATTTTCAGGCGCCCGCTGTCGAGCAATGAGGCGATTTCGAGCGACAGGGCAAGGGTCAATCCCAGCCCTTCAGCGGCAAGATAGTAGGCGCTGGCGGCGGATGAAGGGCATTCGGTCAGGCTGTCGGGCCAACGCCCAGACAGGCCGAGTTCGGCCAAGGCGGCGCGCAGAATAGCCTCGCTGTGGCACAGCCAGTGTGCCGCAAGCAGGTCTTCAACCTGCTTAACGGGATGCGCGGCCAGATAATCCGGGGCGGCGCAGATGTGCATTAGGCAGCTAGTCAGACGGCGGGCAACATTATCAGGAGACGCGGCAATTTCGCCGGCGCGGATGGCAATGTCGGCATCATTATGCTGCAAATCAACGGCTTCATCTTGCGCCATCAGGATGATGCGAATGTCAGGATGGCGTTCGCGCACCGTACCCAGCAGGCGGCGGGTTTCGGGCGCGTTGACGAAGCCTGTGGGCAGCGAAATCCGCACCTGCCCGCTCGGGCAGTGTTTCAGCGCGGCCATGTCGTCGTCGGCCTGCCGCATGGTTTGCACCAAATGCTCGGCATGGTGCAGCAGCACCTGCCCGGCTTCGGTCAGCTCCAGGCGGCGCGTGCTGCGGTTGAGCAGTTTTACGCCGTAGAGCCGCTCCAAATGCCGCATGTGCTGGCTCACCGCGCTAGCGGTCATGCCCAGCGGCACAGCGGCGCGGCTCATATTGCCCTGTTTGGCCACTTCGGCAAAAATCAGCAGCAGTTTCGCCTTTTCCATCTCAAGCTCCGCTTCAAACTGTTTCAAGAAATATACGGATTATCAAGCAATGCTTATCCGAATACAATGCGCTCCAAGGTTAAGCAATTCTTTTCAACTCGTATCTTAGGAGCAAAAAATGGCAAATATTTCTATTTTCGGACAAGGCAATATGGGCAACGCCATCGGCGGTCTGTTTCAGGCGGCAGGGCATCAGGTTTCATTTGTGAAGCGCGGAGAGGCAAACTCACAGTTGGGCGACATTATCGTGCTGGCCGTGCCCTTTGCCTCGGTAGACGGCATTATTGGCCAATACGCCGCGCAGCTCGCAGGCAAAACCGTGGTGGACATCACCAATCCGGTTAATTTCGACACGATGGATGGCCTACTGGTATCCGCAGGCAGCTCCGCCGCCAAGTACATCGCCACCAAATTGCCGCAAAGCCGTGTGCTCAAAGCCTTCAACACCAACTTTGCCGCCACCCTCGCCAGTCGCAAAGTGGCCAACAAAGCAAAAACCACCGTGCTGATTGCCGGCGACAGCGATGAAGCCAAGCAGCAGCTGGTCGACGCACTGAAAGGCAGCGGCGTGTACAGCAAAGACGCGGGCAGCCTGAAACGGGCACGCGAGCTGGAAGCCTTCGGCTTCCTCGCCATCACCCTGGCCGTGCGCGAGCAAATCGGCTGGACGGGCGGCTTTGCATTGTTTGACTGATTCAGCCCGAAAGGCTACCTGAAAAGCAAAACAACTTTTCAGGTAGCCTTACCATAACCAACCGACATTTTTCCTTCTTTTAAGGAGTCAACACGTGAAAGAACTGATGACCATCCTCGTGGCCGCCGCCGCATTTGCCGTACCCGCCGCCTATGCCGACACCCAAACAGCACCCGATGCCGTGATTCATGCCAACCGCCAAGACCAAACCGCCATCAACCGTCTGTTGGCCGATTACGCTGCCGCACTCAAAACCGAATCACCGCAAGCCGTTGCCGCCCTGTTTACGGCAGACGGCGTGGTTATGCCGTATTCCTCGCCCACGGCTGCCGGTAAGCAGGGGCTGGAGGGCAACTACTCGGGGCTGTTTGCCAATGTCGGTTTGGATTTGGATTTCACCGTGCTGGAAATGAACGTGCTGGGCAGATACGCCTTCGTACGCTCCACTTCCAAAGGCCCGGTTACCGTCAAATCCACCCGACAAACCGCGCCCGATGACTTCCGCGAACTTTGGGTGATGGAAAAAGTAAACGGCCAATGGAAAATCGCACGCTATATGTTCAACCAATCGCACTAACGCTTACACCATAAAGCCAGGGCAAACCGCTCTCACCCGTAAATTTGCCCTTTGCCGCATCTTTCCAAAGGCTACCTGAAAATACCGGGAATCTGTTTTCAGGTAGCCTTATCAATCCACGCCGCACAACATCCGCACCATTTCATGCGAATCTGCTTCAACCCCGCCAATCCAACACCCAGGCGCAATGGCTGCCGCCGAAGCCGAGGAAATAGTTCAGATAACTGCCGTTTGGCAGCGGCTGGCCGTGCAGGGTGGGCAAGGGGAAATCGGGGGTGGATACAGGCAGGGGCGGCAGGCGGCCTTGTTGCAGGGCGGCGTGCAGCAGGGCGGTTTCCAAGGCGGCGGTGGCGCCGAGGGTGTGGCCGGTGTAGGGCTTGAACAGCAGGGCGGGGGTATGCGGCCAGATTTGGCGGCGCACCTGCATTTCTACTTCATCGCTCAGGCCGCCGCTGCCGTGGGTTTTCACGCCGCGCAAATCCGGCGCAGTCATTCCGGCGCGGCGCAGGCATTCGGCAAGCAGGCTGTGCAGCGGTTCGGCGGAGGAGGCGGTGAGGTTGAGGTGGTCGGTTTGCGCGGTAAAACCGTGCAGGCGGCAGGCATAATCGCGGTGCGGCTGGGTAGAGAGTGCCAGCGCGGCCATACCTTCACCCAACACCAGCCCGCCTGCATCGAGAAACGGCAGCCTGCCCGGCTCGGTGTCGAGCAGATTCATGGCATAGAAATGCTCGAAGGTGAGCCGGTTGAAGCTTTCAAAACCGACCACGATGGCGCGTTCGGCCAAGCCGTTTTCGATGCTGCGGGCGGCGGCGAGCAGGGCTTGGGCGGCGGCGGTGCAGGAGGTGGCGAAGCTGAATACGTTGGGACTGCGCAAACGGGTTTTCAGGTAGCCTGCAATTTCACACAGGGTGTAGTGTTCTTCTTCTGGGCTGGCAGCCGGTGCCGCTTCGCGGTCGGGCATCACATAGGAGGTGGAACCGATAAACACGGGAATACCGGCCAGGTTGTCTGCCTCCCAGCCAGCTGCTGTAGCGGCTTGGCGGATTTGAGCCTCAATCCAGTCGCACAGCTGCGCTAGTGTGGCCGGGGCGGCGAAATACGGCAGCTCGCGCGGCTGCCCCAGGCCGTGTGCGGTACGGATGGCGGGCGGCAGAAAGGGCGTTTCAGGTAGCCCGAACGGGCGGCTGCCCTGCCCTTGTGCGCACCAATAGCTGCTGCCGCACAAATAGGCGGCTCGGGATGGGGTGTTTGTGGTGTTCATTTTTCAGGTAGCCCTTTTCAGGTAGCCTCAGGCGGTCTGCCCGGCGTTTCCAGCACTTCCCATTCGTACTCCGCCTCATGGATGGCCAGCGCATGGCCGTTTTCTAGATACAGCCCGAAATCGCCGTATTGTTCAAACCAATGATCCAAAGCGGCCTGCAAGGCGGGCAGGGAAATGAGTGCCCAGAAGCCGAAGCCGTTTTCTTCCAGGCTTATCCACGCCTTATCGGCTACCAAGGCGCGTATCCGGCGCAGCATGTCGGCGCGAGCAGCTTGATGCTGGGCTTGGCGGAGCAGGTGGCCGATGATGCCGTTTTGATGGAACGGGAAGGCGGCGGCGGCCGGGTTAGTAAGCCGATAGATGCCGCTGTCGACAAACCGGCGGGCAATCTCGCCATCTGTGGATTGGATGTCGGCAATGTTTAAAAAGGCGTAGCGCTGCCGCAGGCGGGTTTGGGCGTTGCGCTGTTGGAGTTGGACGATTTTGGGGTTCATGCGGTGTGCTTAGCGATACGGCAAAGGCTACCTGAAAACAGGCAGAACGGTTTTTCAGGTAGCCTTTATGCGCCGTGCTGTTCGCGGATAAAGGCGGCCAAATCGCGCACGTTCATCATGTGTTTGCGCACCATGCGGTCGCCGTTGAGGCGTACGCCGTAATGGGCTTGCAGGGCGACGGTGATTTGCAGCGCGTCGAGCGAATCGAGGCCGACCGGGCTTTCCGGGCCGAACAGCGGGGAGTCGTCGGCAAAGGCGGCCATGTCTACGTCGTCTTGTTTTTCGGTTTCGCGCACAATCAGGCTTTTCAAGGCCTGCTCCAGCGCGGGGGAGCTTAAATCGGGCGTGTTCACTTTAAAATCTCGCTTGGGTTTTGAGTTGGCGGCGGTAGAGCGCGGTGGCAGCGGCGAGGGCGGCCAGGCCGAAACCGGCCAGGCGCAGCAACTGCGGGGCGATTTGCGCCAGGGTGTAATGGTTTAACAGCAGCTTCTGGAAGGCGGACAAGCCCCAGCCCATCGGCGAGAGCTGGGAGAGCTGCTGCATCAGCGCAGGCATGATGTGCACCGGCACCATCACGCCGCCCAGTGCGGCCATGATGATGATGCCCCCGCCGCCCAGCACCACGGCGTGTTCGGAGGTTTTGGCCAGCACGCTCACCAAAAGCCCGTAGCCCAGCGCGGCCAGGCTCACGGCGCAGGATACGGCGGCATAGCCCGCCCAGCCCCCGGCCAGCGCAAAGGCGGGCATACCGAGCAGGGGCAGCACCCATGCGCCCAGCGCCACCATGCCGACAAACTGCAACTGGTTGATTAAGAAGTAGGGAATCAGTTTCGCAGCCAAGAGTTTCCAAGCGGGGGCACGCGCCATGTTCAGGCGGGTGAGCGTATTGGTCTGCCGCTCCATCGCCATCACGTTGGATAGCGGTATCATGATGAAAAACATGCCGAAAATCAGCCAGGCGGGCACGCTGTGCTGCACGGAGTTGGGCTGCTCCACCGCCTCGCCCTGCCGGTTCATATAGGTTTCCTGCCACATTTCGCGCCCCAGATAAGTTTCGATTTGGCCGAACTTATTGTCCAATTCTTTGTTCACTTGGTCTTGAATGCGGCGCACGGCGGGGTTTTTGTTGTTGTCCAACACGATTTCGTTGCCATCGAAATACTGCGCCAGGCGCGCCTGGGTGTAGTGCTGGCGCATCAGGCCTTTGATGCCGAGCAGCCAGCCGCGGTCGGCATCGGGCTGGAGCCACAGGCGCAGGGGCTGTTCTTTTTCCAGCGGGGTGGTTTCATCGTTTGGATTGAGCAGCAGCAAATCGGCCTCGCCGCGCTGTAAGGCTACCTGAAACTCGGCCAGGCGGCTTTTATCGGCCAGCTGCACTTTCAGCTTCTCGTTTTGCAGGGCTTGCAGAAACTGTTGGTTAAGCGGGCTGTCGGGTTTGCCAAGCAGCACGATTTGCGCGTCGGGATTGAGGTTTTCCCGGCTGCTGCTCAAGGCGGCCGACATAATCAGCATAAACAAAATCGGCATCACAAACAGCACAGCCACGCCGTGCAGGTCGCGGCTGAGCAGCTTGAGTTCTTTGGTGATGGCGGCGGCTAGCATGAGGCCGGTCTCGCGGGGGAAAATGGTTGCATATGGTTAATTATATGATGCTTATTGGTTTCAGGTAGCCCTTGCTTGCGGGCGGCTGTTTTCTTTTCAGGTAGCCTGTTTGGCCAAAAAGTCCAAATAAAAGCTTTCCAGCGAAGCAAAGCCGAAACGGCAGGCTTCGGGGGCGTAGCCTTTATCTTGCAGCGCGGCCAGCAGTTCGGCGGGCGTATCGGTATCGAAATGCAGCGTGCCGTCGGCGGCGCGGCGGCCTTGCAGCGCGGCCAGCTCGGCATCGGGCAGCGGCGGCACGGTGCGCAAGGCCAGGCCGGATTGCCCGCCTTGGCGCAACACCTCATGCAGGCCGCCGTGATACACCAGCCGCCCGCCGTACAGCAGCGCAATATCTCGGCACAACAGCTCGATTTCCTGCAAATAATGCGAGGTGTAAACCACCGTGATGCCCTGCCGCGTGAGCGCGGCCACGCTGTCCAAAATAAAGCGGCGCGATTCGGGGTCGATGCCCACGGTGATTTCGTCCAAAAAAATCAGCTTGGGGCGGTTGATGAGGCCGATGGCGAAGTTTAAGCGCCGCTTCAGGCCGCCGGAGAGGTGTTTGGCTAACTTGGCGCGGTGTTCGGCCAAACCGGCCTGCTCCAGCAGGGTTTTCAGGTAGCCTTCGTCGCGCACGGCATACAGCGCGGCGAAAAAGCGCATATTGTCCCACACCGAGAGCAGGGGATAAAAGGCGAAATCCTGCGGCACCAGCGAAATACGCTGCCGCTCTTTGGCCGGCAGCCTACCCAGCGGCACGCCGTCAAACAAAATCTGCCCGCCCTGCACCGGCAACAGCCCGGCCAAAAGCGACATCAGCGTGGTTTTGCCCGCGCCGTTGGGGCCGAGCAGGCCCAGCGCCGCTCCTTCGACTATCGGCAGGCTCACGCCGTTGAGCGCGTTTTCCCGCGATTTGGGGTAGCGATAGGTAATTTCTTGTATTTCAATCATAAATTTCTAAATTTTAAACCAAATCAGCGGCAGCCGGCCGTTTTGCCAGGCTACCTGAAAAATAAATCCGAATAATAGCCCAAATTCGCTTGAAACTGCCGCCCAAAGTTCCTACAATCGAATCTCCTTCTCAACCCAACCTCAAAGGATACTGATATGAGTACAATGAAAGCTGCAAGATGGTACGGCCGCCGCGACATCCGCGTGGAAGACGTAGCCGTTCCCGAAATCACACGCCCCTCCCAAGTGAAAATCGCTGTGAAATACACCGGCATCTGCGGCAGCGACCTGCACGAATACCTCGGCGGCCCTATCTTTATCCCGGTAGAGAAAGAGCATCCCTATTCCGGCCGCAAAGCTCCGCTCACGCTCGGCCATGAATTTGCCGGCGAAATCGTGGAAGTGGGCGCGGACGTAACCAACGTAAAAGTGGGTGACCGCGTAACCGTTGAGCCGATTTTGGCCAAAGACGGCCTCAAAGGCAAATACAACCTCGACAAAAACCTCGGCTTCGTCGGCCTGGCTGCCGACGGCGGCTTCACCAGCTACTGCGTGGTAGACGGCGAATTGTGCCACAAATTGCCCGACAGCATCGACTACGAACAAGGCGCGCTCACCGAGCCTGCCGCCGTGGCCCTGTATGCCGTGCGCCAGAGCAAACTGAAAGCCGGCGACACCGCCGCCGTATTCGGCTGTGGCCCCATCGGCCTGCTCACCATCGAAGCCCTGCGCGCTGCCGGCGCCACCACCATCTACGCCGTCGAGCTTTCTCCCGAGCGCCAGGCCAAAGCCCGCGAACTGGGCGCCGTGGTCATCGATCCCTCCAAAGTAAACGTAGTAGAACACATCAAAGCCGAAACCAATGGCGGCGTGAACGTATCGTTTGAAGTAACCGGTGTCGCCCCCGTGCTGAAACAGGCCATCGAAGCCGTGGAAAACGACGGCGAATGCGTGATCGTGAGCATTTGGGAAAACGAAGCCTCCATCCACCCGAACGAAATCGTGATCAAAGAAAAAACCGTGAAAGGCATCATCGCCTACCGCGATATTTTCCCCGCCGTGCTGCAACTGATGGAACAAGGCTACTTCCCGAAAGACAAGCTGGTTACCAAACGCATCAAGCTGCAAGACATCGTGAGCGAAGGCTTTGAAGCGCTGGTGAAAGAGAAGAGCCAAGTGAAGATTTTGGTGTCTCCGAACTAAGCGCACGGTTGGCTTAAACCGAACAGCCGCCCGCAGGGAAACTTACGGGCGGTTTTTCGTGAAAGGCTACCTGAAAAACAGTTTTCAGGTAGCCTTTCACGTTACAGGCATGCAGGGAACCGCATACGGCTTCAGATTACTTGGCAAACAACCGCGTGCGTGAGCTTACTCACGCACCCTACGTCGGGATTGGAAGTTTCATGCGGGCTACGGCTTGTTAAAATAAATATAAAGAACCAGCTGAATAATTAAAAGACTTTTCAAAACCATTGAGATTTTCTTCCAAAGACTCTTCAATATACGTTAAAGGATTATAAGATTGATCTTCCTGAGCAAACGAATATTTCCAACCACATGGTAAGTAGCCTGCATTCAATATCTTTAATAAGTTTCTATTAAAATCAATCAGCATTTCTTTATATACCTTAGATAAATAGAATTCTTGAAAAGCTCTAATTAAAGTTGGCATTAAAATATAATCCACAACACTTTCCTTTAACTTATATCTTAATAATACACTATTCAATGAATTACGATATTCATCAAATATTCTCTTCCCTTCCACAGCCAACTCATTAATAATATTTTTATTTTTTGAATAAAAATCTAAGAAAGCTAACATATTATTGAAAACCTCAATATCAATATTTGTCCATTCATCAGACCTCATAAGTTTATATGCTTGCTCTTTTCTTTTAACATGTTGAATATTAAAAGGCAAGAATATACGATCATCTAAATCATGATCGTTTCCAATATTAGTTAACCAATTATTGATACAAATTGTTTTTTTAAACTCTTCAGACAGATATTGAATATCGAGCTTCATAACATTACCTATAATTTCCATATTTTAAACGATTAACGTTACCTTTTTTGATTTATGCGTCCCGGTATCCTAGCAAGAGTAGGTTGGGTTAGCCGCAGGCGTAACCCAACAAATAAAGCGAATGTTGAGCTTCACCGCCCCAGCTACCGGCCATCCATAGCGTTTACAAGCTTTCAGGTAGCCCATTATGCCCGCATGGATTCAAACAATCGGAAATAATCGGGAAAGGTTTTGTTCACACATTGCGGATCGTTGATATACACGGGCACGCCGAGCAGGGAAACCAGCGAGAAGCACATGGCCATGCGGTGGTCGTCGTAGGTGTCGATACGGGCGTTGGCGGCCAAGCGGGGCGGCGGGGTGATGTGGATGGCTTCGGCTTCCTCTTCCACCCGTGCGCCGAGTTTGCACAGTTCGGCGGCCATAGCGGCGATGCGGTCGGTTTCTTTCACGCGCCACGAGCCGATGTTGCGCAGGCTGCAACGCGCGCCGGCCGCAAGGGCCACCACGGCCAGGGTCATTGCCGCATCGGGGATGTGGTTGGCATCCAAATCAAAGGGGCGGATGCGCTGGCCGGGGCGGCGGGCTACCTGAATATAATTTTCGCCCCACTCCACGGCGGCGCCGATTTTTTCCAGCTCGGCGGCAAACGCGGTGTCGCCCTGGATGCTGTGCCGCCCGATGCCGTACACGCGCACGGGGGCGGCTGCAAGCAGGCCGGCGGCGAGGAAATAGGACGCGCCGGAGGCATCGCCTTCCACATGGAGGGTGGCCGGGGCGTGGTAGCGGGCGCTTTCAGGTAGCCTGAACAGGCGGTGGCTGTCGTGGGCTACCTGAATGCCGAATTGCGCCATCAATTTGAGCGTGATGTCGATATAGGGTTGGGAAATCAGCTCGCCCTGCACTTCGATTTCGTGCGCCCGGCCGGTGAGCGGCAGCGCCATCAGGAGGGCGGTGAGGAATTGGCTGGACACGTTGCCGCGCACGGCAATGCGGCTCTGGCCGCCGGCCTGCCGTTCGTTGATGTGCAGCGGCGGATAGCCTTCCCGGCCTTCGTAGCGGATAGTTGCCCCGGCTTGGCGCAGGGCATCGACCAAATCGCCGATGGGGCGCTCGTGCATCCGCGACACGCCGTGCAGGCGGTAGTCGCCGCCGAGCAGGGCCAGGGCGGCGGTGAGCGGGCGGAAGGCAGTGCCGGCGTTGCCGAGGAACAAATCGGCCTGCCGCTGCGGGAAACGGCCGCCGCAGCCGTGCACGGTGTAGCTGCCGCCGCCATGATGTTCGATGCGGACGCCGAGGCTTTGCAGCGCAGCGAGCATGTGGCGGGTGTCGTCGGCATCGAGCAGGTTTTCAATGCGGCAGGCATTGTCGGACAGGGCGGCCAACAGTAGGCTGCGATTGCTGATGCTTTTGGAGCCGGGCAACGTGATGGCGGCGGGGCGCAGGCGGGCGGCGGGTAGATAGAGGGAATCGGTCATGATGGGATGGGCTTGGGATAGGGAGGGAGGATGGCTGCAAACAGGCAGCGGGTTTTATAGTGGGATGGCTGCTTTCAGGTAGCCTTTGTGTTTTCGGGCTACCTGAAATTTTGGCGGGTTTATAGTGGATTAAAATAAGGATGGGACAAGGCGGCAAGCCGCAGATAGTATGAGCAATACGGCAAGGCGAGCCAACGCTGTAGCATTCTTATTTTAATCCACTATATTTTTCAGGTAGCCTCTTTCTTGGCCTACAGGCTACCTGAAACAAGCGCCCTACTCTGCCGCCGCCATTTCCAGCATTTCGGCGGCATGGCGGCGGGTGGTGTCGGTGAGGGTTTCGCCGCCGAGCATGCGGGCGATTTCTTCGACGCGCGCACTGCCTTCGAGCTCGCGGATGGTGCTCACGGTTTGCCCGCCGTCACTGTGTTTGCTAACCTGCCAATGCTGCGCGCCGCAGGCGGCCACTTGCGGCAGGTGGGTAACGGCGAGTACTTGGTGCTGCCGACCCAACGTGCGCAGGGCGCGGCCGACGGTTTCGGCCACGCCGCCGCCGATGCCGCTGTCTACTTCGTCAAAAATCAGGGTGGGAATCTGCGTGTATTGGCTGGCGGTGACCTGCAGGGCCAGGCTGATGCGAGCCAGTTCGCCGCCGGAGGCGACTTTGTTCAACGGCCGCAAAGGGCTGCCTTGGTTGGCGGCTACCTGAAACTGCACCTGCTCCAGCCCGTATGCCTGCGCTTCGCACGGAATAAGCTCGATGTGGAAACGTGCGCCGCGCATGGAAAGCTGCTGCATGTGTTCGGTGGTTTCTTCGGCCAATTTGGCGGCGGCCTGCTGCCTTTGGGCGGACAGCTCGCGCGCAGGCTGCTGGTAGGCGACTTCGGCCAGGCGCACTTGTTTGCGCAGGGCTTCGATGTCGGCGGCGGCTTCGGAATCGGCCAAATCCTGCTGCAACTGCGCCAGGCGGGCGGGCAATTCTTCGGGCTCGATGCGGTGGCGGCGGGCGGCAGACATCAGTTCGGCCATGCGCTCTTCCTGCGCAGCCAATTCGGCGGGGTTGATGTCGGCACGGGCGGCCACGCTGTGCATGTGGCTGCTGATTTCGCCCAACTCGGCTTCGATGCTGTCGAGCATTTCCAAGCTTTCGGCAAAACGCGGTTCGATGCCGGAGAGGCTTTCCAGCTGGCGGCGGCAGCGCCCGGCCAGGCTGTGCAGGCCGTTGTCGCCGTCGATGTGGGCGGCCACTTCTTCGGCGGCCTGCAACAGTTCGGCGGCGTGCGCCAGGCTGTCGTAGCTTTGCGAAAGCTGCGCCCATTCGCCTTCCACCGGGGCAAGTTTTTCCATTTCGCCCACCTGCCAGGCCAGCCGTTCGCGCTCTTCGGCCAAACGCTCACCCTCGGCCTCAGCGGTGGCCAAATCCTCCTGCGCCTGCCGCCATTGCCGATAAGCGGCTTGCACTTGTTCGGCCAAGGGTTTGCTGTTGGCAAAAGCGTCCAGCAGATTGTGCTGCACGGCTTCGCTGTTGAGCGAGTGGTGCGCGCTTTGGCCGTGGATGTCCACCAGGCGGCTGCCGATTTGGCGCAGTTGGGCCAGGGTGGCGGCCTGATTGTTGATGAAACTGCGGCTGCGGCCTTTGCTGTCGATGGTGCGGCGGATGGAAAGCTCGACCTCGTCTGCGCCGAGCAAGCCTTGCTTCGCCAGTTCGGTTCGCAATTCGGGCAGGCCGCTCAAATCAAACAGGGCGGAAAGCTGCGCTTCGGGGCAGCCGTGGCGGATTTGGCTGTAGTCGGCCTTGTCGCCGAGCAGCAGGCTGAGCGCATCCAGCGTAATGGATTTACCGGCGCCGGTTTCGCCGGTGAGCACGGTAAAGCCGGGCTGGAAATCCAAATGGAGTTGCTCAACAATCACAAAATCGCGCAAAGAGAGGGCAAGCAGCATGGTGTTCTCGAAAGGAAAGGGTGAGGCGGATTATATAACAGGCTACCTGAAAACCGAGAGGCTACCTGAAAACGGTTTTTCAGGTAGCCTTTTGCTGTGCATAGTGGAATTACAGCAGTGCGTCTACAAACTCGCGGGCGTTGAACGGGCGCAAGTCGTCGATGCCTTCGCCCACGCCGATAAAGCGCACCGGCACGGGGCGACGGCTGGCGAGTGCGGCCAGTACGCCGCCTTTGGCTGTGCCGTCGAGCTTGGTCACGATGAGGCCGGTAAGCCCCAGCGCGTCATCGAAGGCAATCACTTGGTTCACAGCGTTCTGCCCGATATTGGCATCCAGCACCACCACGATTTCGTGCGGCGCGTCGGGCATGGATTTCTGCAACACGCGCTTCACTTTTTTGATTTCTTCCATCAAATGGGTTTGCGTAGGCAGGCGGCCGGCGGTGTCGGCCAGCACGATGTCGATACCGCGTGCTTTGGCGGCTTCCACAGCATCAAAGCAGACGGCGGCAGAATCGCCGGAGGCTTGGGAAATCACGGTAACGCCATTGCGCTCGCCCCATTCGGCCAGCTGTTCGCGGGCAGCAGCGCGGAAAGTGTCGCCGGCAGCCAGCAACACGCTTTTGCCCTGGCCTTGGAAATATTTGGCCAGCTTACCGATGGAAGTGGTTTTGCCTGCGCCATTGATGCCGGCGAGCATAATCACAAACGGCCGTTTGCCTGCGGGCAAGGTCAGCGGCTGTTCCAGCGGTTTAATCAGCTCGTAGATGGCCTCTTTCAATGCGCCGCGCAGTTCTTCGCCGTCTTTCAAGCCGCGCAGGCTCACGCGCTGGCGCACTTCTTCCATCAGATGCTCGGTGGCTTCAATGCCCATATCGCTGGTGAGCAGCACGGTTTCCAGCTCTTCATACAGGTCTTCATCTATCTTACCGCCGCCAAACACGCTGGCCAGCGACTTGGCCATCTGCTGGCGCGATTTGCTCAAGCCTTGCTTGAGTCGGGCAGCCCAGCCAAGCGAGGCCGGCTGCTCTGGAACTGGCTCGACAGCGGCTTGGTCGGTACTGGATGGCACTACAGATTCCACAACTACTTGTTCGCTGACTGCTTGCTCGTTGCTTGCCTGCCCATCAGCGTCGCACTTATCGAACGCGGCAGCTTCTTCGGCTTTAGCCGCGGATGTTTCGCCCATTGCTTGTTCGGCTGTTTCTACAATAGGCAAGGCATTGGCCGTTTCATCTGTCTGTGTTGCAGCGAGGCCTGGTTCCAACAGAGTTTCCAGTGGTGCGGGCGCTGCTTCAGCGCTTACCACTTCTGTGCTTGCGGTTTTGTGTGCCGATGCTTCCTTGGCTAAATCAGTCGATTCCGATTCGGCCGCAGGCATTGCATCATCCGGCGCTTGGGCAGCGGCTTGCTCTGCGGTTTCTGAGGCCGGTTGTGCCGCAACCTCTTCGGTTTGCACTGCTTCTTCAACCGCCTGTACCAACTCGGCTTCCTGTTGCTGGGCGGCAGGTTGCGCTTTGCGCTTTCTAAAAAATCCAAATACCATCGGTTGGCTATACTCCATAAACAAACCGGTTTACCAACCGGCAATGGAACAAAGGCTACCTGAAACAGATTGGCTGTATTTTCAGGTAGCCTGGCGTGCGGCAATCATTGCGTATTGGAGAGGCGTTTAGCTGCTTTCCAAATCCACAATGCTGCGGGCTGCACGGCGGGCGTCGAGCAGAATCAGGCCCAGTTTGGCGCTTTCGCGGGCGGTTACCACCAATACGGTGTCCTCGCCGGCCTGAATCAGCAGAATGTAGCCGTCGGTGCCTTTCACAATCACCTGCTCCAATTCGCCACACAACAGCTCTTTGGTGGTACGGTTACCCAAGGCCAGCAGGGCTGCAGACATCGCACCCACGCGGTCAGGGTCGATATTGGCTTGTAGCATGGAGGCAATCGGCAAGCCGTCGCTGGAAATAACGGCGGAAGCGGTAATATCAACAGACGAGCTGTTCAAATCGCTCAATACGGAAGAAACTAATTGTTGTTGCATATCGTGTTTTCCCAATAATTTAATCAGAATGTTTCAATTTGGTTCGCAGAATCAACGATTTGATACAGCGCCCGCACCAAAGATACAAATTCGTCTTTATGCAGCTGCGGCACGCCGCCAGTCACCAGGATAAATTTCAAATCACCGATATACAGCGGGAAGAAGGTCAGCTCACTTTGGCCTGACGGATCACAAATGCCCACCGCGTTGTGGTAGATGTTCAAGTTGTTCTTAATCAGTAGGCTGTGCTGTTCATACAGGCGTACGGCTTCACTGGCCAGCACGGCGATTTCTTCGGCAGCTTCGTGGTTGAAACCGGAACTGGAGAAATAGAAACCGTCTTGATCCACCAACAATGCTTTTTGCACATCAGAAAGATGCATCAAGATATTGGGCAGGCCGGTACCGCTGAGCAAATCGGTTTTTTTGTCCGGCTCGTCTTCGCCATACAAAAATTCCAAACGCTGCATGCGGTACAACAAGTTGAGCGCAGCATCAATATCATTGGTTTGCGCCCAGCGCAATACGTTTTCGCGGCTAACGGTTTCCTGCTCGCCGGCTTGCAAAATACCGCCCAGCAGAGTACGGCTGGCGCTTTGGCCTTTATTGGAAACTGCATAATATGCGCCGGCAGGAGTTACTCGTGGGTATAGATTAGGCTGCAAAAGTAGTGTCGAATCCATTTTTATACCTCCAAACCAGGATCAATTGAATACAGCATCGCGGTAACCAGCTGTTTCACATCGTTTTCGTTACGTGCATCGATTTCAAACACCGGCACGTTCATGCCGTATTGCAACAGGTATTTCTGATACACCTCGATACCGGGCGTGGCTTTCAAATCCATCTTGGTTACGCCCACTACCACAGGTGCGGTTTTGAGCAAATCACTAAACGAATCCAAGAAGAATTTCAGGTCTTTCAAAGGATTGGAACGGGTATTATCCAGCAGCAACACCAAACCCATACTGCCTTGGCTCAAAATGTCCCACATGAAATCGAAACGTTCCTGCCCTGGCGTGCCGTACAAATGCACCTTGGTATTCTCATCCAAGTGAATCACACCGTAGTCCATGGCCACGGTGGTGTGGCTTTTCATGGAGGTAGTCATATCAGATGCACGGGCATCGGTCTTAATCGGCGGGTCGTCCGACAGTGCAGCAATAGCGGTAGTTTTCCCCACGCCGACCGGGCCTGTAAAAATAATCTTATTCTCTGCCATGTTATATTCCTTTATCGGCCAATAATTTTATTCATCAAACGTTGCAGCAGTCCGCGCTGTTTCGGTACTTCTTCGTCGCCATCATCTTCATGCGTTCTGGCATGAACTCTCTCCGGACGCTGTATAGTTTGCGTTTGGGCGGCAGCCCTAGCTTGTCCTGATCCAACAGCCTGAGGCTCAGCCTGCCCGGCCGATTCCACAATCAGATGATCAGTAACATAGACTGCCGTAAGATAATCAGCCAAGTCTTTGTTATCGATAATCATCAGTTTGTGAAGGATAGTCAGGCTACCTGAAGCCTTGGTCAAAAAGGCAGATAGGCGCATTGATTCGGCAAGCGGTGCCAAACGGGTCAGGTTCGGCCAGTTTCGAACTTTAAATACGGTATTTTTGTTGATGACTTTGGGGAAACGGCCATTACCTGTCCAAATAGCCAGCTGCCACAGACAAGCAGCGATGGATAATTTGGCCTTAGCCTTCAAATGCTCCTCGGTGATCACTCGTGTCTGCAAATCAACGAATTTTTGCTCACACAAAGATTGGAGCGTTTCAGAATCAGTTGCCAGCAGTACTTTCTGAATAGAAGGAAATACCAACAGCACAGGTTTACCATTGTGCATTACAGCCACATCGTTATCCTGCTTGGCTGCTTTGCGCACTTCACCTAACAAGCCGCTATCTTCATCAAAATTCTCGATGGTAATGCTTGCAGAATGGGATTGTGCGGCAGCCGGCACAGCTTCTTGTGCTAGCTGTCTGGAAGTATGTGCCCCAGAGCTGCCGCTACTGCTGGCTACCCAAATACCATTGCCCTGTTGCAAGTTCTTTAAGTTCAAAAACAGAGTATCGAACTTGATTGGCTTGGCCAAATAAGGAGCGGTTACCGGAGGCGGAGAGCTGGAGAAATACACCACTTTCGCATCGGGAAACTGGTTTTTTGCATCTTTCCAAATCTCTATATCGGTATCGGCATCGGCCAATACCATATCCGGCTGAATACCCTGCTCCATCGTAACCAGTTCATAATTGGTAATGCCGTGCATTTTGAATGCCATGCGGAACATCGCATATTGGCGCTCATCCATGCCCAACAGCATAATGTGAACCGTCTTCACTTGGGGGATTGCGTTATTAGTCATTTATTATGTCCGAACAGAACCGTAGTTGATTTTTTGTAGCAACTGGCTCATTGCCAATACTACCTCCTCTGGCGGATGCTGGATATTGGCACGTATTTTATGCAATACCTGCTCCAAGCGCTCCCATTCTTCCGCACGTTCGCAAATATCGAACAGCGTGATATACAGCTGTGATTCGCCGGGATACTCCAAAATAGATTCCTCCAGCAAATTCATTGCCTCATCCAACTGACCGTACATCAACAAAGATTCGACATCACGCAACACTTTTTCTGCCGGCGTCTGTTTTACGCTGACATCATCAGTACGGGTTCTAATAAGGGGTTTGCGGTGCGCTTTTTGGGTACTGGTGCCTCGATCCAAGAAACCGTTGGCAATCCCGATTTCGCGCAATTGAGCCTCATTCGGATTAGCTTCCAACTGAGTAAAGATGGGGTGTTCGCCCAAATTGAGACCCCAGCCTAGCATTCTTTCTTTCACTTGGCGGCCATACGAGCCCAAGGTGTAATAAAGCTGCCAAAGATGCTGGGCAAAGCGGTCGATATTTTGATTTTTATAGTCCAGGCTCAGCGCATCAATAATCAACGCTGCCGGTTTATTGGCTTGGCGGATGGCCTTATTGGCATAGCTGACTGCCGCATCGTAGGCCAATCTGTCCTTCATCAATCGATAGCCGGATTCGGGTTCCATAAAACCCATAAGTGCCGCCTTTTCCTCATCGTGCACAAGGATGGCACCGGCGTATTTAGAATTGGTAACCAACTCTTTTCGGGATTTGGTGGGAGACGAATCCACCACTTTCTGCTCGCTCTCGGCTTCTGCAACTGCACGGCGGCTTTTCTGCTTGGTCTGTTTGGCCTGAGTCGGCGTATCCAATCCGCCGCGCTCGCCAATTTCGGCAGAAGTCTGCTGTACACCCCAGCCCAACAGTTCTTCGGCCAGCACGCGCAGGTTGAGGTTGTTTTTATCAACCGCCAAGCCTTGCTTGATGTAGTCCTCGGTTTGGGCTTTGGTGAGCAGGTTGCCGAACTGGCGCAAGGTTTCGGCTAATTCATCCGGCTTTTTAGCATCTAGCCACAGCTGCACCAACTCATTAACCAAAGTGCTGCGCATACCGTCGCTCACGGCTGCCGAGCCGGAAGTGAGATATTGAGACAGCGATTCGGCTGCTTTTTCATGGTAGCCGAATTGCTTATAGACTTTATATTCCGTGAGCGCATCAACTTCTTGCGCCACATTGGCGGCTGCTTCTTCAGCCTCCACATCAGGCACAGCCTCCCAACCCCAGTCTTCACTCACCTCAACCTCTTCAGGCTCAGACGACGAAGCAACTGCAGCTGGACGATCGGCCACCGAAGCCGCCTTCTTACCGGCCGATCTCGCGGCGGCACGCTTACCTCTGCCTTTTTTCTCTTCATCAACAGCGGCTTTCGCCTGCTGTTTTTGGCGGCGTTGCACGAAAATCAAGCCGGCCAAAACTACTAATAGCGGAACCAGAATCGTCAGATCCATTTATCCCACCCTCCCTAAACATAATTGAATGAAAACATTCATCCTACTTCTCTTAACATCTTTCCAAACACAAATGTCGGAAATTTAGCCTAAAGTATATATTAATTTACACGTTCTATTCAAACGGATTCGCCAAACTCTCCGCCAAAAGGAAAGAGATTACACACTAACGGCATATCTTTACACCCCGTCAGCGGGTAATAATGAATAGTATAGGCGATTTCACGGCAACACCCCGTTAGGCAACAGCAGCCAAACATAGCCTGTCTGCTTCATACGGCCGGCCACCCTGCCCGCCTCATCGCCATAACCCCAGAAAAAGTCTACCCGCACCGCGCCGTTGATGGCGCTGCCGGTATCTTGCGCCATAATCAGGCGGTTGAGCGCATGTCCGGTTTCAGGATGTGCGGTGGCCAGAAACAGCGGCGCGCCCAAAGTGATGAAGCGTTTATCCACCGCGCCGGAATAGCCGCCGCTCAGCGGCACACCCAATGAACCAATCGGCCCGTCGTTGCCGTCCGGCAGTTGGCGGAAAAACACATAACTGGGATTTTTCCCCAACACTTCGGCCAGTTTGTCCGGATGTGCACGCAGCCAATCGCGGATTTTCGGCATACTGGTTTGCGCCAGCGGCAGATAGCCTTTATCAGCCATATAACGACCGATGGAGGCATAGGGATGGTCATTTTTATCGGCGAATCCCAGGCGGATATAGCGGCCGTCCGGCGTACGGATTCGGCCGGAACCTTGGATATGCAGGAAAAACAATTCAACCGGATCATCGGCATAAGCCAACACCGGCGCACTGCCGTTTACCGCGCCGGCATTGATTTGCGCACGGGTGTAATACGGCACGAAGCGGCTACCTGAAACCCTTCCTTTCAAAGACCGGCTCTTCTCCCGCCCCGGGAAATCGGCCAGATTGGCTGTGTATTCGCCATTAGCGGCAATTTGGCCGCTGTTGCGGCCGGTGAGGCGGATACGCACCATTCCCGATTGCGACGCACCGGCCAGCGGCACCGTAACCAAATCAGCGGGCACGCCATAAATCGGGAATCGCGCCTGCGCCGTTTGCCGCGCACTGCCGTGCAACACCGGCTCGTAGTAGCCGGTTATCATGCCGCCCAACTGCCCGTTGTGGCTTACTTCCCACGGCGTGAAATATTGCTCGAAAAACTGCTTAGCCGCCGCAGGCTGACTGCCCACCCTGTCGGCCTGGGCACACACATTCTGCCATTGCGGCTTGTTCTTCAAAGCAGTGCAGCTTTTGCGAAACGCATTCAGGCTGGCCGCAAAATCCTGCTGCGGCCACTGCGGCAATGCCGCAAACGACACCGCCTTATACCCAGCCAGGCTACCTGAAACCCGGTGCTGATAGCCTTCCGCATAACGCTGGCCGGGCGGCAAAGCCGGCATAGCGCCGACACCGCCGCCGGAAGGCTTGGGCCGGCTATGAAAAAAACAGCCGCCCAGCAATAATGCCGACAGCAGCAGCCAGCCGCTACGAGAAGAAAGAAATTTGCCTGCCATTTCCGTTTTCATTCCATGAAGTTGAATTTATACCACTGAAAGAAATCGATAAATAATATATAAACATCACTGCGCGCCCCGTGCCGCTTTAAGTGCATTCCGGCCAAATCCTGCCCGTTTACGGCGGCCGCAGGCGCAAACGGGCAGGATTTAACCACCCGCCCAAGCCGTCGGGCAAATCATTTTACAAGCACAAACATTTCGCCCGCCGCCGCATCAGCTACAATACCGCCTTCCGCCTTTCCATTTTTCAGGTAGCCTTTCATGAGCCGCAAAAGCGCCGTATCCCCCATGATGCAGCAGTATCTCGAGATCAAAGCCCAACACGCCGACAAACTCTTGTTCTACCGCATGGGCGACTTCTACGAACTCTTCTTCACCGACGCCGAAGAAGCCGCCCGCCTGCTCGACATCACCCTCACCACCCGCGGCCAAATCAACGGCGAACCCATCAAAATGGCCGGCGTGCCGCACCATGCGGCCGAGCAATACTTGGCCAAACTGGTCAAACTCGGCCGCAGCGTGGCCATTTGCGAGCAAGTGGGTGAAGTAGGCGCCAATAAAGGCCCCGTGGCGCGCGAAGTGGTGCGCATCATCACCCCCGGCACGCTCACCGATGCCGCCCTGTTGGAAGACAAAGAAACCAACCGCATCGCCGCCGTGGCTTGGAACGGCAAGCCCAAGCAGCCGGTCGGCCTCGCCTGGGCCTCCCTGCAAAGCGGCGAATTCAAGGCCAAAATCATCACCCCAGCCCAACTACCCGACGAACTCGCCCGCCTGCAGGCCGCCGAAGTATTGCTGCCCGACCAAGCCGCCGCCAAACTGAGGCTACCTGAAAACTGCAACCCCACCCGCCTGCACGACTGGCAATTCGCCCCCGACAGCGCCCACACCCTGCTCACCGACTACTTCGGCTGCCAAGACCTGCTCGGCTTCGGTCTTCGAGCAGGCGAACACGACCCCGCCATCGGCGCCGCCGGCGCCCTGCTCAACTACATCCGCCACACCCAATCCCGGCTGCCGCGCCACCTCGACAACCTCAGCCTCGAAACCGAACAGCAATACATCGGCATGGATGCCGCCACCCGCCGCAACCTTGAAATCACCGCCACCCTGTCCGGCAAAAAAGAGCCCACCCTCTTCTCCACCCTCGACCGCTGCGCCGGCAACATGGGCAGCCGCCTGCTCGCCCAATGGCTGCACAACCCCCTGCGCAACCGCGAACACATCCGCGCCCGCCAAGAAGCCGTATCCGCCCTGCAAAGCGATTATTCCGCCCTGCAAGGCTACCTGAAAACCATCGCCGATATCGAGCGCATCGCCGCCCGCATCGCCGTCGGCTCCGCCCGCCCGCGCGACCTCTCCGGCCTGCGCGACAGCTTATTTACCCTCACCCAGCTCAGGCTACCTGAAAGCAGCCTGCTCAACACCCTAGCCGACATCTTCCCGCAAGGCGCCGGCATTGCCGAGAAGCTGCAACAGGCCATCCTGCCCGAGCCCGCCGTATGGCTGCGCGACGGCGGCGTAATCAACCACGGCTTTTCCGCCGAGCTCGACGAATTGCGCCGCATCCAAAACCACGGCAGCGACTTCCTGCTCGAACTCGAAGCCCGCGAACGCGAGCGCACCGGCCTTTCCACCCTCAAAGTCGAATACAACCGCGTACACGGCTTCTACATCGAGCTTTCCAAAATCCAAGCCGCCGAAGCCCCCGCCGACTACCAGCGCCGCCAAACCCTGAAAAACGCCGAACGCTTCATCACTCCCGAGCTCAAAACCTTCGAAGACAAAGTGCTCAACGCCCAAGAGCGCGCCCTCTCCCTCGAAAAACGCCTCTACGACAGCCTGTTGCAAGAGCTCCAGCAGCAACTGCCCCTGCTGCAGCGTACCGCCAAGGCCGCCGCCGCGCTGGACGTCCTCTGCTGCTTTGCCCACTTTGCCGCCGAACACGATTACCACGCCCCCCGGTTCACCGACTATCCCGGCATCGAAATCGAAAACGGCCGCCATCCCGTGGTTGAAGGCCAAGTGCCGCACTTCACCCCCAACCACACCCGCCTCGACCACAAACACCGCCTCATGCTGCTCACCGGCCCCAATATGGGCGGCAAATCCACCTATATGCGCCAAGTTGCCCACATCGTCTTGCTCGCCCACACCGGCAGCTTCGTACCCGCCGAAGCCGCCCGCATCGGCCAAATCGACCAAATCTTCACCCGCATCGGTGCCTCCGACGACCTCGCCGCCAACCGCTCCACCTTCATGGTGGAAATGAGCGAAACCGCCTACATCCTGCGCCACGCCACCGAGCAATCCCTAGTACTCATGGACGAAGTCGGCCGCGGCACCTCCACCTTCGACGGCCTCGCCCTCGCCCAAGCCGTGGCCGAACATCTAATCCAAAAAAACCAATCCTTCAGCCTGTTTGCCACCCATTATTTCGAGCTCACCCGCCTGCCCGAGCAGCACAGCGCCGCCGTCAATATGCACCTCTCCGCCCTGGAAGAAGGGCAAGACATCGTCTTCCTACACCACATCGAGCCCGGCCCAGCCGAAAAAAGCTACGGCATCGCCGTAGCCAAACTCGCCGGCCTGCCCGCCCCCGCCCTCAAAGCCGCGCAGAAACACCTCGAACAGCTCGAAGCCCAAGCCGCCCACCGCCCGCAGATGGACATGTTCAACCTGCCCGAAGACGCCGCGCCCGAACACAGCCCTGCCGAACCCGCCCCGCCTGTAGCCCACCCACTGCTACAAGAGCTCGCCGCGCTGCACCCCGACGAACTCACCCCGCGCCAAGCCCTCGAGCTGCTGTATCAACTGCAAAAACAGGCTGCCGCCGCGCAAGAGGCTACCTGAAAGCGCAGGTTTCAACGAAATATAGTGAATTAACAAAAACCAGTACAGCGTTGCCTCGCCTTGCCGTAACGTGTGTACTGTCTGCGGCTCGCCGCCTTGTCCTGATTTTTGTTAATCCACTATAAAATGAAAACCATGCCCGAGGCGGCCGGGGCGTTTTGATGAAGCCGAAACCGTCCACTCCATTTTTCAGGTAACTTTTTTCAGCAATCCCAAACCGCAGAAGGCTACCTGAAAATATCAGCATCGGTTTCAAACAACCTTGCCGAGAGTGCTATCTGGAAACATAATAATTTGTATATTTTCCATAAACCAGCGATAATACGTTCACTTTCGGAACTACCGAGAAACCCTTTGATTTAATCGTTAATGTTAATTTTAGGAAATCCTTTCATGAAACAACGTTTATTTGCCCTCGCCCTCATTTCCGTTTTGGCTGCCTGTGGCGGCCAAACCAACAACTCCACTTCCGCCCAATCTACCGCTGCTGACAATACACAGCCCGCTGCCGCCAGCAATGTGCAACCTACCGCTGCTACTGCTGCCGGACTCGACCCGATTCTGGCCGAACCTAAAGTGGGCGACCTCTATGCCGCCAAAGTCAGCGCCTTCTCCAAAGAAGGCTTCGAAGAGCACGGCGTGGCCTACGGCCTGATGAAAGTGGTAGACGTACAGGCTGATAAAATCATCGTTATCACCGAAGATGCTGCTTGGCCGGAAGCCGCTGGTGCCCAAAAAGATCTGAACGGTGACCTCTCCGACATTACTTGGGACGAATCTGAACGCATCGAAGTGAAACGTGCCGATCTGCCCCGAATGGTGGCCGACGGCCGCATCGTGGAAACCCGTCGCATGGACAAATAATCTGCGTTGCATATTATTCAAAGGCTACCTGAGAAACTTTCAGGTAGCCTTTTCCATTGCCCAATATCCCATTTATTACAGCCGAGTTAATCCACTTTCGACACAAGCCAGTGCACTACATGCAATATGCGCAATGCGGCATAGCGAAGCCAAGTTGCACGAGAGTGAATATAATTCGCGGTAGCTATATAATCCTTATCACCTCCCGCCACACATCAGCGGCGGCCTCATTCCAACAAGCAAAAGGCATTCCCATGACTTCCCATCTCAGCAAAATCACCTGCATCGCCGACCTCCAGCGCATCGCCCGGCGCAAAGTGCCCAAAATGTTCTACGAATACGCCGACACCGGCTCGTGGACCGAATCCACCTACCGCGCCAACGAAGCCGATTTCCAATCCATCCTGTTCCGCCAGCGCGTACTGGTGGACATGGAAAACCGCAGCCTCGAGAGCAAAATGATCGGGCAAACCGTGAAAATGCCGCTCGCCCTCGCCCCCGTCGGCCTCACCGGCATGCAGCATGCCGACGGCGAAATCCTCGCCGCCCGCGCCGCCGCCAAATTCGGCGTACCCTATATCCTCTCCACCATGAGCATCTGCTCCATCGAAGACGTGGCCGCCAACAGCCCCGATCCCTTCTGGTTTCAGCTTTATGTGATGCGCGACCGCGAATTCATGCGCGACCTCATCCGCCGCGCCAAAGCCGCCCAATGCTCCGCCCTCGTGCTCACCGCCGATTTGCAGGTGCTCGGCCAGCGCCACAAAGACATCAAAAACGGCCTATCCACCCCGCCCAAGCCCACCCTGATGAACCTGCTCAACCTCGCCACCAAGCCCGAATGGGGTTTGGGCATGCTCAACACCCGGCGGCGCGGCTTCGGCAACATCGAAGGCCACGTCAAAGGCGTGAGCGACATGAGTTCCCTCTCCGCTTGGACGGCCGAGCAGTTCGACCCCAGCCTGAGCTGGGATGACGTGGCCCGCATCAAAGACGAATGGGGCGGCAAACTCATCATCAAAGGCATCATGGAGCCGGAAGACGCCGAAGCCGCTGTGAAAAGCGGCGCGGACGCCATCGTGGTATCCAACCACGGCGGCCGCCAGCTCGACGGCGCCCCCTCCTCCATCCGCGCCCTGCCCCGCATCGTTTCCGCCGTCGGAAACGATATCGAAGTATGGATGGACGGCGGCATCCGCAGCGGGCAAGACATCCTGCGCGCCTGGGCATTGGGCGCGCGCGGCGTGCTCATCGGCCGCGCCTACATCTACGGGCTGGGCGCCTACGGCGAAGCAGGCGTCACCCGCGCGCTGGAAATCCTCTACAACGAAATGGACATCACCATGGCCTTCACCGGCCACCGCAATATCCAAACCGTTACCCGCGATATTTTGGTGGAAGGCACATACTAACGCCCCTTGCCCCGTACTATAATTCAGGCTACCTGAAAAACAGCGCGGCAGCCGCCCGGCCTTTTCAACTTCCGTTGAAACCCCCGTTTTCAGGTAGCCTTTCTTAATCCACCCTTTGTATAGGAAAACCCAAATGCGTACCCAACCCCTACTGCTCGCCCTTCTCATCGCCGCGCCCTTCGCCGCCGCCGGCAATCTCGAATGCAACCCCCAGCCGGTCAAACAAGGCGTACCCACCGTATACCGCTGCACCTATCACAACGGTAGCCTCGCCCAAGCCTACGCCGCCCTGCGCGCCAACCGCAGCGAAGACGATGCCCTGCGCCTCGACCACCCCCACCTGCCGAACACCCTGCCCGCCCGCAACTTTACCCATCGCAGCCAAAACCAATACGATTACGACGGCGACGGTAAAAACGAGTCCTATCCGGTTGAGCTAACCCTGCGCCATCAGGGCGCAAACCGCGTGTTGGTAAAATATATGCAAGACAGCCCCGCCAGCCCATACAGCCGCGAAACCCTGTTCCTGCGCAAAGGCCGTAACGTGGAAATCACCATCAAGGACTACATGTCCTAAACCCGCTGCCGGGCAGCTATTTCCCGCTTTTGAAAGAAACTGTGCCTCCACAGAACGGAGGCACGGTTTTCAGGTAGCCTTTCTTACCAACCTTAATTAAGGGAAACCCCATGCGTATCCGCTCCCTAATCCTCACCCTCCTTCTCGCCTCCCCTTTCGCCGCCGCAGGCAATCTCGAATGCAATCGCGAAACGCCGCTGGAATACGTACTAACCACCTATCGCTGCGTGTATCACAACGGCAGCCTTGCCCAAGCCTATGCCGCCATGCGTACCAACCGCTTCGAAGATGGCCGCCTGCGCCTCGACTTCCCAGGTATGCCGCGCAGGCTGCCTGCAAACAACTTCCAATATCGAGGCAACGTGCGGTTCGACCTTCATGGAAACGGCAGAAGCGAACGCTACCTGGCTCAAACTTCCATCAAATATTCCTCACCCGACAGCGTGATGATAAAATATCTTTACGAAGACCGGAATAACTCCATTTACACCCACGAAGCCCTGTTTCAACGCAAAGGCTCCGATGTGGAAATCACCAGCGAACTGGTAGCGGCACCCTAAACCGGCCACCGAACCAGCCTGTCCCGCTTTAGGAAACACCGCTTTCAGGTAGCCTTTCTCAACCCACCCTAATTATAGGAAAACCCAAATGCGTATCCGCTCCCTAATCCTCTCCCTCCTTCTTGCCACACCCTTCGCCGCCGCAGGCAATCTCGAATGCAATCAGGTGCAGGAAGGCATGCCCACCATCTACCGCTGCATATACCACGGCAACCTCGCCCAAGCCTACACCGCCCTGAGCACCAGCCGCAGCGACGATCGCATCCTGCGTTTCAATTTCCCACACATGCCGCGCCAGCTGCCCGCCCGCAATTTCACCTACCGCAGCCACAACCTGTACGATGAAGACGGCGACGGCAAAAACGAAATCTACCCGCTTGAGCTAACCATACGCCATCAAGGTTCAAACCGTGTACAGATAGACTACATGGAATCCAATCCCGGTTCCATCTACAGCCGTAAAACCCTGCTCCGGCGCAAAGGCCGCAATGTGGAAATTATCATCAAGGACTATGCGGCATAATCTACCGCCGATCCGCTATTTCCGGCTTTAAGAAAACCGTGCCTTCGCAGCAAGAAGGCACAGTTTTCAGGTAGCCTTTACACCGCCCAAGGATTCCCACCATGACCGTCAAAGAAAGATTCCAGCAAGCCAACGGCATCCTGGAAGAGGCCGACCTCCTATTCGACGAAGCCGCCTGCCGTGCCGCCCTGGAGCGCATGGCCGCAGAGATTAGCGCCGATCTGGCCGAACAATACCCCCTGCTCCTGCCCGTGATGGGCGGTGCCGTTGTATTCACCGGCCAGCTGCTGCCCCTGTTGCGCTTCCCGCTCGATTTCGACTACGTGCACGTTTCCCGCTACGGCAGCGAACTGAGCGGCAGCGTGCAGCTCAACTGGCTGCGCGCCCCGCAAAACAGCGTGGAAGGCCGCCACGTTTTGGTGCTCGACGACATCCTGGACGAAGGCCACACCATGGCCGCCATCCACAAACAAGTGATGGACATGGGCGCCGCCTCCTGCCGCACCGCCGTGTTTGCCAACAAAAAAATCAACCGCCCCAAGCCCATCACCGCCGACTATGTGGGCATCCACGTGCCCGACCGCTACGTGTTCGGCTACGGCATGGACGCAGGCGGCATGTGGCGCAACCTCGGCGCGATTTATGCCCTGTCCGGGAAATAACGCAAGGCCGGACGCCAACCGCCCGAATGCACCAAACTGCCTGCAGGCAGCCTCCGGCTCGTGCAGGCAGAAACCTGAATCGGCCCACCCCGCCCGGCCGCGTCGGCCAAAATATGGCGGATAATAGTGGATTAAAATAAACACGCCCTCCATTTTTTTCAGCATTCTTCAATCCGTCATAAACCAATTTCGCATACGCCTTTGTATGTTGACCGCAATGAATGGAACCAGACATAGAGCTCTTGCATCCAGGCAAATAAACTCCATTCATGGAGGAATTAATATCTATACCGTTTTGCACAGCAATTCTATAAAGTCAACAAAATTTTTAGCCACGACATACACAATAGCCTCATCGCCCATATAATAGAAGAAAACAATTTGCCCCACATTCCCACCCAATGGTGGATTCATGTCGAAATACCAATAGAACCCTGAGCTTATTGAAAATAATATCTTTCCTTTAATCCAATCCTTGTTAGTTGGCTTTTCTGTTTTCCCAATAACATTTATCTCCTCGTCCCCCCACTCTTCGAGTAAAATATTAATTTCTGGCAAGAATTCATTATTTAACTGCTCAAGCTCCTGAAATTTTGGAATCCCCAGAAATGGAACTGGTCCAATTTCAAGGCCAAGATCAAGTTCCAATGGGATTTCTATTCCATCAAAAAATTCAAGCATGGCTGTATAGTCGACAGGCAACTTATCAAAAAGACCCCCTTCCGGTTTATTAGAAACTTTCTTTAACTCGTAGCCTGAGCCATAAATTTTATTATAAATGCAATGAATTTTTTTAAATTTCACATACACATCGTTATATTTACTCATGTTCTCTCCTATCAAAGCGGATGATTATGCCCTTTTCTATCAATAATGAGACAAGGCGGCAACGCCCGCCGTGTACGGGTAGTACATAAGGGCGTTGGCAACGCCGTATCATTGCAATTTTAATCCACTATAACGAAACCGATGTGCCGCATTAGCCCGCCGCCTTGCCCCCGTTCCCTTAATCCGCTGCCTATACGGAAAGGCTGCCTGAAAAAATTTCAGGCAGCCTTTCTATAGCGGATTACATTTAAATCAGGACAAGGCGGCGGGCCGCAGACAGTACACACGCTACGGCAAGGCGAGCCAACGCCGTATTGGTTTTTGTTAATCCACTATACATACCGGCCGCATTACCAACGGCTGACCAACTCGCTCAAATCCGTATTTTTCGGGCCGCTGGCCTCTTTCTGCGCCGTACCGATCATCAGCAGGCCGATGATTTTGTCGTGTTCGCCGCAGCCGAAGGCTTCGCGCAGCGCGGCAGTGTTGACCCACAGGCCGGTAATCCACACATTGTCGAAACCTTGCGCCTTGGCGGCCAGTTGGGCGGCATAGGCGGCGCAACCGGCGCTGAGCATCTGCTCCCATTCCGGCTTCGGCTTGGGGCAGTCCAACTTGGGCTTGGACACCACGCCGATCACCATCGGCGCCATCTGCCCCACCACTTCGGCCTTGCGCGCCGCTTCGCCGCCGATTTCTTCGGCACACTGCTGCAAAATTTGGCGGAAGGCCTGCCGCCCCTCCTCGCTTTGCACCACCACAAAATGCCACGGCGTAAGGTTGCCGTGGTCGGGCACTTGCGTGGCGGCCTGCAAAATGATTTCCAGCTGGGCATCGTTGGGGGCGGGTTCGGTGAGGAGGCGCACCGAGCGGCGGGTAGTGAGCAAATCGATTGCGTTCATGGGTTTAATCCTTAAAGTGTGCGTTGGAAACAAAACGCCGTGCTTATACCACACATTAAGGCTACCTGAAACACCCGCACTAATCCAATCCCAACTGCCCCCGATACCCGCCCCGGTTTAACGCTATAATGCCAGCCGATTTCATCCCCTTAGGAGCCGCCATGAGCACAAATTACCTTTTCACCCTGCCCGACCAAAACGGCAACGATTTCGCCGCCGCCGACCACCTGCCGCTGGTGCTGTATTTCTACCCCAAAGACAGCACGCCCGGCTGCACCACCGAAGCGCAGGAATTCAGCGCGCTCTTGCCCGAATTTCAGGCGCTCGGTTTTCAGGTAGCCGGCGTATCGCGCGACAGCGTGGCCAGCCACCAGAAATTCGTGTGCAAATACGCGCTGGAAGTGCCGCTCTTGTCGGATAAGGATGAAACCGTGTGCCGCCTGTTCGATGTCATCAAAGAGAAAAACATGTATGGCAAAAAAGTGTTCGGCATCGAACGCAGCACCTTCGTTTTGGATGCGCAAGGCCACATCTCGCGCGAATGGCGCAAAGTGAAAGCCGCCGGCCACGCCCAAGCCGTGCTCGACGCGCTGCGCGAAACGGCCTAGCGGAACACCGCCATGCAATACTGCTATCAAACCCCCTTCGGCACGCTGCTGTGCCGCCTGCACAACGGCCTGCCCGCCGAAATCCTGCTGCAGCACAGCGCCGCACCCTTCCTGCCCACCCTGCCCAACGACACCCTGCTGGCACAATGGCTGGACAGCTATTTTTCAGGTAGCCCTGCCCCGCTGCCGCCGTTTGCGCCGCCCGCAGGCACGGCGTTTCAGCAGGCCGTGTGGGTGCAGATTGCCCGGATTCCGTTCGGCGAAACCCGCAGCTACCAATGGATTGCCGGGCGCATCGGCAGCCACCCGCGCCCCGTGGGCGGCGCCTGCGGCAAAAACCCGCTGCCGCTCCTGATTCCCTGCCACCGCGTGCTCTCGGCCAACGGGCTGGGCGGCTTCAGCATGGGCGGCGATGCCGAGCGCAGCCTGGCAGTGAAACGCTGGCTGCTCGCGCACGAAGGGGTGGCATGGTGAACCCTGCCGAGCCGCTGCCCGCCGCCTGGCAAGAGCCCATCGAGCAAACGCTGGACGAGCTCTTCCTCACCCGCCGCCTCGCCGCCAACACCCTGGCGGGCTACCGGCGCGATTTGGAAAAAGTCGCCCGCCGCCTGCACGCGCAAGGATTGGATTGGCAGCAGGCCGATGCCGACGCCTTGGCCGATGCCGTGTATGCCCCGAATGAAAAACCCGCCTCCCAAGCCCGCGCCCTCTCCGCCGTCAAACAGCTCTACGGCTTTTTGCAGCTGCAAAACCGCCGCAGCGACAACCCCGCGCAACACCTGCGAGCGCCGCGCCAAGGCCGCGCCCTGCCGCCGCTGATCGGCGAAGCGCAAATCGACGCGCTGTTGGCCGCGCCTGATACGGAAACCATCTTCGGCCTGCGCGACAAAGCCGTGCTGGAAACGCTGTATGCCACCGGCCTGCGCGTGTCCGAAGCCGCCCAAATGCAGCTGCAGGATTTAGACTTGCAGCGCGGCGTGGTTACCGTCATCGGCAAGGGCAACAAGCAGCGCATCGTGCCGCTGGGCGCCGAAGCCGTGCATTGGCTGGAACGCTACCTGAAAACCGCGCGCGGCGAATTGCTCAAGCACACCCCGTGCGATTTCGTATTCGTGGGGCAAAAACGCAGCGGCATCAGCCGCCAATTGGTGTGGCAGATGGTGAAACGCTACGCCGCACAAGCCGGCATCAGCGAACTCAGCCCGCACGGCCTGCGCCACGCCTTCGCCACCCATCTGGTAAACCACGGCGCCGACCTGCGCAGCGTGCAGATGATGCTCGGCCACGCCAGCCTGAACACCACGCAAATCTACACCCACGTGGCCAACGAGCGGCTCAAACAGCTGGTGGCGCAGCATCATCCGCGTGGGTAAACAAGATAGCGGATTCAAATGAAAATAGGGCAAGGCGGCAGGCTACCTGAAAGCTTTCAGGTAGCCTGCCGTGCCGTTTTGTGGGAAAATCCGTACGTTTAAAATTATTCAAATTGGGCGAAAAATATTATGTTGGACAGAGAAGGTTATCGCCCCAATGTCGGCATCATCATCACCAACCAGCGCAACGAAGTATTCTGGGGCAAACGCGTGCAGGAGCATTCCTGGCAGTTCCCGCAGGGCGGCATCAAGCCCGGCGAAAGCCCTGAGGCCGCCATGTATCGCGAGCTGGCCGAAGAAGTGGGCCTTTTGCCGCACCACGTGAAAATCCTCGGCCGCACCCGCGACTGGCTGCGCTACGACGTGCCCGGCAACTGGGTGCGCCGCCAATGGCGCGGCGCGTATCGCGGGCAGAAACAGATTTGGTATTTGCTGCGGCTCACCGGCCGCGAAAGCGATGTGCACCTGCGCGCCAGCAGCCAGCCGGAGTTCGACGCCTGGCGCTGGCACGACTATTGGGCACCCATCGACGAAGTGATTGAATTTAAAAAAGACGTATACGCCAATGCCCTGCAGGAGCTCTCGCGCTTCCTGCACAATCTGGAAACCCTGGAGCAATTCAACCGGCGCCACGCCGCCCTGCCCGAAGAGCACACCCCCCGATGAGCGACATCCTCACCCGCATCCTCGCCACCAAACAGCAAGAAGTGGCCGCCGCCCAAGCCGCCCTGCCCCTGGCCGAACTGCGCGCCCGGGCCGCCGATATGCCGCCGCCGCGCGGCTTCGTGCAGGCCATGCGCGACCAACACAGCCAAGGCCGCGCCGCGCTGATTGCCGAAATCAAAAAAGCCAGTCCTAGCAAGGGGCTAATCCGGCCGGACTTCCATCCCGAGCAGCTGGCGCGCGCCTATGAGGCCGCCCGCGCCGCCTGCCTTTCCGTGCTCACCGACGAACCCTACTTCCAAGGCTCGGCAGGCTACCTGAAAGCCGCCCGCGCCGCCGTGGCGCTGCCCGTGTTGCGCAAAGACTTTATGGTGAGCGCCTACCAAATCTACCAATCCCGCGCCATGGGCGCCGATGCCGTGCTGCTGATTGCCGCCGCGCTCAGCCAAACCCAGCTGGAAGAATTCGAAGGCATCGCCCATGAGTTAGGCATGGCCGTGCTGCTGGAGCTGCACCACGCCGACGAATTGGAAAAATGCCGCCGCCTCACCACCCCGCTGTGCGGCGTGAACAACCGCAACTTGCGCACCTTCGAAGTGAGCCTGCAGCAAACGCTGGATTTGCTGCCCGAAATCGCCGGCGAAGGCCGCATCGTGATTACCGAAAGCGGCATCCGCAGCCGCGAAGACGTGCAATTCATGCGCAGCCATGGCGTGCACAGCTTCCTAATCGGCGAAACCTTCATGCGTGCCGACGATGTGGGCGCGGAAGTGAAAAAACTGTTTGCTTGAGTTTTCAGGTAGCCTCGCAAAAGCAAACAGGAGGCTACCTGAAAACATAGTGAATTAAAATTAAGAATGCCACGGCGTTTGCTCGCCTTGTCCCATTCTTATTTTTATCCATTACAAAAAGAACCCGTCAATCCACAAAACCAGAAGAGAAACCTTCAGGTGCAGCCCAAGGAAACAAAAAGCCGCCCGAAGCCCGAAAAATAAAAATGCCAGCCCGCAAATCCGCCGCCCTGCTCTACGCCCTCCTCGCCGCAACCGCCCAGGCCGCCCCGCCTGCCGATTTGGCTGCCGTGCGCATCCGGCTGCTCAACGCGCACAACACCATCCGCCTCGAAAAAACCGTGCGCCCGCTCGCGTCCGACCCCATCCTCACCCGCCATGCCCAAGCCTGGGCGGAAAGCATGGCGCGCAAAGGCAGACTGGAGCACAGCAACCTGAACAACGTACGAGTGCTCAATCCGCAGGATTTCGTGGGCGACATTGCCGAAAACATCGCCAAAGGCTACCCGCCCGACGGCGTAACCGAAGGCTGGCGGCAGTCGCCCGGCCACTTTGCCAACATGACCAACCCCTTAGTGGATGCCGTAGGTTTCGGCTACGCCACCGCCGAAGACGGCACTCCGTACTACACCGCCGTATTCGCCTACACCCACAAAAGCCCGTTGGCGGCCATCGCTTCGCAAGGCTATATTTTTGCCGCCCCGCCCCTCTCCGAAGCCACCGGCACAGCGGCCGCCAACCCGGCCGAGCCCGCAACCACAGCGGCAAAACCGCCCGCCGAGCCAGCCCGCCGCCCGGCAGGCAGAAACACAAGCCGGCCCGCCACAGCGCAACAAACACCACAGCACACCGACGCCAAAAAACGCCTCACCAACGCCGGCCACCCCACCGCACGCGGCCACAGCACCGCCCACCTGCAACTATAGTGGATTAAATTTAAATCAGGACAAGGCGGCGAGCCGCAGACAGTACAGATAGTACGGCAAGGCGAGCCAACGCTGTACTGGTTTAAATTTAATTCACTATAAGTGCCCTGCGCCGACACGAGGCGCAAAGGTGAAGATGCCGCAAAGGAATCAGGCTGCTTGGAATTTGGCTGACTGCCTAAAACTCAAACTTTGCCTTGTGTAAAAGTATTAGTTGCCAAGTTTCATTAGCTTCTCTGCAACACCATATTTGGAAACAATGATATAGATATTTTCAGGTAGCCTCTGCCACAGGCTGCCTGAAAAAGAAAACCCCAACTCAACCACGGATACCGCTATGACCAGCCCCGACAAAATCCTCATCCTCGACTTCGGTTCGCAAGTCGCCCAGCTCATCGCCCGCCGTGTGCGCGAAGCGCATGTGTATTGCGAGCTGCACCCCTACGACATGCCGCTGGCCGACATCAAAGCCTTCAACCCCAAAGGCATCATCCTTTCCGGCGGCCCCAATTCCGTGTACGACAGCGAATATCAGGCCGACACGGGGCTGTTCGATTTGGGCGTGCCCGTGCTCGGCATCTGCTACGGCATGCAGTTTATGGCACACCATTTGGGCGGCGAAGTGCAGGCCGGCAACCAGCGCGAATTCGGTTACGCGCAAGTGCAAACGCAAGACAGCGCGCTCACCAGCGGCATTCAAGACGGCGCACCGAACACGCTGGACGTGTGGATGAGCCACGGCGACAAAGTGTGCAGGCTGCCCGAAAACTTCCGCACCATCGGCAGCACGCCTTCCTGCCCCATCGCCATGATGGAAAACGCAGATAAACACTTCTACGGCATCCAGTTCCACCCCGAAGTCACCCACACCAAACAAGGCCGCGCCCTCATCAACCGCTTCGTGCTCGACATCTGCGGCGCACAGCCCGGCTGGACCATGCCGAACTACATCGACGAAGCCGTGGCCAAAATCCGCGAACAAGTCGGCAGCGACGAAGTGATTTTGGGCTTGTCCGGCGGCGTGGACTCCTCCGTGGCCGCCGCGCTCATCCACCGCGCCATCGGCGACCAGCTCACCTGCGTATTCGTCGACCACGGCCTGCTGCGCCTGAACGAGGCCGAAAACGTGATGAAAATGTTTGCCGACAACTTGGGCGTGCGCGTGATTCACGTGGACGCGAGCGAACAGTTTATGGCGAAACTCGCCGGCGTGACCGACCCCGAGCAAAAGCGCAAAATCATCGGCGCAGAATTCATTGAAGTATTTGACGCCGAAGAGAAAAAACTCACCAACGCCAAATGGCTGGCGCAAGGCACGATTTACCCCGACGTGATCGAATCCGCCGGCGCGAAAACCAAAAAAGCCCACGCCATCAAATCGCACCACAACGTGGGCGGGCTACCTGAAAACATGAAGCTGAAGCTGCTCGAACCGCTGCGCGATTTGTTCAAAGACGAAGTGCGCGAACTGGGCGTAGCGCTCGGCCTGCCGCGCGAAATGGTGTACCGCCACCCCTTCCCCGGCCCCGGCCTGGGCGTGCGGATTCTGGGCGAAGTGAAGCGCGAATACGCCGACCTGCTGCGCCAAGCAGACGACATTTTCATTCAGGAACTGCGCAACCACAAAGACGAAAACGACACCTCTTGGTACGACCTCACCAGCCAGGCATTCGCCGTATTCCTGCCCGTGAAATCCGTCGGCGTGATGGGTGACGGGCGAACTTACGACTACGTGGTCGCCCTGCGCGCCGTCATCACCAGCGACTTCATGACCGCACACTGGGCGGAACTCCCCTACTCGCTCTTGGGCAAAGTGTCCAACCGCATCATCAACGAAGTGCGCGGCATCAACCGCGTGGTGTACGACGTGAGCGGCAAACCGCCCGCCACGATTGAGTGGGAATAAGCCGGAATGGCAACATCAGAAAGCCCTGCCAGATAATGGCAGGGCTTTCTGTTTGGCTGTGCTTGAGGCTACCTGAAAACGGCACGGTCGGCTTTTCAGAATGCCAACCAGCCCAGCTCCTCAAACCAAAGCAGCAGGGGCAAGGCCAGCGCCATACCGCGTTGCAGCAGTATGACGCCGTACAACATCAGCACATACGGCCGCAACACGGCATAATCATATGGCCGGATATAAGAGTTTTCCGCCACCTCCCTCTGCTTCCACACCAGCCTCTCCACCGGCCGCGCACGCCAATAATCCCCTCCCCGCCATATAATTGAATTAGGCAGGAAATAATCATCCTTTATCTGCCCGCCTTGCGGCGCAGCCTGCCGATACCAAGCCAAAAGCGGCGCGGCATATTTGTCCACATGCAGGCGCAAGCCCAGCTCCACCAGCAACAGCAGCACGATGCCGCCGGCATAGATAAAAAACCAGTTCATTGGATTTCCTCGATTATGTTGCCTAGAGATGGCGGATTGATACGCTATGGCTAAGCAACTTAACTGCCGCTACCGCGTTGCCGTACTTCTGTCCGCCGCCTGCTATCCAAAGCCAATTTGGCTTGCTATACGGCACAAGGCGACGGGCTGTACAGGCATCCATGCGTTTTCAGGTAGCCTCAAGCGACAAGCCGCCACCTGTCCGATCCAACCAAAGGCTACCTGAAAATCCCTGATCAAAAACACAAGGCCTTGCCGTTGATTACCTTGTCCGTATCGTTGTAATGCGCTGTCCAGCGGATGGCATACAGGCTGCTTTTGGCGGCCAATCATTTGCTCCGTCTGGCCGGGCTTTCAATCCTGCGCAGGCTGCTGTTCTGTATTTCCACGCTTTCCGTATTAGGCACCAATGGCTCGGTATCGCAACCACCGGCCACCCATTTTCGGTAAGACGGGGTTTGCACATAGCTGTTCACGCAAACCAGGAGTTTATTGTCCGGCAGGAAATGCAGTTCGAGGTCGCTCGGGTCATACTGATAATGCGGCAGCACAAATTTGGCACGGTAATAACGCCCGCTGCTTTCATCTCTCCATTCAACCCGTATTAGGTAATCTTTGCTCCATCTTTTCGGAATATCGCGGTATATATGGTTGCTATTGCTATCTTTGATCCATGTCGGCGATTGTTGGCCTTCTTTCGCCCGCAAGTAAAAATGATTCCCGTCGTTATCCGTATCATCCCTAATACCTACAGTATAGGCGTTTGAGGTATGGTTGGACGCATAAACCGAAACCTGCTTGGCAGTATGCCCCAATGTCTGGTTGCGTTCGCGCTGCCATCTGGCCTTATTGAGGCCATCTTGAATACCCCAGATAGCGCCTAAGGTAAGGCTGGCACAACCTGTGAGCATGAGAACCGATGCCAACAAAAGGCTGCGGCGTGCAGTTGTGCGTATGATGTCTGTCATAGTGATTTCCCTTCATAATGGGTTGGAATGTGCAGGCTGCTTTTGGCGCGTTCAAAGCAGCCTGCATTTTTGCCATGCCACACTCAAAAACAGAGCGCCTTGCCGTTGATTACCTTGTCCGTATCGTTGTAATGCGCCGTCCAGCGGATGTTTTTGCCCTCTTCCTGAGGAATCAGCACCGCTTCCTGCCCGAAGCGCGGCGTGCGCAGCAGAATCCAACCGTCGCGGTTCACGGCCTGCACGCCCGGATAGTCCTGCCGAACGGTGTGCAGGCTGCTTTTGATGCCGCCGTCGGCCAATTCGGCGGCCAACTGCGCCTGCAACGGGGCAAGCCTTTGGATTTCCTGTTTCATTTCGGCAGTACGGCGGTAATCGGAATATTGCGCGGACAGCAGGAACAGCGCGGCAACGGCGATGATTGCGCCGAGGCAGAAGGCGGCGAAGGTTTGTTTGGAGGGCATGGCGGCATTCCGATGGTTGGATGTTGGCATTGGTGTTTGCAGGCAGCCTGCACTGCCGGAAGGCTACCTGAAAACAGGCAAAACGGGTTGCTGAGAAACTAAACACGGGTTTGCAAAGATAAACTCCGCATGGAGACGAAATTCTCTGCGTCATATTTTGACTTACTGTCGGCGTGCAGGCTGCTTTGGGCGCGTTCAAAGCAGCCTGCAAAGCATCGTCTGTTTTAAGCTTTACCCAGCTCATGGCTTCTCGGCCCTCTTTGTCGTAGTTCCAATACAGGCCGAACAACATGTGCAGCCATTCCGCAGCCAAGCGTATGACTTTGGCCATGTTGGAATGGTACGCTTTACGCCTGTGCTTTGGTTGATTTGAATGATGCCGAGTGTTTTGACCATGTTTTTTGCTTTCGGAATATATGATGCTGTTTGCGACTGTTTTAACTCATAACCAAAGCGATTTATAAATCAGGTAAACAAGCCATCTTACTTGTTTTATAATGCAAAGCTATTTTACTGCATAAAGCAGCCAACATTTTTCAAGGAGGTAATCCTATGTCTAAAAAAACCAAAGCCGACCCTAAGCTCATTAGGGAATGCTACCAATGGGTCAAACAGCAGTTTTTTACCCAATATGCAGCCAAACATTACGCCAAAGCAGACTTCACCACTGCCAAAACCGCGCTAACCGAGAGCAAAATCGGCGGACTGCCCTATCTGCCAAAAGGCGATTCCGCCCCGCAAAATGCGGATGGCGAAACCCTGCGTTTGCTCGCCCAAATCAACTGCGCCGACCTAAAAGGTTTGGAACACTTCCCCTCAGCGGGCATACTGCAATTTTTCATCTTGGACAACTGGGAATTCGGCATAGAAAGCGGGCGGGACGGCTATGCCGTGCGCTACCATCCCGAAATCGGCGAACATTACACAGAAGCAGAGCTTGCCGAATGCTACCAACCTTATACGGAAGACGACGAGTGCTTTCCTGTGTTGCAAGAGTGCAGGCTGCAATTCGAGCTTGCCGAACAAGACCCCGTTTTGGATTACGCCACCAGCGATCTGCTATGCAACAAATACTTGGCGGCACATAACATAGAACTCGATTATCACACCAAAGCACATCTGCAACGCGCCATGCAACACGAATACGAAAATGAATTCGGCGCATACGATGAAGAAGATGGGGGCGAAGATAACCACAGCCAATGCGGCGGCTATCCGTATTTCACGCAAGAAGACCCGCGCAACAGAGATGAAGGCTTAACCGACTACAACGTCCTGCTGTTCCAACTGGACAGCAGTTTTGACGAAGACGGCGAGGAAATCGTGATGATAGGCGATATGGGTGTGATGAACTTCTTTATCCGGCAAGACGATTTACAGCGCAGAGATTTTTCCGACGTACTGTATTCTTGGGACTGCTGTTGAGCTTGTTGCGCTTTAACTGAAAATATGTACTGTATTTGCTGAATATCAATGCCTACACTACGGTATTTCTCCATTTAAATCATCTTTCAGACGATCTAAAAAAGGCTACCTGAAAACTTTCAGGCAGCCTGCACCTTAATCCGTCCCCCTCGCCCTGTTCTCATGAAACTGCGCCTGCCAGTCGGCGAATCTGCCCTGTTCGATGGCTTCGCGCATTTCCGCCATAATGACTTGATAAAAATGTAGGTTATGGATGGTGCACAGTTGCGCGCCGAGGATTTCGCCGACTTTGTCCAGATGATGCAGGTAGCTGCGGCTGAAGTGTCGGCAGGCGTAGCAGGTGCAGGATTCGTCCAGCGGGCGTTTGTCGTGGCGATGCTTGGCGTTGCGGATTTTGAGGTCGCCGAAACGGGTGAAGAGCCAGCCGTTGCGGGCGTTGCGGGTGGGCATGACGCAGTCGAACATGTCCACGCCGTGCGCCACGCCGTACACCAAATCTTCGGGTGTGCCGACGCCCATCAGGTAATGCGGTTTGTGTTCGGGCAGCATGGGGGCGAGCGCGCGGAGCATGCGGTACATTTCGGGCTTGGGTTCGCCCACGGAGAGGCCGCCGATGGCGATGCCTTTGAAGCCGATGTCTTCCAGCCCGCGCAGGCTTTCTTCGCGCAAATCTTCGTACATCGCGCCTTGGATGATGCCGAACAGGGCATTGGGGTTGTTCAGGTCTTCAAAGGCTTTTTTGCTGCGTTCGGCCCAGCGCAGGCTCATTTGCAGGGATTTTTTGGCTTGTTCGTGCGTGGCTTCGCCGGGCGTGCATTCGTCCAGCTGCATGACGATATCGGAATTGAGCACGGTTTGGATTTTCATGGAGATTTCGGGCGAAAGGAAGAGTTTATCGCCGTTAATCGGGCTTTTGAAGGTGCAGCCTTCTTCGGTGAGTTTGCGCATGTTGGACAGCGAAAATACTTGGAAGCCGCCGGAATCGGTGAGGATGGGTTTGTTCCAGCCGATAAAATCATGCAGGCCGCCGAATTGTTCGATGACTTCGAGGCCGGGGCGCAGCCAGAGGTGATAGGTGTTGCCGAGGATGATTTGGGCTTTGATGTCGTGCAGGTTTTGCGGGGTCATGGCTTTGACCGAGCCGTAGGTGCCGACGGGCATGAATACGGGGGTTTCGATGCTGCCGTGGTTGAGTTCGAGCGTGCCGCGGCGGGCGTAGCCGTCTTTTTTGTGCAGGGTGAAGTTGAGCATGGGAATAAAACGTTATAAATAATCTGGTGATTATAGCTAAAGCACTTCTTTCTTCCTACTGCGTCAGCCCGCCTTGCCGTCTTGACCATACTGTCTGCCGCCCGATGCCTAGCGGGAAAAATGATTACTCCAGCGATATGGCAAACCGCCGCCAGCCCTGCGTTTTCTTTGCGCGGGGGGTGGGAAAACAGTATAATGCTGCCCCTTAAACAGGCACGTAGCTCAGTTGGTTAGAGCATCACCTTGACATGGTGGGGGTCGTTGGTTCGAATCCAATCGTGCCTACCAGAATTCGTGGAACAACAGGGGTTTCTGGGGAACTTCAGTTGTTCTTTTTTGTTTGGCCGCCCGCAATTAGTTTTAACTTTATAGCCATTCCGCTCCCTTCAGAAACATTGTTTCAGGTAGCCTTTTGGATTGCTGTTCAGGCTACCTGAAACTTCGGCCAAACCGCTATAAGGAAGCCGCCATATGCGCCGTTTACCTCCCGCACTTGCGCTATTGCTCACACTGGCCGCATTGGCCGCCATAGCATTGGCCGGCCTGTTCCTGCTGTTTTACTTTTTCGGTTTCGCCTAATGCAGCGATAAAGGCTACCTGAAACCCAAACCATTCATCCGTTTATCCATTTCACAGAAAGACAAACCATCATGCCCCAAATCAACATCACCCTGCCCGACGGCAGCATCCGCCAATACGAATCCCCCGTCACCGTTGCCCAAATCGCCGCATCCATCGGCTCCGGATTGGCCAAAGCCACTGTGGCGGGCAAAGTGAACGGCGTATTGCGCGATGCCTGCGACCCGATTACCGAAGACGCCGCCGTGCAAATCATCACGCCCAAAGACCCCGAAGGCGTGGAAATCATCCGCCATTCCTGCGCGCACTTGGTTGGCCATGCCGTGAAACAGCTCTATCCCAATGCCAAAATGGTAATCGGCCCGGTGATTGAAGAAGGCTTCTACTACGACATCGCCACCGAAAAACCCTTCACGCCCGAAGACGTAGCCGCCATCGAAGCACGGATGAAAGAGCTGATTAATCAAGATTACGATGTGATCAAAATCATGACCCCGCGCGCCGAAACCATCAAAATCTTCCAAGAGCGCGGCGAAGAATACAAACTGCGCCTGATTGAAGACATGCCCGAAGTGGAAGCCATGGGCATGTACCACCACCAAGAATATGTGGACATGTGCCGCGGTCCGCACGTGCCCAACACCCGCTTTTTAAAGAACTTCAAGCTCACCAAGCTGGCCGGCGCCTATTGGCGCGGCGACAGCAACAACGAAATGCTGCAGCGTATCTACGGTACAGCCTGGGCCAGCAAAGACGAACTGAAAGCCTACATCACGCGCATTGAAGAAGCCGAAAAACGCGATCACCGCAAACTCGGCCGCCAGCTCGACCTGTTCCACCTGCAAGACGAAGCGCCCGGCATGGTGTTCTGGCATCCGCGCGGCTGGACGCTGTGGCAGGTCATCGAGCAGCACATGCGCCGCGAATTGGACGCAGCGGGCTACCGCGAAGTGAAAACGCCGCAAATCATGGACAAAACGTTTTGGGAGAAATCCGGCCACTGGGCGAACTACAAAGACAACATGTTCCTCACCGCCTCCGAAAAACGCGAATACGCCGTCAAACCCATGAACTGCCCCGGCCACGTGCAGATTTTCAACAACACGCTGCGCTCCTACCGCGACCTGCCCATGCGCTTGGCGGAATTCGGCTCGTGCCACCGCAACGAACCTTCCGGCGCGCTGCACGGCCTGATGCGCGTGCGCGGCTTTGTGCAGGACGACGCGCACATTTTCTGTACCGAAGACCAAATCGCCGAAGAAACACGCAAATTCAACCTGTTGGTGATGAAAATCTATCAGCAGTTCGGCTTCGAACACGTCAACGTCAAACTCTCGCTGCGCCCCGAACAGCGCGCCGGTTCGGACGAAATTTGGGACAAGGCCGAACAAGGCCTGCGCGACGCGCTCACCGCCTGCGGCGTTGAATGGCAGGAATTGCCCGGCGAAGGCGCGTTCTACGGCCCGAAAGTGGAATACCACATCAAAGACGCGCTCGGCCGCTCCTGGCAGTGCGGCACCATCCAGCTCGACTTCGTGCTGCCCGAACGCTTGGACGCGGAATACGTGGCCGAAGACAACAGCAAAAAACGCCCTGTGATGCTGCACCGCGCCATTTTGGGCTCGCTGGAGCGCTTCATCGGCATCTTGATTGAAGAACACGCCGGCTCCTTCCCGCTGTGGCTTGCGCCCGTGCAGATGGTGGTGATGAACATTACCGAAAAACAGGCCGATTACTGCCGCGAAGTGGTGGAAAAACTCAAAGCCGCCGGCTTCCGCGCCGAACTGGATTTACGCAACGAAAAAATCGGCTACAAAATCCGCGACAACAGCCAAATGCGCTACCCCTATCAAGTGGTGGTGGGCGACAAGGAAATGGAAAACGGCCAAGTGGCCGTGCGCCGCAAAGCGGAAGATTTGGGCAGCATGAAAGTGGAAGACTTTATCGCGCTGCTGCAAAAAGAGATTGCGGACACCATTGGGAAAGTCTGATTTTGTGTTGATGAGTTTCAGGTAGCCTGCACTTGGGTTTTACAAGGTGTGGGCTACCTGAAAACCAATCCGGCTCTGCAAAACCGCAAAAGCAGCCTGCGCCGAACCCAAAATCCACATGGAGGATACCCCGACGATGGAAATCATTATCCTGCTACTGCTGTCTTACGTGGTTCCGCCCGTCCTCGTGCTATGCAGCCTTTGGCAAGTATGGCGGCGGCGCGAACTGGTTATGCCGACTGATGCAGGCATCCTGCATACGGTTTCGGCAATTTTGTGGGCAGCGGCAGCGACATATCTCTTTTGCCCCGCCCTGTACAGCACTTTAGCCACCGCCTCACACACTGCAGAATACAATCCCCATATTAGCGAAATCCGCTGGTTTATCAATGGATGGCTGTATTGCCTGCTGCTCTTCGCCGTCCTGCTGCCCGGTGTTCTGGCGTTACGGAGCCGTTGGCACGGCGTGCGGGTCTTCGGCAGGCTGGCTGCACTGTATGCGGGCACAGCCATGCTTTTGACCGCCGTTTTCACGGGAACGAATCCGGGCGGCCAAACAGTATCGCAGCTGTTGCCGTTCTTGTGGGGCTGGTGGGAAACGCTGTTTGAGCAGCACGGCTGGGGCGGGACGATTTACGATTTGCGGCATTGCAGATACGGCAGCATGTCTTTTTTTCTATGGCTGTGGTGGGTAAGTCTCGGCAGCATTGCCTTGTTTGCCGCACGGTTTCTGTGCGTCGATCGTGCAAAATCTTCGTAGCCGGAGCGGCGGTTTAAACGGTGCGGTTAAAGGTTCGGCGTGCAGGCTGCTTTTGCCCATATCAGAATGTGGAAGGAAGAGCGATGAAGATATATTTAGCGGCAGCATTGCTGTTTTTATCTGCCTGCCGCAGCGGAGAGCCGCCGCTGGTGAAGCATGAGCTATACCTGCCGGAAGCCGTGCAGGGGCAGGGTTATTATGCGGAAGTGGAGTTGCCGTTTCTCCATTTGGATGAGCGGTGGACGGTGCCGTTGAACAGCGGTTTTGCGCTGTCTTCGTTAAATTCGGGCGGCGGTACGCGCATTGCCCTGAGCCACAGCGGCGCGCAGCCGTATCACGAATTGGGAGAGCGGCTGACGTTGAACGGCAGCACGGGCGGCGGCAGCCTGTATGAACGCCATCAGGCGGAGTTGTATGTCAAAGTGCACCGCGCAGACGCCCCGGAGTTACAGCATTGCACACCGCTGCGCCCCAAGCCGGACGTGCTGATGTACGATTGCGGCAGGCAGAACCCCCGCTACGAACAGTCAAAACAGGGCGGCTGGCAGTGCAAAACGCCGCAACAGTGCAGTTTGACGATTGAAAGGCCGTAAGGTAGCCCGAAGATGAATCGGCAACCTACAAACGGAAGCTGGAAGGCGGACAATTTTTCAGGTAGCCTTGGGCTGCATGAGGCTACCTGAACATTCTTTCAGACAGTCATTTTGGAGGAGGAGAAATGGGGCAGAAGCGCTGGAAGAAGATCGCGCTGGCGGTGTTGATAGTGTTTGCACTCATCGGTATGGCTGCTACCGTGGCAATTATCCCGTTTGTTGGCAACTATATCAGCGATATGAATCGAGAAGTGGATACCACGCCGCTGGTTTCTGTGCCGTTCAGTACGCAGCAAATAGGCCATCAGCAGACGATAAACGATGTACCGATTCCGCATCACGGCTTGTTTGCGCTCACGGTGAGGTTGAAGCCGAAAACCGGAACACTTCTTTCAAAAGAAGAGATAGACAATTTATTTTATCAGGCCAGGCATACGCCTTTTGTGGTGAAGTATGAGGTGCAAACAGCGGGCAATCCCGGCCTGCTTTATGGGAAAAACACGGTTGTGGCTGATTTCTCCACAGAGGAAAATGGCGATTTCATTTTCTCCGTTCACTCCGGATTTGTCCGCCAAGAGGGTAGATTGATGATACGGGCGGAGAACCTTATCCAAGTGCCGGAGTTTGCGAAGTTTGATGCATTTTTAGAGCTTAGGGAAAAGAAACCCAATTAAATATAGTGAATTAACAAAAATCAGGACAAGGCGGCGAGCCGCAGACAGTACAAATAGTACGGCAAGGCGAGGCAACGCTGTACTGGTTTTTGTTAATTCACTATAAGTAGGCATGGAAGGTTCTTCAGCCATTCTGCCCGCACATTAAAGAGGCTACCTGAAACACCGCAAATTTGATAAACCGCGTTCTTACCAAGGAGTCTTGTCATGAAAGTTTTGGTTAATCTGTTCCATCCTCATCTTGAACGTTCTGTTGTAAACCGCGCTTGGGCGGATCGTCTTGCCAACCAGCCTGGCATTACCCTGCGCAACTTGTATGCGCTTTATCCCGACGGCAAAATCGACGTAGCCGCCGAACAACAGGCTTTGGCCGAACACGACCGCTTGGTGTTCCAACACCCGTTCTATTGGTATTCCACCCCACCGCTGATGAAGCAATGGCTCGATGATGTACTAACCTACGGCTGGGCATACGGCCCGGGCGGCAACGCGCTGGCAGGCAAAGAGTGGCTGTCGGCCATTTCCACCGGCGGCCCGGCAGATTCCTACCAGGCAGGCGGCTATAACCGCTTTTCCATGAGCGAGTTTTTGAAACCCTTGGTGCAAACTGCCTCCTTGCTGCAAACCGTTTTCCTGCCGCCGTTTATTTTCCACGGCGCAGTGGTGGCCGATAGCGAAGCCGTTCGCGCTTCTGCCGATGCACTGCTGGACTACATCCGCAATCCGCTGCTCGACCCGCAGAAAAAGCTGGCGGCACTGCAGGCCAAAATGGAAAGCGAAGGCGTGAAGCTGGAGTAGCAACTACATGGCACACCTATTGCCCACTCAGTTTGAGGCTACCTGAAATATAGAACTACTTAATTGCATAAAAAGAGGCTACCTGAAATTTCAGGTAGCCTCTAATCTGTTTGACAAACGGGATTACAAACCTGCTGCCGCCTTCAAGGCTGCGGCCTTATCGGTGCGCTCCCAAGTGAACTCGGGCTCCTCGCGGCCGAAGTGGCCGTAGGCGGCGGATTTGCTGTAAATCGGGCGCAGCAGGTCGAGCATCTGCACGATGCCTTTCGGGCGCAGGTCGAAGTGTTCGCGCACGATGGCGATGAGCTTGTCTTCGCTGATTTTGCCCGTGCCGAAGGTGTCGATGGCGATGGAAGTGGGCTCGGCAATGCCGATGGCGTAAGACACTTGGATTTGGCATTGGGTCGCCAAACCGGCGGCCACGATGTTTTTCGCCACATAGCGGCAGGCATAGGCAGCGGAGCGGTCTACTTTGCTCGGGTCTTTGCCGGAGAATGCGCCGCCGCCGTGCGGGGCTGCGCCGCCGTATGTATCGACAATGATTTTGCGGCCGGTGAGCCCGCAGTCGCCCTGCGGCCCGCCAATCACGAAGCGGCCGGTGGGGTTGATGAGGTATTTGGTGTCGGCGGTGAGCATTTCGGGCGGCAACACGGGTTTGATGATGTGCTCAATCACGGCTTTGCTCAGCTCTTCGTGGCCGATTTCGGGATTGTGCTGGGTGGAGAGCACCACGGTGTCGATGCGTTTCACTTTGCCGGTTTCGCTGTCGTAAACCACGGTCAGCTGTGCTTTGGCATCGGGGCGCAGCCAGGGCAGTTGGCCGCTTTTGCGCACTTCGCTCTGGCGTTGCATCAGGCGGTGGCTGTAATAAATGGCAAAGGGCATCAGGGTGGGGGTTTCGTCGCAGGCGTAGCCGAACATCAGGCCTTGGTCGCCCGCGCCTTGGTTCAGGTCGAGGCCTTCGCCTTCGTTCACGCCTTGGGCGATGTCGGGGGATTGTTGGTCGTAATACACGCCCACTGCACAGCCGTTGGCGTCAAAGCCGAGTTCGGAGGCGTTGTAGCCGATTTTGGCAATGGTTTCGCGGGCGACTTTGATGTAGTCCACGTGCGCGGTGGTGGTGATTTCGCCGGCCAGCACGCACAGACCGGTGTTCACCAGCGTTTCGGCAGCCACGCGGGCTTTGGGGTCTTGGGCGAGGACGGCATCGAGGATGGCATCGGATACTTGGTCGGCCACTTTGTCGGGATGGCCTTCAGATACGGATTCGGAGGTGAAGAGGTATTCGCTCATGATATGTCTTTCGGATAAATAGATAAACCTTGCGGCGCTTAGCAAGGAGGGCTCAACGGGCAATAAAAAATCCCGCACTAAGCGGGAAGAGATATTGCCCGGCCTGATTCAGACGAGCCACATCGGCCTCTCGGCCGTCCACCTTACGCGCCGTTTGCGGCGGGCAGGTTGGCATGGATTCCCAACTCTTAATGCGCCGCAGATGATAACAAATCCCGTCTGCAGCGGCAAGCGGCGGGATGGGTTTCAGGTAGCCTCGACAGGAAGAAGGCTACCTGAAAATTCATAAAGGCAAATCAAACCAAACATCGGCATAACAACACCGCCCTGCCCCAACTTCTCCTAGCGTGTAAATCAACAGGGTTGTTTACACTTCGGTTTTTGTTTGAAGACTTGCTTGGACAACTATCAGGCATGGTTAAGGATATCAATCAACATGGAAAACCCGCCCTATTCTTGATAATGCCGGATGGCTGTTTAAAAGTTATCTAAGCAAAAAAAGCGGCCCGATATAGAAAAAGTGTAACCAACGTAACGATTTCCTATGCTGGTCGGCATTCTCATGGCTCTAATATAGCTGCGCTAAGTTACGTTAGCCCTTAATCGGTGGGTCAGATACTGCCTTTGTCATTAGGCTCCAATTTTTGTTTATTTGTTGTACCGTTGATAAAAAGGCTACCTGAAATTTCAGGTAGCCTTTTTCTGGTTACGCACAGCTTAATTAGCGGCCATTGTTGTCGTACACCATTTTGGTGCCTTCAAAGATGTGGATGCTGGCGGCGCAGGTGGCGGTGGAGCATGTTTTCATCGGCAGGGTGACGCTGTAGCGGCCGCTGCGCGGGGCGCGGTAGCTGAACAGGGGCACGCTGTCGCCCATCACGTCTTGTTTCACCACGCGGCCATTGTGGCGCACGATGAGGTCGATGTCGGTGCAGTTGTCGTCGCAGTCGCCGTAGAAGGTATAGACTTTGCCGGCGGTGAGGTTGAGCTGCTCGGTGTGGCTCTGGCCGGCGGCGAGGCGTTGCTGGCGCAGCAGGAATACTCGGGCAGCCGGGTCTTTGTCTTTAACGATTTCCACGTTGCTCCGTTGGGCGCGCTGCAGAGAGGGATCGGTGTCGGTGCTGCTTTCAAATACCTGTACGGAATAGGCGCAGGTGTCGTTGTCGCAGTCTTCCATGCTGGCCTTGATTTGATGACGGCCGCCCTGTTCTGCACGGAAGGTTAGCTGGGGTACGTCATCGCTATCGGTGTCGGCGGCAATGGTTTTACCGTTGGCGCTGACGGTGAGGTCGAGGTCGCCGCAGGCTGAGTCGCAGCGGCCGAACACGCTGTAATACTTGCCGACGGTGAGTTCGACTTCCGTGCTGCGGCTTTGGCTGTCGGCAAGCTGGCCGCTGATCAGGGGCAGTTCGCGGGCTTTTTCATCGGCATCCTGCTGTGCTTCGCGGATCCGTTTCTGGGCAGATTCCAAGGATGCGCCTTCGTCGTCGCTGTTGCCTACTTTGCCGCCGCTGAATACTTGCAGTGCGGAGCGGCAGCGGTTGCGGGAGCATTCGTCCATGGTGGTGTTAAGCTCCACGCGGCCGTCGCGGTCGGCCTGCCAGGTGAAGCGGGAGCCGTCGCCACGGTTTTTACGGAATAGGACGGTGCGGCCTTGGGTAACGCTGAATTTGATGTTGGAGCAGTTTACGGAGCAGTCGGCGAATACGGTGTATACCTGGCCGGACTTCACGTCCAGCGGGGTGGTGTTGCTTTGGCCTTCTTCTAGGCGCACGGTGCGCTGGAACAGCAGCTGCGCGGCGGGGTCTTCGTTCTTGATGGCTTCGCTGTGGGTGGATGCCTGGTCGGCGAGGTAGCGTTCGGCGGCGAAGGCGGGGACGGAGAGGGCAGCCAAAATCGGCAGCAGGGCGAGTTTTTTCATGAGTTATTTCCTTTTATTGGGGGATAAATTTTGCCGAAGTGAAGCTGTGCAAAATTTCGCGATATTATGCCTAATCCTGTTAATTTTTCCAACCGTTTTACTCGGATTTGTGTATTTGGCTGATGCTTTGAAGGCTACCTGAAAGTACGGATTTCGGCAAAGTAATGGAAGTTTCTCCAAAAATGCTACGGCATCGGCTGAGTTTTGCCATACTGCTTATATCGTTTACAGTTTGCCGTGTGCCGCTTTGGCCTGTGTTTGTTTCTACTAAAAGAGCCTACGGTTTTAGATAGCCTTTTTCAGGTAGCCTTTTCGATACGGCCTCTTTTGAGTCAAGTCAAACTTTGTAGCCGCAGTAGGGCGGTGGGAATCTGTTTTCCATTGCATGATAGTCGGCCGCAACCCCTTGTTCTGCACAAAACTCTCCAGCTTGCCTGCGCAAGCTCACATTTAATAATCACTCTCAATTAACCCGATTTAACGGCGAAGCCGCTTGCGTTTTCCCCGGTAAAGCACGACAATCCACCACAACATATAGTGTTTAGAAATATTTTCTACACTATATATTGTATTTTAAGGATAGGGCTATGGAAACGCTGAATTTTACCCGCGAGCAGATCGTTTGGCAGGAAGTGCCGGGCGAGGTGTCGCTGGCGTTTCTGTTTTCCGGCTGCCCGCTGCGCTGCCAAGGCTGCCACAGTGCCGACAGCTGGAAGGGCAGTTTGGGCACCGAACTGACTGCCGGATACCTGCAAAGCCGCTTGGAACGCTATCGCGGGCTGATTAGCTGCGTGCTGTTTATGGGCGGCGAGTGGCTACCTGAAAAATTGCTGCCGCTGCTGGCGCAGGTACGCGAAGCTGGGCTGAACACCTGCCTCTACACCGGCCTAGAGCAAGACGAACTGGAGCGCACCTCCATCGCCATCATCCCGCAGCTCACCTATCTGAAAACCGGCCGCTGGAAAATGGAGCTCGGCGGCCTCGACAGCCCGCACACCAACCAGCGCTTTATCGACCTGCGCAGCGGCGAAGTGCTGAACCATCTGTTTGTGAAAGACACGCCCGCCGCCCGCCCCAAAATCATCCCCTTGGCGCCCGCCCCGCAACCGGCCACCGAGGGCGCGTTTTCCCCGCCGGCCTAATGTAGGCCTTCCCGATAGCGGAATCCCGCTATCCCATCCACATCAATAAGGAGAGTAAACATGATTCGGCTGCATCCCGAACAGTTAAACGGCAAACTGCAATTCATGCACGACTACATCAGTGCGCAAAACGCGGCGGACGGCTCGAAAATGGACGCCAACGCCAACGTTACCCAGAAAAACATCGCCACGATGGAAGCGGAAATCATGAAAGACTTTTTCGTGCAGATGAACCGCGCCCAAGTATCGCGCAAAATTGCCGAAATTTTCGACCAATCAGTGGCCGACGAATACATCCGCCAAATCGAAGCGCACGAGATTTATGTGCACGACGAAACCAGCCTCAAGCCTTATTGTGTGTCGGTTACGCTGTATCCCTTCCTGCTCGACGGCTTAAGCAAACTCGGCGGCGAATCCAAAGCGCCGCAGCATCTGGCATCGTTTTGCGGTTCGTTTATCAATCTTGTGTTTGCCATCAGCGCGCAGTTTGCCGGTGCGGTGGCGACGGTGGAGTTTCTGACCTATTTCGACTATTTCGCCCGCAAAGACTACGGCGACGATTATTTGGAAACCCACGGCAAAGAAATCGCCAACCACATGCAGCAGGTGGTGTACAGCATCAACCAGCCTGCCGCCGCGCGCGGCTATCAGAGCGTATTTTGGAATATTTCCGTTTACGATCAATATTATTTCGATGCGATGTTCGGCGATTTCGTCTTCCCCGATTTCAGCAAACCGGTGTGGGCGAGCGTGGCGAAGCTGCAAAACTTCTTCCTCAAATGGTTCAATCAGGAACGCACCAAAGCCGTTTTGACTTTCCCCGTCGTTACCGCTGCGATGCTGACCGACGGCGGAAAATGCAAAGACACCGTGTTTGCCGACGAAATGGCGAAAGAGTTGGCGGAAGGCAATTCCTTCTTCGTCTATCTTTCCGACAACCCCGACTCCTTGGCTTCCTGCTGCCGTCTGCGCAACGCCATTGAAGACCGAACCTTCAGCTATACACTCGGTGCGGGCGGTGTAGCGACCGGTTCCATCAACGTCATCACCATCAATATGAACCGGTTGGAGCAAGACGGGCGCGACCTTGCCGCCGAAGTCGCCAAAATCCATAAATACCAATATGCCTACCGCAAACTGATGGAAGAATACCAAGCCGCCGGAATGCTGCCCGTTTACGATGCAGGCTTCATCACGCTGGACAAACAGTTCCTCACCATCGGCATCAACGGCATGGCGGAAGCCGCCGAATCGCAAGGCATCAAAGTCGGCTACAACGACGATTACATCAACTTCGTTCAAGGCCGTCTGAAAACCATATTCGAAGCCAACCAAGCTGCCAGCAAACATTACGGCGTGAAGTTCAACACCGAGTTTGTCCCCGCCGAAAACCTCGGCGTGAAAAACGCCAAATGGGACAAAGCCGACGGCTACCAAGTCAGCCGCGAATGCTACAACTCCTATTTCTACGTCGTTGAAGACGAAGAAATCAACGCGCTCGACAAATTCCTGCTGCACGGCAAAGAACTGGTGGACTGGCTCGACGGCGGCTCCGCGCTGCACCTGAACCTCGACGAAGCCCTGCCCGAATCCGGCTACCGCTCGCTCTTGGACATCGCTGCGCAAACCGGCTGCAACTACTTCTGCGTGAACGTGCGCATCACTATCTGCAACGAATGCGGTCACATCGATAAACGCACCTTGCACGCCTGTTCCGCCTGCGGCAGCCACGACATCGACTACGGTACCCGCGTCATCGGCTACCTGAAACGCGTATCTGCCTTCTCAAGCGGACGTCGCAAAGAACATGCGCTGCGGCACTACCACCGCGAGCAGCAGCAGAAATGGCGCAAAGTGGTCTAAGCCGTTTGCAATAAAGCCTGCCCTTTCAGGTAGCCTTTCCCCCTCCCATTTCCGGGCTACCTGAAAACTTAAAGCACACCGCCTTTGCGGTGTGCCTTTTTATAGTGAATTAAATTTAAATCAGGACAAGGCGACGAGCCGCAGACAGTACAGATAGTACGGCAAGGCGAGCCAACGCTGTACTGGTTTAAATTTAATTCACTATATGGGGAGAGGGAAGCAACTGCATTGCCATAGCCCATCAATTTGCAAAGCGGGTCAACTCCGTAACAGAGCTTGGGTGAACGGCTATAAAGCCCGCCCCGAAAAGTTTCAGGTAGCCTGGCTGTTGCAGGATACCTGAAACTTTATAGTGGATTAAATTTAAATCAGGACAAGGCGGCGAGCCGCAGACAGTACAAATAGTACGGCAAGGCGAGCCAACGCTGTACTGGTTTAAATTTAATTCACTATACAGACGTAAAAAAATCAGGTGCCCGTATACAAAAGGCTACCTGAAATTTTACTTTTCCTAATCATTCAATAATCTGGCAATAAAACCCTATTCCGTTTGCAAATGATCCAGCGGCAATACGGTGGAGTTTTCACTTCCTGCAATACAAAGCTGGAGCGCGCGTCCACCACGCCGGGATGTGCCAAGAGGGTATCGAGGATAAATTGGGAGAAGCTTTCCATATCGGCGAAAAAAGCGTGCAGCATATAGTCGGTTTCGCCGGTGAGTGCGAAGCAGCGCAGCACCTGCGGCCAATCGCGTACGGAATCGGCAAAGCCGTCGCGCAGATGGTTGCTCTTATCCACTGATACGCGGATAAACACCTGCAAGCCGAGAGCCACGGTGGAAGGATGCACTAAGGCAGCATAGCCGCGGATAATGCCGCTGGATTCCAGCTGCTTGAGCCGCCGCAGGCAGGGGGATGGGGAAAGGGCAACGCGTTCGGACAGTTCAACGTTGCTCAATCGTCCGTTGTGTTGCAGGGCCTGAAGGATTTTCAGGTCGATTTTGTCAAGCGAAACAGTGGTTGTCATGATTCGGTATCCAATCATACTACTGGGTTAGAGATATGCTGCACGCCGGTGAGCTGGCAGCCAAACGGCGCTTATGGAGGCTTGTGGCCAACCATTAAACTACACTTGTCTCTCCGGGCGGTATTATATGGGAAACACCTTGAAATAATCCGCCATATTTCTTACCAACAGCGGAATATACCGCCTGTCCGCCAGCTTTGCCGGACACTTTCAGGCCTGAACCCGAAAAGGGTGTCAAGCCAAACTCCAAAACCATTCGTGTTTCTGTTTAGCTATAGTGTAAGCATAATGTAGCTAGAATTGCTATTCTAATCATGGAAATGTGATTGAAAATGCCAAGAAATCTTGCCCGAATACTCGCTTTCAGGCGATAATCAAGGCGTTTGCAGGAGAGCCCATTAATACAACAATGGCACCGAAGGCGCAAATTCCCTTAAATCGCTCAGGTAAAAGGACTGCAAGCCCGTTTCATTATTATCAATTGCCCAAGCGGCTTCTGAAACGGCCTCATCTGGAGAGCGGCGCAGCGCGCCCACCGAAGGATATAAGGCATCATCTGCCGAAAATCTCAGGTACCCGGGACAGATAGGGAGGCTTCCCCATTTTCGCCCCACAGGAGATCCTTATGTCCGCCATCAAAACCACCCCCTTCCATCAAGCCCACAAAGACGCAGGCGCCAAGCTGGTTGATTTCGCCGGCTGGGAGCTGCCCATCCACTACGGTTCGCAGATTGCCGAACACGAAGCCGTGCGCACCGACGCCGGCATGTTCGACGTGTCGCATATGCTGGTTACCGACGTGGCCGGCGAAAAAGCCAAAGCCTTCTTCCGCAAACTTTTGGCCAACGACGTGGCCAAGCTCGGCTTCGTGGGCAAAGCCCTCTATTCCGCCATGCTCAACGACAAAGGCGGCGTGATTGACGACCTTATCGTGTACCGCGTGAGCGAAGACGAAACCCGCTATCGCATCGTATCCAACGGCGCCACCCGCGAAAAAGACTCCGCCCAGTTCCAAAAAATCGGTGCCGAATTCGGCATCAAGCTCACCCCGCGCTACGATTTGGCCATGCTCGCCGTGCAAGGCCCCAAAGCCATTGCCAAGCTGCTCACCGTGAAGCCCGAATGGGCCGACACCGTAAACAACCTCAAGCCCTTCCAGGGCGCGGATTTGGGCAACGACTGGTTCGTCGCCCGCACCGGCTACACCGGCGAAGACGGTGTGGAAGTGATTCTGCCCGGCAGCGAAGCCGGAGCCTTCTTCAAAGCATTACAACAGGCCGGCGTGAAACCCTGCGGCCTCGGCGCGCGCGACACCCTGCGCATGGAAGCCGGCATGAACCTCTACGGCAACGACATGGACGACGACGTGAGCCCGCTCGAAGCCGGCATGGCCTGGACAGTGGATTTGAAAGACGAATCCCGCGATTTCGTCGGCAAAGCCGCGCTGGTGGCCTTGAAGGAAAAAGGCGTGAGCGTGAAGCAGGTCGGCCTGCTCTTGGCCAAAGGCGGCGTGCTGCGCGAGCACATGGAAGTGATCACCCCCGAAGGCAAAGGCATCACCACCAGCGGCGTGTTCTCGCCCAGCCTCAAGCAGTCCATCGCCATCGCCCGCGTGCCCAAAGCCTTTGAAGGCGATACCGCCAAAGTGGTGATTCGCGGCAAAGAAGTGGATGTGCGCGTATTGAAACTGCCATTCGTGCGCAACGGCCAGAAGCAGTTTGATTAAGTGCGGTTAGGTTTTTCAGGTAGCCTCAATCCATTGAGGGAAGGGCTACCTGAAAAAACATTTCATCTTTTCCCGAAAACCATCATGCGCCACTCTTTGATCATTACATTATTGATAGCCGCATTAGGACTTACCGCCTGCTCGCAGCAGCAAGAAAATCTACCTGTCTCCGCATCGGCCGCTTCTGAAACCTCCGCTGCTGTAGAGCAAATAGCTAGCGCCGCATCAGATGCAGCAAATGATAAAAGCGATGAGAGCGAAATAGCCTTGTACTACCAACAGCCCGATCCAGAACTCAAGCGGGCGCGTTCCGTGCTGCACCGATTTTTCAACAGCCCATATGCACAAAAAGAAAGTGCGCTGTTCAACCTATCCGTTTGGGGCGCACAGATTTTGGCACGGCATCCCGAGCAAACCATGGCCTGGTGTCAGGAACTGCGCACCCGTCATCCCAACAAGCTGCTTGCACCGCTGTTTAAAATTGCCGCTACACCCGATAGCGGCAAATGCCTCAGCCAGCTGGATTTAACCACGGAAGAACGACAGGCCTACGCCGAAGACTACTTTACCGTCGGCGATATTTTAAATATGCCGTACATGCCAGCCACACTAGATGCCCGGTGGGTCAGCTTTTTTGCTACCGGTAAAGCCGAATACATTTACGGCATTGTTGATTATGTGGCTGATAACGCTAAAATCGAGGATAAACAGCACCAGCCCGAAGCAGGAGACGACATCCTAACCTATGGTGCCGCCCGCTGGTCGCTCGGCTCGAACATGAAGCAATATCCGCAGATTAAAGCGCTGGTGGAAAAATATACTGCCGGCTGGCCGTCTGAAAGGCAGCAGGCATTATAAAGGGCGTTAAATCTACCCCAGCAATAATGCAGGCTACCTGAAAATATCCGCTTTACCACACCACTCAAGAAAGGAAACCCACTATGCGTCTTATCCTCGCCCTGCTTCTGCCCTGGTTGCAATTTTTTACCATCGGCAAGCCTATTTCCGGCATCATTTGCTTACTGTTGCAGCTCACGCTCATCGGCTGGATTCCCGCCGCCATCTGGTCGGTGTATGCCCTGAGCCAATACAAAACCGATCAGAAAATCCGCCGTGCCCTGCAAGATAAATAAGGCTACCTGAAAGCGAGGCTTCTGCAGGAAGTTGAGTGTCTGCGAAGCCGAAAAAACAGCAAGCCATTTAGCACACACCACGAATTTGCCCTGCGCAAGCTACCCAGTTTTCAGGTAGCCTTGCGTCAGCGCAAACCCGATACAGGCAAAACCTGTATAATGTGAATGACCTTACGTCAGCCCACCTTCTAATTACGGAGAAAAACCATGAGCAACAACATTCCCGCCGAACTCAAATACGTTTCCAGCCACGAATGGCTGCGCGCCGAAGCCGACGGTAGCGTAACAGTGGGCGTAACCCACCACGCACAAGAGCTTTTGGGCGACATTGTATTCGTTGAACTGCCCGAAGTGGGCGCCTCGCTCGCCGCCGAAGACCAAGCCGGCGTAGTGGAATCGGTGAAAGCCGCTTCCGACGTGTACGCCCCGATTGCCGGCGAAGTCGTGGCCGTAAACGAAGGCCTGCCCGATGCGCCCGAAACCGTCAACAGCGATCCCTACGGCGAAGGCTGGTTCTTCCGCATCAAGCCGGCCAACCCTGCCGACTTGGACGGCCTGATGAACGCCGAGCAATACGCCGCTGAAATCGCCTAATCCGCCAAACAACAGCCTGAAAGCCGCAACGCTTTCAGGCTGTTTCCATTTCCGCCCACAGCAGGTTTGCCCAAAGGCTACCTGAAACCCATATCCATGAACAGACGACAATTCCTCATCGGCAGCGCCATCCTTGCCCTGGCCGCCTGCGGCAAACGCCGCAACCGCGCCCAAGCCCTCCTCAAAGGCAGCACCGTGCTCGCCTTGGGCGATTCCCTCACCTATGGCTACGGTGCTGCTCCCGCCGCTGCCTATCCCGTGCAGCTGGCCGGGCTCACTGGCTGGAAAGTCATCAATGGCGGCGTATCCGGCGACACCACAGCCGACGCCCTCGCCCGCCTGCCCGAGCTGATGCGGCAACAGCCCAAGCTCGTTATCATCAGCATCGGCGGCAACGACTTCCTGCGCAAACTGCCCGAAAGCACCACCCGCGCCAACATCGGCAAAATCATCCAAACCGTGCAGACCGCCAGCATCCCCGCCGTACTGGTGGCCATCCCCCATTTCACCGTGGGCGCACTGTTCGGCAAACTCAGCGACCATCCGCTCTACCAAGAAATAGCCGAGCAATACCAAATCCCCCTGCTGAGCGGCGCTTGGTCGGAAATTCTCGGCGATAAGGATTTGAAGTCCGACCAAATCCATGCCAACGCCGAGGGCTACCGCAAATTTGCCGAATTACTGAAAGCGTTTTTGGAAGAACAAGGGTTGGCCTGAAACCGCCATTGAGGCTACCTGAAAAACAAAAGCATCAGGCAGCAAAGGCTGTCTGATGCCGGTGGGCTGTGTGGGTTTAGCTGCCCGCCGCGCTGAAGGCTACCTGAAAACGAGGCTTCCGAAGGGAAGCCGAGTTTCTGCAGAGCTAAAACGGGCTACAGCCAAACGGCCGCGCCGCTTCTAACCCACATTGTGCCGCAGGCAATAAGTGAGTCGGAATTGCAATGATACGGCGTTGGCAAACAAGCCCGTCCAATCCGCCAACCCAGCCAAACGGATACACAAACATGACACCCGAAACACAAGAATGGGTATTCCAACCGATGCGCCACCCGCTTGTCGGTACATTGATTTTCGCCTTTATCGCCGCCTTTATCCTGATTGGCGGCATCCTTACCGCATGGCTCGGCAGGCTGATGGACGGCACCATGTATATTTTTTCCGGCGCCGCGCTGTCTGCCTGGCTGTTTTTCTCGCCCAACCTGCCCTACCGCAAATGGCGGCAATACCACCGCTGGCACACGGGGCAGCCTGAATTTTTGCGGCTGGACGGCACAGGTATTCATTTTCACATCTTCCCCTGCACGGGCAGCCTGAAATATTCGGAAATCCGGCGCGTTGCCTATTTCTACCAAGATCGTTTGAATATTAACCGGTATTTGGCAGATACCGGCAAATACCGGGCGTACAATGCCCCGATGTTCATTCCCGTGAAAGTCGGCGTGGCAATCTATACCCAATCCGGGCAGGAAATCGAGCTGGATTTGTCGCGTATGGCGCAGCAGCCGGACGACGGCATTCTGCTCGAACAAGAAACCCGCGAAACGCTGATATTGAACGAATTGGAACGCCACATCCGCACCTGACGACACTCATTGCACAAGAAAAATAGAGCGCATCAGCCACCCGTGCTTTGGCACGTCATCCACATTTCGGCTGAGTCGAAACCTCAGTCTGTTTCGTAAAAACTCGCCTTCTCTTCGAAAACCTCGGTCCGCTCCGTAGAGACTCGGCTTCCCTTCAGAAACCTCGTTTTAGCTTCGCAGAAACTCGCCTTCCTTCGGAAGCCTCGTTTTCAGGTAGCCTTTATCAGACTCTGCCCTATTCACGCCATATCTTCCACCCGCTGGCCGGTGAGGGCGCGCTGGATGTTGCGATCCATGCGTTTGGCAGCAAAATCGTCGGTGTCGGCGGCAAGGGTGGCGGTGGCGTTGCGGATGGGGTTGGCTTCGGCTTCGGGGAGCAGGCTTTGCAGGGTGGAGATTTGGGCGCGGATAGCGGCAAGGCTGCTCTCATCGAGCAGGTCGCCATCCAGCTCCAGCGCGGCCTCCACTGCATCAATCAGGCTTTCGGCTTCCACCACGGCTTCAGCACGGGCACGGGCGGCGGCATCGCCTCCGGCGTGGCTGATGCTGTCGGACAACATTTTGGTGATGGTTTCGTCGTCGAGGCCGTAGGAGGGTTTCACTTCGATTTGCGCCTGCACGCCGGTGGTTTGCTCGCGGGCGGACACGGAAAGCAGGCCGTCGGCATCGATTTGGAAGGTTACGCGGATGCGGGCGGCACCGGCCACCATCGGTGGTATGCCGCGCAGGGTGAATTTGGCGAGGCTGCGGCAGTCGACCACCAGTTCGCGCTCGCCCTGCACCACGTGGATGGTCATGGCGGTTTGGCCGTCTTTGAAGGTGGTGAATTCTTGGGCGCGGGCGGTGGGCAGGGTGCTGTTGCGCGGGATGATTTTTTCAGCCAGCCCGCCGTAGGTTTCGAGGCCGAGCGAGAGGGGGGTAACGTCGAGCAATAGCCAGTCGTTGTCACGCTTGTTACCGGCCAGCACGTCGGCCTGCATGGCGGCGCCGAGTGCGACCACTTGGTCGGGGTCTAAGTTGGTGAGCGGGGTTTGGCCGAAGAAGTTGGCCACGGCCTGTTGCACATGCAGCATGCGGGTGGCGCCGCCCACCATAATCACGCCGCCGATATCGCCTTTGCTGATGCCGGCGTCTTTCAACGCCTGTTTCACCGGCACAAGGGTTTGCGCCACGAGGTGCTGGGTGAGGGCGTGGAATTGGGTGCGGGTCAGGGCGGTGTCGATTTGCGTGCCGTCGCTTAGCACCGCTTGGATACGGCTTTCAGGTAGCCTGCTGAGCTCTTCTTTGGCTTGGCGCACCAGGCTGAGAAGCAGTCGGCTGTCTTGGGCGTTGGTGATGGAAAGGCGGTTGGCTTCAATCAGGTGGCACAGCACGCGGTGGTCGAAATCGTCGCCGCCGAGCGCGGAATTGCCGCCGGTGGCCTTCACTTCGAACAGGCCTTTGGAAAGCTGCAACACGGATACGTCAAACGTGCCGCCGCCGAGGTCGTACACCACGAATGTGCCTTCGGCGGCATTATCCAGCCCGTAGGCGATGGCGGCGGCGGTGGGCTCGTTGAGCAGACGCAGCACATTCAGCCCGGCCAGGCGTGCGGCATCTTTGGTGGCTTGGCGCTGGGCATCATCAAAATAGGCCGGCACGGTGATGACCGCGCCCACCAATTCGCCGCCAAGGCTCTGCTCGGCACGGGCTTTGAGTGCGCGCAGGATGTCGGCGGATACGTCGATCGGCGTTTTCGCGCCTTGGCGGGTCTGCAGGTCGATTAGTTGGTCGGATTGGCCGAAACGGTAGGGCAGATGGCTGGTATCGATGTCTTCCAATTTGCGGCCGATCAGGCGTTTGGCGGAGCTGACGGTGTTGGCCGGGTCGGCGGTTTGGCTTTGCAGGGCAGCCTGGCCGGTGATGATTTGCCCGTCGGCGCCGTAGCGCACCACTGAAGGCAGCAGGAAGCGGCCTTCTTCATCGGGCAGGCAGACGGCATGGCCGCTTTTCACGGTGGCAACCAGGCTGTTGGTGGTGCCCAAGTCGATGCCGACGGCTAGGCGGTGTTGGTGCGGGGCGGCAGAGAGGCCGGGCTCGGCGATTTGTAGGAGTGCCATGGTGATTGGTGTGTGTTTAGGTGTGGGAATAAGCGGCTATTTTAACATATTGGCCGAGTGCTTCGGTCGGAATTAAGTTTTCAGGTAGCCTCAAACGGAATAGAGGCTACCTGAAAATCTTGCAGCCAACGCAAAAGCCGGCATCTAAGATACCGGCTTTTAGTATGGGTAACCCCGCGAATGCCGCTTCGGCTCGATTCGCTTGAACCTTGAATCAAGGTTGGCCACTTCCGGCAGTTTCGGGTACGTCCACCAGGGACGCGCACGCCCACCACTCAATCTGCAGCCTGAAGCGAAATTATTGGTTCAAAGGAATAGTGTGCCTTCACAAACACCGCAGGGTTATAAAGAAGAATAATCGGTTTATTTTTCCAAATCAAGTGCTTTATCGCAACTTTCTATCATGGTGCTTATTCTACGCTCAATTTCGCCGATTGCCAAACCGTCTTTCGCGCTCATTTTAAGCAGGTCGTGGGTGAGGTTCAGCGCGGCCATAATCACGATTTTATCGGTTTCCACAATCCGGCCGGAAGATTGGATGACGCCGATCTTCTGGTTCAGCATATGCACCGCCTGCAGCAGGGTTGCTTTCTCGCTGTTGGGCGTGCCGATATTGAACTGGCGGCCCAATATGTCCACATTGACTTGTTCGATACTCATACGACCTGCTCCTTGGCGGCGGGCACGGGCAAGCGTTGGAGCAAGGCGCGGATATCGGCGGCACTTTGTTCCAACAGTTTGCGGTAAACGGCATTTTCTTGCTGCAAGGCTTCAATCTGGCCGCTGAGCTCGCGCTCCATACGCGACATCCTTTCGCTGTAGGCCAGTTGCAAACCGTCCACGGTAGCGCGGTGGTCATGGCGCTGTTTCTGCCATGCGGCATCCATCTCGCTGATTTTTTTGCTCAGCGCCTGCTTTTCACGCACAGCGGTCTGATAACGGTTCACCAGCGTTTCGATGGAGTTTTGCAAATGTTCGAGTTGATTATTCATGAATCTGTCTCTTGCTAAATCTCTAGCCGCAAGAAGCGGCAGCCTGGCCGCATTATACTGAAACTTGCGCCATACGGAACAAGCGCCGGGAAAATTTATAATTAAATACCTTCCTTAAATCCGCCCGCATTACGATGACAAGATAGGCTAAACGGCGATTATTCGCTGCGGATTTCACGCAGCATCAGCCGCTCGGCCACATCATTCACATCAACACGGCCGTCTAGGAGCTCGTTCAGGATACGCGTAATCGGCATTTCGATGCCGAGTTTGGCCGCTTGTGCGCCCGCTTCGCGGATGGTGTACACGCCTTCGGCCACATGGCCGAGTTCGGACAAAATCACGGGCAGCGGTTTGCCCTCGGCCAGCTTGAGGCCAACTTGTCGGTTGCGCGAGAGCGAGCCGGTGCAGGTGAGGATGAGGTCGCCCATCCCGGCCAAACCCATCAGGGTGGTTTGCTTTGCGCCCAAGGCCAGCGCCAGGCGGTTGATTTCGGCCAGGCCGCGCGTCATCAGGGCGGCGCGGGCGTTGAGGCCGTATTGCAGGCCGTCGGCGATGCCCACTGCGATGGCCATCACGTTTTTCACCGCCCCGCCCACGCCCACGCCCACCATATCGTCGTTGGCATACAGGCGCAGCACGGCGGAGCTGAGCGCGGCGGCGAGCGGTTCAATCCAGGCTGTGTTGTCGGAAGCGAGGGTAACGGCGCAGGGCAGCTGTTGCGCCAATTCCTGGGCGAAGCTGGGGCCGGACAGGATGCCGATGCGCGTATTGCCCGGCAGCTCTTCGCGGGCCACCTGGTGCGGCAGCAGGCCGCTGCCCTGCTCGAAACCTTTGCAGGCGGTGAGCACGGGAATATCGCCCCAGCCCCATTGCCGTATGGTTTGCAGGCTGCCGCGCAGGCCGGCGGTGGGCGTGGCGATGATGACTAGCTCGGGCTTGGGCGGCGGCGTGTCGGCCACGGCCAGTTGGTCGGGGAAAGGGAAATCTTTCAGGTAGCCTGAGTTGATGCGCTCGGCACACATGGCGGCGGCATGTTCGGCATCGCGTGTCCACAGGCAAACTTGCTGGCTGTTTTGGGCAAAGTGGATGGCCAGTGCCGTGCCCCAAGCGCCGGCGCCGATGATGCAGATTTGCATGGTGTGCTCCTGTGTTGGTTGCTTGCGATAAAGGCTACCTGAAAACGGCAAACGGGTTTCAGGTAGCCTTCCTATACATTTGATTCCTGCTTTTCAATTAGCCGTCAAAGCGTTTGAACGCCAGCGTGCCGTTGGTGCCGCCGAAGCCGAATGAGTTGGAAATGGCGGCACGGATGGGCAGGTCGCGGGCTTCGTTGGCGCAATAATCCAAATCGCAGCCGCCTTCAACGTCTTGCTCGAAGATGTTGATGGTGGGCGGTGATTTTTGGTGGTGCAGCGCCAACACGGAATACACGGCTTCCACGCCGCCGGCGCCGCCGAGCAGGTGGCCGGTCATTGATTTGGTGGAGTTGACCACCAGCTTTTTGGCGTGCTCGCCGAAGGCAAGTTTCAGCGCGGTGGTTTCGTTGGCATCGCCCAGCGGGGTAGATGTGCCGTGCGCGTTCACATAATCGATGTCGCTCGGGTTGAGGCCGGCGTCTTTCAAGGCGCGTGCCACGGCCAAGGCGGGGCCTTCAGCATTGGGCGCAGTAATGTGGTGCGCATCGGAGCTCATGCCGAAACCGGCCAGTTCGGCGTAGATTTTCGCACCGCGTTTTTTGGCGTGTTCGTATTCTTCCAACACCAGCACGCCTGCACCTTCGCCCATCACGAAGCCGTCGCGGTCTTTGTCCCACGGGCGGGAGGCAGTGGCGGGGTCGTCATTGCGGGTAGACAACGCTTTCATGGCGGCAAAACCGGCCACGCCGAGCATGCATACCGCGCTTTCCGCGCCGCCGGCCACCATCACGTCGGCATCACCGTATTGAATCATGCGGGCGGCATCGCCGATGCAGTGCGCACCGGTGGTGCAGGCAGACACGATGCCGTAGCTGGGGCCTTGATAGCCTTTAAGGATGGTCACGTGGCCGGCAATCAGGTTGATCAGCGAGCCGGGAATAAAGAAGGGATTGATGCGGCGCGGGCCGTTTTCGTGCACCACGATGCCGGTTTCCTCAATGGAAGGCAGGCCGCCGATGCCGGAACCGATGTTCACGCCCACGCGGGTTTTATCCAGGGCAGGATAATCGTCCAGCCCGGCATCGGCCACGGCCTGCAAGGCAGCGGCAACACCGTAGTGGATGAAGGTGTCCATGCGGCGCGCTTCTTTGGCGCTAATGTAATCGCCGATTTGGAAATCTTTCACTTCACCGGCAATTTGGGCGCTCAGTTCGCCCGCGTCAAAACGGGTAATCCGGCCGATACCGCTCACGCCGGCCAACAGGTTTTGCCAGGCATCGGCCACATTGTTGCCCACCGGGGAAATCTGCCCCAGCCCGGTTACCACCACTCTTCTCTGACTCATGATTGTTTATCTATCCTTCGGCCTGCCCGAAAGCGGCCGCAATAACAAAACCCCTGCCCTTGGCGGGAAATACGCCGGGGCAGAGGCTGATATTCTGCTGTTAAACCTGCTGCCGATTAGTTGGAGCGGGAAGTAACAAAGTCAATGGCTTGTTGAACGGTAGTGATTTTTTCAGCTTCCTCATCGGGGATGTCGCAGCCGAAAGCTTCTTCCAAAGCCATTACCAGCTCAACCACGTCCAGAGAGTCGGCGCCCAAATCTTCGCTGAAGGAAGATTCGTTTTTCACTTCGCTTTCGCTCTTACCCAGTTGTTCGGCAACGATTTTCTTCACACGTTGTTCGATATTTTCCATTGCGGGGTCCTTGTCCTTAAATAAACGGGGAAAAATTTAAAGGTAGTTCTCTAAAAGCGGCATTGTAACGGATTTATATGCGTTTTGCTATCCGTGCCCTGCAAGATTCGAGGCTACCTGAAAACAACGGTGCGCATATTAGCATAGCGCACGGCCTTTGCAAACTGCGCCAAAAAGCCGATATCAACAGGCAATGGCAGGCATCTGCCTTTATAGTGGGATTTCGGCAGCTGCTGCGGCAGCGGCCAATCAATCCGGCATCTGCTGCAGCCATGCCGCTATTTGCCCACTGTTTGCCGCAAAAATACCAACACGGCAGCCAGCTCGGCGGCCACTTCTTCCTGCGAGGCATTGCCCGCATGGCCGCCGGCTTCGGGGGCGTAGAGGCGGCTGTTCACACCGATTTCGCGCAGGCGGGCGTGGAATTTAAGCGCATGGGCGGGGTGCACGCGGTCGTCGCTCAAATTGGTGGTGATGAGGGCGGACGGGTAGGTTTGGTTGTCGTGCAGATTGTGATAGGGCGAAAGTTTTTTCAGGTAGCCTCTATCCGGCTCGGCATCGGGGTTGCCGTATTCTTCCTGCCACGAAGCACCGGCCAAGAGGTGCGGATAGCGCAACATATCGGTGAGCGGCACTTCGCACACCATGCCGCCGATGCTTTGCGGGGCGGCACAATAAGCAGCGGCGCACACCAGCCCGCCGTTGCTGCCGCCCTGCAACACGATGCGTTCGGGCGCAGACAAACCGCGTGCAGACAAATCCTGCGCCACGGCCACCAAATCTTCCACGCTTTTATGTTTGCGTGCCGCGCCTTGGGCGGCAGCATGCCAAGCCGGGCCGAATTCGCCGCCGCCCCGGATGTTGGCCAACACAAACGCACCGCCCCGTGCAAGCCAATGCCGGCCGATGATGCCCAAATAATGCGGCAATTCCGGCACGCCGAAGCCGCCGTAAGCATACACCAGCGCAGGCGCGTTCGGTTCGCCGTTGCCCACGTGATAATACGGAATGCGCTCGCCATCGGCCGACACAGCGTGCAACTGCTGCACACCCAACCCATCCGGATCAAACTGCGCAGGCTGGCGGCGCATCACGCACCACTCCTGCCGCTGCAAATCCAGCGTATAGAGCGTGAGCGGCGAAAGGAAGCTGCTGGCCGCGATATACAGCACATCGCCGCCCCAAGGCTGGTCGGCAAACTCCAGCACACCCGCCCCTTCCAGCGGCAGTTCGGGCACTTCGGCCGGCTGCCATTGCCCCTGCTGCAAACGCCAAGCCTTGAGGCTACCTGAAACATTATCCAACAAAGTAGCGGCCACAAAATGGCGCGTAGTCTCCACGCCCTCCACCGATTGCCCCGCCTGCGGCGCAAACAGGCATTGCGCCTGCCCCAACACACCCTTGTTCAGCTTCACCGCCACCAGGCTGCCCGCCGCATAGCTTTGGTTTGCCCGCTGCCAGTCGTGCTTGAGCAACACCAGCAGCCAACCGCCCAAATAACCGCAGATTTCGCAAGTTTCAGGTAGCCCCAAAGGCAGCAGCGCCCCATCCGAGGCTACCTGAAAATAACGGCGGCTGAAAAAGCCTGTGCTTTCTTCCAGCAAATCCAGCGGTGCGCCCTGCGCATCCAGATAACGCCAAGCATGCACCCACACCGACTCCGCCGCCGTTTGCAGCAGCGGCTGCGCTTCCTCAAAGCTCTGCCCGCGCCGCAACAACCACGCCTCGCGCGGATAGCCCGAAGCCGTAAGCTGGCGCTCGTCCCAAGCCGGGCACACCCACACGCTGTCTTCATCACGCCAGGTAATATGGTTTTTGCCCGCCGGAAAGTGGAAACCGTTGGGCACCACTTGGCGCGTTTCCAAATCGAATTCCAGCGTAAACGCTGCATCGCCGCCGCACGGGCTGAGCGAGAGCAACACCCGGTTCGGCTGCTCCACATAGTGCGACACGCCATCTAAATACACATCCTCGCCCAGCACCTCATCGAAATCTGCCACCGAAAACAACACCTCCCATTCCGGCAGCCCGGCGCGATACGAAGCCGCACTGCACACGCGGTACACGCCCTTCGGAAACTCCTCGCTCTGATAAAAGTGATACATCCGCGCGCGGTGCTCCTGGCAAAACGGAATCTGCTGCTCGTCTTGCAACACCGCCAAAATATCGCGGCGCAGCGGCTCGTAATCCGGCTGGCTCTCCAGCCAGGCCTGCGTTTGCGCGTGTTCAGCGGCGACAAAAGCGGCGGTTTCCGGAGCGTTTAGGTTTTCAAACACGGCATAACGGTCGGCAGACATTTTCAGGTAGCCTTTGGCGGGTGGTTGCGGAAGGCGGGCATTGTAGCAGCATTGATGAGGTGGCAAGAGGAAAGGCTACCTGAAATTTTTAGCTTCGCGGAAACCCGCAAATCTATTTTCAGGTAGCCTGTTCTTATTCAAACAGCTTACAGCACGTACCGCGCCAAATCTTCCTGTTCGGCCACTTCGGCCAGCCGCTCGTCTACATAGGCGGCGGTAATTTGCGTGATGCCTTGCGGGGCGTGGAAGGATACGTCTTCCAGCAGTTTTTCCAGCACGGTGTGCAGGCGGCGGGCGCCGATGTTTTCGGTTTTCTCGTTCACCTGGAAGGCGATTTCGGCCAGTCGGGTGATGCCGTCGGGGGCGAAATCGAGCTCTACGCCGTCGGTGGCCAGCAGAGCTTGATATTGCTTGGTGAGACTGGCATCGGTGCTGGTGAGGATGGCTTGGAAGTCTTCCACAGTAAGGCTGCTCAATTCCACGCGAATGGGGAAGCGGCCTTGCAGCTCGGGAATCAGGTCGCTGGGTTTACTTAAATGGAAGGCGCCGGAAGCGATGAAGAGGATGTGGTCGGTTTTAATCATGCCGTATTTGGTTTGCACGGTGGTGCCTTCCACCAACGGCAAAAGGTCGCGCTGCACGCCTTGGCGCGACACGTCGCCGCCGTGTCGGTTGCTGTCGGCCGCGATTTTGTCGATTTCATCGAGGAACACGATGCCGTGTTGCTCCACAGCGTGCACAGCCTGCTCGCGCAGTTCTTCTTCGTTAATCAGTTTGGCGGCTTCTTCGTCCAGCAAGAGCTTCATGGCGGCCGCTACTTTGATTTTGTGCGGTTTGGTGCGGCCTTTGCTGAGGTTGGCAAACATGTCTTGCAGCTGGCTGCTGAATTCTTCCATGCCGGGCGGGCCCATCACTTGCATGGACGCGGGGGAGGCCTGGCTCAGTTCGATGTTGATTTCTTTATCATCCAATTCGCCCCGGCGCAGCATTTCGCGGAATTTTTTGCGAGTGTGGCTTTCGGGCTGCGGTTCGGCCGGTTCGCCTTCGAAGCCGGTTTGCGGCGGAGGCGGCAAGAGCGCGTCGAGCACGCGATTTTCGGCAGCATCTTGGGCGCGGTCGCGGTTTTTACGCACAGCCTGTTCGCGCAAATTCTTCAGGGCGATTTCCATCAAATCGCGCACGATGCTGTCGACATCACGCCCCACATAGCCCACCTCGGTGAACTTGGTGGCCTCGATTTTGATAAACGGCGCATTGGCCAGCCGCGCCAAACGGCGGGCAATTTCGGTTTTGCCCACGCCGGTGGGGCCGATCATCAGGATGTTTTTCGGCACGATTTCGCTTTGCAGCGGCTCGGCCACCTGGCTTCTGCGGTAGCGGTTGCGCAAGGCCACGGCCACAGCCTTTTTAGCCTGCTGTTGGCCGATGATGTGTTTGTCCAGCTCATGGACGATTTCTTGCGGGGTCATCACGGAAGTGCTCATAAAACGGCTCCCAAATAGCTTGGTCAAATATAGGGCGGATTAACCTGGTTTTTACGCCAGCATTGGCTTGCCTGGTAGCAAAAGGCAAGTTAATCCGTCATCACGAATAGCAGGCAAATGGCACCGCCAAGACGAAAATCAAGGGCAGCCGGCTGGTTTGCCCAAAGGTTTGGATTTCAGGTAGCCTGCTGGCAGGGCAACCGTCAGGGAAAAGGCTACCTGAAAACGGCGCAACCCTGTGCCCAAAGCAAGTCGCTTGCGGCATATCGTCCACCCGATACCACGGTAAAACGGTATTTTTTCAACAAATGCTTGCGCCCGCATGGCAAATTACCCTAAAATCCGCTGTTTTCTTATTGATCAAATTTCCCGAAGGAAGAAGGAATAATAATATGGTAGTTATCCGTTTTTCGCGCGGCGGCTCCAAGCATTCTCCGTTTTTCAACATCGTGGTAGCCGATTCACGCAACCGTCGTGACGGCCGCTTCATCGAGCGCGTTGGCTTCTACAACCCCGTAGCCAACGAAAAACAGGAGCGCGTGCGCCTGAACACCGAACGCCTGAACTACTGGGTGAGCCAAGGTGCGCAAGTAAGCGATGCCGTTGCCCGCTTGGTAAAAGAGCAGCAGAAAGCCGCTTAATTCTGGAATACCCGCCATGAGCCGCAGCCAAGACAACTGGGTAGCCATGGGCTATGTGAAAGGCGCTTTCGGCATCAAAGGCTGGGTAAAAGTGGCCGCCGATACCGAATATGCCGACAGCCTGCTGGACTACCCTGTATGGCAGCTGAGCAAAGATGGCGTTTCCCGCAGTTATACGCTGGAAAACGGCCAGGTGGCCGGCGGTGAATTGCAGGTAAAATTTGCCGAAATCAGCGACCGCGATGCCGCACAGCTGTTGCGCGGCTACACCATCGAAATCAAACGCAGCGATTTTGAGCCCGCCCAAGAAGGCGAATACTACTGGGCCGACTTGGTCGGCTTGACAGTATACAACCGACAAAACGAGCTCATCGGCACAGTAAGCAGCCTGATGGAAACCGGTGCGCACGATATTTTGGTGGTAGATGGTGAGCATGGCCGCAAACTGATTCCGTTTGTCGACCACTACATCGACAATGTGGATTTGGAACAAGGCAGCATCATTGCCGATTGGGGCTTGGATTACTGATGTATATCCAAGCCGTTACCCTGTTTGGTGAGATGTTCCGCAGCATCACCGACTACGGCGTAACCGGCCGGGCCCTGCAACGCGGTTTATGGCAGTTCAACAGCATCAACCCGCGCCGGTTTGCCGACAACAAATTGGGCTACATCGACGACAGGCCTTTTGGCGGCGGCCCCGGCATGATTATGATGGCCGAACCGCTGCAATCAGCAATCGATGCCGCCAAAGCGCAGCATAACGGCAAAGTGGTTTACCTCAGCCCGCAAGGCAGCCCGTTCACGCATCAAAAAGCAGCCGAACTGGCTAAACTGGACGGTTTGATTTTGGTGTGTGGCCGCTACGAAGGCATAGACGAGCGCCTGTTAAGCAGCGCCATTGATGAAGAAATCAGCATTGGTGACTTTGTGGTATCTGGAGGCGAATTGCCGGCCATGATGCTGATGGATGCAGTGTTGAGGCTGATCCCTGGCGTACTGGGCGATGCCGATTCAGCCGGACAGGATTCGTTTGCCAATGGCCTTTTAGACTGCCCGCACTACACCCGCCCGATAGAATTTCAGGGCATGACCGTGCCCGCTGTATTGCGCAGCGGCAACCATGCCCTGATTGCGGAATGGCGCTTAGAACAAGCGTTGCGCCGCACCCTGCAGCGTCGGCCAGACCTTTTGGCCGACCGCGCATTAACCCCAGAGGAATCTAGGCTCCTGCAAAAAATTCAGCAGGAGGAACGAGATATCCCATCATAAACTTAAGGACTATAGCAATGAACTTGATTCAACAGCTCGAACAGGAAGAAATCGCCCGTTTGAACAAAACCATCCCCGAATTCGCTCCCGGCGACACCGTATCCGTTTCTGTGCGCGTAACCGAGGGTAACCGTACCCGTCTGCAAGCCTACGAAGGCGTGGTAATTTCCCGCCGCAACCGTGGCCTGAACAGCAATTTCATCGTGCGCAAAATCTCCAGCGGTGAAGGTGTGGAGCGTACTTTCCAGCTATATTCTCCCAACGTGGAAAAAATCGAAGTGAAACGCCGTGGCCACGTTCGTCGTGCCAAACTGTACTACCTGCGCGGCCTCACCGGTAAAGCTGCCCGCATCAAAGAAAAACTGCCTGGCCGCAAACAGGAAGATTAATCTTTGCTGTTATCAAAAACCTGCCCGCTGCGGCAGGTTTTTGTTTGCAGATTAGGTTAACGACTGGCTCTAGCATAGAAAAAGGCTACCTGAAAGAGCAGCCCTAACGAAGTTGGGGCTCCACGCAGCACAGTTTCTGCATGGCAGATGAGCAAACCCATTTAACTTTCGCTACGGTGTCAGTTCATCTTACTGTGTTCCTATACCGTCTGCACCCCATCACCTTCATCGAAAGCCAACTCGGCTTGCTATATATTTTCAGGTAGCCTGAAACCTTATTCCCGTTATATAGTGAATTAACAAAAACCAGTACAGCGTTGCCTCGCCTTGCCGTACTATCTGTACTGTCTGCGGCTCGCCGCCTTGTCCTGATTTTTGTTAATCCACTATATTTTTCCCTCCGCTACCAGCAAATCGGCTAGTAGCTGTTCCGATTGGCGCAGGCTCTCGATTTGGCTGCCGATATGTGCGAGTGTGTCGGCCAGTTTGCCGCGCAACGCTGGGCAAAAGTCTTGCGGCTCGTCGTTTAGGCAGTCGCGCATTAGGGCAATGTCTTTCAGGGCGAGGCCGGCGCGGTTAAGCAGCACCACCTTGCGGGCAAAGCCGATGTCTTGCTCGCGGTATTCCCGATAACCGCCCGGTGTGCGCGCAGGCACAAGGATGCCGGCACCCTCATAAAACCGCAGCATCCGCACACTGATGCCGCTTCGCTTGGCAAATTCGCCGATTTTCATCTTGACCCTTACACTGTGTCATTCTGTAAGCTCCCATCCATTGTAAACAAACAGGAGCACCCATCCCCATGAACCGCAGACAATTTTGTGCCGCTGCAGGCGCGGGCGTATTGCTGGCAGGCTGCAAAAACCTAGCCAAACCGCAGAACGAGCCTGTACGCGTGTTTATCATTCACGGCTACGGCGCCACAGTGGCCGACCATTGGTTTCCATGGCTGGCACGGCAACTGCAGCAACAAGGCATAACCGCCCTGCCCGTTGCGCTGCCCGACAGTATGCAGCCCGATTACCACCGCTGGCAAGATGCGCTCTCGCAGGCAGTAAGCATGCCGTCCGGGCGCACAATCTTAGTGGCACACAGCCTGGGCACGATTTCATTGCTGCATTATCTGAGCCGAGTTCGCCCGCACAAAGTAGGCGGGCTGGTGCTGGTGTCTGCCTTCGGCGCACGCGTTCCCACGCTGCCGCAGATTAACGGTTTTAATGTAGACAACTATGTCGACCAGTGCCCGGTAGATTTTGCCGCCATCCGCCAAATGACGAGCCGGATTGCCTTATTTACCGCCGATAACGACGATATCGTGCCGCCGGAAAACACCCGCCGTTTGGTGCGGCAGTTGGACGGCAAATTGGAAGAAATTCCCGGCGGCGGCCACTTTTTGGGCAGCGAAGGTTTCACCGAATTTCCGCAGGTATTGCAAGCGGTAGAACATATGGCAGCGGCCATTCAAGGAGAAAACCATGTTTAAAATCACCATGCTGGTGAAGAAGAAAGCCGAATTATCGCAACAAGAATTTTTGGCACACTGGGCGGCGCATTCGGCCAAAGTGTTGCAATACCAAAGCGTCCTCCACATCCGGCGCTATGCCAAAACCCTACCGCTGGATGCAGCCTCCCAGCAGGCCACACAACGGCACACCCAAGCATTCCGCTTCGATGCCATGGGCGAATTATGGGATGACAGCCGCGAAGACTTCGCCGCCGCCCGTACCACGCCGGAAGGCGCCGCCGCGCTGGCCGAGCTGCGGGCAGACGAAGTGCGTTTTGTGGATATGGCGCAATCGGTGATGTGGTTGGGTGAGGAAGAATGTGTAATTGGGTAGCAGCCTGACAACCGACAGGCGATTACCTACTTTCCTGTTTGCAAGCCACAGCCTTGCAAAGGCGGCAGGCAAAATTGACGCCTTCCGTATGCCCGCCAACCTGCTGCGGCATCAAGAAGTATAAAAGGAAACGGCAGACTGCTTGGTTTGACAGTGGATTAAAAAAGCATGCTACGGCGTTGGCTAGCCTTATCGTATGTCTGTTCTGTCTGCTGTTGGTTGCCTGATTTTCATCCACTATAGTCTGGAAAAACCAGTTTTCAGGTAGCCTTTTGGTTGCACCGCGGCATCATCTTGGCGCGATTTTGCCTATGCGGCTGTTTTTGGCAGCAGTTTTGTGCCATAATCCGCGCCTGCCTGTTTCAACAGGCATTCAGGAGTTGGCGCGGGTCTTCCCGGCTCGGCCAGCTTGTCCGGCCCGCAAGGCTATATTTTTGGAGTTTTATTATGGCATTAACCGTAGAACAAAAAGCGCAAATCATCAAAGATTTCCAGCGCAAAGAAGGCGATACCGGCTCTTCTGAGGTGCAGATCGCTCTCTTGACTTTCCGTATCAACGATTTGGCTCCGCACTTCAAAGCCAACCCGAAAGATTTCCACAGCCGCCGCGGCCTGCTGAAAATGGTGAGCGCCCGCCGCCGCCTGTTGGCCTACCTGCGCAACACCGATGTGGATACCTACCGCGATGTGATTACCCGCCTGAACCTGCGTAAGTAATCTTTGTCCAATAAAAACTATGCCGCCGGAGCCTTTCGGCGGCATGGTTTTTTGTTTTAGCCATACTTTAACTTGTAATCAACTCAGCTTCGATTTTGTCAAACCCCGATCTGCTTCACAGAAATTCAGCTTCCCTTCAGAAGTCTCGTTTTAGCTTCGCAGAAACTTGGCTTCCCCTTAGGAAACTTCGTTTTCAGGTAGCCTTTCTCTTTTCATGCCCACGCAAATTTGCGCTCTTTTATCGGCGGCGTTATATTGCCTCATGCACCAATCTTCCGCCAAAGGAGCAAAATCATGGAAAAACTCACCCCGAAATCCTTCATGATGCACCTGCTCAACGGCTCGGCCTTGGGCATTGTGGTCGCCCTTGTGCCGGGCGCGCTGTTGGGCGAATTGTTTAAGGCGCTTACGCCGTATTGCGAGCCGCTGGGCATGCTTACGCAAATGATCGGCGCCACCAACGCCATGGTCGGCATCGCTGTGGGCGTGGCCATCGGTTATATGTTTAAATTCACACCGATTGAATCGATTTCGGTGGGGCTGGCCACCATGGCCGCCGGCGGAGCGGTGCGTTTTGCCGACGGCATCATCCAGCTCAAGGGCACGGGCGATATTTTCACCATGGTGTTCACTGCCGGCATTGCCGCCGGCCTGATTGTGCTGCTGCGCGGCAAGGTACGCGGCTATGCGATTTTGGTGGTGCCCGTGGTGAGCCTGTTTGTGGCGGGTGCGCTGGGGCGGCTGGCGTTTCCGTATTTCATCGCATTTTCGCAGCTGCTGGGCTCGTGGATTGCCCACCTGCTCACGCTGGAGCAAACGCTGATGGCGGTACTGATTGCCATCGCGTTTGCCTGCCTGATTGTGTCGCCGGTGTCTTCCGTGGGTATTGCTACGGCAATTCATTTGGCTGGCGTGGGCTCGGGTGCGGCCAATTTGGGCATTTGTGCCTGTGCGTTTTCACTGGCCGTGGCCGGGCGGCGAGTGAACCCATTGGGCACTTGCGCGGCGCATTTTGTGGGTTCGCCCAAGCTTTCTATGCCCAATATCGTGGCCAAACCCAAGCTCTTGCTGCCGATTATGCTCAATGCCGCGTTGGCCGGGGTGCTGGCTTCGCTGTTTCAAATCCAAGGCACGGAATTTAGCGCGGGCTTTGGCATCAGCGGCCTCATCGGACCGGTGAACCATTTGAAACTCGCCGGCTGGGGAGTGGGGCAACTGGCGGTGTCGCTGCTAGTGTTTGTGCTTGTGCCCGTGGCCGGAGCGTTTGCGGTGGATTGGCTGTTTGTGAATAAGCTCAAATGGATTGCGCCGGAAGATTACAAGATTGATGTGTAATGAAAAGAGGCTACCTGAAAAATGGACAAGCAGTTTTAACTTCGTTGAAGCTGTGCTTTCAGGTAGCCCCTTAGCATTTCTCATTAAAGATAAACATGCGAAATAAATTGAAGCTGCATCAATTGTATAGCCAAGTAATTCGGGAAGGATTGCCCTTCTCCTATTTAGTTGAATGGGCAGATCAGCAACTGATGATGGGCAACATTAATGATGCAATTATCCGTTTATCGCTTGCAGATAGCCGTGAGCAGGCAATATCGGCAGTAGTCGCTCTTTTGGGAACGAGCATTTTGCTGAACGAGCCCATACTGTTGCCGGAAATCTCGATTCTTTCCCAAGCATACGTATTGGGTGTGCATGAGCAGTGTATAGAATATCAGGCGGATAGAGTATTGATTTGGTGCCCATATGCCCAAGGCCAGCCTGTACCTGAAAAAATCAAGCCTGAATGGATACGGCAGCTACAGGCAATATTTGCTGCAACGGATGTCATCAAACAGGGGTTGTTTCAGTATTGCACACAAGACTTTCCCGATATTTTGGAGGCTTACCGGGAAGCTGAATGCGAAGATTATGCTTGGCAGGTAGTGGGAATCCGCTTGGATGAAAGTGGGCAGCAGATAGTGTTGACATTAATGCCCAATCTTGACTTTGCTGCGGAGGAGTATGGTTTGCCGGATTGGCCGGTTGATACGCTTTATATCGATTTACAGTGTGAGTCGGATAAAATAAAGATTAGTAGAATTTATGATTGATCGATTATGAACACCATCGAATCCGCCCAAAACCCCGCACTCAAACATCTGGCCAAACTACTGCGCAGCGCCCGTACGCGCCGCGAGAGTGGGCAGGCCGTGCTGGAAGGGGCGCATTTGCTCTCCGCCTATTTGCAGGCGGGCGGGCAGGTGTTGCAAGTTTATGTGCCAGTAAGCAAAATGCAGCAGCCGGAAACTGCGCGGCTGCTCGCGCAGCTGCCACCCGAACGGGTGGTGCAGACGGCGGGCGCGGCCTTGCAGAAAATCACCAGCCTCACCGATGCCGAAGAAATCACCGCGCTGATTGCGCTGCCGCCTGCCGAGCCGTTTGATGCCGGGGCCGATTGTGTGGTGCTGGAGCGTATTCAAGACCCGGGCAATATTGGCACGATTCTGCGCAGCGCGGCAGCGGCGGGCGTGGGGCAGGTGGTGCTTTCTGCCGATTGTGCCGATGCGTGGTCGCCCAAGGTGTTACGCGCGGGCATGGGGGCGCATTTTGCGTTACGTTTGTTTGTTGAGCCGGATTTGGCGGCGTGGCGGGAACGATGCCGCGTGCCGCTGCTGGCCACCGCGCTGCGCCGCAACAGCGTGAACCTGTATGATTGCGATTTGCGCGCGCCTGCCGCCTGGCTGTTTGGCAACGAAGGTGCGGGCGTGAGCGAAACTATGCTGGCGGCAGCCAGCCGCCTCGTGCATATTCCGATAGCAGAGCAAACCGAATCGCTGAACGTGGCGATGGCGGCCACCGTTTGCCTGTTTGAGCAGATGCGGCAGCGGTTGCAGCAAGGTGGGGATTGAAATTAAGAAGGCTGTAGAGAAAGCTAAGTCGGCCTGCTGTATAGTTTCCGGATAAGGGGCTACCTGAAAGCGTTCGCCCTGCAGGGATTTTCAGGTAGCCTTCTATATCGCCCCAAAGCGAAACCGCCTGCATTGATTGTATGCAGGCGGTTTCGCTTTGGCTTGGCGCCGGGTTACAGCACGGCCAGGGCGGCATCGTAGTTGGGCTCTTGGCCGATTTCGGGCACGAGTTCGGCATGCAGCACTTTGTTGTTTTCATCCAGTACCACCACGGCGCGGGCGGTGAGGCCGCGCAGCGGGGTGTCGGCCAGGGTGATGCCGTAGTCGGCGCCGAAGCTGCTGCGGAAGCTGGAGAGCGTTACCACGTTTTCAATGCCTTCCGCGCCGCAGAAACGGGAAAGGGCAAAGGGCAGGTCGGCGGAAATGCACAGCACCACGGCGTTTTGCAGCGCGGCAGCGCGTTGGTTGAAGGTACGCACGGATTGGGCGCACACGCCGGTGTCGATGCTGGGGAAAATGTTGAGCACTTTGCGTTTGCCGGCAAAGTCGGCCAAGGTTTTGTCGGACAAATCGGCGGCGGTGAGGGTGAAGGCGGGAGCGGCGGCGCCAACGGCGGGCAGGTTGCCTACGGTGTTGGCGGGCGTGCCGCGAAAGGTGATGTTTGCCATTTTGCTATCCTTTTCTTGATGTTGATGAAGGTTGATACTGCGCGGCGAAGGATAGTGCTTTTTTGGCAGCTTGCCAAGCAGGCCGCCAGAAGGCATGGGTTATCGGGATGAGAAGGCCTGAAAAATAGCGTTTGAATTAAGCTCCTGCACCGTTTGGGCTTCTACGCTCCCGTCATCATCAACCACGCTAACAAAGAAGCAGATTCGCCCGGCATCGGCAATCTCTTGCCCGCCAAGAAAATTTTTTAATTCTTTCAACGCGCCGACAAACAGGGGCAGCATGTCGTTTTTGAGACATTTTTGTTTTTCAATCAGCCGAGCCGTAATCTTTTTATCGACTTCGGATAAGGCGGAGCTGGGCAAATCGGAACTGTCCAGCTCCCATTCGTCGGCATACCAATTCGGCTCTCGGTTGCGTTTGGTATAAGCTGCGATTTTCATGGCAACGTTGCCGAAATCGCTTCCCGTAACCAAAGTGCAGCCGTAAATTTCCCGCCCTTTCGCCAGTTTGGCCAATTGCAGAAAATCGTCTTTTACTGCTTGGAACAAGATATTTTTTATCATATTGCGCATCTGTATTTATTGTATTCGGGCAAGTCTTGCCATGCTGTTTTCAGGTAGCCTCACCCATCCAACGCATCCAACAAAGCAATCCGCACGCGCAAGCCCCAATAGCTGGCCAGGCCGGTGGTGCTGTGGCGCACGCGGCCGTTTTTTACCAGCACGATGGTGGGTGTGACCTGCACCTGCCATTGTTGCGCCCAGCCGCCGCTTGCATCGTTTACCGTGTCGAACTGCCAGCCGTGCGTTTTCAGGTAGCCCCTCACTTCCTCATCACTGCCCGACTGCAAAGCCACGCCCACCACGGGCACGCCGTTGCGCGCGAGTTTGTCCACCGCCGGAGACGTATGCCGGCAGATGCCGCACCACGAGCCCCAAAAATACAGCACGGTGGTGCGGCCGCCGCCCAGTTCGGACAAGGTGGTTTGCCGCCCTTGCAGGGTATGCAGCGGCAGTGTGGCGGCCTGCGGCGGTACGGCGGGGGCACGATACCAGTCGAGCAGCAGGCTGATCACAATAAAAGCAGCAGCCATGGCAGCGGCTTGGCGCAGGAAGGAGAAAAGGCGTTGGCGGATAGGTGGCATAGTATGGTTTGGATGGTGTGTGGAAGGATTAGGTTTTAACTTTATTGCAGCTCGGCTTTAGCTTCGCAGAAACTTTGATTCACTCCGTTTTAACTCCGTTGAAGCGGCGTTTTCAGGTAGCCTCAATCCCTAAAAAGGCTACCTGAAAAACAATGCGGAGCAGATTCTCGGCAACTGATGTCGGGCCTTATTTTCCGTGCAGCCTGCGGATTTCGTTTTTCAACCATTCATCAAAATCGGGGCGCTGTTGGCGGAGGGCTTCGCTCCAATAGAGGCAGCAGCGGGCGGTGTAGCGGGCGTTTTCGGTGTTTCGGGCAATTATGCGGGCGACAAAGGGTTCGAGTGTGGCCGCGTTGTGATGCATCCCGCCGTGTTCGCCGTATTCGCCGCAGGTTTCGGGGTGGAGCACGTCCAGCAGGGTTTCGATTTCGGGTTGCAGGGCAAGCCATGCTCCGTTGTCTTCGTCCAAATAAAGCACTTCTCTCAGCCAGCTTTCAATGTTTTCCAGCCCCTGAAAACGCGGGTCGTGCCAGAGCAGGCGCAGGGTGGCAAGCTGGGCTTCGCTTTCCAGAACGCCTTGCGGATTATAGTGGTCGAACTGCCAGATGAGTTCGTACAGGGCGCGGTTGCGCTTGGTTTCGGGCAGCTCGAGCAGGATGTCGCGGACTTGCTCGGGGGTGTGCCATTGGGGGAGGCTGAGTTTGGGCATGATGTGTTTGGTGGAGCGGTAAGCTTCAGGTAGCCTTCCTTAACAAAATAGGCTACCTGAAAGCTTATTCAACGTTTCGCGCGGCATTCTACCGTATCTTCGTTCGTTTGCCCTGCGTTGCGGCCGATGCTTTAGCTGCGCAGCAACTTCGTTGAAGCTGCGCTTTAGCTTCGCAGAAACTTCGCTTCGCTCCGTTTTAACTGCGTTGAAGCTGCGCTTTCAGGTAGCCTTTTCTTCGGCCTCTCCCACAAAAGCGGCTGCTTGCGGTACACTTGCGCCCGTTTTATCTATAGGTAATAAAGCATGAACCTTCTTAGCGCGTTGGCGAAAATCGGCAGCATGACTATGCTGTCGCGGGTGCTCGGTTTTGTGCGCGATGCGGTGCTGGCGCGGATTTTCGGCGCGGGCATTGCCATGGACGCATTCGTGGTGGCCTTCCGCCTGCCCAACCTGCTGCGCCGTATTTTTGCCGAAGGGGCGTTTTCGCAGGCTTTTGTGCCGATTTTGGCGGAATACCGGCAGAAGAAATCGCCGGCAGAAACGCAGGAATTTGTGCAGCATGTGGCGGGGATGCTGATGTTTGCGCTGCTCATCGTTACCGCCATCGGCGTGCTGGCGGCACCGGCGGTGATTTGGGCCACGGCCAGCGGCTGGGGCGGCAAGCCGGAGAAGTTTGTGCTGGCTTCGCAGCTTTTGCGGATTATTTTCCCGTATATCCTGCTGATTTCGCTATCGTCTTTAGTGGGCAGCATTCTCAACACTTACGGCAAGTTTTCCGTGCCGGCCTTCACGCCGGTGTTGCTTAATGTGTCGCTCATCAGCTTTGCGCTGCTGGGGGCGAAGCATTTTGAGCAACCGGTGATGGCTTTGGGCTGGGGCGTGTTTTGTGGCGGGGTGCTGCAACTGGGTTTCCAGCTGCCTTGGCTGTTTAAGCTGGGCTTTTTGAAAATACCGAAACTGCGTTTCGGCGATCCGGCGGTAAACCGGGTAATCAAACAGATGGCGCCGGCCATTTTGGGCACGTCGGTGGCGCAGGTGTCGTTGGTGATCAACACGAATATTGCGTCGTACTTGCAAAGTGGCAGCGTGTCGTGGATGTATTTTGCCGACCGGCTGATGGAGCTGCCCACCGGCGTGTTGGGCGTGGCGCTGGGCACGATTCTGCTGCCGGGGCTGTCTAAACACGCGGCCACGGGCGACAAACGGGAATTTTCCGCGCTGTTGGATTGGGGCTTGCGCCTGTGCCTGCTGCTCACGGCGCCGGCGGCGGTGGGCATGGCGGTGCTGGCCTTCCCGCTGGTGGCCACGCTGTTTATGTATAACAAAATCGGCGTGCACGACGCGCTGATGACGCAACAGGCGCTGATTGCCTATGCGGTGGGGCTCTTGGGGCTGATTCTGATTAAGGTGCTGGCGCCGGGGTTTTACGCGCAGAAAAACATCAAAACGCCGGTGAAGGTGGCGATTGTAACGCTGGTGTGCACGCAGCTGATGAACCTGATATTTGTGTGGAAGCTGCAGCATGCGGGGCTGGCACTTTCCATCAGCTTGGGCGCGTGTATCAATGCGGCGTTCCTGTTTTTATTGTTGCGGATTAAAGAGATGTATCAGCCCAAGGCGGGCTGGCGCGCGTTTTTGCTGAAGCTGGCGATTGCGCTGACCGTGATGGCCGGCGGGCTTTGGGCGGTGCAGCATTATGTGGCGCTGGAGTGGGTGCACGTGGGCGGCTTGCGGCGCACGGGGCAGCTGTTTGCGCTGATCGGCTTCGGCATGGTGCTGTATTTTTCCACGCTGGGACTGCTGGGCTTCCGGCCGCGCCACTTTAAGCGGCGGGAGATGTAGTTCTGGAGATTTCAGGTAGCCTCTTAATCAAACAGGCTACCTGAAAGCGAAGCTTCAATGTATAGTCAATTAAAATAAAAATAGGACAGTAACGCATCGTCAAATCGGGCGTAATCAGACAATACGGTTCGAAGATACCGCTTAATATTCGCCCACACCTTCTCAATCGGATTGAGCTCAGGTGAATAGGGTGCAAGAGGCAATACCTTATGTCCCAATTTTTCCGCCATTTCCCGTAAGACACCTATACGGTGAAATCGTGCATTATCTAAAATAATCACCGATTTTTGAGTCAATGCGGGCAGTAGGCATTGCTGAAACCACGCTTCAAAAAAGACTCCGGTCATCGTATTTTGATAAACCATCGGAGCAG
>NZ_LXSQ01000020.1 GCF_001648475.1 Eikenella halliae
TGGGTTACTTTTCCAACAATAGCAACGCCCGCGCACACCGCACCGTCCACGCCCCGAATATCGTGGACAACGATTCAAGCGGCCTATACCTGAAAGCGCAGGTGGAATATGAGCAGGATTTGGGCGGCGGCTGGAGCATCACCCCGTGGGGCGAAGCGCAGGTCAGCCTGCGTGAAAGAACTGAAACCAAATGGTCACAGGCTTATCCCCATGTGCCGGATGAAACGCACAAGGACAGCAGCTACGCCATTAGTTTAGGCGTGGACGCGCAGAAACAATTCACCCCGAATCTGGCGCTGACCTTCGGCCCCTACTACCGCTACGACCATTCCAAAACTCCTGCCTACGACCATGCCGGCGTCCATTTCGATTCATCCACCAGCCACGCGCACAGCTTCGGCATCCGCGCCGGCCTGCGCTTTTAAACCGCCGCATTTGTCTGCAACACAAAGGCTACCTGAAATTCAGGTAGCCTTTCTTCATCCGATTTATCGGCTGCCGTTGGGGGCGTGTAGGGTGTGCGCCGCAGGCGCGCACGCTGTTGCTGTTATTCCAAGTTGCCCGTGTTATTCCAACCGCGTGCGTGCATTCTGCACGCACCCTACACCCCGCAAATGGGCAGGCTACCTGAAATTCATTTTTCAGGTAGCCTGTTGATAAGGCAGGGTGTAGGTTGGGTTGATAAACCCAACATTGCACACTTTTTATTTGTTGGGTTACGCCTGCGGCTAACCCAACCTACTCACTGTTTTTTGGGGGCTTGTAGGGTGTGCGCCGCAGGCGCGCACGCCGTTCCAAGTTGCCCGTGTTATTCCAGCCGCGTGCGTGCATACCGCACGCACCATACACGGCTGTTCTAAATTTTCAGGCAGCCTGCTGTACCGCAAAGGCTACCTGAAAACCGAAACTTCGCTGCACCAGGCTTTCAGGTAGCCTATAATCCGCGCCGTTGCCGCCTATTAAACACAACCATCATGAGCCACACCGAGTCCCCATCTGAAACCCAAACCCAAGCCGAAACCTGTTTCCACTGCGGCCTGCCCGTGCCGCGCGGTTTGGATTTGCCGATTGAATTTGAAGGCGCGCGCCATCCGGCCTGTTGCGCGGGCTGCCAGGCGGTGGCGCAGAGCATTATTGCTGCCGGGCTGGGCAGCTACTACCACCGCCGCACGGAGCAGGCGGAGCAGGCGGTGTTGCCGCCGCCGGAAGTGTTGGAGCAGCTGAAGCTGTACGACCTGCCGGACGTGCAGGCGGAATTTGTGGAAGTGAAGGCGGAAAACGAGCGCGAGGCGGTGCTGATGCTGGGCGGGGTAACCTGTGCGGCCTGCGTGTGGCTGATTGAGCAGCAGCTTCTGCGGCTCCCCGGCGTATTGCGTGCGGAAATCAACTACAGCACGCTGCGCGCGCGGGTGGCGTGGGACTGCTCGCAGGTGGCGCTGTCGGACATTTTGCTGCGGGTGCGCCAGAGCGGCTACGAGGCTTCGCCTTATGACGCGCGGCGGATGGAAACGCAGGCGGCGGCGGAGCGCAAGCAGGCGCTCACGCGCTTGTGGGTGGCCGGGCTTTCGATGATGCAGGTGATGATGTATGTGGTGCCCACTTATCTGTATGCGGGCGAAATCGAGCCGCGTTTTTTGTGGATGCTGCATTGGGCGAGCATGATTCTCACGCTGCCGGTGCTGCTGTATTCGGCGGTGCCGTTTTTCAAAGGGGCGTGGCGCGATTGGAAAAACCGCCGCGCGGGCATGGATACGCCGGTGGCGGTTTCGATTGCGGCGGCGTTTTCAGGTAGCCTGTGGGCGCTGTTGCAGGGGCGGGAAGAGGGGATTTATTTCGATTCGGTGTCGATGTTTGTGTTCCTGCTGTTGGGCGGGCGTTATTTGGAACAGCTGGCGCGGCGCAAGGCGGGCGATGCGGCCGAGCGGCTGGTGAAGCTGGTGCCGGCATTTTGCCACCGGCTGCCGGATTATCCGGATACGGCGCGGGTGGAAGAAGCAGTGGTGGCGCGGCTGTCGGGCGGCGAAGTGCTGCTGGTGAAGCCGGGCGAGGTGCTGCCGGCCGACGGGGTGGTGCTGGAAGGCGAGAGCGAGGCGAACGAGGCCATGCTCAGCGGCGAGAGCCTGCCCGTGCCGAAAGCAGTAGGCGATGCGGTAACCGCCGGTACGCTCAACGGCGGCAGCCCGCTGGTTATCCGCGTGGAACAGGCGGGCAGCCAAACGCGGCTGTCGCATATTGTGCGCCTGCTGGACCGGGCGCTGGCGGAAAAGCCGCGCATGGTGGAGCTGGCCGACCGCTATGCGGCCTGGTTTGTGGGCGCGCTTTTGCTGCTGGGCGTGCTGGTGTTTGCCGGCTGGGCTTGGTATGCCGATGTGCAAACCGCGCTGTGGATTACCGTGTCGCTCTTGGTGGCCACCTGCCCGTGCGCCTTATCGCTGGCCACGCCTGCCGCGCTGGCGGCTTCCACTGGCCACTTGGCGGGCGAGGGCGTGCTCATCAGCCGCGGGCACAGCTTGGAAACCTTGGCGCGCATCGACACCGTGGTGCTGGATAAAACCGGCACGCTCACCACCGGCCAGCTGGCCGTGTGCGCCGTGCACACCGCCGAAGGCATCAGCCAAGATTTAGCCGTGGCGCTGGCGCAGCTTCTCGAGCGGCAGAGCGAACACCCCGCCGCCCGCGCCATTGCCAACCTGCCGCCCGCCACGCTGGCGCTGGAAGCAGAAAACTATTTAAACCGCGCCGGGCATGGCATCAGCGCGCAAGTGCGGCATGAAGGGCGGCTGGAACAATGGCGCATCGGCCGTTTGGATTACGTGGCCGAACTCTCGGGCAGGCTACCTGAAAGTTTGCAGGCCGAGCATGCGGGTGGCGCAGTGTATTTGGGCAGCGCGGCCGGCTTTGCCGCCGTGTTCCTGCTGCAAGACCAAGCCAAACCCGAAGTGCCGGCCATGCTGGCCGAATGGAAACGCCAGGGCTTGAGCCTGCACCTGCTCAGCGGCGACAGGCAGGCCGCCGCCGATGCCGTGGCCGCCGCTTTGCCGCTGGATGCGGTGCGCGCCGAAGCCACGCCGGAAGACAAGCTGGCCTATGTGCAGGATTTGCAGGCGAAAGGGCATAAAGTGCTGATGGTGGGCGACGGCATCAATGATGCCCCCGTGCTGGCGCAGGCCGATGTGTCGGTGGCCGTGGCCGAGGGCGCCGATGTGGCGCGCGAAGGGGCGGATGTGTTGCTGCTCAACGGCAATATGCGCACGCTGCCCTACCTCACCACCCAAGCCAAGCGCACTGCGTGGATTGTGCGCGAAAACCTATGGTGGGCGGCAGGCTACAACCTGATTATGGTGCCGCTGGCAGCAGCGGGCTGCGTAACGCCGTGGGTGGCCGCGCTGGGCATGAGCCTGAGCTCGCTCCTGGTTTCCGCCAACGCCTTGCGCCTGCTGCGGCGGGCGAAATAGGGGAAGGCTACCTGAAAGTGCGGTTTCACGAAGCCGAAACTTTTCAGGTAGCCTTTTTGTTTGGTGCTGGGGCGGCGTTGCCGAACCGATGTTGCTTTTGGGGTTTCAGGTAGCCCGAACTGGATTTTCAGGTAGCCCGCCAGCCTGCAGATTGGGCTGCACGGCCTGTTTTTTAAAACAACACCGCTTCCAGCGATACGCTGTGGTCAAACGGTTTGCCGGTAAACAGGCGGCGGTCGACTTTCAACAAAGAAATAATTCACTTCCAAGAATAATAGCTATTCAGAGATATGATCTAGAAACAGGAAAACCAGTTTATACAGAGATTCACAAATCAAAAGAGATTGCCTCATGGATAGAAAATTAGAAAATTTATATATTGCTGAAATTCCATATGATAATGGGAATATTAGATATAGATACACTAGATTTTTATCAGAAGATGGAACGCATTGGGTAAGGCATGGCCTATTCACAGCGTATCATGAGAATGGTGTGATTGCTTCAGAAGGTATGTATACAAACGGGTTAGAAGATGGCCTTTGGATTGACTATTACGATAACGGACAATTAGCAGCCAAAGGATACTATAAAAATGGAGAACAGCTAGATGGTTGGGAATATTGGGATAAATAAGTGTAGTGTGGGCAGAATATCCGTAGGCTGGGCACTCGTTGCCATTGCGGATAATCTTGCCTGTATCGAACTGCCTTTTCAGGTAGCCCGCCAGCTTGCAGATTGGGCTGCACGGCCTGTTTTTTAAAACAACACCGCTTCCAGCGATACGCTGTGGTCAAACGGTTTGCCGGCAAACAGGCGGCGGTCGCCTTTGGGGCGGTAGGCGAAGTTCAGCGTGTGCTGGGTGTAGTAGTGGTAGTCGCTGTAAAAACGTGCGTGCCGGCCGTTGAGGCGCAGTTGGGCGGTTTGGCCGGGCGAGAGGGTAAACAGGCTGCGCTTGCGGCGCGGGGGCTCGCCGTAGAAGCCGTTGTCGTCCAACCGGATTTGCAGGGCTTGGCTTTCTTGGCAAAAATGCAGGCTTTGGAAGTGTTCGGGCAGGCTGTCGAAGGTTTGAAACCGGCTCTCTTCGGGCTCGAAACGGCCGCTGTGCCGAGGATGTTCGGTGTAGGCCTGGGTGTGGACGGCGAAACCGGATGCGTCCAGCCAGGCATCGGGCAGGGGCAGCACGCGCGGCAGGCTGTTGCGGCGGGCGGCGTGTTCGGCGGGGCGGCTTTCGGGCGTGTGCCATTTCACGGAGACGATTTGGAGGGTGAGCATGGTGCGGGCGGGAGGGGTTGCGGGCTTCGGATTGTGCCACAGTTTGGCAGGCAGGGCTCGGGCTACCTGAAAACCCTGCTTCAAGCAAGCGAAAGCGCGCCCTTTGCCGCAAATGTGAGTTTCGGTATATTGCTGCTGTGTTATTCGAAATATTTTCAAGTAGCCTTGGCTGCCGGATTGAACTCAATTCACATATAAGGAACATCATGAAAAAACACCTGTTCGCCATTCTATTGGCGCTGGCCGCGCCCGCCGCCTTGGCCGCGCCCTATCCGCCGCTGAACCCACAAAGTTTGGTGAGCGGCAGCCCCGAGCATCCGCCGATTAATGTAAACATGCCTGCCGTGCAGCGTGCGTTCGACAATTTGGCCGCACACGCGGCGGAATACCCTGTGCAGTTCGACAACGATGCCGACCGCCGCCGCGCCATCGCCGATTTACAGCCTTTGGGCGTGCTGCTCGACAGCCTCGTGCAAAACAACACGCCGCGTGCCGGTGCCGCGCCCAGCCAAGGGTATTTGGCGCTCCTGCAAATGCGCGCCCGCCTCAACTGGATGGGGCACAACCTCGACCAGGCAGGCTATGCCGAACGCGCCGAAGCCGACTACGCCCGCCTGCTTGCCCTCGCTCCGGCCGCCGCCAAACCCGCCGTGCAGGGCGAATTCGGCAACTTCCTCGCTTCCAGCGCCCGCATGGAACGCGCCATCCCCATGCTGCGCGCCGCCTACCAAGCCGGTCATCAAGAAAGCGGCCGGGATTTGGCCACCGCCCTGTTAACGCAAAACAAACGCAGCGAAGCTCTGGCGCTGCTGCGCGAATATGTGCGCAACTTCCCGCAAGACCAAAAAGGCCGGGCCATCCTCAATGCGGTGGAACAAGGCCGGGTGGAAACGCGCACGGTGTATCCGAGCCGTTTGCAGCGCATGCCTAAGCGGCATCGGCATTAAAATTGCATGCCAAACAGGCTACCTGAAAATCTTCAGATAGCCTGTTTGCTGAGAAGGGCATAGAATTTTGAATACCCCAACCCAGGAGAACACCATGCCGCAGAATCCCCCGAAAATCTACACCGCCGCCCAGATGCGCGAGCGCGAACAGGCTGCCGTGGCGGCCGGCACCAGCTTTTTGCAGCTGATGGAAAACGCCGGGCAGGCCGCTGCTGCCGATTTGCTGCGCCGCCTGCCCGAGCCCGGCCGCGCCCTCTTGGTGTGCGGCAAAGGCAATAACGGCGGCGATGCGCTGGTGATTGCCCGCGTGTTGCAGCAGCACGGCTGGCAGGCTGATATTGTGCTGCTCTTGGGTACGGTACTGTCGGATTTGGCCGAAGCCAACCGCCAACGCCTCCGGGGTTTGGAGGACATCCGCTTCCTGCCGGTTGAGGCATTGCCTGCCGCGCTGGAGCAGGGTTACGGCCTGATTATCGACGGCATTTTCGGCACCGGTTTTTCAGGTAGTCTGCCGCCCGAGGCCGCCGAATGCTGCCGCCTGCTCAACCGCGCAGCGGGCTGCAAAGTGGCGCTCGACATCCCCACCGGCCTCAACGGCGACACCGGGGAAGCCGCCGCCGACACCTTTCGCGCCAACCTCACCTACGCCTTCGCCGCCCTCAAACCCGCCCACGCCAGCCCCGCTGCGCGGCAGTGGTGCGGAGAGATAGTGTGTTTGGACATCGGGATCGATTAGGCAGTCGGCCGGATATGGCTGAGGCCGCGCACTTCGACTGGCGCAACCCCGCGCGACAACGCTGCTTTGCCCCGCCGCACTTTTGCCTTGCCCGCAATCCGTTGCGCGGCATCGAAGATATAGCAAAGGCTACCTGAAAACGGTTTCAGGTAGCCTTTCTCCGTTTGCCGCGTACGGCGTCAATTTTCCACCTGCGCCGCCACTATATGGTGTTCAAAGCCTTTCAGGCGCTTATAAATCGACATCAGCTCCACAATCGTCGGCCATGAGCGCACCAGAAATTGAAAAGCCTCCAGCACCTGCCCGAACGCCCGCACAATCTGCTGCATCACGCCCAGCGCCACCGCTCCGGCCACCAAGGCCGGCCCCATGGCCAGATAAGGCAGCACCACCGAAAACTGCAAATACGAATAGCGCGCCACATCGAAATAAAGATAATGCCAATACAGGCGGAAATAATTGCGGCGCACATTTTTGAACAGCCCGGTGAGCGTAAACGAATCCGCCCGTGCCGCATCGTCTTCGCCCAGCACCAATTCCTTGCGGTAGGCCGCCTCCACCTTTTGGTTGTCGAACTCCAGCCCCGGCAGCTTGCAGCCCACCCCCATCAGCACCACCGTGCCCAAGAGTGCCGCCAAAATGGCCACATACACCAGCGAATGATCTACATGCCCCACCAGCGGCAATTCGGTAATCGGCTCGCTCAGCTTCCACAAAATCGGTAGGAACGCCACCAGCGTGAGCACCGCCCGCAGGCCGCTCTCGCCCAGAGATTCCATAATCGTGGCAAAGCGCATGGTGTCTTCCTGAATCCGCTGCGCCGCGCCCTCAATCCCGCGCAGCAGCGGCCAGTGCCGCATATAGTATTCCGTCATCGCCGAACGCCAGCGGAACACATAATGCTTGTTCACGAAACCGCTGATCACCACCACCAGAATATACACCGCCGCAATGCGGGCGAAGGTGAACACTTGGCGGTTGAACTCGTCCAGGCTCACCGAACCCGGCTTTTCCAGCATTTTTTGCACCGAATCGTAAAACGTGCCGAACCAATCGTTAATCTGCACATTCAGCTGCACCCGATACCAAGTGGCCGCCAAAATCAGCAGCGAACCGGCCAAAGACCAGCGCAGCCAGCGCCGGCTGAGGAAAAAACTGCGGAACATTACCCGCCTCCCTTTATTCGCAAACAAAGCCGCGATTATATATTGGATTAAAATAAAAATGAGACAAGGCGGCAACGCCCGCCGTGTACGGGTAGTACATAAGGGCGTTGGCAACGCCGTATCATTGCAATTTTAATCCACTATAGCCTTGTTTGGATGATAACGAAGCGATTTTGGCCGGGCCGGGCTGATTGGAAAAGGCTACCTGAAAATTTTCAGGTAGCCTTTTGTTGTGTTCCCTTTTATAGGTAGCCTTTTTCATTTCCATCTCATGGATAATATATAGTGAATTAAATTTAAACCAGTACAGCGTTGGCTCGCCTTGCCGTACTATTTGTACTGTCTGCGGCTCGCTGCCTTGTCCTGATTTAAATTTAATCCACTATACAAACATCATTTTGCAGAAAAACCACTCCCCTTTGAAGCATACAAGGAAATGGCCACTGATCCGAAGTAATGGCATCGAAGATGTTTTATGCAGCGGAAACAGTAATGATGCTCACGATGTTGTTAGGAACGTAGCCATTTCCTGCCAACTGTGCTTCGGTTTCGTTATTTTTCAGGTAGCCTTCGTATGAGGCAAGGGATACCTGACAATCCATCTGTATTGATGGGTTTACCGCTTGATGTTCTGTATAAGCTACGAGGAATGCTTAAATTAAAGGGGAGCAGCCAATACTCGCCTCATGTGTTCTGGTGTGTTGCTTGCAGCTTATTGCGGGTGTGTCGGATTGTCTTGCCGACATAAAGTAATGATTCCTGATCTAACCCAACGAGCCCTTTCCGGGCAAGTAAAGCGGCCTCTGGCAAACAAAGATTCATCAAACTCAAAGCTGAATCGTTTATTTTCTGAGTCCCAGTAGCTGGCGGTCGGATAGAGGCTGACTGTGCCGCTGCCGTATCGAACGGTATTGCGCTGCGGAGTGGTTATATAGGTATGCAAAGAGGAAGGCGGCAAGTTGGCGATAAAGCGTTCGGCCAAGGCATTCCAGTGTTTGAGGCGGTAGTATTTTGGGTCTGTCGGGAAACGTTCCTGGCAATTTTGCAATGCATATTCGTAATTATAGATACTGCTGCTTTTGCGCTGTAATCCTTCTACGCTGGCCGGGCCGTTTCCAATTAGGGTGATTTCATAGAGAGTAGCACCATCCCTAGTGGCGATTTGCCAAACGGTGGGCTTGGGCGAATCGTTTTTAAGCAGCAGATACAAAGGTTCGACATAATCGCTGCCATCACTGCTTCCCAACAGGATAAGTACTTTTTCGGCTCCCCTGTTCTCTACCAATATGGCTTGCGGTTTTCGATAATATGGTTTCCGATGATCATATATGTCGATCATTTCTAGGCCGCTACGGAAATGCCAACCGCATTCAATGTATCCGTATTCCCCTTTTGCACGGTAGGCAACGGCTTCTTCGTCTGCTTCCATATTGGCAACGATGTTGGCATCGTTGCATCCATTCATTTGCAGGCTGCGATCTACCGCCGCATAGCAATGCCAGCGTTTGCCATCCGAACGCAGCCAAATAGTGCGCTCTCTGAGAATGGCTGGCATATGGCTGGCAACGATATTAAGGGTATTGTTGTGCTCGGAGAGGGATTTCATTTCATTGCGGTGGTGTGAATTACCGTTTTTAACAGGCTGATATTGTAGAAACGTATATTTATAGATATCACGTTCTTGGTAGTAGCGAAAGCCGTCTTTGATATAGATATTGATATCGGTGGGCATATGCTCGAGTAAATCCGGGCTATCGGGGGGAGGCAGTTTGGCTTGGATGTCGGCTATGGTTTGTTTGAGCAGCAAACGAGCACGGGCTTGTTCGGCAGCTGCTTCCCGCTGTTGCCGTATAGCCTGCCGCCGGTGGTGGCTGACAATCAGTAACCCAACCAGCATCATAAGGCCAAGAGCGATAGCCAGGATTGCAAGCTTATGTTGCTTGGAGTGTAGTTTCTTCGGACGAGACTTTCTCATGATGGTATTCCTCTTTTTGGCATAGAAAACTTTGGAACATTTCGGTAAAAATACTTGGCCTTATTATGTTCAGGTAGCCTGATTCGGAAACAGCATATTATCCAATAAGTCTTCAAATAGGTTTTATAGTGAATTAACAAAAACCAGTACAGCGTTGGCTCGCCTTGCCGTAACGTGTGTACTGTCTGCGGCTCGCCGCCTTGTCCTGATTTTTGTTAATCCACTATACATACATGTTAATCCACTATACATACAACCGAGCGGGGATTAGGTACTCAGCCTGCCGTTTACATTTGCTCACGCGCAATGCCAAGTACTGCGGAAGCCTGCAAAATCTTGCCGATGATTTCGCCGCTGTCTTTGGAGAGGGCGGGGTTTGCGGCGAGTTTTTGCAGCTCGGCGCGCATCAGGCTGCGGCGCTGCGGTTCGAGCTGGGCGCAGATGCTGAAGGCTTGGGCGAGGCGGGCGGCGATTTGGGGGTTGAAGCGGTCGATGTGCCCGATTTGGTCGGCGAGGAAGGCGTAGCCGCTGCCGTCTGCGGCGTGGAAGTGCGGCACGTTGCGGCTGAAGCTGCCGAGCAGGGCGCGGGCTTTGTTGGGGTTTTCCAGGCTGAAGGCGGGGTGTTCGAGCGCGGCGGCCACTTGCGCGGGGGTGTCGGCGCGGTGGCTGGCGGCAATCAGGCTGAAGTATTTGCACATCACGAGGTCGTCGCTGTGGAATTTGGCAGCGAACTGTTCGAGCAGGTGGTTGCGCTCGGGGCGCTCGTTGTGGTTGACGGCGCTGAGGATGCCCCATTCGTGGGTCATGTTGCGTGCCATTTGATTGTAGTTGGCGGCCACTTGTTCGATGTGCTCGGGGCGGGCGCGCAGGATGAAGGCGCGGCAGGCGTTGCGCAGGGCGCGCCAGCTGGCCTGCTGCGGATGGTATTCGTAGGGCTCGGCCAGGCCGGATTGCTCTTCTTCCATGCGGCGTGCTTCGGCGTTGAGTGCGGCGAATTGGTCGGTGAAGTGTGCGGCAATCAAATCGAGCAGGGCTTCGCGGGCGCGGTGGACGATGAGCGGATCGATGTTTTGGCGGCCGACCCAGAGTTCGGCTTCGTTGGGAATGGCGAGCAGGGCGGCTTGGAAGGCGGCGCTGATGTCGGCACGCAAAACGTAGTCGATGGCTTGCAGCAGGGCGCGGTGTTCGGGCAGGGGGCTACCTGAAAGCAGGGCGGCTTCGTTGGCGGCGATAGCGCGGCGGTAGAGGGTTTGCGCGGCTTCCCAGCGGGCGAAGGGATCGCTGTCGCAGGCGAGCAGCACGGAGAGCTCGTGCTCGCTGTAGGCGTAGTTCAGGTTTACCGGGGCGGAGAAGCCGCGCAACAGGGAGGGCACGACTTGCCGATAGTCGCCTTCAAATTGCAGGGCAACGCTTTCTTCGGCCCGGCGCAGGGTGAGCACGGCTTCGGTTTGGGTGTGTCCGTTTTCAGGTAGCCTGAAGGGGACGGGCTGGCCGAAGGTGTCTTCGTCGGCACTGAACAGGGCAATTTTGAGCGGAATCATCATCGGCTGTTTGGCGGCCATATCGGGGGTGGGCGGGATGCTTTGGCGGATATTCAGCACAAAGCGGTTGCCGGCTTGCAGGCTACCTGAAATATCCAGCACGGGCGTGCCGGCCTGGCTGTACCACAGGGCGAATTGCTCGAAATCGAAGCCGTTGGCATCGGCCATGGCGGTGCGGAAGTCGTCGCAGGTAACGGCTTGGCCGTCGTGGCGCTGGAAATAAAGCTTCATGCCTTTTTGGAAGCCCTCTTCGCCGAGGAAGGTGTGATACATGCGCACCACTTCCGCGCCTTTTTCATACACGGTGAGGGTGTAGAAATTGTTCATTTCCACATAGCTGGCGGGGCGCACGGGGTGGGCGGTGGGACCGGCGTCTTCGGGGAATTGGTGGGCGCGCAGGAAGGATACGTTTTCAATCCGGCGCACTTCGCGGCTGGCGCGGTCGGCGGAGAATTCTTGGTCGCGGAATACGGTGAGGCCTTCTTTGAGCGAGAGCTGGAACCAGTCGCGGCAGGTAACGCGGTTGCCGGTCCAGTTGTGGAAGTATTCGTGGGCGATTACGCCTTCTACGCGCTCGAAATCGGCATCGGTGGCGGTGCGGCTGTCGGCCAGCACGCAGGCAGTGTTGAAAATGTTCAGGCCTTTGTTTTCCATCGCGCCCATGTTGAAGTCACCCACGGCCACCACCATGAAAATATCTAAGTCGTATTCGAGGCCGAAACGGGTTTCGTCCCAGCGCATGGCGTGTTTGAGCGATTCGATGCCGAAGCGCACTTTGCTCGCATCTTCGGCGCGGGTGAAGAATTCGAGCGCCACTTGGCGGCCGCTTTTTGTGGTGAAGCTGTCGCGGGTGCACACCAAATCGCCGGCCACGAGGGCGAACAGGTAGCTGGGTTTGGCGAAGGGGTCGTGCCATTCGGCCCAGTGGCGGTTGTCGGGCAGCGTGCCGTGGCCGGTGCGGTTGCCGTTGGACAGCAGCACGGGGAAGCGGGCGCGGTCGGCGCTGATTCGGGTGGTGTAGATGCCCATCACGTCGGGGCGGTCGGGGTGGTAGGTGATTTTGCGGAAGCCTTCCGGTTCGCATTGGGTGTAGAGGTTGCCGCCGCTGGCGTAGAGCCCCATCAGGGATTTGTTTTGGTGCGGATAAAGGCGGGTGGCTACGCTTAGCTTGAAGGGCCGGGCGGGAACGTTTGGGATGGATAGGGTGTTGTTTTCTAAAGTGTAGGCGGTTTCAGGTAGCCTTTGGCCGTTGAGCTCGAGGGAAACCAGCTCGGCCGAGCCTTGCAGCACCAATGTGCCGCCGGCATCGGGCTGGGGCTGGATGGAAAGTTCGGCGGTAACGGCGGTATGGTCGTCATACACGTCGAAATTCAGACGGATGTGCGGCACGAGGTATTCGGGGGCGCGGTAGTCTTTGAGGTAGTGTGCGGTTTGCTGGGGCATGGCGGGCGGCCTTGTGGAAGAATGGAGAGCGGATATTTTAGCGCAAAACGGGGACGGGTTTTAGCTTCGCAGAAACTCGGCTCCAGCTGCGCCGAAACATCGTTTTAGCTTCGCAGAAACTCAGCTTCGGCTACGCCGAAACGTCGTTTTCAGGTAGCCTCAGTGCGGGAGGCGCCGAAAAGGATAAGGCTACCTGAAAGCAGACATGGCATTTTCAGGTAGCCTTTGATCCGGCCGGGCGGTTTATTTGCCGTTGATTTTGTCGTTCAACTCCAAGAGGCCGTTTTGTACGGTGTTGGAAAGGCCGGGCAGTTCGCGGCGCAGCAGGCTGATGGCTTCGGCGAAGTAGCCGTGTTTGTGGGCATCGAGGATGCGGCCGGCGCATTCGTGGAAGCGTTGGTGGGCGAGCAATACGTTGGCGTATTCGTTGAGGTGGGCGTATTTTTTGCCCTCGCCGTGCAGCCATTTGCCGAGGATGCACAGGTTGTCCACCCCCACTATGGCGGGGTCGTATTCTTCGGGGTTTTGGTTGCGCAGGGTGAGTTCGAGTTTTTCAATCCAGGCTTTGTGCGCTTCGATTGCGCCGTGCAGGTCTACTGAGTTGGCCATTTTCCGATTCTCCGTTTATAAGGCAATAAAATTGCTGAAGATTGATTTTAGCAATGGCCAAAAGTGCTGAAAATGCCGGATTTTGTGAAGCATGGCGCGGATAATGTTAAGGCGGAAGATGTACCCGGCGGGTTTACTCTTTGCGATTGAAGCAGTTAGAATGGTAAACAGGCTACCTGAAAATTTTCAGGTAGCCTGTGTTTGGTTTGATTCAGGTCAAAAAAGCATTAGGACGTGCCAACAGGCATTAATCCAAAGTGCCCAATACGATGCGCAGGATGCGGCGGATGGGTTCGGCCGCGCCCCAGAGCAGTTGGTCGCCCACGGTGAAGGCGCTGATGTATTCGCCGCCCATGGCGAGCTTGCGGATACGGCCTACGGGCACGGTGAGCGTGCCGGTAACGGCGGCGGGGGTGAGCTCGTGCATGCTGGCTTCTTTGGTGTTGGGCACGACTTTCACCCAATCGTTGGCGCCGGCGAGCAGGCTTTCGATTTCGGATACGGGCAGATCCTGTTTCAGCTTCAGGGTGATGGCCTGGCTGTGGCAGCGCATGGCGCCGATGCGTACGCACAGGCCTTCCACGATGGTGGGGCGGCTGCCGCCGAGGATTTTGTTGGTTTCAGCGTCGCCTTTCCATTCTTCTTTGGATTGGCCGTTGCCCAAGTCTACGTCGATCCACGGAATCAGGCTGCCGGCCAGCGGCACGCCGAAGTTGGCTTTGGGGTAGTCGGGCGAGCGCAGGAAGTCGGATACTTTGCGGTCGATATCGAGGATGGCGCTGGCGGGGTTGGCCAGTTCGGCGGCCACTTGGCTGTGGATGGCGCCCATGCCGCTGATGAGTTCGCGCATGTTTTTCGCGCCCGCGCCGGAGGCGGCTTGGTAGGTCATGCAGGAAGCCCATTCCACCAGGCCGTTTTGGAACAGGCCGCCCAAACCCATGAGCATGAGGGAAACGGTGCAGTTGCCGCCGATGTAGTTTTTCACGCCGTTTTGCAGGGCGGCATCGATTACGTTGCGGTTAACCGGGTCGAGCACGATGACGGCATCGTCGTTCATACGCAGGGCGGATGCGGCGTCGATCCAATAGCCGTTCCAGCCGGATTCGCGCAGCTTGGGATACACGGATTTGGTGTAGTCGCCGCCCTGGCAGGTAACGATGATGTCCATTTCGGCCAGTTCGGCGGGATTGTTGGCATCAAGCAGGGTTTTGGCGGCCTGGCCGAAATCGGGGGCGTTGCCGCCTACGTTGGAGGTGGTGAAGAAATAGGCTTCGGGGATGTGGGCGAAATCGTTTTCTTCGCGCATACGCTGCATCAAAACCGAGCCGACCATGCCGCGCCAGCCGACAAATCCTACTTTTTGCATAACTGCTCCTTGATGGTAAAGAAGTGTGAATGAGATAAGACTGCCTTTTTAACCCTGCGGCGGGGAAAAGTAAAGGGGGAAACGGCAGAATTATGTTTTCAGGTAGCCTCTTAGGGCTTGGCGGCTGTAGTTTGCGGGGCAAATCCGCTATAATCCGCCCGTTGATTTTTTTCTGCCCGGCTGCTTGCGCGGGTGTTTTCAGAATGTAAGAAAGGTGTAAACATGAGCTTGAAGATTGCCATCAATGGCTATGGCCGCATCGGCCGCCAGGTATTGCGCGCGATTTACGAATACGGCCTGCGCGACCAGTTTGAAGTGGTTGCCGTCAATACCAGCGGCAGCCCCGAGGCCGAGGCGCACCTCACCAAATTCGACACCGTGCACGGCCGCTTTGCCGCCGAAGTGTCGCATGACGAACAGCACCTGATTATCAACGGCGACAAAATCCGCCTGGTGTCCAACCGCAATCCGGCCGAGCTGCCGTGGAAAGAATTGGGCGTGGACTTGGTGATGGAATGCACCGGCAAATTCACCAGCAAAGAGAAAAGCTCGGCACACCTTCAGGCCGGCGCGAAGAAAGTGCTGATTTCCGCCCCCGGCGGCGACGATGTGGACGCCACCGTCGTATACGGCGTGAACCACCAGGTAATCACCCCCGAGATGACCGTGGTCTCCAACGCCTCCTGCACCACCAACTGCCTCTCGCCCGTGGCCAAAGTGCTATCGGAGAGCGTGGGCATCACCAAAGGCCTGATGACCACCATCCACGCCTTCACCAACGACCAAGTGCTCACCGACGTGCGCCACAAAGACCTGCGCCGCGCCCGCAGTGCGGTGGAAAACATGATTCCCACCAAAACCGGCGCCGCCAAAGCCGTGGGCCTAGTGTTGCCCGAGCTCAAAGGCAAGCTCGACGGCTTCGCCGTGCGCGTGCCCACCATCAACGTTTCGCTGGTGGATTTAACTTTCGAAGCCGGCCGCGATACCAGCGTGGAAGAAATCAACTCGCTCCTGAAAGCCGCCAGCGAGGGCTACCTGAAAGGCGTGCTGGGCTACAACAGCCTGCCCTTGGTGTCTTCTGATTTCAACCACACCAGCGAAGCTTCCGTGTTCGACAGCACGCTGACCAAAGTTTCCAACGGCAATATGGTGAAAGTATTGTCTTGGTATGACAACGAATGGGGATTCTCCTGCCAGATGCTCAACACCGCCCGCGCCATGTTCGGCCTGCCGGTGCGCCCGTTTGAATAAGGCTGCTGCGTGATCTGAAAAGGCTACCTGAAAAGTTTCAGGTAGCCTTTTCCTACAGCATCGGCCCGATGCCTGGTATTGTGGCTTCACAACAATCAGGGCAAGACGGCGAGCCAAGGCTGTACGGTTTTTTTATCCACGATATAGCCGTCGGGTAGCCTTTCCCCGAGCGGCGGGCTATAATCCGCGGCCATTAGTCGGGGTGCCGCAGAGGCGGCTGAGAAAATACCCGTTGTACCTGATACAGTTAATACTGGCGTAGGAAACTATGCAGGGGTCTGCACAGCCGTTGCGGGCTACCTGAAAGCGCAGCTGGAAACAGCCCGCCCCGCATGTCGATACAACGCATCTCGCCCGGCTTTGCAACGGGCGTTTTTTCTTGCCCGCCTTCCGCCATAACAAGGAGAAAGTAATATGGAAATCAAATATCTGGATCAGGTCCGTGCCCGCAACCCGCTGGTGCACAACATCACCAACATCGTAGCGGCCAATTTCTCGGCCAACGGCCTGCTCGCCATCGGCGCGTCGCCGATTATGGCCGATAGCGTGGATGAAATGGCGGAGCTGGCAGCGGTTAGCTCGGCAGTAGTATTGAACATCGGCACGCTGAATAAGCAAAAGGTGGAAGCCATGCTGGTGGCGGGCAAATCGGCCAACCGCGCGGGCGTGCCGGTGGTGCTTGATCCGGTGGGCGCAGGCTTTACCCAACTGCGGCGCGAAACCACGGCGCGGCTGCTGGCAGAAATCCGGTTTGCCGCCGTACGCGGCAATGCGGGCGAAATGGCGCATATTGCCGGGGTGGAATGGCAGGCCAAAGGCGTGGACGCGGGCAGCGGCTCGGCTGATTTACACAGCATCGCTCAACGCATTGCGCAGCAATACGGCTGTGTTGCCGCCATCAGCGGCGAAACCGACTACGTTTCCAACGGCAGCCGCACCGCCAAATTGAATAACGGCACGCCGCTGTTCCCCAAAGTCACCGCGTCCGGCTGCCTGTTGAGCACGGTGGTGGGCGCATTTGCCGCCGTGGCCGCGCAGGAAGACTATCTGCACGCCGTGGCCGAAGCCTGCACCGTGTATGCCGTGGCGGGCGAATTGGCGGCGCAGGGCTTGCAGCCTGCGCAGAGCGGCTCGTTCGCCTGGAAGCTGATCGACAGCCTGGCCGCCGTATCGGCACAGGAAGTGGCCGCACGTGCGAAAGTGGAATGGATTTAACGGTTTAATCAGGAGAAAACAGATGACGCAAATTGCACAAGCCCTCACCATCGCCGGTTCAGACAGCGGCGGCGGTGCCGGTATTCAGGCCGATTTAAAAACCTTTCAGATGCGCGGAGTGTACGGCATGAGCGTGCTGGCGGCGGTCACCGCGCAAAACACGCTCGGCGTGCAGGCCATCCACGGCGTGCCGCTCGATATTATCCGCGCGCAAATCGATTCCATCGCTGAGGACTTTCAGGTAGCCGCTTTTAAAATCGGCATGCTCGGCACGGCCGAAGTGATTGAATGCATGGCGGAAAAAATCTCAGGCAAACCGTTTGGCCGGCTGGTGCTCGATCCGGTGATGGTGGCCAAGGGCGGTGCGACGCTGTTGCAGCAAAACGCCGTCTCCGCGCTCAAACGGCATTTGCTGCCGCTGGCCGACGTGCTCACGCCCAACCTGCCCGAAGCCGAAGCGCTCACCGGCATCGACATCCAAACCGATGCCGACGCTGAACGCGCCGCCCGCATCTTGCAGGAAGCCGGTGTGCAAACCGTGGTGATTAAAGGCGGCCACAGCGGCGGATCACAAAGCGAAACCTGTCGCGACTGGGTGTTTATGCCCGACGGGCAGTTCACTTTGGAAAGCCCGCGCTTCCCTACGCCGCACACCCACGGCACTGGCTGCACCTTCTCCGCCTGCCTCACCGCCGAGCTGGCCAAAGGCGAAAGCGTAGAAGCGGCCATCCGCACCGCCAAACAGTGCATCACCGCCGCCATCTCGCAGCCGATCAACATCGGCCACGGCCACGGGCCGGTAAACCATTGGGCGATGCGCGCAGAGTGTGGGAAGTAAGCAGACAGCTTGGCTGTAGGCAAAAGGCTACCTGAAAAGTTTCGGCTTCGTTGAAACCGTGTTTTCAGGTAGCCTTTCTCGTTGTAGGCGTAGGGCATGTACGGAACGCATGCTGTTGTTTGCCATTCCAAACCGCGCGTACCGCACAAACCCTGCATAGCCTGCAAAGGCTACCTGAAAACCTGTATTTTCATTTTTCAGGTAGCCTATGCTGCCCCGCAGGCCGCCTGCTTGTTTCGTGTGTAGGGTGCGTGCCACGGGCACGCACGCGGCTGAAATAGTGGGCAACAGCGTGCGTGCTGCAGGCACGCACCCTACGTCGTCTAAGCATTGGCCTGTAGCTCGGCATTTCGCTGCCTAGTATGAAGAAATCATACCTGCTCGCATCCTGCTTCAGGCTACCTGAAAACGGGTTTCTGATTTTCAGGTAGCCTTTGCCTGTATGAACGAAGGGCTACCTGAAACCCGATGTGCCGGAACAAACGGCTTGGAACAAGATGCCAAGCCGTTTGCTTATTGTGCCCATTCCGCCCGAAACACGCCCCTTAAGGCGTTGGAGAGGCTGATTTCTTCGGCGTGTTCCAGCATGTCGCGGGTGATGTGCGTTTCGATGACGACGTCCGCGCCCAAGTAGGTTTGCGGCTGCTGCAATACGGCTTGGCGCATGACGCCGTTGAGGATGTCCAAATCCAGAGAGGGGGTGAGCCATTGTCCTTGGTATTTGACGAACACGTTGCTTCTGCCGCCTTCGAGCAGGAGGCCGTCTGAATTGAAAAACAGGCTGTCAAACGCGCCTTGTGTTTCGGCGGTTTGCCATGCTTGGTCGTACAGGGCGCGGCGGGTGGTTTTGAAGCGGCGCAGGTAGTCGCGGCGCGGGAGGGGTTGCGGGGCGGGGATGACGCGCTGCGGGGCGGACAGCTCGGCGGTGGCGGCATGGCTGAGGATGAGGCCGTCTGAAACGAGTTCGGCTTTCAGGCGGAAGAGGCCGTCGGGCAGTTTGGCGATATATTGCCGGATTCGGGTTTCGCAGTCGTCGGGCAGGGGCAGGTTGAGGGCTTGGGCTGAGGTTTTCAGACGGCCTAAATGCAGGTCGAGCAGGCGGCATTGCCTGTTTTCCACGCGCATAGTTTCGAAGATGCCGAAGGCTGGGCGCAGTTCGTTGAGGAAACGGGCTTTCCAGCCGCATTCGCGATATTCGGCGGCGGGGTCGCTGTCGATGACGATGCCCGAACCAACGCCGTACACTCCGTGATAGAGGTCGTCTGAAATCGGGTCTGAAACGGGTTTGAGCGACAGGGTGCGGATGACGACGTTGAATATGCCTTCAAATCCCAGCCCGCCCGCGCAGGGTTTCAGGTAGCCGATGCTGCCGGTGTACAGGCCGCGCGGTTCGGCTTCGAGCGATTCGATAATCTGCATGCTCATGCGTTTGGGCGCGCCGGTGATGCTGCCGCAGGGGAAGGCGGCGTGGAGGATGTCGGCGGCGGTAATGTGCGGCAGGGCTTGGGCTTGGATGGTGCTGGTCATCTGCCAGACGCTGCCGAAACGGGATACTTTAAACGGCTCGGGTACGCTCACTTTGCCGGTTTGGGCGATTTTGCCGAGGTCGTTGCGCAGCAAATCGACAATCATCACGTTTTCGGCGCGGTTTTTCGGGTCGGCTTGCAACTCGGCGGCGCGGCGTTCGTCTTGTCCGTCGCCCAAAATCGGCGCAGTGCCTTTCATCGGTTCGGTACTGATGGTGCCGTCCGAACCGATTTTGAGGAAGAGTTCGGGCGAGAAACACAGCGTCCACGCGGATTTCCCTGCCGCATCGGGCAGGTGGGACAAAACGGCATAGGGGACGGGTTGGCGCAGGCGGCGGTAGAGGCTGACGGGGTTGCCGTAGGCTTGCAGATGCAGGCGGGTGGTGTAGTTGATTTGATAGGTATCGCCGCGCCGGATGGCTTCGTGGATTTGGCGGATGTGGTCGAGGTAATCGGCTTCGGATACGGGGGATTGCGGCGTGGAAATGCCGGCGGGGAGGTCGTCTGAATTTTGGGCAAGCCAGCTTTCGGCATCGATGTCGGCGCAGTCGGCAAACCAGTGCAGGGCAAGATTGCCGCCACGTTCGGACTCCATCCCCATCAGCGGCAAACCGAATTCGTAGTCTGCAAACAACACCGAATGCAGCCCTTTTTGCCAGCCCTTTTGCAGCGTATCGTCCAGCGAATCCAGTTCGTTATGATGGAAAAGGCGGCTTTCCACATGATTTTGATAGAGTTTTGCGCGGCCGCTCACGGCATCGTCAAACAGGGCGAAATAGGGCATGGCTAAAATCGGCAAGATGTGAACGGGCGGATTATACGCGCTTTGCGGCGGGGGTCGGGCTACCTGAAAATGCTGTGGGCGGCTGTGCCGAGATTGGGCTTCTTATGGCACAGGGGCGCTTTGCTATGTCTGTATGCTGCTTGCGATCGGCTGTTTTAATGCCGATTGTTCAATCCGCCATAGCGCATCAGGGAGGCTGTCTGGAAATAGGCGGCGCCTATTTTCAGGTAGCCATTTCGTATATCAAACCAGCTCACGCGCAATGCCAAGCGCCGAGGATATAGGGCTGTTTCGCGCCGGTGGCGGCGTAGGGGTTGCCCGGCTCGCGGCACACGCGGCAGGCGGCGAGCCAGGCAAAGGCGGCGGCTTCCACCCATTGCGGCGGCAGGTTGAGCTCGTCGGTGGTGGCGGTGCGGATGCCGAGCGGGGCGAGCCTATCGGAGAGCTCGTCCATCAGCACGGGGTTGAACACGCCGCCACCGCAGGCAAACACTTCGCGCACGCCCGGGGCATGGGCGGCAATGGCGTCGGCGATGCTTTGTGCGGTGAGGGCGTTGAGGGTGCGCACGATATCGGCGGGAATGTAACCACTTTCCGGCAATAGTGAATTGGTTTCGCTGTTTTTCAGGTAGCCTTGCAGCCAATCGAGGGAAAACAAATCGCGGCCGGTGCTTTTCGGCGGGGTGCGGTGGAAATAAGGGTGTGCCAGCAGGGTTTGCAGCAGCTCGGGGATCACGTGGCCGCTGCGGGCAAGGGCGCCGTCCCGGTCGCAGGCTTGGTCGAAACGGTGCTGCATATAGGCATCGGCCAGCATATTGCCGGGGCCGGTGTCGAAGCCGGCGGCATCGGCATGCGGTTGCAGTACGCTGATGTTGGCGATGCCGCCGATATTGAGCACCACGCGGCCATACTCCGGGCTGCCGAACACGGCCTGATGGAAAGCGGGCACGAGCGGCGCGCCTTGGCCGCCGCCGGCCATGTCGCGGCGGCGGAAGTCGCCCACGGTATCGATGCCGGTAAGCTCGGCCAAGAGCGGCAGGTTGATGAGCTGCACGGTGTAGCCGTGTTCGGGGGCATGGCGCACGGTTTGGCCGTGCGCGCCGATGGCGGCGATATCGCGCGGGGCAAGCTTTTGCTGCGCCAGCAGGCCGTGCACGGCTTGAGCGTTGAGCGCGGCCAACTCTTGCGCGAGCACTTCGCTGCGGTGGATTTCGTTGCCGCCGGGGTTTTGCAAATCCAGCAGGCGGCGGCGCAAATCATCGCTGTAGGGCACGGCAAAATGGCCGAGCGCGCCCTGCCAGCGTGTGCCATCAAAAGCCGCCAGCACGGCATCTACGCCGTCCATGCTGGTGCCGGACATCAGGCCGATATAGTATTGGGTCATGGTGCGGACTATGTGGGAAAGACGGCGGCATTATATAGCGAACGGCAGCTGTTTTCAGGTAGCCCCATTGGAGGATTGGACTATAATGCCCGTACGGCTTTCAGGTAGCCTCTGCCGCGATAAGGCTACCTGAAACGCTATTTATTTCCATAAAAAAGAGACTGCTATGCCCGCCAACGAATACACCTTATACAACAGCCCCTTGGCCGTTTTACGCCGCCTAGCTCTGCCGCTTTCCACTTGTACCACCATTGCCATCACGCTGCTTTTGCTGCCGCTCGACAGTATTCCTTCTGCTTTTGTCGTACTGGGCATCATCTTTCTGACAGCTTTCCTCATCCCGTTCCTCTCCACCCTGATTGACCGCCGCCCCAAGCTCACTCTCAGCCCCAAAGGATTGTTTATCCTAACCAAATTCAGCGAAACTCCGCACAATGGTACGAACAAGCCGCGTTACCGTAAAGAAGTATTTTATGCTTGGCATAACTTAGGCTACCCAAGTATCGAATTCATGTCCGCCTACCTCACCATACAGGCCAATGACATGCCCGAGCTTACCGAAACCGTGCTCACACCACTGCCCGACAATGCTACAGACGAACAAGTGGAAGCTATATTGGCCGAAATGGAGCAAGCCCTTGCCGACTTGGATAAGCAGACTGAAATCATCAATAATGCCAAATACTACTCACTGTCCCTCCCCATTTTCGCCCTGCCGCATGGCAAACGCCTGCCGAAAATCCTGCAAAGCCTGATAGATGCGGAAAATGAAGCCGAACGGCTTGCCATTATCCAAAAGCTGCAATATAAATCGTGAGATAGCCGCAGTTCAGGCAATCCACGCCGCCAAAAGCAGCCTGCACCCCATCCCATCCCCCAACTTCATGCAAAGGAACCCCATCATGACCACCGACAACAAAACCTGGTCCGGCCGCTTCAACGAGCCCGTGTCCGAACTCGTCAAACAATACACCGCCTCCATCAATTTCGACCAACGCCTCGCCCGCCACGACATCCAAGGCTCGCTCGCGCACGCGCAGATGCTGCACGAAGCCGGCGTGCTCTCCGCGCAAGATTTGGCCGACATCCGTCGCGGCATGGCCGAAATCCAAGCCGAAATCGAAGCAGGCAGCCTGCAATGGTCGCTCGATTTGGAAGACGTGCACATGAACATCGAACGCCGCCTCACCGACAAAATCGGCGACGCCGGCAAACGCCTGCACACCGGCCGCAGCCGCAACGACCAAGTCGCCACCGACATCCGCCTGTGGCTGCGCGACGAAATCTCCACCATCCGCCGCCTGATTAAAGACCTGCAGGCTGCCCTGCTCGATTTGGCCGAACAAAACGCCGCCACCGTCATGCCCGGCTTCACCCACCTTCAGGTAGCCCAACCCGTCAGCTTCGGCCACCACCTGCTCGCCTATGTGGAAATGTTCGGCCGCGACGACGAACGCATGGCCGACTGCCGCCGCCGCACCAACCGTATGCCGCTGGGCGCCGCCGCACTGGCCGGTACCACCTTCCCCGTCCGCCGCGAAACCACCGCCGCGCTGTTGGGCTTCGAGCAAATCTGCCAAAACTCGCTCGATGCGGTGTCCGACCGAGATTTCGCCATCGAATTCACCGCCGCCGCCTCGCTCGTCATGGTGCATTTGAGCCGCCTGTCCGAAGAGCTGATTTTGTGGATGTCGCCCCGCTTCGGCTTCATCGACATCGCCGATCGTTTCTGCACCGGTTCCAGCATCATGCCGCAGAAGAAAAACCCCGACGTGCCAGAACTCGTGCGCGGCAAATCCGGCCGCGTCATCGGCCATCTCACCGGCTTGATAATGCTGATGAAATCCCAGCCGCTGGCGTATAACAAAGACAATCAGGAAGACAAAGAACCGCTCTTCGACACCGTGGACACGCTCATCGACACCCTGCGGATTTACGCCGACATGATGCGCGGCATCACCGTGAAGCCCGAAGCCATGCGCGCCGCCGTGTTGCAAGGCTTCGCCACCGCCACCGATTTGGCGGATTATCTGGTCAAAAAAGGCCTGCCCTTCCGCGACAGCCACGAAGCCGTCGCCCAAGCCGTGCGCCACGCCGAACAGGCAGGCTGCGGTCTGGAAGACCTGCCGCTCACCGTGCTGCAAGGATTCAGCGCATTGATTGAAAACGACGTTTACCAAGTGCTCACCCCCGAAGGCAGCCTGAACGCCCGCAACCACTTGGGCGGCACCGCGCCGGAGCAGGTGAAGTTTCAGGTAGCCCGCTGGCGGAAGCTGCTGGCGGCAGACGCGTAACAGCGGTTTCAGGCAGCCTGCACTTTGGATTTGGAAGTGCAGGCTGCTTTTCGGGTTTTCAGGTAGCCCGTATTTTTCCGCCGCCCGAACATTGCCTTGCCCAACCGTTGTTTACTGAATTTAAAAGTCAATGCGGGAACTGCCAAACCATAAACGCATCTTTCAGGTAGCCTGTTGCCGTTCCCGCTGTCTCGCACAAACTTTAGCGATATAATGCGCCCTTCGCACCATCTCAATGAAAAGGAAACATCATGACCGAAGCCCAACTTTCCGCCTGGGGTATGAAAATCGGCCTCAGCGTGCTGGTTATCTTTATCGGCTTCATTATTTGGGACTTGGGCAAGAAATCCGGCGCCAGCAAATTCGGCATGGCCGTGCTGTTTTTTGTGCTTGGCCTGGGTGTGATGGGCTTTTTGATGAAGGAAGTGTTGGTGAATCTGATTTTGAAATAGCAGATTCAGGCTACCTGAAAAACATGGTTCTGGGTTTTCAGGTAGCCTCAGCAGGTGCGGCAGGGTAGGCCGCCGCTGTGGCGGAAACTAAGCTGGCTTACTTATATAGTGGATTAACAAAAATCAGGGCAAGGCGGCGAGCCGCAGACAGTACAGATAGTACGGCAAGGCGAGGCAACGCTGTACTGGTTTTTATTAATTCACTATAGTTATATGGCAATAAACAAAACGGCAATATGGGCAGACAAACAAAATCCGCCGGGCTTGGGCAGCTCGGCGGATTGTTTGGTATGAGGTTTATTGTTTTACCGTGAGGTTTTTCAGCAGGGCGTCCAGCTCGGGAAGGGAGGCGGTGCTGCTGGCGGCGCAGACGGTGTAGAGGTTTTTGGCATACACGGCCACGCAGCTTTCGTTGAGCACGTTATCGTCTTGGCCGTGGCTGAAGCGGTAACCCATGCGCTGATCGGCAGACGTATCCACGAAGGTGTCTTTCAGGCTTTGGTCGGCTTTCAGGCTTTCGCTCAGTTTGGCGAAGTAGGCTTCGGCTGGCTGCTTGGTCGCACCGAAGTTGCTGACGGTGATGGTGATGTCTTGGTCGGCGTCGTATTGCAGCAGGCTGGGTTTGTTGCTGTCGGCGCCGTCGACATATTGGGCGGCTTCGGCTAGTTTGTCTTCAAAATGGCCGTTTACGGTGAGGCTGATGACGCCGTCTTCGGTAGCCAGGGTTTGGCTGGGGTTTTGTGCGGCGGCAGATGCGGCGGCGGTTGCGGAGGCAGCGGCTACTTCGCTGGCGCTGGGGGCAACTACGGAGGTTTCTGCCTGCTGGTTGCAGCCGGCTAACAAGAGGCTACCTGAAAGGGCTAGCAGGAGGAGGGATGTGCGGGAGTGGTTCATGGGTTTTCCTTGGAGTCAGTAAACGTAAACGGAGCGCAGTATAGCAAAACGGGCTGCATGGCGCAGCGGGTTTGCAGGATTTTGCGCGGCCTAGGAAGGGTCGGTGCGTTCCAGCCCGGCTACGGTACGGGTGAATTCGGCCACGTCTTTAAAGCTTTTATACACGGAGGCAAAGCGCACATAGGCCACTTGGTCGAGCTTGGCAAGCCGCTCCATCACCAATTCGCCGATCAGGCGGGAGGGCACTTCTTTGCTGCCGGTTTTATACAGGCACTCTTCGATTTCGTGCACGGTGTGTTCGATGGCTTCGGCGGAAATAGGGCGTTTGTGCAGGGCGCGCTGCAGGCTGGTTTGCAGTTTGAGCGGATCAAACATAACGCGCTCGCCATTGTTCTTGATAATCTGCGGCATCCGCAGCTCTACGGTTTCGTAGGTGCTGAAGCGGCGGTCGCAGGCGGCGCAGCGGCGGCGGCGGCGGATGCTGTTTTGTTCTTCCATCAGCCGGGAGTCGATGACTTGGGTGTTGTTATGGTGGCAGAAGGGGCATTTCATAAGAGGGATGGTTTAATATTTTATATAACAGTAGTTTGCTGTGGGTATTGTACTCTAAGCGAGCACCATAACCAAAGTATTAATTTTTCCTGTGGTGTTGGTTTGCTTGGTATGCAGCCATCATTGCTTTGGCTATCCTGAAAGTGTAGCGGCAAGCACTATGGTTCAGGATACAACACAGCCTGAAAACTGCGGTGTTTTCAGGCTGTGTGTTTGGCATTTTACGCTTCTTTCTGTTCGGTCTGCTTCTGGCGCAAGCGTAGGTGCAGTTCGCGCAGTTGGAGTTCGTCCACATGGTTGGGGGCATCCACCAGCAGGTCTTGTGCGCGTTGCGTTTTCGGGAAGGCAATCACATCGCGGATGGATTCGGCTTGAGCCATCAAGGCCACCAAACGGTCGAGACCGAATGCCAAACCGCCATGCGGCGGCGCACCGAATTTCAGGTTATCCAGCAAGAAGCCGAATTTGTTTTGCTGCTCTTCGGGCGTGATTTTCAGCGCGGCGAACACTTTTTCCTGAATGTCTGCGCGGTGGATACGGATCGAGCCGCCACCGATTTCCCAGCCGTTGAGTACCATGTCGTAGGCGCGGGCCAGGCAGTTTTCAGGGTCGGATTCCATCAGGTCTTCGTGGCCGGGTTTGGGCGAGGTGAACGGATGGTGCATGGCGGCCCAGCGGTCGTTTTCCTCGTCGTATTCGAACATCGGGAAATCCACCACCCACAGCGGTTTCCACTCGTCCACGAAATAGCCGTTTTCCGCGCCGTGTTCTTTGCCGATTTTAATCCGCAATGCGCCGATGGCTTCGTTCACCACTTTGGCTTTGTCCGCGCCGAAAAAGATGATGTCGCCGTTTTGCGCACCGGTGCGTTTGATAATTTCGTGCAGGCTGCTTCCGGACAGGAATTTGACGATGGGCGACTGCAAACCGCTGTTTTCGCCGTTGCTCAAATTGGTTACATCGTTCACTTTGATGTAGGCCAAGCCTTTCGCGCCGTAGATGCCGACAAACTGGGTGTATTCGTCGATTTCCTTGCGGCTGAGTTTCGCGCCGTTCGGCACGCGCAGAGCCACCACGCGGCCGCCTTTCATATCGGCGGCGGCGCGGAACACTTTGAATTCTTCCGTTTTCATCAAATCGGTCAGCTCGGTAAATTTCAGGCTGATGCGCATATCGGGCTTGTCAGAGCCGTAGTAGAACATGGCTTCGGAATAGGGCATGCGCGGGAAGTCGCCCAGTTCCACGCCCAGCGCGTCTTTGAATACCTGTTTCGCCATGCCTTCGGTGATGTCCATGATTTCATCCTCGTTCAGGAACGAGGTTTCCAAGTCGATTTGGGTGAATTCAGGTTGCCTATCGGCGCGTAAGTCTTCGTCGCGGAAGCACTTGGTGATTTGGTAGTAGCGGTCGAAACCTGCCACCATCAGCAATTGTTTAAACAATTGCGGCGATTGCGGCAGTGCGAAAAATTCGCCCGGATGCACGCGGCTGGGCACGAGGTAGTCGCGCGCGCCTTCGGGGGTGGAGCGGGTCAGCATCGGCGTTTCGATGTCGATGAAGCCCTGTGCGTCCAAATAGCGGCGCACGCCCATGGCTACCTGATAACGCAGGCGCAGGTTGCGCTGCATCACGGGGCGGCGCAGGTCGATGACGCGGTTTTGCAGGCGTACGGTTTCGCTGATGTTTTCATCGTCAATCATGAACGGCGGCGTGGCGGCGGGGTTCAGGATTTCGATTTCTTTGGCCAAAATCTCGATTTTGCCGGACACCATTTTGTCGTTGGTGGTGCCTTCGGGGCGGTTGCGCACGCGCCCGGTGATGCTCAAAACATATTCGTTGCGGGCGGAATCGGCAGTGGCAAACGCTTCGGGCGTGTCGGGGTCGATGACGACTTGGACGATACCTTCGCGGTCGCGCAGGTCGATAAAGATTACGCCGCCGTGGTCGCGCCGGCGGTGTACCCAGCCTTTGACAGTTACGGTTTGGTCTAAGTATTGCTCGCTGATTAGGCCGCAGTAGTTGGTACGCATGGTGTTTCCTGAAAAGTGTTTTGTTAAACGATAAGGGGTAATTGTAAAGGTTTGCGGGGTTTTCAGGTAGCCTTTGGAATTGGAAGGGCTACCTGAAAAATCATTCGGTCGGCTCGGGCAGGGGCTTTGCCATTTTGTGCTCATCTAGCGCCACTATGCCAAGCGAAATCAAATATTTCAATACTACGAATAAGACGATATTTGAAGGGTTTTATTGGGTATCTATTATCGGTTCGATGTCGGTTCATAAAGTTTGCTTGGCTTGAAAAGCAGCCTGCACGTCAACTTTGTTTTCGTTGCTCGGTAACGCTTTTGCCGCCGATGCCCCAGTTGTCCATGTCCACTTCGTCAATCACGACCACGGTGGTTTCGGGATTTTTGTTCAGCACGCGCGCCAGTAAATCGGTTACACCGGCGATGAGTTCGGCTTTTTGTTCTGCACTTGGAGCTTCTCGGCCGCCAGTCACTTTAATGTTTACATAAGGCATAGGGTTTCCTGTTGGGTGTTAAGGGGCAGGCTGCTTTTGCACAAGTGCGTCGTCGGGCATGACCATGCCCAGCGAAATCACATATTTCAATGCCTCGTCCACGCTCATATCCAAGGGGCGGATGTCTTGTTTACGCACGAAGATGTAGTAGCCGCCGGTGGGGTTGGGCGTGGTGGGTACATATACGGCGATATATTCGTTGCCTTCCGGTAGGGCTTCGCGCAAGGCTTGCGGCACATCGCCGGACACAAAAGCAATCGTCCAAATATCGGGCTGCGGGAAGGGCACCAGCACGGGGGTTTTGAACGAGCGGCTGTTGTCGGAGAGCAGGCTCTCGGACACTTTTTTCACGCTGGAATAGATGGATTTCACCACGGGGATGCGCCCCAGGAGTGAATCCCAGCCTTCAATCACTTTGCGTCCGAGCACGTTGGCGCCGAGCACGCCGGTTACGAACAGCACAACGATGGCCAGGATGAAGCCGAGGCCGGGGATGTTGAAGCCGAGGTAGCTCTCCGGCTGCCATTGGGTGGGCAGCAGGTTGAAGAGGTGGTCGGTGGTGGAAACGATGTAGGTTACCACCCACAGGGTGATGGTGATGGGCAGCCAGACCAGGAGGCCGGTAATCAGGTAGCGCTTGATGGCTTTGCCGATGCCGCTGCTTTCTGACGGTGTTTGCTCGCTCATGTCTATCCCGTAGGAATGACTTAGTAAAAGTGGCGCATTATACGCGTTTGCGGTGGAATAAACGAGGGCTTTGCGGGAAGGAGTTGAACTTATTGACGGGATAGGGCTGGTTTGATGCTACGGCATGATTGAGTTTTACAGTGGAACAGAAAGGCTACCTGAAAGCCATTTCCGCGAAGCCAACGCCTGGTTTGCAAGAAACCTTAGATTCGACAACGGTCTATGCGTGTTGAATCGGAATCGGAAAATGGGCGTTGTCGAAAGAGGTGTTGGCTTCGCGGAAATGGCTTTCAGGTAGCCTATTGTTTAGTTGAAACCCAGCCTAACGCTGCCTAGCCTTGAAGCGGGGATTGCTTTTGCAGATTACGTACACTTTGCCCCGACGGCGCACCACTTGGCAGTCGCGATGGCGGGTTTTGGCGGTTTTGAGGGAGGAGAGGACTTGCATTTCAGTTATCCTTTTTCAGAGCGGAAATCATGCTGCCGTAGCGTTGGTTGAATGCGCTGGCACGGCCTTGTTTGCTGTGCTCACGTTGCTGGCCGGTGTAAACGGGGTGGGAGGCGGCAGAGGTGTCGAGCATGAATACGGGGTATTCTTTGCCGTCTTTCCATTGCATGGTGTTGCTGGTGGGGGCGCAGGAGCGGATGAGCCAGCCTTCGTTGGCACTGCTGTCGAAGAATAGGACGGTGCGGTAGTTTTCGGGGTGGATATTGGGTTTCATAAACAACCTTTCAAATGTTATACCGTAACATTTAACCATAAGCCGGATGGTTTGGCAAGGCAAGAATTGTTCTTGTTGGGTTATAGTGAATTAACAAAAACCAGTACAGCGTTGGCTCGCCTTGCCGTAACGTGTGTACTGTCTTCGGCTCGCCGCCTTGTCCTGATTTTTGTTAATCCACTATATTTTGAATGGGAGAAGATAAGGAACAGGCTACCTGAAAGTTTAGCTTCGCAGAAGCTCCTCTGCGTTGCGTTTTCAGGTAGCCTGTTTGCCGATAGTTGGCGATTACAGTTCGGTAGTAACCGCAGCCTTGGTTTGTTCTGCCTTGTCTTGGTGGGTGAACGGGCCCATGCGGACGAGGAAGCTGCCGTTACGCTGCGGCACCATGAATACCTGTTGGCTGGTGTTGTTGGCATGGCGCAGGCGGGTGGTGGTTTGCACGACATAGTCGTAGGCGGCTTTGCGCTGGTCGAAGCGGCGCAAGTCCACATAAATATTGCCGGCCGGTTTGGCGGCGGGCTGTTGGTTTTCGGCTTCGGCACGTGCCTGGCCGGGCAGGATTTGTTCGATGCGCACGTTGGCGGTACCAGCGTTGATGAAGCCGAGCTGGCGGGCGGCAGATTGGGATACGTCGATGACGCGGCTGCTGTGGAAGGGGCCGCGGTCGTTGATGCGCACCACCACGCTTTTGCCGTTGGATAAGTTAGTTACGCGGGCATAGCTGGGGATGGGCAGGGTTTTGTGGGCGGCGGTCATGAGGTTCATGTCGTAACGCTCGCCGGAGGCGGTGAGGCGGCCGTGGAATTGGCGGCCATACCAGGATGCGCGGCCGGTTTGAGTGAATTGGCGCACATCGGTCATCGGGGTGTAGCGCACGCCGCGTACTCGGTAGCTGCGGTTGGCAGATTGGTGCAGCCGTTCGGGTTTGGCGACGGCGTCTAAATGAATACTGCCCTGGCTGTGGTATTGCTGCGGGGCAGGTTTGGCCGGCGCGGCTTTGGGCTCGGCGGCGGCGGTGTTGATTAGGGCGGTACACAGACCGATGGCGGCAGTGATGCCGATAAAGAAGGCGTTTTTCAATTTAGCCAAAACAAACTCCGTTTCTTGAGTGGATGGGGTTGGTGGCGGTTAGATACCGCCTTGGTAGCCGTTTTGCCGCCATGCTTCATACAGCATCACGGCCACCGTGTTGGAAAGGTTCATGCTGCGGCTACCGGGCATCATGGGCAGGCGCAGTTTTTGGTTTTCAGGTAGCTCCTCGAGGATTGCCGCCGGCAGGCCGCGGGTTTCGGGGCCAAACAGGAAAACATCGCCCGGCCGGAACTCGGCTTGGTCGGGGCGGGTGCGGCCTTTGGTGGTGAGCGCGAAAATGCGGCGCCCTTGCAAGGCGGCAAGGCAATCTTCAAAGGTTTCGTGCAGGCTGATGCGGGCGAATTCGTGATAATCGAGCCCGGCGCGCTTCATTTTGGCCGAATCCAAAGGGAAACCCAGCGGCTTCACCAAATGCAGCTCGGCACCGCTGTTGGCGCACAGGCGGATGATGTTGCCGGTGTTGGGCGGGATTTCGGGTTGGTATAAAACAATGCTGAACATGAAGCGATATGCAGCGAAATTCAAACAAATAAGGCTGATTTGCAACAAACCAGCCGTTAGGACGATGCGCGGCATGATGCCGCAGCAGGGTAACTACGTCAATTATCTTTTCATTCGGCGCGGGCGAACACCCAGCCATAAACCGCTGCAGCCCCCGCCCGCTGCAAAGTTCGGGCAAGTTCGCCAATTGTTGCACCGCTGGTAACAACGTCGTCGATTAACAGCACATGACGGTTCTTTACATCCGCCGCTGAGGCTACCTGAAAAATACCGTGCACGTTTTTGGCACGCTCATTTCGGGGCAGGGTGCTTTGTGCCGGTCGGTGGGGGCGGGTTACCGCAAACGGCGGCAACAGCGGCAGATTCAGGTGCTTAGCTATAGTCTCGGCCAGCAGCAGGCTTTGGTTGAACCCGCGTTTGTGCAGCCGCCGCACGCTCAAAGGCATCGCCATCACCAAATCCGGCGGAGTCGGCCACACGGGCGGCTCGGCCAGCATCAGTTCGGCTAAGGCGGCATATAAATCGTTGCGGCCGAGGAATTTGTAGGCATACAGCAGGTTGCTCAGCGGCGGTCGGTAGGCGAAGGCGGCGTTGAGCTGGGTTTGCGGCGGCGGTTTTCGTTGGCAGTGGCCGCATGGTAGGCCGGAAGCAGAAATGCCGGCACACAATGGGCAGCGGCGGCGCGCATCCAGCCGCAGGCAGTGCAAATCCGCCGTGCAGCCGCCGCACAATGACTGGCTGCCGGATAATTCATGGCATAATATGCAGCGTTTGCTCCGGCTGGAGGCTAGCTGAAATAGCCGCCACTGCCCGGCTAACCAAGTTGAAAGCGCCATATGTCTGATTCCGTAAATATTATGCTGTTGCACGGTTGGGCGGCCAACCATCATATTTTTGACCTGCTGGTTACCAATTTGCCCGAATGCCGCATCGCCGCACCCGATTTGCCCGGCCACGGTGCGGCTGAGTTCGATAGCGCGTTCGACGTGGTTGCTGTGGCCGACTCGCTGGCGGCTCAATTAAATGAGCCCGCACACCTGCTTGGCTGGTCGCTCGGCGGGTTGGTGGCGCTGCATATGGCTGCGCGCCATCCCGAAAAAGTACGCAGCCTGTGCCTGACCGCCAGCTTTGCCCGCCTCACCGCCGCGCCGGATTATCCCGAAGGTTTGGCCAAACCCGCGCTGGGCAAGATGATACCGCTGTTTACCCAAGATTTTGCCAAATATATGCGCCAGTTTTTGCAGCTGCAATTTCTGCACATCCCCGAACGCGCCCATCTGGCCGACGAAGTGCTGCCGGAAATCATCCGCTACGGCGTACCGCCCGGCCTGCAAGCCGCGCTGGATGCCGTGGTGCGCACCGATGCCCGCGCCTTGCTGCCGCAAGTGCAGTGTCCCGTATTGCTCGTGTTCGGCGGCAAAGACGGCATCACCCCGCCGCGCATGGGCGAATACCTGCACCGCAGTCTGCCCAACAGCCGCCTGCTGATGATTGAAAAGGCGGCGCATATTCCGTTTTTGAGCCATGCCGATGAATTTTCTGCCGCCTACCGAACATTTATCGGGCTACCTGAAAAAACATAGCAGGCTGAAAAACATAAAAAAACCATTTTACCATCATTGAAACGGATGCTTTCAGGTAGCCTCAGGCAGGCTGCCCGAAAGCCGACACACACCACAGGCTACCTGAAAAATGACTACCGACCGCTGGCTGATCCACCGCCGCCTCGCCGAAGACACCGACCAACGCCTGCCGCTGATTGCCGCCGCGCCGCAGCATATTTTGCTGTTCGGCGCCGACGGCGATTGCAGCCGCCGCCTGCTGGCCGCGCGTTACCCGCAAGCCGCGTTCAGCGAATACGACAGCCGTGCCGATTATCTGCAGGCCGCCGCAGCCGCCCGCCAAACCGGCTTCTGGCAGCGCCTTGCCGGCAAAGGCAAAACCGTACCGCAACACTGCCAAACGCCCGAAACCCCGTTGCCCGAGGCGCAGGCCGACTGGCTGTGGTGCAACCTCGGCCTGGTTCCCTCGGCCGCCCGGCCCGTGCCGGTGATCGAAAACTGGGCGCACGCGCTGAAAACCGACGGCCTGCTGTTCCTCACCCACTTCGGCCTCGACACGCTGGCCGAAATCACAGGCTACCTGAAAACGCGCAACATCGCCGTGGAAAGCCCGTTCGCCGATATGCACGACTTGGGCGATATGCTGTTCCACCACGGCTTCTACGATCCGGTGATGGACACCGCCAAGCTGGAGCTGTCCTACACCCGCGCCGAAACCTTCTGGCAGGATATGGACACGCTCGGCATCCGGGCGGCCTTGCAGTTTGCCGACGAAGCCGCCGCCCGCGCCGCCGTGAACGAAGGTTTTGCGCAAGGGCTGCTGCATACGGTAACGCTGGAAACCGTGTACGGCCACGCAGTGAAAAAACTGCAACTGCCGGAGAATGAAAATGTGGTGCAGTTTTATCCGAGGCAGAGATAGCTTGATTTGTTGCTTGGATTAAAGGCTACCTGAAAATGGTTTTTCAGGTAGCCTTTGTTATGGCTGATAGAGCTAAAGGGTTGATGAAACATTTAACTTCGGTGCCATTACGGTTTCAGGTAGCCTTTTATACATTCAGTTTTAAAGCCAGCCAGGTAATGTCAGATATGCAGCTAGCAAAAGGCTACCTGAAAAAAGAAAGCATCTATTTTTCAGGTAGCCTTTATTTGGCGTATGCAAAAAGCCGTTTAGGCTTAAATTTCTCGGCCGTTTACCCAGTTTTGAATCGCACGCGCATCGTTTACGCGGGTGGTGGGCGAAGGAGAATTGAGCAGCACGATAATCAGCGGCTGGCGCTGCACGTTGGCATACAGCACCATGGAGCGGCCGCTTTCGCGGATGTAGCCGGTTTTCTGCAGGGAGATGTTCCAAGTGCCTTCGCGCACTAGGGCGTTGGAGTTGCGGTATTGCTGCACTCGGCCGTTGCTGGTTTGGGCGGAGCCGGAATTGGAAGTGGAGAATTGGCGGATAAGCGGGTATTCGTGGGCGGCACGCACCATCAGGCTTAAATCGCGCGCGGTGGATACATTGCGGAAATCAAGGCCGGTGGGGTCGTAGAAACGGGTTTGCTGCATGCCGAGGCTCTGTGCTTTGCGGTTCATGGCGCTCATAAAGGCAGGCAGGCCGCCGGGATAGTTGCGGGCAAGGGCGTGGATGGCGCGGTTTTCACTGCTCATCAGGCCCAGGTGCAGCATTTCGCGGCGGGTGAGGGTGGTGCCCACGGAAAGACGGCTGCCGGTGCCTTTGAGGCGGTCGATTTCGGCTTCGGTAATTTCCAGGATTTCATTCAGATTCTGCTGGGCATCCAGCACCACCATGGCAGCCATCAGCTTGGAAATGGAAGCGATGGGGCGGACTTGGTCGATACCTTTTTGATACAGGATCTCGCCGCTGCGGCCATTCATAATCAGTGCGGATTGCGAACTGAGCAGAGGTCCGGCTACGGCGGCTTGGGCTTCCACCCGTTCGGCAGGGCGGCTGCTGAGGAAAGTGCCGAGCGGATCGTCTTGTACGGGCAGGTTTTGTTCGAGGAACTGGCCGAGCACATCGATATCATCTTGCGCAGCGGCGGGCAGGCTGGCTAAGGCCAGGCTCAATCCGGTGGCTAAAATAATCCAAGTCTTTCTAATTGCAAACAATTTCGTTACCTATCAGTTTGTTGTGCGGCAATGCCGTTAGGCGGCTTGCTGTTGCAGTGGGCAAATATTTGTTTTAACGATAAAAATGAAAACCCGCTTATTTTCGATAAAAAATGCAGTTTTGTAAACCCTAGATAGTGTAAAAGAATTTTTGTAAAGGGCAGATTTTGCTATGAAGGTAATGATTGGATTCCAGCGCTGATGGCGGCGGTATCCGCGTTGATATGCGCGGAATTCCCCTATATACTTCCACGCTTTGCCATCTTCTTACGGCACAACACATTACATTGCGGAATCACATCAAATGAGCAACGAAACCCGATACTGTTCTTTCTGCGGCAAATCGGAAAATGAAGTAAAAAACCTGATTGAAGGCGATAATGCCTTGATTTGCAACGAGTGTATCGACACCTGCAGCCACATGATCCACAGCGAGGGTGCAGCAGCAGGCGAAACGCACTCCGGCGAAGACCGGCTGCCTACGCCGGCTGAAATCGTCAGCAATTTGAACCAGCACGTTATCGGCCAAGAACAGGCCAAAAAGGTGCTGGCGGTAGCGGTGTACAACCACTACAAACGCCTGCGCCATCCGAAAGAAGGAGATAATGTGGAGTTGGCCAAATCCAACATTTTGCTCATCGGTCCCACCGGCTCGGGCAAAACCCTGCTGGCGCAAAGTTTGGCACGGCGTTTGGATGTGCCGTTTGTTATGGCCGATGCCACCACGCTTACCGAAGCTGGCTATGTGGGCGAAGACGTGGAGCAGATTATTACCAAGCTTTTGGGTAATTGCGATTTTAATGTGGAAAAGGCGCAAAAAGGGATTGTTTATATTGACGAAATCGACAAGATTTCCCGTAAGAGCGACAACCCCTCAATTACCCGCGATGTGTCCGGCGAGGGTGTGCAACAGGCTTTGCTCAAACTGATTGAAGGCACGGTGGCATCCGTGCCGCCGCAGGGCGGGCGTAAACACCCGAATCAGGATTTTATTCAGGTGGATACCACCAACATCCTGTTTATCTGCGGCGGTGCATTTGCCGGCTTGGAAAAGGTTATCCGCCAGCGTACGGAAAAGGGCGGTATCGGATTTGGCGCTTCGGTGCACAGCAAAGACGAAGATGCCGACGTTACTGAGCTGTTTGAAATTGTCGAGCCGGAAGATTTGATTAAATTCGGCCTGATTCCCGAGCTGATCGGCCGTTTGCCGGTGATTGCCACATTGGCCGAGTTGGATGAAGAAGCACTGATCAACATCCTGATTGAACCCAAAAATGCTTTGGTAAAACAATATCAAACGCTGTTTGAAATGGAAGGAGTGGAGCTGAAGGTGCAGCCGTCTGCCTTGCGCAGCATCGCCAAACTTGCCATGCAGCGCAAAACCGGTGCGCGCGGCCTGCGCTCGATTGTGGAGCGCGCGCTGTTGGAAACCATGTTCCGACTGCCGGATATTAAAGAGCAAGTGAAAACCGTGGTGATCGACGAAACGGTGATTAACGATAACTGCCAGCCCAAACTCCTCACTGCAGACGGGCAGGAATATCAACTGCCGTAGCAATAGGCTTGAGGCTACCTGAAAATGCCAATCCGGTTTCAGGTAGCCTCGGTTTTCAGGTAGCCCTATTGGGAAGACGCCATGTGGCACATTGTTTTTATCGGCTATATCTTTGTTACCCTGATGTTTGCCCTCGCGCAGCCATCGTTGGCGCGGATGCTGATTTATTTGGTGGTGTGGACGATTTTGCCCACGCTGTTTGCGTTTTGGGTGGTTTATATCCGTTTGCGCAACAAACGCCTCAAGCAGGAAGAAAAACAGGGTGGGGAAACCTTGCCAAAATAACACTTTTTCCCTATAATCCCGCAGCTTTCATTTTGAAAGCTGTTTCTTTTTTTATCTTAACGCTCGCATCTTGCACCAAAGGGTGTCTCAGTTTTGAGATTCTGTGTGCATTGATGTTTGCTATAACCCTTTGTAAGGAAAATAAATGTCTCAAATTACTATGCGCCAGATGTTGGAAGCAGGTGTTCACTTCGGTCATCAGACCCGTTATTGGAACCCGAAAATGGAACAATACATTTTCGGCGCCCGCAACAAAATCCATATCATAAACTTGGAAAAAACCCTGCCCTTGTTCCAAGAAGCGCAAGACGCCGTTCGCCGTTTGGCTGCCAACAAAGGCACCATCCTGTTTGTCGGCACCAAGCGCCAAGCCCGCGACATCGTGCGCGAAGAAGCCACTCGTGCCGGTATGCCCTATGTGGACCACCGCTGGTTGGGCGGCATGCTGACCAACTACAAAACCGTTAAGCAGTCTATCAAACGCTTGGAAGAAAAAGCTGCCATTTTGGAAAATGCCGAAGCCAGCGGTTACAACAAGAAAGAACTGCTCACCATTCAACGCGAAGTGGAAAAGCTGGAACGCTCACTCGGCGGCATCAAAAACATGAAAGGCCTGCCAGACGCCATTTTCGTGATTGATACCGGCTACCAAAAAGGTACGCTGACCGAAGCCGGCAAACTGGGTATTCCGGTAATCGGCGTGGTGGATACCAATAACGATCCGGAAGGCGTGAAACACGTTATCCCTGGTAACGACGACTCTGCCAAAGCCATCCGCCTGTACTGTCGCGGTATCGCCGATGCCGTATTGGAAGGCAAAAACCAAGCCTTGGCCGAAACCGTAGCCGCCGCACAGCAGGCTGCTGCCGACGAAGCCGAATCTGCCTAAGCCGATCCGCATGAGGCTACCTGAACACACCGCTTCAACAAGCGGGCGCCCAACCCGGCCTTTCAGGTAGCCTTCAATTTATCCAAAGCGCGGCATCCGGCCGCGTTTCTCAATAAAATAGGAGTAAATAATGTCTGCAATTACCGCAAAAATGGTTGCCGATCTGCGCGCCGCCACTGGTTTGGGCATGATGGAATGCAAAAAAGCCCTGGTGGAAGCTGATGGCGACATGGCCAAAGCTGAAGAAATCCTGCGTATTAAATCCGGCGCCAAAGCCAGCAAACTGGCCGGCCGTACCGCTGCCGAAGGCGTGTTGGCTTATGCCATCGAAGGCAATGTGGGCGCTTTGGTGGAAGTAAACTGCGAAACCGACTTCGTGGCTAAAGACGCCGGCTTCATCGCTTTTGCCCAATCCGTAGCCAAAACCGCTGCCGAGAAAAAACCGGCCACCGTTGAAGCCTTGGCCGAATTGGTAGAAGGCGAGCGCAAAGCCGTGATTGCCAAATTGGGTGAAAACATTTCTGTACGCCGCTTTGAAATCATCGAAGCTGCCAATAACCTCACCACCTACATCCACGGCGCTGCCGCCACTGAAGGCGTGTTGGTGGAATACAAAGGTGATGAAACCACTGCCCGCCAAGTTGGCATGCACATCGTGGCCTCCAAACCGCAATGCATTTCTGCCGAGCAGGTTGATCCCGAAGTGGTGGCTAAAGAGCGCCACATCTACACCGAGCAGGCGATTGCTTCCGGCAAGCCCGCCGAAATCGCTGCCAAAATGGTGGAAGGCCGTGTGAAGAAATTCTTGGCCGAAGTAACGCTGCTGGGCCAACCCTTCGTGATGAACCCTGATCAGACTGTTGAGCAGTTCCTGAAACAACAGGATACAGATATCGTGAACTTCGTTCGCTTCAAAGTGGGCGACGGTATCGAGAAAAAAGAAGTGGATTACGCCGCTGAAGTAGCTGCTGCTGCCAAAGTGTAATTTTGCTTATATTTAACAGCCTCTGTTCCGTTGGGATAGGGGCTGTTTTATATCGCGTGAGAAAGATATCGGGTTTTCAGGTAGCCTGGACTGGACGGCCAATACAAGGAAGTGAAGTGCAGACGTAGCCAGTGCGGCGAGATGAACCGGCATTGTGGCGATATAGTGGATTAAATTTAAATCAGGACAAGGCGACGAGCCGCAGACAGTACAGATAGTACGGCAAGGTGAGGCAACGCTGTACTGGTTTAAATTTAATTCACTATACTAGATACTTCAAATCACCGCAGCCCTGCCTCAAACCGATCTAGGCTACCTGAAACCCGGCTAAGGACCACCGAATGCAAGACCTCATCAAAGAAGCCTACCGGCTGTTTGCACCCTATACGGTTCATTTTCCACTCAACATCTGCACCTGCGAATGCTGCATGCCCGAAGATTGCCAGCACGAGCTGTTGAGTTATCGGCTGCGCGATATTCCCGCCGACAACCTGGCCGGCTATCTGGGCAGCGTGCCGCTGGCAGACGAAGCCGCTACCGCGCGCGATATGAAGCATTTCCTGCCGCGCATTTTGCAGGCCTTGGTAAACAATGAAGATGTGCGTCCCACCGATGAAGGGTTGCTCGACAAACTACGCTGCGACCTGCCCGAATGCTGGCCAGAAGATGAAATCCGCTGGCTGCACCGCTTTGCAGCCGCCTGGTTTGCATACCAAATCGCCGCTCCGCGCTACGAAGGCTGCTTGCTTGTGTGGCTGGCCATGTTCCACTTTGCAGGCCTCGATGTAACCGACAAGCTGCTCGCCCTATGGGCGCAGTCTGCCTCCGAAACCAGTGCCTTACGCGAATTTGCCGCAGTTTATTTGCATGTGCCGTATGGTGCCGATATGGATTGGAGCAAAGTCTGTTATCTGCCCAGGGGGCGCTTCAACCGCGACCAGTTTGCTAATAAACTCTCTGCCTGGTTTTATTCCCCGCATACCCGTGCCACCTTTCGCCAAGCCTTCGAGCAAGCCTTGCTGGTCGGCCGCGAAAAGCCGGAAGAAACCCTGCTTTGGGAGCAATGCTACGACTGGCTGGCTTGAAGGCTACCTGAAAACCGGCCGAGCAATTTGAGCCATATAGCAACTCATGTCGTTTGAGCTTCACTACTGTACCGCTTGCAACCAACCTTGAGCTTGCTCCAGAGCAGGGCGGCATGGCCACTTTGCTTACCAATAAAAAGCATTTTCTCAATAAAAGCAAATCCATTATCCATCCTCTAAAAGGCTACCTGAAACCCCGTCGCCGCTGTTTTCAGGTAGCCTTTCTTCCACCTGCCAAAGGCTAGCAGCAATTTGTCGCTCGGTTTTGGCTGGCTTTCAGGTAGCCTGCTTATTGTGCGCTATAATCCCGCTGTTTTTATTTCACACAAACGGTTGCCCAAATGCGCAAAACCCTCCTCCTCGTTGACGGCTCTTCTTATCTTTACCGCGCTTATCACGCGATGGCGCAATTGTCTGCGCCTGACGGTGCGCCGACGGGTGCGCTTTACGGCGTGTTGAACATGCTGCGCCGGCTGCGGGCGGATTATGTGCACGATTATTGCGCGGTGGTGTTTGATGCGAAGGGCAAGAATTTCCGCCACGAGATGTTCCCCGACTACAAGGCGACGCGCCCGCCGATGCCGGACGATTTGCGTCCGCAGGCGGAAGCCTTGCCGGATTTGGTGCGGCTGATGGGCTGGCCGGTGTTGGTCATTCCGCAAGTGGAAGCAGACGACGTCATCGGCACGCTGGCGGCGATGGCCGGTGAAGCGGGTTGGAATGTGGTGGTGTCCACCGGCGATAAGGACATGGCGCAGCTGGTGAACGAGCGCGTTACGCTGGTGAACACGATGAGCGGCGAAACGCTGGACATTGAAGGCGTGAAGGAAAAATTCGGTGTGCGCCCCGACCAAATCCGCGATTATCTCGCGCTGATGGGCGACAAGGTGGACAATGTGCCGGGCGTGGAGAAGTGTGGACCGAAAACGGCGGTGAAGTGGCTGGAAGCCTACGGTTCGCTGGCTGGTGTGATGGAGCACGCTGCGGAAATCAAGGGCAAGGTCGGCGAAAACCTGCAAGCCGCGCTGCCCCAACTGCCGCTTTCGTATGATTTGGTGACGATTAAAACCGATGTGGACTTGCACTCGGAGCTTTCAGACGGCCTCGAAAGCCTGCGCCGCACTTCGCCGAAATGGTCGCAGCTTGCGGTCGATTTCAAACGCTGGGGTTTCCGCACTTGGCTGAAAGAAGCGGAAAGCCGTATGCACGAAGCGGCAGACGGCGATTTGTTCGGCAGCGATACGATAGGCGAACAGGCTGCGTTGGACATGGAAACGTCGTCTGAAAAAATCAGAGAACATGCCCCCGCGCCTGAAAAGCTGGATTATCAAGCCGTTACCACCGAAGCGCAGTTTGCCGCTTTGTTAGACAAACTGTCGCAAGCGGACACAATCGGCATCGATACGGAAACCACGTCATTAGACGCGATGAACGCCTCGCTGGTCGGCATCAGCATCGCATTCCAAGCAGGCGAAGCGGTTTACATCCCCGTAGGACACAGCCTGACCGCCGCGCCCGAACAGCTTGACTTGCAGGACGTATTAGGTCGTCTGAAACCGCATTTGGAAAATCCCGCCCTGAAAAAAATCGGGCAAAACCTCAAATACGACCAACACGTTTTCGCCAACTACGGCATCGCCCTGAACGGCATTGCCGGCGACGCCATGCTCGCTTCCTACATCATCGAGAGCCATCTCGGACACGGCTTGGACGAATTGTCCGAACGCTGGCTGGGCTTGGAAACCATTACCTACGAATCGCTGTGCGGCAAAGGCGCGAAGCAAATCGGTTTTGCCGACGTTGCCATTGAGCAGGCGACCGAATACGCCGCCCAAGACGCCGATTTCGCCCTGCGCCTCGAAGCGCACCTGCGCGCGCAAATGGACGCCAAACAGCTTGAAATGTATGAAAAAATGGAGCTTCCCGTCGCGCAGGTATTGTTTGAAATGGAACGCAACGGCGTGCAAATCGACCGTGCCGAACTCGCCCGCCAAAGCGCGGAGCTCGGCGCCGAGCTGATGAAGCTCGAACAAGAAGCCTACGCCGCCGCAGGCCAGCCGTTCAACCTCAACTCGCCGAAACAGCTGCAAGAAATCCTGTTTGATAAAATGGGCATCCCCACCAAAGGCCTGAAAAAAACCGCCAAAGGCGGCATTTCCACCAACGAAGCCGTGCTCGAACAGCTCGCACCCGACTACCCTCTGCCCAAAATCATCCTGCAAAACCGCAGCCTAGCGAAACTCAAATCCACCTACACCGACAAACTGCCCGAAATGATTTCGCCCAAAGACGGCCGCGTGCACACCACCTACGCCCAAGCCGTCGCCATTACCGGCCGCCTTGCCAGCAACAACCCCAACCTGCAAAACATCCCCATCCGCACCGCCGAAGGCCGCCGCGTACGCCGTGCCTTCACCGCACCGCAAGGCAGCGTCATCGTTTCCGCCGACTATTCCCAAATCGAGCTGCGCATCATGGCGCACCTCTCCGGCGACAAAACCCTCATCGCCGCGTTCCAAAACGGCGAAGACGTACACCGCCGCACCGCCGCCGAAGTATTCGGCATCGCCCCTGAAAACGTCTCGCCCGAACAACGCCGCTACGCCAAAACCATCAACTTCGGTCTCATTTACGGCATGGGCCAATACGGCCTCGCCAAATCGCTGGGCATAGACAACCTGTCCGCCAAAACCTTCATCGACCGCTACTTCGCCCGCTACCCCGGCGTCGCCGAATACATGCAGCGCACCAAAGAACAAGCCGCCGCCCAAGGCTTCGTCGAAACTCTGTTCGGCCGCCGCCTCTACCTGCCCGACATCCGCAACAAAAACGCCAACGCCCGCGCCGGAGCCGAACGCGCCGCCATCAACGCCCCCATGCAAGGCACCGCCTCCGACCTCATCAAACGCGCCATGATAGACGTGTCCCGCTGGCTGGTTTCAGACGACCTGAAGAGCAAACTGATTATGCAGGTGCATGACGAACTGGTGTTGGAAGTACCCGAAGCCGAACTGGATTTGGTCAAAGAAAAACTGCCGCAGATTATGGCGAAAGTAGATGAAGGGATGTTGAACGTACCGCTGGTGGCGGAGGTGGGCGTGGGAATGAATTGGGAAGAGGCGCATTAAAAAGGTTAGTTATACATTGTCGACTAACCCAATAAAGGCTACCTGAAACCTTCGGGTAGCCTTTCCTTTTCATACCGATAAACTCAACCGCTCTTACTGCGTTAGTACATCCACGCCTTGCGGCGGGGTGAAGCGGAATTGGCCGCGGGAGAGGTTGGGGCGGGTGTTCAGGTTATTGAATTTGATGGTAGTTTGGTTGCCGAAACTGTCTTTCAGACGCATTTCAGCCAGGTCGTCGCCTTTGAAGCCGAGGCGGATGTATTGGTAGCCCGCGTTGGAGCGTTTGGGCGTGGCCAAGACGTAGTCGATACCGCCTGCGGAGCCGTCTTCTTTCAGGGAGTAGCTGGCGGAGAGGGCGTCTTTATTAGAAAGGATGGCGGCTGGGCTGTCGCCGATAGCTTGGTTTTGCGCGGTTTTGGTGATTTGCGCCAAATCAATGTCGTAGAGCCAAATGTGGCTGCCGTCGCCTACGATGGTTTGTTTGTAGGGGCTGGTATATTCCCATTTGAAGAGACCAGGGCGCAGGATGCTGAAGCGGCCTTGGGCATTGCGGGTTTTATTACGGCTTTGCACGCTTTGGCTGAAGCTGCCGCTGATACCGTCGGTGTCGGCGTTGAATTTTTGCAGGGCTTCGATGCCGCCGGCTTGGGCGCTGCCGATGGCCATAGCTAAAACGGCTGCGGCGGCCAGGCGGAAGGTTTGGGTTTTCATCGTTTTTCCTTTGTGCGAATCAAAACGGAATGCGGCGCATTGTACCAGCTTGGGTGCGGCGGGGCAGGGCGGTTGGAATTGTAAAGACGGTGTAGCAAATGGATTTTTCCGCTACAGCAAGGCATTAGGCGGAGTAGGGCGGCAAATTTTTAACCGGATTTTATTCCTGCGCTATAATTCGCGGCTGTGGTAAGCGGCGGTAAAGGTTGCGATAGATACTTTTCAGGTAGCCTCAACCGCCTTCTTTGGAGAACCTTATGATTCAAGCGGTATTATTCGATTTAGACGGCACATTGGCCGACACGGCGCTGGATTTGGGCGGGGCACTCAACCGTCTCTTGGCCAGAAACGGGCTGCCTGCCGTGCCGATGGCGCAAATCCGGCCGGTGGCCAGCCACGGCGCCAATTATCTGATTAAATTGGGCACGGGCATTGAAAAAGACCATCCCGACCACCCGCGCTGGCGGCAGGAATATTTGGCCGAATACGAGCACGGTTTTTGCGATGAAACCGTGCTGTTTGAAGGCATCAACCCCATGCTCGAGCAGCTCGCCCGCCGCAGGATTGCCTGGGGCATCATCACCAACAAGCCGCACCGTTTCACCAGCCTGCTCGTGCCAGAATTGGGCTTCATTGCCCCGCCTGCGGTGGTGGTGAGCGGTGATACTTGTGCCGAATCCAAGCCCAGCACACTACCGATGCATCATGCCTGCCGGCAAATCGGTATTGCGCCGGAGCACTGCCTATATGTAGGCGATGCCGAGCGCGATATGGTGGCGGGCAAAAACGCCGGGATGGCCACTGCCTTGGCCAACTGGGGCTACATTGCCGAGAGCGACCCGGTGCACGAATGGCCGGCTGATGAGCGGCTGGATGCGCCCGGGCAGATTTTGGATTTGCTCTAGCCGAATCGCTTGACTTTTACCCAACGGAGAACGTCTTATGAAGAAAATCAGTTTATTGCTGCCGATTTGTGCCGCACTGGCTTTGAGCGGCTGTTTTATGTCGCAGAAATCGCAAATCGTGCACCGCGACGTGCCGTATAACGAGCAAAACCAGGCACGACTACGCATCTACGGCCAATACGGCCGCGATGTGGTACGCATGATTCCAAACAGCACCTGCGAGCAATGGGCAGAAAAACAAGGCCGCCGCCGTCATACCCGTTTCACCGGCGGCCTGCCGCGCCGCATCCGCAACCTTTCCGTGGGCATGCCCGCTACTCAACGCAGCAACACCGTGAATGCCGATACCGGCGTGGTGTTCCGCGAGTCGTATAAAGAATTTGTGGTGCCTGCTGGCAAACCGCTGGTGCTCGATGGTGCGTTTTCCAGTGAAACCCTCGGACGGGTGGATCGCTGCCGACTTGCCGCCAGCCTCACCCCGCAGCCCGGCAAAGATTATGAAGTGCAATACTCTCGCGATGGTGAAGGCTGCGATGTGGCCGTGGTGGAAATCCTGCCGCAGACCAATGGCGAAGTACATCCCACGCGTCCCGCATCCATCCAGTATTGCCCGATGCCGGCCACCAGCTATTAAGCAACAAAGGCTGGCTGAAAGCATAGGCTTCTATAGAAGCTCAAGCATCAATCCAGTTTTCAGGTAACCTGTTATTTGCATAGAGGCTACCTGAAAGCATCAACCACAGTTTCAGGTAGCCTTCCTGCCTAAGGAAAACTCATGTCATTTTCCCTCATCATCATCGGCGACGAAATCCTGCACGGCAGCCGCCAAGACAAACACTTTGACTTTTTCAAACAGCTGCTAAAAGATCGCGGCCTGCTGCTCGATTCCGCGCAATACCTGCCCGACAACCGCCAAATTCTCGTCCGCCGCCTGCACCAAAGCTTTGCCGAAGGCCTGCCCACCTTTGTTACCGGCGGCATCGGCAGTACGCCCGATGACCACACCCGCCAGGCCGCTGCCGAAGCCCTCGGCCTGCCGCTGGCGCTGCATCCGCAGGCCGCCGCCAACATCGAAGCCGTATCCCTCAAACACGGCGACAGCCTTGAAAGCCACGGCCACCAAATCCGCCTGCGCATGGCCGAGTTTCCCCAAGGCTGCAGCCTGATTCCCAATCCCTACAACAATATCGCCGGATTTTCCATCCGCGAACACTACTTTCTGCCCGGTTTTCCCGTGATGGCGCACCCCATGGCCGCCTGGGTGCTTGATGAATACTACGCCCATCTCCAACACCAAACCGAACGCCGCAGCATCAGCGCCTGGATCGGTTTGCCTGAATCCCGCATCACCACCCTGATGGCCGACATCGAACAGCGCTACCCCGGCATCCGCAGTTTCAGCCTGCCTGCCACCCCCACCGCCGAACAGCGCTACCGCCTGCTGTTCGGCCTCAAAGCCGAAGGCGAAGCCTGCGCCCGGCTAAATCAGGCCTGGCAGGAAGCCGAAGCCCGGTTGAGGGAACTGGGCGCCACGCAGATTGAGCCTGCGGCGGAAGACGAGGTTTGAAGTGGAGGCGATATATTTTCAGGTAGCCTTTGCGGAGGCTACCTGAAAATATTCGTGCCTAATAATTAGCACCAAAACTGCAGCAAACCAACTCAGCTTTCGCTAATGCGTTGGCCTGATTCGCCGCACTGCCGCACTGCCAGTGGCTCACTGCCTTGTGTAGCAAGTTAATTGGCACGCTGCAGATTAGGCAAATTTCTCCAAATGTGCCAGCAAATCCTTCGCGGCCTGCTCCGCTTGCGACACCATTTTATCGTGATTGGCCTGTATCTCTTCTTCCGTGAAAAATTCCAGCGCGTGGAAAGTGAACGGCGGCAGATATTCCGCGCCGATATAGTGGGCAATGATTTCAAACGGAACCAGCGTTTCGGCCAGCGTGTGGCGGGTTTTGCCCGTATGCAAATAATCTTGCGGCGGCGTGCCGTGCGATACGGCCAAGCCAAGTTTGCGGCCTTGGAACGCGGTGGCCGGACGAACCGAACGCCCAGCCGTGCGTGAATACGCTGTCAAACCACTGTTTCAGCAGCGGCGGGCAGGAAAACCAATACACGGGAAACTGCAAAATCACGCTGCCGTGCGCTTCAATCAAGGCCTGTTCAGCCGCTACGTTGATTTTGCCGTCGGGATAGGCAGTATAAAGTTCGTGTACGGTGTAGCGGCTCTCCTGCGCGGCGAGGGCGCGTGCCCAAGTGCGGTTCACGGTGGAGCGGGCGATATCGGGATGGGCGACGATGACGAGGGTCTTTTTCATATGGATACCTTTAAATTTATATATCTAATTTTATAGATATAATGGGTTAAAAAACAGCTCACGGCAAAAAGCTACCGTGCAAATAAGCCGAAAATTCTGCCATGGTTTCAGGCCGGTAGAAGCAATACGTCCATTTTCCGGCACGCTCGGTGCGAATCAGCCCCGCGTCTTTCAAAACGGTCAGATAGGTGGAGACAACGGATTGCGTCAGCCCCGTTTTTTCCACAATGGCATTCACGCACACACCGCCTGCCACGCCTGTTTCTTCGGCGGTGGAGAGACGTTCGGCGGCGAAATGCTGCTCCGGCGTTTTCAGCCACAGCAGGATTTGCAGGCGGTGCTCGTTGGAGAGTGCTTTGAAAATGACGTTTGCGTTCATGGGAGCGGATTATACAGATATATTTGGATTTTTGAATATGTATGCTTTCAGGTAGCCAATCGTTTAAATCGGCAGGCAGATTGATAAATCCAACATATTGTTCGGCTTAGAGGCTTTGCAGGATCGTGTCCAAATCTACGTTTGTTGATTCGGTAATCACAACCGCGTGTGTGTATTGCACATACCCTATTCATTGGTTTTGGTTTTTTATGATTTATGGTTAGGGCGGAATAGCTGGGCACGCAGTTAGCGGGAGCAGGCTACGGTTTACTACAAATCCGATTCCCCGCCAAACATCTCCTCTGCCAAGGCTTTTGCTTTTTCCAAACCTTCGGGGGTGAGATAGGCGGATTTGGCTTTGCCCCAAGGCTGGCTGATTAGGCCTTGTTCGTGCAGGCTATTGAGCAGATCAAAATCGTAGCCTTTCCAAAAACGGCCGTCTTCAAATTCCAATGCGCCGATTAGGGCAAGCAGGGCGTTTTCCATTTTTTGGCGGTTATAGGACATAGATTGGAGCTTTCTTGATTTGGATTGATGGGGTTGGGATGTGGAAGGATGCAGTATCGATTCGATAACGGCAGCAATCGCGTGCGTGCGTACCGCACACACCCTACACCTTAATCTTAAGGTTTACGTCGCCCGCAGGTAGGGTGTGCGACATGGCAACGCACGCGGTTTGTGGGAATGCAGGCTACGGCTTGCCTTGTCGATGTATTTTTTCAGGTAGCCTTTAAGAGGGTTACCTGAAAAGTGTTGGGTTTATCAACCCAACCTACGCTTGCTGGCTGCCGCGCTTGCCGTAACGGTCGGTACATTCGCCGTTTTGGCGGAAAATACAACTCCTTACTATTGGGGAACTTACAAATATACTTTATAATTAAATTTTTCCAAAATTATTGCGAGGATAAATAATGAAACCAGATTCCCTAAACGAAAAAAATGAGTTTTTAGTTATTGGATTAGTTGGAGCTGTAGGTAGTAGGTTAAAGCCATTATCAAATATATTAAACTCAATACTAATAGATGAATTTAATTACAAAGTAGAAGAAATTCACATATCAAAAGAGTTTTTAGAGAGAAACAATGAGATCTATGAAAATCAATTTGATAGATATAAAACTTTGATGGATCATGGTAATGAATTAAGAAGAGAATTTAATAATAATTATTTAGCTCTTAAGGTAGTTAATTTAATTGCTCAAAAAAGAAAAGAAAGCTCAGGAATAAAAAGAATAGCTTTTATTATAAACTCACTAAAGCATGATGAAGAAATAAAATTCCTTAGAGAAATATACAATAAAAATTTCTATCAAATATCACTATATGAATCAAAAGAAATTCGTGAAGATGTTTTAATAAATGGAATAGGTATGACATCAGAACAGGCAATAAAACTAATGGAAAGAGATGAAGGGGAAAATAATGATTATGGTCAACACACGCGAGATGCCTTTCATTTAGCTGATTATTTTATAAAATTTGATAATAAAACAAATGAACATATAAAAAATTCATGCAAAAGGTTTTTAAATTTGATATTTGGACATCCTTATATTACTCCAACAGCTAATGAGTTCTCAATGTATATGGCATATATTTCAAGTTTGAGATCTGCTGACTTATCTCGACAAGTTGGTGCTGTAATTAGCAAGGATAGAAATATCATAGCTACAGGTGCAAACGATATTCCTAAATTTGGTGGTGGCCAGTACTGGCCTGAATACAATGAAAAAAATGGTGAAATATATGATATAGAATATGGTAGAGACTATCAAATTGGATTTGATTCCAATCAAATTGAAAAACAGAAAATTATAAACGAAATATCAGAAAAAATAATTCATGAATTTAATTCATTTTTTAATGAGGAAAATAAACAACACAAGGAAAATAAGATAAAACTTAGGGATATCGTATCTAAGAGTTCATTGAAAGATATTACTGAGTATGGAAGAGTGGTTCATGCTGAAATGGATGCAATTTTATCTTGTGGGAGAACAAATAACTCTACTGTAGGAACATCAATTTTTGTTACTACTTTTCCATGTCATAATTGTGCAAAACATATTGTAGCAGCAGGAATCAAGGAAGTATTTTTTATAGAACCTTATCCTAAGAGTAAAGCTCTAGAATTATGGAAAGATTCAATGACATTAAAAAACCATAAAACGGAACCAAATAAATTAAACTTTAATCCATTTGTTGGAGTTGGACCTCGTAGTTTTCTTGATTTATTCTCTATATCACAAGGTTATGGTAGTGAAATCATTAGAAAAGACAAGGGAAAAGTTATTGAATGGAAGCCTAAAAATGCAGTATTAAGACTAAAATCAAACATATACTCTTTATCGGAAATAGAGAAAGATATACAAAAAAAATTAAAAGAATTAGAAGAAAAATAAAAAGGCAGCCTGAAAACCTTTCAGGCTGCCTTCCTTACATCAAGCCAGCTTCGCGCCGACCCAATCTTTCACACCATCCAACACGGCGGGCAGTTTCTCGACATCGCTGCCGCCGGCTTGTGCCAAATCGGGGCGGCCGCCGCCTTTGCCGCCAACCTGCTCGGCAGCGTGTTTGACCAAATCGCCGGCCTTCACTTTGGCAGTCATGGCTTTAGATACGCCTGCGCACAAGGCAATTTTGCCGTCGTTCACGGCGGCGAGCAGGACGATGATGTTGTCGCCTTTGCCGGTGAGGTCGGTAACGATGTCGCGCAATGCGCCTGCGTCGGCTTCGATTTGGGCGGCGACGAGTTTGGCTTCGCCGACGGTGTGGGCGTTGTCCAAGAGTTTTGCGCCTGCGTGGACGGCGAGTTCGGCTTTGGCTTTTGCCAACTCTTTTTCCAAGGCTTTGGCGTTTGCGGCGTTGGCTTGGATTTTGGCGAGTACGTCTTTTTCGGTTTGGGCTTTGACTTCGGCGATGATGTTTTTCACCAAACTTTCTTGGTTTTGTGCCCATGCCAGCGCGGCAAGGCCTGTGATGGCTTCTACACGGCGGATGCCTGCGGCGATGCCGCCTTCGCTGATAATTTTGAAGAAGCCGATGTCGCCTGTGCGGGCGACGTGAGTGCCGCCGCAGAGTTCGATGGAGTAGTCGCCCATGGTGATGACGCGGACGAAGTCGCCGTATTTTTCGCCGAAGAGCATGACTGCGCCGGATTTTTGCGCGTCTTCAATAGACATGGTTTCCACTTTGACGGGCACGTTGGCGATAATCGCGGCGTTGACGCGGCGTTCGACTTCGGCGATTTCTTCCGCGCTGATGCCTTGCGGGTGGGAGATGTCGAAGCGGGTCAGCTCGGCGTTTTGCAGGCTGCCTTTTTGTTCGACGTGTGCGCCCAAAACGTCGCGCAGGGCTTTGTGCATCAGGTGGGTAACACTGTGGTTGCGCATGATGCTGTTGCGGATGTCGTTGTCGATTTCGGCGGATACGGCATCGCCCACTTTCAGACGGCCTGATACGACCGCGCCGAATTGTCCGTGTACGGCGGCTTTGATTTTCTGCGTGTCTTCCACGCGGAAACGGTTTTCGCCTGCGAAGATAAAGCCCACATCGCCGACTTGGCCGCCGCTTTCGGCGTAGAACGGAGTTTGTTCCAAAACGACCACGCCTGCTTCTCCGGCTTGGAGTTCGTCCACGGCTTCGCTGCCTTTGTATAAGGCGATGATTTTGGTTTCTTGGCTGCGTTTTTCGTAGCCGGTGAACTCGGTGTCCGCGCCGGTGTAGTCAAGCTGGGCGTTGGCTTTGAAGTTTTGTGCGGCACGGGCGCGGGCGCGTTGGGCTTCCATTTCGCGGTTGAAGCCTTCTTCGTCCAAATCGATGCCGAGTTCGCGCGCCATGTCGGCGGTTAAATCGTAGGGGAAGCCGTAGGTGTCGTAGAGTTTGAAGATGATTTCACCTGGAATGATTCGTTTATACTCATATCCGCCGACCAACATCTTGTCATACAAGTGCCCTGATATACCTTCCTTCTCTGCTCTAATTATCGCTTCTGTTGCTTGTGCAGAAGATTCTTTGTTCATTTGCTCCAACACTTTATTAAACAAGCCCATACCTTTTTCCAGCGTTTCGCCGAAGCGGCTTTCTTCCGCGCGCAGGGCTTCCATAATCTGAGTTTGTTTCTCTTTCAACTCGGGATACGCGTCGCCCATCGCTTTCACCAAATCACGCACGAGCTTGTAGAAAAACGCTTGTTTCTGGCCGAGTTTGTAACCGTGGCGCACGGCGCGGCGGATGATGCGGCGCAGGACATAGCCGCGGCCTTCGTTGGACGGCATCACACCGTCGGCGATCAGGAAGGAGCAGGAGCGGATGTGGTCGGCAACGACTTTCAAGCTCGGTTCGTTCATGCTGAACGGCGCGCCGGTTTCGCGGGCAACGGCTTTGAGCAGGTCTTGGAACAGGTCGATTTCGTAGTTGCTGTGGACGTGCTGCATTACGGCCGCCATGCGCTCCAAGCCCATGCCGGTATCGACGGACGGCTTGGGCAGCGGGTTCATATTGCCTTGTTCGTCGCGGTTGAACTGCATGAACACGCAGTTCCAAATTTCAATCCAGCGGTCGCCGTCTTCTTCAGGGCTGCCGGGAATGCCGCCCCAGATTTCTTCGCCGTGGTCGTAGAAAATTTCGGAACACGGACCGCAAGGGCCGGTGTCGCCCATCTGCCAGAAGTTGTCGGACGCGTATTTCGCGCCTTTGTTGTCGCCGATGCGGACGATGCGCTCGGCAGGCATACCGATTTCGTTCAGCCAGATGTTGTAGGCTTCGTCGTCTTCGGCATAGACAGTCGCCAAGAGTTTGTCTTTGGGGATGTTCAGCCATTCGGGGGAAGTGAGGAACTCCCAGGCGAAGTGGATGGCGTCGCGTTTGAAGTAGTCGCCGAAGGAGAAGTTGCCCATCATTTCAAAGAAGGTGTGGTGGCGGGCGGTGTAGCCGACGTTTTCCAAGTCGTTGTGCTTGCCGCCTGCGCGTACGCATTTTTGCGCGGTGGTGGCGCGGTTGTAGGCGCGTTTGTCGAAGCCGAGGAACACGTCTTTAAACTGGTTCATACCGGCGTTGGTAAACAGCAGCGTCGGGTCGTCGTGCGGCACGAGCGAGGAAGAGCGGACGATGGTGTGGCCTTTGGATTCGAAGAATTTTAGGAATTTTTGGCGTAGTTCGGAGGTTTTCATGGCGTTTCGGTGTCTTTCAAAATAATGATTCGGGCGGCTGGCGCGCTTAACAAAAATTGGGCGTGATTTTACTGCATATTGCAGGCGGCTGCCTACTTGCGCGGTGGATGAAAGGGCAGGATTTTCAGGTAGCCTTTTGCTTGCAGGCTACCTGAAAATTGGAAATACACTTTTCAGGTAGCCTTATTTGCGGGGGCGCAGGCTACCTGAAAAATACCTGCCCAACGATGTTGATTTAAATCAGCACCAAACCGCCGCCTTGCCCGTAGAATGCCCAATATTTCCCCACAGACAAACGGACACGCCATGCTGTTTGACGACTTCCAGCCCACCCACCAAACCCAACCCGCCGCCCAGCCGCAGCCGGCCGAGCGCGGCCGCATCCCCGAACTCGTCTGCCCCGCCGGCAACCTGCCCGCCCTGAAAACCGCCGTGGACAACGGCGCGGACACGGTTTACATGGGGCTGAAAGACGCGACCAACGCGCGCAATTTCCCCGGCCTGAATTTCGACCAAAAATCCATCATCGAAGGCATACGCTACGCCCACGACCGCGGGCGGCAGGTGCTGATGGCCATCAACACCTACGCGCAGGCCGGGCAGGTGGAACGCTGGCGGCGCGCCATCGACACCGCTGCCGATTTGGGCGCGGACGCGGTGATTGTGGCCGACCCCGCCGTGATGGCCTACGCCTGCGAAAAACATCCGAACCTGCGGCTGCATATGTCGGTGCAGGGGTCGGCCACCAATTACGAAGCCATCAATTTAATGAAGGACTTGTTCGGCATCCGCCGCGCCGTGCTGCCGCGCGTGCTGACGATAGACCAAGTACAGCATGTGATTGAAAACACGGATGTGGAAATCGAAGTGTTCGGCTTCGGCAGCCTGTGCGTGATGGTGGAAGGCCGCTGTATTTTGTCGAGCTATGCTACGGGCGAATCGCCGAATATGCAGGGCGTGTGCTCGCCCGCCAAAGCCGTACGTTGGGAGCAGTTGCCCGACAAGATGAATGTGCGGCTCAACCAGGTGATGATCGATCAGTTCAACAAAGACGAACCGGCAGGCTACCCCACGCTGTGCAAAGGCCGTTTCGAAGTGAACGACGAAACGTATTACGCGCTGGAAGAGCCGACCAGCCTGAACGTGCTGGAAGTGCTGCCGCAGCTTATCAAAATCGGCGTAGCGGCGGTGAAGGTGGAAGGCCGCCAGCGCAGCCCGATGTACACGGCACAGGTTACGCGCACGCTGCGGCAGGCTTTGGACGCGGCTGCTTCCGATCCCGCGCACTACCGCGTAACCCCCGCATGGGATGCGGCTTTGGGCAAGGTGTCCGAAGGCAGCCAAAGCACGCTGGGCGCATATAACCGGCCTTGGAAGTAGTTTCAGACGGCCTCAAGGCCGTCTGAAAGGCTACCTGAAAAAGCAGCCTTAGGTCAGATTCTCGAATCCGGCACTTCGATCAATATAAATGTCGGATACAAGTATCCGACCGCTTCCGCCGACAAAGGTTCGGTGCGGATGCGGGCCAAATCGAACGCTGATTGGGTTTGGCGGCGTGAATAAATTTCAAGCAGCCCGAAGGCCGTCTGAAAAGTGCAGGCTGCTTTGAAGGCTTTCAGACGGCCTTTGCCCTATTGCCAGCCGTGGAAAAAGTCAAGTGCCTGCGCCAGAGCGTCGCGAGCGGCGGCCATGTAGTCCTGCGGGTAACGGCGGGCGTTGGCAAACAGTTTGTGCCAGCGGCTTTCCACCGGAAACAGGTAATGCCCCGCGCGGTGGTAGGTGCGTTCGATGACGGGATACTGGAAGCCGCCGTCTTCCAAACGGCGGATGATGCGCCGCGCGGCTTCGTATGAAGGCCACATGGTGTCGTCTTCGGCGGAAAGCAGCAGCACCGCGCCTTGGATGTTTTCCACCCGGATGCGTGTTTCCTCCGCTGCACCGACCGCATCGCGGTAGCAGGAGCGCAGGCAAAGGCTGCGGGTTTTCACGCAATCCCGCAATACGCGCAGGCGGTTCATGTGGAGCGGGCAATATGGCAGGTCGCACCCCCGCCAGGTGAAGGCGGAACAGTCAAGCAGCTTCCTGCGCGGCGCGGTTTGCAAACCCTGCACGCACACGTCCAGCGGGCTGACGGCGGCCACGCGGCCGATGTCTGGAATCAGGGAGGCGGCCAGCAGGGCCAGTTGCGCACCCATGGAAATACCCCACACGCCGGTTTGGCAAAAACCCATTTTCTGCGCCCGCCGCACGGCGGTTTCCACTGTCTCCACGGCAATTTGCGCCAGCCCCTGCGCCAGGTGTGGCTGCCCCCAGTAAGGCACGGCCAGCGCAGTCAGACCGTTTTCGGCGAACACGGCGGCATAGGTTTGCGTGAGCGCGTAACTGCCGTCGCTGCCGCCGAGCATGATGACGATGCGGTTGGAAGGCGGCGCGTACCGGCCGCGGTACAGCGCGGCGGTCAGGCCGTCTGAAGCGTAAGACAATATCCGGTCGGGCTGCATGGCTTGCTCCTAAAAACAAAGCGTTAAAGTTAAAGCATTGTCCCACCGTTTTGCGGTAGGGGCTACCTGAAAAACAGTGCGAAAAATAAGAGCATGAAAAAACACATCGAAGGCCTGCGCAACGCCCTATACAAACGCGACCTGACCGTGGCCGTCGAAGAAGATACCCCTGCCTTCCCCGCCGTGTGGACGCTTGCGCACCCTTATTTCACGCTGCCGCTGACCATCGCCTTCCACAACGCCCACGACACCGGCCTCGTACCGCTGTATGCCAGCTTCGGCTGCTACTTAATGGAAAAGCCTGAAATATCGCTGTATTTCACCAAAACCAACCGCCACTCGTGGCAGCGCGATTTGGCCGCTTTTATCGAAACGCTGATGCAATATATCTACGCCGCCGAAACCGAACACAATAAGGCCGTCTGAAAAGGAATCCTATGCACATCACCTTCCCGGAATGGTTTGATGACCTGGCTGAATTTGAAGCCGAGAGCAAAGGTTGCCTGTTGGATTTTCCATTGCATATCAACGGACAAGAGTTTGTTTTTACCTTCTACGATTTGTGCCGCCTCAATCAAACCTATGCCGATGATTCCGCCGCCGATTTTTTAGAGAACGAAGCCGTCGTTGTATTGCAGGCCGTAAACCGGAAAAACATTGCCCGCTTTGCCCAAACGATTTTCAGGTAGCCTCCAGGCCGTCTGAAAAGACAGAAAAACAAAGGAACACCCATGAAACTCTCCCTCGCCCCCATCCAATTCTTCTGGCAGAAAGAAACCCTGCTCGAATTCTACGTCCAAATGCTCGACAGCCCGCTCGACACCATCTATCTGGGCGAAACCGTCTGCTCCCGCCGCCAGAAAATGCGTTTCGATGACTGGTTCGGCCTTGCCCAAGACCTCGCCGACAGCGGCAAGGAAATCATCCTTTCCTCCCAAGTGCTGCTCGAAAGCGAATCCGACCTCAAACGCCTGCGCAAAATCACCGGCCAAACCCAATTCAAAATCGAAGCCAACGACATGGGCGCGGTCAAACTCGCCCGCGAACACGGCATCCCCTTCGTGGCCGGCGCCAGCCTCAACATCTACAACGAAGCCACCCTGCAACTCTTCCAAAACCTCGGTGCATACCGCTGGGTCGCCCCCGCCGAACTCGCCCGCGACAAAGTGGCCGACATCGCCCGCCTTTCAGACGGCCTCGAAACGGAAATCTTCGCCTGGGGCAAAATCCCCTTAGCCTATTCGTCCCGCTGCTTCACCGCGCGGCACTACAACCTGAACAAAGACAGCTGCGAATTCCGCTGCCTCGACCACGAACACGGCCTCACCATGAACACCCGCGAAGGCCAGCCGTTCCTCACCATCAACGGCATCCAAACCATGTCCTACGGCAGCCAATGCCTGCTGCCGCACCACGCCGACATGGTCGCCATCGGCGTAAACATCCTGCGCCTCTCGCCCCAGCTCACCGACATGCCGCGCATCATCGAACTGCACCGCGCCGTGCTCGACGGCCAAACCACCCTAGACGAAGCCCTGCCCGAACTCGCCCGCCTCGCCACCGGCACGCCCGTGGACGGCTACTGGCTGGGCAAACCCGGCATCGAAGCCGTGGAAGCCCACCGCAAAGCCTACGGCACCAACGCCGCCTGAAAGGAAACAAAATGCCCCTGCCCGACATCACCCTGCCGCAATGGTGCGCCCAAATCGGCCGCCGCCTGCCTGCCCTGCCGCCGCGTTTCGCGCTGGTTAAAACCCTCAACCTCATGCTCAAGCGCGGCCTCTTGCCTGCCGACATGAGCCTGTTCGACGGCCGCACCTTCGAAATCGACGTACTCGACGCGGGCATCACCGTGCGATTTACTGCCGATAGCGAACGCTTCCTCGACCGCCGCTTCGAAGGCACGCCCGATTTGCGGCTGGCCGCCAACGGCGTGGATTTCTTGCGCATGATGCTGCGCGAAGAAGACCCCGATACCCTGTTTTTCAAACGCAAACTGCAAATCGAAGGCGACACCGAATTGGGGCTGATCACCAAAAACCTGCTCGACAGCGTGGAATGGCCGTTTGCCGAACAGTTGGTGAAATGGCAGGAAATGTTTGAATAGGCGCTTGTGGGCGTTGCCACTTCGTTTGAACCGTGTTAAAGCCAAGCCTTTCAGGTAGCCTGCCATACTTGCCTGAGGCAGCGAAAACGGATAGGCTCGGCGGCAACACGATAAGCCGGCATGATTGTGCCGACACGGTGCAAGGGAAATTTTCAGGTAGCCTTTGCCAAGGGCTACCTGAAACATATCGGTATGATTTAAAAGCAACTCAATCTGCAAAAGTAAGCCGCTATGGCGCAATCCGGCTTGGTGGGCAATCGGGCAGGCCTGCCGCAAGGAGGCGTGGCGGTTTGGGTGCGGCAAGGTGAGGTAACGCGCTGGTGTTCTTATTTCCATTCGCGATAAAAATTTCAGGTAGCCTGTTTTTCGTTAACAGGCTACCTGAAATTTTGCGCACGTGGCATTGGAGGCTATTGGGCGGCGGGCATTTGGAAATGGCAGCGGGCGACGACGATGGGTTTGGCCGGGTCGGACTGCCAGGCTTCCACGGCCACGTTGGCGATGCGGCTGCCTTGGCGGGTGAGGGCGCAGCGGGCGTAGGTGGTTTCCGGCTTGCCGCTGCGCAGGTAGTCGAGCGAGAAATCAATCATTTTGGGCAGTTCGGTGAGTCCGGCCTGACGGTAGAGGAAGAGCACGGCGCAGCTTTCGATGAAGCCGCCGAGCATGCCGCCGTGCAGGGCGGGCAGGAAGACGTTGCCGATGTTTTCCCGTTTGTAGGGCAGGGCAAACAGGGGATGGCCGTCGGATTCGCCGCATTGCAGGCCGATAAAGCCGCTGTAGGGGATGAGCTCGGCGGCTTCGGCGGTGCGCTCGGGGGATAGGGTGAAGGGGGTGCTCATGCTTGCAACATCTCCTGTAGTTTGGCTTGTTCTTCTGGGGTGAGCGGGGTGCGCATGAAGGTGGCCATGCCCAGGGCGAAGGGGTCGGCCGGGTCTTCTTGGTAGCAGCTGCTGCGCACGAAGGCCACCTGGCCGGCCAGGCGGTAGCATTCGGCGCGGCCGTAGATGCGGCGGCCGGGGGTGGCGGGGTGCATATAGTCGATGCGCATGTCGAGGGTGGCGAGGATTTCGGCGTCGGGCAGCTGGGCGGTTACGGCGCAGGCGGAAACCATATCGACTAGGGTGGTGATGGTGCCGCCGTGGATGGTTTGGGTGTCGTGGCGGCCGACGAGGTGGGGCTGCCAATCGAAACTGAGCACGGGGCGGCGGCCATAGATGCCTTCGTAGCGCAGGCCGATGGCGCGGGAGTGGGGAAGGTCGAGATAATGTTGGCTGAGGATGCGGTAGAGGGCGGAATTTACGGGCATGGCGGTTTCTGCTTGGAACAATGTATTTTCAGGTAGCCTTTGGCAGGCGCAAGGGCGTTATTGTTTGACTGGGAAGGGGGTTTGTCAAGGGCGGCTGAAAACCGTCCGTTGTGTTTTCAGGTAGCCTGCCTATTGGGTTTCATCGCCGCTTTCGTCTTGCAATACGGCGGTTTCGTCCTCCCCGCCGGGCAGTTGCACCAAAATATCGCCAAACGCGCCGTCTTCCTGGGTGAGGCGCACCAGCCCTTCTTTCACCAGCTCCAACAGGGCGATAAAGCACACCACCACCTGCGCCACGCCGCCCTCCGGCTCAAACAATCGGCTGAAGCGGCAGCCGCCGTCTTGCAGGCGGCGCAGGATGCGGCTCATGGTGGCGCGCACGGAGAGGGCTTCGTTTTCCTGCACCACGGTGTGGCTGCGGCGTTGGCCGGCGCGGGAGAGGATGGCGAGCCAGGCTTGGGTGAGGTCGGCCAGCCGCACTTCCGGCAGCTTGGCGGCGGTGGCGATTTCCAGCGGCAGATACGCCCAGGCGAAATCGCGGCCGGCGCGGGGCAACGCGTCCAAACCTACGGCGGCGAGCTTCATCTGCTCGTAGGCCAAGAGGCGGCGCACCAATTCGGCACGCGGGTCGGCAATCTCTTCGTCTTCGGCGGCGGGCGGCGCGGGCAGGAGCAGGCGCGATTTGATTTCAATCAGCACCGCCGCCATCAGCAGGTATTCCGCGGCCAAATCCAGGTTTTGTTCGTTCATTTGCGCGATATAGGCCAGATACTGCTCGGTGATTTTGAGCATGGGGATATCCAGCACGTCGATGTTTTGCTTGCGGATAAGGTACAGCAGCAAATCGAGCGGGCCTTCAAAGCTGTGCAGCACCACTTGCAGCGCATCGGGCGGGATAAAGAGGTCGGCGGGTAGGTCGGTAACCGGCTGGCCGAACAACGTGGCGATGCCGGGGCTGTTCGGCGTATCGGGCGGGGGAGCGGGCATTTTCAGGTAGCCTTTGGCGGGCAGAAAGCGGGAATTATAGTGGATTTTATACAATGCAGTCTGACACTCTGAAAGGCTACCTGAAAGCCGTTGCCCGGCTTGAAAGCAGCAGCCAAGCGGTGCATACTGGCTATATTTCCCACACCCGATAAGGAGCGATTGATGAAACTCGTGATTGCCGCGCCTGCCAACGGCGTTGAATTGAAAAATGCACTCAAAACGCATCTGCAAAACGACCCGCGTGTGTCGAGCCTGGTGGACTTATCGTCGCCTGATGGCACTTATCCGCAGCTCTCTTTTGCCGCCGCGCAAGAAGTGGCCACCGGCCGCGCCGACCGTGCCATTTTGATTTGCGGTACGGGCGTGGGCACCGCGATTGCCGCCAACAAAGTGCGCGGTATCCGCGCCGCCACCGCCCACGACCTGCTCACCCTGCGCGGCTCGGTGGAAAACTACAACGCGCAAGTGCTGTGCATGGGGCAAAATGTCATCGCCGCCCCCGCCGCTTGGGCGCTGGTAGACATCTGGCTGGATTTGCGCCACGACACTTCCAGCGGCTATGCGCCGAAGGTAGGCGAGATAGAAGCCTTCGAACGCGGCGTTTGATGGACTTGCATTTGTTCAAACCATAAACATACAAAAGGCTACCTGAAACTTTAGCCACGCAGAAACTACGCTGCGTTCGTTTCAGGTAGCCTTTTCTTTTCCAGCCATTCTTACAACTGGCGCAAGAATGCTTGAATAAACGCGATCTTATCCAATTCCGGCATGGCGTTGAACGCTTCGCGATGGTCGCGGATGTGGTCGATAAGCGGATAAAACTCTTCATCGACGTGGCGTTTGTCGAGTTTGCGGCCGATGTTGCCTTCGTTGCTTCGTCCCAGAAACTTGGAAATCAGGTAATACGGCGATTTGAGTTTGAACAGCATTTCGCCGTTTTGTGCATCAAATACCATAAAGCCTTCGTGTTCCACATTTTTCAGACGACCTTTCAGCTCGCCGAACGTGATGTTTTTCAGCGTTTCGGGGCGGCGGATGCCGTATTGTTTGCCGATTTCGTCCAATTCGGCTTCAGTAAACTGACGGCCTGTCGCCACGTCGATGCAGCCGATTAAGGTTTCGCCCAATTCTTCGCGGATGATGTGCACGTCTTTCGCGTCTGTGATTTCAAACAAAAAAGTGTGGTTCGGATGAGCGCGGAACAGGGTTTCGTATTGCGCGCAGTGTGCGGCGGTCATGTCGGCAAACGCGCTGTCGAGCGAACCGGTGGTCGAATACAGCACTTTGCCGTCAAACGCCGCGCCGTGGGACGGGTGGCTTTCAGGTAGCGAGACGAAAGTGCAGCAGCCGAGGAAGCCGTTCACTTTTACCACCGCATCCACCAATCTTTCGTCGCTGATTCGGATCGGATAACGGCTGCCTTTGGCAATACGTTCCGAATAATTGAACACTTTTTTAAACGGGCGCACGATGATGCGGTTGTGCGCGTCGATAATCAAACCGCGCATTTCCAGCAGCGCATCGTCGAAGCGGTTGTTGTAGAACACGCTGCGGGCGTATTTCAACACGCGCAATTCGGGATAACGCTTGGACGCTTTGGCGGTAAAGTTGCGGCTGCCGTGTTGCAGATAATTTTCGGTGACGAAGGTTTGCTGCGCTTCGTCAAACGACAGGGCGTGCTGCTCGATGGCCTGCATTTGCTCGATTTGTGCCAACTGCGCCGCGCTGGCGGGCTGCACGGCTTCAATGTGGATTTCGCCGGGCAGGGGGTTTTGATTGAGCTTCACATAGGCGGCCAGCACGTCGCGCTCTTTCACGCCGTGTTGGTTGGGGAAAAAGTTGTGTAGGCGGTAGGCTTCGGTGCGGAAGCCGTGTTTGGCGGCCCAATCGAGCAGGTGGCGGCAGCGGGAGGCTTTTTGGTTGGTGTTGGAATTGATGATGAGGATGGGGCGGGCAGGATTTGCCCGGCCTGCAATTAAAGCATTGCGCATCATGGCGTTGCCTTGTTTCTGCGCTTTATCCACGGCCTCGCCCGACCAGCGGTATACACCGTTTTCATCGGTGAGCAGCAGGTCGTTTTCGATGCGGATGATTTCGGCATCGGGATATTGTTGGGCAAACTCGGCGGCTTTTTGTTCGGCAAAAGTCGATTTTCCCGAACCTTGATGGCCGCGGATGAGGATAAATTTTTGCATGGTTGCGTGTCTTTCTTTTGTCGGGTTGTTTTGGCTTCGCAGCAACGCTGCTGCGCTGCATTTTAACTGCTTTGAGGCTTCGCTTTCAGGTAGCCTTTCAGGATAGGCTACCTGAAGAAGGGCGGCGATGCTGTTTTACTTCGGCATCGATTTCTTGCGCCAGTCGGTTAATGGGGTAGCTTGGCCAGTCGGGGTATTTGCAGCGGTGGTAGCAGTGCCAATAGCTGCGGATGCGGTTTTGCTGTTTGCGCCAGTAGGCAGGGTTTTCGGCTAAGAAGGCGGCCAGGATGGTGCGATTGTGGCGGAAAAAGGTGTGCACTTGCTCTTGAATGGGCAAAACGTATTCGCCGAGTAGCTGGGCAGCGAAGGGGGCGACAAAGGCGGGCTGGCCGGGGTCGAGCAGGGCGGCGAAGTGTTGTGCGCGGATGTGGCCGTCATAGTGCCGGGTGTGCAGGCAGTGGAACATGGCGCGTTGGATGGAGTTGAGTGATTCGGGTCGGTGGGCAATGGTGAGGCCGTATTGCCGGCGAATCAGGCGGATGGTTTGGCCGCCCAGCAGCAGTTTGTCCGGCTCTAGAGTGGGGCTCGGGGAGCGGGGGTGTTGCATATTGGCCAAGAGCTGCGCCGCTTCGATTTGGCAGTCGGCAGGAAAGGCTTGGAGAAAGAGTGGGGCGTGGGCAGTCATGGTTTGTTTGGTTTGCGGTTTCAAGTAGCCTTGGGGGAGGATTAGAGGCTACCTGAAAGTTTGTTGCTGTGTGTTCAATTAGTCGGTGGCAGAGCCCATGATACCGGTGTATAGGCGGTTTTGCGGGCTGTATACGGTCCAGAAGTATGTGCCCCACCATTCGCGGCCGTCTGCAAAATAGTCGGAACAATCGGTGTTCCATGCGTAGGCTTCGATGTGGTTCAGGCTGCCGAACAGTTGGCGGCAGAAATCGAGGAAATATTCGCCAGTTTCACGGGCAGTTTGGTCGAAGTGGGCGGGGTAGGGCGGATTAAGGAATGCGTGGCAGAAGGCACTGCTGGACATCTCCCTGGCAATGGTGTGCTCGGCATCGGTTTCGCTGTCGTGGTAGAGGAAGCGGCCGGATTGGCTGCCTTGTCCGCGCATGATGAGGCGGGAGTGCTGCAAATCGAGCTGGTTGCCATAGAACTCCGTTGCGCTGATTTTTCGCCCCATATCGGTTTGCAGGCTGAAATGTTGGGCAAGCGGGGCGGGAGCGGGCACTTGGTATCGGGCTGCGCGCTGCATAGCCTGTGCGTTGCGCTCGGCGATAACGGCATGCAGGGTGTGGTTGGCGGTGGCCAGGTGGTATTCACGGTGTTCGGCCTCGTTGGCAGCGGCAGTGGTGTAAGCGAATTGCTGGAAATCGAGCACGCCGCCGAGCTCGTGGAAGCGACTGATGGCAGCACAGCGTTGATGGTGTTGCCATTCAGGCAGGCCGACGTGGGGTAGGGTTTCTAGGTGGAGCAAGGGCATGGGTGCTTTCAGGTAGCCTTTTTAACAATATGATTTGTTTAGCATGGATTGTGCCAAGTAGTAAGTTGTTTGTCTAATAGATTGATATTACAGGGGACTATATTTTATCGGTAGGCGGATGATTAGTATGTATGGTGAAAGATATAGTTTTATAGATAGTATTTATAGAAATATAGCTATGAATTATAAGGCTACCTGAAAACGGAATACGCTTGCTTTGCGCTGTTTGTGTAAAAAGCATTACAATCGCGCCCAAATTTGAGCCGGGGCTGCTGTTTTGCGGCGGCTTTGGAATTGCTAATCCTTTTATTATCAGGGAAATAAATCATGGCTGATGCCGATATGAAAGCCGCCGCCGAGGCGGATTTAGTGTATAAGCTGGAAGACAAGCCGCCGTTTGCCAATGCGCTGTTGAGCGCGATAACGCATTTGCTGGCGATTTTTGTGCCGATGGTTACGCCGGCGCTGATTGTGGGTGGTGCGCTGAAACTGCCTGCGGAAACCACGGCTTATTTGGTTTCGATGGCGATGGTGGCTTCCGGCATCGGCACGTTTTTGCAGGTGAGCCGCTTCGGGCCGGTGGGCTCGGGACTGCTTTCGATTCAGTCGGTAAACTTTTCCTTTGTGGGCGTGATGATTTCGCTGGGTTTGGGCATGCGCGAAGGTGGACTGAGCGAGTCGGCGATGCTGTCCACGCTGTTGGGCGTGTCGTTTGCCGGGGCGTTTTTGATTTGCGCTTCGGCTTGGGCGCTGCCTTATTTGAAACGGGTGATTACGCCTACGGTGAGCGGCGTGGTGGTGCTGCTGATCGGCTTGAGCCTGATTGATATTGGCATCACTGATTTCGGCGGCGGTTTCGGCGCGAAGGGCACGGATGCTTTCGGTTCGGTGCAGAATATCGGCTTGGCGGGGTTTGTGTTGGTTATCGTGTTGCTGTTCAACTGTATGCGCAATCCGTTTTTGCGCATGAGCGGCATCGCGGTGGGGCTGGTGGCCGGTTATATTGCCGCGCTGGCGATGGGTATGGTGGATTTTTCGCCGCTGCAAAACACGCCGCTGTTCACGCTGCCTGTGCCGTTTAAATATGGCTTTGCCTTTGATTGGAGCGCGTTTTTGGTGGCGGGTACGATTTATCTGTTGAGCGTGTTCGAGGCGGTGGGCGACCTTACGGCCACGGCGATGGTGTCTGGCCAACCATATGAGGGCGACGAGTTTCAAAAACGGCTGCGCGGCGGGGTGTTTGCCGACGGGCTGGTGTCGGTGATTGCCACGGCGCTCGGCTCGCTGCCGCTCACCACGTTTGCGCAAAACAACGGCGTAATCCAAATGACGGGCGTGGCCTCGCGCCATGTGGGGCGCTATATTGCCGCGATTTTGGTGCTGGCCGGGTTGTTTCCCGTGGTGGGGCGCGTGTTCACCACCATTCCTTCGCCGGTGCTCGGCGGGGCGATGGTGCTGATGTTTGGCCTGATTGCGATTGCTGGCGTGCGCATCATCATGACCCACGGCATCAACCGCCGCGAGGCCGTGATTGCGGCCACTTCGGTAGGTATCGGCTTGGGCGTGGCTTTTGAGCCGGAAGTGTTTAAGGCACTGCCGGAAGTGTTCCGCAATGCGATTGCCGCCGGCGGCATTATGGCGGTGGCGCTGAATCTGATTCTGCCGAGAGACGAGAAAGATCAGGTGGTAAGGCTGGAAGAGTAATCGCCGGCAGCCCTTAATTTTGTTGAAGTTGATGCTTTCAGGTAGCCTTTTGGATAAGAGGCTACCTGAAAATTTTGTGCAAACGGTTTTCAGGTAGCCTTCAAATAGCCGGCGGGGAAATACCTGCCTTGTTCATTTTTCATTACAAAACGCGCCTACGCTATATAGCGGTACATTCGTCATCCACTCCTGCTCCCGATAATCAGCCATGGAAAAACGTATCGCCTGTTCGGGTTTGAACTGCTCGGCGTACACCTTCAAACTTTTCGCTTTCAAATTTTCTTCCGCCTTCACTTCAATCGGCATCACGCCTTGCCCGCGCTGCAGCACGAAATCCACTTCCGCCGTGCCTTTTTCGCTGGCCCAGTAGAAAATGGGATTATCTTGCGAAGCAATGAGTTGCTGCAAAACGTATTGCTCGGTGAGCGCGCCTTTGAATTCGGTGAAAATGCGGTTGCCTTCCAGCAGGGTACCCGCATCCAGCCCGCTTTGCGCGGCGAGCAGCCCCACGTCTAAGCCGTAGAGTTTGAAGGCGTTGTCTTGGTAGGCGGTGAGGGGGAGGTGCGGCTTTTTGATGCGCGGCACGATGTGTACCAGCCCGCTGTCTTTGAGCCATTGCAGGGCGGTTTCGTAGTCTTTGCTGCGGGCGCCTTTTTGCAGGTGGGCATAGATGAATTTTTTGTTTTCTTTGGCAAGCTGCTCGGGGATGGCATGCCATAAGGTACGCACGCGCTGCACGGTGTGGCCGTCGGCAATGTGTTTGGAGAAATCCTGTCCGTAGGCTGTGAGCAGGTTTCGCTGGATTTGGCGCACTTCGCTGAAATTTTGCGTGTCAATAAAGGTTTGTACCGCTTCCGGCATGCCGCCGACAAAATAATATTGGCGCAGCAGCTCGATATAGCGGCTTTTCATGGCGGCAATCAGCGGCCAATCGCACATTTCCAAGAGCTGCACCAAATCCTGCTGCCCAAGCGCGGTGAGGAATTCATGAAAATCCATCGGATAAAGCGGTAGGAAATCCACCTTGCCGACGGGAAAGGAAACCTGATGGTGCAGGGAGATGCCCAAGAGCGAGCCTGCCGCTGCGATATGGAGCTGCGGCGCGTTTTCGTAGAAATATTTGAGCGATGCCAAGGCCTGCGGCACTTCTTGAATTTCGTCAAAAATCAGCAGGGTGTTTTCGGCTTGAATATCCACGCCGCTTTCGATTTTCAGGCCGAGCAGCAGGCGGCTGATGTCGTAATCGCCTGAAAACAGGGTTTGCATACGCGGGTTGTGGTCGAAATTGATGTAGGCGGTTTGGGCGAAACAGGTTTCGCCGAAATGCTTCATCGCCCATGTTTTGCCCACCTGCCTTGCCCCTTGGATAATCAGGGGTTTGCGGTTGGGCTTGTGTTGCCACTTTTTTAAGGCTTGGATGATTCTGCGCTGCATAGGGAGTCCTAATGGCCGGTTTTTTGGGCATTATACAGACGGGAATACATTTTTCCTAATGAAAAATAGAGGATGACTACATTTTTTCAAATGAAAAAATGATGAAGAAATACATTTTTCTAATGGAAAATTTGGCTGCATTAGGCTGCACGGATAAAGGAGGGCAGGTTTTCAACCTGCCCCCTGCGGAATTTCAGGTAGCTTTTATCCTACGGCGGAAAAGGCTACCTGAAAATTTATAATGGTATCGAATGAAGGATGGAAATGCCTGTGCTGCGGGTGTTGCCCATAGGTTTTCAGGTAGCCTCCACCCTGCGGCAAAGGCTACCTGAAAAATGCTAGCACACCGCCGCCAGCTCGGTTTTCTCAATCTCTTCCACCCAGAAATCCGCGCCCATACCTTGCTCGGCGAACGAGCCGATGAGCGTGAACACTTGGTCGGAGAAGCCCCCGATGTTCAAGATGTCATGGCGGTTTTGCGCCTGTGCGGTGGTGTAGGGCTGGATGTCCAGGCAGACGAGTTTGGCTTCGGGGCAGCGTTGTTTCAGGATGTCCCATTCTTTCATCAGGCTGGTTTTGCCGCCCCATTGTCCGCGGTCTGCCCAGCTTTCGTTGTCAGACACGATGACGACCAAATCCACATCGGCTTTTTCGCGGTTCAACATGGCGAGCGGTGCGCTGCATGCCGTTCCGCCGCCGCCGATATTGGCGAGTTTTTGGGCGTTGGTCATGATGCTGTCGCGCGGGTTGAGCTGTACGTTTACCGTGATTTGTTCAAACGGTATCACGCGGGCTTTCGGATTGGTGCGCAACATGGCGGCGGACACGAGCGCGGCGATGTCGATACAGCGGGTTCTGCTGGTCGCGCTGCCGCGATAGCCGGTGGACGGGCTGTGCATGGAGCCGGAGACGTCCGGGCAAACCACGACTTTGCCTCGGATGGCCGGTACGTTTTGTACGGCGGTTTCCATCGCATCTTGCAGGGCTTCGCGGATTTCAAACGGCATCTGTTCGGATGTTGCCTGATACGCGGTCAGCAATTGGTAAGGCAAGACGCGGGCGCGGCGGATGGCGGCTTTGTCGCGCAGTTTTTCTGTCACCATTTTGATGTTTTTGCTTTTTGCAAACACATCGTGGCGCAGGAATGTGTTCAGGTTTTGGCGAACCTGCTGCCATGAGCCGTTGCGGGCGATTTGCGCCCAGTCGCCGCTGTTCAATTCCAACGCAGTGAGCATTTGGAACGGAACGTCGGGCAATGCGCCTTGGCGGCTTTGTTTGTAGTCTTCAAAAGCGCGGGTGATAGGCGGCAATGCTTCGCGGTCGTACGGTTTGCCGATGAGCCACGCAAACCATGCGGCGCGCCATGCTTCACGCGGTTTGGGATGCACCATTTTGACCACGTCCGCTAGCGACGGCGAATTGCCGACGGCGGCGTTCAACAGTTGTTTTTCGGTGGCGGTCAAAAGCCAGGTCTGCATCAGTTTTTTCGGACGGTTGCCGAAGGATTTTCTGCCGACCGCGCCACTTCGGATGATTTGCGCGAAGTTGCGCAACATTTTACCGTTGTCCGCTACTTGGTCGAATACGCGGGCAAGCATGTTCACGTCTTTTTGCGCCAACACGGCAAGCAACAGCGCGGGCATGTCTTTCATGAAGCCTTTTTGACGGGCGTACACGGCGGTTTTGGCGATAAACTCGGCATCCAGATTTTTTGCCAATTCCAATACTTGCTCAAGCTGGTCTTGCGCGTCGGCGTAGTAAGTGCTGTTCAGGCAGCCGGTGGCGGCAAGCTGGGCGAGCTGTTGTTTGGGTGTCAGCGTGTAGGCGATGCCGCCTGCTTCGTTGCGGGTGTCGGCAGCGGTCAAACGGGTTTTAATGGATTGGAACAAGGTGGTGTTAGCCATTTTTCATTTCCTTTCGTGTTGTTGGTTTTAGGTGGTCTGACGCTTTAGCTTCACAAAAGCAGCGTTTTCAGACGGCCTCGAATGGGTGGCAGCGCAGCGGCTAATATTTGAAGGGATACGTTTTTTTAACGTGGAAGGTTAATGTAATCCCTTCAGGCATCCGCCTGTTGCCGTAAAAAGGGGGTACGGCGGGCAGCTAGGTGTTGGAGAAATTCTCTTCCGATGCTCTACCCCTGAGCTATCCTGCCATAGAAGTTTGTTGGCGGCAGGGCGGGACTCGAACCCGCGGCCTTCGGACGTGGAATGTAATTCCTCCGGCATCTGCTTGCCGTACCGGAAAAGGGGTGGGCGGCTAGGCTGTGGCAGGATTCCTGCTTCGTATTATTAGTACGACGATTGTTTATCCAATGTAATCCTGCCGGCATCCACCCGTAAAACTTGCAAATATTGGTTTTGGCTTCGCAGAGGCTTCGCTTTCTTCGGACACTTCGTTTTAGCTCCGCAGAAACTCAGCCTCTTTCAGGAACTTCGTTTTAACTTCATTGAAGCCGCGCTTTCAGATGGCCTTTCGCTTTCAATCATGCAGCGGACACAGGCTTGGCGCACATAGGCCTTGCGGCCGTCTGAAAGCCTCAAAACAAGCATGTTCCCATAGCCGAACAGAAACTCCGCTTCTTTGCCCTGCGCCGTGCCGAGTATTTCGGCTTGGCTGAAGGCGCGGCCGTCTGAAAGCATGATGTCGTAACGGCAGCCTTCCTTTATTAAACTGCATTCCGCTTCGGGAAAAGTCCGCTCCCGCCAAGCCTGCTCGCGTTTGCGACTGCGGCTGTTTTGGAAGGACAGATAAATCATGGTCGAAAAAACGATGACGCCGATGATTTGCCAAGTGTTCATAACAAACATCCTGTTTCAGGCTACCTGAAAATATTTATTAAGGGGCGGCATGGCAAACAACGAGTTTTTTTGGAAACGCCTCACCGCTCTACCCAACTGAGCTACCCGTTTGGAGCGGGGCAGGACTCGAACCTGCGACCAATGTAGTTTCGAAGGCATTTGTTTTTCCATGCCGCGAAAAAAGGTGGGCGGCTAGATTGGCAGGATTTCGCCGTTTCCGGCGGCGGGAATCGAACCCGCTGTTTCCAGACAATGTAATCCTGCCGGCATCCGCCCGTAGGGGGCACTTCGGCAACTAGAGGTGGAGAAATTGTTACGCGCTCTATCCTCTGAGCTACTCTGCCATCGTTGGCGGCAGAGGCGGGATTCGAACCCGCGACCTCGAGCTTAGTAGGCTGTAATTCCTCCGGCATTTGCCTGGGTGCTTGAGAGTTATATTGCAATAGCCGTGCCAAGCATGGGAAGAATAGAGGAAATTGTTTATAATCTGCTGAAAACAAAAAGAAGATATTTTCAGGTAGCCTTTTGCTGCGAAAGGCGTAGAATGCCGGAAAATAGATTTTAAGATACTAATATAGAAGATAAGATATACGGAGGAAACGCGATGCGATTCGACGATTTGGACAAACGCCTGCGGCAATACGAAACCGCTTACGATTTCTGCGTGCCGCAGGAAAACTTCATCGTAGTGCGCTTGGACGGGCGCGGCTTTACGCGGTTGACCAAGGAGGTTTGGCAGTTTGAAGCCCCGTTCGACATCCGCTTCCGCGACCTGATGGCGCACACCGTCCGCCATCTGATGCAGTGCGGCTTCAATGTGGCGTACGGCTATTCCGAAAGCGACGAAATTTCGCTGCTGCTTCGCCGCGACGACGATACGTTCAAACGCAAAACGCGCAAAATCATTTCAATATTGGCGGGCGAAGCCAGCGCCGCCTTTTCGGTGGCGCACGGGCAGCCCGCCGCTTTTGATGCGCGGGTTTGCGTTTTGCCGAACGAAAGGCTGGTAGTTGATTATTTCCGTTGGCGGCATGAAGACGCGCACCGCAACGCGCTCAACGCCCACTGCTATTGGATGCTGCGCAAAAAAGGCAAAAGCGTATCCCGCGCCACCAGACTGATCAGCGGGCTGGCGCGCTGTCAAAAACACGATTTGCTGTTTGAAAACGGCATCAATTTCGACGAACTGCCCGCATGGCAGAAACGCGGCTTCGGCGTGTATTTTCAAACGGCCTTGAAGGAAGGCTTCAACCCGCAAACCGGCGAAACCGTGCAGGCCGAACGCCAAATCCCACATACGGATTTTGAACTGCCTTTGGGCGACGATTACAGCGCGTTTGTATCGGAGCGGATAAAGTGAACAAAAAAAATGTCGCCGTCAGTTTTCTCGGTACGGTGTTGGACAGCGGTTTCGGTCAAGGGCGTTGGCAGAAGTGGCGGCCGAATGTCGCCATGAATCAGCAGCAGGATTTCCATCTTGACCGCATGGAACTGTTTTACTCGGAGAAATACCGCGAATTGGCGGATCATGTAAAAGCCGACATCCAAGACGTGTCGCCGCATACCGCCGTCAATCTCGTGCCTATGGAGCTGGAAAACCCGTGGGATTTTTCCGAAGTCTATACCAAGCTGCACGATTGGGCGGCCGCCTACCCCTTCGACACCGAAGCCGAAACCTATCTCACCCACATCACCACGGGTACGCACGTCGCGCAAATCTGCCTGTTTTTATTGGTGGAATCGCGTCAAATCCCCGGCGTGTTGTTGCAGACTGCGCCGCCGAAAAACCAAAGGCGCAGCATGGGGAAAGGCGATGTCGGCGGTTATGAAATCATCGATTTGGATTTGGCGCGTTACGACGTGCTGGCCGAACGCCTTGCCGCCGTGCGCGATGATGCGGTGCGCTATCTGAAAAGCGGCATCCCCACACAAAACGCCGCTTTCAACCGCATGATTGCCGAAATCGAACAAGTCGCGCTGCATTCCCCGTCGCCGATTCTGCTCTCCGGCCCTACCGGTGCGGGCAAATCGATGCTGGCGCGCAGGATTTTCGAATTGAAAAAAGCGCGCCACCTGATTAAAGGCGAGTTTGTCGATGTGAACTGCGCCACCTTGCGCGGCGACGGCGCGGCTTCCGCCTTGTTCGGCCACAAAAAAGGCGCGTTTACCGGCGCGGCGGAAAAGCGCGAAGGCTACCTGAAAACCGCTGACGGCGGCGTGTTGTTTTTGGACGAAATCGGCGAATTGGGCTTGGACGAGCAGGCCATGTTGCTCAAAGCTATTGAAGAAAAACATTTTTATCCCGTCGGCAGCGACAAGGAAGTGCACAGCAGCTTCCAGCTTATCGCCGGTACCAACCGCGACCTGCGGCGGGAAATCCGCGCCGGACACTTCCGCGAAGACCTGTTCGCCCGCATCAATATCTGGAACTATCCGCTGCCCGCGCTTGCCGACCGCCGCGAAGACATCGAGCCGAACATCGAACACCAGCTCGCACTCGCTTCGCAGGAACTCGGCCGCGCTACCCGTTTCAATAAAGAAGCCCTGTCTGCCTACCTTGCCTTCGCCCATTCAAACGAAGCCCGATGGCGCGGCAATTTCCGCGACCTGGCCGCCAGCATCATGCGCCTTGCCACGCTTGCCCCGCAGGGCAGGATACAAACGGAATTGGTCGAAGCGGAAATCGGCCGTCTGAAATGGCTGTGGGCGGACGAAACGGATGCGGACGATGCGGAAGACCCTTTTTCAGACGGCCTGCCCGCCAAAATCGATGCCGAAACCCTCGACCTGTTCGACCGCGTCCAACTGCAACACGTCATCGCCGAATGCCGCCGCCACCCCAACATGGCCGCTGCCGGCCGTGCCTTGTTTAACGTATCGCGGCTGGAACGCGTCACCGCCAACGACAGCGACCGCCTGCGCAAATACCTGCAACGCTTCGGGCTGACTTGGGCGGATATTATGGAGGCTACCTGAAAAACGGCCGGGTAGGTTTGGCCGGACTGTTTGCCGCATAAGAAAGGCTACCTGAAAATTTTCAGGTAGCCTTTCCGCAGTCAGCCAGGCTTATTGCCACTTAAAGTTTTGATCGCAGAAGGGCAGGAACAGTAGTTTGGTGGCACCGACTTGGATGATGTCGTTGCGTTTCAGGGTAGGCTCGCCGCGGATGGTGCTGCCGTTGAGCATGGCGAGGTTGCGGCTGCTGCCACGCTCGATGAAGAATTCGTTGGCATGGTGGTCGTAGACAACAACGGCATGGGCTTCGTGGCTGACGGTGTTGTCGCTTTGCGCGCCGAAATCGAGGCAGACTTCCAGGTCGGCATTGCGGCCGATTCGGTTTTCGCCCTGTATCAGCCGGAAATCGGTGCCGCGCCCTTGACCTTCGGTGATAATCAGCCAGCCGACCACGGGGAATTCGCACATACCTTTGGCGCGGGCTTCGGCATCGGGTTGGTTGCTTACACCGAGGATATGGGTTTTTAGGGCGGGATCGCTGTCTACCGCAGGGGCGGGATTGTCGAGCATTTGGGTTTTGGCGCTTTGGGCGGCCAATTGGTGCGAATCGGCGGCGAGCATCTGGGTACGCTCTTCTAGTGCGGCCGGGATGGCGGCGGTATGGGGGCTGCCGGAGGAGGCAGATTCGCCGCAGTAGGGGCAGCCGGACTGTACGGCGGAGTCGTAGTAGTGTTTGCCGGCGGCGCAGAGGGTCATTGCCATGGCGTGCTCCTTTTATGATTGGGTGAGTTGGTAGGCAATATCGCGGTTGGCCAGATAGATGGTTTGGCCGGGGCGCAGGGTGGTGCGGCTGATGCGCTGCTCCAGGCTATCTACGAAGGTGCCGTTGGTGGATTGCAGGTCTTCCAGCACAACGTTACCGGTCGCGTCCACGCTGATACGGCAGTGGCTGCCGGAAACTTGTTGGCGGTTGATCACTACGTCGTTGCCGCTGTTGCGACCGATACGGACGGTTTGTCCGGGGTAAAGTGCGATGGCGGGCAGGCCTGCGCCGAGCGGTTGCAGGGTGGCGGCGATACGCGCTTGGGCGGCTTGCGGCGAGCCCATGCTGAAGCGGGCAATGTTTTCGTCGGCAGTCAGCTGCAATACGTCGCCGGCATTCAAAACGGCACAGGTGACTTTGCTGCCGTTGACATAGGTGCCGTTGGTGCTGCCCAAGTCTTCCACCTGTACTTGGCGGCCGTCGAACAGCAGTTGTGCGTGGCGGGCGGATACCTGCGCTTGGTTGATAATGACGGAGGCGGGCGCGCTGCGGCCGATAATCACGGGTTTGCCTGCTTGTAAGACGATATTGCCGCCGCCGCAGAGTGCGGTGAGGGTAACGCTACCTGAAGCACCGGCTTGAGCCGCCTGTGCCTGCTGAGCGCCGACAATACGGCGGATCAGCTGGGAGTTGATTGGCGGATTGGAGCCGTCTTTCACTTGTTTTTTCAAACGCAGTAAATACACACCACCACCTGCGGCCAGCAATATCAGCAAGCCCATGCCGCTGTAAAGCAGGGTGAGTTGGCGGTTGGTGCTGGCGGTGGCACTGTCTACACATTCGTTTTTGATTTGAGTAAATTTGACGTTGTGGTTTTGCAGAATCGGTACAAGTTCCGAGTTGGAGACGGCAATAACGGTGTTGACCTGCTCCTTGTGCGCCCCTTCGTTGGTGCCGACCACCTGGCCGCAGCGGTTTACCAGCGGGCCGCCGCTGTTGCCGCCGCTAATAGGGGCATGGTGTTCCCAGTAGCTGCGGTTGTCGTAGTTTTTGAATTCACGTTTGAGTGTGCCTTCGGCAATTACCGGCTGGATGTAGGCATCGGGATCGCCGAAACCGAGGCCGGAAGTAATATCATCGGAAGCACCGGGGAACCCGATAGAAAACACCGGCAGGGTGGGTTGGAGGAATTTTTCGGCAGCCAGCGGCAGCGGCTTGCCGGTAAGGCCATGCACTTGCAGCAGGCTGAGGTCTTTGGCGCTATCGCTGAAAATCGGCTGGGTGGAAATCAGCTCCAGACGGGGGGCAAGGGTACGCACCACGAACACTTCCGGCTTGCCCAGTTGTGCCATTTCGCCCACATCGGCGTTGGCAACGTGGTCATTGGTTACGATATGACCTTCTGCCGACACTAAATAGCCTGAACCGTGACCGGCAAAGAGGTAGATTTGGCCGTTTTGTTTGAAGAAGGTGAGGATCTGCCTATTTTGCGTGGCAATACGCACATAGCCCTTATCGTTGATTTCCGAGAGCATCTGTGGGCTGACCAGTTGCGAGGCGGTTTGCGCCGGCAGCGGTACGCCTATCCACAGGCGATATACTGATTTCGCTGCGTCTAAAACATCAGGTTGGTTGGCACCGGCTTGCCAGGGCAGCATCAAGAGAACCAGCAACAGAAGTTTTCGCCAAAAGTGTTTCATGAAGATTCCTTTTTTGATTGTGCGGATGGTGTCAGCGGGTTTGCGGTGCAGAGGAGTCGCGCGGTGTCAGTGGCGGTATAGGCAGTAGCGGTACTGATGCGGCAGGCGGACTTTTGGGGTGGGATGCCGCCGCAGGCGGCTCGGATACAGAGGAAGGGAAAGCCGGTTTGTGCGGTTCGGATGAAGCTGGTAGGGAGGCTGCGGGTGATGAGGCCATCATTGGCGCGGATGCGGCGGGAATATCCTCGTTTGGCGGCATGGGTAGGGCTGTACGATCGGATGTAAACCACCAGGTGCCGACCAAGAGTGCACCTAGGATAAAGCCAATAATGAGCCCTTTGATGGGGAATCCTGGGGCAGGCGGTGCAGATGGAGGGCTACCTGAAATTCGGGTAGTAGGTACGGATTCGTTGGCGGGCAGGGATTGCGTAGGCAGGCTGCGTACCTGGGTGGCAGATGCAGCTTGTTCGGCAGATGCTTGCACCAAAATCAGCGAGGTGTTGTCTTGATGTGGATGTTGTTTGGCCTGTACCACGGCCAGAAGGGCGTTTACTTTGTCTTCAAGGCTGGCAGAAGCTGCGGCAAGGGTTTGCCCGATTTCTTCATCGCTTAAGGTTTGCACGCCGTCGCTGGCCAAAAGCAGCAATTCGTCGGGGGCGAGTGTGCCGGAAGCGCAATCGATATGGGCGATGTCTTTGCCCATCACGGCGCTGGTTACGGCATGACGGGCGGGATGGCGTTCGGCGGCTTCGCTGCTGATTTCTCCGGCGGCAACCATGCGCTTGAGGTCTTCGGCAAAAGCGTGGTTGGCATTGATGCGGCGCAGGCTGCCTTGGTTGTAGGAATAGAGCGGACTGTCGCCGACGCTGATGTAGCTGTAGCGGTTGTCGGTTTCGTCTACAACCACGGCGATAACGGTGGTACCCATGCCTTCGAGTTCCGGCTGTCGGCGCAGGGTATCGGCCAAGGCTTGGTTGGCCTGCTGCAGGGCTTGGCGCAAATCCTGCTCGGCTTCGTGCAGGCCATGTTGCTGAAAATGGCCCAAAAAGGCAGCCACCACGGTTTTGCCGGCAATCTGCCCGCCGTGTTGCCCACCCATGCCGTCGGCCAGCACATAGAGTTTGTGCTGGGGCGAAAGCACCAGGTTGCCCAGTGCATCTTGCTGCTCTTCGCGTTGGCCGATGTGCTGGCCTTGGTAGAAATTAATCTGCATAAGTGCTGCTCCTTAATGGCTGCCTAATGCTGCAGTGGTGCGGCAGGCTACCTGAAAACTGCGTGGCAGAGGGGAGTCCGGCTTACTGACAGTCGCTGCCGGATACCGAACCATCAACAAGGTGTTTGCCGCTTTTGTCGTAGAAGGCAATGATAAGGGTGCCGTTATGCTGGGTAAGCCATGGGCTGACATTGGGATCGGCACAGGCGGTTTTGGCCATAGCTGGGCCGATAGCACTCTGTAACTCATTGAGCTGGCTGCTGTTGAGGTCGCCGAGGCGCAGCTTCGTCATGGTAATCTGCATAATCAGTGCGTTGCTGCTTTCGGCATAGACGGTTTTGTCCCAACGTACACCGTCAGCGATCATCTGCGGCAGCTGTTTGTTCATCTCATCAATATACGCTGCCGAAATACCGGTGCCGTTATTATCGCCGCTATTATCGCCACCGTTTTCGGCGGGCTGTTCAGGTTGGGTTTGTCCGGCCGGAGGCAGTACTACCGGCGCATTGGTGGCAGCCGAAGCGGCGGGCGGGGTGACAGGTTCGTTATTTTCATCACTGTTGTGCATCAGGAGGAAGGCGGAGACAATCAATGCTGCCAATACGGCTGCGCCAATACCGCCCCACAACAGCCATTTCGGCTTGCGGCCGGATGCGGCCAGAGCAGTCTTGTGTTGTTTGGATAGTACTTTCCCGTGCACAGCTGTTTGTGCCGGGTAAGAGGCTTGGGTGGTATTGCCAGCTTCAGGGAGAGAGGCCGCCTGAGATGGAATTTCTGCCAGCCCAAGCAGTGCCTGCTGCATATCCATAGCATTTTGGAAACGGTTTTCGGCACGCACATTGAGAGCATAGTCGACAGCGGCAAGGAAGTGATGGCTGTAGCGGCCTTCATAGCGGCTGCCGGCCAGCTTGGGCTGAGTATCTTCGCCAGCGATACGGGCGGGGGCTTCTTCAATCAGCTGGTGGGTAATAGATTGGTAGATACAGGCACCGAGACTGTATAAATCCAGGGCGGGCATGAAAACATCACGCGAGTGGTATTGTTCGATGGGGGCGAATGGGGGGGTGAGGATTTGGGTGAGCGGCCGGCTTTTTTGGCCAACAGCCTGTCGGGCGGCACCGAAATCGATTAATACCGGGGTTTGGTTTTCGGTGATGAAAATATTTTCCGGCTTGATGTCGCGGTGCAGCAGTTGGCGCTCGTGAATATATTTCAGGCCTTCGAGCAAAGGAATAAAAATACCGGACAGCTCGTTTTCACTCGGATTGGGATGTTCTTTAATCCATTGATGAAGGGTGATACCGCGCAGATAGGGCATTACAAAATAAGCAGTGCCGTTGGCCTCGAACAGGTCGGTTACCTTGACTACGTTGGGGTGGTTTAAACCGTAGAGCAGCTTGGCCTCGTTGAAAAAGCCGTTTAAGCCCCAGTTGAAAATTTCCTGGTCGCTACTGCTTTTGGCTTGAACGGTCAGCCCTTGAACACGCACACCGCTGTCGGGCAGGTATTCTTTGATAACATGCTGCGAGCCGAAATGGATATGTTCGGCCAAATAGGTGATGCCGAATGCGCCAGAGCCGAGCACTTTGAGAACGATGTAAGTGTGAAGCTGGCTGCCTGCAACCAGCGCATCTGCCCGTTGGACGTTTTGCTGCGTCATAAACACTATCCTTTACCAAAACCTGCAAATAATCCACATTAGCCAGCATTATATAAATAAAGATTGAAACAAGGCAATTTCCGCTTTTTGCATATTGTTTGTAGGGGTTTGCTTCGGCCATTATCGGCAAAAGACTACCTGAAAATACAGCTCAAGCATCACATAGTAGGGTTTCTGCAGAGCTGAATTTTTCAGGTAGCCTTTGCTTTCTCTAAATACTTGGCCGGGCGGAATATTCGCGCACGGCATCCACCAGTGCCTGTACGTTTTCCGGGTCGGTGTGTTGGCTGATGCCGTGGCCGAGGTTGAAGATGTGGCCGCTGCCTTCGCCGTAGCTGTGCAAAATACGGCGCACTTCGGCGCGGACGGATTCAGGCGTGCCGAACAGGGCGGCGGGGTCGAAGTTGCCCTGCAGCGCCACTTGGCTGCCCACGCGCTGCCTTGCCTGGCCGAGGTTTACCGTCCAATCCAGGCCAAGCGCGTCGGCGCCGCTTTCGGCCATCAGTTCGAGCCATTGGCCGCCGCCTTTGGTAAACAGGATAACGGGCACGCGGCGGCCTTCGTGTTCGCGGGTGAGGCCGCCGATGATTTGGCGCATATAGGCCAGGCTGAACGCGGGGAAAGCGGCGTCGGAAAGCAGGCCGCCCCAGGTATCGAAAATCTGCACGGCTTGGGCGCCTGCGGCGATTTGTTCGTTCAGATAGGCGGTTACGGCTTGGGCGGTGATGTTGAGGATGCGGTGCAGCAGCTCGGGGCGGCGGTAGAGCAGGGTTTTGATTTGGCGGAATTCTTTGCTGCCGCCGCCTTCCACCATATAGCAGGCGAGGGTGAAGGGGCTGCCGGCAAAGCCGATCAGCGGCACGCGGCCGTTCAGCGCGCGGCGGATGGAGGAAACGGCGTCGAACACATAGCGCAGTTTGGCCATATCGGGCACTTGCAGCGCGGCAATGTCGGCTTCGCTTTGCAGCGGGCAGGCAAACTTGGGGCCTTCGCCTTCGGCAAAATAGAGGCCCAAGCCCATGGCGTCGGGCACGGTGAGGATGTCGGAAAAGAGGATGGCGGCGTCGAGGCCGAAGCGGTCGATGGGCTGGAGGGTTACTTCAGTCGCCAGTTCGGTGTTTTTGCACAAATCCAAAAAGCCGCCTGCACGGGCGCGTACGGCGCGGTATTCGGGCAGGTAGCGCCCGGCCTGGCGCATGAGCCACACGGGGGTGTGGGAAACGGGCTGTTTGGCGAGGGCGCGCAGGAAGGTGTCGTTTTGCAGGGTGGTCATGGTGGGGTTTGTGTGGTGTGGATGGGAGGCGAATCATAGCACAGGCGGGGCGGGGAATTGGGGCCACCTGAAAACCAGCTATCGGTTTTCAGGTAGCCTTTTACCGTGCACAGGTTTGCTGGATGTGGATTGGGGATCAAATCCGGCATTTTCAGCCTTTGTGTTGGGTTGCGCCTGTAGCTAAGCCAACTTGAGTGATACGGTTCGGGAAAGGTGGACTCGAGAATCCGGCACGCTCCGAAAGCAAAGGCTACCTGAAAACGAAGTTTCCGAAGGAAGCTGAGTTTCTGCGGAGCGAACCGAAGTTTCTAAAGGAAGCTAAGTTTCCGCAAAGTTAAAATTTAGTCTCGCGGGAACTTCACTTTCAGGTAGCCTTTAATCCAATCTATGCGTGGCTATTGGGAAAGTAGGATTTAAGAATCCGATCTGTGGGATTCTTGACGGGGAGGAGGGTATCTACGGGCTACCTGAAATTTCAGGTAGCCTTTATTGTGTCTCGGCTCAGCCGATGCGTTTGAACGGGGGCAGGCAGGCGAGGAGTTGTTTGCCGTAGCGGGCGGTGAGGATGCGGTTGTCTAGGATGGTGACGCGGCCGTAGTCGTGTTCGGTGCGGATGAGGCGGCCTACGGCTTGGGTGAGTTTGATGCCGGCTTCGGGCACGGTGATTTCCATGAAGGGGTTGCCGCCGCGCTGCTCTATCCAGCGGCTGCGGGTTTTTTCGATGGGGTGGTCGGGCATGGTGAAGGGCAGTTTGGCGATGATGACGTGGGCGCAGTCGCTGCCGGGCAGGTCGAGGCCTTCGGCGAAGCTGTCGAGCCCGAACAGGATGCTGGCGCGGCCTTCGGCGATGGCTTGGCGGTGGCGTTCGAGCAGGATGGCTTTGGGCAGGTCGCCTTGGATGAGCAATAGGGGCAGGTGGCTTTCAGGTAGCCTTAAGGCCACGTCTTGCATCTGTTTGCGCGAGGAGAACAAAACGAGGGTGCCGACGGCTTCTTCGGGGCTGATGAGCTTGGGCAGCCATTCGGCGATTTCGGCGGTGTGGGCGTCGGCCTGCTTGGGGCTGGCGGCCACGGGCGGGATGTAGAGCTCGCCTTGGGTGGGGAAGTTGAAGGGGCTTTCCAGCGCGAGGGTGGTGGTTTCAGGTAGCCATTGCAGGCCGGTTTGTTTCAATAAATGGTCGAAGCTGCCGAGCGATTGCAGGGTGGCGGAGGTGAGGATGGCACCGGCGGCGCGGCGCCACAGGCCGGCGGCGAGCATGGCGGCGGCGCTCACGGGGGAGACGTGGAAGGAGTAGTCGGTTTTGTCGCTGTTGTGGCTGCATTCGATCCATTTGGCCAGCGGCGGGGCATCGCCCACGGGCTCGGTGGCGAGCAAGTCCCACACGGCGCTGATTTGCTCGATGCGGGCTCGGAAGATGCCGAATTCGCTGCTGAGGCGGTCGATTTGGGCGCTGTCGCTGTCTTTTTCGCGGCGGGCGGCGGCGAGGGCGTCGTTGAGGCCGTTGGCGTGTTTGTAGAGGCTTTGCGCGGCGGCGGCGGTGTTGGATACGAGCAGGGCGAGCCCTTCGGGGATTTGGCCGTCTTGCCACAGCCATTGCGGATCGCGGCCGCTGTCGTTGTAGGCGAGCTCGGGGGTGTCGCCGAGGTGGAACTGCCATTCGTAGAGGCTGTCGAGCAGGGCGGCGGCGGCCTCGTCGGCCAGGTTGGCCAGCTCGGCTTTGTCGGCCACGGCGGCGATTTTGTCGGTGATTTGCGGCAGTTTTTCCAGCGCCCACACGGCTTGGTTCAGCGAATGCTCGGCGGCAAACTGGTTGAGCGCTTTTTTGGGCAGGTGGTGCGCTTCGTCGATGCAGTAGAAGCTGTGTTCGGGCGCGGGCAGGATCACGCCGCCGCCCATGCCGATGTCCACCATGAGCAAATCGTGGTTGCTCACCACCACATCCACGGTTTCGAGCGTGTCGCGGGCAAGGTAGAAGGGGCATTCTGGGCGGTTGGGGCAGGCGGCTTTGAGGCAGCCGTAGTTGTCGTTGTTTACCTTGAGCCAGAGGGTATCGTCGATTTTCTCCGGCCAGGTGTCACGGTCGCCGTTGAAGCGGCGTTCGGCGAAGGCGTCGGCCAGCTCGCGCAGGGTTTGGATTTCTTCGGGCTTGGGTTTGCTGTCCCACAGGATTTGCGGGGTGTCGAAGCCGGCCAGGCTTTGCTGTGCCTGGCTTTGGGTGAGCTGGTAGAGCTTGTAGGGGCAGAGGTAGCGGCCGCGCCCTTTGGCCAGGGCAAAGGTGAGCTCGAGCCCGCTTTTTTCCACCAAAAACGGCAAATCGCGCCCCACCAGCTGCTCTTGCAGCGCCACGGTGGCGCTGGATACCACCAGCCGCTTGCCGCGCGTTTGCGCCATGATGCCGCCGGCTAAAAGATAGGCCAGGCTTTTGCCCACGCCGGTGGGCCCTTCGATTACGGCGATGCTCTCGCCCTCACGCTTGGGCGGTTCTTCGCCGTCGGCCTTTTCCAGTGTACGCGACAGGGTGTTGGCCACGGCGGCCAGCATTTCACGCTGCGCTTTGCGCGGGCGGAAATGGGGCAGGTTTTCGCTGATGGCTTGGTAGTGGCGGCGGATGGCGTCTTTTTCTAAATCGGTGAGCATGGCGGTGGCGGCAGGAAAGAAGCGGGTATTATAGAAGATTATGGGAGGGCTTGGGCGGGAGTGGAGGCTACCTGAAAAATATAGGGCAGGGCAGAGAAGGCATAGGTGTTCCAAAACCAAAATAAGACAACGCCATATCCTTCACGGAGAAGGCTATAAACTTTCAGGTAGCCTGTTGCGCGATAAAGGCTACCTGAAACCCGATGGCGTGCAGAATGAAAGGCAAGTACAATCCGCCGCATCAACCATCAAACAGCTGGAGAGTGAAATGTCTGAACTCTTGGAATTTTTCCGCACCGAAACCGTGGGTGCGGCGGCAGAAACGCTGGATTTTTGGCTCAACGAATGCAGTTTGGACGAAGCGCCTTCGGCAGAGGAAGTGGAGCAGTGGCAGGCGGTGCTGGACGAGCGCGGCGGGCGGTTTGTGCGGCTGGCGATGATGTGTGCCGACTGGCTTGAGGAGCACCGGACGTGAACCGTTGGCTGTGGCTGAGCGTTTTGTGGTTTGCGGGCATGATGTATGCGCTGCTGCTGCATCAGGGCGGCAACGCGCCGCTGCCGTTTGCCCATTTCGATAAAGTGGTGCACGCGGCTTTGTTTTTCGGCCAATTTTGGCTGCTGGCTAAAGTGTTTTTGCTGCTGCGGCGGCCTGTGCCGTGGCAAGCTTTGCTGCTGGTGGCGCTGGTGCTGGCTGCGGGCAGCGAGTGGGCGCAAGGCACGCTCACGGCATCGCGGCAGGCCGATTGGCGTGATGCGGCGGCAGACATGGCCGGTGCGGCGGCAGCGCTGTATTTTGCCGCTCGGGTGCAGGCGGCACGCGCCGGGAAGCGGGCGGGTTGGCGCGAAAAGTGTTGAGATGATGCTTGCTAAACGCCGCCACCGGGCTTATAATGCGCCTTCTTTCGGAATGTAGCGCAGTCTGGTAGCGCACTTCGTTCGGGACGAAGGGGTCGGAGGTTCGAATCCTCTCATTCCGACCAGCTTTTCAAAAAGACTTGGTGCTGCCAAGTCTTTTTGTTTTGGTGCGGCACAAACGCTGTGCCGCTCTCGGTCTTAAAAGGCTACCTGAAACTTAGGTTTCGGCCAGGCTGAATATTTCCCAATCCATCCAGTTATTGCAAAGAAATCCGTTATGACCGCCTCTCTTATCCAAGACCTGCAAGCGCGCGGCCTGATCGCGCAAACCACCGACATCGAAGCTTTGAGCACGTTGTTGAACGAACAGAAAATCGCCCTCTACTGCGGTTTCGACCCGACTGCCGACAGCCTGCATATCGGCCACTTGCTGCCCGTATTGGCCTTGCGCCGTTTCCAACAGGCGGGGCATACGCCGATTGCTTTGGTGGGCGGTGCGACCGGCATGATCGGCGACCCCAGCTTCAAAGCGGTGGAGCGCAGCTTGAATTCCGCCGAAACCGTTGCCGGCTGGGTGGAAAGCATCCGCAACCAGCTGAAACCGTTTTTGAGCTTTGAAGGCGAAAACGCCGCCATCATGGCGAACAACGCCGACTGGTTCGGCAGCATGAACTGCCTCGACTTCCTGCGCGACATCGGTAAGCATTTTTCTGTGAACGCTATGCTGAACAAGGAGTCCGTCAAACAGCGTATCGAGCGCGACGACGTGGGCATTTCCTTCACCGAGTTCGCCTACACGCTGCTGCAAAGCTACGACTTTGCCGAGCTGAACAAACGCCACGGTGCAACGCTGCAGATTGGCGGTTCCGACCAATGGGGCAACATTACCAACGGCATCGACCTGACCCGCCGTTTGAACCAAAAACAAGTATTCGGCCTGACCCTGCCGCTGGTCACCAAATCCGACGGCACCAAATTCGGCAAAACCGAAGGCGGCGCGGTATGGCTGAATGCGAAGAAAACCTCGCCGTATCAGTTCTACCAGTTCTGGCTGAAGGTGGCTGACGCTGATGTATATAAATTCCTGAAATACTTCACCTTCCTGTCTATTGAAGAAATCGCCGCCATCGAAGCTAAAGACAAAGCCAGCGGTACCAAGCCCGAAGCGCAACGTATCCTCGCCGAAGAAATGACCCGCCTGATTCACGGTGAAACTGCCCTGCAAGCCGCGCAGCGCATTACCGAGAGCCTGTTTGCCGAAGACCAAAGCAGCCTGACCGAAAGCGACTTCGAACAACTCGCCCTCGACGGCCTGCCCGCGTTTGAAGTTTCAGGTAGCCTCAATGTGGTGGAGGCCTTGGTGAAAACCGGTTTGGCTTCCTCCAACAAAGAAGCGCGCGGTTTTGTGAACAGCAAAGCGGTATTGCTCAACGGCCAAGCCGCCGAATTGAACAATCCGAACCATGCCGCCGAACGCCCCGACGATGCCTATCTGCTGACCGACGCACACAAACGCTTCGGTAAATACACCATCGTGCGACGCGGCAAACGTAACCACGCGCTTTTGGTGTGGCAATGAGTTGAATGAAAACCAAAGGCTACCTGAAAACCCAGCCGCCCAGGCCGGATTTTCAGGTAGCCTTGTTTTTAGATTTGTGCCTTGAAAACACAACATGTTTTCTCAGGATAGAGGCTGGCTGAAACCGTTTTCCCGGCTGGTATTCAGGTTGTCGGCAAGGTCGTTTTCATCGTATGATTCTGCCTCTGGCCGGCCGGCAAACAGTAGATTTTGCAGAACAGGCAGATCATCAGCTTGTTCTGCAAAATCTAATTGAAATCAGAAAGCTAAACATGATACAGGCAATCAACCCAATCCGGCTGGCCGACGAGGCCTCCCGCCCGCCGGAAACCATTTTGGTGAACGTAACGCCGCAGGAAACCCGCGTGGCGCTGCTGGAAGAAAACAAAGTGTGCGAACTGCACATCGACCGCAACAGCGGCCACGGGCTGGTGGGCAATATTTATTTGGGCGTGGTCAAGCGCGTGCTGCCCGGCATGCAGAGCGCCTTTATCGACATCGGCTTGGAGCGCGCCGCCTTTTTGCACATCGTGGACGTGCTCGAACAGCGGCAGAAGCCGGAGGAAACCCAGCGCATCGAACACATGCTGTTTGAAGGGCAAACCATCCTGGTGCAGGTGATTAAAGACCCGATTAACAGCAAAGGCGCGCGCCTTTCCACCCAAATTTCCCTGGCTGGCCGCTTTCTCGTGTATCTGCCGCAAGACGACCACATTGGCATTTCCCAGCGCATTGAAGACGAAGAAGAACGCAACGAATTGCGTGCCCGCCTCAAAGCCCTGCTGCCCGAAAATGCCGGCGGCTACATCATCCGCACCAGCGCGGAGACCGCCCGCGACGAAGAATTGCAGGCCGACATCGACTACCTGTCCAAGCTGTGGCAAGACATCCTCGCCCGCTCCAAAACCAGCCCGGCCGAAACCATGCTGTATCAGGATTTGCCCCTGAGCCTGCGCGTACTGCGCGATATGTTCAACGGCAACACCCAGAAAATCTTCGTCGATTCCGCCAATAATTACCGCCTGATGCAGGAGTTTGCCCGGCAATACGTACAGGGCGCGGTGGAGTGCATCCAACACTATCAGGGCGAAAAACCCTTGTTCGAGCTCCATCATGTGGAGCAGGAAATCAACCAGTCGCTCAAGCCGCGTGTGGATTTGAACTTCGGCGGCTACCTGATTATCGAGAGTACCGAAGCCATGACCACCATCGACGTGAACACCGGCGGCTTCGTAGGAGCGCGCAATTTCGACGAAACCATCTTCAAAACCAACCTCGATGCCTGCCACGCCATCGCCCGCGAGCTGCGCCTGCGCAACCTCGGCGGCATGATTATTGTGGATTTCATCGATATGGTGAGCGAAGAGCACCGCCAGGCCGTATTGGGCGAGATGGCCAAAGCCCTGCGCTTCGACCGCACCCGAGTTACCCTCAACGGCTTCACCAGCCTGGGGCTGGTGGAGCTCACCCGCAAACGTTCGCGCGAAAACCTCAACCACATCCTGTGCGAACCTTGCCCCACCTGCCAGGGCAGGGGCTACCTGAAAACCCCGCAAACCGTGTGCTACGAAATCCAACGCGAAATCGTGCGCGAATCCCGCCGCTTCGATGCCCGCGAATTCCGCATCCTCGCCGCGCCGGCCGTTATCGATTTGTTTTTAGACGAAGAATCGCAGTCGCTTGCGCTGCTGATTGATTTTATCGGCAAACCCGTTTCCCTGATGGTGGAGAGCAGTTATACGCAGGAGCAGTTCGATATCGTGCTGCTTTGACGGGACGGGCTAGGCAGAAGGTTTAAAAGCGCGATGCCCGGCGGCATTCAATTTTCAGGTAGCCTGCCAATCGCCCGGACGGGCTGATTCTGCAAGGTTTTAGGCAGCCTGCAACAGAGCCGGTTGCCGTGGATTTCTTAATAGGCAGGCTTGCAGCGGGCGATGCCGTATCGGGCATGGAGTTGATTGGCCGTATATTTTCAGGTAGCCTCAGGTGTTCCTCGGGCTACCTGAAAATATACGCCCCTTGGAAACAAACACATCCTGACCAGCAGGGAAAGCTTCCGCAAGCCAAAGCCGCCCCGTTTGCCCGCCAGAAAGGAAACGCATGAAACTGCAAGATAGAGTCATCCTGATTACCGGCGCCTCGCAAGGCCTCGGCGCCGAAGCCGCCCGCGCCTGTGCCGAAGCCGGCGCCACCGTGGTATTGGTGGGCAGGAGCCAGAAAAAGCTGGAAAAAGTGTACGACGCCATCGTTTCCGACGGCTGCCCCGAGCCCTTCGCCGTGGTGTTCGACCTGCTGGCCGCCGAAGAGCAGGAATACGAACGCCTGGCCAAAGCCGTGGCCGAAGCCACCGGCGGCCGCCTCAACGGCATCATTCACAGCGCCGCCTATTTTTACGCGCTCTCGCCGCTGGAATTCCAAACCGTGGCCGAGTGGGTGAACCAATACCGCATCAACACCGTCGCCCCCATGGCGCTCACCCGCGCCTGCCTGCCCATGCTGCAGGCGGCCGAAGATGCCTCCGTGGCCTTTATCGGCGAGAGCCACGGCGAAACCCCGCAGGCCTATTGGGGCGGTTTCGGCGCTTCTAAAGCCGCTTTGAATTACTTGTGCAAAGTGGCTGCCGACGAATGGTCGCGTTTTCCCAACCTGCGCGCCAACGTGCTCGTGCCCGGCCCCATTAATTCCCCGCAGCGCATGAAAACCCATCCCGGCGAGTCCCGCAGCGAGCGGCGCGAATTAAGCGAACTTGCCCCCGAGTTCGTATACTGGATGAGCGGGGAAAGCAAAGGCCGCAGCGGCGAGATTGTGTATCTTTAGTCAGCCTGGCCAACCGGCGGGCATTCCGGAAACCGACGGTGTTGTCCATGCGCTCGGCTGTTGCCTGCAAACCGGCTGAACTTTTGCACTAGTGTCATCTTGCCCTGCCGCCTTGCCCGTCCTTACCTTCAATCCGCCGTACCAATAACCGATTGAAACCATTCAATCAAACATATCGAAAAGGCTACCTGAAAATGTTCAGGTAGCCTTTTCGATAAGCAAAATAGCGGGCTTCGCCTTGCGTGCTTGTTTGTTTGCGGCCTGCTATCTTGCTTGGCCGGGGCTTTAATCTGCGCGGCCGTGTTTTTGGATGAATTCGATTTTGTAGCCATCCGGGTCTTCCACGAAGGCGATAACGGTGCTGCCGTGTTTCATCGGGCCGGCTTCGCGCACCACTTTGCCGCCTTTGGCGCGTACGGCATCGCAGGCGGCGTAGGCGTCTTCCACTTCGATGGCGATGTGGCCGAAGGCGTTGCCGAGGTCGTAGCTGGCGGTATCCCAGTTGTGGGTGAGCTCGAGCACGGCGGTTTCGTCTTCGCTGCCGTAGCCGACGAAGGCGAGGGTGAAGCGGCCGTCGGGGTAGTCTTTGCGGCGCAGGAGTTTCATGCCGAGCACTTCTTGGTAGAAGGCGAGGGAAGTTTCGAGGTTGCCGACGCGCAACATGGTATGGAGGATTCGCATGGTTTGTCCTTGGTAGGTGTTTGCTAGGAAAGCGGATTGTAGCAGGTTCGCGGCGGGCTGAGGAGCTTGGGGCGGCCTGAAAACGATGGAGCCGGATTTTAGTCAGCCGCTTGTCGCGGTGGTTTGCAAACGCGGTATCATCACTATTTTAGCGAGGCAGCATCAGCATACTAGATGATGCCTTGCCCCGTGCTTAATGCGCATCCAATCTATTTTCAGGTAGCCTGCCATTCAAACCGCCAGGCTACCTGAAACCCGTCCGGAGACCCACCATGCCCAACCGTACCGACCGCCTGCTCAAACTCTTGCAGCTTTTGCGCACCAGCCGCCATCCGAAAAGCGCGCGGCTGCTGGCGCAGGAGCTGTGCATCAGCGTGCGCTCGGTATACCGCGACATCGACACGCTGCGCCATCAGGGCGCGGTGATAGACGGGGAAGCGGGCGTGGGCTTTGTGTTGCAGCAGGATTGCAATCTGCCGCCGCTGATGTTTAGCGAAAACGAGCTGGAGGCATTGATGTTGGGTATGCGTTGGGCGGCGGCGCATGCCGATGGCGAAATGGCCGAGGCGGCGCGTTCGGTGTTGGGCAAGGTGCACGCGGTGTTGCCCGCACGCTTGGCCGAGCAGGCAGCGGCGCATGCGGTGTACCCGATGGGCGGCACGTCGTATGGGAGCGGCGAAGGGCAGGTGTTGGCACTGGTGCGGCAGGCTTTGCGGGAGAAAACGGCGCTCAGCTTCAGCTATACGGATTTGCAGGGGCAGGCCAGTAGTCGCACGGTGTGGCCGGTGGCGTTGGGCTATTTGGACGAGGCGCGGCTGTTGGCGGCTTGGTGCACGTTGCGGCAGGCGTTCCGCCATTTCCGCTGCGACCGCATCACGCAAGCCCAAATCGGCGCGGCTTATCCCATGCCGCACCGTCTGCTGCTGCAACGCTGGCGGCAGCAGGAAGGGCTGGATTTGAGTGCGTTCGATTTGAGCCGCTAACATTGATTTTGCTTCAGCCAAGGCCTTGGCTGCTGACAGGAACTGACACAGCCAAGGCGTATCATGACTGCACTTCAGGCTACCTGAAGATACAATTAACTGTTTTAAAAGGAAAAATCATGAGCAAAATCACCCTCTATACCGTGCACCCCTCACGCGGCAACAATGTGCGCTGGATGCTGGCCGAATGCGGCGCGGATTACGACACCGTGACGCTGGATTACCCGCAGCTCAAAGAAGCGGATTATTTGGCCATCAACCCGATGGGCAAAGTGCCCGCCATTACACACGCGGGGCAAGTGATTACCGAGCTGCCCGCCATCCTCACCTATCTGGCCGAGCTTTTCCCCGAAAAACGGCTGATCCCGGCTGCTGGCACGCCCGAGCGCGGGCAATACTACCGCTGGCTGTGGTTTGGCACGCAGCTTGAATACGCCATTCTCGACCGTTGGCAGCAAGTGCCGCAGAGCGAAGATCGACGCCGCGCTATCGGCTACGGCGATTTCGATACTGCGTTGCACACCCTGCAAACCCTGCTGGCCGACGGCCGCGAATATGCGGTGGGGCAGCACTTTAGCGCACTCGATGTATACCTGACCGGCCTCTTGGCTTGGGGCATGTTCCGCACCCAAGTAGTGCCAAACGTTGAACCGTTTGCAAGCTATATGCAGCGCCATCTGCAACGACCGGCAGCACAGGCGGCACAGAACTAGGACGTTGGCACGAAAAAAGGCTACCTGAAAATCTTTGCTTCGCAGCAATGCGCGGAGCGGGTTTCAGGTAGCCTTCATTTTGTGCAGATATTTTTGCAGAATGCTTATTTCGGCAGATAATCCATCGGATTGACGGCGCGGTTGTTGACGCGCACTTCAAAGTGCAGTTTCACGCGGTCGGTGCCGCTGCTGCCCATGGTGGCGATGGTTTGCCCGGCGGATACCTGCTGGCCTTCGCGCACGCTGATTTGGCTGTTGTGCGCGTAGGCGGTGAGCATGCCGCCGGTGTGGGTGATGAGGACGAGCTTGCCGTAGCCGCGGATGCCTTCGCCCACATAGCTCACGCGGCCGGGGGCGGCGGCTTTCACGGGCGTGCCGGCGCTGCCCGCAATATCGATGCCTTTGCTGGAAGAACCATTAAACTGGGTGATGATTTCGCCGCGAGCCGGCCATTGCAGGCTGCTGGGCGCGGCGCTGGGGCGCTCGCCCGCGGTGCGCGTTACCGTGCGGTTGTGCGTGTTGCCGGAGGACGTGCTGCGGCTGTTGCCGCTGCCCACGCGCAATTGTTGGCCCACTTCGAGCTGGGAGGGGTTTTTCAGGTTGTTCCAAGCCATCAGGCGGGAAACGGGTTGGTTGAAGCGTCGGCTGATGCGGTAGAGCGTGTCGCCGCGCTGTACGCGGTAGTATTGATCGCCGGAGGATGTACCGGCGCAGGCGGCCAGGAGGGTGGTGCAAAAGAGGGCGGTGCAGGCGGAAGAGAATTTCATGAAGCGCTCCGTGTGATGGGGCAGCTGGGCTACCTGAACAATAATAAAGAATGCCTTTATCATACTATAGGATGCGGCCTGCTGTAAAAACGGCCTAGGCGGTGGAGCGGAGGAAATGAACGGTTGGCGGGCGGGCAAGGGGGCGTACACCAACCGCCTTGGATGGGGTTGGGCTTGCCGGAACCAATGTTTAACCGCGTTGAAGCTAATGTTTTGGCTTGTTCAGCTAGCCGGATTGCCAACTGCAAACGGCGGTAAACTTTGCTGCTGTCCGCTTGATTTTGCGTGCGGCGAGCAGATATAGGGATGGCCGTTGTGTCCTAAGATTTAAGCTTTGGATAGCGCCGATTGAATCAGCATCTGCGTGCCGAACCAGCCCCAGTAGATGCGGTGGCGCCAGATGAGGCCGTCTTTGAGCTGCATCAGCTCTAAAATGTCGATTTGCTCGCCATCGGGCGTTTGGCGCGGGTATTCCCACACAAGGAGGTCGCCGCTGGCAAGGTATTGGCCGCTGCGATACCAGCGCACCCATTCGTTGGGGCGGCGGCGGGTGCCTTCTTCGAGGAAGCGGCCGATTTCGGCTTTGCCGTGCAGCACGCCGCTGTTTTGATTAAGGATGATGGGCACCAGCGGCGATTCGAGCTCGGCTGCTTCGTGATACAGGGCGAGCAGGGCAGCGGTGTTGCGGCTTTTGGCGGCTTCGTGCCATTGCCGGTAGATTTGTTTGGCGGTCATGATGTTTCCCAGTGTTGGATGCAAGAACCGAATGCTACGCTTGCTGAAGCTTGTAGGCTACCTGAAAAAGAGTGGAGCGAATTTCGCTAAAATAAGCGGAACGAATTTCGTTAAAACGATGCTTTAGTGTTGAGCTTCTGCGAAGCTAAAATCATTTCTTTGTTTGAAAAGGAAAAAACGATGCGTTACCTTGGAATTTGGCTCTTGCTGCTGGCGGGGGCGGAAGCGGCTTCGATTGTGATGGTGGCCGAGCGGCTGGGCGGGATGCCCACGCTTTTGCTGATGGTGTTGTCGTTTATGGCTGGGATGGTGATGCTGCGCAACTTGGGTTTTTCTTCGGTGATGCTGGCCGGATCGCTGTTTAATAGCCGGGGCGAGGTGTCGTTTTACCAATTGCTGTGGCCGCTGCGTTATATTGTGGCGGCGCTGCTGTTGATGTCGCCCGGTTTTGTATCCACTGCTTTGGCCTTGCTGCTGATGCTGCCGATTAAGGGCGGCCCGGCGGCGGTGCGGCCAAATCAGATGGGGCAGAACTTCCGATCTTCCGGCTACGGTGCGGACGGCGACATCATCGACGGCGAGTTTGAAACCGTGCGCCCGCAAGAGGAGCGCGAAGAAACCCGCTTGCTGGAACAGCACGATTACAAGCCGCCGCAATAAGGCTGATTAACCTCAAAAGGCTACCTGAAAATCGAGACAAAGATTTCAGGTAGCCTTTTTCTTATCCGCCGCGCGTGTACAATACGCCTTTTCCCGCAACAGCAAACCAGCAACATGAAACCGAACAGCCTCACGCAGCGCCCCATCGGCGTATTCGATTCCGGCGTCGGCGGGCTCACCGTGGTGCGCGCGCTGATGGAGCGGCTGCCCAACGAAAACATCGTTTATTTCGGCGACACCGCCCGTGTGCCCTACGGCGTGAAATCGCGCAGCACCATCGAAACCTACACCGCGCAAATCGTTGAATTCTTAATGCAGCACGACGTGAAAGCGCTGGTGATTGCCTGCAACACCATCGCCGCCGTGGCCGGTGCCAAAGTGCGGCAAACCGCCGGCGGCATGCCCGTGCTCGACGTGATTGCCGCCGGCGCGCAAGCCGCGCTGGCCACCAGCCGCAACGGCCGCATCGGCATCATCGCCACGTCCACCACCGTCAATTCCAACGCCTACGCCCGCGCCATCCACGCGCAAAACCCGCAGGCGCGCGTGCCTTCCCAAGCCTGCCCGCTGCTGGTGCCGCTGGTAGAAGAAGGCTGGCTTGAGCACGAAGTTACCCGCCTCACTGTGCGAGAATATCTCAAGCCGCTGCTCGCCGAAGACATCGACACCCTCGTGCTCGGCTGCACCCACTACCCCCTGCTCAAACCCCTGCTGCAAAGCGAAGCCCCGCATCTGGCGCTGGTGGATTCCGCGCTCACCACTGCCGAAGCCACCGCCGCCGCCCTTGCCGAGGCCGGCCTGCTCAACCCCAGCCAAACCCCCGCCGACTACCATTTCTACGTGAGCGACATTCCCCTGCGCTTCCAAACCATCGGCGAACGCTTTCTCGGCCGCAGCCTCGAGCAGATTGAAATGATGCGGCTCGGCTAGTGCCAACTCATTTTCAGGTAGCCTCTCCCATCCGCAAAGGCTACCTGAAAGCGGGCAGAGCGGGCTTGCACCAAACACGGTGGCTGCCGGATACTCCCCGCCTGTGCGGCAATGCACGGAGCAAGGCAGCAGCCTGAAACCCCCAAAACCCTCCCACGGAGAAAACCATGATGCACAAACGTTATTTTCTGCTTCCCCTATTGTTACTGACCGCCTCCGGCGCATGGGCTTGCGATCCTGCCCAAGGAACAGGGCAGTGTGGTTATCAAGGATATGGTGGTGTTTATAGCACCTACGGTGAAGCACAAGATTCCTATCGGAATGCCTATCCCCAGCCAACCTATGCGCCCCCACAAATCTACGTACCCCCGCCGACACCCCAGGCCTACACCCCGCCGCCGATCCGCGAAAGCCGCTACGGCGCAGTGGCCTATTATGAAAATCCCAACGGCGAATGGAACAGCAGAACCATGTTTACCTCCGTCCACAACATCAGCTCAAAGCAAAGAGCCAGACAAATGGCCTTGCAGGCGTGCAACCGCAAAAGCGGCCGCACCTGCAAAATCATGTTTGACTACACCAACCACTGCGCCAGCGTAACGACAGGAGTAAATGCCAAAGGCCAACAGCTGTTCGCCGAATTTGCACCGCAGCGCGGCCAAGCAGCACTGAAGGCCATGCAGAGCTGCCTCGACGCAAATGCCAAAGGCTGCGAGTTTGTTATGCAGGAAGAATGTTCCCTGCCCATATATTGACGCCCCGCAAACGCCGGCCAATTGAAACAATGTCGGGCATCCATGCCCGACCTGCAAACCGCAGTTACCAAGCGCAAAGGCTACCTGAAAGCGTAGCTTCAACGAAGTTAAAACGAACGAAGTGAGTTTCAGCGAAGCTAAAACCTAGCAAGCGTAGCCCGCATAATGTAGGGTGTGTGGCGCAGCCACACACGCGGCCTCCAACCGTAAAGGCTACCTGAAAGCACAGCTTCAATGAAGTTAAACCGATAACCATCCCAAAACCCCTCCGCAACTCCACGCCATGAAAAACATCGTCATCTTCATCTCCGGCCGCGGCAGCAACATGCAGGCCGTGGTTCAGGCCAATATCCCCGGCGTCCGCGTCGCCGCCGTGCTCTCCGACAACCCCGACGCCGCCGGGCTCCAATGGGCCGCCGCCCAGGGCATCCCCACCTTCGCTCGCCGCACCGGCGATTTCGCCAGCCGCGCCGATTTCCACCGCGCCATGCTCGAAGTCGCCGAGCAATATCGGCCCGACCTCGTGCTGCTCGCAGGCTACCTGAAAATCCTCCCGGGCGAATTTTGCGCGCATTATCAAGGCCGCCTCATCAACATCCATCCCTCCCTTCTGCCCGCCTTCCCCGGCCTGCACACCCACCAACGCGCCATCGACGAAGGCTGCCGCCTCGCGGGCTGCACCGTACACTTCGTTACCGCCGAGCTCGATTGTGGCCCCATCATCGCCCAAGGCGCCGTGCCCGTATACGATTCCGACACCGCCGATACCCTGGCCGCGCGCGTGCTGAAAATCGAACACCAGCTGCTGCCGCAAGCCGTGGCCGACTTCGCCGCCGGTAATCTGAGCATCCGTGGCAAACGTGTCCATAACCGGCGTACTGCGGGCGAAGCCGGGCAAAATGGAGCGTATGGCAAGTAGGGGCAGCTTAATATTGTCCAAATCAAAATGTCTTGTTTAACCTTTTCAGGTAGCCTTTCCTCAAGAGGCTACCTGAAAATTTTTGGGCGGCCATTTTGCCGCATTCCCCGCCGCCATCAGATGCCGCTATAATCCATCCAAGCAAACAATCTAATCCAACTATTTTAGCGAAGCCTGCTGTGTTCGCTTTCAGGTAGCCTGCGGGCTGCCTGCCCAAACGAGGTGTGATATGGCTTTTGTAGTTACCTTATTGCTGCTGATGTTCGGTGCTTTTGTGGTGATGCTGTTCCAAACGAGGATGCAGCAGCAGGAGATGGCCGAGCAGCTGTCGCGTCTGCAGAAAGAAGTAGAACAGCTGCGCCGCCGCCAGCCCCTGCGGGAGCAAAGGCTGGCTGAAAGTGAGGGCGGCGGGCAGCGCGCAAGCGGGCAGGCCGAACCTCAACACCTTGGGCAGGCCGGGCTGCAGCCCAGTGCATCCAGTGCGCCGCAGCCCGATTTCAGCGGCTGGCCGTACAACCCGAACGTGCCCACTTCCGCTGCTTCGGGCGCAGCGCAGCCGAGTGTTGCTGCGTTTGATGCCATTCCCCCTGCGGCAGCCAGCCCGGCCCCATCGGCCCATCTGGCTGCCCATTCCCAACCGGCAGAAGCGGCGGTGCATCCGCTGCCTGCCCAATCTGGCCAACCTAGCCAATCCACATTCGAACAACCTGCCGCGCCTGTATTTTCAGGTAGCCTCACGGCGGCTGCCTCGGCAGTGGGGGAAAAGGTGCCGCCCGCTCCGGCAGCGCAGCCTGCTCCTGCCGTACGGCAGCCTGAAGCGGCTGTTGAGAAACATAGCGTGATGCCGGGCAGCCGCCCGGGTACGGTGCGAATCCGCAAACGGGGGGCGGCGCAAACCGCCGCCCAAACGCCTGCCCGCACTCCGGCTCAAGCAGCGATGGCGGCGCAAAACCAAGCTCAGGCGGCGGCACAAGCATCAGCCGATCAATCCGCCCAGCGGCGCCGCGTTGCCCGCCCGGCCGAGCGGGAGGAGGAAAGTGCGTTTGCCCCGCTGATCGATTGGCTGATGCACGGCAACCTGCTGCTGAAAACCGGCGTGGTGGTGCTGTTTTTGGGGCTGGTGTTCCTGCTGCGCTTTGCTTCAGAGCGGATTCATGTGCCGATTGAAATGCGCTATCTGGGCGTGATGGGCTCGGGTTTGGCGGCTGCCGTGGCGGGCTGGTTTTTGCAACGCCGCCGCCGCGAATACGGCCTGATTTTGCAGGGCTTCGGCATGGCGGTGATGTATCTGACCACGCTGGCGGCGGTGAAGCTGCACCCGCTTTTGCCTTCGGGCACGGCTTTTATGCTGATGGTGGGGCTGGTGTGCGCGATGGCGGCGCTGGCGGTGCGGCAGGATGCGAAAATCATGGCGCAGGTGGCGCTTATCGGCGGTTTGGCCGCGCCGATTTTGGTGAGCGACGGCAGCGGCAGCCATGTGGTGCTGTTCACTTATCTGGCGCTGCTCAACACCGGTGTGGCGGCGATTGCCCGCTTCAAAACCTGGCGCAGCTTGAACCTGATCGGCTTTATCGGCAGCCTGTTTATTGCCGTGATGTGGGGTTCTTCGGAATACACGGGCGAGTATTTCGCCAGCACCGAGCCGTTCCTGATTTTCCATTGGCTGCTCTATACGCTCTTGGCCTGCCTCTACGCGCTGCACCGGCGCGATGAGGCCGATGAGGCGGTTGTGCCGGACAACGCGGATTTGGACGAACTGATCGACAGTTTGGTGCGCCACGGCATGACCATCGGCGCGATAGACGGCACGCTGCTGTTCGGCTCGGCCGTGTCGGCATTTGTGCTGCAAAACCATATGCTGCCCGAGGGCGACCATTGGGCGGCGGGCGCGGCGCTGGGTTTTGCCGCGGTGTATGCCCTGCTGGCCGGAGTGTTCACCGGCAGCCGCGATTTTCCGCTGTTGCGCCAGGCTTTGGCCGCGCTTTCGCTCTCGTTCGCCACTTTGGCGGTGCCGCTGGCCTTCGAGCAGGCGGCCACGGTGTCGCTGTGGTCGCTGGAGGCCGGGCTGGTGTATGTGTTTGCCCTGCGCCAGCAGCGGCCGCACACGCGGTTTTTGGCGGTGGCGGTGTATGCGCTGTCGCTGGGCGCATTGCTGTTTGGCGGCGACTTGGGCTGGCAGATTGTGAGCGAAGAAAGTGTGCCGCTGCTTGCCGGCCCGCTGGTGCCGACATTGGCGGCGGCCTCGGCCGGTTTGGCCATGTATGCCGCCTGGCTGCGTTGGCGCTGCCGCGGTTCGGCCTATTGGGAAAGCTGTGCCCAGCGCGGCGCTTTGGGCGCAGGCCTGCTGCTCGCAGGGCTGCTGCCGCTGATGTGCCTGCCGCGCCATTGGGCCATGGTAGCTTTGGCCGCATTGGCTTGGGCGGCGGTGCGGGTGCAGGCGGTGTTGCAGGATGCGTTTGCGCCCGACCCGCTGGCTGCGCTTTCAGGTAGCCCCTCCGATGAAGGCGGGGCAGACGGAGAGGCCGATGAGGCAGATGAATCCGCCTGGCTGCCCGGCGGCGGCTTGTTTGCCGTGGCCGCAGCAAGCTGGGGCATGCTGGTGTTGTTGCTGTTGGCGGTTGTGTCCGCCGGGGAAGATTGGCTGTCCACCATCTGCTGCTTTGCCGCCGCGATATTGCTGGGTGCGGCGGCCTACGCTTTGCACCGCCAGGGCGATGCATGGCTACCTGAAAACGAAGCCGGTGCGCCGCTGCGCAGCAAAAACAGGCGCAGCAGGCAGCAACGCGACACCGCCCGCCCGTTCAGCCTATTGCTGCACCAAGCTGTCGGCTGGCTGCTGCTCGACCTGGCATTCTTGAGCACGATACTCTCTTCGGTAAACCTGCTGCATCATCTGCCGGAAAGCCTGGCTGGCGGCGCCCTGTTGTGGACTTTGCCGCTGCCCTTCGTGTTGTGGACGGCGGCAGCCTGGTTGCTCGATTGGCGGCAGGGCAGGCGCGCCGCGCTTGTGTTGGTGCCGCTGCTGATTCCGAACGCCATGCTGCTGTTTAGCAGATTGAGCCGTGCCGATTTGGTGGCGCACGCGCTTTCAGGTAGCCTCATGCACCTGGCCTTGGCTGCCCTATTGGTGTGGATTTTGCGCCTGCAAGGCTTCCGTTCGCACGATACCGAACGCGGCTGGGGCATGGCGGCGTTTGCGCTGTGGTCGGCTTCGGCCACCGCCTTCTGCGGCATCCTTGCCGGTGAAATACTGGGCGGCGTGTGGGGGCAAATCGGCTGGCTGGCGCTGCCGCTGGCGTTGTGGCTGCTGCTGTATCTGGGACGGGAGCGTGCCGCATTGCGCCCCTATGCGGCCGCCTGCTCGCTGCTGTGCGGCGGCTACGCCCTGATGTGGCTGGTGGCAAACAATGCGCTCGAGCCGCGCACGGTGCAGCCCTTCGCCTACCTGCCGCTGCTCAATCCGATGGATTTGGCCGGGCTGGCGGTGGGCGCGCTGTGGCTGCGCTGCGTTGATTTGTGGCAGGAAGAATTCGAGCTGGAAGGCGACGGCCTGCGGCTGCACTTGGCCGGTTCGGTGCTGCTCGGCCTCACGCTGGTGAGCGGCGCGGTGCTGCGGCTGTGGTATTTCTATATGGGCGTGGAGTGGACGCTGCACGGCATCATGGCCTCCTTCGGCCTGCAGGCGGCGCTGTCGATCGTGTGGGCGGCCACCGCCATCGGCCTGATGGTGTCCGGCCACCGCTTGGGGCGGCGCATCCGCTGGATGGCCGGCGCCGGGCTGATGGGCGTGGTGGTGTTGAAGCTGTTTACGGTGGAACTGGGCGGCAGCGGCGGCATCGCCCGCATCGTGTCGTTTATCGGCGTGGGGCTGCTGCTCCTGCTGGTGGGCTGGTTTGCGCCCGTGCCGCCGAGGGAGGGGGAGGATTAGCGGGACTGGAGGCTACCTGAAAAGTGAGGATTCGGCGAAGAGGGGGGTGCAGTTGCGGTAGGGTTTTGGGGCGGCTGGTTTTTCAGGTAGCCTTTCCGTCAGTACGATTCATCCGTAATAATGGTTTTCAGAGGTAATAAAGACAAGAGTAAGAGGACAATAAAAATGAGCAAGGTAGATTATTTTACATTTAGAATGTTTCGCCCGATGAATATAGCAGAACCATTTGAAAATATACATCGCTATTTATTAAGCAAACTTAGTCATATAGGAGCACCTTTTGGATTAAAAGGAATGGATTTTTCTGACTTACAATTACCTTATGCTGAACAACAAATTCCAAATGTACGTTATACCCATCCTGATACACCTAAAGTTACTCAAGACTATGAATATAGCCATCGCGTAGATTATGGCAGGAATGAAGATAACTACTTCTCAGGAGTGGACCGAATTCTTTACAGATTTCGGCGAAACTATAAGCAAGTGGACTTCTATGATGTGATATATACCCACTTCCCCCAAGTAATTGAGATTTTCCAACCTAGACTGGGAGAGCATTACTATGCCTTGTACAGCATGTATTATGAAGAGGGATATCGGCCTGACGAATCTCCCACTCTTGGTGAAGATGGTTCTCCTATTTCTATCGTTCCCGCCTACAACGATTTAAGGGCCCGCGGCATCACCCCTAATGGCCGCAACAACATCTACACCCTCAGCCCCGCCTGTTATTGGGATAAGGACCTGTGCCAAACCGCCTTGGGCTACGGCCGCGACGAAGTCATCCGCCGCCTTGCAGGCAAAGTGCCCGATGTGCACCCGCTGGCCGACGGGGTGTACATCATCTTCAACGATAACCCCTTGCTCTCCTTTGATGACTTCCTCGCCATCCAGCACACCTTCAAGCCGATACTCGGTTTGCAATAGGCAGGGCTGATGCAAAGGCTACCTGAAACCGTTTCAGCTCAGCAAAACTCACCGGATTCGTTTTATAGTGGATTAAATTTAAATCAGGACAAGGCGGCGAGCCGCAGACAGTACAAATAGTACGGCAAGGCGAGCCAACGCTGTACTGGTTTAAATTTAATTCACTATAACTTCGCTGAAGCCGACGCTTTCAGGTAGCCTTTATTGCCGTGCCATGCGGTATGATTCGTTTTTCATATCGGGAAAGACAAGCGTATGCCAAAACCATTTTCTATCCAAACACTTGAGGCAGCCGGAAAAACTGTTTACCTGGCCGAAGCAGGGGGTTGCTGTGCGGAAAGCCCGCTGCTGCTTACTTTTTTGTCGCCACAGGAAGCCACAGAGCTGGCGGACTTGCTGCCCGATGTGCCGATGCGATTGGCGGCGGTGGACGAGCCGGATTGGGAAGCTTCGTTCACGCCGTGGTCTGCGCCGCGTGCGTTTAAGGGTGGGGCGGATTTCGGCGGCGGGGCGGATGCTTATTTGGCGATGCTGGAGCAGAAGCTGCTGCCGCAGTTGGAGACGGAATTGGCGATAAAGCCCGTGTGGCGCGGGCTGGCGGGGTTTTCGCTGGGCGGGCTGCTGGCAGCTTATGCGGCCTACCGCAGCGGCGCGTTCAGCCGTTTGGCGGCGGTGTCGGCTTCGCTGTGGTTTGACGGCTGGCCGGAGTTTGCCGCCGCACACGCTTTCCATACGCCGCCGCAGCGGGCGTATTTTTCGGTGGGCGATACGGAGAAAAACAGCCGGAATCCGCGCCTGGCCTGCGTGGAGGAAAATATCCGCGCCACGGCGGAATGCTGGCGGCAGCGGGGCGTGCCAGCAAAATTCGATCTGAACCCGGGCGGCCATGTGAACGAAGTGGCACGGCGGATGGCCCGGGCAGTGGCCTGGCTGGCGGGGAATGGGGATTAGGGATAGGGCTGCCTGAACGCTTTGGCTTTGCAGAAATCTGGCTGTGCCGTGTTTGAGTATGTTGGAGCTTTGCTTTAGCCCCGCAGAAACTCGGGTTCCTTCGGAAACTTCGGTCTGCTTCGCAGAAACTCAGCTTCGGCTGCGCCGAAACATCGTTTTCAGGTAGCCTCTAGTGTATTTGGGGTTTCGGCGAAGCGAGCTATCGCATAAGAGAGAGGCTACCTGAAAATTTCAGGTAGCCTCTTTTTTTGCTTGGAAGCTTTGGGGAAACAGGCCGTTGGAAGATTGCTTTCCGGCGGCCTGTGTGGTTAGGCGCGGCTGGGTTTAGCGTAGAAATCGGGGCTGCCTTCGGGGCGGGTTTTGAAGCGTTTGTGCAGCCAGAAGTATTGCTCGGGCTGTTCGCGCACGTGCTCTTCAATGAAGTCGTTCATGCGCTGTACGTCGGCTTGTACGTCTTCGCTGGGGAAGTTGTCCCAGGCGGGGTAGAAGCGCAGGGTAACATGGCCGTTTGGCCGGCGGGTGGGGATGGCGGGCACGACTTTGGCTTGGGTGAGGGCGGCGATGCGGGGCAGGCCGGCGATGGTGGCGGTGGGGATGCCGAAGAATTCGGCGAAGATGGAATCTTTGCGGCCGAAGTCTTGGTCGGGCAGGTAGAGGAAGGGGGCGGGGTCGGCGCGCAGGTGTTTGATGATGGCGCGCAGGCCTTCGGTGCGGCCGATGAGGAAGACGTTGTTGTAGCGGTGGCGGCCGCGCAGGATTTGCTGGTCGAGCACGGGGTTTTTCTGGTGGGAATACATGCTGGTGAGCGGCACGTCTTGGTTGAGCGCGTACACGGCGAGCTCGAAGGCGGTGAAGTGGGGATAGAGCAGGATGACTTTATTCCCGGCGGCGAGCTCGTTGTCGAGATGATGTTTGTCTTGGTAGCGGACGAGGGATTTGAGCCGTTTGGCGCTGCCATACCAATAGAGGCCGTATTCGAGGATGAGTTTGGCCATGTGGCGGAAGTGGCGTTTGAGCAGGGTTTTGCGCTGTTTTTCGCTTAATTCGGGGAAGCACAGGCGCAGGTTGATTTCGCCGATGCGGCGGCGGGGGACGACGGCGTAATAGGCGAGGCTGCCGATGGCGTCGGCCAGCTTTTGGATGGCGGCGAAGGGCAAAAGTTGGATGAGGTAAAGAAAGAAAAAGGCGACTTTCATGGGCGGGTGCAATCGGGCGGGTGTCGGGATGATACGGCGGCGGGCCGGCGGAAGGGCTACCTGAAATCATCTGCCGGTATGTTGGCCGGGCAGAAAGCTGGGCTGTTTGTTTTCAGGTAGCCTTTATGCCGTCATGAATCTAGGCTTTGATCCATATCGGCGGAGGGGCGCACGTTGCCTTGGCCGATCACGCGGGCGGGCACGCCGACTACGGTGCTGTGGGCGGGCACGTCGCTCACCACCACGCTGCCGGCGCCGACTTTGGCGCATTGGTTCACGCGGATGTTGCCGAGGATGGAGGCGTTGGCGCCAATCATCACGCCGTCGCTGATTTTGGGGTGGCGGTCGCCGCCTTCCTTGCCGGAGCCGCCGAGGGTTACGCCGTGCAGGATGGAGATGTCGTTGCCCAAAACGGCGGTTTCGCCCACCACGAGGCCGGTGCCGTGGTCGACCATGATGCCGTGGCCGAAACGGGCGGCGGGGTGGATGTCGATGCCGAATACTTCGGAGGCGCGGTTTTGCAGGAAGTAGGCAAGGGTTTTGCGGCCGTGCTGCCACAGCCAGTTGTTGATGCGGTGGGCTTGCACGGCGTGGAAGCCTTTGTAGTAGAGCAGCGGCAGGTAGTAGGCGTCGCAGGCGGGGTCGCGTTCGTAGTAGGCGATGATGTCGGCCTGCATGGCTTTGGAAATGCGGGTGTCGCTGTCGAGCGCCTGGAAGAAGATTTCGTTGAGCGCGCGGCTGTCCATCACGGGGCTGGCGAGCTTGCTGGAAAGGTGGAAGGCGAGCACGCGGTCGATGCTGCTGTGGCGCAGCACGGTTTGGTGCAGGAAGCTGGCGAGCATGGGCTCGCTTTGGGCGGCTTGGGCGGTTTCGGCCAAGATGGTTTGCCACAGGGTGCGGCTGTCGGCGTAGTCGAGGGTGGTCATATTTTCAGGTAGCCTTTAGGAGGGCTATAGTTAAAATACTTTACTATCATTAGGATGCTGGCCTAAAGCCCATCCACTCATTTATAGTGAATTAAATTTAAACCAGTACAGCGTTGGCTCACCTTGCCGTAACGTGTGTACTGTCTTCGGCTCGCCGCCTTGTCCTGATTTTTGTTAATCCACTATGTCGTGCCACTTCGTATGATTTTTGCGGGAAGCAGCGATAGCTGGCTTTTGGGCGAATGCGGAATGGGTTTCAGGTAGCCTGAGAGGCTACCTGAAATACGGCGGGCTTATTTGCCGCGCATCAGCTCGAAAAACTCGTCGTTGTTTTTGCTGTCTTTTAGTTTGCCCACCAGGAATTCGGTGGCTTCGAGGTCGTCCATCGGGTGGAGGAATTTGCGCAGCAGCCACATGCGTTGCAGGCGGTCGTTGGAAACGAGCATTTCTTCGCGGCGGGTGCCGGATTTGTTGATGTTGATGGCAGGGAACACGCGTTTTTCGGCCATGCGGCGGTCGAGGTGCAGCTCCATGTTGCCGGTGCCTTTGAATTCTTCAAAAATTACGTCGTCCATGCGGCTGCCGGTTTCCACCAGCGCGGTGGCGATGATGGTGAGCGAGCCGCCTTCTTCGATGTTGCGGGCGGCGCCGAAGAAGCGTTTGGGGCGGTGCAGGGCGTTGGCGTCCATACCGCCGGTGAGGATTTTGCCGGAAGTGGGGGCGACGGTGTTGTAGGCGCGCGCCAGGCGGGTGATGGAATCGAGCAGGATCACCACGTCTTTTTTGTGCTCTACCATGCGTTTGGCTTTTTCAATCACCATTTCGGCTACCTGAACGTGGCGGGCGGCGGGTTCGTCGAAGGTGGAGGCCACCACTTCGCCGCGCACGGAGCGGGTCATTTCGGTTACTTCTTCGGGGCGCTCGTCGATCAGCAGCACAATCAGCACCACTTCGGGATAGTTGGCGGTGATGGCGTGGGCAATGTTTTGCAGCATCACGGTTTTGCCGGTTTTGGGCGGTGCCACCAAAAGGGCGCGCTGGCCCATGCCGATGGGGGAAACCAAATCGATGGCGCGGGCGGTGATGTTTTCTTCGGCCTTAATATCGCGTTCGAGCTTAATCGGGCGGGTGGGGAAGAGGGGGGTGAGGTTTTCAAACAGGATTTTGTGTTTGCACACTTCCGGGTCGTCGCCGTTGATTTTGTCGAGGCGCACGAGGGCGAAGTAGCGTTCGTTATCTTTGGGCACGCGCACGCTGCCTTCGATGGTGTCGCCGGTGTGCAGGTTGAAGCGGCGGATTTGGTTGGGGGAAACGTAGATATCGTCGGGGCTGGCCAAATAGGACGTGTCGGTGCTGCGCAAGAAGCCGAAGCCGTCGGGCAGGATTTCGAGCGTGCCGGAGCAGCTGAAGCTCTCGCCCTGTTTCATCATGTGGCGGACGATGGAAAACACCAAATCTTGTTTGCGCAGGCGGTTGGCGTTTTCAATGCCGTGTTGTTCGGCCATTTCCAAAAGTTTGGAAATGTGCTGGGTTTGTAGTTCGGAAACGTGCATAAGATTATGTTTTGTGTTGAATAATGGGTAAATCGATTAAATGAACGCGCGGTTCAGATAATGGGAAATGGGGATATGTGTGGGGATGGGTTTGGAAGATTTAAGAGTTTTGGCTGTTATAAGCCGGAGAATGGGGCTGCGCGCCAAAAGTAAGATGGGCGCAAAACGGCGGCATTCTAGGAGCTTGGGCGTGGCTTGTCAAGGAAAGCCACCGCCGGAAGCTGCGGCGGTGGCGGGATGAGGCGGTATTACAGTGAGGCGTTCAAGAAATCGGTGAGTTGGCCTTTGCTCAGGGCGCCCACTTTGGTGGCCACGCGCTGGCCGCGGTTGAACACCATCAGGGTGGGGATGCCGCGTACGCCGAATTGGGCGGGGGTTTGCTCGTTTTCGTCGATATTCATCTTCACTACTTGCAGCTTGCCTTGGAATTCCTCAGCGATGTCGTCCAGAATCGGAGCGATCATTTTGCAAGGGCCGCACCAGGGAGCCCAGAAGTCGAGCAATACAGGCAGCTCGGCTTTCAATACGTCTTTTTCAAAGGCGGCATCGGAGGTGTGGATGATTTGGTTGCTCATGTTTTTTCCTTTCAGATAGGGATTTCGGATGGCGGGCAAGATACGGGTTTCGCCGCAAAATAACAAGACCGGCGGCACGGCGGCAATGGTGTTTATAGCTTTCGGCAATGGCGGCCTTGAGGCTTATTGAGGATCGCACATCCAAGTTTTAAGTGCAATATCCGAATCGGGTTGGCAAGCCTGCCCAGATGCCGCCCAAAATTTCAGGTAGCCTATTATCCGCTAAGCTTGTTTGAAAACCAAACGGCAGCCGGGCCTACTCCCCCGACACATCAATCACCACCACTTCCGACTGCGAGCCCAGGCGCAAGGGGATGCCCCAGAAGCCGTAGCCGGAGGTAACGAAATAATGCCCGCGCCCGCGCGCTTCGTAGCCGTAGGAGAGCACGTTGAGCAGCTTCACCACCAGATTGTGAAACCCAGTGAGATAAATATAAGGGGTCTGTGAGATAAATGGGATTAAGTGGGATGAGGATGGATGAAGGGGGATGGGAAATTTGTAACAACGTTGCACTGGGTGCAACAAAACGGAGCGGGCGAATTTGCCCGCTTTTTTATTTTCGGACACCCCGTGCCAAAGCATCGAGGGCGACATCCAGCAGGCGGGATTCGGCGCCGGCCTGAAGTGTACCGCCTTTGCTCATCGGCAGGTAGGGGCGTGCCGGGATTTTGACCTGTTTGACCCTGCGGAAGCCGTCGCCGACTTTGAACACCAAATAGGGTTTGTTTTTGGCTTTGACCGTGCCGCCGAACTGGTGGATGGCGGCGTAGGGTTTGTTGGTGCCGATGCGGGCGAAGTTGCTGCCGGAGGCAGTGTGGATGCTGGCGGCCAGCTGCCCGCTCTGTTGCAGGATTTTGCCGCCGCGCGCATTGGCCGGCCATTTTTTCCCGCCCCAGCTTTCGGATTCGAAGTTGTCTTCGGTGATGCTGAGCAGTTCGGCGGCAATGGCCTTCATCATCGGGCGCGGGTGGGTGGCATTCTTTAATAGTTGTCCCAGCCCGTGTTCGAGGCTGGAACTGAACAACCCGCAATGGTCAGAAGGTATCTACCAGCTGGAAACCACCGACCCGGTATTGGGCGGGCCGAACGGCATTGCCAACCGGCAGGCCAAGGAACTGGCCGCGCGGACGCAGTATTTGAAGAAGAAGCAGGAAGAGTACAAACCGGGTGCGGCCAGCACTACCAAGGCCGGTATCGTACAGCTCTCGTCTGCCACTGACAGCAACAGCGAAGAGCTGGCGGCCACGCCGAAGGCGGTGAAGGCGGCTTATGACAAGGCTGTTGAGTCCGCCGGCAAAGGCCTGCCCGTTGGCGCAGTAATCGGCTTCCCACGCGCGATTACCAGCCAAGAAGGCTTTTTAAAGGCCGACGGCAGCACCTTTGCCCAGGCCACCTATCCCGACCTGCACCGCGTATTAGGCAGCAATAAGCTGCCCAATCTCACACGCTCCGACATCGGCATGACCGCCTATTTTGCCTTTGACGACATCCCGGACGGCTGGATTAAGTACGACGAGATTGCCGCCAAGGTAACGCAGTCTGCCTATCCCGAACTCTACCGCAAGCTGGTGGCGCAGTACGGCAGCATTGCCGCTGTGCCAAAAGCCGAAGACCGCTTTGTGCGCAACGCTGCGGGCGGCCTCACGGTTGGCACGCAACAGGGCGACGCCATCCGCAACATCACCGGCGAAACAAAATATGGCTACGACGGTGACACGGTTTATGACCCCGCTGCCGCCGCGTCGTCATCGGCAATCTACTACCCAGATCGTAAAGCGCCAGACACCGTTAATAATATGTCGGTATTTTCTAACGCAGCAAACAACTGGCGGCCGCTGGTTTTTGATGCCTCCCGCTCTGTACCCACGGCGGACGAAAACCGACCCAAAGCCATCGCAATGGTGCTGTGCATCAAGGCGCAAAACAGCTTGGACGACGTGGTGATGTGGGTTAAGGCTTACGGCAAGGTTACCAATGCCGGTGTACTGGATGCCGCCACGCTGGCCGCTGGGCTGCAAAACAAGTCCGACAAGGGGCACACCCACCGCGCCGCTGAAATAAATGACTTTGCCGAGGCGGTGGCCGCGCTCACCGTGCACCAAAAAATCGGCACGTTTGACATTTGCAAGCTACCGGACGGCACCCAAATCGAATCTGGCACGGTACGCATCCAAAACCACAATAACAACCCGACAGCCCGCGTGCTGACGTGGCCGCTGGCCTTTGTCGACACCCCGGTGGTGGTCGCCACCATGTCCGGCCCTGAAGGCAACGTGTGCGATATTTGGGTAACGATTGACAACAGGCAGAGCAACCAGTCGGCCGTGCACTACTGGTTGCACGAGCCGGTCTATAACACCCCGGATGTGACGGTTAATTTTGTGGCCGTAGGTCGTTGGAAATAGGAGCAGATGATGACTGTGTATTACTACCAAAACGGATTTTTGCATACCGACGGCACGCCGCCGGAAGGCGCAGTCGCCCTCACCGCCGTCGAGCATGAGGCGCTGGTTGTCGGGCAATGTACCGGGCGAATCGTTATGCCGGGCAAAGACGGCAAGCCTGTATTGGCTGACCCCGCACCCTGTCCCTCCAGCACTTGGGACGGCGAGCAATGGCACATCGACCCCGAGTGCGCCGCCCAGCTTAAGGCAGAGCAACAAGATGAGATGTGGGAGCGCATCAAAGTCAAGCGCTACGACAACCTGCGGCACGGGGTGTTTGTCAAAAGCGTAGGCAAGTGGTTTTACACCAACGATGAGAGCCGCACCCAATACATCCTGCTGCGCACCATGAAAACGCTACCGCCGGATCTGAAGTGGAAAACGATGGAAAATGATTTTGTCCTCATGACCCGCGAGCTGCTGGATGAAATGACTACACAGATGGTGGTGGATGAACAGGCTGATTTTGCCAATGCCGAACGCCATAAAGCCGCCATGCTCAAAGCCGAACACCCGCTGGAATACGATTATTCAGACGGCTGGACAGCCAACTACGAACAGGCCGCCGCCGAACTTGAGGAGGTAGAAAAATGAACCGGCAACAAATCTATCTCGCTCTATACAAAGGCCGCCGCGACGGCATCGGCTGGCGCGTGTGGTGCGCTAGGGCGACCGACTGGCTCACCCGTATCCTTACCCGCGGCCAGTACAGCCATGCCGAGATTATGGTGCGCGAGCATCCGCAGACATCGGTTTATACCTGCTACTCCGCTTCCATCCGCGACAAGGGCGTGCGCTGCAAAGTAATGCCGCTGCCGGCGGCCAAATGGGATTTGATCCCGCTGCCCTCCACCCCGGAGGCACACGAGCAGCTGCAGCGGGTGTGGGCGGCCACCGAGGGGCAGGGCTACGACCTGATGGGCGCATTGGGTATCGCTTTCGGGCTGCCCCAAAACCGCCGCCGCTGGTTTTGCTCCGAGTGGTGTGCGACTGCCCTAGGGCTACCCGACGGCTGGCGCTGGTCGCCCAACGACCTCGCCGCTATTGTGCCCACACTATATAAGGAGGAGGCATAAAAATACCCGCCACAGGGGCGGGTATACGCAATAAGTAGGACGGCGGCGCGGCCGGTGTTTGCCCACCAAACCGCGCCAGCCAAGCAGACCAGGCCTGCATGACCCAAGGCCGCCACCTCTAGAGGCGGGCGGATTCTAACATACCGGTAATGTGGGAGCTGCAAAAATGCAATATCGTTGCAAAAACTGCAATAAGCTGTTGGCCAAAGGCGAGGGCGAGCTGGAAATCAAATGCCCGCGCTGCAAAGCGGTCAACCAATTTGGTTCTTTAACAACCCAGAGTGCCTGTGAGCGCCAAACTTCAAGGAGTAAGCATCATGGGCAACATCCATCCCGTCAGTCCGCTTAGGGGCTGGCTGGGCGGCAAATACCGCCTGGCCGGTACCATCATTCCGTTAATCCCGTCAGACCATACCTGCTACGCTGAAGTGTTCGGCGGTGCGGCATGGGTGCTGTTCAAAAAGCCGCCTTCCAAAGTGGAGGCCATCAACGACATCAACGCCGATGTCATCAATCTATATAGGTGTGTTCAAAACCACCTGCCCGAGCTGCTGCGGCATGCCGAATACCTGCTGCCCAGCCGCGATGAGTATTGCCGGCTGCAGCATTGCAATCCCACCACCCTGACCGACATCCAGCGTGCGGTGCGCTTCCTCTACCTGCACCGCATGGGTTTCGGCGGCAAGGTGGCCGAGTTCTGCTGTGCTGCCACCAGCACGCGCCCGCCCAAGTTCCGCGCCGACAGGTTGGCCGAGGAGCTGCAACACAGCCACCGACGCCTGCAGGGCGTGATGCTGGAGCGGCTCAACTACGACGACTTCATCGCCCGCTACGACAAGCCCGGCACCTTCTTCTACATTGACCCGCCGTATTGGGACTGTGAGACGATGTACGGCAAAGGCATCTTTGCTAAGGCAGATTTCGAACGGCTGGCCGAGCAGCTACGAAACATCAAAGGGCACTTTCTGCTGTCGATTAACGACGTGCCGGCCATTAGGGAGATCTTCACCGGCTTCCAGTTTAAAGAGGTCAGCCTGCGCTACAGCATCAATAAGGAGGTCACTACCGAAGCTGACGAGCTGTTGATTGCCAACTACCCCATCAACGCAGAGCCGGCTTGATGTAAAAAATCCCACCAAGTAAGGTGGGATTTGTAACGTTGTTGCATAGGGTGCAATAATATCAGGACTGATTTATCGCGCCGAAGTGGGGATATTTATCGCGCGCGGCTTCAAGATTGCCGGGGAAAATCTGGCCGTTGTGCACGTGGCCGGACACTTGGATGTCGATGGGCAGCTGCTCGTGCCGCGTGATGGAAGTGGGGCGGTGGTCGAGCAGGAATACGGGGCGGGCGGTGTCGATTTGTTTGAGCAAATCGGCGGTGTCGGCGCGGTGCGCGTCCATTTCATCGGGCCGGCCGAGCACCCAGAAGCGGTTGTCCACGTTTGCCGCGCTGTCGTGCAGCACCGTGATGCCGGCCTCTTGCAGCGCGGCGGCGATTTCGGCCTGGTGGCCGAACAAATCGTGGTTGCCCAGCGTGGCATACACGCCCAGCGGCGCGCGCAGGCGCTGCAGGTGTGGCTGCATGTGTTCCATGTTGTAGGCTTCGGTATCGTCGTCCATCAAATCGCCGGGCAGGAGGATGATGTCTACCTGTTCGCGCTGCATGATGCGTACCAGCTCGTCGATCTGCCGGCTGCCGAACAGCACGCCCAAGTGCAGGTCGCTGGCTACGCCGATGCGCACCGGCTTATCCAAAGGCTTGCCGATGCGCACTGCATAATGCCGCACCACCGGCGTGTAGGCATTGTAGAGCGACAGCGCGAATAGGCCGGAAAACAGCCCTGCCGCCAATACGCGCCTCGCCGCCAGCGTACGCTCCGGCGGCCATTTCAGGCGCAGCAGCCGCCCGGCCGAGCACACCGCCAGCATGGTCAGCACGCCGTAGAGCAGCACCACCAGCCACAGCGTGAGCAAACGGAACAGTATAGACGACAAATGGAAAAACAAAATGAAAAACAGCCCGTTGCCGATGCAGAATACCAGCATCCACACGGCACGGCGGGCCGTGCGGCTCAAACTGTGCGGCAGCAGCCACAGCAGCCCTTTGGCAAACAGCCAGCCGAATAGCTGCATCACTAAAAAACCGAGCAAGAGAATCCAAAGCATGATGTGTAGGTCATTTATAGTGAATTAACAAAAACCAGTACAGCGTTGGCTCGCCTTGCCGTACTTATTTGTACTGTCTGCGGCTCGCCGCCTTGTCCTGATTTAAATTTAATCCACTATATTATGGTTGGGGTAAGGCGCGGATTGTAGCCCGATACGGTGTGAGATGGTGTTTACAGGCAAAAACTTATTGCAGCCATATGGCAAACCGGCTTAACTTCCGTGAGCGCGTTACTCCGCCTTGACGTGCTTTTGTGTTGCCTGCGGTTCACTGTTTTGTATCGAAAGTCAATCCGGCTGGCCATAAACCGCTTTCATGCGGGGAAGAAATAGTTTTCAGGTAGCCTGCCGGGATGCAGGCTACCTGAAAAATAGGCGGATGCTTTGCCGGTTTAGGGTTTGCGGTAGATCAGTCGGATGGTGTCGCCTTCTTGTTTGGCTTCCGGAAGCTGGAGCAGCTTGGCGATGATTTGCCGGGTGTCTTCTTCGTTGTAGCTGCTGTTCGACCAGTCGGCAAAAGTGTGGTTGGCTGCTTGGATGAAGCCTTGGTGGATGCGGATGTCGGCACGGTATTGCAGGTTTTGCTCCAAGGTTTCGGGTCGGATGTTTTCGATATTGCCGTATTGACCCGGGGGCAGGGTGAGCTCGGCATCGGCGGTGATAGGGAAACCGTCGAGTTTGATTTGGTTGCCTTGGGCTTGGATGCTCAGGCCGCTGTTGAGCATGGCGGTGGCGATCTCACTCAGTTTGGTTTTGAACTCGGCGCGCGGAATGCAGACACTGCGTTGGCGGGAGATTAGGTCGCTGAAGGATTGCATGGCCTGGGTGTTGAGGCCGTTGAAGTTGCTGTTCAGTTGCAGGCCTTCGATACTGTGCTTGCTGCCTGCGCTTTGGCTGGCGTTGTTGTCGTAGCGGTGGCCTTGTTGGTTGATGTCGATGCGCTGGATGTTGAAGGCGCTGCCCCAGGAGGTGGTTGGGCCGTTGATGCTTTGGGTGCCGGTGGTTTTGATTTGGCTGAAAACGATGCTGTTGCCGGGGGAACTGATGAAGGTGAGGGCGGCGAGGGTGGTTTCGCTGCTGCCGGTCTGCAGCTTGCCGTGGCCGAGGAAGCTGTTTTGGCTGCGGTGGCTGAGGTTTTGCAGGCTGAAGCTGGTTTGGCCGGATTTGAACTCGATGGCGGGGATGCTGAATTGGAACTCGGTGGGGATGAGTTCGTTGTTTTCTTTGTTCAGGCTGACTTGGCCGTTGATGTCTTGCCAGGTTAGGGTGTTGCTGTCTTTCTGGATGGTTCGGCCGGGGAGGTTGAAGCTGGTTTGTACGTTGCCGCCCCAGCCGATGTGGCGGCGGACATTGAGGAGGAAGCCTTCGGGGAAGTAGGTGTTGAACTGCTTGGAGTCGGATACGATGTAGATTTTGCTGTCGATGCGGTAGCCGGACAGGGAGCGGTGGATGGTGTCGTTGCCCCGGATGGTGACTTTGTCGCCGGGTTGGCAGGGGTCGAATACGAGGTCGCCTTGCCATTGTGCGCTGCCGGACAGGATGCCCAAATTGGTTTGGGCCTGGAAATTGGCTAGGCCGAAGGAGCGTTGCATGAGCTCGGGGGAGTAGGCTTTGTCGGTGAGTTGTTGGTCGGCATAGAGGCTGCCGCCGACGGCTGTGCCACCGAGCACGAGAAGGCCGGCAATGCTGCCGATGAGGGCTTTGTTCATGATGGGCTTTCGAGATGGTGTTGGAGGAGGGGATTTTAGCATGCCTACGGTTTACCGGCTGGCGGGGAATCAATAATTGTTTGGGCTCTGCTGAGGCAATGGTTGGTTTAACTTTGGCCGAAATATTTTCAGGTAGCCTTTCACGATGGGAAGGCTACCTGAAAATGGTTTCGACATGGGTTTATTTAACGATTTCCACCGGGCCGTGGTCGTCGCAGTGGTCGCCGTGCTGGTGGTGCAGGCGGCCGTTTACGATGTAGTCGGTGTGGTCGCCGTGCGGCACGGCTTCGTGGCCGCAGCCTTCTCCGTGAACATGGCCGGCACAGGTTTGCACAGGGTGGCAGCCGTCGGGGTTGGTGGCGTTTACATCAAGGCTGTGTTCGTCGTAGTGGCCGTTGTGTTCGTGGTGCAGGTGGCCGTCGTGGATGTAGTCGATGTGGTCGCCGTGTTTGACGGCGGTGTGACCGCAGCCTTCGCCGTGAACGTGTTGGTGGTTGGCATGGGTATGACAATTGCTCATTTTGTTTCCTTTCTTCGGGAAGTGTTTACAGATGGGGCAATGATAGTGGAAACGGATATTGATTGCAAGTAATTTGTTGATTTATATAAATTTATAATTTGGTATAACGTAACGGATAGGGTATAACATTGAGTTAGTCGGTATTGCTGATGCCGGGTTTGTTTGCATTAAATCAAATATGAGGGGCTTGGGCGGGGCACATCGCCACCGCCCGTACCGTTTTAATGCACAGCCACCCGAAGGTGGCTGGGGTAGGCGACATGGCACACGGTAAACACTACGCCGTTTCAACGCACAGCCACCAGAAGGTGGCTGCCACGGCACGCACCACATCGGGCGAGGGCAGGCCGGTTTCAACACACAGCCACCCGAAGGTGGCTGCCCGCTATGGCTCACTCATCCTATATGCCTGCATCGTTTCAACACACAGCCACCCGAAGGTGGCTGCTGCCCTACACGTTTTGCGAAAACTTAGATACCCATGTTTCAACACACAGCCACCCGAAGGTGGCTGCTAGGCGCGGAAGCCATTGATGTTTTATACCGCATGGTTTCAACACACAGCCACCCGAAGGTGGCTGCTTCGCCGCCCAGGCTTCCGCCTCCGCCTTGCGCGGTTTCAACACACAGCCACCCGAAGGTGGCTGCGGCTATGAATAGCCAAAAATTGAAATATACGATTGTTTCAACACACAGCCACCCGAAGGTGGCTGCAACAAAGGCTATGTGCCCTATGCGCACATGGTGGTTTCAACACACAGCCACCCGAAGGTGGCTGCCGACTTAAAAAGGCGGCTGGCCGGCTGGATTCCGGTTTCAACACACAGCCACCCGAAGGTGGCTGCGTTTTACCATCAGCCGCAGCCACGGCATCCGCAGCGTTTCAACACACAGCCACCCGAAGGTGGCTGCGTTTTGCTATTAGCCGCAGCCACGGCATCCGCAGCGTTTCAACACACAGCCACCCGAAGGTGGCTGCTGCAGCATGAAATCGATTGAAGAAATCCGCAGAGTTTCAACACACAGCCACCCGAAGGTGGCTGCAAAAAATCGCCGCTGGATAGCAGGCGACGTGGTGTTTCAACACACAGCCACCCGAAGGTGGCTGCGCGCCCTCGTTGCAGCGCCGCCGCCAGCAGAAGCGTTTCAACACACAGCCACCCGAAGGTGGCTGCCCGTGCCGGTGATGCGTTGGATAGGCACACGGATAGTTTCAACACACAGCCACCCGAAGGTGGCTGCAAATGCCGTCGGCCAATTTCGGCGAGAGCGCCTGTTTCAACACACAGCCACCCGAAGGTGGCTGCGCGGCGATTTAAAAACATGGTGGTGATCGTGGATGTTTCAACACACAGCCACCCGAAGGTGGCTGCCCCCGTTGTTTCAGCCGCCACGGCGGCTGTGTATTGTTTCAACACACAGCCACCCGAAGGTGGCTGCTGCTGCCCACCGCCCATGCCGCCGAATGGCTGCCTGTTTCAACACACAGCCACCCGAAGGTGGCTGCTTCATACAGTTTTCAATCTTTCCGCTCAAAGGTTGTTTCAACACACAGCCACCCGAAGGTGGCTGCTCCCGCTGCGGGAACAGCGGGAAATCCGAAAAAGTTTCAACACACAGCCACCCGAAGGTGGCTGCCCGTGAGCACGGCGAATGGCTGATCCACGATATAGTTTCAACACACAGCCACCCGAAGGTAGCTGCTGTTTCAGGCAGCCTGAAATCCCTCTCACACGCCGTTTCAACACACAGCCACCCGAAGGTGGCTGCGCAGGTGTCAAATTCGCGGCCTTCAATCGTGCCTTTGTTTCAACACACAGCCACCCGAAGGTGGCTGCTGCCAGCCCTTTTTGCGGCAGGGTTGGCTCCATTGTTTCAACACACAGCCACCCGAAGGTGGCTGCCTCCGAAGTATTGAGCGTCAAGAACGCGGTAGGCGTTTCAACACACAGCCACCCGAAGGTGGCTGCATCCGAATGGATAAGCGTGGAGGATAGACTACCTGTTTCAACACACAGCCACCCGAAGGTGGCTGCGAAAAGCCTTTAAACGTTGATTAAACCTAAGATGTTTCAACACACAGCCACCCGAAGGTGGCTGCGGCAATGGCAGCCTGAAATGCTGCAGGCGGTGCTGTTTCAACACACAGCCACCCGAAGGTGGCTGCGTAAATTCAGAATGTCGCCTGCGGCCGTGTATTGTTTCAACACACAGCCACCCGAAGGTGGCTGCGTCCACCTGCTGCCAGCTGATTTCCACCGCAGCGTTTCAACACACAGCCACCCGAAGGTGGCTGCTGGATAAAACTTTGACGGCCTCTTAAGGCTACCTGTTTCAACACACAGCCACCCGAAGGTGGCTGCCGGCAACTTGGTAAGCCCCGTCCACAGCGGCAGCGTTTCAACACACAGCCACCCGAAGGTGGCTGCGGCGTGGGACATGATCCGTTCCGACCCAGCGCTGTTTCAACACACAGCCACCCGAAGGTGGCTGCCGCCAATATCCGCTCCACCGCCGAGCGCCTGGAGTTTCAACACACAGCCACCCGAAGGTGGCTGCGAAGATGGCTACTTTGTACAAGACATCTCCTTAGTTTCAACACACAGCCACCCGAAGGTGGCTGCTCCTGCAGCGAGTATTGCACCCCGATAACAGGCGGGTTTCAACACACAGCCACCCGAAGGTGGCTGCCCAGTTATCACTACGACCCCAGCCAAACCACCTGTTTCAACACACAGCCACCCGAAGGTGGCTGCGATTGGCCGACAAATACCGCCGCGCCATCATTTGCGTTTCAACACACAGCCACCCGAAGGTGGCTGCCGCTTTTACTGGCTCGCTACCCATCAAATGAGTCGGTTTCAACACACAGCCACCCGAAGGTGGCTGCTCGGCGGCTATCTGCCCAATCCCGACCCCGTATTGTTTCAACACACAGCCACCCGAAGGTGGCTGCGCAGCGGCAGTTTGAAACCATGCGGCAAAAGCTGGTTTCAACACACAGCCACCCGAAGGTGGCTGCCCGTGGACATTGGAGAGAACCCGTACACCGGCGAAGTTTCAACACACAGCCACCCGAAGGTGGCTGCGTCGGCGAAACCCCGTTTATCACCCTGCCGGAAGTTTCAACACACAGCCACCCGAAGGTGGCTGCGCTGATGTCCTTGTTTGCCAAACTGTCCGCCGCGTTTCAACACACAGCCACCCGAAGGTGGCTGCTCCGGCAGCAACGCCACCTTCGGCCAAATCGCGCTGTTTCAACACACAGCCACCCGAAGGTGGCTGCGGAGGGGCAGGAGGGTTTAGCGGTTTGGGTGAGAGTTTCAACACACAGCCACCCGAAGGTGGCTGCGCCTGCCCCATGCCGAGGAGCGAAAAAATGAACGTTTCAACACACAGCCACCCGAAGGTGGCTGCTTCCGGGCAGGATTGGCAGCTGGCTAGGTTGCTGTTTCAACACACAGCCACCCGAAGGTGGCTGCACCCCTATTCGGGCATCCCACCGGCCGCCACGGCAGTTTCAACACACAGCCACCCGAAGGTGGCTGCTCAGCTACCCAGCCTACTAATAAAACTGTGTGATGTTTCAACACACAGCCACCCGAAGGTGGCTGCCAATGCAGGCAGCATCCCACCCGCCGAAGGCGGCGTTTCAACACACAGCCACCCGAAGGTGGCTGCTTATGTTGGGATAGGTTGGCAGTTGGTAATACATGGTTTCAACACACAGCCACCCGAAGGTGGCTGCTTTTGTAAACGTTTCCGACCTCGCCGCCTGGCTGGTTTCAACACACAGCCACCCGAAGGTGGCTGCCAAGCGAGACCAGCGTTGCCTGTTCGGCGACCAGCGTTTCAACACACAGCCACCCGAAGGTGGCTGCTTCCTTTAGATTTCCTGCGCTTCGTATTTGCTCTCGTTTCAACACACAGCCACCCGAAGGTGGCTGCGAAATCGAAGAGATGCACCGCCGTCTCGCCCTCGTTTCAACACACAGCCACCCGAAGGTGGCTGCCTGATGCGCCGAAAACGGCGGATGAGCCGCCGAAGTTTCAACACACAGCCACCCGAAGGTGGCTGCTGGGCTGGCTTTCTACGCCGCCTTGCATTTGTTTAGTTTCAACACACAGCCACCCGAAGGTGGCTGCCCTAACGGCGATTAAGGGCGCTAAATACCATCAGGTTTCAACACACAGCCACCCGAAGGTGGCTGCCCATGAAGGTCGAACCGCACGTTGCCTCGATATTGGAGTTTCAACACACAGCCACCCGAAGGTGGCTGCAGCCTCCCTCAAAAGCCTTGCTCCATCAGGTTTCGCAGCCCCGATTTCGCTAAGCTTCCAAGAAAAGCGTGAACGCGAGTATAACACAGCCTTTTCCGTTATACCCACGTTTACAATATTCTGATTGTTAAAGAACAATTCAATTCGCCAACCCTACCGCATTTTCATGAGAACCATAAGTTGGCGATTCACACAATCAACGTATCTTTAAACACATCTACCGCTGGTTTCGCGCCATAGTGTTCCACTTTCCGCCGCCATTTGCTGCCCAAGTGGTAAAAACGCAGGCTGTCGGTTTCGGGGTTGTAGGTTTTCAAAAGTTTGTCTTTTAAAACAACCCACTGGTCGGGCGCGATGTCGCATTCGAACACTGAATACTGCACGCGCACACCATAGTCTAGGCACAATTTCACTATGCGCCTCAGCCTTGTCTGCCCTTCTATGTCTTCTAGCGAAATATCGTATGTAATCAGCATCAGCATGTCATGCCTCGCGGTTTTTCAGGTAGCCTTCTCGAGAAGGCTATTGTGTTTGCATGGAGATTAACCTAAGGATAACTAGAAAAACTTTTCATAGGCTCAACAATATCATACCCATCTCACATAAGAATAGCCCTGCTGCAAAATCAACTCGGATTCTAAATATTAAGGTGATATACCAAGCCTCAGTTAGGCTACATTCAATATAGAAGGCTACCTGAAACTTTCAGGTAGCCTTTCTTAATTGCCTAACAGTCAACTTGTAAGCCTAATATTTCACCAGCACCGCGCCCCAGGCAAAGCCGCCGCCGATGCCTTCTAAAAGCAGGGTATGGCCGCGCTGGATGCTGCCTTGGCGTACGCCCCAGTCGAGGGCGAGGGGGATGGAGGCTGCGGAGGTATTGCCGTGATCCTGCACGGTGAGCACCACTTTTTCCATGCCGAGCTTGAGGTGTTTGGCGGTGCTCTCCAGAATGCGGTAGTTGGCCTGGTGCGGCACCAGCCAATCGATTTGCTCGGGGGTGAGGCCGGCTTCGGCAATCACGTCTTCGGCCACTTTGGCCAGCGCCTTCACGGCGAATTTGAATACGCCGGGGCCGTCCATCTGCAAAAACGGTGTGCCGCAAACGGCGCCGTTGGCAATCTGGCCGGGGGTTTGCAGCAGGTGGCCGTAGCTGCCGTCGGCCAAGAGCTTGCTGTGCAGGATGCCGGGTTCGCCGGATGCGCCGAGCACCACGGCGCCGGCGCCGTCGCCAAACAGCACACAGGTGCGCCGGTCGGTCCAGTCCATGATGCGGCTGAACACGTCGGCGCCGATGACCAAGGCTTTTTTGGCCATACCGCTTTTGATGTAGGCGTTGGCGGTGGTGATGGCATACATAAAGCCGGCACACACGGCCTGCACGTCGAACGCGGGGCAGCCGCTGATACCGAGCTTCTGCTGCACGATGGTGGCAGTGGCGGGGAACTGCATATCGGGCGTGGAAGTGGCCACGACAATCAAATCAATTTCGGCTGCGTCCACCCCTGCGGCTTCCAGCGCGTTGTGCGCGGCGGCTACGGCCAAGTCGCTGCATTTTTCGTTGTCGGCGGCGATGTGGCGGGTTTTGATGCCGGTGCGGGTGGTAATCCACTCGTCCGAGGTGTCCACGATTTTGGCGAGGTCGTCGTTGCTGAGCGTTTTGGCCGGCAGGTAGCTGCCCGTGCCGAGGATTTTAGCGTAGGTCATGAGTGTGTCGCTTTAGAATGGTTTACTGCCGGAAGCGGCGTATTTTAAAGATTTCCACTGGATTTGTCTCATGATTTTCCAAACTTCATGTGAAATGCCGCCGTTGCATATGCCTTTTTAATATAAAGATACAAAAACAAATTATTTGTTTGCCTGCGGCTTTGCCATTATCATGCGCACGCATCCGATTCACACTTCACAGGAGCCCCTAAATGAGCAATATCGCCAACAACATCGTCGATTTAATCGGTAACACCCCGCTGGTTTACCTCAACCGCCTCGCCGAAGGCCTGCCCGGCAAGGTAGCCGCCAAGTTGGAATACTTCAACCCCGGCAGCAGCGTGAAAGACCGCATCGCCATCTCCATGATCCGCGCCGCCGAAGAAACCGGCCAAATCAAACCCGGCACCACCATCGTGGAGGCCACCAGCGGCAACACCGGTATCGGTTTGGCCATGGTGTGCGCCGCCTTGGGCTACAAACTGGTCATCACCATGCCGGAAACCATGAGTAAAGAGCGCAAGATGCTGCTGCGCGCCTACGGTGCCGAGCTCATCCTCACTCCCGGTGCGGAAGGCATGCCCGGCGCCATTGCCCGCGCCCAGGCGCTGGTAGACGCCCACCCCGGCCAATACTTTATGCCGCGCCAGTTCGACAACCCCGCCAATCCCGAAATCCACCGCCGCACCACCGCCGAAGAAATCTGGCACGACACCGACGGACAAGTTGATATTTTCGTTTCCGGCGTGGGTACCGGCGGTACGCTCACCGGCGTGGGCGAAGTATTGAAAAAACGCAAACCCTCGCTGCAAGCCTATGCAGTCGAGCCTGCCGCTTCCCCCGTATTGAGCGGTGGCGAAAAAGGCCCGCACCCGATTCAGGGCCTGGGCGCAGGCTTCGTGCCGAAAACCCTGAACACCGAAATCTACGACGGCGTGATTACCGTGGCCAACCAGGCCGCCTTCGATACCGCCCGCGATGCCGCTGCCAAAGAAGGCCTCTTGGTGGGCATCTCTTCCGGTGCCGCCATCTGGGCCGCATTGGAACTGGCGAAAAAACCGGAAAACAAAGACAAACTCATCGTGGTGGTTCTGCCTTCCAACGGCGAACGCTATCTTTCCACCCCGTTGTTTGAAGACCTCGCCTCCTAAGGTAATCCCACGCTACAAAGCCGCAGCCATGCGGCTTTTTTCGCATTCCCAACCTGTCGGCGTGTTGTAAATTTGTTGTGAGAAACCGCCAAAAACTTGCCCCGCCGACTGATTTTCCCTATAGTTAGCCACATTGATGAAACTGTTAGCTTAAGTCAAAACATGAAAAAATATCTCCCCATCCTCCTCGTTGCCGGCCTGCTCGGTGGCTGTAATCTCCTTTCTTCTCCCAACAGCACACGCCAAAATACGCAGGCTTCGCCGAACTACACCCTAGCCGCCAGCCACTGGGGCGACGTGGCTAAAATCCGCAACGAGGCCACCCGTTTGGGCTATGAAGTAACCAAAGGCCGCATGACCAAAACCCAGGCCGCGCAGCAACTCAACCGCTTCCGCATCAACTTGGTCGGCCGCAACAGCGTAGACGACAGCATGTATGAAGTTTACCTGCGCTCTGCCGTGCAGAGTCAGCAAGGCCGCATCACTGCCGAGCAGTCCAAAATCTTCATTCGCAACGCCCTGCAGGGCTGGCAGCAACGTTGGCCCAATATGCAAAACCGCCCGGCTAACCCGGCGTTCACCAACTTCCTGATGGAAGTGATGAATATGCAACCGCTGAAATAAGCAGGCAATCCGAACCCAAATATAAGGCTACCTGAAAATCCATCCCCGCAGAAACCCTGCCGTGTCGGATTTTCAAGTAGCCTTTATTTTGCCTCTTAACCTGTTTGAAGATGCTGTCTTCTTAATGTGAGATTAACCGGCCCAAAAATGGTATAGTGAATTAACAAAAATCAGGACAAGGCGGCGAGCCGCAGACAGTACAGATAGTACGGCAAGGCGAGGCAACGCTGTACTGGTTTAAATTTAATTCACTATTCACTATATTGAATTAAGCAGCGCATTGTGGCGCATCAAGCTCAAATCCGCATCACGTAGCCCTGCTATATCAAGGGTCGAGCCAATCAGCCGGATACCATACAAAACAAGTAAATATATCGCTTCCAAGCAATCTTTCTCCAAACTGCCGTTTCCCATACGGCAACAAATCTTTACCCATCCCCAAAAACAGCCGGATAGTGTTATGATTGCCTCAACGGTGCATTCAAGCAGGCTTATGCTGACGGCAGGCAGCCCCCTGCAGAAAGCTCGTTTTGGCCATACCGACATCTGTCAACATTCTGAATTAAGGAAAAATTTATGTATCCGATTCAAGAACCGCTCCGCAGCGGCATGCTGCCTGTATCTGAGCTTCACACCATCTACTGGGAAGAAAGCGGCAACCCCGCCGGTATCCCCGTTATCTTCCTGCACGGTGGCCCCGGCGCCGGATCGAGTCCGGCTTGCCGGGGTTTTTTCAATCCGGAAAAATACCGTGTCATCATCATCGACCAACGAGGCAGCGGCAAATCCACCCCTTATGCCGAAACTCGCGAAAACACTACTTGGGATTTGGTGGAAGATATTGAAAAAGTAAGAAAAATGCTCAGCATCGAGAGCTGGCTGGTATTCGGCGGCTCGTGGGGCAGCACCCTTTCCCTAGCCTATGCCGAAACCTATCCCGACCGTGTACGCGGCTTGATTTTGCGCGGTATTTTCCTCTGCCGCCAAATCGAAATTAATTGGCTGAGCGAAGAAGGCGGCGTGAGCATGATTTATCCCGAACAATGGCAACGCTATTTAGCTGCCGTGCCGCCGGAGCAACGTGCCGGCTCGTTAGTTGAGGCTTATTATTGGATGCTTAACTCGCCCGACCCCGCTGTGTATCTGCCCGCCGCCAAGGCCTGGGCAGATTGGGAAAGCTGGCTGATTTGGTTCGACCCTAAACCGGTGGACGAAGACCCGCAAGCCTCATTAGCCATCACCCGCCTAGAAAACCACTATTTCATGCACCAAGGCTGGTTGCAGGGCGACAAATCCATCTTGGCCAACGCCCACAAAATTCAGCATATCCCCACCATCATCGTGCAAGGCCGCTACGACCTCTGCACCCCCACCCGCAGCGCATGGGACTTGAAACAGGCGCTGCCGCAGGCCGATTTGCGTATTATCCAAAGCGGCCACTACGCACAAAACCCTGCCATCGCTGATGCCCTAGTACAGGCCACCGATGAATTTGCCGAACGGCTCGGCAATTAATTTATTCCATTGGATGCACATGATGAGGCTACCTGAAAACCGTTTTGCTTTTTCAGGTAGCCTCTTTGATGTAACGCCAATCATGGGCAGCAACGAACTGCTATCATTTCGTTGGTAATGAAGGCCAACAAACGCGCCCTTAGCATACAGTAACCCTTTTTACCACCTTACCTCACTCAAAGGAGAGCCAAACATGACAACCCGCACCGAACACGACCTCCTCGGCGAACGCGAAATCCCCGCAGCCTCCTATTGGGGCATCCACACCCTGCGCGCAGTGGAAAACTTCCAAATCTCCGGGCAGAAGATTTCCGACGTGCCCCAGTTTGTGCGCAGCATGGTGATGGTGAAAAAAGCTGCCGCCCAGGCCAACGGCGAGCTGGGCGCACTCAAACCCGAAATCGCCACCGCCATTGCCCAAGCCTGCGACGAGGTGCTGATTAAAGGCCGCTGCCTCGACCAGTTCCCATCCGACGTATTCCAAGGCGGCGCCGGCACTTCGGTGAACATGAACACCAATGAAGTGATCGCCAACCTCGCCTTGGAAGCCTTAGGCCAAGCCAAAGGCCGCTACGACATCGTCAATCCCATGGATCATGTGAACGCCAGCCAATCCACCAACGACGCCTACCCCACCGGCTTCCGGCTGGCCGTGTACACCAGCATCGGCGAACTGCTGGGCAAACTGGCACATTTGAAAGACACCTTTGCTGTCAAAGCTGATGAATTCAAATACATCCTAAAAATGGGCCGCACCCAGCTGCAAGATGCCGTGCCCATGACTGCCGGCCAAGAATTCCAATCCTTCCAAGTGCTGCTGGCAGAAGAAGAAACCAACCTCGAACGCACGCGCCAACTGCTGCTGGAAGTGAACCTCGGTGCCACCGCCATCGGCACAGGCATCAATACGCCGCAAGGCTACGCGCCGCTGGCCGTGCAAAAACTCTCCGAAATCAGCGGCCTGCCATGCAAGCTCACCGAAAACCTGATTGAAGCCACCTCCGACTGCGGCGCCTATGTGATGGTGCACGGCGCCCTGAAGCGTACCGCCGTGAAGCTCTCCAAAATCTGCAACGACCTGCGCCTGCTCTCCTCCGGCCCGCGTGCCGGCTTGAAAGAAATCAACCTGCCGGAAATGCAGGCCGGCTCATCGATTATGCCCGCCAAGGTGAATCCCGTGATTCCCGAAGTGGTGAACCAAGTTTGCTTCAAAGTAATCGGCAACGACACCACCATCACCTTCGCCGCCGAAGCCGGCCAGCTCCAGCTCAACGTGATGGAGCCGGTTATCGCGCAATCCATGTTTGAAAGCATCTCGCTTTTAGGCAATGCCGCCGTTACACTGGCCGACAAATGCGTAAGCGGCATCACGGTAAACCGCGAAATCTGCGAACGCTACGTCTTCAACTCCATCGGCCTGGTCACCTATCTCAACCCCTATATCGGCCACGAAAACGGCGACCTGGTGGGCAAAATCTGTGCCCAAACCGGCAAAACCGTGCGCGAAGTGGTGCTGGAGCGCCAGCTTTTGAGCGAAGCAGAGCTCGACCGCATCCTGTCGCCACAAAACTTGGCCAATCCGCATTTATAAGCTTGAATTGAAACAGGCAAAAGGCTACCTGAAAACCGATGGCTGGTTTTCAGGTAGCCTCCCACCTCCGGGTGGTTGTGTGTTGAAACGCAGCAGAAATCGCGGTGGGACTGCCGGTAGATGCGCAGCCACCTTCGGGTGGCTGTGTGTTGAAACCTTATCAAACAAATGCCTATTTGCGCACAATACGGCAGCCACCTTCGGGTGGCTGTGTGTTGAAACTGGCCGGTTTTGCCGTGGTTATCCCCGCCATCATGCAGCCACCTTCGGGTGGCTGTGTGTTGAAACACGTAGTTTTGGCATTGCTTGGTAGGCACGTCTAGCAGCCACCTTCGGGTGGCTGTGTGTTGAAACGGATGGTAGTTTTACCATCAGCCGCAGCCATGACCCAGCCACCTTCAGGTAGCAATAAAAATCCCGCAAGTTTTAAACCATGCGGGATGTTATTAATCTTTGGTGCCCAGGAGAAGACTCGAACTTCCACACCCGTGAGGATACCAGCACCTGAAGCTGGCGCGTCTACCAATTCCGCCACCTGGGCGAGCAATTTCCGTTTCGATTTCAATTAAAGCAAGTTGTGGTGCCCAGGAGAAGACTCGAACTTCCACACCCGTGAGGATACCAGCACCTGAAGCTGGCGCGTCTACCAATTCCGCCACCTGGGCTTTGCTTTAATCGAACTTTGCGGTAAAGTGCATTGCTCTTTATGCAAGAAACGCGCATTATAGCGCCAATTTTCCACTTGTCAATTTATATATGAAGAAGAAAACCTCGCTCCGCCTGCAAGACCCTTATCTGCAGCGGGAAACGCAACGCTACGAACACCCCCTGCCCAGCCGCGAATGGATTACCGAAATGCTGGAAGACAGGGGCGTGCCGCTGAAAACCGAATCTTTAGCCATCCTGCTCGATATTGCCGAGCACGAAATGCCCTTTTTCGAACGCCGCCTGACTGCGATGGCGCGCGACGGGCAAATCCTCATCAACCGGCGCGGCATGGTGTGCGCCGCCGAAAAACTCGCGCTGGTGAAATGCCGCGTTGAAGCACATAAAGACGGCTTCGGCTTTGCCGTACCGCTCTCGCCCGATGGACAGGGCGACTTCGTTCTGCCTGCCCGCCAGATGCGCGGCCTGATGCACGGCGACACGGTAACCGTGCGCCCGGCCGGTACCGATCGGCGCGGCCGCCGCGAAGGCCAGGTGCTCGATGTGATTGAACGTGCGCAGAAAACCGTAGTCGGGCGGCTCATGATAGAGCGCGGCATCGCCATGCTCTCGCCCGAAGACAGCCGACTGCCCGACAGTATCCTGCTCGAACCTGATTCAGTGGGCAAAGCCAAGCCCGGCCAAGTGGTGGTGGCTCAAATCGATTCCTACCCCGACGCGCACCGCCCCGCCGTGGCCAGCGTGGTGGAAGTGTTAGGCAACTATGCCGACAGCGGCATGGAAATCGAAATTGCCGTGCGCCAGCACCACCTACCCCACCAATTCTCCACCGCCTGCGAAAAAGCCGCTGCGAAAATCCCTTCTGCCGTGCGCAAAACCGACCTCAAAGACCGTAAAAACCTGCGCGACCTACCACTGGTAACGATAGACGGCGAAAGCTCGCGCGATTTCGACGATGCCGTGTATGCCGAAAAACAAGGCCGCAATTTCCGCCTGGTGGTAGCCATTGCCGACGTGAGCCACTATGTGAAGCCCAAAGACGCGATTGATGCCGACGCGCTGGATCGCGCCACCAGCGTGTATTTCCCGCGCCGCGTGATTCCCATGCTGCCAGAAAGCCTCTCCAACGGCATTTGCTCGCTCAATCCCGATGTGGATCGGTTGTGCATGGTGTGCGACATGGTGTTCACCTACGCCGGCAATCTTAAATCCTACCGTTTCTACCCCGCCGTGATGCGCTCCCATGCCCGCCTCACCTACACCCAAGTGTGGGACTGGATTCAAAACGGCAGCGACAACCCGCTCAAGCCGCACATCGACACCCTCTACAAGCTCTATCAAATCCTGCTCAAAAAACGCCGCCAGCGCGGTGCGATGGAGTTTGAAACCACTGAAACCGAGATGATTTTCGACAAGCAGGGCAAAATCAAACGCATCGTGCCCGTGGTGCGCAACGAAGCCCACCGCCTAATTGAAGAATGCATGCTCGCCGCCAACGTGTGTGCCGCCGAATTCCTGCTGAAACATCAGCATCCCGCCTTATTCCGCAACCACGCCGGCCCCACGCCGGAAAAACTCGCCACCCTGCGCGAGCAGCTCGGCCTGCTCGGCCTCAGCCTCGGCGGCGGCGACAAACCCACCCCACTGGATTACGCCGCGCTCTTCGCCCAAACTGCCGATCGCCCCGACCGTGAGTTGATTCAAGTGATGCTCCTGCGTTCCATGCAGCAGGCCGTGTACGAGCCGGAAAACAGCGGCCACTTCGGCCTTGCCTATCCCGCCTACACCCACTTCACCTCCCCGATCCGCCGCTATCCCGACCTCCTCGTACACCGAGCCATCAAAGCCGTGCTTTCAGGTAGCCGCTACAACCCCGCCGAAAACTGGAGCGCACTGGGCACCCACAGCTCTCAATGCGAACGCCGTGCCGACGAAGCCAGCCGCGACGTGGAAAACTGGCTCAAAACCTACTACATGCAGGACAAAGTGGGCGAAGTATTCAGCGGCACAGTCAGCGGCATGGCCGGCTTCGGCCTGTTCGTTACCCTCGACGACATCCACATCGAAGGCCTCGTCCACATCAGCGAATTGGGCGAAGACTACTTCAACTACCGTGCCGAAACCATGAGCATCGAAGGCGAACGCAGCGGCCTCCGTTTCAGCATGGGCGACAAGGTTGTGGTTCAGGTAGCCCGTGCCGACTTGGATACCCGTAAAATCGACCTTATGCTCATCAGCGGCGGCAGCCTGCCCGGCAAAGGCAAAAAACCTGCCGCCAAAGGAAAAACCGCCACAGCAAAAGGAAGAGCCCGCGGCCAAGCCCCGACCGGCAAACCTGCCGCCAAAAGCAAGGCCAAAGCTCCCGCTGCTCCGGCTAAGAAAACCCGCAGCCGCAAAAACAGCCAGCCGGCTCAGGCCACCCGGCCCAAAGCCAAACGCAAGCCCCGCACCCGCAAAAAAAGCGGCTGAACTCCGAAGGAGGCTACCTGAAAATAAACAGGCTACCTGAAAACGGATTTCCACTTTCAGGTAGCCTGTTCGGTTGAGATAGTGAATTAACAAAAATCAGGACAAGGCGCCGAACCGCAGACAGTACACACGTTACGGCAAGGCGAGCTAACGCTGTACTGGTTTTTGTTAATTCACTATATAGCAAGCCAACAGAACTTTTGATGCGAGGTGGTGAGAGCAGGCAGACAGAAGTACGGCAAGGCAAACCAATACTGTAGTATAGTGGATTAAAATCGCAATGATACGGCGTTGGCTCGCCTTGACGTACTACCTGTACGCCTTGCGGCTCGCCGTCTTGTCTCATTTTTATTTTAATCCACTATAAGAGTTAATTTGGTCTGCTTGAGATGAAGCATTACTTCAGCGAGTCGAAGCTACCTGAAAAATGAAACCCGTTTGCACAAGCAGACGGGTTTCATTTTTCAGGTAGCCTCAAATATTAGTGGCATATCAAATTGCGGGCGGCTCATCCGCTTTCTTGCATCGCTGTAAGCCGGGCTCAAGCCAACATCTTTTTGAGGACAAGCTATCCGTACCTTCAATCACGCCAGCACATTGGCCAGCAGGCCCTGCCCGAGGTAGCCGCCCTGTTCCGCGCCGGGCAGGGTGAAGAAATAGCCGCCGCCGAAGGGACTGATGTATTCCTCCAAAGGTTCGAAGTCGAGTAGTTTCTGCACGAAGATGAAGCCGTCGTCGAGGTTGGCCTGGTAGCAGATAAAGATCAGACCGACATCGAGCTGGCCGGATTTGGCTAGGCCGCGCGAATAGTCGAAGGGGCGGCGATAGAGCAGGTGGCGCTTCATGAATTCGGGATCACGGGTATTGGCGAGCCGCATATGGCTGTCGGTGGGAAGGGTTTTGCCTTCGGGGTCGGAGGCGTAGTTGGGAATATCGCCTTCGTTTTTCATGCCCAGCGGGGCGCCGCTGTATTTTTCGCGGCCGAAGATGGTTTGCTGCTCTTGCAGCGGGGTTCTGTCCCAAAACTCTACGAAATGGCGGATGAGGCGCACGGCTTGGTAGCTGCCGTTTTTGGCCCAGGCCGGTTCGTCTTTGCTGTTTTCGGCCACGCCGCTCCACAATACGGCATCGGCGGTTTCGGGCTTGGACACATCTGGATTGCCGGAGCCGTCACGGAAACCAAACAGGTTGCGGGCGGCCAGCGCGCCGGGCTCGGCTTTGGGCAGGAAGCCGTCGATGCTCCAGCGGATAACGGCAAATTGGGCGGTGTTTTTAATCAGGTCGCGCAGGGCGTTTTGGCAGGTTTCGGGGCTGAAGGCGCAGATTTGGATGCTGATGTCGCCGTCGCACCATTCGCGTTGCAATTTGTCGTTGGGGAAGTCTTTCATTTCCTGCAGATGCTTGGGCTTGTGCGGGGCGAGGCCGAAACGTTCGTCAAACAGGCTGTTGCCCACGCTGAGCGTGATGGTGAGGCCGTCGGGTTTGATGACTTTGCCGAGGATGCCGCTGCCCTGCGGGGGGAGTTTGGGGTCGCCGTCTTGCAATTCGCCGCCTTTGGTAAGGAAATCGGCGCGGGCGGTGATGGCGCGGAAGAGGTGTTCTAGCTCTTTGGGGGTTTTGGCCAGCACGTCGAATGCGGCCATGATGGCAAATTGCTGGTGGGGCGTGGTGATGCCGGCTTGGTGCGTGCCGTAGAAAGGGAAGCTTTGATCGGAATGGTGCTCGGCGCTGCTGCCGCTGTTTTGTGCTGCGCTGCCTTCGGCACTTTGATCTTTGCTGTTCAGGCCGCAAGCGGCCAGCCCGGCGGCAGCGGCGCCAACGGCGAGGCCTTTGAAGAGATTGCGTTTGGACGGGGATTGGGGGTGTTCGTTGTGGCTCATGTTTTTCTCCTGCCGGGAGTAGGGATAGATTGCTTGGCGATATGCGCTGTTTTGATGAGTGATTAAATTTTCAGGTAGCCTCTATGCAAATACAGGCTACCTGAAATCTTTCATCCACCTCAATCAAACACGGTGGCTTGCATTTAGTTCAAACCGAGAATGCCGCGCAGTTTGGCCAAATCTTCGGCCAGGGCGTTCACCGGTGCCTGCAGGTTTTTACGGTCGGTTTCGCTGAGTTTGTCGTAGGGCTGGAAGCCTTTCTCGGTGCGGTATTTGGCGAGAATGTCGGTTACCTGTTTGAAGTTGGCATCGGTTTTATCCAACAGGGCTTGGTCTTTCTCGGCAATCATCGGGCGGAACAGCTCGACAATCTTCTGCGCACCCTCTACGTTGGCTTGGAAATCGCTCAGGTCGGTACGGCTGTAGCGGTCTTCCTCACCGGTAATCTTGCTGCCGGCCACTTCTTCGATCAGCGCGGCGGCACCGCCCACCACTTTGCTCGGCGGGAAGGTGAGGATGTCGATTTCCTGTTTCAGCTTCTGTACGTCGGCCAGGAGTTTGTCGGCCACGGGCTCCATGCCCTTGGTGGTATTGAGTACCCACAAAGAATGCTCGATGCGGTGGAAGCCGCCGAAGCCTTCGTCTTTCTCTCCGAGCTTGAAGTCGTCGGCGCGGGAGTCGATGGCGGGGTCGAGCTCGTTAAACAGCTCGGCAATCGGCTCGATGCGCTCGTAGTGGGTGCGTACGTCGGCAAACATGGCTTTGGCATCTTCGGTGCGGCCGGCCTTCACGGCTTCTACGAAAGCCGTGGTTTTGGTCACCAGCTGGGCGGCTTCGTTTTGCACGTAAACTTTATAGTCGGCCAAAGGTTTGGCCAGTTTTTCCATATTGGCTTCACCGGCCACTTCTTTGAAGCCGCTGTCGGTTACCACCAGCTTACCGCGCGGGTTGTTCAACAGGCCGCAGGTCATTTCGTATTCGCCAGGTAGCAGGGTGACGGTCATTTTGTCGCTCAGGCTGGGGGCGATGTTTTCACGCTCGTCCACCACCATCACGCCCTTGAGGATTTCCCACTCCAGCTTGCGGGTGCTGTTGTTTTTGATGTTGAACACCACCTGGCCGCTGGGCACGGTAAGCTCCATCGGATCGCAGGCGTGGTCGTTGACTGCAATATTGAAGCTGCCGTCGGCATTGGCAGTGGCGGCTGCGCCGGAAGCGGCAGAAGCACTGGAAGCGCCGGAGGCGGGTGCGGCGGGCTGTTCGGCGGCCGGCGGTTGGCAAGCTGCCAAGCCAAAGGCGGCCAATACGGCCAAGGCGGTAATATTCAGTTTCTTCATAATTTAACCTTTCAGATGCAAAAAACTAGCTGGTTTGGGAAGGTGCGGCAACCGGTTTGCTGCCGCGCAAAAATAAAAACAACACGGGAATCAGATAAGCGAAATAAAGAATAAAATCAGACAATACCGGATGGTCGGTGTAGCCGAAGAAACCGCCGAGCAGCACGCCCAGCGGGCTGTCTTCATGCAAAACGTGCGACCAATCCAGTGGCGTGTGCGAAGACCAATCAAACGGATTCACCTGCCATACATTCCACACGCCAGCCTCATGCAGCGCGCGGAACGCGCCGGAAGTGAGGCCTGCGGCCACAAAAATCAGGAAAACGCCCGTCCAGCGGAAAAAACGCGCCAGGTTGATGCGCACCCCGCCCTGATAAATCAGCCAGCCCACCACGGCCGAAGCGGCCAGCCCCAATACTGCGCCCAGCGGCATGGCCGCGGTGGGGCTTTGGTTGAACACCGCCAGCAGGAAAAACACGCTCTCCATGCCTTCGCGCGCCACCGCCAAAAAGGCCATGCCCACCAGCGCCCAGCCATGCCCGTTGCCGCGGTTGAGCGCATCGCTCACCGACTGCTGCAAATGCTGCTTTATCGACTTGGCCGCCTTCTGCATCCACAGCACCATATAAGTGAGCATCGCCACGGCCACCAAGCCGATTACGCCCACCACAAATTCCTGCTGCTTCTGCGGAATCTCGCCGGTTTTCTTATAAATAAACCAACCGGCAGACAGGCACATCGCCGCCGCCAGCACCACGCCGAGCCATACTTTCGGCATCATATGCCGATAGCCGCCCTGTTTCAAAAAGCCGGCCACAATGCCCACAATCAAGGCTGCCTCGATGCCCTCGCGCAGCATAATCAAAAAAGCAATCAGCATCGCCGACTGTTCCTTTACAAAAATTCATATCGGGGCGGATTATGCCTTGCAGACATGCAAAATGCAAACAATTTCTAATTAGATTAGATAAGTGTTAATTGGCAGAACAACTGATTGATTGGTAGGGGAGTTAAGCTGTAAGAATATTTATAGTGAATTAACAAAAACCAGTACAGCGTTGGCTCGCCTTGCCGTAACGTGTGTACTGTCTTCGGCTCGCCGCCTTGTCCTGATTTTTGTTAATTCACTATATTCACAGGCTGGAGGCATCGTGAAGGAAAGGCTACCTGAAAACATTGTCCGTTTTCAGGTAGCCTTGTATGCGGATTAAGATTGAGTATGCGGCTGCACCGGCCAGCCCCATTGTGCCAGCTGCACCGTTTGCGGCCTGCCGTTTCGTTCCTTTCCTACATCTGATCCGCTGTATTTGCAGCTTACCGCCAACCGTTAGAATTTCACGCCTTTGTGCAGGGCGACGATGCCGGCGCTCATATTGTGGTAGTCCACGCTGTCGAAACCGGCATCGAGCATCATTTGCTTGAGGGTTTCCTGATCGGGATGCATGCGGATGGATTCGGCCAGGTATTGATAGCTGTCGGCATCTTTGGCGATGAGTTTGCCCATCAGCGGCAGGAGTTTGAAGGAATAGAGGTCGTAGGCCGGAGCAAGCGGCTTGGCCACTTTGGAAAATTCCAATACCAAGAGTGTGCCGCCGGGTTTGAGCACGCGGTGCATTTCTTTGAGGGCGGCGTCTTTGTGCGTCATGTTGCGCAGGCCGAAGGATACGGAAACGAGGTCGAAATAGTTATCCGGGAAGGGCAGTTTTTCGGCGTCGCATACGGCCACGGGCAAGAGCAGGCCTTCGTTGAGCAGGCGGTCGCGCCCCACGCCGAGCATGGAGGAGTTAATGTCGGTGAGCCAGACTTCGCCGTCTTTGCCCACGCGTTTGGCCCAGCCGCGCGAGAGGTCGCCCGTGCCGCCGGCGATATCGAGCACTTTGCCGCCTTTGGGCACGCGGGCGGTGGTGATGGTGAAGTGTTTCCATACGCGGTGCAGGCCGCCGGACATCACGTCGTTCATGATGTCGTATTTTTGGGCAACGGAGTGGAATACTTCGGCCACTTTGGCGGCTTTTTCGCTTTCGTTTACGGTACGGTAGCCGAAATGGGTTTGTTTGTCGGTCATTGTGGTGCTTTCAGGTAGCCTTTGGGCGGGTTACATCAGGTTTTGGTTGGCGGCGCAGCTTTGCAGGCCGACAACCAATTTTTGGAAGATTTCTTGGTTTTGATCGTTGGGGGACAGGCCTGCCCGCACTAGGTCGCGTTTCCATTTTGCGCGGTCGGTGTATTGGGCGGAAGCGGTGTCGTAGGCGCAGTGGCACAGTTTGGTGGCTTCTTCCTGGCTTAGCGGGCGTTTGAAGGATTCCGGTTTGAGCGCGCCTTTAACGCAACCTTCGATAAAGCCGTCTTTGGCTTCTTGTTCGGTTACGTTGCCGGCGGCTTTGTCGGCGATAAAGTCGCAGCCGGCAAGCAGCAGGATGGCGGCGGCGAGAAGGACGGGTTTGGTTGCCATATTTTTCAGGTAGCCTTTTAAGGGTTAGTGTTGCGTTTTTTGGGAGGAGTTGAAACAGGCTGATAGGGCGGAGTCGAATTTGGCATCGAGTGCTTCGTCGGCCCGACTGATGCTGTAGCGGATAAGGTCTTTTTTCCACTCTTCGGGATTATTATAGGAGGCGGCAATCCGGTCGTGAGTGCAGACGCAGGCCTGGGTGGCGACTTCGTTGGTGCGCTTGCCTTCAGAAACTTCGATGACAAGCTTGGTGCAGTTTTCGATAAATGTGCTGCGGGCCTGTTGCTCGTCGGTTTGACCGGCAGCACGCTCGATGCAGGCGGCCATGGCGGTTTTGAACTTGGCTTCGATTTTGGCGCCTAGCTCTTTGTTGTTTGGGTTGAGGTTGTAGTGGAAAACATCTGCGCTCCAGTCTTTGGGGTTGTCGTAGGTGGAGGCAGCGCGGTCGTAGGTGCAGCTGCACAGTTTGGTGGCAGTGTCTTTGCTGAGAAGGGCGTTGCCGGATTCGACGCATTTGTCGGTGAATACGCTGCGGACTGTTGGCTCGTCTATTTTATCTGAAATATAGCCGGACATTTTCTCGGATGCTTTATCGGTTGTTTTTTCGACTATTTTTTCGCAACCGGCCAGCAGTAGAACGGAGGCGGCGATAAGGGCGGGGAGGGTGCGGCTTAATGCGGGCATTTCTTTTCTTTTAGTGGCGTGTTTGCCTGTGCGGCGGGGTTGCGGGAGGCGCCGGCTGCTTCGAGGCGGCTCAGATAGTCGGGCCACATTGTAGCGTATCCGTTTGCCAATTCATACAGGTAGCCCCAGCTGTAGAGGCCACTGTCGTGGCCGTCGGAGAAGGTGATTTTGAGGGCGTAGTTGCCGGCGGGCTGCAGGTCGGTGATGCTGATGCCGGCTTTGCCGGTTTGCAATTTGGCCTGTCCGCGCCCGTGGCCGCGCACTTCGGCGCTGGGGGAATACACGCGCAGGTATTCGGCAGGTAGGGTGTATTCGGCATCCGGGTAAACCAGTATGAGGCCTTGGCGGTCGGCTTGCAGGCGGATTTGTTGCGGGGGTTGGTGAGACATGGGGTTCCTTTGCTGTGTGATAGAGGCTACCTGAAAACGGGAGCGGCGGCTAATGCGTATAGCAGGGCGGTGTGGGTTTCGCCAGTGAGCTTGGAAAAGAAGTGCTCTATGGTTTGCCGGTGGCGGAAGCCGCATTTTTCCAGCACTTTTTGTGAGGGGGTGTTTTCTTGATAAGCGCCGGCCAATAGGCGGCTTAGCCTTAGTTTTTCAAAAGAATAGGCAATCATGGCTTGCAGGGCTTCGGTGGCATAGCCTTTGCCCCAGAAGCTTTCGCCCAGCCAATAGCCTATTTCGGCTTCGCCTGCGGCCAGTGGCAAATTGCTGTCGTTTGGGAAGAGGAGGCCGATGCTGCCGATGAGTTGATTGTCTGCCAGACAGATGGCGAAGGAATGGGGCTTAAGCAGGATATGTTCGATAATTTCCCGACTTTCTGCCACGCTCTTGTGCGGAAGCCAGCCGCACATTGCGCCTATCTTAGGATTTTGGGCTTGCGCGTAGAGCATGGCAGCGTCAGCGAGTGTCCATGGGCGGAGGATAAGGCGGGCGGTACGGAGGGTTTCCATTGCTTGCTTTCGGTTTGAGCGGCGCAGAAAGCTGCGGTGTTCATTGTGATTACGCTGAGACTTCGATTTTCAGGTAGCACATGCAGAATTTTAGCAGATTGCCAGATTGCCGGGCTGGGCTGGGCATTTGGCTTTTGGGCGGATTGGCGATATATTAACCGCTGTCGTGCAACCAAGCGAAGAGTGGCAAATGGGCGAGATAGAATTGTTGGCACACATCATCAAATGGCGCAACGAGTTTTCGGCCGATATTCGGGTGCTGAAAAGTGATGCGGATATTTTCGTGCGCCCACATTCGATAAGGATTCTGCTCAGCCTGCTGCTGCGGGAAGGCTACCTGAAAAATAGCGATAACGATGAAGTGGTGCTCGAAATGGAGTTAAACCGGGCAACTTTGCAAGGCAGGGCGGATGTGAGCGATTCGCTGGGGCGGTATTATTATTTGGAAGAGAATGCAAAGATTGCGGATGAAGCCTGCCTGGTTTCATTGAGCGTTTATATTCAACAGGCCGCCGATGAATTATGCGTTGGTGGCCCATCAAAATAGGAAAAACATGATGCAAACCCAAGCCGTTATTCGACACATCAGCCGCTGGCTGGCCGATTATGCTGTGCGGGCGGGCGCGAAAGGTTTTGTGGTGGGCGTTTCCGGCGGGGTGGATTCCGCCGTGGTGTCTGCCCTGTGCGCGCACAGCGGGCTGGACGTGTTGTGCGTGGTGCTGCCCATCCGCCAACAGGCCGACCAGTTGCAGCGGGCCAACGAACACATCGCCGACTTGCAGCGCCGTTTTATCAACGTGCGCAGCCAAACGCTGGATTTAACGCCCACTTTCGAGCAGTTTGAGCGCAGCGTGGCCGACACCACAGCCGCCAATAAAAACCTGGCCATGGCCAACACCCGCTCCCGCCTGCGCATGGCCGCGCTGTATTACTACGGCCAAATCAACGGCCTGCTGGTGGCGGGCACGGGCAATAAGGTGGAAGATTTCGGCGTGGGCTTTTTCACCAAATACGGCGACGGCGGCGTGGATTTGAGCCCCATCGGCGATTTGCTCAAAACCCAGGTATACACCCTGGCCGAAGCCTTGGCGGTGCTGCCCGCCATCCGCCAGGCCGCGCCCACCGACGGGCTGTGGGACGAAGAGCGCACCGACGAGCAGCAGATGGGCGCGAGCTATCCCGAGCTGGAATGGGCGATGGCGCAAAGCGAAGCCGGCCGCCGCGCCGAAGAATTTGCCGGCCGCGAGCGCGAAGTGTTCGAGATTTACCAACGCCTGCATCGCGCCACGCTGCATAAAATCCAGCCCATCCCTGTGTGCAAAATTCCCAGAGAATTGTTTGATGAAAAGGAAAAATGATGAGAGTGCTAACCATGAACCTGCACGCCGTGCGCGCCCGCATTTGGGCTGCCGCCGAAGCGGCAGGCCGCCCCGAGCCCGAGCTGATTGCAGTGAGCAAAACCTTCCCCGCCGCCGATGTGCGCCTGTTATGCCAGAAAAGCACGCAGCGCGATTTCGGCGAAAACTATCTGCAGGAATTTGAGGAGAAAAGCAGCGAGCTGGCCGATATTCCCGACATCCGCTGGCACATCATCGGCCATATCCAATCCAACAAAAGCCGCATCGCTGCCGAACGCGCCCATTGGGTGCACACCGTCGACCGCGAAAAAATCGCCCGCCGCCTGAGTGATCAGCGGCCGGAAACCATGCCGCCGCTGCAAGTGCTGATTGAAGTGAACATCGGTGGCGAAGACGTCAAACACGGCGTACCGCCGCAAGAGGAAACGCTGCGCGGACTGGCTTTTCAGGTAGCCTCTTTGCCCAGGCTGAAACTGCGCGGCCTGATGTGCGTGGCGCGGCTAGGCAGCAGCGAAGAAGAGTTACGCCAGCAGTTTGGCCGCATGAACGAATTGCTGCAATTTTTGCAGGCGCAGGGGCTGAATGTGGACGTGCTCTCCATGGGCATGTCGGACGATTTGGAAACCGCCGTCGCCTGCGGCGCCACCCATGTTCGCGTTGGCAGCGCCATTTTCGGAAAACGGGATTATGGCGAGTAAAGGTTTCAGGTAGCCTTTTGCTGACAAGGAAGGCTACCTGAAAACTGTGCCGCACTGTATGAAGATTCTGTTTTAACTTCGTTGCAGCTGCGGCTTTCAGGTAGCCTCTAGGCTGCCAAAGCCGGCTTGGAAATTGGAAACATGTTTACCCCGCTTTCTGCAGAACAAATCATGGCCAGGCTGCCCAAGCGCGCGGTTGCGGTGAAACGTTTGGACAAACTGCCGCCTTTGCCTGCGGCGTATCTGTCTTTTGTGCAGCAATGCGAAAGCGTGGAAATCACGCCCGATATCCGGCTTTGGGATTACCCGACCGCGCTTGGCGAAAACCGCCGCCTAGGCAGCGACTATCCCGAGGTGGCCGCGCGGTATTGGCTGATCGGCGATGCGGGGCAGGGCGATACCTGGTTCATCGGCAAAGAGAGCGGGAACATCCTGTTTTACGACCACGACCAAGGCGAATACGATGAAGCCGAGGCGCGGTTTGCCGATATGGGCGTCGGATTCGTTCCCTTCCTGCAAACGGCCTTCCTCCTGCAAGAGCTTGAAAGGCTGCTCGACACGCAACCGGAACCCGGCCGGCCGATACGGGATGCTTTCAAAACCCGGATGGATACCATTGCACCGGGTTTGTATGAGCAATATCCGTTTGCATATTGGTAGGCAACAGGCTACCTGAAAAGATGCAGATAGGTTTTCAGGTAGCCTGTCGGCAGGTAGGGTGAGGCTACCTGAAACTTTCCAACCACCATATAAGGAAACATCATGACCATCTATTTTCTTGGCGCAGGCAATATGGCCTCCGCCATTATCGCCGGTATGAGCCGCGCTGGCGGGTTCGATATCTGCGCCATCGACCACAGTGCGGATAAATTGGCCGCACTGGCGCAGCAATACGGCATCGCCACCGCCCCCGCGCTGCCGCCGCTGAACGAGAGCGACGTGTTGGTGCTGGCGGTGAAGCCGCAAGATATGCAGGCGGCGCTGCAGAACGTGCAAACGGGCGGCGCGCTGGTGTTGTCGATTGCCGCCGGGCTGCCGTGCGCGGCCTTGAGCCGCTGGCTGCGCGGTACGCGCCGCATCGTACGCATTATGCCGAACACGCCGGCGCAGGTGGGGCAGGGCGTGGCCGGTTTGTTTGCCGACAGCGGCGCATCCGCTGCCGACCGGGAATTGGCCGATCGCATCATGCGCGCCAGCGGGCAAACTCTGTGGCTGGATAGTGAAGACGGCCTGCACCGCATCACCGGTATCAGCGGCAGCGGCCCGGCCTATGTGTTTTACCTGCTTGAAGCGCTGCAAAACGCCGCCAGGCAGCAGGGCTTCAACGCGGAAGAAGCACGGCAGCTCAGTTTGGCCACTTTCCAAGGCGCGGTACGGCTGGCCGAGCAGAGCGGGGAAGCGTTTTCCAATTTGCGCCAAAAAGTTACCTCCAAAGGTGGCACCACTTATGCCGCGCTGCAAAGCTTTGAGGCGCACGGCGTGGCTGAAGCGATTGGCGCGGGCGTGGCCGCCTGTGTGGCGCGTTCGCAGGAATTGGCCGAGCAGTTGGCGGAATAGGGCGGTATGTTTAATCAATTTGCCGCCCTGCTCGCCGATGCGCTGGCCATGCTCCTGTTGGCACGCTGCCTGCTGCAATACGGCCGTTTGAACTATATGCATCCGCTGGCGCAGTTTTGCTGCCGCAGCAGCGACTGGTTGGTGAAACCGCTGCGCCGCCTGCTGCCGCCCTTGGGCGGCTTGGACAGCGCCTGCATTTTGGCGGCCTGGCTGTTGTATTTGTTGTTGTCGTTCATCAATCTGCCGTCGGGGATGTTCGGCTGGCCGATCGCAGCGGCTGATGTGTTGCTTGCTGCACTCGCCCTGACGCGTTCGGCGGCTTATGTGTTGCTGGGCGGTTTGCTGTGGCGCATGGTGCTCTCGCTCTCGCAGACGTATTCGCCGCTGGTGGCGGTGCTCAACCGCGTGTATGAGCCGCTGTGCCGTCCGTTTGCCTTTTTGCGTATCGGCCGCTGGGATTTTTCAGGTAGCCTGTTGGCGCTTTTGCTGTGGGGCTGGATTGGCTGGGGCTTGCCGGCAATTATCATGCATTTGAATTTTTTGCTCTTGCCATAAGCGGGCGGCTGTTTTATATTCCGCCTTTTTACAAAAGAAGCAGCCGCTTGCGGGAAGGAGCGGCTGGCAGGATTTCACAAAAAGGATAACTCATGGCAAAACTAACCGAGCAAGACATCATCAACTGGAAAGGCCCGGAAGAGGAATATATGAATGCCGATCAGCTGGCTTTCTTCCGTGAGTTGCTGGTTAAGCTGCAAGACGAACTGATTCAAAAAGCGGCCGACACCACCGGCCACCTGCAAAGCCACGAGGCTGCTCCTGACCCGGCCGACCGCGCCACGCAGGAAGAAGAATACGCGCTGGAGTTGCGCACCCGCGACCGCGAACGCAAATTGTTGAGTAAAATCCAAGCCTCGCTGCGCCAGATCGATGAGGGCGAATACGGCTATTGCGTCGATACCGGCGAACCCATCGGCCTCAAACGCCTGCTTGCCCGCCCCACCGCCACTTTATCGGTGGAAGCGCAAGAGCGGCGCGAACGCATGAAAAAACAGTTTGCGGATTGATGCTTCAAACAAATAGGCCTGCAAGAGTGGAATACCGGCCTGTTTGGATTTTGCACAAGCAGCGTGAAAATTAGTTATCTATATAAATCAGGCTGTAGCAAAAAAACTGTGTTTTTTGGTTTGACAGAATTTAAGAAAGCCGTATAATGCACGCTTTCTGAATGAGCGGCGAATTAGCTCAGCTGGTTAGAGCAGAGGAATCATAATCCTTGTGTCCGGGGTTCGAGTCCCTGATTCGCCACCAAATTTGGGGGTATAGCTCAGTTGGTAGAGCGCTTGCATGGCATGCAAGAGGTCAGCGGTTCGATCCCGCTTACCTCCACCAAATTTCAAAGAGTCGGCTAAAACAGCCGGCTCTTTTTGCATTTTCAGGTAGCCTTTGCGGTATGCTGCCGGGTATATAGTGAATTAAATTTAAATCAGGACAAGGCGACGAGCCGCAGACAGTACAGATAGTACGGCAAGGCGAGGTAACGCTGTACTGGTTTAAATTTAATTCACTATAAGCGATGGATATGGCCGAGAACATTCAATATTGGCAGCAAACCTTTACCTGACGCTGCTTCCCTCGAATCCATCCCAGACAAAAAATCACCTATATAGGTGGTTTTTTATCGCAGGTAAAGGTGGTAAGATGATTACATTAGAACGATAATGACTCTTTTCGCCCCTGCCGTTTGGGGGCAGGCAGGAGTAGGGCACTTGGAATGCGGTTGATGTTTGAGTTTTTAAGTTTTCAGGTAGCCTCAATTTAATTTCGAAACACAAACACACTTCCTCTTTGTTGCGAATACAGGGATTGCCCAACAAAAATAAGGAAAACGTTTATGGTACAAAAAGTTGGAATCAATTTTGTAGTGGCGCCGGACTACCTGCCAGACCACTTCAGCCATTGGTATCTGCTCAGCAGCCATTTACAGCGCGAAACCGAATTCTCCATCCATCTGCATCTGCCTGCTAATGCCGAAGAAATACAGGAATTGGCCGAGGGCGGCAAAATGGACATGCTCTATGCCAATGCCTTTGATGCCGTGGCGCTGATCAAAGAAAAAGGCTATTTGCCACTGGTGTGCCTGAAAGATAAATTTGATGAAGCCGTGGTGGCCGTCTCCGCCGAATCGGAATATCAAAAAATGGAAGACCTGCCGGCTGATGCGCTGATCAAAACCGGCCCTAATCCCGATATCCGCTGCCTTGGCCTGCGTTTGTTGAAACAGGCCGGGTTAGATGCGGAACAGCTTAAAATCGAAGAGGCCGCCACCTTCCCTCAGGCAGCTTCCGCCCTGATTAGAGGCCAAGCACAGGCTGGTTTCTTTCCGGCCAGCACCTATGCCCACATGAGCAAGCGCACGCTTGAGCAACTGCGTGTTTTGCAGGAAAGCAGTTTTGCCGCCGTAACGCATATGGTGGTGTTGTATCCCGATTTCGCCGAGCAGCAAGAAGCCCTGCGGCAGGCATTTGCCGAAATGGCCGACAAACCCACCGGCAAAACCACGCTGGAAGCATTGGATTTGCCTGCCGGTTTCGCCACCCTCACCCAAGAAGCCGCTGAACAGATGGTGGCCGATGCCGAAAACGGCAAACAGGATGATTGAGCGCGGCCACTGTTTTATGCCCATATCCTAGAGGCCTTTGCGAACAAACCGCAGAGCGGCACTTCGCAAAGGCCTCAAGTTTTCAAACGGAAATTGAATGACTATGCCCCAGCCCAGCCCCCATTCCATACTCACCATTATCGGCAAAGACCGCATCGGTATCGTTTACGACGTATCTAAACTCTTGGCCGAACACCAAATCAACATCCTCAATATCAGCCAGCAGCTCATGGGCGAATATTTCACCATGATTATCCTGATGGACACCAGCCGCTGCCCGCAAAGCCGCGAAGAAATGCTGAGCGTATTCGCCCAAGCCGGTGAGAAGTTGGGCTTGGATATCCGCATGCAAAACGAAGCCTTGTTCAACGCCATGCACCGGATTTAATCCTCAGGCTACCTGAAAATTCTTCGCCTCGATGACAGTATTTTAGGCAGGGAGTAAGTTTCAGGTAGCCTGGAGTGAACCATATGCAGAGATGTTTGCATACCCAGATGCGCAAGAATACTGAGGGGATTCATGCAAATATGTATGTCAAACTCAAAATATAATCCAACAATATGAAGGCTACCTGAAAATGTCCCTTCACTTTACCGAAATCCTCGAAACCATCCGCATGGTGTCCGACCAAAACTTCGACGTGCGCACCATCACCATCGGCATCGACCTGCACGACTGCATTTCGCCGGACATCGACACGCTGAACCAAAACATCTACAACAAAATCACCCGCATCGGCAAAGACCTGGTGCAGACGGCGCGGCATTTGTCCGCCAAATACGGCGTGCCGATTGTGAACCAGCGTATTTCCGTAACGCCCATCGCCCAAATCGCGGCGGCCACGGGTGCGGACAGCTATGTTTCCATCGCGCAGACGCTGGACAAGGCGGCGAAAGCCATCGGCGTATCGTTTATCGGCGGCTTTTCCGCGCTGGTGCAGAAGGGCATGTCGCCCGCCGACCGCGTGCTGATTAGCAGCATTCCCGAAGCCATGAAAACCACCGACATCGTGTGCAGCTCCATCAACATCGGCAGCACGCGCGCGGGCATCAACATGGACGCGGTGAAACTGGCCGCCGACACGATAAAACGTACCGCTGACATCACGCCCGAAGGCTTCGGCTGCGCCAAAATCGTCGTGTTCTGCAACGCAGTAGAAGACAACCCCTTCATGGCGGGCGCGTTCCACGGCTCGGGCGAGGCGGACGCGATTATCAACGTGGGCGTGTCCGGCCCCGGCGTGGTGCAGGCTGCCTTAAAAGACTGCGACAGCCAAAACCTGACCGAAATCGCCGAAATCGTGAAGAAAACCGCGTTCAAAATCACGCGCGTGGGCGAACTCATCGGGCAGGAAGCGGCGAAAATGCTGGGCATCCCGTTCGGCATTTTGGATTTGTCGCTCGCGCCCACGCCCGCCGTCGGCGATTCCGTCGCCCGCATTCTGGAAGCCATGGGCCTGACCGTCTGCGGCACGCACGGAACGACCGCCGCACTCGCGCTGTTGAACGACGCGGTGAAAAAAGGCGGCATGATGGCTTCTTCCGCCGTGGGCGGGCTGAGCGGCGCGTTCATCCCCGTGTCGGAAGACGAAGGCATGATTGCGGCGGCGGAAAGCGGCATCCTGACGCTGGACAAATTGGAAGCCATGACCGCCGTGTGCTCCGTGGGTTTGGACATGGTGGCCGTGCCGGGCGACACCTCCGCCGCCACGATTGCCGGTATCATCGCCGACGAAGCCGCCATCGGCATGATTAACAGCAAAACCACCGCCGTGCGCATCATCCCCGTTACCGGCAAAGGCGTGGGCGAAAGCGTGGACTTCGGCGGCCTGTTGGGCTACGCGCCGATTATGCCCGTGAAGGAAGGAAGCTGCGAAGTGTTCGTGAACCGCGGCGGACGCATTCCCGCGTCGGTACAGTCGATGAAGAATTAAACCAAAGGCTACCTGAAACCTTAGTTTGGTTTTCAGGTAGCCTCAGATATGGATGAAATCATGAGCAAAATCAAACAAGTTTTTCAAAATACCGATGTACATAAAGCCTTGGTTGCCTACATCACCGCCGGCGACCCGAACCTTGAAACCACGCTGGAGCTGATGCACAGCCTGGCTACCAACGGCGCGGACATCATCGAGCTGGGCGTGCCGTTTTCCGACCCGATGTCGGACGGCCCCACCATCCAGCGCGCCGCCGAACGCGCCTTGGCCAACGGAGTGGGTCTGGCCGACGTATTGGAAACCGTGCGCCGCTTCCGCCAAAGCAACCAATGCACGCCCGTGGTGCTGATGGGCTACCTGAATCCGATTCACAAAATGGGCTATGAGCCATTCGCCCGTGCCGCCAAAGCCGCTGGCGTGGACGGTGTGCTCACGGTGGACAGCCCGATTGAAACCGTAGCCCCGCTGCATAACGCACTCAAAGCCGCCGGGCTCGACACCATTTTCCTGGTCGCCCCCACCACCGGCGAGGAGCGGATGGCCGAAATTGCCAAGCTGGCTTCCGGTTTCGTGTATTACGTATCGCTCAAAGGCGTTACCGGCTCGGCCAGCCTGAACACCGCCGAAGTAGCGGAAAAAGTGGCCGTGCTGCGCCGCCATGTGCCGCTGCCGATTTGCGTGGGCTTCGGCATTTCCGATGCCGAGAGCGCGCGGCAAATCGCCGCCGTAGCCGACGGCGTGGTGATCGGCAGCCGCATTGTGAAAGAAATCGAAGCCAACCCCGGCCGCGAAGCCGAAGCCGCGGGCAAACTGGTGAAAAGCCTGAAAGAAGCCGTTTAAGGCTACCTGAAAACCAAGTCGGACAACGAAGCCATGGCTGCGGATACGGATATTGCTTTGGACAGCCTGCGTTGGGAAATCTGCCCCGATTTCGGCAACGATTGCCAGAGCGCAGGCATCAGCAGCGCCGATATCTACCTGAACGGCGCGGCATGGGGCAAATATTGGGCATGCTGGCCGCCCGCAGGCACGGGCGGGGCAAAATTGCTGCTTTCGCTCTACAACCCCGTGTTGCAGCGCCCCGATACGGCCATCCTGTTCCAATGTGCTGCCGGTTCAGGAATCTGCCTGCCGCTGGATGCCGACGAAAGCCCGTGGCCGGGCGATTCGTGGGGCAATCGCCCCATTCCTGCCGCCGAAGTGGCGCAATACGAAAAATACCGCTTCGCCCAACGGCTCGCCCGGCGCCTGACCATTCTCGACCCGGCCCTTGCCCGCTGCCTGAAACGGCTGCCCGGGCTTCATATCGACTTGGAAAACCTGTCGGCATACCGCGAGAGCGAAGGCTGCCATTATGTGCGGCAAGAGCGCTGGCTGCGCCTGCTGTCTGCCTTTGAGGCTACCTGAAAATGACACGAGACGAATTAATCGGCTTAGGGCAACGCATTTTGGCGGAAGAAGACGATGAAGTGTTGGACGGATTGATGGCAGAGTTCGACCGCAATGTGCCCCATCCCGAAGGCAGCAGCCTGTTTTTCTACCCCGAAGGCTGGAACGCCCGCAGCGGCGGCCTGGCGGATTACGCGCCCACGGCGGAAGAGGTGGTGGATGCCTGTTTGGCCTACCGCCCGATTTGCCTGTAAAACCGCCGCCCGCAGCCGGGAAAATCCTTGCGGTCTTTACAAAACTTGCCTAAACCGCCGCTATTGGCTACTATCCCGCCCGGCTGTTGCCCCGAGTGGCAAACCAAACCTAATTAGGAGCAAATGGAGTAAATCATGAGTTGGCTCGATAAAATCCTCCCCCCGAAAATCAAACGCGAAGACAGCGGTAAATCCGGCGTGCCGGAAGGCCTGTGGCGCAAATGCCCGGCCTGCTCCGAAGTGCTGTATGCCTCCGATTTGGAACAGAATCATCAAGTTTGCCCCAAGTGCAACCACCACAACCCGCTCAGCGCCCGCGAGCGGCTGGATCTGCTGTTAGACGAAGCAGGCCGCGAAGAAATCGGCGCCGAGGTGAAGCCCACCGATATCCTGAAATTCAAAGACAGCAAAAAATATCCCGACCGCCTCAGCGCGGCGCGCAAAGCCACCGGCGAGAACGATGCCTTGGTGGTGATGAAAGGCGAAATGGACGGGCTGCCCGTGGTGGTGGCTGCGTTTGAATTCCGCTTTATCGGCGGTTCGATGGGCTCGGTGGTGGGCGAACGTTTCGCGCGCGGCGTGCGCGAGGCGGCGGAAAACGGCTGCTCCTTCATCTGCGTGGCCGCTTCCGGCGGGGCGCGGATGCAGGAAGGCCTGAGCTCGCTGATGCAGATGACCAAAACCAGCGCCGTGCTGCACCTGTTGAGCGACAAGCAGCTGCCCTTTATTTCCGTGCTTACTGACCCGACCATGGGCGGCGTTTCTGCCAGCTTTGCCTTTTTGGGTGACGTGGTGCTGGCCGAGCCGAACGCGCTGGTGGGCTTTGCCGGCCCGCGCGTGATCGAGCAGACTGTGCGCGAAAAGCTGCCCGAAGGCTTCCAGCGCGCCGAATTCCTGCTGGAGAAAGGCGCCATCGACCAAATTGTGGACCGCCGCGAAATGAAAGCGCGCATCGCCAAACTCATCCGCCTGCTGCGCAACCAGCCGGTGGCGGCTTAGTTGGGAGAGATACGAAGGGAAACAGGCCGGAGCACTCCGGCCTGTTTTGCCGTTTTGGAGAGGCTACCTGAAAAAGCAGGGGGAGCGATTTAAAACCCTTCCCATACCCATCGGATTGAGGCTACCTGAAACTGGAAAGCAGCTTTCAGGTAGCCCCTCAAACCGCCTGCCTCCGATATAATCCCATCCGTTGTGTGCCGAGGAAACCGAATGAAACGCCTATTGAAACGCCCGCTGCGTGTGGTCATCCTGATTTTGGCTGCCGTTGCCATCCTGTATGGCGTATCCGAATGGCTGAAACAGCGAGAAATCCGTGCCGCCGAAGCCGACCTGGTCTTGCTGGCCGCCCCGCCCGCGCCGTCGCCGTCCGTGAAAAACGGCATAGACGCGCTGTGGCTGCTGGAATACCGCACCGCCAGCGATGACGAACGCGCCGATTTGATGCGCCGCTTCGGCAAAGCCATTCAATACGATAACGATGCTTCGGCGAAATATCCGGAATTGGCGGCCAAGTACCTGTCGCCATCCGACGACATCTTGACATTCAACGGCACGGCGGAGGAATACCTGGCTGAAATCCGCGCGAACTTGCCGAAATACCGCGTCGAGGCGGCAAAACAGGCCGAACTGTTTGCCAATGTGGATAATCTGGCCAATTACGACACCTTCGCCCCGCGCGACTGGCCGAACAACGAGGAGGATTTTCTCAAAATACGCCTGCCCCGTTTTCAGTTTGTCGCCATCAGCCATACCCTTGCCGCGCTGGATTGGGCGCAGGGCAGGGAAAACGAAGCTTGGCTGCGCGTCTGCCGCAACATCAAAACCGGCCGCAGCCTGCTGAACAGCCGCCCCGGCCTGATTTTCCCCATGATCGGCAACGCCCTTATCCGCCGCAACACCGGCTTGGCGGCGCAAATGCTGTATGAAAAGCCCGAATGGGCCAACCGCCTGCCCGCCGAATGCGGCGGTATGTTTGAGGTGTTGGACGAGCGGGAGCAAAGCCTTTGTTTGGCGATGAAGGACGAATTCCGCATGGCTATCAACCTGTCCATAAAACTGGAAGGCAAAGGACGGCAACTGATGCAGGTGCAGGAATGGCGGGAATTGATGGCTTTGGGCGGAGAACAAAGCGATGCCGCCGACGATTTCGTGCTGTTGGTTTTGCCGCGTTTCGATGCGGTGCACAGTTTGGCCATGGCCGCGCCGCATTATGCCGCTTTCTGCAAACCCGCCGCTACTGCCGTTTTGCAGGCAGACCGAAAAGCGCAGTGGTCGCAGCCGACTGCCAAAACGTTTGCCCGGAAATGGGCATGTCTGAGCAACAGCGTAGGCTGCCGGTACGTTGATCAGGCCATACCTTTGTTTGATGCCTTTGTTTCCCGCCTGCAAGATACCGCCATGCAGCAGCGTGCCTTTAACGCGGCCTTGGCCTTATACCGCCTGCCCGCCGGCCAGCGCCGCGCCGCCTTGGATAAGGTTTTGGCCGAACATTCCTCCCCGTCGCGCAATTTGAGCTGGAATGAGCAGGAGCGGATGATTTATTTCGATGCATACAACCTAAACAAGACTCCAGACCCGATTCCGGTTAACCTGAATGCTGGAAAATAGGGTGCAGCTGGTCTGAGGAAAGATAAGCTGCTGTCAGACCAATTTGCCTGCGCCAAGGAAGGCGGTAATAGCTGTGCTACACCCGACAAATGAAGGCTACCTGAAACAGAAAAACTGTTTCAGGTAGCCTTTTGCTTGGGTTGCCGGGTTATTCCACCGGTTTGAGGGTGGTCAGGACAGTGTCCCAAATAGCGAAGATTTCCTGCTGGCTGCGTTTGGTGCCGTCGAAGGTTTCGGTGCCGAAGGGCATCATCACGAGGAGGTGGTCGCTTTCGCGCTCCCATCTAAGCAGGTAGTGGTTGCCGTCCCAGCGGCTGATTTTTTCGTAGCCGGGCATGCCGTTGATGGTGCGCGGGCCTTGGCGGACGGCGTGGGCGGTGAGCGATTGCATAAAGCCTTTAAAGCCTTCGGTGTCGGGATGGTTGCGGCTGTTGGCGATGGAGGCGCTGCGCGGGTTGCGGCCTTGTACGATGAAGATGTAGGTGTCGTCTTGGCCGGTGAAATAAACGCTGGTGCTGGCTTTAAAGGGGGTATCGCCGTTGTCGGCAAAAAAGCCGTCGGGGATGCATACGCCTTTACGGCGCGGCACTTCGTATGGCTGGCGTTCGCGCAGGCGGGAGGTGAGCTCTCGGCGCATTTCCTGCGTTGCCTTGTCGAGCAGCGGGAGTTCCTGCTGCCGCCAGTTGTGTGGTTCTGTACCGCCCGGGGTGGGGATTTTTAATTCGCCGTCGGTATGGAAACCGCCGTTTGGGCCGAGTTTGACGATGAGCTCAGCGTCGTAGCGGATGCCGAGGTTCGAACTCAGGCGGCTGCCGTCGAACATGGGGGTTTTGCGGGTGAATTGCAGGAAGGCGCGGCCGGGGATGAGCTCGCGCTCGCCGATATAACCTTCACCATGGCCGGTACGCCGATCGAAATAGCGGTTAAATCCACCTTGCCGCCTTTGGGTGAGGATGACGTTGAGGAAACGCCAATCGTCGGCGTAGTGTTTGATATGCCAGCCGTTGTAGTGGTAGTTTTCAGTTTGGCCTTGGTCTCTTGAGCCGTAGCGGCGTTCGGCGGGCAGGCGCATTTGCACGCGGCCGGCGCAGTAGGGCTGGGCAGTCCAATAGGCGGTGTTGATCATGGAGGTGTCGGTGGGTTGGTTGGCAGCGGGCGGGGGCAGGGGGTTGCCGGCACAGGCAGCGAGCAGCAGGGCGGTGATGGGTAGGCGGATGGGTGTGCGCATGCGGTTTTCCTTATGTGGGATTAGAGTTTGAGGCTACCTGAAAGTTTCAGGTAGCCGGTAGTGTGGTTGAGGGTATTCATTGGCGCTAATTCATACTGAAGTACAGCAAAAGGCTACCTGAAACTTTTCAGGTAGCCTTTATGGGTCGTAGATTTATTCGGCTGCCGGGGCGGCAGAGGTTTCTGCGACGGGGGCAGCAGTTTCCACTATGGCTTCGGCGGGCTGTTCGGCAACGGCGGCTTCAGCCTCGGCCGCTTGTTGTTCGGCCTGCTTGGCGGCTTGGCGGGCAAGCATTTCCTGCACAGCGGGGTGCTGCTGGGCGATGGCCTGCTCTTCGGGGCTGACTTCGCCTTTGAAGCGGTTGTTCAAATCGAAGCGCTTGCCGCCGCGTGCCAGCGATTTGAGGTAGCGCGGGCGGCGGCAGTGGTTGGAAAGCACGCGGGCGATCAGGGCGGGGTCGTATTGGGGCAGGGCGGCAACGAGGTCTTTGTCGATGCCCAAGGCTAAAGGTTTGAAGCGTTTGAATACGTCGTATTTGCCGTAGATGTGGTCGGCAATCAGATCGGTTTGCTTCTTCTTGCTCATGGTCTGCACGGCAGATTTGAGGGCGGCTCCCAAGGCGGTTTCTTGTGTCATGGCAGGTTCTCGGTTAGTGGGGTAGTGGGTGGATTGTGGCACAGCTTGGCAGTTTTGGCGAACAATCCTTACGTTTTTGCCGGTTTGTGCGGCTTTGTCTGGCAATAATTGCTATTTTGCCAGACGGCGGGTGTTGCTTTCAGGTAGCCTGAATAGCGTGGATTTTGCAGCTGAAGCCTTTCTTTCATGCAGGGCAGCACTCTGCAAGAGTTCAGCCAGTACGCGGCCCAAACGGGCTAAGCAAGCAGTTTCAGCTATTCGGTTTCGGGCAGCTCCATGGTCAGCACGGTTTGGCGCTGGGTTTCGCGGAAATCGGCGAGTTTTTGCGCGATAGCGGCATCGTGATTGGCAAGCAGGGCGGCGGCAAACAGGGCGGCATTGGCGGCACCGGCTTCGCCGATGGCGAAGGTGGCCACGGGGATGCCTTTGGGCATCTGCACGATGGAGAGCAGGGAATCTTCGCCGCGCAAATATTTGCTGGGCACGGGCACGCCGAGCACGGGCAGGGTGGTTTTGGCGGCCACCATGCCGGGCAGATGGGCAGCACCGCCGGCACCGGCAATGATGGCCTGCAGGCCGCGCTCGCGGGCGGTTTCGGCGTATTCAAACATCAAGTCGGGCGTGCGGTGGGCGGAAACCACGCGGGTTTCGTAGGCGATGCCGAATTGTTTGAGTATGGCGGCGGCGTGCTGCATCACGGCCCAATCGCTGTTGCTGCCCATGATGATGCCGATTTGAGTCATTTAGTGTTCCTTGTGGTTTGGAGGTAAGAGGCTACCTGAAAAATATTGGCCATGGTGCGGCGGCTAAATCAGGCCGTAGGCACTGAGCTTTTTGCGCAGGGTGTTGCGGTTTAGGCCGAGCACTTGGGCGGCTTTGGATTGGTTGCCTTCGCAATGCGCCATCACGCAGCGCAAAAGTGGCAGTTCTACTTGCTGCAACACCATTTGATACACGTCGTGCGCCGGTTGGCCGTCGAGATCGGTAAAGTATTGCTGCAGGCTGTTTTCGATGCAAGCAGTGATATGGCTGTTCTGACGGAGCATTTTGCTCTCCTTTTATTATTGTGGTGTAAAAACGGGGTGGCAAACCGGTGTGTGATGCGGCAGCGGATGCCGCCAGTTTCCCTTGGTGCGGTTTGCGGTGTTTCAGGCCTGCCGCCAGGGGCAGGACCAGTATTCGTGTTGCTCGGACTGTGCGGACAAAAAAGCGGCCAGTCCGTTGTATTGCGCTTCGGCACTCTCCAGCGCATTGAGGCGGCGACGCTCGGTTTCGCCTTCCGGCAGGTCGGCCAGATACCAGCCGATGTGTTTGCGGGCAATGCGCATACCGGCCACTTCGCCGTAGAAGCCGTACATAGCACGGATATGGCCGAGCAGGGCTTCGGAGGCTACCTGAAAAGGCAGCGGCGGCGGCAGGCTGCCGTGTGCGAGGTAGTGCGCCACATCGCGAAACAGCCAAGGCCGGCCTTGGGCGGCGCGGCCGATCATCACGCCGTCGGCGCCGGTTTTGGCCAATACGCGCGCGGCTTTCTGCGGGCTGTCGATATCGCCGTTTACCCACACGGGAATGCTCAGGCGGCGTTTGGCTTCGGCAATCAGGCCGTATTCAGCCTGGCCGCGATACATTTGGGTGCGGGTGCGGCCGTGTATGGCGATGGCGGCAATACCGGCGTCCTCGGCCATGCGGGCAACGGTGAGGATGTTTTTGTGCTCGTCGTGCCAGCCCAGCCTTGTTTTGAGCGTAACCGGCACATCCACCGCGCGCACCACGGCATGTAAAATTTCGGCCACCAAGGGCTCGTTTTGCAGCAGGGCGCTGCCGGCCTGCACCTGGCATACTTTCTTGGCCGGGCAGCCCATATTGATGTCGATGAGCTGCGCGCCCTGTGCCACGTTGTAGCGGGCAGCTTCGGCCATTTGAGCCGGGTTGCTGCCGGCAATCTGCACGGCAATCACCCCGCTTTCGCCGCTGCGGTCGATGCGGTTGAGGGTTTTGCGCGTGTTTTGCAGATCGGGGTTGCTGCTGATCATTTCGCCCACTGTCCAGCCGGCGCCGAATTGGCGCGCCAGCATACGGAACGGTTTATCGGTGATGCCGGCCATCGGCGCGAGCGCCACGGCGGGGGAAACAGTGTAGGGGCCGATTTGCATAAAGCTGAACTGCTGTAAATTGGGAATTGTACATTTTTTAGACAAAGCCTCCAAGTGCGGCGGCGGTTGTCGGAACGGGCATGCTTATTTACAATGCGTGCCGTTATTGTTTTTCAGGTAGCCTGCAATTGCGAAGAAGGCTACCTGAAAGTTTCATTTGAATAGCGTGTTACAGAATTAAATAAAGAGATTACGCAATGGGAGCAAAAATGAATAAAACCTGTTTGGGCGGGCTGTTGCTGGCACTTATGCTGAGCGCCTGTGCGCAGCCGCAGGCACAGGTGCAAACGCCGCCGGCCGGGCAGCCGGCTTGGGCGGAGCAGGTGAGCAAGGCAGCCAATCTGTATCGGGTGGACGACAAACTCTACCGCAGCGAGCAGCCTGTGGAAGAAGATGTGGCGCTGTTGCAATCTTTGAACGTGAAAAGCGTGGTGAATCTGCGCTACTTCAACCGTAGCGGCGACCGCAAAGTATTGGCCGACCGGGGTATCGCGCTGTTCAACCGCCCGTTGCTCACTTGGCGGATTACGCCGCAGCAGGTGGCCGAAACGCTATATTTGATTGAACGGCAGCAGGCTGAAGGGCCGGTGTTGATTCATTGCTACCACGGCGCCGACCGCACCGGCCTGATTGCTGGCATGTACCGCATCATCTACCAGGGCTGGACGGTGGAGCAGGCCAAAAATGAAATGCGCCACGGCCCCTATGGCTTCCACAGCGTCTGGCGCAATATCGAGGATTTGTTTACCGAGGAAAACGTACGCCAAGTGCGGGCTCATTTGCAGCAGTTGCGTTCGCAGCCTAAATAGCCGAAAAATAAGTTTTCAGGTAGCCTATTGCCTTACCGGATGTTTTTAAGTACAATCCGCCGCTTGTCTGTAGTATAGGCAAATTCCCTATACCCGCTTTTTAAAGGAAAAACCATGAAACCTGAAATTCATCCCGACTACCATGAAGTCAATGTTACCTGCTCTTGCGGCAACAAATTCACCACTAAATCTGCCATGAGCAAAACCGAATTCAACATCGAAGTTTGCTCTGAGTGCCACCCGTTCTACACTGGAAAACAGAAGATCGTGGATAGCGCCGGCCGTGTGGATAAATTCAATCAGAAATACGGCAATATGTTCAAACGCTAATTTGCTGCCGTGTTTCTCCGAGGCTGCCGAGAGGCAGCCTTTTGTTTTGCCTGAAAATAGGGCGGGATAGTAGGGAATAGATGCCAAGCACAGGCTGCATGCAACAGAAATGAAAAGTTTTGACTGAAGCAGTTGGAAAATGGCATAGGCAGGCCATATTGAGCAGTGCAGGTTGGCACATAAGATGCTACCTGAAAAACAGCATTAAATTTTTTTTGCCACGCCACACCATGAGCCGCGCCGTTTCCATCACCACCTACAATATCCACAAAGGCATGTCGCCGTTAAATCGGCGGCTACAACTGCCGCAAATAGTCGATGCCCTGCAGCATCTCGACACCGATATCCTGTTTTTGCAGGAAGTGCAGGGCGTGCACCACAAACGGCAGCAGAACGTGCCCGAATTTCCTGCCGAGCCACACGGCGAAGTGATTGGCCGGCAGCTCGCTTTTGCCTGCAGTTATGGCCAAAACGCCACCTATGCCGGCCGCCACCACGGCAACGCTATCCTCAGCCGCCTGCCGCTGCAGATGCGCACTAATCTAAACGTATCGGTAAACCGGCTCGAACAACGCGGCGTACTGCATTGCGAAATTCAACCACCCGGCTGGGATAGGCCGCTTATCTGCCTCTGCGTACACCTCAATCTGCGTGAGGCTGACCGCAAACGGCAATACCGCACCATTGCTGACTATATCGAACACCAGATTCCATCCGATGCCCCGCTAATTCTTGCCGGCGACTTCAACGACTGGCGGCAACGCTCATGCAGCCGCTTCGGCCAACTGCTCGGTTTAGACGAAGCTTTCGCTCATCTGCCCGCAGGGCGGCCGAAAACCTTCCCTGCAAGGCTGCCCATACTCAGCCTAGACCGCATCTACACCCGCCATCTCACCGTATTAAATGCAGTAAGCCACCAAGGCCTGCCGTGGCAGCAACTCTCCGATCATCTGCCCCTATCCGCAGTAGTCTTGCCGAAGTGGTAGTCAGCGGTGAAGTAATCAGCAGCCCATCCGAGGCTACCTGAAATTAAATTCTTGCCAGCCGCCGCCGCCCAGTCCACAATAAGCCCCTTTCCAACCACAGTAAAACACAAGCCATGAGCCACGCCCAAACCTTCAGCCGCACCGACGACGTACGCATCCGCAGCATCAGCGAACTGCTGCCCCCCATCGCCCACCTCTACGAACTGCCCATCAGCGAAGCCGCCGCCGATTTGGTGGAAACTACCCGCCACCGGATTGCCGACCTGGTGCACGGCCGCGACCAGCGCCTGCTCGTCATCATCGGCCCCTGCTCCATCCACGATCCCAAAGCCGCCCTCGAATACGCCCAACGCCTGCTGCCCCTGCGCAAAAAATACGAAAAAGAGCTGCTGATCGTGATGCGCGTTTATTTTGAAAAACCGCGCACCACCGTCGGCTGGAAAGGGCTCATCAACGACCCGTATCTCAACGGCACCTTCGACATCAACTTCGGCCTGCGCCAGGCCCGCCGCCTGCTGTTGGATTTAAACAACCTCGGCATGCCCGCCTCTACCGAATTTCTCGACATGATTACCCCGCAGTATTACGCCGACCTCATCTCCTGGGGCGCCATCGGCGCGCGCACCACCGAAAGCCAGGTGCACCGCGAGCTCGCCAGCGGCCTCTCCTGCCCGGTCGGCTTCAAAAACGGCACCGACGGTAACCTCAAAATCGCCATCGATGCCATTGGCGCCGCCTCCCATCCGCACCACTTCCTTTCCGTTACCAAAGCCGGCCACTCCGCCATCGTCCACACCGCCGGCAACCCCGACTGCCACGTCATCCTGCGCGGCGGCAAAGAGCCGAACTACAGCGCGGAACACGTTAAAGCCGCCGCCGAACAGCTGGACAAAGCCGGCGTAACGCCCAAGCTGATGGTGGATTTCAGCCACGCCAACAGCCGCAAAGACTACACCCGCCAAATGGAAGTGGCGCGTGATGTGGCCGCGCAGCTGCAAAACGGCGAGCAAAACATCATGGGCATCATGGTGGAAAGCCACTTGGTGGAAGGCCGCCAAGACAAGCCCGAAACCTACGGCCAAAGCATCACCGACGCCTGCATCGGCTGGGATGCCACCGAAGAGCTGCTTGCCTTGATGGCCGAAGCCAATCGCGGCAGGGTGTGAGCGACAGGCTACCTGAAAAATTTTAATCTTCACCGTAGGAGTAACGATGATGAATAACCAACCACAACAATATACCCATAATGAAGTTAGCTTGTCAGAAGAGGGCAGTAATTTTCGGGATATATATCAATCGAGAGTCTTGGAGACGGAAAGTGAATATGCGGATGAAATGGAGGTGGATCTTGCCGAAGGGTGGCAGCGTATTGTAGCCGGAATTATTGATTGGGTTCTATGGAGTGTTTTTATGGTTCCTATGCAGCTTGCCGGAGTGTTGGCTATTTTGGGAGGAGTGATAGGAGGGTCATGGCAGGCTGAAGATAAATTATTATTATTGGGGTTGGTACTGATAACTATCGCATTTTGTATATATCAGATAGTTATTATGGCTAAAGACGGGCAGAGCTTGGGTAAGAAGATTTTAAGAATTCGGGTCATTACCGAAGACGGAGAAAACCCAGGATTCGTAAAATATGTTTTGGTTCGTGTACTCCTCTTTTACCTCCTAGTGGCCATTGCTCCTGCCTTTCTGGGGGAGACTGTTGCGGCAACAGTGTTTTGGGTATGTGCAATTGCATGCGTCATCATGCTCTTCATAGAAGGCCGAAACCGCCAAACCCTGCAAGACCTATTGGCCAAAACCTTGGTGATCAAAAACTAACCTTTTGCCGTTCCAACAACAAAAGGCTACCTGAAAAAACATAAATATTTACAAACCGCACCAAACTGTTAAAATTCATCACTTTCCAACAACGTCTATTTTAACAAGGGCTGAGGCACAAAAGATTGCGGCTGCCCTAGGGAGATACACTCATGCAAGATTTCCGCGAAAACCCAAACGAAAACTTCCGCCAAGCTTATGCTTCCACCACAGTGGAAAACGAGCTATTCGATGACAATGAAATGGAAGTGGATCTGGCCAGCCCGTGGCAGCGGATGGGCGCCAGAATTATGGACGGTCTCCCCTTTGCCGGTATCGGTATTTTGGCAGCCATTTTAGTAGCCTTCACGGGCGGGAGTGATGGTAAGGCAGCGATGGCTGTAATTATTTTGGCTGTTGTGGCAGCTATCGGCTTGTTGATTTACAACCTAGTCATCATGGCACGCGACGGCCAAAGTATCGGCAAAAAAATCGTAGGTATCCGTGTGATTACCGAAGACGGTGATAACCCAGGTTTTGTTAAATACTGCTTGGTGCGCGAGATTGGCTATAACTTCATTTTTACCCTAATTGGAATAGTTAATGAAAACTTGGGCGATGCACTGGCAACCATTGCCGGCATTATCTGTGTTGTGATGCTCTTCATGGAAAGCCGCAACCGCCAAACCCTGCAGGATTTGCTGGCGAAGACTTTGGTTATCAAAAACTAAACTTTCTGCCGTTCTTCCAATAAAGGCTACCTGAAAAGGCATCTGTCCGCTTTCAGGTAGTCTTTATAGTGGATTAACAAAAATCAGGACAAGGCGGCGAGCCGCAGACAGTACAAATATAGTACGGCAAGGCGAGCCAACGCTGTACTGGTTTAAATTTCATTCACTATAGTATGTGGGTGGGTGGGCGGGTATGAAGCCCACGTCTGCAGGTTTCAGGTAGCCATCAACATTTGGGAGGGCTAGGAATAGTGGTATGCCAAGGCAATACTATGTGTTGGCAAAATCCACTGCCGAATCTATAACGTCGTCCTGCCTCCGAGTGGCTGCCCAGAGATCTGATACGGGATATCGGGCATAAATGCCAGCTCTACGGGCTGTTTGGAAAAGTGGTAGGTTGGATGCTGATGACATCTTGCACAAAGGCAGCTTAAAAAAACGCATGAGCAACGAAAGCCACTTTTCGCAGGCTGCGGAAGCGGAAAAGTCTACCTGAAATTTTCAGGTAGCCTTTGTGTTTGGGTGGCCTATCCTCATTCGGCAACGGCTTCGTGCCTGCCGAAGGCCTGCCGCAGTTTGTTCCAAATTAGGGCGAGGAGGAAGAGGGCAGCTTGCAGGATGACGATGCTGGGGCCGGTGGCGGAGTTGAGGTGGTAGCTGAGCAGGGTGCCGGCGAGGCTGGTGAACACGGAGGCGGCGACCACGATAATCATCATGCGCTCGAAGCGCTTGGTGAGCAGGAAGGCGGTGATGCCGGGGGAAATGAGCATGGCCACCACCAGCACCACGCCGGCCACCTGCATGGCGGTGATGATGGTCAGCGCGAGCAGGGTGAGCAGGCTGTAGTGCAGGAACTGCGGGGAGAGGCCGGCGATGCGCGCTTGGGCGGGGTCGAAGCAGTAGAGCATGAAGTCGCGCCGTTTGAGCAGCACGGCCACGGCCACGGCGGCGCAGATGGCGAAGGTTTGCAGCAGCTCTTCGTGGCTCACGCCCAGCACGTTGCCGAACAGGATGTGGGTGAGGTGTTGGTCGGTTTCCACTTTGGTAAACAACACGAGGCCGAGCGCGAACATGCCGGAGAACACGATGCCCATCACGGTGTCTTCTTTGAGGCGGCTGTTGTTTTTCAGGTAGCCCACGCCCACGGAGCAGAGCAGGCCGGAAGCGAATGCGCCGATTTGCAGCGGAATGCCGAACACAAAGGCTAGCACGATGCCGGGCAGCACCGCGTGCGATACCGCGTCGCCCATCAGCGACCAGCCTTTGAGCACCAGATAGCAGGAGAGCAGCCCGCAGGTAACGGACACAATCAGCGCGGTGAGCAGGGCATTCTGCATGAAAGGGAAGGCGAGCGGCTCGGCAAACCAGTTGATCAGCTCAGACATGGCCGGCCTCCGTTTCTTCCGCCTGCGGTGCGGTGCCGAATTTTTGCCGCAACAGGCCATATTTGGGCGCAAACACGAAGGCGAGCAGGAACAGCAGGCTTTGCAGGCTAACAATCACGCCGCCGGTGGCGCCGTCGAGGAAAAAGCTGATATAGGCGCCCAAGGCGCAGGTGAGAATACCGAGCGCTACGGCAATCAGCACCAGCTTGCCGAAACGGTCGGTGAGCAGATAGGCGGTAGCGCCGGGGGTAACCACCATGGCGATCACCAAAATCGCGCCCACGGTTTGCAGCGCGGCCACCACGCAGGCGCTGAGCAGGCAGAAAAACAAAATTTTATAGCGCAACGGCGAGAGGCCGACGGCCACGGCCTGGGTTTCGTCAAAAAACACCAAGAGCAGGTTTTTCCAAGTGAGCAGCATAAACAGCAGGCACACGCCGATGATGATGGCTACCTGAAAAATATCTTCGTCGGCAATGCCCAAAATATTGCCCAACACGATTTCCTGCACGTTGACTGCAGTCGGGTTCACCGACACGATAAACAGGCCGATGGCAAAGAAGGTGGTGAAGATAAAGCCGATTACCGCATCTTCTTTCAGCTGCGTGATGGCGCGTATCCATAAAATCGACAGTGCCGCCAAAATGCCGGATACAAACGCACCGGCGGAATAGGGCAGGCCGAGCGCATAGGTAACCGCCACGCCGGGTACCACCGAGTGCGACAGCGCGTCGCCAATCAGCGACCAGCCTTTGAGCATCAAATAAGATGACAAAAACGCGCACATGCCGCCCACCGCCGCGCTCAGCACGATGGCTTTCACCATGTATTCGTAGGCAAACGGCTCCAGCAGCATGTCTAGCATGAGCCGCTCCCTTCGCTGCCGTTTTCCTGCTCTGCACAGCTGCCTTGGGCATCGCTGCAGCAGGGTACGGCGGGCGGATCGTGTTTGGCTTGGCCGTAGAACACGGCGGGGCGTTCGTCGTCGGTGAGCACGGTGAGCACGCGGCGGTCTTCATCGTCGTGCAAATCGCTGCCGGAGAGGCGGAAATGGCGCAGCACGCCGCCGAAGGCCAATTCGAGGTTGTGCTGGTTGAAAGTGTGTTCGGTGCGGCCGGCGGCCAGCACGGTACGGTTGATCATCACCACTTGGTCGCAAAAATCGGGCACCATGCCGAGGTTGTGGGTGGACACCAAAATCAGGTGCCCTTGCGCGCGCAGTTGGCCGAGCAAATCCACAATCGCATCTTCGGTTTTCACATCCACACCGGTAAACGGCTCATCCAGCAAGATAATCTTGCTCTGCTGCGCCAGCGCGCGCGCCAGGAATACGCGTTTTTTCTGCCCGCCGGAGAGCTCGCCGATTTGCCGCTGCGCCAAATGGGCGATGCCTACCCGTTCCATGGCTTCCTGCACTTTGCGTTTGTCTTCCGCTTTGGGCAGGCGCAGGAAATTCAGGTAGCCGTAGCGCCCCTGCATCACCACGTCGTACACCGACACGGGAAACTGCCAATCCACTTCCTCGCTCTGCGGCACATAGGCCACCAGATTGCGCTTGAGCGCCTGCGGCACGGGCAGGCCGCACAGGCGGATGTTGCCCGATTTCGGCTTAATCTGCCCCATCAGGCTTTTAAACAGGGTGGATTTGCCGCTGCCGTTTACGCCCACCAGCGCGCAGGTGGTGCCGCCTTGCAGCGTGAAGCTCACGTCGCGGATGGCCGTGTGGCCGTTGCTGTAACGAACCGTTACCGATTCAACGCTGATGGAGGCGGCTTGTTCAGACATTATTTTCCAAATCCTCTAACAATGGTGGAAACCGTGGTGTTGAGCAGGTCGAGATAAGTGGGCACCGGGCCGTTTTTGGCGGAAAGCGAATCAACATACAATACGCCGCCGTATTTGGCGCCGGTTTCGCGCGATACTTGCTGCATCGGGCGCGGCGATACGGTGCTCTCGCTGAACACCACCGGAATATGGTTTTGCCGCACGGTGTTGATTACGCGGCGCACCTGTTGCGGTGTGCCTTGCTGCTCGGCATTAATCGGCCACAGATACACTTCTTTAAAGCCGTAGTCGCGTGCCAGATAGCTGAACGCGCCTTCGCTGGTCACCAAGAAACGCTGGTTTTGCGGCACCCGCGCCAGTTTTTCGCGCAAGGGGCGGTCTAAATTGCGGATGCGTTGGGCATAGGCGGCAGCATTACGGGTGTAGACGGCTGCGTTTTGCGGGTCGTACTTAATCAGCGCATTTTTGATGTTTTCCACATAGATTAAAGCATTGCGGGTAGACATCCAAGCGTGCGGATTGGGCTGGCCGCGATAGGGGCCTTCATGAATCGACATCGGGGTGATGCCTTGGGTTACCACCACTGCCGGTTTGTTGCGCACGTTTTGGAAGAAACGTTCAAACCAGCGTTCTAGGTTCAGCCCGTTCCACAGCACCAAATCGGCAGATTGCGCTTTGGCAATGTCTTGCGGCGTAGGCTGGTAATCGTGGATTTCCGCGCCCGGTTTGGTAATCGATTCCACCACGGCGGCATCGCCCGCCACGTTTTGGGCGATATCCTGAATTACGGTGAAAGTAGTTACTACTTTGAATTTGGCATAGGCCGGCGCGGCCAGGCCTAGGGCGGCCAGCAGGCAGAATGCGGATAATAATTTACGCATTGTTTTCTCCTAATTTAATTTGGTTGAATGGGCGGCAAAGCGAAGCAGTTGCCTATTTATATACTAGCCTAAATAGAAATTACTATCAATTATTTTATAGTAGCTTTTATATCACCACAGAAAAATCAGCAGAAACAATAAGCTTATATCGCATACGGGATTATTTTATGCGTATTTTGCCTTGCTATGCCAGCAATCATTGCTATAGGCAATAGCCTCTTTGACAATTTAAATCAGGCAAAACCGATTAGGTTGGCAGGCGGGAGCGGGTGTTTATACCTTGCATTTTGTTATCTTGTGTTAATTTATGCTGAATAGGCTACCTGGAGATTGAACAATAGGTCTTGACTTGGTGGAACATCGTTTCAGGTAGCCTTTGTAGCAGCAACAGAGGCTACCTGAAACTGAAGAAGTGGGCAAAAATAACTACTCCTACCCAGTTTCAGGTAGCCTTGACCTTCAGCCGGATTGATCCGTTTTGCCCGAACGTTTGCGGCGGTGGAAGCGCCACAGCTGGCGCACGGCGTGGACGGTGGTGGAAAGCCCGCCGGCCAGTAGCAGAAATATCAGCGGCACCACCAACAGATAGGGCGCAAACCACAGCAGCAGCGCCAGCGCCAGCATACTAATGCCCAGGCTCAGATAGGATTTGGCTTCGTTTTCATCCACCGTGCGCGTGCCGTAGAAGTTGCCGCGAAACATGCTGGAAAGCTGCAGCAGCTGGCGGGCGGCGGCTTGGGCGCGCTGGCGGCGGTGCCGCTTGGAGAGCATTTGGTGGCGTCGGCGTAGGGCGGCACGGCGTTCGCTGCTGTTGAGCACGATTTCGGTGGCATTGGCAAGGTCTTGCAGAAACATCTGCTCCAGCTGGTGCACCACCACCGCATCTTCGATCACCACGTCTAATTCGCGGTTGAGATACCAGCTGGAGAAATTGAGATTGGTTGAGCCCACGCGTGCCCATTGGCCGTCGGCAATGGCACTTTTGGCGTGAATCATCGGCCCGTCCCATTCAAATACGCGCACACCGGCTTCCAACAGGCTGCGGTAGCGGGTACGCGACACGCGGCCTATCCAGCGGATATCGGAAGTGCGCGGTACGAGGATGCGCACATCCACGCCGTCGTTGGCAGCGTTGATAAGGGCCTGGGTGTAGAGGCGGGTGGGCATGAAATAGGCGTCGGTGAGCCACAGGTTGCGCCGCGCCAGCGCCAGCGCGTTCAAATCCAGCCGCATCATATTGTTGTTGCTGGGCGTGGTGGCCACCACGCCGGCGCGCACCGTGCCGGCAGCCGTGCCGTCATAAGGGGTGATGTTTCCAGGTAGCCTTTCGCCTTGCGAGCGCAGCGTGTCGGATAAAGCCTGCACCACTTCGGCCACCACCGGCCCCTGCAGTTTCAGCCCGGTATCGCGCCACGGCGCTACGCCTGTGGCCGGATTGCCTTCCCAGGCGGAAGACACACACAATCCGCTCACGAAGGCGGTGTGGCCGTCTATCACGAAGGATTTGCGGTGGTTGCGCGAGAGCAGGCCGATACCGCTGGCAAAACCGGGCGGGTTGTAGGCCACCACTTGCGCACCGGCCTGCTTGAGCGGCTCAAAAAAGCGGCACACCGACGGCCACAGGCTGCCGATCCAATCGTACACCAGCACCACGCTCACGCCCTGGCGGCATTTTTCCACCAGCAAATCGCGCAGCCGCACGCCGAAATCGTTGGCGGCAAAAATATACATTTCAATCAGCACATAATGCTCGGCAGCAGCCACCGCTTCCAGCCAGGCGGGAAAGTTTTCGCGGCTGTCTTGCAAGAGCTGCACGCTGTTGCCGCCGTGCATTTCGCTGCTGCTGGAACGCGCATGCAGCTGATCGAGCAGCGGCTGCGGGTGGTCGAGGAGGAGGGTGCGGTTGGGCATGATGTGTTTTCGTGTGGGTTTGGTTGGGTTGAGGTTTCAGGTAGCCTGTTGCGCTGGATTGGATTGCTATTCAGTGATCCAACTCTTGAGCCAGCACGTCGGCAAGGCTGCTGCCAACAGGAACGCCCAGGTCATCCGAGCCTGAGTCTTTCATCACAATTAAAGGGCCGGATTGCCCAAAGTCGTAACAATAGAACACGCCGCCGCCATCGAATGCAATCGGCAGCAAATTGGGCGCGTAATACCAGAACTGATAGCCAAAATAATAAGATACAGTTTCTGCCGGTGAGAAGTAGCCAAAATCCTGCCCATTGCCCGTGATGCCGCCGTGCACAGAATATTGCCAAAGCTGCATCAGTTCGTTGGGGATATAAAAGTGGGCTGGCAGGCAATATCTGGTGGCACTGAGCTGTACTGAGTAAGGTTCGAGATAGTTTAATGCGTTGGCGCGTTCGGCTTCGGGCAAAGGGGTGCGGAATGCGGTAATGTCGTCCGGCGTGGCAGGAGGGTGTTGGTCGTAAAATTTAAATGCTTGATACCACATTGCTTTATTCTTTCAATCAAATGCTTTTCGCAAAGCTGTCAGGCATTGCACGTAGCCTTGAGCTTAGGCAAATCAAACTGGTGCAGCGGAAACACAATCCACCTGCTATGGCTTTTCAGGTAGCCTGCAGCCTTTAAGTTTGCCGATGAATAATGCGGCGAATCAGCAGGCGGTTGGGGGCGAGGGCGGCGGCCACTTCTGGTTCGGCGGGCAGCGGCTGCCCCAATAGCTGAGCAGCTACCAGTTCGCCGCACAGCGGGGCGGTGGCGAGGCCGCGGCTGCCGTGCCCGCTGTTCACAAACAGGCCGAGCAGGTGGGGGCAGGGCAGGTCGGGCAGGCGGTAGTTTTTATCATGGGCGAGTTTGGCGTATTGCACACGCATCGCCGCCCAGTCGCCCAATGCACCAACGGCGGGCAGGTGGTCGTAGCAGTCTGCGCGCACGGCGGCATGGCCGGACTGGTAGGCAGGCAGGGCGGCGGCGAGTTCGGGCGAGAGTTGCGCCAGTTTGGCGTGGTTGCCGTCGTCTTCAGCGGTACGCAACTCGCTGCTTTGCTCATTGGGCACGAAGCTGGCACCGAAACAGTGCTGATGACGATACTCCGGCGAAATATAAGCATCGGCACTTAGGGCGCAGCGCAGCCTGCGGCTGAGGGACGAGGCCTCAGCCAGGCTGGTTTGGCCGCGGATGAATTGCAGCGGCAGGGCTTCGGGCAGGATGTCGGCCAATTGCTCGGCACCGCAGCAGAACACGATGTGGCTACCTGAAAAAGTTTGCATGCCTTGCGGCGTATCCACGTCAAGCTGCCATTCGCTGCCGTGGCGTTGCAGATTGGTGAGTCGATGCTGCGTGAGCACGCGGATGCAGGGTGAATCGAGCAGGGCGGCGGCGAAGGAGGGCGGGTTGAGCCACGCCCCCTGCGGCCAAAACAGGCCGCCCTGCCCGCCCAGAGGGATGCTGGAGAGTGCTTCGGCCTCGGCGGGGCGGACGGCGTAATAAAGATGGCGGTTGGCGCGTTGCCCGGCCAGCTCGCGGTTGCGGCGGGTTTCGCTCTGGTTGTGGTTGAGGTGCAGCACGCCGCAGGCTTGCCAATCCGGGCTGTCAGGCAGAAGGTGTTCGAGCAGGCGGCGGCTGTAGCCGTAGCTGCCGAGCAGGAGGCGGGTTTGCAGGGTGGGGTGGGCGGAGATTTTGGCGTAGAGCAGGCCTTGCCGGTTGCCGGAGGCGGCGCGGGCGGGCTGGTCGTTTTGCTCGAGTATCAGGCTGCTGATGCCGCGTCGGGCGAGGGCATGGGCGGTGGCCGCGCCGGCAATGCCGCCGCCGATAATCAGCACGCGTTCTACGGGGATGGGCGGCGGGGCGATTTGCCAGGGTTTGCCCGAGCCCGGCCATTGCGGCACGGGCGGGCTGTTTTGCCAAACTGTTTCGCCGAAGCCGTATTGTGCCAACTCGGCGGCTGCGGCGGCGGGCAGCAGATAAATATCGCGTTGCAGCGGGTTGGTATCGGCGGGGATAAAGTTGGCGGCGGAGGCGGCGCAACTTTTCAGGTAGCCTTTATCGGGCTCATGGAGGCTACCTGAAAAATCGTCGCTGAGAAAAATGCAGGCGGCGCGGGGATGCCGGGAGACGGCGGCGGCAAGCTCTTGTTCGGCGGGGATGCCTTGCCAGATGAGGGCGGGGGTAGTCATGGCGTTTGCCGGCTGGTGCGGGCGGGAATGGGAGACGGGAGGCAGTATAGACAGAAGCAGCTGGCGGCGGCAACTTTGGCTTGGCATGTTTCGACGACATCAGGCAAAAGGCTACCTGAAAGCCTAACTGCAACAAAATTCAAACCGCTGCCGGTTTTCAGGTAGCCTTTTACAAACTAAACTTCGCCGAATGCTTGAAATGCGCTTGGCTGCCCCCAATTTGCCGGGCAATGAGGCTTTAGCCATCCTATTCAACTGAAAACAATAACCGAGAAGATAATGACCCAATCCCAGCATAACCCCGCTGAAATCCGCACCCTGCCGATGTTGCCGCTGCGCGACGTGGTGGTGTATCCGCATATGGTGCTGCCGCTGTTTGTCGGCCGCCCCAAATCCATTGCCGCGCTGGATGCCGCCATCGAGCAAGACGGGCCGGTGTTCCTTTTGGCGCAGAAAAATCCGGCCAACGAAGACCCCGGCACAGACGATTTGCACACCATCGGCACGCTGGCCAATATCCTGCAAGTGCTGAAATTGCCCGACGGCACGGTGAAAGTGCTGGTGGAAGGTATGCAGCGCGCCCGCGCATTGGCCGTGAACGACGGTGGCGATTATTTCCAAGCCGAAATTGAAGTGCTGGCTGCCGAAGAAAATACCGACGGCCACGACTACGAAGCTCTGCGCCGCACGCTTTTGGCGCAGTTTGACCAGTTCATCAAACTCAACAAGAAAATCCCCGGCGAAGTGGCCGGCACCATTCACGGCATCACCGACCACGGCCGCCTGGTGGACACCATTGCCGCCCACTTGCAGCTTAAGCTGGAACAGCGGCAGGAGATTTTGGAAATCACCGACGTGGCCGAGCGCATGGAACACCTGCTTGGCCAGCTGGAAGCCGAGCTGGATATTTTGCAGGTGGAAAAACGCATCCGCGGCCGGGTGAAACGGCAGATGGAAAAATCCCAGCGCGACTATTATCTAAACGAGCAGGTAAAAGCGATTCAGAAAGAGCTGGGCGAAGGTGACGAGCGCGAAGAGCTCGACCAACTCGAACAGCAGGTGCGCGAAGCCGGCATGAGCAAAGAAGCAGAAGAAAAAGCGCTGGGCGAAATGAAAAAGCTGCGCATGATGCCGCCGATGTCGGCCGAGTCTTCCGTGGTGCGCAACTACATCGAAACGCTGGTAGACATTCCGTGGAAGAAGAAAAGCAAGGTCAGCAAAGATATTGTGCAGGCCGATTTGGTACTCAATGCCGACCACTATGGCTTGGAAAAGGTGAAAGAGCGCATTTTGGAATACTTGGCGGTGCAAAAACGCATGAACAAGCTCAAAGGTCCGATTCTGTGTCTGGTGGGCCCGCCCGGCGTGGGCAAAACCTCGCTCGGCCAATCTATTGCCAAAGCCACCGGCCGTAAATATGTGCGCATGGCTTTGGGCGGCATCCATGACGAGAGCGAAATCCGCGGCCACCGCCGTACCTACATCGGCTCGATGCCGGGCAAAATCATCCAAAATATGATTAAAGCTGGCGTGAACAACCCGCTGTTTCTGCTGGACGAAATCGACAAACTCGGCCGCGATTTCCGTGGCGATCCGGCCAGCGCGCTGTTGGAAGTGCTCGATCCGGAGCAAAACCACTCCTTTGCCGACCACTATGTGGAAGTGGATTTCGACCTGAGCAACGTGATGTTCCTTGCCACTTCCAACAGCATGGACATCCCGCCCGCGCTGCTCGACCGCATGGAAATTATCCGGCTCTCCGGCTACACCGAAGACGAAAAAGTAAATATTGCCATGCAATATCTCGTGCCCAAGCAAATTGAGCGCAACGGGGTGAAAAAAGGCGAAATCGATATTCAAGAAAGCGCAGTACGCGACATCATCCGCTACTACACCCGCGAAGCCGGCGTACGCTCGCTCGACCGCGAAATCGCCAAAATTTGCCGTAAGGTGGTGATGAAGCAGGTATTGGAGCAAGATAAAAAAGCCGGCGCCAAACGCGCTGCTGCACCGCAAATCGTGGTGGTGGATGCCGCCAACCTACACGACTACCTCGGTGTGCGCCGTTTCGATTACGGCGTGGCCGAAAATGAAAACCGTGTCGGCCAAGTTACCGGCCTGGCGTGGACGGAAGTCGGCGGCGAGCTGCTCACCATTGAAGCCGTTGCGCTCAAAGGCAAAGGTAATATTTTGCGCACCGGTAAGCTGGGTGATGTGATGCAGGAATCGATTTCTGCCGCCTGGAGCGTGGTGCGCTCGCGTGCCGAAGTATTAGGCATTGCACCGGATTTCTACGAGAAAACCGATATCCATGTGCACGTTCCGGAAGGTGCTACGCCTAAAGACGGCCCCAGCGCCGGTATCGGCATGACGCTGGCCATTGTGTCTTCGCTCACCGGTATTCCCGTGCGTGCCGACGTGGCCATGACCGGCGAAATCACCCTGCGTGGCGAAGTGTTGCCCATCGGCGGTTTGAAGGAAAAACTGCTGGCTGCCCTGCGTGGCGGCATCAAGCATGTGCTGATTCCGCAGGAAAACGTGAAAGATTTGGAAGAAATTCCGCAAAACGTGAAAGAAGGGCTGGAAATCCACCCGGTGCGCTGGATTGACGAAGTGCTCTCCTTCGGCCTGGAATATCAGCCGCAACCTTGGCAGGACGTGCCCGCAGCTAAGCCGAAAACCCCGGCAAAATCCGGCGGCCGCGCCACCAAGCATTAAGTCGAAAAGCGGCAGGCTGTGTTGTGTGAAAGGCGCAAACCTGCCGCTTTGGCTGAAAATAGCTGCTTTCCAGCCGTTTATTTGCTTGACCGATGATTTTGAACTTGCTATAAAGCAGCCTGTTGCAGACAAACGCATTGGTGCCGACCACACTCGGCCGATTCTTCATTACTCCTCAACTAGAAAGGGACTTAACGTGAACAAGTCTGAATTGATTGAAGCGATTGCTAAGGAAGCTGACATTTCCAAGGCTGCTGCCGGCAAGGCACTGGATGGTTTTACCAAGGCTGTTACCACCGCTCTGAAAAAAGGCGACACCGTAACTCTGGTTGGCTTCGGCACTTTCTACGTGGGCGAACGCGCCGAACGCAAAGGCCGCAACCCGCAAACCGGTAAAGAACTGATTATTCCGGCTGCCAAATCTCCGAAATTCCGTGCAGGTAAAGCGTTGAAAGACGCGCTGTAAACCGCACCTTCTTGCATAAATGGAAAAAGACAGGTTTCCCCGCCTGTCTTTTTTCTTGCCTATGTTTTCAGGTAGCCTCTTATGCTTGGCAGTGCAGCAGAGGATTCTGGCATTAAATAAACTGTTGGCAGTTATATCGCGGATTAAATTTGCTTTCGATACAAGGCAGCGAACCACAGATGATATTCACAGTACAGTAAAGTCAGCCAAGGCTATCGAGAAAGTTAAGTTAATTCGCTATAGCCCGCCACCCGCAGAACCGTTACAATACCATATTTAATTTTCACCACATTTTCTTTTTATTTTTATGTTTGCCATCGTCGAAAAACACCGCCGCCTGTCTCAAGTGCTCCTAGGGCTGATTACTGTTACCTTTGTGGGATTCGGTGCCCAAACCCTCACTTCGGGTATGCACAGCAGCTATATCAGCAAAATCGGCAATACGCACATCACTGCCGAGCAAGTGCAGGAACTGCTGAGGGAAGCGCCGCGGCATAGCGACCAACCCATCAGTAAAGACGACGTTTACCAATCGCTGGTGCAGCAAGCCTATTTCGATCAGGGTGCGGCAGAGCTGGGCGTTGGCGAGCTTTCTATTGAACAAATCAAGGGCGTGATTACGCGCGATCCTTCATTCCAAGTCAACGGCCAATTCAGCTCCGAGCAGTTTCAAGCCTATCTGCGCCAAAGAGGGATTACCGAAGAGCGGCTGATTGAGGAAATGCGCAGCCAGTATCGCCGCCAAACCCTTATCAGCCTGTTGAGCAATGGCAATATCGTTAGCGACAGCCAAGCTAACCAAATCCTTGCCCTTACCGGCAGCGAGCGCGAGCTGCGTACCGTGCCTTTCAATGCAGCCGATTTCGCCAGCAAAGTGCAGCCCACCGATGCCGCCCTGCGCAGCTATTTTGAAGCCAACAAAGCCAAATATGCCTTGCCTTTGGCCGTGAAGCTTGAGTTTGTTGATTTGAACGTAGAAGAGCTGGCCAAACAGCAAACCGTTAGTGCGCAGGAGTTGCAAGAGGCCTACCGCAATCTGCCCACCGCCGCCAGCGAAGCCAAGCCGCCGTTTGAGAGCGTGAAAGCCCAGCTGGAAGAGAGCGTGCGCCAGCGTAAAGCCGCCCAAGCCTTAGGTAATGCACGTGAACAGTTGGCACAACTGGCCTTCGACCACCCGGACAGCCTGCAAAAAGTGGCACAGGAAATGAAGCTGCCGCTGCAAAAACATGAAGAATGGCTCAGCCAGCCCGAAGCTGCCGCCGCCAAGCTGCCGCAAGCCGTGCAGGAAGCCATGTTCAGCGCCGAGGTGATCGAGCGCCGCCACAATTCTGAAGTATTGGATATGGGCAACGGCGTATTGCGTGTGTTGCGTGCCACCGATGTGAGCAAAGCCCGCAATCAAAGCTTTGAAGAAGCCAAGGAAGCGGTGCGTAAGGATTATGTGGCCGTAGAGAGCGCCAAGCTGGCACAAGCCGCCGCCGCCCAAGCCCTGAGCAATCTGCAAGCCGGTAAGGCAGTGGATAACCTGCAATGGAGCAACCCGGAAAAAGCTGGTGCCGCCCAGCTGCAACAAGCCGTTGGTCTGCAAAATTTTGCCGCCATCGTGAAAGCCCATCCGCAAAACGGCAAACCCGGCTACGCAGTGATTACCCTGCCCAACGGCAATGCCGCCTTGGTGGAGGTGCGCGCCATCAGCCTGCCGGAAAACAGTAAACAGCAGTTGCCGGAGCTGCGCCAACAAATTGCCGGGCGCAATACTGAAGCATTCTACCGCCAATATTTGCAAGTGCTGCAACGCAAATACCCGATACAGCATGGCTCGCAGAAATTGGATCGGGATGAAAACTGATTGATTTTGCTGCTTGGAAAGGCTACCTGAAAGTTTCAGGTAGCCTTTTGCTATTTCTACTTGGCTTCGGTTGAGTGATAGTAGGGAGGGCGGCTTGGATGTTTTAATAATGTTAGGAAATCTTGGTTTGTTAGGTTGCTGTACCCGATCCAGCTTCTTGTGCCAATAGAGTAGAAAAAACAGATGCCTTGCATAGACACGAGAAAGGCTACCTGAAAGTTTCAGGTAGCCTTTCTATTGCTGCAATTATGCTTGAAGCAAGCCGCCCACCCAACCTAACCCGCGGCCAGATTGCGCAGTTCGCGCACCGCATCGGCAATTTCACCCGCCGTCAGGCCAATGGGGCCGATGCCGCGGGCGGCGAGCAGCTCTGCCGCCGTGCCGTGCATCCACACTGCCGCGCAGGCCGCATCTTGCATGGGCAGATGTTGCGCCAGCAGGGCAGCCAGCAGGCCGCTTAACACGTCGCCGCTGCCGGCGGTGGCCAAGCCGGGGTTGCCGCTGTCGTTTTCATACACAATCCGCCCGTCTGGCGTACACACCAAGGTTTTCGCACCTTTGAGCACCACATAGCTGCCGTAGCGCTCGGCAATATTGGAGGCCGCCAAATAGCGGTTGCCCTGTACCTCTTCCACCGAAATATCCAGCAGGCGTGCCGCTTCCAGCGGATGAGGCGTGAGCACCACATTATTGGGCAAAAACATGGTTTCCACTGCCAGCAGGTTCAGCGCATCGGCATCCAGCAGCAGCGGTGCATCGGTATGGATGGCCGCCGCCGTGGTCTGCTCCAACAGCTGGCGCGAGGCATCACTCATGCCTAAGCCGCAGCCAATAGCGTAAACGCTGATGTCGCGCCGCTGCACCAGCTGCGCGGCGGTGGTGATCATGATTTCCGGATAATTAGGCAGATACGGTATCGGCAGGCTGTTTTGCGCAAAACCGAGCCACACTTTGCCCGCCCCACCTTTTAAGGCCGCGCTGGCTGCCAGCACGCCGGAACCGGCCATGCCGGCCGCGCTGCCCAGCACGGCCACCGTGCCGAACGTACCTTTATGGCTGTCTTCCGCGCGCGGCTTGACCAAAAGGGGAAAACGGAAACGGGCAGTATGCTGCCACTGCGCCAACTGCCGGGATAAATCTGCCATATCAAACCTCGTGTTATTCAATTAGACGGATGCCAAGCAAACGGCATACCGAGCGCGCGGCTGCCGTCAGGAATATTGAGCTAGGGCAAACACGGTGCAGGCCGCCATTGACCCGGCGCCAAATCCAGTTGCCACAAATCCAGCCGACCGATGCCCACGCGCACCAGCCGCAGGCAGGGGTAGCCCGCCTTGGCCGTCATGCGGCGCACTTGGCGGTTTTTGCCTTCGCTGATGCGGATTTCCAGCCAAAAGTCAGGCACGCTCTTGCGCACCCGAATCGGCGGCACGCGCGGCCACAGGCGGTCGGTTTCCGATTTTTCAGGTAGCCTGATCTGCGCCGGGCGGGTAACGAAATCGCCCAAATCCACACCACGCCGCAACAAATCCAGTTTTGCTTCGTCCGGGCTGCCTTCGAGCTGCGCCCAATAGGTTTTCACCGTTTTATAGCGCGGATCGGTAATTTTGGCTTGCAGGCGGCCGTCGGCCGTGAGCAGCAGCAGGCCTTCGCTGTCGGTGTCCAGCCGCCCGGCGGGATAAACATCGGGCAACCCGATAAACTCTTTCAGCGAGCGGTGTTTCTCGTGCGGGCTGAATTGGCAGATAACCCCATAGGGCTTGTTGAAAATGATTAAATCAGACATGGTGTGCGGGCCGGCTGGGGTTTCAGGTAGCCTTTTAGGCCAGAATGGCTAGATTATATAGCCGGAATCAAAGCTATTCCAGCCGCCTACGCCCGTATTCCCAAGCAGCGCAAGCCATCCGGCGGTATAATCGCCTTCGGCTGAACTGAGGCTACCTGAAAACGCAAGCTGCAACAAAATTGGAGCGTAGCGAAGCTTCGGCTAAGCCAAAGCCTAATCCCCATCTACATAGCGAGAATACCATGTCCCCAGCCCCCATCCGCACCGGCCGCGCCGCCGACCAACTGCGCCCCGTCAGCATCACCCCCCACTTCCTGCCGCATGCCGACGGCTCCGCCCTGATTGCCTGCGGCAACACCAAAGTGATTTGCACCGCCAGCATCGACGAATCCGTTCCGCCCTTTCTGCGCGGCAAAAACCAAGGCTGGGTAACCGCCGAATACGGCATGCTCCCCGCCTCCACCGCCAGCCGCATGCGCCGCGAAGCCGCCCAAGGCAAGCAATCCGGCCGCACCCAGGAAATCCAACGCCTGATCGGCCGCTCCCTGCGTGCCGCCGTAGATTTGAGTCGGCTGGGCGAACGCCAAATCCTGATCGACTGCGACGTGATCCAAGCCGACGGCGGTACCCGCACCGCCAGCATCACCGGCGCATACGTTGCCCTGCACCTGGCCATCGGCAAGCTCTTGGCCGCAGGCAAACTCGCGCACAACCCGATCCGCGAAGCCGTGGCCGCCGTGTCGCTCGGCATCGTCGGCGGCGTGTCCCTGCTTGATTTGGACTACCCCGAAGACTCCGGCTGCGACAGCGACATCAACCTCGTGATGACCGCCTCCGGCAACATCATCGAAATCCAAGGCACCGCCGAAGGCGCCGCCTTCAGCCCCGCCGCACTCACCCAACTGCTCACGCTCGGCCAACAAGGCATCGCCGAACTGCTGCAACACCAGCAGGCCGCCATCGCCGCTGCCCGAAAACCGGTTTAGCAGTACAATCCATTTCGTTGCAGCGGCATTTTCAGGTAGCCTCAAAGCGTGCAATAGGCTACCTGAAAACGAAGCTTCCGAAGGAAGCTGAGTTTCTGCGGAGCTAAAACGAAGTTTCCGAAGGGAACTGAGTTTCTGCGAGGCAGACCGAAGTTTCTGAAAGAGGCCGACTTTCTGTGAAGCCAAAACCTAGCTGCACCGAAGTTCAAAACAAACCGCAAATCCAAACGAAGGAAACCCATGAAACTCTACACCAGCCCCACTTCCCCCTATGGCCGCCTTGTTCTGCTCGCCGCCCTCCCGCGGCATGAGCTCGATTTCGCCATTGCCTACACCAATCCTTGGGAAAACCCCGCCGAGCTCCAAGCCCTCAACCCCTTCTCCCAAGTGCCCGTTTTGCAAACCGATAGCGGCACCGTCATCGGCAACAGCCCGTTTATCTTGGACTTCCTGCTCGGCCACCCCCTGCACACCGCCGAGCAAACCGCCACCGCCGCCTTTGCCTTCTCCCTGCTCGACCAGCTGGTGAAACTCTTCGGCCTGCAAAAATTCAAAGCCGAAAACACCCCCGACCACCCGCTCACCGAACGCGCCCGCGCCGCCTGCATCCGAGGCCTGGCCGCTGCCCCGCAGCTGGATGCCGAGAGCGGCGACGTTGCCCACCTCGCGCTGGGCATGGCCTTGGTGTTCATGCAATACCGCCTGCCTGATTTGCAGCCCCACCTCAGCCCCGCCAACCAAAACGCATTGGCACAATTTACCGCCCGCGCCGACGTGCGCGCCGTGTCGCCGGAAAACTTGGAAACCCGCCCCGCCACCTTGGCGCAGCTGCGGCAGGGTTTGGTTTAGCCCTATCCGTATCCCTGCCGATACGGCAAAGGCTACCTGAAAAATAGCCCCGCCGAATTTTCAGGTAGCCTGCCGTTATAATGCGTGCATCGCCCAAGCAATACCGAAAGATAAGAAAGGATCACCAGCATGAGTACCCCGCAAACCGCCATCATCCCGGAAACCATCACCGCCGCCATTTATATCGAGGCCGACGTGCGCGACGCCGCCAAAGTCAAAACTGCCTGCCGCGAAGCCCTCGCCGCGCTGGCCGACTGCCAAACCCGCTTCCCCGGCCACGATTTGGGCATGACCATCGCCTTCGGTGCAGACTTCTGGCGCAGCCTGAACCACAGCGGCGAAGGCGAGGAAATCCGCCCGTTCGTGCCGCTGGGCAACGGCCTGTGCCCCGCCACCCAATGCGATTTGATGATCCATATTCAATCCACCCACACCGGCCTGAACTACCTGCTGGCGGAAAAAGTGATGGCCGCCTTCGGCGAATCGGTTGAAATGAAAAACGAAACCCACGGCTTCCGTATGCCGGAAGAGCGCGGGCTGGACGGCTTCGTGGACGGCACGGAAAACCCGCACGGCGATGATGAAATCGCTTCCGTCGGCATCATCGCCGAAGGGAAAAGCGCGGGCGGCAGCTATGTGGTGCTGCAACAATACCTGCATGACCTGAAAAAATGGGACGGCATCAGCGTGCAAGAGCAGGAGCAGGCCGTCGGCCGCAGCAAAGCCGACAACATCGAATTCGCCCGCGAAGACCGCCTGCCCGATTCGCACCTGGGCCGAACCAACATCAAAGAAAACGGCGTCGGCCTGAAAATCGTGCGCCGCAGCCTGCCTTTCGGCCAAGTAAGCGGCGGGCACGGCCTGCAATTCATCGCCTACAGCGCCAGCCTGCACAATATCGACGAACAGCTGAAATTCATGTTCGGCGAAAAAGACGGCAAAATCGACCTGCTGCTGAAATATATGTCCACCGCCAAGCGCAGTGCCTACTACTACGCGCCAAGCGTAGAGCGCTTGGCTGATCTGTGATGCTGTGGATTGGTTTGATTGGTTGACAATATAAAGGCTACCTGAATTTCAGGTAGCCTTACTTATCTCGCTATCAAGCAATCTAATTAATCAAACTATTTCCTGATCAGCCGGTTTGCCGACGGCCATTTTGCCGATGATGCTGCCGAGCACAATCCCGGCCAGGGCGAAGGGCAGCCACTCCAGCGAATAGGCTTTCAACGGCAGTTGTTCGGTAAAGCCCGCACCGGCCACGGAGAGGATGGAAATCGCGCTAGCCAGACCGGTGGCGAGGCGGTGGGCAAGCAGGGGCATCGGGCGGATGAAGTTGTCGATAATCAGCAGCAGCAGGATGGTCATGGCAATCGGGTAGAGCACCATCAACACGGGCACGGATTTGCCGATAACGGCGCTCAAACCTTGGTTGGCCAGGACGAAGCTCACGAGGGTTACGGCGATAACGTATCTGCTGTAGCGGATGCGCGGGAACAGGCCGTAGAAGAATTCGCCCACGGCGGTTACCAGGCCGACCGAGGTGGTAAGGCAGGCGAGGGTAACGATGATGCCGAACAGGATACGGCCGAAGCTACCGAAGGTTTGGTAAGCGGCGGTATTGAGCAGGAAGGAGCCGATGTCTTGCTGTTTGGCAGACAGATCGGCCAGGGTGTCGGGCGACACGGGCAGGCGGTTGCTTACCCAGGCCAGGCCGACATAAATAACAGCCAGCGATATGGCGGCGATGATGCCCGCCACAAAGGTTTGCTTCATCACCAATTGGTTATCGCGCTGATCCGCCGGCATTTTGGTCTTGATGGCATTAATCACAATCACGGAAAAGGCCACGGAGGCAAGCACGTCCATGGTTTGGTAGCCGCCGATAAAACCGGCCAGGAAGGCGGATTGGTCGCTAAAGTCGGCAGCCGGCATGGTGGGCGGGTTGCCGTAGAGCCACCATACGGATTTGCCGATCAGGGCAAGGATGGCGATGAGCAGCGCAGGGGTGAGGATGGCACCGATGCGTTCGACCATTTTGGAGGGGTTCAGGCTCAGCCACAGGGTGATGGCGTAGTAAACCACGGTGAAGGCGAGAAGCGAGGTGCGGCCAGCTTCACCGATAAAGGGCAGCACGGCCATTTCGTAGGAAGTGGCGCCGGTGCGCGGGATGGCGAAGAAGGGGCCGATGGTGAGATAAATCGCCATCAGGAAAATAACGGCAAACCAAGGGTGAATGCGGGCGAGGGCGGTTTTGTAGCCGTTGTGGTAGAAGGCGCTCACCACGATGCCCAGCAGCGGTAGGCCGACACCGGTGATCACGAAGCCGGAGAGCGTGCGCCAGAACTCTGGGCCGCTATTGAGGCCGAGGGTGGGCGGGAAAATCAGATTGCCGGCGCCGAAAAAGATGGCAAACAGCATAAAGCCGATAATAAAGGTGTTCCTGTTCATGGGTTTCTCTGGCGGGCGGCTATCTTGGATAGGGCGGGGCCGAGGTAAAAAAGCGTTATGATACCGAATCGGCTATTGAAGGGGTAGGGCGGTGGACAAATGGGCTTTGGTTTCTCTGATGCCGATGTTTTCAGGTAGCCTCTTGCCAGCTTGAGGCTACCTGAAAAAACGGTCTGCCTGAAACTTGGGTTGCTGACGCAAAATACAGGATATGTAAAACGCTTTATCCCGACAGCGGGAAACAGTATAATCCGACGCTTTCGCCGATGTATTAACCCTTTCTTTCCTTGCGCCGATTTTATGCCGCTGCTGTCTATCGAATTTGCTGCCTTTTTCCTGTGCTTTTTTCCTGTTTACTGGCTGTTGGCCAAGCATCCGCGCTGGCAAAATTGGCTGTTGCTGTTTGCCGGTTTGGGTTGGCTGTGGCATTTGCATTGGGGCTTTGCCGTGGCGGTATTGGCGTTTTCGCTGGGAGTTACGCTGATTGCGGCCGGTTTGTCGCAGGGCAAGGCGCAGGCGGCTCGGCGCAGATGGCTCGCGGCAGGCGTGCTGCTGGCGGTGTTGAATTTGTCGTTTTTCAAATATGTGGATTTTTTCCTGCCGCTGTTGCAGCGCGGCGGGCAAGATCAAGATACGGCGCTGGGCATCCTGATGCCGTTGGGCATTTCCTACTACACCTTCCAAGGCGTGGCCTATCTGGTGTCGGTTTACCGCAATGAAGACGTGCGGCTCAAATGGCGCGAGCTTTTGCTGTATTTCAGCTTTTTCCCCACCATCACTTCCGGCCCGATTGCCCGTGCCGGCCAATTAAAAAGCATCTACGGCACAGACGGCGGCATGGCGGTGCAAATCCGCAGCGAACAGCCGCGCGCTATCATCCGTCCGGCATTGGCTATCGGCCTGATTGTGCTGGGTATCTGCAAAAAGTGGTGGCTGGCCGGGACGTTGGGCGGCAACTGGGTAGATCCGGTGTTTGAAAATCCGCTGCAATACGATGCCATCACGGTACTCACCGCGATGTACGGCTATACTGTTCAGCTATTTATGGATTTTTCCGGTTACACCGATTTGGTGGTGGGCATGGCCATGCTGCTTGGCTTCCAGCTGCCGCAAAACTTCGCCATGCCGCTGCGCGCGTTTAACCTGCGCGATTTCTGGGATCGTTGGCACATCACGCTCTCCACTTGGATTCGCGACTACATCTATATCCCGCTGGGCGGCAGCCGCAAAGGCTGGTGGCGCACGCAAGTCAATTTGATGATTGCCATGCTGCTCTCCGGCATTTGGCACGGCCACGGCTGGAATTTTTTGCTGTGGGGCGCGTTGCACGGCGTGGTGCTGGTGGGGCTGAATATCGGCGATAAAATACTGGGCGGGCGAGAGAAATTGTCCGGTTCGTCCCGTTTGGGCAAACTGGTGGCAGTGTTGTTTACCGTCAACTTCGTCTGCCTCTCCTTCGTGGTATTCCGCACCGAAAGCCTGTCCGATGCCGGATTGATGTTCCGCTCGCTATTAGGCGGTGGCGGCAGCGGCGTACCGGAATTGGAAACCCTGCTGGTACTGGGTGCGATGGTGCTCGCGCTGGCCGCTTATGGCTTCTTGGCCAAACTATTTGACCGCGCGGTGGCGCTGTTGGAGCGCCTGCCGATGTGGACGTGGCCGCTGCCGATGGGTGCTGCGATGTGGCTGCTGATGGTGTTCGCCCCTTCCGGCATCCCCGGTTTTATGTATGCTAACTTTTAATCACGATAACAATAAGAAAGGATTAAGCAGCCATGAATCCCAGCAAAGCCAAACGCCGAGCCAATAGGAACAAACACAAACATCGTGATCAAGCCGCCCGCCGCAAATCGGGCGCGGAAAAACGCCCCGAGCAGCTGGAGTTGCCGGTGTCAATGCCGGAACTGGGGGCAACCAAATCCGAACCGCAGGCCAAAACTAAAGACTCATCCCAACATAAAACCAAAGCCTCGGCTAAAACTGATCCGGCATCGTCGCCCCGTTTTCAGGTAGCCTCGGAAAAAGCAGCCGGAGCAGAGCATAAAGTGCTACCACGCAAACCAAAATCTGCGCAATATGCTACCGTACGACCGGCTAAAACCTCCCGCCCCGCAGTGAATACAGCCGGCCTTTCCAGCCCTACATCAGATCAAAAAAGCAAGTCGGCCTCGCCGGTGTGGCGATTATATGCGGCCATGCTGTTCACCGCGCTGCTCACCGTATGGTTCAGCCAAGACTCCATCAACGCTTATTGGCAGCAAACTTATCATCGCGCCAGCCCCTTGGAAAAATTAAACGATTACGGCTGGTGGCGCAGCGGCAGCAGCTGGCAGCAAACCGCCTTGTCGCAGCATGAGGCTGCCTTGGGCTGGTTGGAAGCCAAAAATGAAAGCTGGCGCCAACAGCATGCCGCCGAGCATACGCCACCAGATGTGGCCGTAATGCCTACCGTACCTACCGTGCCGTCTGAAACAGAAAACAAGCCTGCTTCTGCCCCGACCGTCGCGCAGCAAAACACCGCTTCCAAACCACTTCCGGAGCGCGTACAACTTTCGGCTGGCGACAAAGTATTTTTTGCCGGTGATTCCATGATGGAGGGCGTAGCGCCGCATGTGCAAAAATGGTTGAGCAGCCAATACGGTATTGATTCGCTCAACCTCAGCAAACAAAGCACCGGCTTGTCCTACCCCAGCTTCTTCGATTGGCCGGCCACCATAGAAAAAACCTTGCGGGAAGATCGAAAAATCAGGTTGCTCGTGGTATTCCTAGGGCCGAACGACCCTTGGGATTTTCCTAATCCCGAGCCGGGCACGAGAGGCTACCTGAAATTCCAAAGCCCAGAATGGGAACAGGTGTACCGACAGCGTATCGAACGCATTTTGGCGGCCGCCCAGGCAGCCGATGTCAAGGTTATTTGGCTGGGTGTGCCGCTGATGAAGAGCAGCCGCCTCAATGCCCAAATGCGCTACCTCGACCGCCTGTTTGCCAGCGAGCTGGCCGGGAAAATCATCTGGCTGCCTACCGATAAAATCATGGGCGGCGAAGACGGGCAATACCGCGACAGCATCAGCATCAACGGGCAAACCGTCCGCTTGCGCAGCAAAGACGGCATTCATTTTACAGTAAAGGGACAGCAACTTCTGGCCGATCAGATAGCAGGCCGTATCGACTACCAACCTGCACCGGCCGTCCCCGCCGCCTCCGAAACCGTTATCGCGGGCGGAAAACCATAAAATTTAAGGATAGTTAGAGTAATGTTGTTTTCCAAAAAAGGCCGCCAACTGGCCTTAATGACCGCCTGCCTACTCGCCTGCCAGGCCTGTAGTGCCGAAACCGCCGCCCAAGGCACCCCCGAAAAAGCCGAGCTCACCAACTACGGCAGCTGGCAGCCCGTGTGGCTCGCCAAGCTGCAGCGGCTCAGCCGGGGCGGTAACGTTAAATTCCGCATCGTCCAGCTGGGCGACTCCCACACCGCCGGCGACTACTTCACCAACGAATTGCGCACCCGTCTGCAGCAGCAGTGGGGCGACGGCGGTATCGGCTGGGTGTATCCCAATTCCGTATCCGGCCAGCGCAATGCCCAAGTGCTGCACAACAGCAGCGGCTGGCAGGTGCTGAGCAACCGCAACGCCCGTGCCGAATTCCCGCTGGGCGGCATCCTCAACCGCTCCTCCGGCGGTGGCGGCAGCGTAACCGTTAATCCGCGCAATCCCGTTGCCGAGGCCCAGCAGATCACCATCACCGCACGCCCCGTATTTGCCGACAGCGAGCTCAAAGTGCAAGACGCGCAAGGCAGCCAGGTTGCCTCCCTGCCCAACCTCGGCAGCAACGCCTGGCAGTATTTCTCCTTCACCGCCAACCTGCCACTCAGCTACCGTGCCCAAGCCGGCGACATTTGGGAAATCGGCCACATCAATATCGAAAACAGCCGCCCCGGCGTAACCGTATCCGCCATGGGCATCAACGGCTCCCAGCTTTCCCAGTGGAGCGGCTGGCGTGCCGACTGGCAGCAGGATTTGTCGGCCACCCAGGCCGATTTGGTCATCCTCGCCTACGGTACCAACGAAGCCTTCAACAGCAATCTGGACATCGTGCAAACCAAGCGCATTTGGGCCGACACCATCCGTAAAATCCGCGAAGCCCTGCCCGGCGCAGGCATCCTGATTATCGGCGCGCCCGAATCGCTCAAAAGCCGCCACGGCCAATGCGGCCAGCGCCCGCCCAACCTCGACGCCGTACAGCAGATGCAGCGCGACATAGCGCAGCAGGAGCAAACCCTATATTGGTCTTGGCAGGCCGCCATGGGCGGCGCGTGCAGCATGAAGAGCTGGATGGCGCAAGGCCTCGGCGCGCGGGACGGCGTGCACTTCACCGCCCAAGGCTACCAAACCGCTGCCAGCAAGCTGGCCGACGACCTCATCAAACTGGCCAATAAGTAACCGGCCGAATCGTTTTCAGGTAGCCTCATTAAATGCAAAAGGCTACCTGAAAATTTAAATGCAGCTGTTTGCCCAAACCGGTTTGTTCCCATTCCGGCTCGTGCCCGGTATCTGGCCGCAAAGGGTAGGGTAGGCTACCTGAAAACCCGATGCAGGCAGGGAAACGGCAGGCTCAGATATTTTCAGGTAGCCTCAAATACGAAAAGGCTACCTGAAAATATATCGGGTTGGAATGACGAATTATAGTGAATTAAATTTAAATCAGGACAAGGCGGTGAGCCGCAGACAGTACAGATAGTACGGCAAGGCGAGCCAACGCTGTACTGGTTTAAATGTAATTCACTATAAAACGAGGCAGCAGGCCGCAAACGATATATTCGTTAGGGCATAACAAGCCGACACCGTAACATTCTTATCCAATTTGCCAAACAACCATCTTCCTCTTACGGAGCCAAACCATGCCGCAACGTCAAGACATCATCCGCTGGTGCAACGAATTCTTGCGTACCGCCGAATTTCACGACTACGCCCCCAACGGCCTGCAGGTGGAGGGGCGGGAAGAAGTGCATAAAATCGTGTGTGCCGTTACCGCCAGCCAGGCCGCCATCGATTATGCCGTGGCGCAGGGTGCCGATATGCTCCTGGTGCACCACGGCCTGTTTTGGAAAAGCGAGCCGATCACCATCACCGGCTGGAAACACCGCCGCATCGCCGCGCTGATTCGCCATAACATCAATATGGCCGGTTACCACCTGCCGCTCGATGCCCACCCCGAAGTAGGCAACAATGCCCGGCTGGCGGCACACATGGGCTGGCATATAGAAGGGCAAACCGGCGAGCAAAACCTGCTGATGTTTGGCACGCCGGGGGTGGAAGCAGACGGCCATGCGCTGCTGGCTAATCTGGCTGAACGTTTGGGTCGCCAGCCGGTGTCTGCCGGCGATTTATCGCGGCCGGTGCGCAAGCTGGCCTGGTGTACCGGCGGGGCACAGGGCTTTTTCCAACAGGCAATCGATATGGGCGCAGATGCTTTCGTTACCGGCGAGATTTCCGAAGCGCAATACCATTTGGCGCGAGAAAACGGCGTGCTGTTCGTGAGCGCTGGGCACCATGCCACCGAACGTTACGGCATCCAGGCGCTATCGGCACGGCTGCAGCAGGAATGGCCGCTGGATTGTTTGTTTTTTGATGAAGATAATCCGGCTTGAGTCTAACTTGGCAGCATAGCCTTTACATTTTGCTTTTTCAGGTAGCCTTTGGCTGCGTTTCCATCATGCGGACAGGCGGTTGCGCTGTTGCGCTTATCCCCACGCAACCTGCTGCGACAAGACAAATCTTTACTTTATTTCAAATACTGCTTTAAGTGTTGATTTAGATTAAGGTAAAATCACGCCGCTGCGCTATTGGCAGCAAGAGGCCTTTGCTAGGTTGCCGCCTTGCGGCGCACAACGGCTGTTGTGCAAAGGCTTCGATATTTCGGTATTTTCAGAGTATTAGGATGATTGAGTGATGACTAACCAAGAAATCAATCAGGAACGGCGGCGCTTTTTGGTGCTGGCCACTGCCGGTGCCGCCGGCGTGGGCGCACTGGGGGTAGCCAAGCCTTTCGTTGCCAGCTTTTTCCCTTCGGAAAAGGCTAAAGCGGCCGGCGCACCGATCGATATCGATGTGAGCAAAATCGAGGCCGGCCAGTTGGTTACCGCCGAATGGCGCGGCAAACCAATCTGGGTGCTCAACCGCACCGAGCAGCAGCTGAAGGATTTGCCTTCCTTAAACGGCGAGTTGGTCGATCCCTCCTCCGCTGCTGCCGACCAGCAGCCGAAATACTGCCAAAACGAACTGCGTTCCATTAAAGGCAAAGATAATATTTGGGTGGCCATCGGTATCTGCACTCACTTGGGCTGCTCGCCCACCTTCCGTCCCGACCTTGCTCCCGCCGATTTGGGTGCAAACTGGAAGGGCGGTTTCTTCTGCCCCTGCCACGGCTCCAAATTCGACTTGGCCGGCCGCGTGTTCAAAGGCGTGCCGGCACCGTCCAATCTGGTGATTCCTCCTTATAAATACCTGTCTGAAACCACCATCCGCGTGGGCGAAGACGGCTGATACCGGGGAACAAATCATGACCAATCAAACCAATAATAAAGCCAAAGCATTGCTCGACTGGGTGGACGCGCGTTTCCCCCTGTCTAGAATGATGAAGGAACATGTAACCGAATATTACGCGCCGAAAAACTTCAATTTCTGGTATTTTTTCGGCTCGCTGGCCATGCTGGTGCTGGTGATTCAGATTGTGAGCGGTATCTTCCTCACCATGAACTACAAGCCCGACGGCAACCTGAACCAATACCATCTGCCCGCTGCGTTTACGGCGGTGGAATACATCATGCGCGATGTGTCCGGCGGCTGGATTATCCGCTATATGCACTCCACCGGCGCTTCGATGTTTTTCATCGTGGTGTATCTGCACATGTTCCGCGGCCTGATTTACGGCTCGTTCAAAAAACCGCGCGAGCTCGTGTGGGTGTGCGGCGCGCTGATTTTCCTCGCATTGATGGCAGAAGCCTTTATGGGCTACCTGCTGCCTTGGGGGCAGATGTCGTTTTGGGGTGCACAGGTAATCATCAATCTGTTTGGCGCCATACCCGTAATCGGCCCGGATTTGTCCACTTGGATTCGTGGCGACTTTAACGTTTCCGACGTTACACTCAACCGCTTCTTCGCCCTGCACGTGATTGCTGTACCGCTGGTGCTGGTTGGCCTGGTGGTGGCGCATCTGATTGCGCTGCACGAAGTGGGCTCCAACAACCCCGACGGCGTGGAAATCAAAAAGCTGAAAGATGAAAACGGTATCCCGCTCGACGGCATCCCTTTCCATCCGTATTACACCGTGAAAGACATTTTGGGCGTGGTGGTATTCCTAATTGTATTCTGCTCCATCATGTTCTTTGCCCCTGAAGGCGGTGGCTACTTCCTCGAAGCCCCCAACTTCGATCCGGCCAACTCGCTGAAAACCCCGGCACACATCGCCCCGGTGTGGTATTTCACTCCGTTCTACGCCATCTTGCGTGCCATCCCCTCATTTGCCGGCACACAGGTGTGGGGGGTGATCGGCATGGGTGCGGCAGTGGTTCTGATTGCCCTGTTGCCTTGGCTTGACCGCTCGCCGGTGAAATCCGTGCGCTACCGCAACACCACTTTCAAAACCATGCTGGTGCTGTTTTTGATTGCCTTCATCGGGCTGGGCATTTTGGGCGCTCAGGTAGCCAGCGATTTGCGCACCGAAATCGCCCAGTCGTTTACCATTTTTTATTTCCTGTTCTTCCTCGGCATGCCGATCTACACCAGTCCGCAACGCCCGAGCTTGGCCGCATTCAAGCAGAAGTTGGCTGCGCAGCCTTTGGCCGCCATGTTTGCCGCAGGCTGGGTGGGCGGCGTGATGCTGATTGCGGTGTTGGTGAGCATTTACGACCTCTATCTGCTCGCCCGCCTGTTTTTCGCCGACCCGTTCCGAATCCAAACCCTGCTGATCCGCGTGTTCTCCGTGCTGTATATGGCCTTCTTCTTTGTCGGCACGCTGCTGGATACCAAGCTGAGTGTGGATCAAGCAGTGCCGGAACGTGTAACCATGAGCACCACCCGCCAAAAAATCATGTTCTTCGTGTATACAGCCATTACGCTGGCGGGTGCGTATCTGTTTGCCAACAGCATTTAACAGGAGCGGCGAAATGAAAAAACAATGGAAAAACTGGCTGGCCGCGCTGATGTTGGCCTTGCCGCTAAGTGCCAACGCCTCTGGTAGCGGCCACTACGAACATGTAGATATCGACTTGGGCGACCAAGTGAGCCTGCAACGCGGCGCACAAATTTTCGCCAACTACTGCCTTTCCTGCCATTCGGCCAGCGGCATGCGCTACAACCGCTTGCAGGACTTGGGCTTGAGCGAAGACGAAATCCGCAAAAATCTGATGTTCACCACCGATAAAACCGGCGATGTGATGCAGTCTGCCATGAATCCGGAAGATGCCAAACGCTGGTTTGGCGCCGAGCCGCCGGATTTAACCCTGATTGCCCGTTCGCGCGGTGCGGACTATCTCTACGCTTATTTGCGCGGCTTTTATAAAGATCCGAGCCGCCCCACCGGCTGGAACAACTTGGTGTTCGACAAAGTCGGCATGCCGCACCCCTTGTGGGAACAACAGGGCATCCGCGCGGTGGAGCTCGACAGCAAAGGCCAGCCCGTGATGGTGAAAGACGCACACGGCAACCTGGTGCCCAAACTGTATTGGGAGTCCACCGGCCTGCACAGCCGCCGCCTGCCCAACGGCGAAGTAAGCGCCAAAGAGTTCGACCGCTACGCCAAAGACCTCGTGGCCTACCTGGTGTATATGGGCGAACCCGCGCAGTTGCAACGCAAACAAATCGGCTACGGCGTATTGCTGTTCCTGTTTGCCATCATGCTGCCGCTGGCCTATTTCCTGAAAAAGGAATACTGGAAAGACGTGCACTAAGCAGCAACGCATCAAGAAACGCAGGTTGCCAACAGCCTGCGTTTTGGTTTGGGAGAAAAGGCTACCTGAAAACCAGAATAACAGTTTGGTTTCAGGTAGCCTTTGATGCAGGAAATAGCCACGTTACCGTTGGTTTGCAGACAGCCCGCCCGGATAACAATTAACCAATACCGGCCTCATTTCATTACTTACACATCAATTCTAATAATTCCTTCTGTTTCGATATAACATAATATTTTTAAAATAATTTTTTACAGATTGGGAAAAATAAAGATTATAATGAACGTATCCGGAATTCTCCGGATTCTTTCCCGACTGACCGATTATTCATCGGCAAACATATTAGGAGAGTATTATGAGCAAGACCATGAAAGCCATGACCTATTACGGCGAAAACGATGTCCGCTTCGAAGACCGCCCGGTTCCCACTATCATTGATCCTACCGATGCTATCATCCGCGTTACCAAAACCACCATTTGCGGTACGGATTTGGGCATCATGAAGGGCAAAAACCCGGAAATCGAAGCAGTTGCCCGTGAAAAAACCGGCAAATGGGAAGGCCGTATCCTCGGCCACGAAGCCATCGGCGTGGTGGAAGAAGTGGGCTCTGCCGTTAAGGACTTTAAAAAAGGCGATAAAGTGATTGTATCTTGCGTGAGTCGCTGCGGTACTTGCGATAATTGCCAGAAACAGCTCTACGCCCATTGCCGCAAAGAAGGCGGCTGGATTATGGGCTATATGATCGACGGCACCCAAGCCGAATACGTGCGCACGCCGTTTGCCGACAATTCGCTCTACCACCTGCCCGAAACCCTCAACACTGACGTGGCCGTATTCCTCTCCGACGCACTGCCCACCGGCCATGAAATCGGCGTGCAGTACGGCCAAGTAAAACCTGGTGACGCCATTGCCATCGTTGGCGCCGGCCCCGTCGGTATGGGCTGCCTGCTGACTGCCCAATTCTATTCTCCGGCCACCATCATTATGGTGGATATGGACGAAAACCGCCTGGCCATGGCCAAAGAAATGGGTGCCACCCACACCGTCAATCCGAACAAGGAAGATGCGGTGACCAAGATTTTGGAAATCACCGGCGGCCGCGGCGTGGATTGCGCCATGGAAGCCGTGGGCTACCCCGCCACTTGGGATATCTGCCAAAAAGTGGTGAAAGAAGGCGGCCACGTGGCCAACGTGGGCGTACACGGCAAATCCGTGGAGTTCGATTTGGCCAAACTGTGGATCAAGAACATCACCGTTACCACCGGCCTGGTCAACGCCAACACCACCGGTATGCTGCTGAAAGCCTGCGAATCCAGCAAACTGCCGATGGAAAAACTGGCCACCCACCGCTTCAAGTTCAGCGAAATGGAAAAGGCCTACGACGTGTTCAAACACGCTGCCGACACCAAAGCGATGAAAGTCATCATCGAAGTGTAAGCCGGTTTGCCTGATGAAATGATAAGAGGCTACCTGAAAATTTTCAGGTAGCCTTTTGCTGCGCCCAATCAATATGAATATCTGGCAGTAGGGCGCTCAGGCAAACCGCTGTGGCAGAAGAAATTGGCTCCCGCTTTTTCCCGCCCGCCCGTTAGGCTAAAATACGCCCCGCCAAACCAAATGAAGGAAACCATAGCTATGAACTTAACCGTTATCGATCATCCGCTGATCAAGCACAAAATCACCCTGATGCGCAAAGCCAACTGCAACACCTACCAATTCCGCACTTTGGTAAAAGAGCTGGCCCGCCTGATGGCCTACGAAGCCAGCCGCCATCTGGAAACCGAGCCGCTTTCTATCGAAGGCTGGTGCGGCCGCATCGAAGGCGAGCAGATTAAAGGCAAAACCGTAACCGTGGTGCCGATTTTGCGCGCCGGTTTGGGCATGCTTGACGGCGTGCTCGACCTGTTGCCCACAGCCAAAATCAGCGTGGTCGGCCTGCAGCGCGACGAAGAAACCCTGCAACCGGTTTCCTATTTCGAGAAATTGGTGAGCAAAATGGACAAACGCCCGGCCATGATTCTCGACCCGATGCTCGCCACCGGCGGCTCGATGGTAGCAACTATTGATTTGCTGAAGAAAAAAGGCTGCCGCAACATCACCGCTCTGGTGCTGGTGGCCGCACCGGAAGGCGTGAAGCTGGTGAACGACAAGCATCCAGACGTGAAAATCTACACCGCCGCGCTCGACAGCCACCTCAACGAAAACGGCTACATCATCCCCGGCTTGGGCGATGCCGGCGACAAGATTTTCGGCACCAAGCAGTCGGCTTGACTGCCCGATACATTGCGCCAACGGGCTACCTGAAAGCCGTGAAAGCACTTTTAGGTAGCCTCCAAACCCATCATCTCATTTCCCGCCCAGGCTACCTGAAAAAGCAGGCAAACCGTTTTCAGGTAGCCTGAATTGCCGCTTGGCAGCTTTCGCCGAACAATAGCCAAAGCAACGATTTCCCTCCGGCAGGCAGCGGGCTGCAGGCAGGAATCGGCGCTTGAACTATCCCGGAAAACAACGCCATGGTCTCCACCCTCACACTCCTCTCCCTTGCCGCCACCGGCTTTCTCGGCGGCGGCCATTGCGCCGGCATGTGCGGCGGTTTGAGCACCGCCTTTGCCCTGCAGCTGCCGCCGCAGGTAGGGCGCGTGAAGCTGATTGTGCTGATGAACCTCGGCCGCATCGGCAGCTACACTTTTATCGGCCTCTTGCTGGGCGCGCTGGGGCAGTTCGGCATTTCGCTGGATCAAACCCGCCTGTTGCAGCATATCCTGTTTGCCGCTGCCAACCTGCTGCTGCTGTTTATCGGCCTGTATCTGGCCGGACTCAACGCCTATGCCGCGCAGGTGGAAAAGCTTGGGCGGCCGGTGTGGCGGCGGCTCAATCCACTGCTCAACCGGCTCTTGCCTATCCAAAACACCCCCGCCTGCTTCGGCGTCGGCCTGCTGTGGGGCTGGCTGCCGTGCGGCATGGTGTACAGCGCCTCGTTATATGCGCTGGGCAGCGGCAAAGCGGTGGATGGTGCGCTGATGATGCTGGCCTTCGGCTTGGGCACGCTGCCGAACCTGCTGGTGATGGGGCTGTTTGCCAACCAGCTCAAAAGCCTGCTGCAACATCCGCGTTTCCGGCTGGCAGCTGGGCTGAGTGTCAGCCTGTGGGCGGCATGGCAGCTGTGGCATGGGGTGGCGGCTTGGCTGCAGGCTGGCTAAAAATATAGCTATAGTGCGCTGGGTTGGATTTCAGTTTGGAAACAGCTATGGCGAAACAACAGCCGGATAACTGCAGTTCTCCAATATTGGGGAATGGTTATCCGGCTGTTTTGTATTCTGTCGGACGCTAGCGGTTGGCGGATGATTAAAGGCTACCTGAAAACTATCTGCTACTGTTTTTCAGGTAGCCGGATAGGCTAGGGGCTGATCTCAAATCGGCATTTATCGTGAATCAAAATAAGAATGCTACTGCATCGGTTCGCTTGGCTGTCTGCGGCTCGCTGCCTTATTTTAACCCGCTCTATCCCTGCCGCCGCTCCTGAAAAAAACGTTGCAGCAGCTGCGCACTTTCCCCTGCCAACACACCGCCTTGCACAGCGGTATGCGGGTTGAGCTGTTTATTGGCAAACAGGTCGAGCACGCTGCCGGCCGCGCCGGTTTTCGGCTCGGCAGCCGCGTAAATCAGGCGGCGGATTCTCGATTGCATGATGGCACCGGCGCACATGCTGCAGGGTTCGAGGGTAACGTATAAATCGCAGCCGTCCAGCCGGTAGTTGCCCAACCGGCGGCCGGCTTCAGTGAGCGCAGCGATTTCGGCATGGCGGCACACGCTGTGTTCGGCCACGCAGGCATTGGCGCCGCGCCCGATGATTTCGCCCCGGCGCACCACCACCGCGCCCACCGGCACTTCGCCTGCGGCTAAGGCCTGCCCGGCCAGTTGCAATGCCTGCCGCATCCAGCGTTCGCTTTCTTCTCGCGGGGGAAACAGGGCAACCGGGCGGTGGGCACGCAGTTTGGTGCGCCATTCGGCTTGTTCGGCTTCGTTCAGGTAGCCTTCCCGCCCTTCGGCCAGCAATACTAATTGCCACAGCGTGGATTCGGTAATGGTGAGGCCGCTGGCTTTAAGCAGCAGGAAAGCGGTGGCAGGCGTAATGCGCTGTAGTTCGGCGGTGTCGGCTATACCCAATTCAAGCAGCGCCTGCCGGGTTTTGGGGGCAAGTGGGGGCGTGGTGAGCGGGGTGGCGTGCATAATAGACGGAAATAATGGCTGAATGGGCAGCATCATAATTGGGCGGCTGCGGTTGAGGCAAGACGGGAGGCTACCTGAAAGGGTGGCGTATGGTTTCAGGTAGCCTCAATTCCCAGCGGCAAGCCTTGCAAGGCTGTTGGCAAATCGGGTAGGATTGGCCGCTTTTTGATGGCCGGATTTTGCCCGGCATCGCTTTGTTTCTCACGCAAACGGTTCGGCGCCGTTTGGCACAATATGGGCGCTTATGTCTGATTTATTTCACTTTCCCACTTTCGACGAACAGTATCCCAATTTGCGCGAACGGGGCATCCGCAAATATGCGGTGGTGTATCTGCGCGACCACATCCAGCGCCTGCTGGCGAGGCGGCAATGCGAAGAGTTTACTGCCTTCATCAACCAACATCCGATGTGGGCACCGATTTTCCAACACAATCCCTATGCCGCCCGCGCCGTGCTGGATACTTATGCCGACAACCGCTTCGACAAGAACGCACGGTTGCAAGCGGTAATCAACAACTTCACTTTGGCGCAAAGCAAGCCTTCCGCTGCCAAGTGGCAAGAGTTGGTGGAGCAGCGCACAATCGTGCTCAACCATCCCGCGCCCGAGCTCTCCATCAGTTTGAATATCAACCATAAAGACCCGTTGGAAGGCTTCTTTTTGGTGAGCCTGCAAAGCACCGAGCGCAGCCGCATTTACGATGCCGTGTTCAGCTTTATCGCGCCCAACGGCCTGCTGATTACTTCCATCCAAGGCCCGCACAGCAGCGATGCCCCCGAGCTCATCCGCCACACCACCAAGCAGCTGCACGGCGTGCGGCCGATGTTTATGATGGTAAATATATTCAAGCTGATGGCTGCCGAACTCGGCTGCGAGCTCTATGGCATTCCGCACAAAAGCCAGGCTAAATTCCGCTGGAACGACTCCAGCCGCCTGCTGTTCAACTACGATGCCTTCTGGCAGGAAAACCAAGGCAGCCTCGATGCCAACGGCTATTGGCGGCTGCCCACTCAAATCGAGCGCACACCGCTGGAAGAAGTGCAAAGCAAAAAACGCTCTATGTACCGCAAACGCTATGAAATGCTGGATGCGCTGGAGCAGGATATCCGCCGCTTCTTTCGTTCGGAAAGTTGATTGCTAGGCGGTATAGTGAATTAAATTTAAACCAGTACAGCGTTGGCTCGCCTTGCCGTACTATTTGTACTGTCTGCGGCTCGCCGCCTTGTCCTGATTTAAATTTAATCCACTATAACAGCGTGCCCACTGTGTTTCAGGTAGCCTTCCAACTGAGGGGAGGCTACCTGAAACCTATCCGCTGCAAAACCAAGCCCTGTATGTTCAGGTGTAGCCTCTTATGGCCTGAACATACAGGGCTGCGTTTTATGGGTTTAAACCGTTTTGCCTTTGTATTCGCATAAGTCATACACGATGCATTCGTGGCACAGGGGCTTTTGCGCTTTGCAGGTGTAGCGGCCGTGCAGGATGAGCCAATGGTGGGCGTTGAGCAGAAATTCTTTGGGCACGAAGCGCATGAGTTTGTCTTCCACTTCGCGCACGTTTTTGCCGGGCGCGAGATTCATGCGGTTGGCTACGCGGAAAATATGGGTATCCACGGCCATGGTCGGCTGGCCGAAGGCGGTGTTGAGCACAACATTGGCGGTTTTTCGGCCAACGCCGGGCAGCGCTTCAAGCGCTTCGCGGGTATCCGGTACTTCGCCACCGTGTTTTTCCAGAAGCAGGCGGCAGGTTTGCATAATGTGTTTGGATTTGGTTTGGTAAAGGCCGATGGTACGGGTGTATTCCATCAGCTTTTCCAGGCCCAAATCGAGGATGGCCTGCGGAGTGTTGGCCACGGGGAAAAGCTTGGCGGTGGCTTTGTTCACGCCTTTGTCGGTGGCTTGGGCAGAAAGCAGCACGGCGATGAGCAGTTCGAAGGGGCTGTGAAACACCAGCTCGGTGGTGGGGTTGGGGTTGGCATCGTGCAGGCGTTGGAAGATTTCGCGGCGTTTTTGCGGGTTCATGGTTTGACTGGTAAGGTTTACAACTTGTTGTATAGTCTTTATAAATATTTTCAGGTAGCCTTAATTGAGGCTACCTGAAACCTTGTGCGCTTGGGCAATGGTTAAGTGCCGCTGCTCACGCGCAGTTTTTGGCCGGGGCGCAGTACGCTGTTGCCCAAGTTATTGCTGCGTTTGATGTCGGCCACGGAGGTGTTGTAGCGGCGGGCGATGGATTGTAGGGTATCGCCACTGCGCACGGTGTGGGATACGGTTTGCTGGCGGCCGTTTCTGACATTGCGATCGTTGCCGCGTTCGTTGCGGATGTTGGGTTTGTTATCGGCATGGCGGTTGGCGGCCTGTTGATTGCTGCCGCCGCTCACGTGCAATACCTGGCCTGGGTGGATGTTGTTGCCGCGCAGGTTATTGGCACGGCTGAGCTCGGCCATGTCTACGTTGTAGCGGCGGGCAATGGAATACAACGATTCGCCGGGCTGCACTTTATGGGTGACGGTTTGCGCGCCGCGGCGGTTGGCTTGTTGTTCTTGGCGGGTAGCGCGGCGTTGGTTGTTGCCGGTGTTGGCAGCCAGTTGGCCAAAGCCGGCATTGTTGGCGCGGCGAGCCTCAGCTTGTGCTTGGCGGCGGGCTTCTTGTGTTTCGGTTTGGGCTAAGGAAGCACGTACGGCGGATGCGGCACTATTGCCATTATCGGCTTCATCGGTATCGGCAGGTTCGATGTCGTTATCCGTGCTGCTGCGATTGGCCAAGGACATCAATGGGTCGGGCTGAAGGTTGCTATTGTCAGCCAGCTCAGCGGTTTCAGGTAGCCTGTCTGTTGGTGTGTTGATATTGCTGGGGGTAGCAGGTTGTTCTACGGTCTGGGCAGCTGTTTGGGTAATCGTTGGAGCCGAGGCTACCTGAATATCAGGCGAGCTGGTTACACGAGGCGCAGGCTCGGCCGGGCGGGGGCTGTTGGCAGCCAACGCGGCAAAAGCGGCAGGGGCTGGGTTTGTGTTCGTTGCCTGCTGTACGGGCGCACGAACGGGCTCGGGCGGGCGAGCGGGTTGGGCTGAGGCTACCTGAACAGGAGCGGGCGGGGCGACAGCAGGCTGGACGGCAGGTTTGGCCGCTGCCACGGTGCTGGTGCGTTCGGCTACGTTCTGGCTGTTGCGGCGGATAAGGTTGCCCAGCGGGTCGTCACCGGCAGGCTTGTTATCAGCCAGCATCTGCACGCCGCGGCCGAGCTGACCGTTGTTCAAGCTGTTTTTGGCCACGAGGATAGGTAGGCCAGCACGGATGGTGTTGCTGCTTAGGCCGTTGGTGCGGCGCAGGTCGGTCACGCTCACGCCGTTGCGGTCGGCGATGTCGCTGAGGGTGGTGGCGCCGTCAGAGCGCAGAATGTCGTAGGAGAGCAGGGATTCTTTGGGTGCATTGCGCAGGTTGCGCTCGAAGGCGTTGACCGCGCCCACGGGCAGAAGCAGTTTGCGTTGGCCGTTTTCCGGCAGGAATACGGGCACTTTGAAGCTGGGGTTGAGTGCTTCGAATTCGGCCTGGCTGATGTTGGCCAGGCGGGTGATGGCGTTGATATCCATCGGGCTGTCGATGCTGATGGCTGCAAAATAGGGTTTGTTTTCGATGTCGGCAAGGTTGAGGCCGAAAACTTGCGGGTTGCTCACGAGGTTGCGCACGGCCAGTAGTTTGGGTACGTAATTGCGCGTTTCGTTGGGCATATTTAGGTTTTCATACACCGGCTCGAGCCCCTGGCTGCGGGCACGGTTTACGGCGCGGTTGACATTACCCTCGCCCCAGTTGTAGGCGGCCAGGGCAAGCGACCAGTCACCGAACATATTGTGCAAATATTGCAGATAATCCAGTGCGGCGTTGGTAGAGGCGTAGATGTCGTGGCGGCCGTCGTAAATATGGTTTTGCGCCAGGCCGTAGTGGCGGCCGGTGGCGGGCATAAATTGCCACAGGCCGGATGCACCCACGTGGGAGCGGGCTTTGGTCACAAACGCGCTCTCAATAAACGGCAACAGGGCGATTTCGGAGGGCATATTCCGCTTTTCCACTTCGGAGAGAATGTGGTAGAGGTAGGGGCGGCTGCGCTCCACGGTGCGGTTGAAATAGGCGCTTCGGGTGCTGTAGTAGGTTTCGTGACGGCGCACGATTTCGGGATTGACCTCGCTCATGCGGAAGTCTTGCCGCATACGGCTCCATAGATTATTGTGGGGGGAAGAAGGGTTGCGCAGGATAGCGGCATTAAGGTTGGTGATAGAGACGGCAATCTGCTCCGGCGTATAGGTTTGGGTAAGTGCGGAGGCAGGAATCCCTAAGCTTAAAACGGCTAAGGAAAGAAATTTGAATTTACTCATGGCGAAGAAATGAGTCCGTTGTATTTAACATTATGATTTAATAAAATATTTTGGATATTAAAGTCCAGGCAGAAGCTGTTTTGGGCCGCCGCCGGACACTTTGCCGGTATGGCAAATTCGCAAAGGTAGAATGATAACACGAGAGCGAGCCCAAACTCTCCTTTCAGGCAGATTTCTTTGTGCTGTGTTTTGCAAAATTTTGTTTGGTCGGTATGATGGCCGGGAGAGCAAGGGGGTGGCATGATAGAAGAAAATAGTTTGGATAAATGGCTGGACAACACCGCCACGGGAGGCTACCTGAAAACGGCGGAGCAGGCGTTTTTTGCTGCGCATACGGCTAATCCATACGGCATCACCGTGGTCGCTTCGCTTTGCGGCTGGGATGGCTGGCCGCAACAGGTGTTGCGGTTGGGGCGGGGTAGGGCGCAGGCAGATGTGGTGTGCGCACTGCCGCAGCTGCCGCTGTTGTCGGGCAGTGTGCAAACTTTACTGCTGCCACATGGTTTGGAATTATGCGCGCAGCCGGAAGAATTGCTGCGGGAGTGTTTCCGCGTGCTCGTACCCAACGGCAGCCTGGTGCTCAGCGGGTTTAACCCGTATTCGCTGTGGCGCTTCGGGCTACCTGAAAAACAACTCGGCCTGCGTGCCCATGCGCTGCCGTTGCCGAAAGTGAGGCGGATGCTGGCTGAGGCCGGCTTCAGGCCGGATACGGGGCGGTTTATGGCCTATGTGCCGCCGTGGGAGAACGAGCGGGCGCTGCGGCGCTGGCACTTTATGGAGTTAGCGGGCAACCGCTGGTGGCCGGCAGCCGCTGCGGCTTATGGTTTGGCGGCGGTGAAAACGGTGTATCCGCTCACTCCGCTGCGCGAAAAGGTCGGAAAACTGCGGGGCGAAGGCTTTTCATTGTTGCCGGGAAATTGCCGGCAGGGGTAGGGCAGAAAATGGTTGTGTTACCGTGGGTGTTTTAGTATAATCGCGCACCTTACCTCGGAAAGGTGGATGAGTGGTTGAAGTCGCACGCCTGGAAAGCGTGTATACGTGAATAGCGTATCGAGGGTTCGAATCCCTTCCTTTCCGCCAGAATATTTTTGCAGAGCATCGGCTTTGCGAAGCCAAGTCAAAACAGCCGGCTACACTGCTCGGCTGTTTTTTTATCTACCGCAACCGACACCATCGCCAATACGGCCATATAGCGAAGCAATCATTTTTCCTACCCAGCGAGCCAACGCTATAGGAAGAGCTTCAGCTACCAGAGGCTACCTGAAAGGAGAACCCCCGTGCATTTCGATACCGAAGTCATCCACAGCAGCTACAACCCTGACGAGCACAACCGCGCCATCATGCCGCCGATTTATCAAAACAGCATGTTCGCCATGCACCAAATCGGCGAAAACATCCCCTACCGCTATTCTCGCCTCGCCAACCCCACGCGCAAGGTGCTGGAAGACACCGTGGCCGAATTGGAGCACGGTTGCGCGGGCTTCGCCTTCGGCAGCGGCATGGCCGGCATTGATGCCGTATTCCGCACCATATTGCGCCCTGGCGACACCATCATCGCCGTGGCCGACATCTACGGCGGTGCCTACGACCTGCTCACCGAAGTGTATGCCCAATGGGGCGTAAACGTCGTGTTCGCCGACCTCACGCTACCTGAAAACCTCGATAAGCTCCTAACCGAACATAAAGTGAAACTCGTGTGGCTGGAAAGCCCCAGCAACCCGCTGCTGCGGCTGGTGGACATCCCCCTATTGGCGCACAAGGCCAAAGCCGCCGGTGCGGTGGTGGGCATCGACAACACCTTCGCCACCCCCTATCTGCAAAATCCGCTCGACATGGGCTGCGACATCGTGTTCCACTCCGCCACCAAATACCTCTGCGGCCATTCCGACGTGCTGATGGGCATTGTGGTGGCTAAGGAAGAAGCCTTGGCCAAACGCCTACAAAGCACCATGGTGAACACCGGCGGCATTGCTGGGCCGATGGATTGCGCCCTCGTGTTGCGTGGCATCAAAACCCTCTCCGTGCGCATGAAGCAGCATCTGGCCAACGCCGCCGAACTCGCCCGCCGCTTGGAGCAACACCCCGCCGTGGACAAAGTGTTCTATCCCGGCCTGCCCAGCCATGAGCATCACGAATTAGCCAAACGCCAAATGCGCGGCTTCGGCGGCGTGGTGTCGGTATATTTGAAGAAAGACGGCCAAGCCGCTGCCGATTCTGTTATCCGCAATCTCAAACTACTGCACATGGCCGCCAGCCTTGGCGGCGTGGAAAGCCTAGTGAACCATTCCTTCAGCCAGTCGCACAGCGGCATGAGCCCGGCGGTGAAGGAGAAACTCGGCATCCGCGAAGGCCTGCTGCGCTTCTCCGTGGGCATTGAGGATATTGAAGACATTTGGCGCGACATCGATACTGCATTGAACACCACGCTGTAACGCGCCTGCCAGAATGGCAAACAGGCTACCTGAAAATTGTGCTGCATGGCATTTCAGGTAGCCTTTTATCTGCCGCCACATTCCCCGAAGCCAGCCCAATCCGCTACAATACGCCCTTTCCCAATAGCGGATTCACTTAAAGTTTTGCCACGGTGTTGATCCGCTTGGTATCGAAAGTTTGCTAATCCGCTATCTATCTCATTCCGAAAGCCAATATCATGACCATCAAAACCCGTTTCGCCCCCAGCCCCACCGGCTACCTGCACATTGGCGGCGTGCGCACCGCGCTGTATTCATGGGCGTTTGCCAAGCACCACGGCGGCGAATTCCTGCTGCGCATCGAAGACACCGATTTGGAACGCTCCACCCAAGAATCCGTGGACATCATCTTGCAGGGCATGGACTGGGTTGGCCTGCACGCCGACAACCGCAGCAACATCGTGTACCAATCCAAAAACTTCCCGCGCTACAAAGCCCTCATCCAACAACTGCTGGACGAAGGCCACGCCTACCACTGCTATTGCAGCAAAGAAGAATTGGAAGAAATGCGCGAAAAAGCCGAGCGCGAAGGCACGGCCACATACGACCGCCGCTGGCGGCCGGAAACCGGCAAAACGCTGCCCCCAATCCCCGACGGCGTAGAACCCGTCGTCCGCTTCAAAATGCCGATTGAAGGCGTTACCCGCTGGAACGATTTGGTGAAAGGCGAAATCAGCATTCCTAACGCAGCGCTGGACGACCTCATCATCGCCCGCGCCGACGGCACGCCCACCTACAACTTCTGCGTGGTGGTGGACGACATGGACATGGGCATCACCCATGTGATTCGCGGCGACGACCACGTAAACAACACACCCAAACAAATCAACATTTTCAAAGCCCTCGGTGCCACCCTGCCCGAATACGCCCACCTGCCGATGATTCTGAACGAGCAGGGCAAAAAAATCTCCAAACGCAGCGGCGACACCGTAGCGGTTACCGAATACGAAGACATGGGCATCCTGCCCGAAGCCCTGCTGAACTACCTCGCCCGCTTGGGCTGGGCGCACGGCGACGACGAATTCTTTACCATGCCGCAGTTTGTGCAATGGTTTGATTTGGAACACGTTTCCGCCAGCCCCAGCCGCATGGATGGCAAAAAACTGATGTGGATTAACACCGAACACATCAAAGCCGCCGACAACGCCGAACTGGCCAAACTGGTGCTGCCGCGCCTGGAAAAACAAGGTATTGCCGTTTCAGGCAGCCTGCAACTGGAAGACGTGCTGGCATTGGTGAAAGACCGCGCCCACGATTTGAACGCGCTGGCTGCCGAATGCGCCTACTTCTACCGCAAAGCCGTGCCGCCGGAAGCCGACGTCGCCAAACACTGGGACGCGGAAGCCCCCGCGCGGATGCAGCGTTTCGCCGCCAAACTGGCCGAGCTGCCCGAACAGGATTGGACGGCGGAAAACATCCACGCCCTGTTCGCCCCGTTCTGCGAAGCCGAAGGCATCAAAATGGGCAAACTGGGCATGCCGTTGCGGCTGGCGGTGTGCGGTACGGCCAAAACGCCGAGCGTGGATGCCGTGCTGGCCTTGATGGGCAAAGAAGAAGTGTTGCGCCGTATCCGCGAATCGGCTTAAACCGCGAAAGGCTACCTGAAAGCAGCTACCCTGTTTCAGGTAGCCTCCATCACATCATGAACCAACTCATCCTCGATTTTCCCGCTGCCCCGCCGAGTTTCGACACCTTTTTAGGCCAAGGCAACCGCGAGCTGTTGCAAGTGTTGCGCGGGCAGCGCGAGCCCTTTGTGTATGTGTGGGGGCCGGCCGGGGCGGGCAAAAGCCATTTGCTCCAGGCCTGGGCGGCGCAGGCCGAAGCGGCCGGATTGAGCGCACGCTACCTGAATGCCGCCAATGAGCCGCTGCACGAAGCACCCGCCGAAGGCTGCCATCTTGCCCTCGACCAAATCGACAGCCTCGATGCCGACGGCCAGGCCGAATTGTTTAATTTCTGCAACCATCTCCGCCAAAGCCGGCAGGGCGCGCTCCTGATTGGCGCCAGCGTGCCGCCGCCGCGCCTATCCGTGCGCGAAGACCTGCGCACCCGCATGGGCTACTGCCTGGTGTATGAAATCAAACCGCTTGGCGACGAAGAAAAAATCGCCGCCCTGGTTGAAGCCGCCCGCCGCCGCCAAATCCGCATTTCGCCCGATATTTTCCGCTACCTGCTGCACCACTGGCGGCGCGACATCGGCAGCCTGATGGCCATGCTCGACGCGCTCGACCGTCACGCCCTCGCCAGCCACCGCCCTATCACGCTGCCCCTGCTCAAACAACTGTTGCAACAGGATATTTAAACCAATGAACCTCGCCATTTTCGACCTCGACCACACCCTCATCAACTGCGATTCCAGCAGCGAATGGAGCAATTTCCTGCACGAAAAAGGCATCTTCAGCGATGCCGATATGCAGCGCCATCAAGCGTTCGACCAAGACTACCGTAAAGGCTGCCTCGATCTCGATGCCTATCTCGCCTTCGTCCTGCGTCCGCTGGCCGAATACAGCCGTGCCGAGCTGGACGAAATGCACCGCGAGTTCATGCAGCGCATCCGCCCGAACATCACCCCAATGGCCAGAATGCTGGTCAACAGCCACCGCGACGCGGGCGACACCCTGCTCATGATTTCCGCCACCAACGAATTCATCATCACCCCTATCGCCCGCGAATTCGGCATTGAAAATATCATCGGCATCAGCCTCGAAACCGATGCCCAAGGCAACTACACCGGCCGACCAATCGGCACGCCCAGCTTCCAAGAGGGCAAAGTAACCCGCCTGCACCAATGGCTGGCCGAACGCGGCCAAAGCCAGGCCGACTACGAAAAAGTTTATTTCTACAGCGATTCCCGCAACGACCTGCCGCTTTTGGAGCAGGTAAACCAGCCCGTAGCCGTTAATCCCGACCCTGTGCTCACCCTCACCGCCGTCCAACACGGCTGGCCGATATTGGATTTTGTGTGACGGCCTTAATGGGCTGAGGGAATGATGCAGTGTATTTTTTCAGGTAGCCTCAAGGAGGCGAAATAATGGAAAATCAAAATTATCTGGCCTGCCGCAAAACGGTGCGGGAATGGGAAGTGAGCAAAGGCTTGCTGAACGGGTGGGCTACTGTGTTTGGCGTATTGGCTTCGCTCACGATTATCGGCCGGACGGCTTTGCTGTTTGGGCAATATCAGACCACGGTATTGTACTCGGGTATCTTGTTGCTGCTTGCGGTGGCGGTATGCCGGCTGATGTGGTGGCGGCGTAAAGGTACCGGGGCACGGGAGTTTGTGCGCTTGGAGGAAGAGGGTATCCGTTATTGTTTATCGGGTGCGGGCGAGGGTTTTGTGGCTTATGAATGGTTGCAATTTGTGAATTTGCGGGGCGGGAATTTCCCTAGCAAATTGTTACTGCAATACCGTATGCCGGAGCAGGCCGGGGGAGTGCCGCAAACACTCAGTTTGAATTTGAATCAGATTAAGCCGTTGTCTGAGGCCGGAAACCGGGTGTGGCTTAATAGCGCGGGGAATGCTTTGGCATTGGCGGAGGAAATCAGAAACCGCTGCCGGCCGGGGCAGCTGTATGGCAAATCAGTGTATTGATTGCCGGTTTGGCACGGTGCTGTATTTTTCAGGTAGCCTTTGCATGGAAAAGGCTACCTGAAAACTTAAATGCTTAAGTGCTTTCTTGCTCCAGCACAAATCTTGCGCCTTGGTCTTGCGCCAAGAGTTCGGCGAGGGTGGGCAGGTTGGCGGCGAGCTGTTCAGCCAGCAGGTAGGGCGGGTTGATAACGAACATGCCGCTGCCGTGCATGCCGAAGCCGTCGCTGCGCGGGGCATGGGCATGCAGTTCGGCTTGCAGCCAATGGGTAACGGGCAGTTTGCGCAGTTCGGCGGGAAGTTGGCGGCTTTCTTCGCGCGAAAGGCAGGGATACCACAGCAAATAGCAGCCGGTGGCGAAGCGGTGCAGGGCGGCCTGCAGGGTTTTGACTACTTGGCGGTAATCTTGTTTTTGCTCGTAGGGCGGGTCGATGAGGGTCAGGGCGCGGCGCGGAGGGGGGGGCAGGAGGGAAATCAGGCCTTGGTAACCGTCGCTTTGTTTGGCGATGATGCGGCGGTCAGCGCGGGTGTTTTCCTGCAGCAGGGCGAAGTCGGCGGGGTGCAGCTCAAACAGGCGCATTTTGTCGCTGTCGCGCAGCAGGCTTTGGGCGAGGCGGGGCGAGCCGCAATAAAAATCGGGCGCGGGCAGGATATGGCTCAGGTGTTGGCGGAATTGCTCCAGTTCGGCAGGCAGGGCGGGCGTGGCGAGCAGGCGGCCGATGCCTTGTTGGTGTTCGCCGGTTTTTTGCGCGGCATCGTCTGCCAGGCGGTATAGGCCGGCGCCGCTGTGGGTATCGATATACCAATAGGGCTTGTCTTTGCGGTTGAAATAGTCGAGGGTGAGAAACAGGATGAAATGTTTGAGCATGTCGGCATGGTTGCCGGCATGGAAGGCGTGGCGGTAGCTGAGCATGAGATGGCGCTGAGTTGGAAAAGGCGGCATTTTATAGCGGGTAGGGCGGCTTTCGCTACTTTGGCTGGATATTGCAGATAAAAAAAGGTGTGGCAGTCGGCCACACCTAAACACACACACATCAAGAGGAAAATGAATCCAATGTTGCAAGAAACAGGAGCATCTCTATTTCAACCAACCAGCTTTGTTTGACAGCTGGCACTAAATCCTTTCAACTTGGAGGGAATTATAAAGATAATATCGGGAAGAAATATTGACCAAAATCAAATGAACGACAATTCGTAGCCCGAAAGTTTGGCAATTTATGCGTAAAAGAGGCTCTGTTAGCAAATTATCGGTGCACTTTAGCTTTTCAGGTAGCCTCGAATAGCTCAAACGGGCTGCCACAGGGTGGCCTGGCGTGCTAAAATATCTGTATATTAACAAGATGCCGTGCAACAGAACAGTTAGCGGGCAGGGGAATGCCCCTTGCCAACCGGCCTGAACTTAGGGAGGAGCGGAATGCGGCTTCGCCGCAATAGCCGCTAAAAGAAAGATTTAAATACGGTTGGAACGAATGATTAAATTTGCACTCGGGCGCAAAGCGGCCAAGTTGGTGAAAACAAAGCGGACGGAACAGGATAATCTGCCTGATGCCGAAGCCTACTACCGCCGTGCCCAACAGCTGCTGGAAGCAGAAGACACCCGTGAAAAAGCCGTGGCCGATATGCTCCAGGCCGCCGAAAAGGGGCACCAGCAGGCGCAATACGAGCTGGGCGAATGGAACCGCCAAGGCCAAAATGTGCCGCAAAATTATGCCACCGCATTATATTGGCTGGAGCGTGCCGCTGCTTCAGGCTACCTGAAAGCCGCCTACAGCCTGGCTTTGATGCAGGCCAACGGCGAAGGCATGCAGCAAGACGTATTGGCCGCCAGCCAAGTGATGCAGCACCTGGCTGCGCAAAAATTCCCGCCGGCCATCGTGTGGCTGATGGAAAACGCGGCCGCCCACGGCCAGCATCAAAAAGCCTTTGCCTGGGCTTCCCATGCCGCCGCGCTGGGCGAACCGCAGGCCCAATACCACATGGCCTATGCCCTCTTGCACGGATTGGGCACCAAAACCGACGTGCGCCAAGGCATCAGTTGGCTCAAACGCGCCGCTGAACAGGACTACGGCGATGCGCAATGGCAGCTCGCCCGCCTGTATGAAACCGGCCGCTTCGGCAGCATGGACAAAGCCAAAGCCCTGCATTGGTACGAACGAGTGGCCGCCAAAGGCGTGGTGGCTGCCCAAAGCAAGGCCGGGCACATGCGGCTCAACGGTATCGGTTGCGCAGCCGACCCCAAAGCCGCCGTACAATGGATTATCCAAGCCGCCAACGCCAACGATTCCGAAGCACTGAACCTGTTGGCCAAACAGCTGCTCACTGGGCAGGGCATCCAGCAGAATTTCGAAGCCGCCGTGCGCTGCCTGGAGCAGGCCGTACGCCTGGGCAATGCCGACGCCATGTATCAAATGGGCGATGTGTACCGCTACGGCTTGGGCGTATCCAAAGACGACAAACTGGCGCGGCAATGGTATGAACAGGCCGTGCTCAACGGGCACGAAGAGGCCAAAGAAAAACTGGCCGAGCCGGTGAAACCCCAGCGCCGCGCATCCGACCCCGTGTGCCACCTGCCCGACCCGGAAGAACAGCTGGCCGAAGAACACTACCGCCAGGCCTTCATCTGCCATTTCGGCCTCAACGGCGTCACCCAAGACATCGGCCAAGCCTTCTCGCTCTACAAAGCCGCCGCCGAATACGGCTTGCCGCGCGCCCAAACCAACCTCGGTATGATGTTTTTCCTCGGCGAATTTGTGGGCAAAGACTACGAAAAAGCCGCGGCCTGGTTTAAAAAAGCCGCCCTCCGGCACGACCCCGTAGCGCATTACAACCTCGCCTGCCTCTACTACCACGGCTGGGGCGTGCGCGCCAACGCTGGCGAAGCAATTTCCCACCTCAAGGCTGCCATCGCCCAAGGTCATAAAAATGAAGGCGAGTGGCAGAAACTCTTAGAGCAATGGCAGGAAGAATTGGCTTAGGGTAGGGCAGCCTGAAATCGGAAGGCTACCTGAAGAATGGCAAACGGTTTTCAGGTAGCCTCTATATGCAGGTGAGGGCTAAACGCAACGCCCGCCTTAAAACATTCTGTTGGTAAACACCGCCTGCCTGTACTTTAAACCCGCCGCCTCCGCCCTTATTTGCCGCATAGAATTTACCCAAGGCCGACTTGCCCGCAAACCCCGCTTTGCGCCACAATAAGCCCATCCCGCATAACACAGAAAAAGGAATAAACCATGTCTGATATTGATCACAGCGATCCCATTATCTTCACTGAAAGCTGCTGCAATAAGGTAGCCGAGCTGATTGCCGAAGAGAACAACCCCGATTTGAAACTGCGCGTGTTCGTGAACGGCGGAGGCTGCTCCGGCTTCCAATACGGCTTCACTTTCGATGAAATCGTGAACGACGACGACTTCCAAATCGAAAAAAGCGGCCTTGTTTTCCTAATCGACCCGATGAGCTACCAATACCTGCTCGGCGCGGAAATCGACTACACCGAAGGCCTGCAAGGCTCGCAATTCGTTATCCGAAGCAACCCGAATGCCGTAACCACTTGCGGCTGCGGTTCTTCATTCTCGGTTTGATTGATTCGCTCACATGAATAAAAGGCTACCTGAAAGTTTCAGGTAGCCTTTTAAACAAGAATGCTACGGCGTTAGCTTGCCTTGCCGTATTATAGTGAATTAAATTTAAACCAGTACAGTGTTGCCTTGCCTTGCCGTACTATCTGTACTGTCTGCGGCTCGTCGCCTTGTCCTGATTTTTGTTAATTCACTATACTCATACTACCCACGATCCCCGCTTTATCTTTAATCCGCCATATTATTGAATGGCATAAAAAAAGCCGACTGTTTCCAGTCGGCCGGTTTTATTTCAAGCAGCAATCTAAGCATATTTGCTTATGCGCCGTATACCGGATATTGGTCGCACAAGGCTTTCACTTCACCAGCCACGCGTGCCAGGTTGGCTTCGTCTTCGGGTTTGTCCAGCACGTCGGCCACCAGATTCGCCAGTTTGCGGGAGGCAGCTTCGTCGAAGCCGCGGGTGGTGATGGCGGCGGTGCCCACGCGGATGCCGGAGGTAACAAAGGGTTTTTCCGGGTCGTTCGGGATGGCGTTTTTGTTGATGGTAATCAACGCTTTGCCCAGTGCGGATTCAGCGGCTTTGCCGGTGATGTGTTTCGGGCGCAGGTCCACCAGGAAAACGTGGCTTTCGGTGCGGCCGGAAATGATGCGCAGGCCGCGTTTTACCAATTCTTCCGCCATCGCCGCCGCATTGATTTTCACCTGTTTGGCGTATTGCTTGAATTCGGGCGACAGGGCTTCTTTGAAGGCCACGGCTTTGGCGGCAATCACGTGCATCAGCGGGCCGCCTTGCAGGCTGGGGAAAATAGCGGAATTGAGCGCTTTTTCGTGGGTGTTGTCGCGGCACAGAATCACGCCGCCGCGCGGGCCGCGCAGGGTTTTGTGGGTGGTGGTGGTAACGAAGTCGGCATGCGGCACGGGGTTGGGGTATTCGCCGGCGGCAATCAGGCCGGCATAGTGTGCCATATCCACAAACAGGTACGCGCCTACTTTATCGGCGATTTCGCGGAATTTCGCCCAGTCGATTTCCAAGGCGTAGGCGGAGGCACCGGCCACAATCATTTGGGGTTTATGTTCAAGCGCGAGGCGTTCCACTTCGGCGTAGTCGAGCACTTCGTTTTCGTCCAGGCCGTAGGTAACGGCGTTGTAGAGCTTGCCGGAAATGTTTACCGATGCGCCGTGGGTGAGGTGGCCGCCGTGGGCGAGGCTCATGCCGAGGATGGTATCGCCGGGTTTCAATACGGAAGCATACACGGCTTGGTTGGCCTGCGAGCCGGAGTGGGGCTGTACGTTGGCATAGGCGGCGCCGAACAGTTTTTTCACGCGTTCGAGGGCAAGCTCTTCGGCCACGTCCACGTGTTCGCAGCCGCCGTAGTAGCGTTTGCCGGGGTAGCCTTCGGCGTATTTGTTGGTGAGCTGGCTGCCCTGGGCTTCCATCACGGCGCAGCTGACGTAGTTTTCAGAGGCGATCAGCTCAACATGGTCTTGCTGGCGCTGTTCCTCTGCGGCAATGGCGGCGGCAAGTTCGGGATCGTATTTGGCGATGGTAAGGCTGTGGGAAAACATGGTTTGGGTCTCCTTTGACAGACAATGGATGGATGCTGGCAGACAGCGTAGGATAAGCTGAACAAAAAACCGATCTTGCCCACAACTGCGCCATTCATACTGCCGACAGTTGGCTGGGAAAGGGAGAAGTTTGTTTAACTCATGCTAAGCGGTATTGTAGCCGAATTCCGTGCTGATAGCGAAAGCCCTTTGCTTCCTTCTTCGGCGGCAAGCCTCACCGTATAGCCCAACCTGTTTTGAGGCTTGTCGCTTGCCATGAAGAAAAGTGCTTCCGTTGTACTGTATGCGTGTTGGTAAGGAAGGCTACCTGAAGGCAGATTTTTCCTATTTCAGGTAGCCTTCCGAAAAGCAAAGGCTACCTGAAAAGTTGTTTAGCCTGCATTTATTCGAACTACCAGCTAGCCAAATACTGGCGGCTATAATAAAGATATCTTGCTAAAGGCTATCATGAATAGAATGAACACGCACAATCTGGGCGGATACGTGCGCTACAAACTTTAGTTCGCATAATGTATATTATGTGAAATTATATATGCGGTAATCAACTGAATAGCTGTTTGAGGTCTTGTGTAAACAAATGTACCTTTCACCGTTATATAGACAAAAGGCTACCTGAATCCCTTTCAGGTAGCCTTTCTTGCCAAACCGTCAAACAGTTTCGCTGCCACCAACAGTTAAGCCGGCATCGATGCGCAGTGTGGGCTGCCCCACGCCCACAGGCACGCTCTGACCTTCTTTACCGCACACGCCGATGCCGCTGTCGAGCGCCATGTCGTTGCCGATCATGCTCACGTGTTTGAGTACTTCTGGCCCGCTACCGATGATGGTAGCGCCTTTCACGGGGTATTGCAGCTTGCCGTTTTCCACCCACCACGCTTCGGAGGCGCTGAATACGAATTTGCCACTGGTGATGTCCACCTGCCCGCCGCCGAAGTTCACGGCATACAGGCCTTTTTCGATTGAGGCGATGATTTCTTCCGGCTCGCGGTTGCCGTTTTGCATAAAAGTGTTGGTCATGCGCGGCATGGGTGCGGCAGCGTAGCTTTCGCGGCGGCCGTTGCCGGTTACCGCCATGCCCATCAGCCGGGCGTTGGTTTCGTCTTGCAGGTAGCCGGCCAAGATGCCGTCTTCAATCAGCACAGTTTGTCGGGTGGCGTTGCCTTCATCGTCCAGATTGAGCGAGCCGCGCCGCAGCTCGATATTGCCTTGGTCCACCACGGTTACGCCTTTGGCTGCCACGCGTTCGCCCAAACGGCCGGCAAACGCGCTGGTACCTTTGCGGTTGAAATCGCCTTCCAGCCCGTGCCCCACGGCTTCGTGCAGCAGCACGCCCGGCCAACCGCTGCCGAGCACCACAGTCATGCTGCCGGCGGGCGCGGGGCGCGACTCCAAGTTGACCAAAGCCTGTTTTACCGCCGCCTCCACATAACTGCGCAGCCGCTCTTCATTGAAATAATCCAGCCCGTGCCGTCCGCCGCCGCCAAAGCTGCCCACTTCGCGCCGCTCGCCCTGCTTGGCGACTACGGTGATGCTCAGGCGCACCAGCGGGCGGATATCGGCGGCAGTGATGCCGTCTAACCGCGCCAGATAGATTAAATCGTGTTCGCAAGTCAGCCCGGCCATCACTTGCACGATGCGCGGGTCGGCAGCTTTGGCCAGCTGCTCCACACGGTTGAGCAGCGCCACTTTGGCGGCTGAATCTAAGCCGGGAATCGGGTTATCCGGCGTGTAGAGTGCAACCTGCTGGCGGTTGGCTGAAGCAGCCAGCTTAACCTGCCGCTCCTGCCCTGCCACACCGATGGTACGTACCGCTTCTGCTGCTTGCCGCAGTACGGCCGGGCTTAGGCTGTCGGCATAGGCAAACGCCGTTTTCTCGCCCGACACCGCCCGCACGCCCACGCCTTGATCAATCTGAAAACTTCCGGATTTCACCATGCCCTCTTCCAAGTGCCAGCTCTCATAAGCGGTGCGCTGACAGTAAATGTCGGCATAGTCCACTTGATGGGCGGAAATGGCAGATAAAGCACGGGCGATTTCGTCGGTGCCCAGTTGGTTGGCGTGCAGCAGTTGTGCGGAAACGGTGGAGTGCGCGGTGTTCATGGCGTTAAAGGATTGAAAACGAAAGTCGGACGGCATTATATAACGGCTGGGCAGTTGCTCGTATTGCCAGTTGCTAGGATTGTGAAAATAAATCGCACCCAGGCATATTGATAAAAATATTTTCCATTTAAATATTGATAACAATTATCGTTTGTGTATAATAGCCACAACCCCTTTCTTATGGGGCATAGCTGAAAAAGCTATATCTACCCAATTCCACAGGAGTGCGCCTAGCGAAACCAATTGCTTAACATCCCAATACTCAAAACCGAAAAGTTGAAGCCCGCTGCCGAAAACAGCGGGTTTCGGCTGTTTGCAGCACACGCAAAACAGCGCCGGATTTACTCTGGCACCTTAAATTAAGCTATAATATCCCGCTTTTGGGCGCAGGCTACCTGAAAACCAAACAGCCTGCACACAGACAACTTCCCCGAGGACAAGAAAAATGGGCTTTTTGCAAGGCAAAAAAATCCTGATTACCGGCATGATTTCCGAGCGTTCCATTGCCTACGGCATCGCCAAAGCCTGCCGCGAACAAGGCGCTGAGTTGGCATTCACCTATGTGGTAGACAAATTGGAAGAACGCGTGCGCAAAATGGCGGCCGACTTCGGCTCCGATTTGGTATTCCGCTGCGATGTGCAAAATGATGCTGAAATTGCACAAGTATTTGCCGACTTGGGCAAAAAATGGGATGGCCTTGACGGCCTGGTGCACGCCATCGCTTTCGCGCCCAAAGAAGCCCTCAGCGGCGACTTCTTAGACAGCATCAGCCGAGAAGCCTTTGAAATTTCACACGATGTCTCCGCCTACAGCCTGCCCGCGCTGGCCAAAGCCGCCCGCCCGATGATGCGCAATCGCAACAGCGCCATCCTCGCGCTCACTTATCTGGGCGCCGTGCGCGCCATCCCCAACTACAACGTAATGGGCATGGCCAAAGCCAGTTTGGAAGCCGCTATTCGCTTCACTGCCGCTTGCGTTGGCCCCGAAGGCATCCGCTGCAACGGCATCTCCGCCGGTCCGATTAAAACCTTGGCTGCCGCCGGCATTGCCGATTTCGGCCGCCTGCTCAACCACGTTGCTTCGCAAAACCCGCTGCGCCGCAACGTAACCATCGAAGAAGTGGGCAACACCGCCGCCTTCCTGCTGTCCGACCTCTCCTCCGGCATCACCGGCGAAATCACCTACGTGGACGGCGGCTACAGCATCAACGCCCTAAGCGGCACCGGCGTCTAATTTACTGTCCGTTTTAGCCCGTTAAGGGCACACAGGCTACCTGAAAACAATTTTAACGAAAGTAAAAATCCGTTTTCAGGTAGCCTCTTGCTTGCCCCGCACCAAGACAGTGCCCCGTTTTGGTGTTATCCTTGCGCTTTCCTAATATCACGCATTTTGGTTGTTGCATGAAAAAACTCCTTTGGCTGTTCTCCGGCCTCATCCTGCTGCTGGCCGCCCTATTCCTCGGCGCGCCCTACTATCTCGGCATCAAAGCCGAACAAAGCCTGAACAAACAGCATGAAATCCTAAGCCACACATCCTTCTTGCAAGTCGAATCCCGCCGCTACGAGCGCGGCTGGTTCAGTTCGCACGAAACCACCGTGGTGCGCTTCAAGCCCACCTTCCTGGCGCAGCTGCAAGACAAACTGCCCGACAACATCAAAACCATCCTCACCCAGCCCATCACACTGGAGAGCAACATCAAACACAGCCTGTTTGCCAACGGCAGCATGCCTGTGCGCGCCGTGGTAGACACCGAATTCGTTTTCCAGCCCGAAAGCCGAGAAATATTGCAACGCTTCTTCGGCAGCCAAGCCCCTGCCAGCCTGCGCAACGTGATCCAACTCAACGGCAACGGCCGCCTCACTTGGCAGGTGCCCACTTTCAAATACCAAGAGCTCTCCGGTATCGCCATCAATTGGCAAGGCCTCGAAGGCAGCACCGACTACACCAAATACTTTACTGAATACCAAAGCAGCCTGAACAACCCCGGCCTCACCATCACCCTGGCCGACAAAGGCAGCGTTTCCTACAAAAACCTCCAGCTGCACACCGAAACCCGCGAAGGCAGCCACAACCTTGCCCTGGGCAACAGCAAGCTTACTCTCGGCCAAGTGGAAGTGGAATGGAAAGACAGCATCAACTACGACATCCGCCTCAACGATGTGCTGAACATGGTGTCCGACCTGCAAATCGGCAGCTTCATCAACCCCTACGGCCAAGTGCCGCCCGCCAAAATCACCCTCAACGACCTGCAAATCGAAACCCGCATGGATCAAGACGGCCGTTGGGTGAACACCGAAGGCAAATTCGGCTTTGCCAAGCTCAACTACGGCAGCGACAACTACGGCCCGCTGGTCATCCACGTGAGCGCCGAACACCTCGATGCCGAAAGCCTCGCCGCGCTCAAAACCCGCCGCGACCAGCTCATCACCCAGCGCCTCAGCGACGAGCAAATGCGCGAAGCCCTACTTGCCGCCCTGCGCAACGAAGCCGCCGGCCTGTTTACTAACGATCCCGTTATCCGGCTCAAACAGTTCGACCTCACCACACCGCAAGGCATGATTAGCGGCAACGGCGAACTCAAATTCAGCGGCCTTACCGCTGCCGATTTGAATGATATCGACAACCTGCTCGCCAAAACCGACGCCGATTTCCACATCGCCGCGCCGCAGCAAGTGATCGAACGGCTCACCGCCGCTCAAGCCAAAAACTACATCAGCGTCGATCCATCCCTGCCCGATGCCGACCACGAAATCAAAGAAGCCGTGCGCCTGTGGCTCGACAGCGTGCTCAAAAGCATGGCGCGGCAAGGCTACCTGAAAATCGACGGCAACCAAATCGTGAGCACCCACATCGTCGTGCGCAACAAAACCTTCAGCATGAACGGCAAGCGCATCGAATCGCAAGCCGATGAAAACCTGTTGCCCGACAGCTCCCTGCCCGCCGATTCCAGTGCCCCGGCCACGCCGGCATCCGTACCGGCCGCCGCCTCGGCTGCTTCCACCCCGCCGAAGGGCGCATCTGCCCCCTAGCCCAGCAACAGAAGGCTGCCGTTTCAGGTAGCCTTCTGATTATTTTCCAAGCAAGCGTTGCACAAAATGAGCCAGTCTCCCTACCCGCCCGCCGCCTATCCAGAAAAAGTAGGTACCTACCCTGCCCTCTGCCATTCCGGCGGCGGCTATTTCTACGACGACGTGCTCGAATACCGCGTGTGGTGCCATCCCGAGCGCGGCGCCCCCGATTTATATGAAGGCGACGACTACTTCCATGCCTTCGCCACCCATGCCGAAGCCCTCGCCTTTGCCAAAGGGCAGCCCGGCAGCGAAGCCCCGCTCGTCCTCGTTCGCCAACAAGAATACATCGACGAACCCCAGCCCGGCACCTTCATCCGCCGTACCGGCGAACGCATCACCGAATGGCTGCCGGAATGGCTGGAAAACAGCCGGCGTCAGCCCGGCTCAATCGAAGCTTTTCTCGCCTAACAGGCTACCTGAAAGCAAACGAACTGAACGCCAGCAAGACAAACGGCAAGCCCAAGCAAATTTCGCTAAAATGCAACCGAACACAGCAACTTCAGGTAGCCCCACCTGCTACCCCACCCCAAAAAGGCTACCTGAAAACGAAGCGAAGCGAAGTTTCTGCGAAGCTAAAACGAAGCGAAGCTCCTACAAAGCTAATTGGCAAAACCAAGGCCGTGCCGCCGTAAAAACCAAATAAAACCGCAACCAAATTAACCCACTAAGGCTACCTGAAAACCCCATTCCCCATCATGCTCCACACCGATTCCCTCACCGCCGCCGAACCCGAACGCCTCATCACCGCCCGCCAAATTTCCAGCCAGGAAGAGCAGCTTGAACGCGCCCTGCGCCCCAAAACCCTTGCCGACTACATCGGCCAGGCCAAAACCAAAGAGCAGCTCGGCATCTTCATCCAAGCCGCCAAAAAGCGCGGCGAAGCCCTCGACCACACCCTCCTGTTCGGCCCCCCCGGCCTGGGCAAAACCACCCTCGCCCACATCATCGCCAAAGAGCTCGGCGTCAACCTGCGCCAAACCAGCGGCCCCGTGCTCGAGCGCGCCGGCGACCTCGCCGCCCTGCTCACCAACCTCGAGCCGTACGACGTGCTCTTTATCGACGAAATCCACCGCCTCAGCCCCGTGGTGGAAGAAATCCTCTACCCCGCCCTCGAAGACTACCAGCTCGACATCATGATCGGCGAAGGCCCTGCCGCCCGCAGCGTGAAAATCGACCTGCCCCCCTTCACCCTCGTCGGCGCCACCACCCGCGCCGGCATGCTCACCAACCCCCTGCGCGACCGCTTCGGCATCGTCTCCCGCCTCGAGTTTTACAGCAGCGCCAACCTCGCCACCATCGTTTCCCGCTCCGCCACCCTGCTGCAAATGAGCCTGGCCGACAACGGCGCACTCGAAATCGCCCGCCGCAGCCGCGGCACCCCGCGCATCGCCAACCGCCTGCTGCGCCGCGTGCGCGACTACGCCGAAGTGAAAAGCAACGGCCGCGTAGATGCCGCCCTGGCCGATGCCGCCCTGCAAATGCTCGATGTGGACAACGAAGGCCTCGACATGATGGACCGCAAATTCCTCGAAGCCGTGCTGCACAAATTTGCCGGCGGCCCCGTCGGCTTGGACAACATCGCCGCCGCCATTGGCGAAAGCCCCGACACCATCGAAGACGTAATCGAGCCCTACCTCATCCAGCAAGGCTTCCTCCAGCGCACCCCGCGCGGCCGCGTCGCCACCGAACGCAGCTATAGCCACTTCGGCCTGCCGTTTCAGCCGTGAGGCTACCTGAAAGCATCGGTATCTTGTTAGCTTCGCAGAAACTCCGCTTTGCTTCGTTTTAGCTTCGCAGAAACTCCGCTTTGCTTCGTTTTCAGGTAGCCTTTCTTGAGCTCTTATCTCCCTCGATAAGCCATTATAGTCAATTAAAATCAAAATAGGACAGTAACGCATCGTCAAATCGGGCGTAATCAGACAATACGGTTCGAAGATACCGCTTAATATTCGCCCACACCTTCTCAATCGGATTGAGCTCAGGTGAATAGGGTGCAAGAGGCAATACCTTATGTCCCAATTTTTCCGCCATTTCCCGTAAGACACCTATACGGTGAAATCGTGCATTATCTAAAATAATCACCGATTTTTGAGTCAATGCGGGCAGTAGGCATTGCTGAAACCACGCTTCAAAAAAGACTCCGGTCATCGTATTTTGATAAACCATCGGAGCAA
>NZ_LXSQ01000021.1 GCF_001648475.1 Eikenella halliae
TGGGTTACTTTTCCAACAATAGCAACGCCCGCGCACACCGCACCGTCCACGCCCCGAATATCGTGGACAACGATTCAAGCGGCCTATACCTGAAAGCGCAGGTGGAATATGAGCAGGATTTGGGCGGTGGCTGGAGCATCACCCCGTGGGGCGAAGCGCAGGTCAGCCTGCGTGAAAGAACTGAAACCAAATGGTCACAGGCTTATCCCCATGTGCCGGATGAAACGCACAAGGACAGCAGCTACAGCATTAGTTTAGGCGTGGACGCGCAGAAACAATTCACCCCGAATCTGGCGCTGACCTTCGGCCCCTACTACCGCTACGACCATTCTAAAACCGATGCTAGCGATCATGCCGGCCGACATTTTGATTCGACCAGCGATCACTCGCACAGCTTTGGCATCCGCGCCGGCCTGCGCTTTTAAACCGCCGCGCTTGTCTGCAACGCAAAGGCTACCTGAAAATTCAGGTAGCCTTTTTTCATCCGATTTATCAGCTGCTGTTGGGGGGGCGTGTAGGGTGTGCGCCGCAGGCGCGCACGCCGTTGCCCGTTATGCCAAGTTGCCCGTGTTATTCCAGCCGCGTGCGTGCATTCTGCACACACCCTACACCCCGCAAATGGGCAGGCTACCTGAAATTCATTTTTCAGGTAGCCTTTTTTCGGCAGGGCGTAGGTTGGGTTGATAAATCCAACATTTCACACTTTTATTTGTTGGGTTAACCCAACCTACTGCTGCTGCGTGCTTCCGCACCCTACACGGCTGCCATGGTAAGGGCTACCTGAAACCGCCGAACACTATTTGCGCCAGTAGGCGGGGGTGAAGAGCATGAATACGGTGAAGATTTCCAGGCGGCCGAGCAGCATGACGGCGGCGCACAGCCATTTTTGCACGGCGGCTAGTTCGGCGTAGCTGCCGGCGGGGCCGACGCTGCCGAGGCCGGGGCCGGCGTTGGTGATGCAGGCGGTGGCGGCGGTGAGGGCGGTAACGAAGTCGAGGCCGGTGGCCATGAGGGCGAAGGTGGCGAAGATGATGGTGAGGAAGTAAACGGCGGTGAACACGAGCACGGTCATGGCGGTGCGCTCGGCGATGTGCATGCCGTTGATTTTTACGGTGTGCACGGCGTTGGGGTGCAGCAGCAGCATCATTTCGCGCAGGCTGAATTTAAACAAGACGATGGCGCGGATGGTTTTGAGCCCGCCGCCGGCGCTGCCGGCGTTGGAGAGGATGTTGGCGAGGAAAAACATCCAGAGGGACACGGGCAGCGGCCAGGCGGCGAAGTCGGTGTTGGCGTAGCCGTTGGCCAGGCCGATGGAGATGAAGTTGAAGCCGACGAAGCGCAGGGCGTGCGACCAATCGGGGTAGAAATCTTTGTGCCACAGGTAGAGGGCGCAGGCAATGATGCTGGCAATCAGGGTGGTAATCATCACGCGCACTTCGCTGTCGCGGCGGTAGGCGTTGAGGCTGCGTTGGCGGAAGGCGTAGTAGTGGTTGGTGAAGCTGATGGCGGCGATGATGCTGCCGACGGACAAAATCATTTCGATGGGCACGGAATCGAAATAGGCGATGTTTTGGTCGTGGGTGGAGAAGCCGCCCAGGCCGATGCAGGACATGGCGTGGCACACGGCATCAAGCCAGCTCATGCCGGCCAGGCGCAGGGCGAGGCAGGTGATGAGGGTGAAGAAAACGTAGATCAACCAAAGGTTTTTGGCGGTTTGGGAGATGCGGGGGGCGAGCTTGCTGTCTTTGTGGATGCCGGGGATTTCGGCTTTGAAAAGCTGGGTGCCGCCTACGCCGATCATGGGCAGGATGGCTACGGCCAATACGATGATGCCCATGCCGCCCACCCAGTTGAGCAGGTGGCGCCAGAAGTTGAGCGAGGGGGGGAAGCTGTCGAGGTTGGTGAAAACAGTGGCGCCGGTGGTGGTGAGGCCGGAGATAGCTTCGAAGAAGGCGTCGGTGTAGCTGATGCCGGGCAGATACCAATAAAACGGCAGGGAGGCGACCACGGCAAAACCCACCCACAATAGGAAAACGAGGGTGAAGCCGTCGCGGGTGCGCAGCTCGCGCTGATGGCTGCGGGTGATGAGCCAGATGATGCCGGAGGCGCAGATGGTGGCGGCTGCGGTGTCGGCAAACACCCAGAAGGCGGCGTCTTGGTAGAGATACGACACGAGCGTGGGCGCCAAGAGCAGCAGCGAAAATACGAAGCCGAGGCGGGAGAGGACGTGGGCGATGGGGGCGAGTTTGTAATACATAGAGGTGTGGTTTCAGGTAGCCTATGCGGCGGTATTTTATAGTGAATTAAAATAAGGATGCTACAGCGTTGGCTCGCCTTGCCGTATTGCTCATACTGTCTGCGGCTCGCTGCCTTGTCCCATTCTTATTTTAATCCACTATACCTGTTTAAACGGGATGGCGCGGCGGCGGCTGAGGCTACCTGAAAAATAGCTGGCGGGTGCTTCAGCCTGTTTTACAGTTTGTTTTTATTCATATTCACGATAAAACACCAAAGGCTACCTGAAAACGGATACGGCGGTTTCAGGTAGCCTGCGGCCTGGGCGAACGGGGGCGGATTAGGCGCGTTTCGGGTCGTTGGGGCGCAGTTCGGCCGCCAGTTTGTCCAAAATGCCGTTGACGAATTTGTGGCCGTCGATGCCGCCGAAGGTTTTGGTAACTTCAATCGCTTCGTTGATGATCACGGGGTAGGGCGTTTCCGGCATCTCGCGCAGCTCGAAGGCGGCGGCCAGCAGCACGGCGCATTCGATGGGGCTGAGGTCTTTTTCGTCGCGGTCGAGCAGCGGGCGGATAATCTGCATCAGCTCGCGGCGTTTGGCCTGCACACCGAAGAAAATGGCGGTGAAGAGCTCGTTGTCGGCCTTGGCGAAGTATTCGTTTTCGCGGATGTTTTTGGCCACTTCGGCATCGGGCAGCTGGTTGAGCGCGGCCTGATACAGCGCCTGCACGGCAAATTCGCGCGCGCGGCGGCGCGGGGTGCGGTTTTTCGGTTTCATTACTCGGCTTTCTGAAATCAAGGGCTACACGATGGCATCGGGCAGGTTGTTGTCGGCCGGATTGAGGCGGCGCAGCAGGTTGGCGCATTCCACCGCCACCACGGCGGCTTCGGCGGCTTTGCTTTGGATGCGCGCGTGGGCTTGTTCGTCGTTTTCGGTGGTGAGGACGGCATTGGCGATGGGGATGTTGAAATCCAGCCCCACGCGGCTGATGCCGGCGGCAGACTCGTTTGACACCAATTCGAAATGATAGGTTTCGCCGCGAATCACCGCGCCTAAGGCCACCAGCGCATCAAAACTGTGCGACTGCGCCATATTTTGCAGCGCCAGCGGCACTTCCAGCGCACCGGGCACGGTGGCTACGGTGATGTTGCCGTCGGGCACGCCCAGTTCCACCAGTTTTTCGGTGCACACTTCAAGCATGGCGCTGCCGATTTCGTTGGAAAAACGGGCTTGTACGATGCCGATATTCAGGCCTGCGCCGTCGTGGTTGGGGGGGATAATGGTCATGTCCGCTGCTCCGTTGTAGTGAAAGTTGTCGTGAAATAAGCAAAAGCGGCATGCGCCGCAAAGAAAGCGGATTTTACACCAAAGCGCACGTTTTGGGGCTGTGAAGGAAGATGGCTTGCGTTACAATGGCGGCGTTTTGCCCCTTCCGTTTTCAGGTAGCCTCCCATGCCAACCATCACCCTTATCGCCGCCGTGGCGGACAACCGCTGCATCGGCAGCGGCAACGCCATGCCTTGGCATATCGCCGAAGATTTCGCCTTTTTCAAACGCTACACCTTGGGCAAACCCGTGGTGATGGGTCGTAAAACTTGGGATTCGCTGCCCAAGAAACCTTTGCCCGGCCGCCGCAATATCGTGATTACCCGCCAGCCGCGCTGGCAGGCCGAAGGCGCAGAACGTGCCGACAGCTTAGATGCCGCGCTGGCCGTGCTGGCCGACGTGCCCGAGATCATCATCATGGGCGGTGCGCAGATTTACGCCCAAGCCCTGCCGCTGGCCACCGATCTGCGCCTCACCGAAGTGCGTTTGGATATCGACGGCGACGCTTTTTTCCCCGCCTTTGCCCCCGCCGAATGGCAGGAGGTTGAACGCAGCAGCCACACCGCTGCCGCCAACGGCATCCGCTTCGATTTCGTGCACTACCGGCGCGCCCGGCAGGCTAGCTGAAAGATTGAGGCTACCTGAAAAATGCTGCACCGCCTGATCGAGCGCCATTGGCAAACGCCCAACCCGTTGCTCACGCCGATTTTATGGCCGTTGGCGCGGCTGTTCGGCCTGTTGGCGGCGTGGCGGCGCGAAGGCTACCTGAAAGGCCGGTGGCACAGCGAAAAGCTGCCCGTGCCGGTGGTGGTGGTGGGCAATGTGCAGGCTGGCGGCAGCGGCAAAACCCCCGTGGTGCAGGCCTTGGTGCGCGCCTTGCAAGAGCGCGGCATACGCCCCGGCATCATCAGCCGCGGCTATGGCCGCAGCGGGCAGGGCGTGCACGTGTTAAACAGCCAAAGCACCGCCGCGCAGGCCGGCGACGAACCGCTGCTGCTGCACCGCAGCACCGGCGCCCCCGCCGCCGTGGGCAGCCGCCGTGCCGAAGCGGGCAGGGCGCTCTTGGCCGCGCATCCCGAAGTGCAAATCATCATTGCCGACGACGGCCTGCAACACTACGCCCTGCAACGCGATTTCGAGCTGGCCGTGTTCCCCGCCGCCGATGTAGGACGGCCGCTGGATTTGCTGCCCAACGGCAATTTGCGCGAGCCGTTGCAGCGCTTGGAAAGCGTAAACGCCGTGCTGCTCGCCAACAGCACGCCCGACAGCCCCGAGCCGGATTGGGCGCTGCCGGATAACGTGCTGCTTTGCCGCAGCCGCCTGCAATACGGGCAGATTTACCGTCTGCACCGCCCGCACGAACCCTTGCCTGAAGGCTACATGAAACAGCGCCGCGTTATCGCCGCCGCCGCCATCGCCAAACCCGAACGTTTTTTTGCCGAACTGGCGCGGCTGGGCATCGAGACCCAACGGCAAATGGCCCTGCCTGACCACGCCGCCTGGCAGATTGCCGATTTGCCCGCGGCCGATTGCTACATCGTTACCGAGAAAGACGCAGTGAAGCTCGCCGCCGATACCGCGCAGGAAGTATGGGTATTGCCCGTGCGCGCCGAACTGCCGGAAGCCTTGGTGCAGGCCGTAATCCGCCTCTGCCTGCCGGATAGGGAACACAGGCTACCTGAAAACGGAAAGGCTACCTGAAAACAGCGGCTCGGCAGGCCGCGCGGAAAAGTTTCGGGCAGCCTCACAGCGCAAGCAGTTTTGCCAACAGGCGTTCGCGCCCGATACCCGCCGCGCCAACCCAACCAACCGGAGACCCCAAACCATGGACAAAAAATACCTCGACCTCCTCGTTTGCCCGCTCACCAAAGGCGCGCTCGAATACCATGCCGGCCGCCAAGAATTGTGGAGCCGCCAAGCCAAGCTGGCCTTCCCCATCCGCGACGGCATCCCCATCATGCTGGAAAACGAAGCCCGCCCCCTCACCGAAGAAGAGCTGCACGCATGAGCACCCCGTTTACCGTCATCATCCCCGCCCGCCTGGCCTCCAGCAGGCTACCTGAAAAAGCCTTGGCCGATATTGCCGGCAAACCCATGGTGGTGCGCGTGGCCGAGCGCGCCAAGCTGAGCGAGGCGCAGCGCGTCGTCGTGGCCACCGACCACACCGCCATTGCCGCCGCCTGCTCCGAATACGGCATCGAAGCCGTGCTCACCGGCAAACAGCACGCCAGCGGCACCGCCCGCCTGGCCGAAGCCGCGCTGCTGCTCGGTATGGCCGATGAAGACATCGCCGTAAACGTGCAGGGCGACGAGCCGCTGATTGATCCCGCCCTCATCAACCGCACCGCCGAATTGCTCGGCAGCAGCAGCGCGCAAATGGCCACCGCCGCCCACCCGATTGCCGACGCTGCCGAGTTTCTCAACCCCAACTGCGTGAAAGTGGTGCTCGACCAGCGGCGCAACGCCCTCTATTTCAGCCGCGCCCCCATCGCCTGGCCGCGCGACGCCTTCGCCGAAACGCAAGCCGTGCTGCCCGAAGGCTTCGCCCCGTTGCGCCACATTGGCCTGTATGCCTACCGCGTGGGCTTTTTGCACCAATACGTCGGCCTGCCGCCCTCGCCGTTGGAAAGTATCGAATCGCTCGAGCAGCTGCGCGTGTTGTGGCACGGCGGCAAAATCGCCGTAACCGTGTGCGACAACGCCCCCGCCACCGGCGTGGACACCGCCGAAGATTTGCAACGCGTGCGCGATTGGTTTGCCCGGCATCCCGAAGAGGCTACCTGAAAGCGCAAGCTTCAACGAAGTTAAAACAAATCGTCCGGCCGAGCAAAGCCTATATGGTTTTCACTGCGTTGAAGCTTGCGCTTTCAGGTAGCCTGTTCTCCCGAGACGGCTTGCCTCCGCCTTGAATGACCGATTTTAAGGAGTTGAGTTATGCGTTTGCTCCGCCGCGTTGGTTTCGCCGCCCTCCTGATTGCCGTTGCCCTCTCTGCCGCTTATTTTGCGAACACCACCCGCCCGCCGCAAAAGCCCGCCGCCCGCGCCAAAACGGTTCGGCTGCCTGAAACCATGCCGCCGCCCGCATCGGAACATATCGGCAATGCGGATAAGGCGCCACCCGTCGTCCGCGCCGCCCGCAGCCAAATCGGCCGAACCGTGCGCTACGACCCCGCCTATACTGCGCTGGATTATCCGATGGGCGATGTGCCGATAGTGAAAGGCGTGTGCACCGATGTGGTGATTCGCGCACTGCGGCAGCAGGGCATAGACTTGCAGCAACTGGTTCACCAAGACATGAAAGCGAATTTTTCCGCCTACCCGAACCGCTGGGGGCTGAAACGCCCCGATCCGAATATCGACCACCGCCGTGTGCCTAATCTGGAGGTTTATTTCACACGGCACGGCTGGGCGGTGCAAGACGGATACCGCGCGGGCGATATCGTTACCTGGCGGCTGGCGGGCAGAGGGCTGCCGCATATCGGCATCGTATCCAATCGCAAACAGGGTGATACACCGCTGATTATCCACAATATCGGCGCAGGCACACGCGAAGAGAACATCCTGTTCCGCCACGAAATCGCCGGCCATTTCCGGCAGCCCGCCAATAGGGCGCCGTGAAGTGGCGGCGCGGCCAAGCCCGATGCTGTTTTCAGGTAGCCGCTTGCCCGCGAGGCTAGCTGAAAGCGATGTTTGGCTAAGCTAAGGCTGAGTTCCTGTAAAGTTGAAAACCGCTTGAGCTGCCATTCCTGTTTTTCAGGTAGCCTCTTCGCGCCGAGCAGGCTACCTGAAATCAAAATCTGCCTAACAAAGAAACGAATATGACCACACCCGACAACACCGTCCGCCTTTCCAAACGCATGGCCGAGCTCGGCCTCTGTTCGCGCCGCGAAGCCGATGCCTATATCGAGCGCGGCTGGGTGAGCGTGAACGGCGAGAAAGCCGTGCTCGGTCAAAAGGTGGGCGCGGGCGACCGCATCGAGCTGCACCGCGCTGCGCACGAAGAACAGGCCGGGCGGGTGACCATCCTGCTGCACAAGCCGGTGGGCTTCGTGAGCGGGCAGGCCGAAAAAGGCTACCGCAGCGCTGCCGAACTGGTTACCGCAGCCAACCATTGGCCGGAAGATCGCAGCCCGCAAAAGTTTAAAGCGGCACACCGCCACGGCCTCGCCCCCGCCGGAAGGCTGGATATCGATTCGGTCGGGTTGCTCGTGCTCACGCAAGACGGACGCGTGGCCAAAAGCCTGATCGGCGAAAACAGCGGCGTGGAAAAAGAATATCTGGTGCGCGTGAAGGGCAAACTTTCCGAAGAAGGCCTGCGCCTGTTGAACCACGGCCTGAAGCTGGACGGCGAAGCGTTGCGGCCGGCCAAGGTGTCGTGGCAAAACCAAGACCAGCTGCGCTTTGTGCTGAAACAGGGCAAAAAACGCCAAATCCGCCGCATGTGCGAGCTGGTGGGGCTGCGCGTGGTTGGGCTCAAGCGCATCCGCATCGGCAAGGTGAAACTCGGCGCGCTGCCGCCGGGGCAGTGGCGCTATCTGGCGCCGCACGAGCGGTTTTAACGGGAGTAGCATAAAAAGGCTACCTGAAAACGAGCACGCAGGCTTCTGCAAAGGCAAATTTTCAGGTAGCCTTTTTTGATTTTTGCTATATACGCTCGGGCGGCGGCTGTGGCAAAATGCCCGCTTGATTTTATCCCCGCATATTTAAGGAGTGCCACCATGTCCATCAGCAATGTAGTCCGCATGATTGAAGAAAACGATGTCCGTTTCGTTGATTTGCGATTCACCGACACCAAAGGCAAACAGCACCATTTCACCGTGCCCGCCGCCGTGGTGCTGGACGACCCGGAAGAATGGTTTGAAAACGGCCAGGCTTTCGACGGCTCGTCTATCGGCGGCTGGAAGGGCGTTCAGGCCTCCGATATGCTGCTGCGCCCCGATCCGGCCACTGCCTTCATCGACCCCTTCTATGATGATGCCACTGTGGTGCTTACTTGCGACGTGATCGACCCGGCCAGCGGCCAGGGCTACGACCGCGATCCGCGCTCCATCGCCCGCCGAGCCGAAGCCTATTTGAAAGCCAGCGGCGTGGGCGACACGGCCTATTTCGGCCCCGAGCCCGAATTTTTCGTGTTCGACGGCATTGAGTTTGAAACCCATATGCACAAAGCCCGTTTCGAAATCAGCTCCGAAAGCGCCGCCTGGTCGAGCGGCCTGCATCTGGACGGTCAAAACACCGGCCACCGCCCGATGGTGAAAGGCGGCTACGCCCCCGTGGCGCCGGTGGATGCCGGGCAGGATTTGCGCTCCGCCATGGTCAACATCCTGCAGGAAATCGGCATTGAAGTGGAAGTGCACCACGGCGAGGTCGGCACCGGCAGCCAGATGGAAATCGGCACCAAATTCAGCACTTTGGTTCACCGTGCCGACCAAACCCAAGACATGAAATACGTGATCCACAACGTGGCGCACAACTTCGGCAAAACCGCCACCTTCATGCCCAAACCCTTGATGGGCGACAACGGTAGCGGCATGCATGTGCACCAATCCATTTGGAAAAACGGCCAAAACCTGTTTGCCGGCGACGGCTATGCCGGCTTGAGCGACACCGCCCTCTACTACATCGGCGGCATCATCAAGCACGCCAAAGCGCTGAATGCCATCGCCAACCCCTCCACCAACTCCTACAAACGCCTAGTGCCGCATTTTGAAGCGCCCACCAAGCTGGCCTATTCCGCCAAAAACCGTTCCGCCTCCATCCGCATCCCCACCGTGCACAGCGTGAAGGCCCGCCGCATCGAAGTGCGCTTCCCCGACCCCACCGCCAACCCCTACCTGGTGTTCGCCGCGTTGCTGATGGCCGGGCTGGACGGCATCCAAAACAAAATCCACCCCGGCGACCCGGCCGACAAAAACCTCTACGACCTGCCGCCGGAAGAGGATGTACTCGTGCCGACCGTATGCGCCTCTTTGGAAGAAGCCCTGGCCGCCCTCAAAGCCGACCACGAATTCCTCCTGCGCGGCGGCGTGTTCAGCCAAGACTGGATCAACAGCTACATCGCCTTCAAAGAAGAAGACGTGCGCCGCATCCGCATGGCGCCGCACCCGCTGGAATTTGAAATGTATTATTCGCTGTAAGGCGGGCAAAAATTTAATGGCACACTAATCCTTGCCATACGATAAAAGGCTACCTGAAAAATTGGCTTCGCAGAAACCCGCGTGCTCGTTTTCAGGTAGCCTTTTTGTGCCATGGAGCGAAGCAACTTTCGCTACGGCATGGGTTTGCCTTGCCGTATAGTGAATTAACAAAAACCAGTACAGCGTTGGCTCGCCTTGCCGTAACGTGTGTACTGTCTGCGGCTTGCCGCCTTGTCCTGATTTTTGTTAATTCACTATATTTCCGTACTGCCTGCAGCCCGCCGCCTTATACCGAAAACCGATTCGGCTTGCTAGATTTGCCCAAGCTGCGGCCTGTTGAATGTTTCAGGTAGCCTTTATTTTGCGGATGGGCGAGACAAAATGGCGGCAGATTGAGCAAAATCGGATGGTTTGGAGCAGGAGAATGGCAGTATGATGCCGCCTGTTTTAAATTATCCCGGCAAGAAAAGGACACATCATGGGCGCACGCCGCAAATTTCCGATTCCGCTCAGTTATTTCAGCACCACTATCGGCTTGTTCGCATTGGGTTTGTCGTGGCGCTACGGCGCAGTGGCAGGCCTGATGCCGGCTTGGCCGGGCGAGGGGCTGCTGGCGGCGGCGTTTGTAGTGTGGCTGGTGCTGGTGGCGGCTTATGTGTGCAAGATATTGGCTTATCGCGATGAGTTTTTAAGCGATTTAACCGATTTGGTGCAATGCTGCTTTCTCAGCGCCATCCCGATTACCACCATCTTGGCAGGCATTGCCGGGCTGCCCTATGCCGCCGGGGCGGCACGCGTGCTGGTGTATGCCGGCATTGCCGGGCAGCTGGCGTTTGCCATGTATCGTGCTGCCGGGCTGTGGCGCGGGCTGCATAACTTGGCCGCCACCACACCGGTGATTTATCTGCCTACGGTGGCCACCAATTTTGTGAGCGCCACGGCGCTGGGCGTGCTCGGGTTGCATGATTATGCGGTGTTGTTTTTCGGCGCGGGGCTGCTGTCTTGGTTTAGCCTGGAGGCGGCGATTTTGGGCAGGCTGCGCACGGAGGCGGAGATTGCGCCGCAGGTGCGCGGGATAGTGGGCATCCAGCTTGCGCCGGCTTTTGTGGGCTGCGGGGCGTATTTTGTGGTGAACGGCGGCGCCATCGACCTGTTTGCGCTGGCCTTGATGGGCTATGGCTGTTTGCAGTTTCTGCTTTTGCTGCGCCTGCTGGGCTGGTTTGCCGAGGGCGGGTTTAGCATGAGCTGGTGGGGTTTCTCGTTCGGCTTGGCGGCCATGTGCGGCTGCGGGCTGCACCTGCTGGCCGCAGGCAAGATGATATGGCTGGGCACAGCATTGGCGCTAAGCGGCTCGGCCGGGGTGGCGCTGTTGTTGGCGGGAACGCTGTATTTGGTGTGGCAGGGGCGGTTTTTGGTGCGTTAGGCTGCTTATGTCCTTGTTGTAAAGGCTACCTGAAAACGGTTGATACGGTTTCAGGTAGCCTTTTTGTAGCGGAGGAAGGTGTCAGAGCAAATCCAATTGCACTAAAGCCTGTTGCAGCTGCTCGGCCGTCCAGTGGTTGCCGGCGGCGAGGGTCATGAGGGCGGTGGCGGTTTCGATATTGCATTTGCCGCCGCCCACTGCGCCGGCCTGGCGCAGGGCGTTGCCTTGGGCGTAGGCGGTGCCGGTGCGGCCGTGGTGGGCTTGGCTGATGTTGAGTAACAGGCCGCCGTTTTGAGTGAAGTGTTGCACGGCGGCGAGCAATTCGGGGTTGGCGGGGGCGTGGCCTTGGCCGTAGGAAAGCAGGATGGCGGCTTCTTGGGGGAAGTGGCGCAGGCTGTGGGCGATTTGCTCGGGGCTGCTGCCGGGGGTGAGCAGGTGGCTGCACACGCGGGCGTTGGGGTTGAAGCGGATGGGCAGGCCGCTGAGGCGGCGGGGCGGGGTGTTTGGCTGCCAGGTGTTGAAGTGGGCGTTGTCGAAGCCTTGGTCGAGCTCGGTGCTGCATTTGCTGCTGCCGATAGCGGGGTAGAGCCGGCCGCCGAAGGCGATAACGGTGCCGTGCAGTTGGGGGTTTTGCAGGGCGGAGACGGCGGTTTGCAGGTTGGCGGGGGCATCGCTATCGGCGGCGTGGTAGGGCTTTTGCGCGCCGGTGAGGACGATGGGCTTGCCGCCGTTGTCGAGCGCAAGGGCGAGGAGGTTGGCGGTGTAGGCGAGGGTGTCGGTGCCGTGCAAGACGAGGATGCCGTCGTGCTCGGGCAGGGCGGCTTGCAGGATGGCGAGCCATTGGGCCCAATGCTGGGGGGTGATGTTGGAGCTGTCGATCAGGGGTTGGCAGATATGCCAGTGGAACACGGCTTGTTCGGCGTAGGGCTGCAGGGCTTGTTCGGCAAGCTGGGCATCGGGAATGAGGCCGTTGGGGCTGGGCTTCATGCCGATGGTGCCGCCGGTGTAGAGGACGAAGATTTTTTGCATATTGGCTTTTCCGGGAAAGAAGGTGGGCGGGAGAGGCTACCTGAAAATGCGGCCAAACGGGCTTGGCGGTTTCCAGGTAGCCTTTATGGGCTTAGAACAAACGTTGGCGGCGGCTGATTTTGAAGCCGTGGCCTTGGCTGTTGATGCAAACCATGCCGCTGGTTTGGCTGGTGCATTGCCAGCCGTTGCCGCGCAGGGTTTGTCCGTATACGTTTGGCTTTGCCTGGCAGAAAGCTGCCTTGCGGGGAAGCGGCGATACGGCAAAAGGCTACCTGAAAGTGGACTCTGCGGTTTTTGCGGAGCTGGGCATTTCAGGTAGCCTTTCTTTATTTGCGTTAAGTTCGGGTTTAGAACAAACGTTGGCGGCGGCTGCTGATTTCAAAGCCTTGGCCTCGGCTGTTGGAGCAGGTCATGCCGGTGGTTTTGCTGGTGCATTGCCAGCCGTTGCCGCGCAGGGTTTGGCCATAGGGCAGCACGCGGTGTTCGTCGTTGAAGATGGTGTCGCCGGCGCATACGATTTGGGCACCATTGCGTGAAAGGCTGAAGCGGCCGCCCCAATCAAGCTCGCAATCGCGCGGTTTGGGGCGGATGGGGCGGGCAGGCTCGCGGATTTCGCATTCTACCGCGCCGGGGGCGTCGCCGGGCACGCAGTGAACATTGCCGCTGGGGCTGCGGAAGCCTTCGGCTTGGGCAAAGCCAGCAGCAAGCAGAAGGGCTGCGGCGGCAAAGGGTAGGGTGCGCATGGATTGCTCCTGATAAGTTATCAAATGAAAGGAGCGGTAATTCTATCCCAAGGTTTGTTTGGGTGGAAGCGGGTATGGCTGGGGAAGCTTGGTTTCAGATAGCCTTCGGTGCGGCCAAGGGCTACCTGAAAATTTACAGCACGGCCTGCGGATAGGCGCCGATGATTTTGACGAAGGCGGCGCGTTCGGCGAGGGCTTCGAGGGCGGGCTGGATTTGGGGGCTGTCGGTGTGGCCTTCGATGTCGATAAAGAAGACGTAGTCCCACAGGCCGGCGCGGCTGGGGCGGCTTTCGAGCTTGGTCATGGAGATACCGTGCTCGGAGAAGGGCTGGAGCAGGCGGTGTACGGTGCCGGGGCGGTTGGGGGCGGAGACGATGAGGGAGGTTTTGTCGTGGCCGGAGGGCTGGGTGCGGTTGTGGCCGAAGATGAGGAAACGGGTGGTGTTGTTGGGCTCGTCTTCGATGTTGGCGGCGAGTTTGGCCAGATGGTAATGCTCGGCGGCGGCCTGGCCGGCAATGGCAGCGGCTTGCGGCTCGGCGGCGGCGAGGCGGGCGGCTTCGGCGTTGCTGGCCACGGAAATGCGGGTGGCGTGGGGCAGGTGGCGGTTGAGCCATTCGTGGCATTGAGCCAGCGCTTGGGCGTGGGCATACACTTTTTCCGGCTGCCCGTTAGCGCCGGGCTGCTGCAATAAATGATGCTGGATGCGCAGGAGCACTTCGCCGCAGGCGCGCAGGGGGGTGGAAACCATGAGGTCGAGGGTGCGGCCGACCGGGCCTTCGGTGGAGTTTTCCACGGGGGCGACGGCATAATCGGCCTGGCGGGCTTCCACCAGGCGGAAGCATTCGTCGATGGAGGGACAGGGCCGGGTGCGGGCGGCGTGGCCGAAGTGCTTCACGGCGGCTTGTTGGGTGAAGGTGGCTTCGGGGCCGAGGTAGGCGATGGTGAGCGGGCGTTCTACAGCGAGGCATTCGCTCATGATTTCGCGGAACAGGCGGGCGACGGCTTCGTCGGGCAGGAGGCCGGCGGCGGTTTGGTTCAGGCTTTGAATGCGCTGCAACACTTGGGCTTCGCGCTCGGGGCGGTAGACGATGCCGGTGCCTTTGAGCTCGCCGATGGCGCGGGCGTGGGCGGCGCGTTGGTTGAGCAGGCTGAGGATTTCGGCGTCGATGGCGTCGATGGCCTGGCGGTGGGGGGCAAGGGATTGGTCTGGCATGGCGCGGCCTTTGTGCGGGTTGGGGATGGGCTGATTGTATAGCAGATTGGCGTCTTGTTGATACCAGTTGGGCCAAGGCTACAGCGGAAGTGAAGTGAGCTTGTTATAGCGCAGAAAAACGGGGTGTTGGTGTGGGGCTGAATGTTTTCAGGTAGCCTTTAAGCGGGCGGGAGGCTACCTGAAAAGCGTTGCGGGAAAAGTTGGGCAAAGGCTGCCTAAGGCTAGGGTAAAACGTTTATAATCCCGCGTTTTCAGGTAGCCTTTGTTGCTAGAGGCGGCCGCTTCAACCTAAAGATTAAAGAAATTCAACTGAAACATGGACAAACTGAAAATTACCGGCAACGGCCCGTTGCACGGCGAAATCGTGATTTCCGGCGCGAAAAACGCTGCCCTGCCGCTGATGTGCGCCGGGCTTTTAACTGAAGATATTTTGCATTTGACCAACGTGCCGATGCTGGCTGATGTGAAAACCACGCACAAACTCCTGCAAGGTATGGGCGCGGAAGTGGAAAGCGATGGCGTGAGCGAATTCAAAATCAACGGCGGCACGGTAAACAATACTTGCGCACCGTATGAATTGGTAAAAACCATGCGTGCTTCCATTTTGGTGCTCGGCCCTACGCTGGCGCGTTTCGGCGAGGCAGAAGTGAGCCTGCCCGGCGGCTGCGCCATCGGCTCGCGGCCGGTGGACCAGCACTTGAAAGGGCTGGAAACCCTGGGCGCGGAAATCGTGATCGAGCACGGTTATGTGAAGGCGCGCGGCAAGCTCAAAGGCGCGCGCGTGGTGATGGACATGGTGACCGTGGGCGGCACGGAAAACCTGCTGATGGCGGCCACGCTGGCCGAAGGCACCACCGTGCTGGAAAACTGCGCGGTGGAGCCGGAAGTGGTGGATTTGGCCGAATGCCTGGTGAAAATGGGCGCGAAAATCAGCGGCATCGGCACGCCCTCTATGACCATCGAAGGCGTGGAAAAGCTGCACGGCTGCACCCACAGCGTGGTGCCCGACCGCATTGAAGCGGGCACTTTCCTCTGCGCCGTGGCCATGACCGGTGGGCAGGTGCGCCTGCAAAATGCCGCGCCGAAAACCATGGAGGCGGTATTGGACAAGCTGGTGGAAGCCGGGGCGGACATCCAAACCGGCGAAAACTGGATTGAAATCAAAATGGCGCAGCGCCCGAGGGCAGTGGACGTGCGCACCGTGCCGCATCCGGGCTTTCCCACCGATATGCAGGCGCAGTTTATGGCGATGAACGCGGTGGCCGAGGGCAGCAGCCGAGTGGTGGAAACCATTTTTGAAAACCGCTTTATGCACGTGCCCGAGCTCAACCGCATGGGCGCGCAAATCAGCGCAGAGGGCAACACTGCACTGGTAAAAGGCGTGGAGAGGCTTTCCGGCGCCACCGTGATGGCCACTGACTTGCGTGCTTCGGCCAGCCTGGTGATTGCCGGCTTGGTGGCTGACGGCGACACCATCGTGGAGCGCATCTACCACTTGGATCGCGGCTACGAGCATATCGAAGAGAAGCTGAGCAAAGTGGGCGCGAAAATCGAACGGTTGAAACAGTAGGCACTTTTATAGTGAATTAACAAAAATCAGGACAAGGCGACGAGCCGCAGACAGTACAGATAGTACGGCAAGGCGAGGCAACGCTGTACTGGTTTAAATGTAATTCACTATACAGCAAAGGCTACCTGAAAAACCAACCGTAGGGTTTTCAGGTAGCCTCAAGCATCAGGAAGCAAAAACAGCCCGATATTCGGGCTGTTTTCCAATCTTTTCCGGTTTGGATTAACGGCAGGACAAGCCCAAGATGGTGGGCGGGTTGCCGTTGGACAGTTTGATGCGGCAAGTGGTGCCGGAAGTGCCGGATACCACGGCATAGCGCACGCCGCCCTCGCTGCGGGTGCTGATATTCAACGGCTCTTTCACACCCATGGATTTGGATGTTTGCGCCAAGTTTTGCACCAATTCCGGCGGCAGGCCGGAAGAGTCGTTGCCGATTTTTACATCGCCGGCCCATGCGGACGCAAGCGGCAGCACGGCCAGCATCAGAATAGTTAATTTGCGTTGCATAGTTAGGTTCTCCTGTGGAAAATGGCCGCCGTTGCCGGCAGCTGTGAAACCACTCTACTATATCGGCGCGCGGTTTGACAACGCTTGGGCTGCTTTTTTTACCCGCAGCGGCGGCGGAAGTGTCGCGTTTTGCAGGCAGGCGCGGCGCGGGCAGTTGAGAAAATTTCTTTGCAGATAAGCGGGTTGGACGAAGAATCTGCTGCCTGTTTCCAAACAGGCGATAGCCGGAGGAGCGCTGCCGGTTTAATATTTTCAATGGATTGCCGCACATGAACCGAAACAAATCCCCCCAATTGCCCGCCTACCGGCCGCCGTTTTGGCTGCGCGGCGGGCATTTGCAGAGCATTTGGCCGAAGCTGGTGCGCATCGGCAGCCCGGCCTACCGGCGCGAACTTTTGCCCGACAGCCTGGGCGCTACCGAAGTGGCCTACGATTTTGTGGACGGCAAACGCCCCGATGCCCCGATGTTGATGCTGTTTCACGGGCTGGAAGGCAGCAGCGCCAGCCATTATGCCCGCGCCCTGATGTTTGCCGCGCAACGGCACGGCTGGCACGGCGTGGTGGCGCATTTCCGCAGCTGCGGCGGCGTGGAAAACCGCGCGCCCGTGTTTTACCACTCCGGCGACAGCGCCGAAGTTGCGCACATGCTGCAATTAATGCATTCGCGCTACCCGCGCATCTTCGCCGTCGGCATTTCTTTGGGCGGCAACGCATTGGCCAAATACCTGGCCGAGCAGGGCAGCCGTGCCATTCCGCAGGCCGCCGCCGTGGTGAGCGCGCCGTTGGATTTAACCGCCGCCTCGCATCGGCTGGAGCGGGGCGTGAGCAAACTGCTGTATGCGCCTTATTTCCTGCGTTCGCTGTTGCCCAAAGCCGCTGCTTGCGCCGCCCGTTTCCCGCAGATTGACGCCGCTGCCGTGCAAGCCGCCGCCAACCTCACCGATTTCGACAACGCCTTCACCGCCCCCGTGCACGGCTTTGCCGATGCCGCCGACTACTACCGCCGCGCCAGCGCCAAACCTCTGCTGCACCAAATCGCCGTGCCCACCCTGATTTTGAACGCGCTCAACGACCCCTTCATCCCCGCCGAATCGCTGCCGCAGGCGAGCGACGTGTCGCCAAGCGTTACCCTGCTCCAGCCCGAATACGGCGGCCACGCCGGCTTTCCCGGCACGGCTGATTTGGATTGGCTGCCGGATACCGTGTTGCGCTATTTTGACCTCGCGACAGCACAGGCTACCTGAAAAATACGGGCAGATTTTTCAGGTAGCCTTGAATCAATAAACTGCCAAAATCAGCCAACCGACGCAGCCGAAAGAGCGTATAATGCCTGCCGTTTGAATTTTCCAACCATGAAGAGAGGCTGCCATGACTATCCGCTATAAGCGTGTTTTATTGAAACTTTCCGGTGAGGCATTGATGGGTAACGATGCCTTCGGCATCAACCGCACCACGATTATGGGCATTGTCGGGCAGATTGTGGAAATCGCCAAAATGGGCGTGGAAGTGGGCGTGGTGGTTGGCGGCGGCAACCTGTTTCGCGGCGTGGCTGCGCAGGCCAGCGATATGGATCGCGCCACTGCCGACTACATGGGCATGCTCGCCACCGTGATGAACGCCCTGGCCTTGAAAGATGCGTTTGAAAGCCTCGGCCAGCCCGCGCGCGTGCAATCCGCGCTTTCCATGCAGCAGATTGCCGAAACCTATGCCCGCCCCAAAGCCATTCAATATTTGGAAGAAGGCAAAGTGGTGATTTTCGCCGCCGGCACGGGCAACCCCTTCTTCACCACCGATACCGCCGCCGCGCTGCGCGGTGCGGAAATGAACTGCGACATCATGCTCAAGGCCACCAATGTGGACGGCGTGTATACCGCCGACCCGAAAAAAGACGCTTCGGCCACGCGCTATCAAGACATCACGTTTGACGAAGCCATCGTGAAAAACCTGAAAGTAATGGATGCCACTGCCTTGGCGCTGTGCCGCGAGCGCAAACTGAACATCGTGGTGTTCGGTATTGCCAAAGAAGGCGCGCTCAAACGGGTGGTGCTGGGCGAAGACGAAGGCACTTTGGTGCATATTTGATTGAATTGGCAAGATTGCAGGCCGCTTCTCAATGGGAGGCGGCCTGATGTTTTGGGTTTCAGGTAGCCTGTTGCAGGGGGAGAGGCTACCTGAAAAACACCAACATATAGTGAACTAACAAAAACCAGTACAGCGTTGTCTCGCCTTGCCGTACTATCTGTACTGTCTGCGGCTCGTCGTCTTGTCCTGATTTTTGTTAATTCACTATAAAATCCGCCCAACCCCAATTTGGCTTCCGCAGAAGCTCAATCTCCTTTGCCCATCTTGCTCCGGCCAGCTTTATCGTGCCGCAAAAAAACGCCCGTTGCCATAACGGGCGTTGGTGTATTGGGCAAACCGGCTTATTTTTGCAACAACACGCGCAGCATCCAGGCGGTTTTTTCGTGGGTTTGCATGCGGGTGGTGAGCAGGTCGGCGGTGGGTTCGTCGTTGGCTTCGTCCACTGCGGGGAACAACTCGCGGCAGGTGCGGATCACGGTTTCCTGGCCTTCCACCAGCTCGCGGATCATGGCAGGGGCATCGTTGCTGCTTTGGCCGTCGGGGATAGAAGTGAGCTTGGCAAATTCGCTGTAGGAACCCGGCGCTTTGAAGCCCAGCGCGCGGATGCGTTCGGCAATTTCGTCCACGGCCAGCGCCAGTTCGTTGTATTGCTCTTCAAACATGGTGTGCAGGCTGTGGAACATCGGGCCTTCCACGTTCCAGTGGTAGTTATGGGTTTTCAGATAGAGGGTGTAGGTGTCGGCCAGCACTTTAGACAGGCCTTGGGCGATGGTTTGACGTTGGGTTTCGTTGATACCGATGTTGATGCTCATGATGGCTCCTTATTAAACAGAGTTGGGAAAAAGGATTACTGTTTGATTGGCAGCCATTGTAGTGCTGATTGTTTTATTTTTCCAATTAAAAATTGCTTTTTGATTGATTTTTTATTTTAATACCTAAAAGAAGGCTACCTGAAAGGTTTCAGGTAGCCTTTATTATGTTTGATATGTTTGAAAGATTGGCTATAAAAGGAGAGCGTGGGCATTCGCTGCTGTTTTAGCGCAGCACTTCCTGTTCGGGCGAATCGTTGCGGGTTTGCAGGCGCACGCTGTGCTGGCCGACGCTCCAGCATTGGGCATTGGCGCTGCGGCTGCACAGGCGCTTGCCGTCGCTATACCATTCTTGATTGCGGTTGCCGGTGCAGGGTTCGAGGGTGATGCTGCTGCCGGTTTGGGTGAGGCATTGGCCGTTTTGGCGGATAGTGCCGTTGCGGACTATACGTTCGAAATATTGGTTGGGCATGTTGCGGCAGGGGCGAAGGGTGAGGGTGCGGTTGTGGACGGTGATGCATTCGCTGCCGATGCGCATGGTATTGCCCTCGGGGAACTTGGGTTCGGATTGTTTTTCGCGGGCAATGGCAGTGCTGCTTGGGGATTTGGTGTAGAGTTTGGGTGCATTGGGCGGGATGGGGCGCACGGGGCAATAGGGCAGAGGGCAGGCGGTGAGGAGGAGGGCGGAGAGCAGGATGAGACGGCGCATGGGGAGATCCTCGGGGTTTCAGGTAGCCTTTTGCATAGGAAGGCTAGGGAATATGGCATAATCTGCCGCTGTGGAATTTAGCAAATGCCGGCTTGATCGGAAAGCGGTTTGTGCGGTTTGAAGGCTACCTGAAAACTTAACAGAGTGAAGATTAAATATGGAAAATCGGCATCATCATGATGTGGTTTATCCGGCCGGAGAGCAGGCGGATGCACGGTTTATGGTGGCGGCGCGCCCGGCAGCCGGAAAACCTTGCCGCAGCGGGCAAAGCAAGGTAGTATCCCGCCCGTTATGTACTATTGCCGTGGCAGCCGGAAGGCTACCTGAAAACATCTCAATTAAGGAAACACTATGATCAAAGAAATCCAAACCTCAGCCGAAACCAAGATGCAGCGTTCGGTGGAAGTGCTGCGCGAAAACCTAGCCAAAGTACGCACCGGCCGCGCCCACACCGGCCTGCTCGACCAGGTGGAGGTGGAATACTACGGCAGCATGGTGCCGGTGAGCCAGGTGGCCAACGTAACCCTGCTCGACGCGCGCACCATCAGCGTGAAGCCCTATGAGGGCAATATGGCCGCCGCCGTGGAAAAAGCCATCCGCGATTCCAACCTCGGCCTGAACCCCGCCTCTATGGGCGATCTCATCCGTGTGCCGATGCCGATGCTCACCGAAGAGCGCCGCAAAGACCTGATTAAGATCGTGCGCGGCGAAGCCGAAGACGGCCGCGTGTCTATCCGCAACGTGCGCCGCGATGCCAACGACCACATCAAAAAACTGCTGAAAGACAAAGAAGTGTCGGAAGACGATGCCCGCCGCGGCGAAGAGCAGATCCAGAAGCTCACCGACAAATACATCGCCGAAGTAGATAAACTGCTGGAGCATAAAGAAGAAGATTTGATGGTGGTGTAAACCATCCGAGCGATACGGCGGCACGGGCTGATATATTTGCCCGTGCCGCCTCAGGCTACCTGAAACCCGCCCAGCCCGAGGAAAGCATATGAGCAGCAGCACCCAAACCATCCCCGAACGCACCAACATCCCGCGCCATGTCTGCGTGATTATGGACGGCAACGGCCGCTGGGCGAAAAAACGCCTGCTGCCGCGCGTGATGGGGCACAAACGCGGCCTTACCGCCCTGGAAAACCTAGCCGCCCGCTGTGCCGAGCTCGGCGTGGAATACCTCACCGTATTCGCCTTTTCCACTGAAAACTGGCGCCGACCCGAAGACGAAGTTTCCTTTTTGATGAAGCTGTTTTTGCAGGCGCTGGGCGGAAAGGTAGCCAAAATGCACCAAAACAACCTGCGGCTCAAAGTAATCGGCAACCGCAGCCGCTTCCCCGCCGCGATTGTGGAAGGCATCGAAGCCGCCGAACGGCTTACCGCCGACAACACCGGCCTCACGCTCACCGTGGCTGCCGACTACGGCGGCCGCTGGGACATCCTGCAAGCCGCCAACCGCCTGATTGCCGAAGGCAAAAGCGAAATCACCGAAGACGACCTCTCCCGGTGCCTTTCCTTGGCCGAAGCCCCCGAGCCCGACCTGTTTATCCGTACCGGCGGCGAAACCCGCATCAGCAACTTCATGCTCTGGCAAATGGCCTATGCCGAATTTTATTTCACCGACGCGCTGTGGCCGGATTTCGATGCTGCCGAGTTCGACTGTGCCATTTCTTCCTTCCGGGTGCGCGAACGCCGTTTCGGCCGCACCAGCGAACAGCTGCCACCGGAACAGCAGCGCGGTTGAGTAGTTGGTTTTCCGGGTAGGGCGGTGATGGGCGGATGCCTGTTGCCGCTTTGTTTTAGCGCTACAACTCAAGCTCATACTATGCACTATAGTGAATTCTCCATCCACATCGAAAACCTCCGCCAATCATTCGCCAACCGCGATCTCGAAGACTATCTCCTGGCGCTCTATGCCCTGTTGCAAAGCCAACAGGATGCCGTTTGCACTCCCGCCCTTTGCCTTAGCCTACTGCAAGAAGCCTTTACTGCCCCGCCTGCCCCGTTTAACGAACAATGGTTGCTCATCCGCCAGATGCCCGATGAGCAGCTGAAAACAAGCGATCCGTGGCAATACGCCTGCGCCGTGATTATTTTTCAGGTAGCCGAGCTGCACCGCATGCGTGGCCAAGAGCTGCAAAATGAATTGCGCCACTACGGTATCACCTCTGAAACCGGCTACAGCTGGTACAATTTTGACCCGCTCACCCTTTTGGAATGCGGCGCGCAGGGGCTGGAAGATCGTTTGGGGGAGGAGACAGCGGTAGCAGAGGATTGGTCGCTGTTGGGCGATTTGTTGGACTTAGGGCGTTATTATGAATAAGTAGCGCGAAAGGCTATCTGAAAATTTCAGGTAGCCTTTACTTTGGACAGGCAAAACCGTTTGCGCTAAAATGCCGCGTTTTCCGTTTTTCCCTGATTTGACTGAAAGAGATATCAATTATGAAAACCGCACAAGAATTGCGCGCCGGCAACGTATTCATGGTGGGCAACGAGCCGATGGTGGTACAGAAAACCGAATACATCAAAGGCGGCCGCTCCTCTGCCAAAGTGAGCATGAAGCTGAAAAACCTGCTCACCGGCGCAAACAGCGAAACCATCGTGAAAGCCGACGATAAATTCGACGTTATCCAGCTCGACCGCAAACAATGCACCTACAGCTATTTTGCCGATCCGATGTATGTATTCATGGATGAAGAGTTCAACCAATACGAAATCGAAGGCGAAAACATCGGCGACAACCTGAAATTCATCGTAGACGGCATGGAAGACGTGTGCGAAGTAACCTTCTACGAAGGCAACCCGATTTCCGTGGAATTGCCCACCATCATCGTGCGCGAAGTGGAATACACCGAGCCCGCCGTTAAAGGCGACACTTCCGGCAAAGTGATGAAACCCGCACGCCTCGTGGGCGGTACCGAAATCCAAGTGATGGCCTACATTGAAAACGGCGACAAAGTGGAAATCGACTCCCGCACCGGCGAATTCCGTAAACGTGCCTAATTGCCGAATCTGGCCGGTATAGCTCAGTTGGTAGAGCAGCGCATTCGTAATGCGAAGGTCGGGGGTTCGACTCCCTTTACCGGCACCAATCCAAAGCCCCGCTTTTGCGGGGCTTTTTGCTGCGGTTTTCAGGTAGCCTGCTGCCGGTGTTGCCGCAAACTGGGCATACTGCATGCCAGCCGGCATGGCAAGCCGAACGGGCTTTCAATTCAATACAAGGCGCTGAGCCGCAGGCAGTATAGAAATAGGGCAAGGCGGGGCAACGCTGTATTGGTTTTTGTTAATTCACTATAAATTGTTTGGCCATCATAGAAGGGCAGCTTGGCCGCTTGCCGACACCAAAAAGGCTACCTGAAAATCTGCCGAATCAGATTTCAGGTAGCCTTCAGATTGCCCGGCGATACGGTTTAATCGTCGGGATCGAATTTGGAAGAAAGGATGCGGCCGCTGTGGGCGTCCACAATCACTTCATAATCGCCGCGCCGGCCGTCTAAATCCACTTCATACACGCGCCGGCCGCGCCAGGTGGTGAGGTCCACGTCGGTTACGCGGGCGTGGGTGTGGCGGGCGGCGATATTGGCGGCGCGGGTGCTGGAAATATAGCCTGTCTGCCGATAGCGGCTGGGCTGGTGGTCGCGGCGTACCCGATGCTCTTGCGAGTAGCGGTGGTGATGATCATCGTCATCGTAATCGTCGCGGTCGGCCAGGGCGGGCAGGGAAACGGCCATGATGGCGGCGGCCAGCAATAGGAGGGAGGGTTTGCGTGCGGACATCGGCTTTCCTTTCACAGTTTGGAGATTGGGGAAAACGGAACGGGCTACCTGAAAAATATGGCGGCAGTTCGAACGAAACTTAATATGCCCATTGCCGTTCTGTTGGAACGGGCATTTTGGCTTCGCAGAAACGTACTTCGTTTTAACTGCGTTGAGGCTTCGCTTTCAGGTAGCCTCCTTGCTTACTGGATGCGGGTAACGGATTTTACGTCTACTTCGGTGCGGCGCCATTCTTGGTCGATTTCGGCTTCGAGGCGCACTTTGTCGCGCGGGGTAACGTTCAGGCCGCGCCATACGTCGTCGTCGATTTCCACTTCGATGCGGCCGCTGGCATCGCGGAAGATGTAGTGTTCGTGGCGCACTTGGCGTTCGATGTAGCCTTCTAGGGTAACATAGCTGTCGTCCGGCACGCTGCGCAGGGCGGAAACGCGGGTTACGGCGTTTTGGGAGGCGGCCGCTTGGCCATTTTCGGAGAAACCGGCGGAAGCGGTGGCAGATACGGCCAACAGGGCGGTGAGGAGCAGGGCGTTTTTCATGGTGTTTTCCTTTATTCAAGATTGGGGGGGGTTAAACACGGCAGGCGGTGCTGCCTGAATCGATGGTTTGCATTATAGGCAGGCAGGCTTAGCGGAAAATTAGGGAAATCAAAAGAAATGTAAACGTATCGGCATTGTGGGTGTTGGCTTCCGCTTCTGGCGAATCAACAACAGCCGCTACAAGGCGGCAGGTTGGGCTGATGTTGTACGGTTTTTTAATTCACTGCATCAGCCGAAGCTATCCGGGCTGCGGCTTGGCATGCCGTGCCCAAAGTTTCCGCATGATGGGCGTGATGTGAAACTTGTCATCCATGTCTTCATCAATCAGTGACCAATAGCGCACGAGCGACTGGAAATCCTGCCATTGCTGCTCCAGCAAGGCGCAAACGGTGTGTTCGACTGCCGGATCGGGAACGGCCTCTGCGGCCAGGTAGTCATCGAATGAGGCAAGGATGAGCCCCATCAAGGCGTGCTGCTCTTGGCGCGAGAAGCCGCCGGTTTGGTAGGCATGGATGAACTCGGGCAGACGCTCCGGGTTGGCGTTTTCCAGCTCCCAGTCTTGCATATCGGGGTGGCAGGCTAGGCCGAGAAGGCTGCTGAGTTTTTCGTAGCAGTGCATGGTTGGGATGAGTTTGTTATTGGCTGGATGATAAAGGCTACCTGAAAATTGCTTGTCGGCATTTTCAGGTAGCCTTTTATTGTTTGGGCTGGCAGAACCCGCTTAACAACCGATTTAATCATTCAGCTGTTGTAGGCGGGCGATGCGGTCGTCGAGGGTGGGGTGGGTGCTGAACAGGGAGCGCAGGGTGCTGTCGTTGATGCCCATGGCGGCCATTTGGGGCGGCAGGCTGCTTTGGCTGCCTTTGAGCCGTTGCAGGGCGCAGATCATTTTGGGCGCGCCCACCAGTTTGGCGGCGCCGGCATCGGCACGGTATTCGCGCTGGCGGCTGAACCACATCACGATGATGCCGGCCAGCCAGCCGAAGACCACTTGCAGCACGATGCTGACGATGGTTTGGATGGCGTTGCCGCCGCTGTCTTGCTGCCGGTTTTGGCGCAGGGAGGAGGCAATCAGGGAGGCGATGATTTGGGAGAAAAACAGCACGAAAGTGTTCACCACGCCTTGAATCAGGGTGAGCGTAACCATATCGCCGTTGCCGACGTGCGCCATTTCGTGCGCGAGCACGGCTTCCACTTCGTCGCGGTTCATGACCTGCAAAAGGCCGGTGCTCACGGCAACCAGCGAGCTGTTGCGGCTGGCGCCGGTGGCGAAGGCATTGGGCTCGGGCGACTCATAAACGGCCACTTCGGGGGGTTGCAGGTTCCATTGTTTGGCTTGGGCTTCCACCACGCGTACGAGCCAATCTTCTGTTTCGTTGCGCGGCTGGCGGATAACATGGGCACCCACGGCCTGCTTGGCGCTGCTTTTCGACATGATGAGGGCAATCAGCGAGCCGGAAAAGCCGGTGATGGCGGAGAGCAGCAGCAGGCCGGAGATGTCTTGCGGATTGAGCCCGAGCAGCCCGAACAGCAGGCGGGCGGCCAGGAGTACGGCCATATTGGTGAGGAGGAAGAGGATTATGCGCTTCACGGTATCGGTCTGGGTGGTTTGGTTTCAGGTAGCCTTCGGGCTTCTGCTTTATGTTTACTACTGGCCGCTGCGGCGTGGTGCTGCTGTGCTGCTTTGGCGGGAATGCTGTTGGGTGTGCTGTTGGATACGGAGGTTTCTTGGCAAAACTGATTTATTGCTTTTATGCGGTAAAGCTGAGGTTTCAGGTAGCCTTTTATTGCTGCGGCAACCAGGCAATATATTGCCACAAAATCGCCGTTTTGAGGCTACCTGAAAATCAGTTTCTTGGTTTCTTATCGTTAAATCAACCGCCCATCAATCCAGCTGGGCGACGGTTTTGCCGATGCCGCGCAGTTGGGCGAGTTTTTGTTCCACAGTTTGCTGCTGGCGGCGGAATTCGGCCAGCTCGGCAGTGGTGAGCCGTTTGGCGGGCAGGGCGACACCGGCAGGGTTGACCGGCACGCCGTTGAGGCGCACTTCGTAGTGCAGGTGCGGGCCGGTGCTGCGGCCGGTGGTGCCGATGAAGCCGATGATGTCACCGGCGCGCACGCGCTGGCCGGGGGCGGCATTGGCGGAAAACGCGCTCATGTGGCCGTAGAGCGTTTGCATGCTGTCGCTGTGGCGCAGGATCACGGTATTGCCGTAGCCGCCTTTGGGGCCGCGGAATTCTACGATGCCGTCGGATGGGGCGTGAATCGGTGTGCCTGCGGGGGCGGCGTAGTCGATGCCGGTGTGCATGCGCAAATAGCCTAATATCGGGTGGACGCGCACGCCGAAGGGCGAGCTGATGCGGCTGCCCGGCACGGGCTGGGTTTCAAAACCTTTCTTCAGCGGCTGGCCGTGTTCGTCGTAGTAGCGGCCGTTGCCGTCTTCGCCGAAGTAGTAGGCACGGTAGAGCTTGCCTTGGTGGCTGATTTCTACGGCGAGGATGTCGCCCATGGAAATTTGCTGGCCGTGAAAGTAGTTTACCTGATAAAGAATGCGCACGGTATCGCCGGCTTCGAGTTTATAGAGATCGAGCCGGTTGCTGAACAGTTCGCGCAGGGAATCACGGACTTCGGCAGGAATTTCGGCACGCGACATGGCGCCGGCGGTGGTGCCGCTGGAGCGGATGATAACGGATTTGAGCGTGGACAGGGTGGTGGTTTTCACATCGTCGGTTTTGGCCTGCCAGCGGTTGCCGGCATAGGCTAAATCAACCAGTTGGGTTTCGCCGTTGTCGTCGTCGTTGAAAAATTGCACTTGCACGGGGCGGCGCTGGGCATCGAGCCTGAGGCTGACGGTTTGGTCGGGGTGCAGGTGGGGCTGTTTGCCTTCTGAGGCGGCGGCTTGGGTGATGTCTTGAATTTGCGGGGCGGAAAGGTTGAAGCGTTCCAACACGTTGCGCAGGGAGTCGCCGGGCTGGATGACTTCGTCGCTCCAGTAGCCGGTGGCCGGGGTTTTGCCTTTGGCGTGTACGGCGGCAAGTTTTTCCACGATGCGTTTGCTCTGCATCGCGCCTTCCGGTTTGGCGGAAGCGGCAGCGATGATGGCAATTAAAATGAACACGCCCAGCAGCGCGGCGGCCGCAACAAGGGCGATGCGGGCACGGCGTGGCAGGCGGGAAAATAGGGCGGATGGGGACACGGTTTGGCAGGATGCCGTTGCGGCAAACGAGTCTATCGGAAGCGCGCTATTTTAATGGATAGGCAGGGCAGGGCGGGTGCCGCTTTGCGGTTTTTTACTTGTTATTGAACTAGGGTGCGGCTGGAAACCGACACAGGCGCGGCAAACGGCTGGGTTTGATTGGGGATTTTGGCTTCAGGTAGCCTGTTCTTGCGTAAAGGCTACCTGAAAATATTGTGAACGGTGGGTAGCTGTTGAGCACGGTATCGGCTTATGCGTTTGCTGAATAATTTTCAGGTAGCCTTTATCGCTTGTAAAAGGCTACCTGAAAACCGGATCAGCGCTTCGTGTATAGTGAATTAACAAAAACCAGTACAGCGTTGGCTCGCCTTGCCGTAACGTGTGTACTGTCTGCGGCTAGCCGCCTTGTCCTGATTTAAATTTAATCCACTATATTAACCATCCTGCTGTTGATTGAGCCGGATAAATTCGGCTATGGTTATATCGGCGGCGGTGATAGCGGGGGTCATGATTTGCTGCACGGTGCGGTCGATGGAATCGCTGGTGTGGCTATGGCTGCCATACACGAACAGCCGGAACAAATCGGCCACGCGGATGGCTTCGGGGCTGGTTTTCAGCATCCAGCGGTTGCGCGGGCTTTGCGCGATGTAGCCGCGTCGGGCGAGTTGTTCCAACAGGTCGCCCAGTTCATCGTAGCCCAGCTGGATGTGGCGGCGGAACTGTTGGGTTTTCAGGCTCTTGCCTTGGCTTTGTGCCTGGGCGAGCAGGGTGAGGATGCCTAGGGCGTCGTGAAACCGCGTGCCGTGGCAGCCTTGGCGGCGGAAAGCGTCGCCCTCCCAATAGGAAAGCGAGGCAGCCAGGAGCGCGCCGCTGAGGATGACAATCCAGTTTAAGTTGAGCCACAGCAGAAACATCGGCACGGCGGCAAAGGCGCCATACACCAACTGATAGTTGTTGAAGTTGGCCACGTACACGCCGAAGCCGCGCCGCAACAGTTCGATAGACACGGCCGCCAGCGCGGCGCTGATCAGGGCGTGGCGGATGGGTACATAGCGGGCGGGCACGAGCTTATAGAGCAGGCAGAGCATGCTCCAGGTGGCGGTGAGCGCCACGCCGAACTGTACGGCGGATGCGAGGAGCGGGTAGTGCAGGTAAAACAGGGTGCGCCGCAGAAACACGCCCCACAGCGAGAGCCCGAGCCCGACCAGCAGGGGGCCGATGCTCAGCAGCGCCCAATACACCAACACGCGGGTTACGATGCTGCGCGGGCGTTTCACCCGCCAGATTTGGTTGAATGTGCGCTCGATGGTGTGCACCAGCATCAGCGAGGTGATCATCATCATGGTGATGCCGATGGCGGTAAGGCGGCTGGCGTGGTCGCGGAATTGGAAAATGTAGTCGCTCACCGCCGCCACGCCCGCAGGCATCATGATTGCCGACACCATGTGTTGAAACTGGGCGGAAAAATCGGCAAACACGGGAAAGGCGGATACCACCACCACGACCACGGTAAACAGCGGCACCAAGGCCAAGAGTGTGGTAAACGTGAGGCTGGAGGCTACCTGCGGGATGTCCACCTCATTAAAGCGGTCATACAGAAAACGGGCAAACGCCAGCGTCCGCGAGCGGCGCAGGGGTTCGGGCAGGGAGAATTTGGGCAGTAGGCGCATGGTGTGCTGGGGCTACCTGAAAAGCTGTTGTGGTTTTCAGGTAGCCTGAGTATTTGGTTTAAATGATGCCGGCCGAATGTTTTAAAATAATAGCGTTGCGGGCCAATCGAATCAGTTGGCCTGCCGCATTGTAAAATAATGTTATTGAAAAGACAAAACAGCCCTGCCCGGGCAGGGCGGGAGCGAGGCAAACCATGAACATTACCGTATTGGCCGTGGGCAACAAAATGCCCGGTTGGGTGGACGAAGCCGTGAAGGAATACGCCAAGCGCTTCGGCCGCGACATCAAATACACCTTGAAAGAAATCAAGCCGGAAAAGCGCGGCACGGGCGTGAATGCGGCGCAGGGGATGGCGGCGGAAGAAAAACGCATCTTGGAAGCCATGCCGGCCGATGCGTTTTTGGTGGTGTTAGACGAGCGCGGCGTTGCGCCCACTTCGCAGGAGCTGGCAGGCTACCTGAAAAAATGGCAGCAGAACGGCCTGCATGTTTGTATGGTAATCGGCGGGGCAGACGGGCTCACCGAGCGAATCAAACAACAAGCCGGCCTGATGCTGCGCCTCTCCAGCCTCACCCTGCCGCACGGCATGGTGCGTGTGTTGCTCACCGAGCAGCTGTATCGGGCGGTATCAATTCTGCATAATCATCCGTACCACCGTGAATAATGGTTTGGCGAAAACCGCACATAAAAAATCGCCCCGACAAAAGCGGGGCGCAAAAGGAACACAAACCACTACCAAAATTGGACATCCTGCCATCAGGCAGAATGTTGAGACTTGGCGGTTCGGCACAAGGCAGAGCAACCTTGCTTTGCCAAACGTGAATGCATCATACCGAAAAACAGCCTAATTAGCAAATGATAATTATTTTTATTATATTAAAATGATGTAATACTTTGTTAATTTATTAGGTTGTGTTTGCTGTAAACCGAAATGAATCAATGTAATATAGCTTAAATCTGCCTGCCGATAACGATACTGCCTCGTGCCGCAGGCCCGCGCTAAATCAACGCATCATTGGCGCGACTGCCAATCCTGATTCAAAGTTCATCCGCTATGGGGTAAGATGCCGACCGTTTGCCCACATTATAAAGCTCTGCCCTGATGAAACATTTGCGCCAAATCATTCTTGATACCGAAACCACCGGCTTCTACTACGACCGCGACGACCGCCTCATCGAATTTGCCGGCCTGGAAATGATCGACCGCCGCCTCACCGGCAACTATCTGCATTTATACGTCCACCCCGAACGCGACATTCCCGAAGAAGCCGCCAAAGTGCACGGCATCACGCTAGATCAGCTCGAAGGCAAGCCCAAGTTTGCCGAAATCGGGCAGCAGATTGCCGATTTTATTGCCGGCGCCGAGCTGGTTATCCACAACGCCCCATTCGACGTGGGTTTTCTCAACGCCGAATTCCGCCGTGCCGGCCTGCCGAGCGTGAAGGAGCTGACGGTTAATGTGGTGGATACGCTGGTGATGGCGCGCGCCCTGTATCCCGGCCAGAAAAACTCGCTGGATGCCTTGTGTACCCGCCTCGAAGTGGATCGCAGCAAACGCGTATTCCACGGCGCATTGATCGACTGCGAACTGCTGAGCGAAGTCTATCTGGGCATGACCCGCTCACAATTCAGCCTGGCCGACCAGTTTGCCGAAGAAGAAAGCGCCGAAGCCGACGCGCCCGCCGTGGTGATCGCGCCTACCGAACGCCCGGCGCAACTGAAAGTGCTGGCCGCCAATGCCGAGGAAAATGCCGTCCACGAAGCCTATCTGGACGAATTGGACAAAAAAGCCGAAGGCGGCAGCATTTGGCGGAAAACGCCATGAGCCGCTATTTCGCCCTCGTGCCCGCTGCCGGTGTGGGCAGCCGCTTCGGCGCCGCCCTGCCCAAACAATACGTGCAGATAGCCGGCCACACCGTGCTGGAGCACACCCTGCGCCGCCTGCTGGACGAGCCGCAGATTGTTCAGGTAGCCGTGGTGTTGGCGCGGGATGATGCGTGGTTTGAACGGGAAGTGAGGCTACCTGAAAACTTGGCCGCCAAACTGCGAACGCTGTATTGCGGCGGCGAGAGCCGTGCCGAGAGCGTGTTTAACGGGCTGAATTCCCTGCTGAAACACGGCGTGATGCGGCCGGACGAAAAAATACTGGTGCACGATGCCGCCCGCTGCTGCCTGCCTGCCGAAGCCTTGCGGCGATTGTTGCAAGAAGCGGGGCAGCATCCGGTTGGCGGCATTTTGGCTTTGCCCGTGGCCGATACCCTTAAGCGCGGCAACGGCGAAAATCATATTGCCGAAACGGTGAGCCGGAGCGGTTTGTGGCAGGCACAAACCCCGCAGCTTTTTCCCGCCGAGCTGCTGCAACAGGCGCTGGCCGCCGCCAATCCGGCGGAGATTACCGACGAGGCCTCCGCCGTTGAACGGCTGGGTTTGCAACCTTTGCTGGTGCAGGGCGACAGCCGCAATTTGAAACTGACTTGGCCGGCAGACGAGAGGATTGCAAGGCTGTTGTTGCAAGATGAGGCTACCTGAAAAAATTCAGCCAGCGTGCCAAATAGCAATAGGTTGGTTATAAACACCCAACCTAGTAATAAAATATAATGGAATACAGATAAAATGGTAACGAATTTATCAAGCAAAACTTACTGCTTAATAAGTACGCTAGAATATGATTGCTATGACTAAAAGAATAATCTTTGCATGCAGCATATTAACTTTATTTTTATTTGTTTATTTTCTTTTTGGCTATGAAGAAAATAGATGAAGCAAAGTTGCAAGACTTTCATGATGGCCATATCAAACTTAATGAAATAACAAACTTCAAATGGGATTATGCTGATTTATATGTGCATAATGTCGATTTTCAGAAAATAGTTTTCTATAAAAATAATCATGTTGTTTTTTCAGAAACGGTTCAGTTGGATAAATATGGCGATTTAGTATCTCAGTATTTGTTTACTGATGAACGTGATAGTGTGTTGTACTATAAATGTAGTTTTGAGAGTGGGAAGTTGCAATTTGTCGGGAAGGAGAAATTGGAATTATCCGGTGGTTTTCTTTATTTTTATAAGCCGATTGGTTGTGTTCCTAACCAAGTTAATCCATTAAAGTAGGCTGGTAGGAGAACTTGTTATGAAAGGGCTACCTGAATTTTTCAGGTAGCCTTTACTGCGTTTAAGGCTACCTGAAAGTTCCATCTGGTTTTCAGGTAGCCTGCAAAAACGGGCAAACTGCTGTTTGGAAGCGGTTTGCCCGTTGGTTTTAGTCGGACGGTTTAAGTGGCGCTCCCGGAAGTGACCGAATACGCTTTTCCTTCATGCCCGGCTTCGCCGATGATTTGGCGCACGGCGGCGGCGAGGGCGGTGCGGGTCATGTATTGGCGGGGGATGGCGGGGAGCTGTTCGTGCAGCTGGTAGGCGGTGTCGTCGCCGTCGGCGAGGCCGCAGGGGCGCAGGATGGTCCAGGCAAGGGGGCTTTGGCGCAGGGCGTTTTCGGCTTCGGTTTTGGCGGCCACGGCTTCGCCCAGGGCTTGTTTGAACATATCGCTCATCAGGGGGTATTGTTCGCCGCAGCCCATGCTGGTGACGAGGATGAAGTGGGCTTCGGGGGCGTGCTGTTCGAGGGCGCGGATGATGTGGAGGTTGCCGGTGGCGTCGCTGCGGATGCCTTGTTCGTTTTTGCCGCCGACAAAGCTGACGACGGTGTCGGGCCGGTATTGCTGCACGGCTTGGGCGACGGCTTCTGCGTCAAGTGCGTCGGCAACGGTGGTGCGGATGTGCTGGTTGGCGAAAAATTCGTCGGATTGTTGTTCGGGCAGCCTTAATGCGGCGACGGCGGTTTCGCGTTCGAGACGGTCTAATTGGTGGATGAGTTGGCGGCCACTGGGGCCGTTGGCGCCGAATATCATCAGCATGGGGGTGCTCCTGTTTGGGGGTTGAAGGGGTGCAGGCTGCTTTTTGGGGTTTCAGGTAGCCTTTAAGCGGTGTTTTCAGGGTTCAGTTTTAAACGAGGTTTCGGTTGAGCGGTTTTGCCCTCTCCCTAACCCTCTCCCACGGGAGAGGGGATTGGGCTGCTGTTGTGCGGACGGTGGCTGCTTTACCGTTGCTGGCGTATTCCGAAGCTGTGTTGGCCAAATGTGCAGGCTGCTTTTGGGGTTTCAGGCAGCCTGCACTTTGATGATTCTGGGTGCAGGCTGCTTTCAGGTAGCCTTGAATGCTGGGCGCGGGTTTAGGCGAACAGGGCGCGCATGGCTTGGATTTGGTTTTGTTTGAGTTCGCCCGCTTCGTCGCGGCCGACGAAGATTTTGAACATGGCGCCGCCGTTGCGGTTGACGAAGTTGAGCGACACGGTGTCTTTGCCCATGAAGGGGCGTTCGATCAGATAGATGGCGGCGCAGTTTTCGTAGTAGATGTGGCCGTGGATGCCGCCTTCTTCGGCGTGTTCGAAGTTGTAGAAGCCGCGGCCGACTTTGCCGTTGGGGATTTTGCCGGTGACTTCGGCGATCACGTCGGGAGTGTGGGCGATGAAGGTGACGGCTTCGTTCCAGCCGGCCAGCGCCTGCATGATTTCGACAAAGCGGCTGCCTTCGGTTTTTTTGATGAGTTGGGCGGGCAGGCAGTTAATCACGTCTTCAAAGCTGCATTGGTGTTGCCCGGCAAGCATTTCGAGGATTTGGCCGGGGTTTTCGGCCAGTGAGTTGCGCAATACGGTTTGTTGTTCGCTGGAGAGTTTTTGCATTGTGTTTTCCTTTTCATCAGGTGGGAGGGACATCATGAGTTTGCGGGTGAGGGTGGGCGACCAATAGCGGCCGCTGGTGTTGAGGATGGCTTGGCCGTCCTCGTGAATGGTTAGCAGATCGGCTTGCTGCCATTGGCGCAGCAGGGTTTGCGCTTCGGCGTTGTCGGCAAACAGGGCGGTGTCGATGCGGCCGAGTTCGATGTCGTGCTGCACTTGGCCGAGCAGGGTTTTGTGTTGGCCGTGGCGGCTCATGAAGGAGAGGGCTTTTTGGCCTTTTGGATTTTTCAGGTAGCCTGCCAAATCGCTCTGCACTTGGTAGCTGAAGCCGCCGAAGTTGCCGCCTGCGCCGGAACCGAAGGCGAGGCAGGGCATATTGGATTTGATGAGGGTGTTGTAACGGTTGCGCTCGCCGCGGCCGGGGTAGGCGAAATGGTTGTTGCTGACTTGCTGCCAGCCGAGCCGTGTGAGTTCGCGCACGGCGTAGGCGTAGTGTTGGGATTGCACGTCGAAGCCGAGCGGCGGCGGGAATGCGCCTTTTTCAATCATGCGGTTGATGGGCAGGAAAGGGTAGCAGTTGAAGGCGTAGGTGTCGAGGCCGGACAGGGGCAGGCCGGCGGCGCATTCGATGTCATGCGCCCAAATGTCGTCGGTTTGGCCGGGCAGTCCGAAAATCAGGTCGGCCACAATCACAGCATCGAGGCCGCACAGTTCTTTCAGGTAGCCATAGGCTTCTTCACCGCTGTGTTTGCGCCCGAGGCGGCGGCGGATGGCGGTGTTGAAGGTTTGGATGCCGATGGAAATGCGGTTCACGCCGGCTTCGACGGCGGCGCGGGCTTTGTCGAGCCCGAAATGGCTCATGCGGCCTTCGAGGGTGAATTCGCAGTCGTCGGCCAGCGGCAGGTATTGGTAGCAGGCGCGGATGAGACGCACCAAGTCGGGCGTATCCAGCGCGGTGGGCGTGCCGCCGCCGAAATACACGGCTTGGATTTTGCCGCTGCCGGTGCGTTGTTCGGCTTCGGTGGCTAGCTCTTCAATCACTTTGTCCACATACGTGCCGCCGTGCTCTTCTTTCCAAGCGTTGCGGTAAAAACCGCAGAACACGCAGTGGTTGGCGCAGAAGGGGATGTGGAGGTAGGCCAGGCCGTCGGTGTCGAGCGAACGGGCGATTTGGCTTTGCCACAGTTTCTGCCATTGCGGCATCGGCACGGGCACGCCGCCCCAAATCGGCATCAACGCCTGCCTTTCGGGAAAGGCTTGCGGCGCGGCTTCTTTCGACGGCCAGCGGATGGTTTGGATGGCGGATGGGGAGGCGGTGGCGGACATAGGGTTTATAGTTAGATGCTAAACAAAATAAGAATTAATTTTACTACATGGAAGGGTGTTACTGAAATAGCAGAACAGGGGCATTTTGCCTGATATTATTTTATTATTTTATTTTTATGGGAATTTTATGAATGAAGGCTACCTGAAAAAACCACATTGATGGTTTCAGGTAGCCTTTGTTATGCCGGGCAAGATTACCGAGGCTTAATTTTGCTTTACGCCAGTTTACGAAAAAATAGGCAGCCGGTATATACCGGGCTGCCCATGTTTGGCTTTTCTGCCAGCGGCTATTTTTCTTCCCGCAGCTCGCGGCGCAGGATTTTGCCCACGTTGGATTTTGGCAGCTCTTCGCGGAACTGGATGTCTTTCGGCACTTTATAAGCAGTGAGCTGGGTGCGGCAGAAGGCGATGAGTTCTTCTCGGGTAAGCGCCGGGTCTTTTTTCACCACGAACAGGCGCAGGGCTTCGCCGGTTTTGTTGCTGGGCACGCCGATGCAGGCGGCTTCCAGCACCATCGGGTGTTTCGTTACCACGTCTTCCACTTCGTTCGGATACACATTGAAGCCGGACACCACAATCATGTCTTTTTTGCGGTCCACCAGTTTAATGAAGCCTTTTTCGTCCATTTTCACCATGTCGCCGGTGGCGAGGAAGCCGCGCTCGTCTATCACGGCGGCGGTTTCTTCGGGGTGCTGCCAGTAGCCCTGCATGATTTGCGGCCCTTTGACGCACAATTCGCCGATTTCGCCCGGCGGCACTTCTTTGCCTTCGGTGTCGCGGATTTCCACCACGGTGTTGGACACGGGCAGGCCGATGGTGCCGTTGTATTCGCTGATGTTCAGCGGGTTGGCGCACACGCCGGGGCTGGCTTCGGTGAGGCCGTACACTTCAACAATCGGCTGGCCGGTGAGCGCTTTCCATTGTTTGGCCACGTTTTCCTGTACCGCCATGCCGCCGCCCAGGCACAGCTTCCAGCTGGAGAAGTCTATGCTTTGGAAGTCGGGGTGGTTGATCAGGGCGTTGAACAGGGTGTTGACGGCAGGCAGCACGCTCACGCGGTATTTTTTCAGCTCTTTAATGAAAAAGTTAATATCGCGCGGGTTGGTGATGAGCAGGTTTTGCGCACCGATACGGGTGAAGATCATCAGGTTTACTGTGAGCGCGAACACGTGGTACATCGGCAGCGCGGTTACCACCAATTCGCCTTCGATGGTGAGGTTGGATTGAATCCACTCTTCGGCCTGCAGCATATTGGCGCAGATGTTGCCGTGCGTGAGCATCGCGCCTTTGGATACGCCGGTGGTACCGCCGGTGTATTGCAGGAAGGCGGTGTCTTCCAGCGTAACCGGCACGGAGCGGAAGGCGTGCGCGGCGCCTTGTTTGAGCGCGTGGTTGAAGCGCACGAAATGGGGCAGCTCATAAGGCGGCACCATTTTTTTCACATGGCGCACAATCAGGTTCATCAGGCCGCCTTTGAAGAAGCCGAGCAAATCGCCCACCGAGGCGAGGATGATGTGTTTCACATCGGTTTCGGCCACCACTTCGGCCAGCGTGTGGGCGAAGTTTTCCAACACCAGGATGGCGGTGGCGCCGCTGTCTTTCAGCTGGTGTTGCAATTCGCGCGGGGTGTAGAGCGGGTTTACGTTCACCACGATGCCGCCGGCCTGCAAAATGCCGAATACGGCCACGGGGTATTGCAGCAGGTTGGGCAGCATCACGGCCACGCGCGCGCCTTTTTCCAGCTTGAGCACGTTTTGCAGATAGGAGGCGAACTGCTCGGCCAGGCGCGCGGTTTGGGCATAGGTTTGCACCTTGCCGAAGTTGGTGAAGCCGGAGCGCTTGCCGTAGAGGTAGGCGGTTTCGCGGAAGACTTCGCAGATTGAGCCGTAGCGGCGCACGTCGATTTCGGGGCGTACGCCTTCCTGATAGCTTTGCAGCCAGATTTTTTCCAATTTGGTCTCCTGACAGGGGCTACCTGAAAATTCAGCTTGGCAGCAATTTGTCGCGCCGTGCTTTCAGGTAGCCTTTAAGGTTTGTGTTGCTGGGTTTTATGTTTGGTTTAAAGGAGTTAAACGCCTGCGCCGGCTTGGTCGATAATGCCGCCGCCCAGGCAGATGTCGCCATCATACAGCACGGCGGATTGGCCGGGGGTAACCGCCCATTGCGGGGTGTCGAATACCAGCTCGGCGGAATCATCGCCTAAATAGCGCAGTTGGCAGGGCGCATCGGCCATGCGGTAGCGGGTTTTGCAGGTGTAGCGGCCTTCGGGTGGGCGGCTGCCGTGTGCTTCGCCGGGGTGTTCAGGTAGCGTCCAGCTTAATTGGCTCATGGTGAGGCTACCTGAAAATAACAGCGGGTGTTGGTGGCCTTGCACCACGATTAAACGGTTGGCGGCCAAATCTTTGCCCGCCACAAACCACGGCTCGCCTGCGCCGCCGATGCCTAAGCCTTTGCGCTGGCCGAGGGTGTAGAACATCAGGCCGACGTGCTTGCCCACGACTTTGCCTTCGGGCGTCACCATATCGCCTTCGCGGGTGGGCAGGTATTTTTGCAGAAATTCGCGGAAGGGACGTTCGCCGATGAAGCAGATGCCGGTGCTGTCTTTTTTGGCGGCGGTGGGCAGGCCGGTTTCGGCGGCGATGCGGCGCACTTCGGGTTTTTCCAAGTGGCCGAGCGGGAAGAGGGCGCGCTCGAGCTGATGGGGCTGGAGGCGGTAGAGGAAATAGCTTTGGTCTTTGTTGGCGTCCAGGCCTTTGAGCAGATAATGCTTGCCGCCGCGCACTTCTTTGCGGGCGTAGTGGCCGGTGGCGATGGCTTCGGCGCCTTGCTCGACGGCATAATCCAAAAAGCATTTGAATTTGATTTCGGCGTTGCACAGCACGTCGGGGTTTGGGGTGCGGCCGGCTTGGTATTCCTGCAGAAAGTAGGCGAATACTTTGTCTTTGTATTGGGCGGCGAAATTAACGATGTCGATGTCGATGCCGATGATGTCGGCCACGGCGATGGCATCGAAGGAATCCTGCTTGATGCTGCAGTATTCGTCGTTGTCGTCGTCTTCCCAGTTTTGCATGAACACGCCGCGCACTTGGTGCCCCTGCTGCTTGAGCAGGTGGGCGGTTACGGAGGAATCGACGCCGCCGGACAGGCCGACGATGATGTTTTGCGGGGTGGGCATAGTGTTTGGTTTCTAGGTGGGGCTACCTGAAAGTTTTCAGGTAGCCTTTTAATTTAAGACTGGCCTTGCCGTTTTTTCACGCTCACTTGGCGTTTTTTGGTTTTGGCTTTGCTGCGGGCTTTTTCATCGCGTTTGGCGATGCGGTTGCTCAAGGTGGTGCGGCGCAGGGGTTTGTTTTTGGTTTTTTCCGCCGTGTCTTCGTAGGGGTTGTCGGAAATATTGTATTGGATACGCAGCGGCGTGCCTTGCAGGTTGAAGGCTTTGCGGAAGGTTTGCGTGAGGTAGCGGGTGTAGCTGTCGGCCACGTGTTGCAGCGAATTGCCGTGAATCACGATCACGGGCGGGTTCATGCCGCCTTGGTGGGCATAGCGCATTTTCGGGCGCACTAAGCCTGCGCGGGCGGGCTGCTGGCGTTCGATGGCCGACTGCAGCACGCGGGTGATTTTGGGCGTGGGCATTTTGATGAAGGCCGCGTCGTAGGCCGATTGGATGCTGGCAAACAGGCCGTCGATGCCGCGCTCTTTCAGGGCGGAAATGAAGTGGAATTTGGCGAAATCGAGGAAGTGCAGCTTGCGATCGATGTCTTTTTTAATCGCGTTGCGCCGCTCTTCGGAAATGCCGTCCCATTTGTTTACCGCCACCACCAGCGCGCGCCCGGCTTCCAGCGCGAAGCCGGCGATGGTGGCGTCTTGGTCGGCAATGTCTTGCTGCGCGTCCAGCACCAATACGGCCACGTTGGAGGCTTCTACCGCCTGCATGGCTTTGATTACGGAGAATTTTTCTACCGCTTCTTCCACCTTGCCGCGGCGGCGCACGCCGGCGGTGTCGATGATGGTGAAGGGTTTGCCGTCGCGTTCAAAGTCGATATGGATGCTGTCGCGCGTGGTGCCGGCCATATCGAAGGCAATCACGCGCTCTTCGCCCAAAATAGCGTTCACCAGCGTGGATTTGCCCACGTTCGGGCGGCCGATAACGGCGAACACGGGATGTTTGTTTTCTGGCTGCTCTTCTTCGGCTTCGGGGAAGTTTTCCAACACTTCTTCCATCAGATAATACACGCCGTCGCCGTGTGCGCCGGAAATCACGTGCGGCTCGCCTAAGGCCAGCTCGTAAAACTCGGCAGCCAGCACGTCGCGGCGGCCGCCCTCGCCCTTGTTTACGGCCAGATACACGGGGCGCGGCGATTGGCGCAGGCGGTCGGCGATGATTTTGTCTTGTGGTGTGAGGCCGGTACGCGCGTCCACCAGGAAAATCACGGCATCGGCTTCATCCACGGCCTGCAGGGTTTGCTTGGCCATTTCGTGCAGGATGCCGCTGTCCACCACGGGTTCGAAGCCACCGGTATCCACCACCAGATAGGGCTTGCTGCCGACTTTGCCGTGGCCGTAGTGGCGGTCGCGCGTGAGGCCGGGCAGGTCGTGCACCAGCGCGTCTTTGGTGCGCGTGAGGCGGTTGAACAGGGTGGATTTGCCCACATTTGGGCGGCCGACTAGGGCGATGGTGGGTTTCATAGGGTTTCTTTCTGTATCAGGCTGCCCGAATGCGGGTTCGGGCGGCGAGCAGGTGCGCGGGGCACGGGATGGTTGGTTTTATAGTGGATTAAATTTAAATCAGGACAAGGCGGCGAGCCGCAGACAGTACAGATAGTACGGCAAGGCGAGGCAACGCTGTACTGGTTTAAATTTAATTCACTATAATTTTGCTGAGGCCGGGTTTCAGGTAGCCTGAGTGTGCGGGAGGAGAGGCTACCTGAAAAAGCTCAGGCGGGATTATAGCGTGTTGTGAATGGTTTGGCTTGGGGGGATGGCTCGGATGGATGGGGAGGCGGTGGTTTTAGTTTACGGTGGGGCTAATGTTTTCAGGTAGCCTGCTTGGCAACTGAAGGCTACCTGAAAATTTATTTGTGCAGCAAAGCGGCTGACAATAAGGCAAGCTTATTAGTTACTTCGTCCACGATTTCTTTTTTATGTCTTCAAATTTGAGTTTCGGTATATTTTTATCTTTAGAAGCAGAAATTTGGGCCCAAATTACAAAGGCGATAAAGATGATGATTAGAGTAAGAATACCGAAGATGATAAGGAATATTAATTCAAAGGTATTACGAAGGTCATTCATAACTTTCTGTGCCGCTTCTAGGAAATATTATTGGAGATAATAATTTGGTGTGGTTTGTATTATGTCCTGAAGTTTAGGTGCTATTTGCTGTGTTATCAACCAAAAACCTGCCGTTCCTAAAAAACGGCAGGTTTCTATTTGGGTTACAGCAAGGCGTCCGACAGCGGAATATCCTGCGGCTGCACGGGCGTGGCGGGCAGGGGGCGTTCGCGCGGTTCGGCGGCGCGGCGGCGCGGGGCAGGGCGGTTGCTGGCGGGAATCGGGGTTTCAGTGCCCGCACCGTCGGTAAGCGCTTCCACGGCGCTGCCTTCCGGCAGGATTTCGTCCTGCTGCTGGGGCTCGGAAGCTTCCACGGCCTGCGGGCGGCTCAGCTCGGCGGTGCCGTTTTGCCAGGCCACGGATTGCAGTTTGCCTTGCACGCGGGCATTGGCGGTTTGGCAGGTGATGCACACCAGGCGGCCGTTACGGCTGCGCAAAACGCTGTTGATGCGGGCGGGGTTGGCGGTGAGGCCATTGGCCTGTGCCCAGGCGGCGATGCTTTGGCGCAGGGCGGCGGTGTTCAGGTTGCGCTGCTGGTAGGGGTCGGCATAGGCGGCGAGCCAGAGGTGTTTGTTGGCATCGGCATTGAGGCTGGCCAATTGGTAGATTACGGAGGCGTTGGCGCCGGTGTGCACACTGCGGGCGAATTGCAGCGCGTTGTTGCTGTGCATGCGCACGCAGCCGTGGCTGCGGATGCCGGGCACGCTGGAAGGGGCGTTGGTGCCGTGGATGCCCAAGCCTAAGCGCGGCGGACCCAAGCGCACAAATACCGGGCCCAGCGGGTTGCTCGGGCCGGGCGGAATGCTGCTGATTTCGGGCAGGCCGGAGGCGGCGCGCTCGCGGCGGATGCTGGCAGGGATGGTCCAAGTGGGGTTGTAGGCTTTGGAGCCGATGTTGTAGTTGCCCAGCGGGGTGCGGGTGCGGTTTTTGCCCACGGCCACGGGATAAACGTTTTTCAGTTGGCCGTTTTCATACAGGAAAAGGCGCATCTGCGGGATATTGATAACGACGTGCTGGCCTGCGGCCACGGGTGAAAAATCAGGCAGCGGGGTGTTGTTGGCGACAGCAGTGCCGGCGGCGGCCAGAAGGCAGAGTAATACGAGTTTCTTCATGGTAATCGTTGGGGGAAATAGGTTGGTGTGCTGTAAAACAATAAGTGGTGGCATGATACCCGAAACTGCCGCCGCCTGATGCGGCAGGCTACCTGAAAGCGGTAAAACGTGTTTTAATGCCACACATTATTCCGATTGCGGCGCCTGCCGTATGCGCGGCCGGCTCGGTTTGATTTGTTTGAATGCAATAAAATCATAAGTGGGCAGCCATTCAGGCTACCTGAAAACCCCAAAGCCTGACAAAGCCCAAACCACCTTCCCCGCTTTTTTCCGTTTACCCACCTCATGGAGCAGCCATGCAACGCCACATCATCCAATCCCTGTTGGACACCGACCTCTATAAATTCACCATGCTGCAAGCGGTTTTACACCAATTTCCGCAGGCGCACGGCGTGTATGAATTCCGCTGCCGCAACCTGAGCGAATGCGTGTATCCGCTGGTGGAGATCCGCAGCGAGCTGGAAGCCGAACTCGATGCCCTGTGCACCTTGCGCTTTACCCAGGAAGAATTGGACTACATCCGCAGTATGCGCTTTATTAAAAGCGACTTTGTGGACTACTTGGAGCTGTTCCAGCTCAAACGCCGCTTCATCCGGGTTTTCGTAGACGGGCAGAACCGGCTTTGCATCCGCGTGGAGGGGCCGATTATCCAGGCCATGTTCTTCGAGATTTTCGTGTTGGCGATTGTGAACGAGCTCTACTTCCGCCGCCTCGAAACCCCCGAAGTGCTGGCCGAGGGCGAGCGCAGGCTGCAGGCCAAGGCCGACCTGCTGCGCAGCTATGCCGCCGCCCAAGAGTCCGGAGACCCGCCCTTCCTCGTATCCGATTTCGGTACGCGTCGCCGCTACAACCTCGCCTGGCAGGAGCACGTTGTCCGCACGCTCAACCAAGCCGCGCCCGACTGCCTGCGCGGCACCAGCAACGTTTATCTGGCCAAAAAACTCGGCCTCATCCCCATCGGCACGGTGGCGCACGAATTCATGCAGGCCTTCCAAGCCCTAGACGTGCGCCTGCGCGATTTCCAAAAAGCCGCACTGGAGAGCTGGGTGCAGGAATACCGCGGCGACCTCGGCATCGCCCTTACCGACGTAGTGGGTATGGAAGCCTTCCTGCGCGATTTCGACCTTTATTTCGCCAAACTGTTCGATGGCCTGCGCCACGACAGCGGCGACCCCTATGTGTGGGGCGAAAAAGCCTACGCCCACTACCAAAAGCTCAAAATCGACAGCCGCACCAAAATGCTCACCTTCTCCGACGGCCTCGATTTGGAAAAAGCCTGGGCGCTGCACCAATACTTCAAAGACCGCTTCAAAACCAGCTTCGGCATCGGCACCAACCTCACCAACGACATGGGGCACAAGCCGTTGAACATCGTGCTCAAGCTGGTGGAATGCAACGGCCAATCCGTGGCCAAGCTCTCCGACAGCCCCGGCAAAACCATGAGCGACAACAACACTTTCCTCGCTTACTTGCGCCAAGTGTTCCAAATAGACGAAACGCCCAAGTAGGGTTTGACTTGGCTGATTATGTTTTCAGGTAGCCTTCCCGGCAGGGGGAGGCTACCTGAAAATTTATGGGGCTGCTGTTTAGACGAATCATAAGATTAGGCTGTATCTTCGCACATGACTGATTTTCATCTTCTGTTTCTTTTTGACAATGAATTACCATATTCAATAAACTCATTTCTTTTAAATAGAAGGGAGTAACCATGACCCAACCCAGCGAACACCTTACCGCCGTTACACTCAACATATTCAGATTAAACGGGATTTTGTACGAATGGGGCAACCGTTTTGCCGCCCCTTTGGGCTTGAATACTTCGCGTTGGCAGGTGCTTGGGGCGGTGCTGCTTTCGGAAACGCCGCCCACCGTGCCGCAGATTGCCGAAAAAATGGGCATCACCCGCCAGGGTGCGTTAAAGCAGGTCAATATCCTGATAGAAGAAGGCCTGCTCACCGCCCAGCCGAATCCGGCGCACCAGCGTGCACAACTTTATGTTTTAACGGAAAAAGGGAAGCAGGCTGCGCGGCAGATTCAAGCGCATTGGCGTGCCCATGCGGAGAAAATTGCCGAACAGTTCCACCCCGACGATTTGGCCGCTGCGGCGCGGGTTTTGGGGCAACTTGGGCAGTTTTATCAGGATAAATAGCGCAAAGAATCGACTCGACATATAAAGAAATTTATATTCATAAATTGACAACTATTTTCTATATAGGTAAACTGGTTTCCTTATTGAAAGACTGATAAGGAAACTGAAATGAGCCGAAACATTTACCGTTTGCTCAAAATACTGCATTTAATCGGCCTGTCCCTGTTTTTGGGTTCGATTTTCGGCCATATTGTCGCTTCTGTGCTGGGCGGTGCGCCGGAAGCGGGTAATGAGGCGGCATTTCTGGCTTCGCGCGTGCATATTACGGCGGCCACGCGCTATCTGACGATGCCCGGGCTGCTGCTGACACTGGCAACGGGTATGGGGATGTGGTTGCAGTCGTGGTCGCTGAAACGCAATATTTGGCTACGTGTTCACATGTTTGCCGCGGTGCTGATTGTTTTGTTGGCATTTTTTGTGATTGTGCCTGCGGGCAGCGAAATGTTGCGGTTGGCGCAGCAGGGCATGACGGAACATGCAGGGCAAATCAAGGCGGCGCACAAGGTGGAAGATATGGTCGGCGCGGCCAATATCCTGCTGGCGGTGCTGGCGACGGTCTTGGGTGTGGTTAAGCCGAAATGGGGGAAAGATAGAAGATGTCGATAAATATTTTCAGGTAGCCTGAAATAGGCTACCTGAAAATATTGTATGCGGTTTTATATTTGTTTTATCCAATCTCAGGGATTGGCATGAGCCGCTTTATGTGGCGGTGCTGTTTATCTCGTCGCCCAACAGTTCTTTCAGTCCGGCGTCATCCAGCACTTGCAGGCCATTGGTGGCGGCGAAATCCATCAGGAATTGGAACATCGGCGGATTGATGGTTTCCAGCCTTTTGCCCACGGTTATGCTGCGCACTTTGCCGATGAGCAGCGGGCGCACCCATTCGTGGTAGCAGAGGCGGTGTTCTTTGCCAAAAGAGGAGAGCAGGCCGCACAGCCGCTCGGCCCAATCGCTGGGGCGGAAGGGTTTGCCGTCGGCGGTGGCGCCGTAAATCACTATTTCGTCCGGATTTGGGGTGAACATTTCCGATGGTCCTTCTACAGATTGTTAATGAATTATAGCTGGATGCATGGTTTTGTTAAACCATTGTTGCACGGTCGGCATCGGCTTTCGGGCGGCCTGAGGCTACCTGAAAAATATAAATTTCTGTAAAATAACACTTTATGATTTAAACCAACTCATTTATTTTTAAGGAAAACCATGCTCCAAGCCCTCGAACTTTCCCAAGCCACCCGTTTAATCAACCACGGCCCCGTGGTGATGGTGTCCGCCAAGGCCGGCGGCGAGGAAAACGTGATGTCTGCCGCCTGGGCGTGTGCGCTGGATTATGCCCCCGCGCGCGTAACGGTGGTGCTGGATAAAGGCGCGTTCACGCGCGGCCTGGTGGAGCAGAGCGGCTGGTTTGCGCTGCAAGTGCCGCTGGCTGCACAGGCTGAAACCGTGCTGGCAGTGGGCAGCCAGAGCCGCAAAAATAATCCGGTCAAGCTGGCTGACTGCGGCGTGGAACTGTTTTATCAAGCAGGCTTCGATGTGCCGCTGGTGCAAGGTTGCGGCGCCTACCTTATCTGCCGCCTGCTGCCCGAGCCGCACAATCAGCAAACTTATGATTTGTTTATCGGCGAAGTGGCCGCCGTGTGGGCGGACGACCGTGTGTATGCCGATGGTCGCTGGCTGTTCGACAGCGTGCCGGACGAATTGAAAACGCTGCATTATGTGGGCAACGGCCTGTTTTACCGCACGGGCAAGGGGTTGAAGGTGGGGTAGGCGTTTCGACTTTATAGTGAATTAAATTTAAACCAGTACAGCGTTAGCTCGCCTTGCCGTACTATTTGTACTGTCTGCGGCTCGCCGCCTTGTCCTGATTTAAATTTAATCCACTATAATTGCAGTTTGTGTTTGAACTTTGATGAAGTTACGTTTTCAGGTAGCCTTTAGGCCCGACTGAGGCTACCTGAAAAATTGTTTGCTCCATTTCGTGCTCGCCGCCTGCCCCCCTGCCGCAGGCTTTGTTTTATAATCGCTTCCTTTTCCACCCCCTTCGGACTTCTATTATGAAATGGCTGAGCCGCCTGGCCGTCATCCTCAAAACCGTATACCGCTTCGGGCTGGCCGACCTTTTGGCTGAGCGGGGTAAAACCCCTTGGTTTGTCAAACTGTTGCCTCGATCGGGCAAAATGCGCGATACGCCGCTGCCGGTGCGCCTGCGCTTGGCGTTGGAGAGCCTGGGGCCGATTTTTGTGAAGCTCGGGCAGGTGCTTTCCACCCGGCCGGATTTGCTGCCGGCGGCCTATGCGCTGGAATTGAGCCGCCTGCAAGATAAAGTGCCGCCGTTTGATGCGGATTTGGCGCGGCGGCAGATTGAAGCGTCGTTCGGGCGGCCGGTGGAAGAAATCTATGCGGAGTTTGAAGCCGAGCCGGTGGCGGCGGCTTCTGTGGCGCAGGTGCACCGCGCGCGGCTGTTCGGCGGCGAGGCGGTGGCGGTGAAGGTGTTGCGGCCGAATCTGGAGCCGGTGATCGAGCAGGATTTGGCCCTGATGCGCACCGCCGCGCGGCTGATTGAAAAGCTGCTGCCCGACGGCAAACGCCTGCGCCCGCGCGAAGTGGTGGCCGAGTTCGACAAATATCTGCACGACGAGCTCGATTTGCTGCGCGAAGCAGCCAATGCCAGCCAAATCGGGCGCAATTTCAGCGGCAGCACCATGCTGCGCGTGCCGAAGGTGTATTACGATTATTGCAGCGAAAGCGTGATGACCATGCAGTGGATGGATGGCACGCCGATTGCCGAAGTGGCCGAGCTGCAGCGGCGCGGCGTGGATTTGAAACGGCTGGCGCGCTACGGCGTGGAAATCTTCTTCACCCAAGTGTTCAAACACGGCTTTTTCCATGCTGATATGCACCCGGGCAATATCTTGGTGGACGATGAAGGCCGCTATATCGCGCTGGATTTCGGTATTGTGGGCAGTCTCACGGACTACGACAAACGCTACCTCGCCATCAATTTCCTCGCCTTCTTCAACCGCGACTATCACCGTGTGGCCACGGCGCATATCGAAAGCGGCTGGGTGCCGGCGGATACGCGACCGGAAGAATTGGAAGCCGCCGTGCGTGCCGTATGCGAGCCGTTTTTCAACAAGCCTTTGGCCGAAATCTCCTTCGGCCTGGTACTGATGCGGCTGTTTGAAACCAGCCGCCGCTTTAACGTGCAAATCCAGCCGCAGCTGGTGTTGCTGCAAAAAACCCTGCTCAACATCGAAGGATTGGGCCGCCAGCTGGATCCGCAGCTGGATTTATGGGAAACGGCCAAGCCGTTTTTGGTGAGTTGGATGAACGAACAGGTGGGCGTAAAAGCCTTGTGGCGCAATCTGAAGCAGGAAGCCCCCGACTGGGCGGAAATCCTGCCCGCCCTGCCGCGCAAACTGAATATGCTGGTGGATGAAGCCCGCCAACAGGAAATGCGCGATGCCTACCTGCACCTGGTGCGCACCCAGCAGCGGCAGAATATGTGGCTCGCCCTGATTGCGTTGATGCTGTTGCTGATGGCGCTGTTGGATTAGGGTGCGGCGGGATAAAGGCCATTTTGGTATAGATTTTTAAAAGAAACCATGTGCAAACCATGGAGATACTTGGCGGCTTGAATGTGTGTATTGCATTATTCGGGCCGTATGCCGAACCCTCCCTTATGGCAGATGCTTGACTTCATGAACGATAAATTCCGCAGTTCCGATTCGGAGGAGGGCGTGGATATCGGTCTGCCAACGCTGCTTATCCTTTGGCAGCGGCGTTGTCGGGCAGGGTGTGCGCCATGGGGACGCTGTGCTGTGAGATGCGGCTTTGGCCGTGTAGGCCGTCATATATTGGATTAATAGAATAGAAATTGGGCAAATGGGGTTATTCATCCCATTTGCCTATTAAGTTTGAAAATAAGTAGTGGGTTTATGGCTTTTATACCAAACAGGCTGCCGATTGCCCCGGCAGCCTGTTTTGTGTGTATCGTTAATGCCCATGGTGGCAGCTGCCACCGCCGGCCGAGGCCATGGCTTCGGCGGCCTGGGCGTCGGCATGGTAGCTGGAGCGCACCATGGCGCCGATGGCGGCGTTGGTGAAGCCCATGGCGTAGGCTTCGCGCTCGAACTGCTTGAACATTTCGGGGGTAACGTAGCGCAATACGGGTAGGTGGCTGTTGCTGGGCTGCAGGTATTGGCCCACGGTGATCATTTCGATGTTGTTGGCGCGCATGTCGCGCATGATTTCGCGCACTTCGTCGTCGGTTTCACCCAAGCCCACCATGATGCCGGATTTGGTGGGGATGTGCGGCATCATTTCTTTGTAGCGGCGCAGCAGCTCGAGCGAATGCTGGTAGTTGGCGCCGGGGCGGGCTTGTTTGTAGAGGCGCGGATGGGTTTCCAGATTGTGGTTCATCACATCGGGCGGGGTTTTGGCCAAGATTTCGAGGGCGATGTCCATGCGGCCGCGGAAATCGGGCACGAGGATTTCGATTTTGGTGTTGGGGCTGCGCTCGCGGATGGCGGTGATGCAATCGGCAAAGTGCTGGGCGCCGCCGTCGCGCAAATCGTCGCGGTCTACCGAGGTGATAACGACGTAGCGCAAATTCATGGCGGCCACGCTGGAGGCGAGGTGTTGCGGCTCTTCGGGATCGAGCGCGTTGGGGCGGCCGTGGCCGACGTCGCAGAAGGGGCAGCGGCGGGTGCAGATGTCGCCCATAATCATGAAGGTGGCGGTGCCGCGGCTGAAGCATTCGCCGATATTGGGGCAGCTGGCCTCTTCGCACACGGTGTGCATTTTCTGATCGCGCAGGATGTTCTTAATTTCAAAAAACTTCTTGCCGGTAGGCAGCTGGGCGCGAATCCATTCGGGCTTTTTCAGCTTCTGCTCCAGCGGCACAACCTTAATCGGGATACGGGCAACTTTGGCCGCGCCTTTGTGTTTGACGCCCCGGCTGTTGTCTTGTTTGTTTTCTGTGGTCATGGTTTATACCTTTGCTGTGTTTTTAATGTGGTGTGTGGTTTCAGGTAGCCTATAAATCGTATTTACTGTTAAGAATCCATAAGCATATCGCTTCTTCCAGCATATTGAAGCAATTTGACCATATCTTGCAAATCAGCTTCGAAATTGATTCTTTTGCTACCTCTGATTAAAGTGGCCAACATGATGCCGTTGTTATAGCTGCGGGTTGTGGCAAACTGAATGCTTTCACCATCTTTCTTTTTCACTTCAATCAGTAGTCTGTAATCAAAATATGGATCTTGCGTATCGTACGGCAGCACTTTGCTGGCTGCTAAATCACTAAAAAAATCTGCCAATTGAGCTTCAGACACGGCATAGTGTGCATAAAGCCTATTGCCACTATTATTTAAAACAGCTTCCTTCAGCCAATCTTCTCTCATGCTCGCTGGTGTTGCCGCCATGCTATCCATAATATAGAACTCAATCCCAGCCACCTCTTCCGAACATATCCCCAGTATATTACCCAGCGGCACTCCTTGGCTGCGCACTTTGGCACGGGCGGGTGAATCTGGAGTAGGTTTCAAAGCAACTTGACTTTCGGATGCTGCTGATGGTTGATTTACCGCTTTGTCTTGTGGTTGGCAGCCGAACAGCAAAATACAGGCGACGATTCCTAATATCTGTTTCATATCGTTTATCTGTTGTCCTTGCTATTGAATAGGCTACCTGAAAATCTAATCCGCCTGTTTCAACAGCTTTACGATTTTATTGTTTCAGGTAGCCTTAACTGCTGCTGCAAATGGGCGGTCAGCTTGGCGGCCACGTCGGCTACGGATGGGGTGGGCTGGACCAGGTCGGCGATTTGGGTCATTTCCAGCCCGGCGTAGCCGCAGGGGTTGATTTGGCGGAAGGGGCTCAAATCCATGTTTACGTTTAATGCCAAGCCGTGATACACCGCGCCGTGTTTGATGCGCAGGCCGAGCGAGGCGATTTTTTTGCCGTCCACATACACGCCGGGGCGCTTCGGGTCGGCTGCGGCGGCGATGCCGTATTCGGCTAGGGTGGCGATGATGCTGTTTTCCAGGCGGCTTACCAACTCGCGCACGCTGATTTTGCGGCGTTTGAAGTCGATTAGGGTGTATACCACCAGCTGGCCGGGGCCGTGGTAGGTGATTTGGCCGCCGCGGTCGATCTGTACCACGGGGATATTGCTGCGAGCCAACAGGTGTTCGGCTTTGCCGGCCATGCCTTGGGTGAACACGGGCGGATGTTCCACCACCCAAAGCTCGTCTTCCGTGCGCTCGTTGCGGGCGTCGGTGAAGGCTTCCATGGCGTGGAAAATCGGGCTGTATTCGGCGAGGCCAAGCGGGATGACTTTCATCACAGCACCACTTTCACCATCGGGTGCGAGGTGAGCGCGCGGTAGATATTGTCGAGCTGCTCTTTGTTTTCGGCGTTGATGGTAATGGTTACGCCTTGGTAGTTGCCCTGGCTGCTTTCGCGGTGCTGCAAATCGTGCTCGGCGGTATCCGGCGCGTGTTGCTGCACGGTTTTGAGCACTTTGGCAGCAAATTCGGGGTGCTTGGCGCCCATGATTTTGATGGAGAAGCGGCAGGGGAATTCCAGCAGGGTTTCTTGGTTGGTTTCGCTCATGATAGACTTTCAAACGGCCGCCGATCGGAGTGGCGGCGCGGTATAATCAGGGCGGCATTTTACTGGAAAACCGATGGCTTGAACAACACGCCGCCGTGTGGCGGAAACAGGGTTTCAGGTAGCCTTTGGCGCCGGATAAGGGCTACCTGAAAAGATTAACTACCTGATTTTTATGGCTGCTTAAGAAAGGATGAGGCGGCCTTGGTTTGCCGCTTGGTGTTATTACAAAAGGAAAGCCGCTATGGCGTGTCAGAAAACCGCTGCCTGCTCCGTCTAAGCTATGTCTTCCATTTTTCCGAAAGCCTGAATCATGCTGCGTAAAATATTGCTGCTCTTAGCCGCCGTCATTCCCGCCGTCCTTATCATCGGCTTGTTTGCCCCTAAATTCATCGCCCAAGCCAAACCCGGAGCCCATACCATGCCCAATAATCCTGCCTTTGCCCAACGCCTCGTTTCCCTGCACACCCCTGATGGCCGGCCGGTGCAAACCCTGCTCAAGCCCGGCCGCCCTACATTGGTTAAATTCTGGGCCAGTTGGTGCCCCTTGTGCCTAAGCGAGCTGCAAACCACCGCCGAGTGGCAGCAGTCTGCCGAATTTTCCGGCGAAAACGCCCGTGCCAATCTGATTGCCGTGGCCTCACCCGGCTTTCTCGGCGAAAAGCCTGAAGCCGAATTTAAAGAATGGTTCGGCAAGCTCGATTATCCCGGTTTTCAGGTAGCCCTTGATGACGGCAGCTTGGCCAAAGCCGCCGGCATCGGCGTCTACCCGAGCTGGGTATTGCTTTCTGCCGACGGAGAAATCTTGCGCGTGCACAAGGGCAGCCTGCAGCGTGAACAAGCCCTTGCCCTGCTCGACAACCCCGATGCCGACCTCGCCGCCGTGCCCGTTCAGCAGCACTACACCGCCGCCGACGGCAGCAGCCGCACCGCGCACACCAAAACCATCTATCTCGCCGGCGGCTGCTTCTGGGGCGTGGAAGCTTATATGCAGCGCCTGCCCGGCGTGGTGGATGCCGTATCCGGCTATGCCAACGGCCAAACCGCCAATCCCAGCTATGAAGACGTGATTCACGGCAGCGGCCACGCCGAAACCGTGAAAGTGGATTACGACCCCGAGCGCATCAGCCTGACCGACCTGTTGCGCTACTACTTCCGCGTGATCGACCCCACCTCGCTCAATCGGCAAGGCAACGACCGCGGCCGCCAATACCGCACCGGCATCTACTACACCGACCCGGCCGAAGCCCAAACCGTGCGCGCCGCCCTGGCCGCCGAACAGCGCAAATATAGCCGCCCCATCGTGGTGGAAGCCCTGCCGCTGCAACACTTCTACCCCGCCGAGGCCTACCACCAAGACTACCTCGCCAAAAACCCCAACGGCTATTGCCACATCGACATCGGCCTGGCCGATAAGCCGCTCGAGCCGGCCGAGGGCGGCAGTGCTCCCGCCAAAGGCTTCAACCCCGCCACCTACCGCAAGCCTGACGACGCCACCCTGCGCCGCACCCTCACCGATGAGCAATACCGCGTTACCCAAAAAGGCGACACCGAACGCGCCTTCAGCCACCAGTACGACAACCTGTTCGAGCCCGGCCTGTATGTCGATGTCGTCAGCGGGCAGCCCTTATTCAGCAGCCGCGATAAATTCAACTCCCACTGCGGCTGGCCCAGCTTCACCCGCCCCGTCAGCCCCGATGCCGTGACCGAACACGACGACTACAGTTACCATATGCACCGCACCGAAGTGCGCAGCAGCGCCGCCCACTCCCACCTCGGCCACGTCTTCCCCGACGGCCCCCAAGACCGAGGCGGCCTGCGCTACTGCATCAACGGCGCCAGCCTGCGCTTCATTCCCGAAAACCAAATGCAGCAGCAAGGCTACGGCGGCTACCTGAAAGATTTGCATTAAGCGCGGATCAATGTAAAACAGGCTACCTGAAAGAGCTGTTTCAATGAAATCAATTTCAGGTAGCCTCTTGGACGCTAGGGTTAATCCACGATCATCAAGGCTACCTGAAAATATAGTGAATTAACAAAAACCAGTACAGCGTTGGCTCGCCTTGCCGTAACGTGTGTACTGTCTGCGGCTCGTCGCCTTGTCCTGATTTTTGTTAATCCACTATATATGCTTGTTTTCAGGTAGCCTTAAATGATGGCGGCGGAGAGGCCGGGAGACCCGTGCCTACCAATTCCAGTATCGCTAAAATGCGTCCCCTTTCTTGCGTCGCCTGCGACCCGCCTTGTATCGGCGCGTTGATTGGTTGCACATCAAACACAAACCAGGCATACATTAAAGGCTACCTGAAAAGCAAAACTTTTTTCAGGTAGCCTTATCCGTTGGGTGCAGCCCCGCCAAACTCACTCCTGCGGAATCTCCCAATCGCTCACCGCCACAAAGTCCGGCTGGTGTAAATCTTGTTCAAACACCGAGCCGGTGGGGCTGTGCAGCAATTTGGCGATCGCAGGCTGGTAGTTAGCCATGCGTTGCAGGCTGTAGAGGTGGAAGTTGGCGGCATTGTCGGCGTAGTCGTCGTCTTCAAAGCCGGAAAACATCCGCCAGCCGCTGTCGGGAGAAAAGGCGGCATCAGGCTCTTCGCGATAGAGAAAACGGATGGGCAAGCCTTCTTTGGCAACCTGGTCGGAAACGATGGCGTAGCCCTGCGGCACGTCTTTTACCGGCAGCTCTTCTTCCGGCAGGCTGAAAATTTTCGGGTTTAACATAGGTATCCTCCTTAAAACGCCTCGCCCACTTTCACCCCGCCGGCCAAATCTTGCGGCGAGGAAAGGGCAGCAGTGAAGGCTTGGGCGGCTTGGAATTCGGGCTGCTGCATTACTGCGGCGTAATCCTCTGGCGTGCCACGCCCGGCCATGTATTGCCAGCGCTCGGCCAGTTGCGGGTTTTCAGGTAGTCTGAAGCCTTCGAGCAGTTTGTCCACCCAATCGGGGCGGTTGCACACCAGCACGATATCGCAACCGGCAGCAAAAGATTGCGCCGCCCGCTCGCGGATGCCGCCGGCCATGCTGGCGCCTTCCATGGTGAGGTCGTCGGAAAAAATCACGCCGTTGAAGCCCAAATCCTGCCGCAAAATCTGCTTTAGCCAGATGCTCGAAAAACCGGCCGGTTGTTTGTCTACCTGCGGGTATACCACATGCGCGGGCATCACGGCGGCCATGCCCTCGGCGGCCAGAGCTCTGAAAGGCCGGATATCCGCCGCCATCAGTTCGGCCAGGCTGCGCGGGTCTTCGGGCAGAACGTGGTGGCTGTCGCCGGAAACAAAGCCGTGTCCGGGAAAGTGTTTGCCGCAGCTTTGCATACCACCCCGGTTGAGCCCGCGTTGCAACGCCAGCGCCAGCGCGGTAACGGTGTCGGCTTGGCAGTGGAAGCTGCGGTTGCCGATTACGGCGCACTGCCCCCAATCCAAATCCAACACCGGCGTAAACGATAAATCCACCCCGCAGGCGCGCAATTCTGCCGCCAACACCCAGCCCACCTGTTCCGCCGCCGCTTCTGCCGCCGCTTGGCCTTGTTTTTCCCAAATGCCGCCCAGCGTGCTCATGGCCGGTAGGCGGGTGAAGCCTTCGATAAAGCGCTGCACGCGCCCGCCCTCATGATCCACGGCAATCACCAACTCCGGCGTACGCAAAGCCTTGATTTCGGCACACAAAGCCTGAAGCTGGTTGTGGTTTTGGTAATTGCGGCGAAACAAAATCACGCCGCCCACAGCGGGGTGCAGCAGGCGTTGTTTTTCTTCCTCGCTCAGGCGGTGGGCGGCAACATCGGCCATAATCGGGCCGCGCGGCAGGCAAACGGGTGGCATAGCAAATCTTTCTGTGTGTTTGGTGCAAAGGCGGGATTTCATCATTTCCGCCGCGAAAAAACAAGCCGAGGCTTTTTAATTCAGGTAAAACCGATTGAAACAGCACGGCGGAAATGATGTAATGCCCGCTGTTGTTTCTTTTCATTCATATTAGGGAGTTTTATGCAAACCAACACATTCCGCACCGGCCTGCTGGCCGCCGCCATGGTATTCGCCCTGGCCGCCTGCAACCAACAGTCCGTTTCCGGCGGCGCTTCATCACCGGCCGCATCTTCCCCGGCCACAGCTTCAGCCGCCTCCGGCCCCGCTGCCGCTTCTGCTTCCGCTCCTGCCGCCGCCTCCGACGTATTGGCCGGTATGACCGAACAGCAAAAAGCCAGCTACCTCATCGGCTACCTGCAAGGCCGTCAGCTGGGCGAAGCCAATGCCATCTTGGATTTCGACCAAGCTACCCTGATTAAAGGCCTACAGGCCGGTATGGCCAGCCAGCCGCTGCCCGTGAGCGACGAAGAAGCCAACAACATCCTGCAGCAATACCACACTGCCCAGATGGGCAAACTGGCCATCCGCCAGCTGGAAGAAGGTAAAGCCTTCCTCGAAGCCAACAAAGCCAAAGAAGGCGTGAAAACCACTCCCTCCGGCCTGCAATACAGCGTGAAAACCGAAGGTACCGGCAAACAGCCCAATGCTAAGAGCACTGTAACCGTACACTACGAAGGCAGATTGCTCGATGGCACCGTGTTCGACAGCTCCATCAAACGCGGCGAACCGGTTACCTTCAAGCTCGACGGCGTGATCAAAGGCTGGACCGAAGGCCTGCAACTGATGAAAGAGGGCGGCGAATACACCCTCTACATCCCCGCCGAACTCGCTTACGGCGACAAAGGCAACCCCAGCATTCCGCCCAACTCCGTGCTGGTATTCGATGTTAAACTGATTAAAGTTCAGTAATTCCATCAGCTAACTAAAAGGCTACCTGAAAAGCAAAACACTTTTCAGGTAGCCTTTAATAGTGAATTAACAAAAATCAGGACAAGGCGACGAGCCGCAGACGGTACAGATAGTACGGCAAGGCGAGGCAACGCTGTACTGGTTTTTGTTAATTCACTATAAATCATGCCATGCTCACACTCGATCCCGACTCCAACCGCCAATTCATCATCATCCGCAATCATCAAGATATCGCCGTCTGCACCACCGAGCTCAACGAACACGGCCAGCTCATCAGCCAAACCACCGCCGAATTCGACACCCAAAACCGCATACGCGGCTTCTTTTGCTATACAGCCGCTGCCGGCCGCATCACAGCCTGCCGGATTTATCACTACCACACCCCGCCCTTCACACAAGAAGACGGTTTTGCCGACTATCGCGACACCGGCAACGGCCTCCAGCTGCTGTGCTACACCCACTCTTACCGCATCAGCGCACAAACCGCCCGCTGCGACTGGTTTGATGCCCAAGGCGAATTAGCCTACTGCGACTGGTTCGTACACAACCCCGCCATCGGCGAGAACATCTATGCCGGCACCTATCCGCCAAACGAAACCGAACACCTGCCGGAAAACCAAATCCAGCCCTATTTGCCTGTTTACTCGGATTAATTGGTTTTCAGGTAGCCTTGATGGTCAGCCGGATTGGTTTTGACATAAGGCGATGAGCGGCCGACAGCAGAAGAAGTATGGCAAGGGGAAACAACACGGCAGCGAAGGCTAGTTTGGCTATAAGCCATCCGGAAGCGCATCAAGGCTACCTGAAGGAAGCCGCGAGTTTCATTTGCTGTTTGCTCTTAAGTTTCAGGTAGCCTCAAGGTGCGTTTGACGTGAGGTATTCAACATTCCTAATAACGCCTGTTTGCTTCGGCGGAACTCAATATCAGGCGTTTGCCAATTCAAAATATTTCTGCATCACCAGCAGGCTGGTAATCAATTCTTGCCTGCTATTGAAGAAGGGCTGCATATAGGCGTTGGCGTTGCGGATGATGCGTTCGGCAGCATCGGGGTGTTGTTGGTAGAAGGCGAGTTTTTCTTCGAAATCGCTGTAGTCGGGCTGGAGGTGGACGTAGTGGACTTCTGGCTGCAGCAGGCCTTCCAGCAGCCAGGTTTCGTAGACGGGGGTGGTCATGAAACAGAGGGAGCGGGAGGCGAGTATCCATTTGAGGTTGGTGGCGACGTCGTTGCCTTCGATGCTGAGGATGTATTTGTATTGCAGCTGTTGGCCTACGCTCATGAAGCTGCGGTGGTAGGGCTGGCCGATGGATTGTTTGTGTACGCAGCCGACGTCGCACTGGGGATGGTCGTGGTATTGGTGCAAGAAGCGCAGGCGCTGCTCTTGGAAGGCGGCGCCGCGCCAGACGAGTTGGTTGCGTTTGGCGGCAAAGGGGGTGCGGTCGGGGTAGATGTAGAAGTGGCGCACGCTGTCGAGCTTGAGCAAAACGGAGTGTTGGTTGTCGCTCCGGATGGGGCGGCTTTTCACGAAAGCGGGCTGGGCGGGAATGTGGGTGACGTCGCCGAATTCGTAGGCGAAGCGGGCTTCTGCCGGGAAGTAGCGCAGGAGGGCGGCGAGGTCGTAATAGTAGGCGGAGGTGTGGCTGCCGCGTTTGAAATTGCCGGCTAGGCCTACCGGGGTGAGGCTACCTGAAAGGGTAAATGGTTGGTTTTGCCGGTTGCAGTAGTCCACACGCTGCCGGATTTGCTGCTGGATTTCGCTGGGAAGGTGGGCAAACTCGGCTAATACGGGCTCGATGGATTTGGCGAGCAGGCGGTGTGGCAACAGGCCGAAGGGGCTGTGGCGGGTGTAGTAGGCGAGTTTGTGCAGGCGGCGGTGGTAAATGCCGAGGTCGATTGGCATAGCGATTTAGCGGGGTTGCATCAGTTGTTTGGCTTCCTGGCGTTTGAGTTTCCAGCCGTGGGAGCAAATGGGGCAGGTGAGGTAGTATTTTGATTCCATGCGGAACAGGGGGATGAAGAAGAAGGTGAACTTGGTGTAGGCGTTGGTGATGTGCAGGTTGACGCGGTTGTTGCAGTGGCCGCAGATGCAGCTCTCGCCGCTTTCGCCCAGGTCGTCGAAATAGCCTTTGCTGCCCCAGATGAAGATCATGTTATTTTCCCTTTATACATAGATGGTTATATGTGAAACCTGGGCCGGCACGTTGCGGCCGGCCCGGCTGGTTTGCTTATACGATTTCGGCTTTGGTGATGACTACGGGCTCAACCGGCACGTCGTCGTGGTAGCCGTGGCGTTTGGTGGCCACGCCTTCGATGGCGTCAACGACATCTTGGCCTTCCACCACTTTGCCGAATACGGCGTAGCCCCAGCCGTGCAGGCTTGGGGAGGTGTGGTTGAGGAAGTCGTTGTCTTTGGTGTTGATGAAGAATTGGGAGGAGGCGCTGTGCGGGGCTTGGGTGCGCGCCATGGCGAGGGTGTATTTGTTGTTTTTCAGGCCGTTTTGGGCTTCGTTTTTAATCGGGGCGCGGGTGGGCTTTTCCTGCATGTTTTCGTCCATGCCGCCGCCTTGAATCATGAAGCCTTTGATCACGCGGTGGAAAATAAGGCCGTCGTAGAAGCCGTCTTTCACGTATTGTTCGAAGTTGGCGGCGGTTTCGGGGGCTTTTTCGTGGTCGAGTTCGATGCCGATGGTGCCGAAGTTGGTGTGGAGTTTGATCATGTTTATTATCCTGTAATGGGGTTGGGGAAAGGGAAGAGGCTACCTGAAAAACGGTTTTGGGATTTCAGGTAGCCTTTTATGCGGAGTTATTGTTTAACGGCTTCGATTTGGATGTTCAGCTTCACTTGGTTGCTGATCACGCCTTGCAGGAAGTTCATGCCCCACTTGCTGCGGTCGATGGTGGTGCTGAAATCGCCGCCACATACTTGGGCGTTGACGCGCTGGCTGTGGTAGCAGTTGAAGCGGTCGGCGTTGAGGTGCACGGGGTGGGTTTGGCCGAGCAGGGTAAGGCGGCCGTCCACGCTGGCGAGTTTGCCGTTGCGGAAGTTGAAGCGGGTGGATTCAAAGCGCATGCTGGGATATTGGGCGGCATTGAATAGATCGGCGGAGGCGAGGTGGTGGTCGAACTGTTCGTTGCCGCTACGCAAGTTGGCCACGGGGATGTCGATTTTCACGCTGCCGGTTTTGGCCTGCGGGTTGTATTCCACAGTGCCGGAGAGGTTGTAGAAGCCACCGGTGTTGGTGCTGGTGTTGAAGTGGTCGATGGCGAAACGGGCGTTGGCGTGGTGGCTGTCGATTTTATAGGTATCGGCCTGGGCGCTGCCGAAGGCGGCGGCAAGAATGGCGAGGGCAAGGGCTTTTTTCATACGGTCACACTCCTAATACGTTGGGATTATTGCGAAAGAACCCGCACTTGGCGGATAACGATGGGCGTGCGCGGCACGTCTTGATACATATCCACGGTGCCGGTGGGAATACCGGCGATTTTGTCCACCACTTCCTGCCCGGCGGTTACTTTACCGAACACGGCATAGCCGTAGCCGCGTGCGGTGGGGGCGGTGTGGTTGAGGAATTCGTTGTCTTTCAAGTTGATGAAAAACTGGCTGGTGGCAGAGTGCGGCTGAGCCGTGCGCGCCATGGCGATGGTGTAGCGGTTGTTTTTCAGTCCGTTGGCGGCTTCGTTATCGAGGGCGCGGCGGATGGGGGCTTTTTCGGCCATTGGGGCGGTGAGGCCGCCTCCTTGGATCATGAAGCCGGGAATCACGCGGTGGAAGATGGTGCCGTTGTAAAAGCCGCTGCGGGCGTAGGCGAGGAAGTTTTCCACGGTTTTCGGTGCACGGGTTTCATCCAGAGAAAGCTCAATATTGCCTTGGCTGGTTTCAAGCAACACGCGGGTTTCGGCATGGGCGGCGAGGGCGGAGCAGCCGAGTGCGGCGGCTAGGATGAGTGTGCGGAACGGTTTGTTCATGATATTGGTTAAGATGTGGAAATGAATAAGGGCGTTAGGGTAAAGGCTACCTGAAAATTTTGCAAGCACGGCTAAAGCACTTCTGCCTGCTGCGTCAGCAGGCGTTGCGGTATTGCTCATGCTGTTTGCAACTCCTCACCCGGCAAGAAGAAAGAACGGCTTCCGCTGCCATAGATGCCTGGCTATGGTGAGGAGGGTTGTTTTAAATACAGAAAGCATTGATTGTGTTAAAATCGCCCGCTTTTTACATTCTAATTTTCCGCAAAGGCACACCCATGATTTCCACTTCCGGCATCACCATGCAGTTCGGCGCGAAGCCGCTGTTTGAAAACGTATCCGTCAAATTCGGCGAAGGCAACCGCTACGGCTTGATCGGCGCGAACGGTTCGGGTAAATCTACCTTTATGAAGATTTTGGGCGGCGATTTGGAGCAGACCAGCGGCGAAGTGGCGATTGAACACGGCGTGCGCTTGGGCAAGCTGCGCCAAGACCAGTTTGCCTACGAAGAGATGCGAGTGCTGGACGTGGTGATGATGGGGCACACCGAAATGTGGGCGGCGATGACCGAACGCGACGCGATTTACGCCAATCCCGAAGCCACCGAAGAAGACTATATGCACGCCGCCGAACTGGAAGCCAAGTTCGCCGAATACGACGGCTACACCGCCGAAGCGCGTGCCGCCGAATTATTGAGCGGCGTAGGCATTGCCGAAGAACTGCACAACGCCACCATGGCGGAAGTCGCGCCCGGCTTCAAACTGCGCGTGCTGCTGGCGCAAGCCCTGTTTTCCAAACCCGACGTGCTGCTGTTGGACGAGCCGACCAATAACTTGGACATCAATACCATCCGCTGGCTGGAAGGCGTGCTGAACCAATACGACAGCACCATGATTATCATCTCGCACGACCGCCACTTTCTCAACGAAGTCTGCACCCACATGGCGGATTTGGACTATAACACCATCACGGTTTACCCCGGCAATTACGACGACTACATGCTCGCTTCCGCCCAATCCCGTGAGCGCGCGCTGAAAGACAACGCCAAAGCCAAAGAAAAATTGCAGGAACTGCAAGAATTTGTGGCGCGGTTCAGTGCCAACAAATCCAAAGCCCGCCAAGCCACCAGCCGTCTGAAACAGGCCGACAAAATCAAAGCCGAAATGGTCGAAGTGAAGCCCTCCACCCGCCAAAACCCGTATATCCGCTTTGAAACCGACGAGAAAAACAAGCTGCACCGCCAAGCCGTGGAAGTGGAAAATTTGGCCAAATCGTTCGACAAAACCCTGTTTGAAAAGCTGTCTTACATTCTGGAAGCAGGGCAACGCCTTGCCATCATCGGCCCGAACGGCGCGGGCAAATCCACCCTGCTGAAACTTCTGGCCGGCGCGTTTGACGAAAAACTTTCCGATGTCAAACCCGATGCAGGCTGCATCAAATGGGCGGAAAAAGCCACCATCGGCTACTACCCGCAAGACCACGAAAACGACTTCGACGTGGACATGGACTTGACCGAATGGATGCGCCAATGGGGGCAGGAAGGCGACGACGAACAAGTGATTCGCGGCACACTCGGCCGCCTGCTGTTCGGCAGCAACGACGTGGTGAAAAAAGTGAAAGTGCTCTCCGGCGGCGAAAAAGGCCGCATGCTCTATGGCAAACTGCTGCTGCTGCGTCCCAACGTGCTGATTATGGACGAACCGACCAACCACATGGACATGGAAAGCATCGAATCGCTGAACATGGCGCTGGAAAAATACAAAGGCACGCTGATTTTCGTGTCGCACGACCGGCAGTTCGTGTCTTCTCTTGCCACGCAGATTATCGAGCTGGATGGCAAAGGCGGATATGAATATTATCTGGGCGATTACGAGAGCTATCTGGCGAAAAAAGGGATTGAGTAAGACAAGTGCAGGCTGCCTGAAAAAAGCAGCCTGCACTTTTTCAAAATATAGTCGATTAAAATTGCAATGATACGGCGTTGGCTCGCCTTGACGTACTATCTGTACGCCTTGCGGCTCGCCGCCTTGTCTCATTTTTATTTTAATCGACTATAAATGGAGATTGATTGGATGACATATTTGGAATACCGCGATGAACAATCCGAAAAATTCTGGCAAATCGATATAGACGGCAACAGCCACACGGTTACTTTCGGGCGCATCGGCACGAAAGGGCAGAGCAAAACCAAAATCTTTGCCAGCACGGAAGAATGCGAAAAAGATGCCGCCAAACTCATCCAATCCAAAAAAGCCAAAGGCTATGCCGCGCCGGGTGAAACACCGCAGCCCAAAGCCCCTGCCGAAAGCCTGCTGCAACAACGCTTTGCCTTGTCAGACGAATATGACGGCTTGGTTGCCGAAACAACGCTTTGGGGCAACGCCGTCCCCGTCGTGTTGGATGCCGACGAATTATTAGATGAATACGACGGCGACGAAGACGCGCTTTACGACCCCGCCGCCGTGGAAAAACTATTCAAAAACAAAATCCCGTATAAAAAGATTGAAGCGGTGCTGAAATGGATTGAAAAGAACCGCAAAAAGATGATTGATTTCGCACTGGATTACGAAAATTTTGTCGATGTGTTCAACGATTGGGCCGCACAAGAAATCGCACAAAAAGGCAAAGCCGTCCTGTATGACGGCACGGTTTTGACTGCCGAAACGGACAGGCAGGCCGTCATCAACAGCATCCGCCTATCCGGCATATCCCTATGGGTGGATTTTGACGACAAAACCGTCAGCGATTTCAGTATCGATTTATCCACCGAACAGCCCGATTATTTCGGTGGCCACACGCTCACCATCGAAGTGGACGAGGACAAAGAAATGTCCTTCGGCGGTATGAACGGATAAGGCGGTAACGATATTTGAGGCTACCTGAAAATCGGCAAAGTGGTTTTCAGGTAGCCTATTGGTTAATCAGTTAAAAAAGAAAGGGAAAGTATGTTCACACTCAACGGATTCGGCACCATGTTTATCGGCGAGTGCGATTACGAGCCGGACGGCACTTACGTGACCACGGCGTGGATTGTGGCTTTATGGATACCGCTGATTCCGCTGTATAGCGCGCGGGTTTTGTCGGTGGAGCCGACCATGCTCTCCGGCACGAATTATCAAATCATCAAGCAGCCGGTGCATTGGGGGCAGGCTCGGCGGATATGGGCGTACACGCTCGGCATACCCGCGCTGCTTGCCTTGTTTGTTTGGATGGTGGACGTGTTGGATTCATTATCGCCGCTGGCGGGGCAAATCTCATTTTGGCTGGCGGTGGGCGCGATGTTTGCCTACGCCCTTTTGCCGTTTTTCCTGCGTTACCGAGCCTGCAAGGCAATCGGTTTGCGCTACAAAGAGCTGAAAGTCTCACCGATTACTTGGCTGGCAATCGTGTTGCTGTTGCTTGCCATCGGTTATGTGGCGTTTTTTGGAAACCAACTATAGCGAAGGCCTGGAATCGGCTCAATCTTGAGGCTGCCTGAAAATCGGTAAAGCGGTTTTCAGGCAGCCTTTGTTTTACGTGCGCCCCACACAAACAGCGCCACGCCCGCCCATACCCACAGATAACCGGCAAATTGCATACGGCTGAACGGCTCGTGGAAGGCGGTGAGGCCGAGTAGGAATTGCAGGCTGGGCGAAAGGTATTGCAATATGCCGATGGTGGTGAGGCGGATGCGTTGCGCGGCGGCGGCAAACAGCAGCAGCGGAATCATGGTGGCGGCACCGCTGCCAATCACAATGGCCAAGGGCAGGGGTGGCAGTTGGGCGAAAACCAGGCTGCCGTGTCGATAGTGCCAGCTCAGATACAGGAGGGCAAAGGGCAGCAGCATCAGGGTTTCCAGCGTGAAGCCGGGTAGGGCGGGAAGCGGAGCGAGTTTGCGCAATAGGCCGTATATGCTCCAGCTCACGCCGATGCCCAGTGCAATCCAAGGCATCTGCCCGCCCCATGCGGAAAGCCACACCACGCCTACGATGGCTAAAAGAATCGCGCCGATTTGCAGCGGGCGCAGGGCTTCGCGCAGAAACAGGCGGCCGCAGAAGATGCTGGCGAGGGGTGCGATGAAGTAGCCCAGGCTGGCTTGCAATACCTGCCGTTGGGTGATGGCGGCCAAATAGAGCAGCCAGTTTGCCGCCAATAGGGTGGAACAGAGGGCGAAGGCGGTAAGGGTTTGGCGGCTTTTGATGGCTTGTGCGAGCAGGGTGCGGGCGGAAGGCGAGCAGGCTACCGCACCGATGGCGAGCAGCGATGCCCATACGATGCGGTGTGCCATCAGTTGACCGGCGCCGATGGGCTGGCCGACCAGGGGCAGCCAGTAGAGTGGGAAAAAGCCCCAAATCAGATAACAGCCGATAACACAGTAGAGGCCGCGGCGGTATTCGGTGGAGTGGGTGGTATTCATGATGTGTTGGCGGATGGTGTGGAGGCTACCTGAAAGTTTTGGTTTCAGTGCGGAGAGAGCTAAACATTTGTATTTCCCGATATGGATGCGCTGCGTTGTACGGTTTGTGGCCAAGCCGCCATCTGGTATGGACAATCAGTATTGAATGAGAAAACAGAACGCATTGAGATAGCCTGCTTGTTGATATGAAAACGGTAGAGGCTACCTGAAAATCCGTCGGGTATTTTTCAGGTAGCCTCTATCAGCCTTTGGTTCGGGCTGCTTACATCAGGTTCAAATCATTTACGCGTTCGAAGATATGCGTGCTTTCGCGGCCTTCTTCGTAGAGCTTGATGCGCAGGCGCAAGTCGTTGGCAGATTCGGCCTGGCGCAGGGCTTCGTCGTAGTCGATTTCGCCGTTGATGTAGAGGCGGAACAAGTCTTGGTCGAAGGTTTGCATGCCGTCGTCTTCGGCGCGTTCCATCAGTTCGCGGGCTTCCAAAAGCTCGTTTTTGAACACGTGGTCCTGCATGGCGGGGGTGTTGATGAGCAGGTCGATGATGGCGTTTCGGCCTTTGCCGCCTTTTTTCAGCACCAGGCGCTGGCCGATAATGGCCACCAGGTTCAGCGCCAAATCCATCAGAATCTGCTGATGCCGCTCTTCGGGATACAAGTTCATAATACGCTCAACGGTTTGGCTGGCGTTGGTGGCGTGGATGGTGAAGAAGCACAAGTGGCCGGTTTGCGCCAGTTGCAGGGCATATTCCATGGAGTGTTCGTTACGCACCTCACCCACGCAGACTACGTCGGGCGCCTGACGCATGGCGCTTTGTACCGCCGCGCCCCAGCTGTGGGTATCGAGGCCGACTTCGCGCTGGGTGATGATGCTCTTGATCGGGCTGTGGATATACTCGATCGGGTCTTCGATGGTTACGATGTGGCCGGCGGAGTGTTTGTTGCGCCAGTCGAGCATCGCGGCCTGCGAAGTGGATTTACCGGAACCGGTAGGGCCGGCCAGAATAATCAGGCCGCGCTTGCGCATGGAAAGCTCTTTGAGCACTTGCGGCAGGCGGAGGTCGTCAATGGTAAGGATGTTGGTGGTGATGCGGCGCATTACCAAGCCGATACGGCCTTGTTCGTGGTAGGCATTCACACGGAAACGGATGCCGTTTTGTGATTGCAGGGAGTAGTTCAGCTCCCATTCCACCGGGAATTTGGCTTTCTGCTCGTCGTTGAAGGTGGAGTAAACGATTTGTGCGGCTTCTTCTTCGGTAAGCGGTTTTACCGGAATCGGCACCAGCGTGCCATCGATTTTGAACGAGGGCGGGAAGTTGCTGCTGATGAAGATATCGGAAGCGTTGCGTTTGAGTGATTCATCGGCCATTTTTTCCAGCAGCGGGTGCAGTTTGGCACGCTCACGGGTTAAGTGCTGATTCGGGCCGTGGCCGACCGGCTGAGCGGGCTCGGCGTGCAGCGGCGGGTGGTTGGATGCGGCCGGTGCAGGGCGTGCGGCGGGCTGCTGCAGCGCGGCTTGGGGCTGCGGCGCAGGTTGGGCTTGTTGCTGCACAGGTTGCGGCTGAACCGGAGCTTGTTGCGGCTGAGCCGTGGCTTGTTGCTGTTGCAAAGTCGGCCTCGGCTGGGCAGGCTGAGCCGGAGCCTGCATCGGCTGGGCAGCGTTGGGCGCGAGGGCGGCGGCGTATTTGGATTTGAGCCTGGGCTGCTGCGGCTCTGCTGCCCGAGGTTGCGCCGGCTGTGCGGGCGGTGCAGGCGGGGTGATAGGCTGTGCCACGAAATCGGGCTCGATCAACTCCGGCTCGCCGAATGCGCTTTCGGGCAAATCGGGCAGCGGCGGAATATCGAGCGTGCCGGCAGCCAGCTGGCTTTCCACGGCGGCCAAATCGCCATTCGGCATCATGGTAGAGGCAACGGGGGTAGGCTCGGGAGGCATATCGCCACGTTGGTTGGCCATTTCGGAGAGCAGCTCGGCCAAGTTTTGTTTGTGCTGATCGTTTGACATGATGTTTTCCCTTGTACGATTGTCGGTTTAGACGAGTTGGTCGGGGTTGGCGGCTTTGGCGCGTGCGGCATCGATGCTGATTACACCGCGTTTGAGCAGTGCCTGCAGGGATTGGTCGAGCGTCTGCATGCCGTGTGCCTGGCCGGTTTGCAGGGCAGAACCGATTTGGGCGATTTTGTTTTCGCGGATCAGGTTGCGCACGGCGGCGGTGGAAATCAGGATTTCGTGCGCAGCCACGCGGCCTTTGCCGTCTTTGGTTTTGAGCAGGGTTTGCGAAATCACGGCGCGCAGCGATTCGGAAAGCATGGAGCGCACCATCTCTTTTTCGCCTGCGGGGAACACGTCGATGATACGGTCCACGGTTTTGGCGGCACCGGTGGTATGCAGGGTGGCGAATACCAAGTGGCCGGTTTCGGCGGCGGTGAGCGCCAAGCCGATGGTTTCCGGGTCACGCATCTCACCCACCAGGATGATATCCGGGTCTTCACGCAATGCGGAGCGCAGGGCGTTGGCGAAGCTGTGGGTGTGTTGGTGCAGTTCGCGTTGGTTTACCAGGCACTGCTTACTTTCGTGCACAAACTCGATCGGGTCTTCGATGGTGAGGATGTGGTGATGATGGTTTTCGTTGATGTAGTTGATCATCGCCGCCAGGGTGGTGGATTTACCGGAACCGGTAGGGCCGGTTACCAGTACCAGGCCGCGCGGTTGGTCGGAAATTTTTTGGAACACTTTGGGGGCGTTCAATTCTTCCAGCGTGAGTACTTTGCTGGGAATGGTACGGAACACGGCGGCCGGGCCGCGCTCGGTGTTGAAGGCGTTCACACGGAAACGGGCGATGTTGGGCAGCTCGAAGGAAAAGTCGGTTTCCAGCCGTTGTTGGTAGTCTTTGCGCTGGTGGTCGTTCATGATGGAGGCGATCATGTTGCCCACTTCTTCGGCGCTCATTTCCGGCAGGTTGATGCGGCGCACGTCGCCGTGCACGCGGATCATGGGTGGCAGGCCGGCGGAGAGGTGCAAGTCGGATGCTTTGTTTTTCACGCTGAACGCGAGTAAGTCGGTAATCTGCATGGCTTTTGAAACTCCCTTTTCAGTAAATTTTTTTGCAGTTTTGCTAAAAACAGTTCATTGTAAATAAAGATGGCGGGATAAATAAAGGAAAACTTGTATTTTCCTGTAAAATTGGCGGTTATCTGAAACAGGGTGCGCGGTTTCGGCCTGTTTCCGGCTTTAGGCCGGGATGGCGGCGGCCAGGCAGGGGCTACCTGAAAACCTGTTTTCCCGTTTTCAGGTAGCCTCACATCCGATACTAACGATAGAACGTACCTTCCCATTCCATGATGACCCCGCAACAAAAAGGCCTGGCCTGGACGGCGGCGATGGCGCTGTTTATGCAGTCGCTGGACGCCACCATTTTGAACACCGCATTGCCGGTGATGTCGGCGAGCCTGCACGAATCGCCGCTGCAGATGGAGCTGGCCATCATCAGCTACGCGCTCACCGTGGCCGCGCTGATTCCGCTCTCCGGCTGGCTGGCTGATCGGTTGGGTACGCTCAACGTGTTCCGGCTGGCGGTGGCGGTGTTCGTGCTCGGTTCGGTGGCCTGCGCCGTGTCGCCCACGCTGGATTGGCTGGTGGCCGCGCGGATACTGCAGGGCGCTGGCGGCGCGCTGATGCTGCCGGTGGCGCGGCTGGCGATTATCCGCACCGTGCCCAAATCGGAATTGGTGGCGGCGTGGAATTTAATGTCGATGACCGGCCTCATCGGCCCCATCGTCGGGCCGATTTTGGGCGGCTGGATGGCGGTAAATCTTTCTTGGCACTGGATTTTCTTCATCAATATCCCCATCGGCCTGTTCGGCATTGCCATTGCCGGACGCTATATGCCCAATATGCGGGCCGCCGTGCAGCCCTTGGATTGGCTGGGCTTTTTGCTGTTTGCCGGCGGCCTGGTGGGGGTTACCTACGGGCTGGAGCTGGCGGCGGAAAACCTGCACAACGGCCGCCGCGCCCTAGTAGTTATCGGGCTGGGCGCGGCGGCCATGTGGCTGTATGCCGCGTATGCGCGGCGTGCTAAAAACCCGCTGCTGCCACTTTCGCTGTTCCAGGTGCACACGTTCAGCGTCGGGCTGGCGGCAAACCTGATGTTCCGTGTGCTTTCTTCCGGCATTCCCTTCCTGGTGCCGCTGATGCTTCAGGTAGCCTTCGGCTACAATGCCGAAATGGCGGGCTGGATGCTGGCGCCGGTGGCATTGAGCTCGATTCTGATGAAACCGTTTACCGCGCCGATTCTGGTGCGCTTCGGCTATAAGGCCACGCTCTTGGGCGTGGCCGTGGCCATGTCGGCCGTGGTGGCCGCGCTGTCGCTGCTCGATTCGCGCAGCTCGATAACGTTTTATATGCTGCTGGCCACCTGCTTCGGCCTGTGCCAATCCCTGATGTTTACCGCCATCAACACCCTCACCGTCGGCGATTTGTCGAACGAAGAAGCCAGCGCGGGCTCGACCATGCTAAGCGTGGTGCAGCAGGTGGGCATCGGCATCGGCATTGCCGTGGCCGCCGTGATTTTGGGCGCATACCGTGCCGCCGTTGGCGAAACCGGCGCGTTGCTGGAACAGGCCTTCAGCTACACCTACCTGTCACTTGCCACCTTCGGCCTGGTGCTGCTGTGGCTGTTGGCCAAACTGCATTCCGGCGACGGCGGGCATTTAAACCGTAAGGCTACCTGAAACCTTCATCCGTACATTTGAACAGATTTGAAAGCCATCATGAGCAATACCACCCCCAACTACATTACCCCAGTCGGCTGGCAGGCATTGAAAGACGAGCTCTATCAGCTGGTGAACAAAGAGCGCCCCGAAATCGTGCAAATCGTCAACTGGGCCGCCTCCAACGGCGACCGCAGCGAAAACGGCGATTATCTCTACGGCAAGCGCCGTATGCGCGAAATCGACCGCCGCATCCGCTTCCTCACCAAACGGCTGGAAGCGGCGCAAGTGGTCGATCCCGAAACCCGCGAAGCCACCGACCAAATCTTTTTCGGCGCCACCGTAGAGCTGCTGCGCGGCAACGGCGAAGAGCAAACCGTGCGCATCGTGGGCGTGGACGAAATCGACACTGCCCGCCACAAAATTTCCTGGACTTCCCCGCTCGCCCGTGCCCTGCTCAAAGCCCGCGAAGGCGACGAAATCGTGTTCCACGGGCCGGAAGGCCGAGAGGAAATCGAAGTGTTGGCCGTGAGTTACGAGAAGATAGAGTAGTCGTGTTGGAGGACAATATAGTGAATTAACAAAAATCAGGACAAGGCGACGAGCCGCAGGCAGTACAGATAGTACGGTAAGTCGAGGCAACGCTGTACTGGTTTTTGTTAATTCACTATAAATAAGGCTACCTGAAACTTTTCAGGTAGCCTTTGCTCTTATTCCAACCGGCTTCAGGAAACCTGCTGCCGATACCATTCGATAAATGCCGCCGGCTCGGTGAAGCCGATGAGCGGGCTGCTGCGGCGGCCGTCAGGATGGATAACGAAGATGCCGGGTGGGCCGGGCAGGCCGTATTCCTGCAACAGCGCGCGCTGCTCAGGCGTGTTGTCGGTGAGGTCGATTTTGAATACGCGATCGGGCGGCACAGCGGCCTGCACTTCGGGGCGGCTGAAGGTTTTGTGTTCCATCTCCTTGCAGCTGGCGCACCAGTCGGCATAAAAATCCAGCACCACCGGCTTGCCGCTGGCCAAGGCCTGTTGCATGGCACTGTTGAGCTGCTGCGGCGCGGTGAAGACCCGGTGCGCGGTTTGCTGCGGCGGGAACACGGTGAGCGCCTGGTGCAGGAAGGTGGGCTGCATGCGCACGCTCTGTACGGCGAAAAACACGCCCACGGTGAGCAGGAGGCTGCCCAGTCCCATGGCTAAAGGCCTGATTTGGTGGTTGCGCAGGTGTTTGCCCAACAGCAGGCCGCCGGGGATAACCAACAGCAGCGAATAAAGCGCCACGGTCAGGCCGTAGGGCAGGAAGGGGGCGGCCAGATACACGGCCACGGCCAACAGGATGATGCCGAAGGCGTGCTTGATGCCATTCATCCACGCGCCGGCCTTGGGCAGGATGTGCCCGCCGAATGTGCCCACCAAAACCAGCGGCACACCGGTGCCCAGCGCCATGCTGTATAAGGCCAGGCCGCCCAGCGCGGCATCGCCGGTTTGGCCGATATAGCCCAAGGCCACGGCCAGGGGCGGTGCCACACAGGGGCCGACAATCAGTGCCGAGAGCATGCCCATCACAAACACGGAAGCCATTTTGCCGCCGGACAGCTTGCTGCTCTGCTGCTGGAAGTAGCTTTGAATAAAGGAGGGCAGCTGGATGGTGAACACGTCGAACATACCCAGCGCCAGTACCACAATCAGCGCGGCGGCAGAAAGCACCACCCACGGCTGTTGCAGCCACACGGTGAGCAGCGAGCCGGTGAGCCCGGCCAGCACGCCCACGGCGGCATAGGTGAGCGCCAGCCCCTGCACGTAAACCGAAGACAAAACCAGCCCGCGGCGTTTGCCGGCATTGGCACGGTCTCCCACGATGATGCCCGACACAATGGGCAGCAGGGGATACATGCAGGCGGTAAAACTCAAGCCAATGCCGAAACTAAAAAAAGCCAGCAGGTTTGCCCCCAATGTGTCGCGCGACAGGCTAAACGGGCTTTTGCGCGGCTGCGGCATGGGGCTGGCAGCGGGCGCACCGTTTTGCGGCGCGGTGAAGCGGCTGCTGCCGGCGGGCGGGGCGGCCGTGTCGCCATACACGCCCGTGCCTTTGATTTCCAGCGTTTTGCTTACTGGCGGATAGCACACGCCCGCATCCGCGCAGCCTTGGTAGGTGAGCGTGAGGCGGTAGGCGGCGGGTGTGGCGGATTGGAAGGGCAGTTTCACCACGGCTTGGTGGTAGTGCACGGTTTGCTTGCCGAAAAACTCGTCTTCCTTTTCCTTGCCCGGCGAAAACTCAGCCGCGCCCAGCAGACCGGCCGGCTCGGTTTCCACATGGATTTTTTCTTGATAGAGATAGTAGCCGTTGGCAATTTGGAATTGCACGGCCACATCCTGCTCGCCCGCCGCCACCGTGGCGCGGAACGCCTGCTCCGCCGGCAGTAGCTGGCCGGCATCGATTGCATGCGCCGCCATGCCGGAGCACAACAGCACGGGCAGGATGAAAGATTGAATCAGTTTTTTAAACATAAAGGCTACCTGAAAACGTTAGCTTCAGCGAAGCTGAAACAAGGGCACAAAAATGTGCGCGGATTATAAGGAAATAGTACCATGCCCGCCATGGGCTTAATTTAACAAAGCGATTGATGAAATTAACTTTGCCGCCACAGGCTTGCTTATATAGACGAGCGATGCATGCCGTTTCTGACAGCTGCGGCAAAATAATTGTGCCCGCCGCCGCCTTTTCGCTTGAAAATCGGCCGCCCCGCCCCATTTGGCAGGGCAAAAGCTCTCTTTATAAAGGAATCTTTATGTCTCATCATCATCAACATCACCAACACCAAAACCCCGAAACCGAACTTCCGCAGCAAGAAACTCAGGCCGAAGCCGTCGAGCTGCAGGCCAACGCTGAAGCTGCCGAGCCTACGCCGGAGCAGCTGGCGCAACGCGTGGCCGAGCTGGAAGCCGAGCTGGCCGACATCAACAAATACCATCAGGCCGAGCTGCAAAACCTGAACCGCCGCCATCAGGAAGAAATCCAGGCCGCCCACAAATTCGCCGCCAAGAAATTTGCCGAAGAGCTGTTGAAAGTAAAAGACTATTTGGAAATGGCGCTGCTCGACCAAAGCGGCAATTTCGATGCGCTGAAAATGGGCGTGGAGATGACCCTCACCGAGCTCAAGCGTGCCTTCGAGCAGGCTCAAATCAAAGAAATCCTGCCCCAGCCCGGCGACAAGCTCGACCCGCACCGCCACCAGGCCTTCCAAACCGTGGAAAGCGAGCAAGAGCCGAACACCATCGTGAACGTGATGCAGAAGGGCTATACCCTGCACGACCGCGTGCTGCGCCCCGCCACCGTATCTGTGGCCAAGGCGCGTGCGGAGGAATAGATTCCGGCAGGGAAAGATGGCAAATCAATTTTCAGGTAGCCTTCATCTCATGGGAGGCTACCTGAAAATTTTGGATGGCGCATAGCTGGCCGTATGCGGATGAATATGCGGCTAATGTGATGGGGAAATGGATATAGTGAATTAACAAAAACCAGTACAGCGTTGCCTCGCCTTGCCGTACTATCTGTACTGTCTGCGGCTCGTCGCCTTATCCTGATTTTTGTTAATTCACTATATTCCATTATATTTTCAGGTAGCTTCTTCGTGCGGGAGGCTACCTGAAAAAAGGGAGGGTTGCCAAACGGCATTCCTCCCTTTTGTCTGCACTTAAAACAACTTCATGCGCTCCTGCATTCCTGTGCCGAGCCAAAGTAAAGGCAGGCTGACGGGTAGGGTAACGATATCGAGGACGGCGGTGAATGGGGTGGCGAGTGCGCGGCCGGCCGTCCCCCCGGATACGTTTGTATCGGTTCCGGTTACCCGGGTTTGGATGCTTACGGGTATTGGCGTTTCAAAACGGTAGTCGTAGTTCATGTCGCTCGGGCGGGCATAGAGCTGGCCGCATACCTGGATTGTACGGGCATAGCGGGTTGCACCTTTGCTGTCGGTAACCTGCCTGAATTGCAGCTGGCGCAGTTTGGTGCGTTCCCGGCGGCGTTCGGCGGGGGAAAGGCGAGGGTTTTCTTGATAAACCAAATCGAAATCTGCACTGCAAAAGCGTTGCTTCGCTTCATCGGTGGCCAGTCTGAAGCCTTTCCGAGGCGAGGTGCTGCAGCATTTTTCGGCATCATTGGAGGGGGCGTACATTTGGAAGGGTTGGGACAGTTTTACATCTAGAATCGCGCCCAAATCCACTTCCCGGGCTGCTTCGCCGCTTCCAGCCCGAGGGTTGCTGCCTTTGGTCATCACATAGATATAGCTTTCGCCCAACATGACGATACTGTTGGGCGGCAGTTTTTGGCTGTCGGGTTTGACGCGGGCGAAGCCGACAACGGTGTCATCATCGAGGAGATCTAAGGTTGTAGAGGCGTAGCTGCGCGAGTCATGATTTTCCCACAGCGCATAAGTGGCGCAGCCGTTTAGCAGCATCAGGGCGGCGGCGAGGAAGAGGGGTTTCAACAGGGATTTTGCAAACATGGCGTGATCCTTTGTTTGGATGGGTGAGTGGGCAACCGTGGATGGTTGGCAATGGATATTAACATTCGCTTGAGCGAAAAGGCTACCTGAAAGGCACGGGTGGGCAACAGGCTGGATTTCAGGTAACCTGCTGGAAGGGGGGAAGGCTACCTGAAAAAGGGAGGATTGCCATTGGGCACTCCTCCCTTGCTGCTTAGCTTAGAAGCCTACCTTCATATCCTTGAGCGCAAAGACTGCAAACGGCAGGACGATGGGCAGGGTAACGATATCGACGGCGGCGGTAAATGGGGTAACGATGGCGCGCCCGACTGCGCCGGATACGTTGCTGCTTTTTTGGGTGACTGTGCTGCTGATGGTAACGGGTATCGGCGTTTCAAAACGGTAGTCGTCTTTCATACCGCTCGGGCGGGTGTAGCGCTGGCCGCATACCCGGATGGTGCGGGCATAGCGGGAGGCACCTTTGTTGTCGGTAACTTGCCTGAATTGCAGCCGCTCCAGTTCGGCGCGCTCGCGGCGGCGTTCGGCGGGGGAAAGGCGTGGGTTTTCTTGATAAACCAAATCGAAATCCGCGCTGCAGAAGCGTTGTGCCGACGGGCTGCCGGCCTCCAGCCTGAAGCCTTCCCAAGGCTGGGCGCTACAGCAGTTTTTGGGATCGTTGGAGGGGTCGTACATTTGGAAGGGCTGGGACAGCTTCACGTTTAAAATCGCGCCCAAATCCACTTCCCGGGCTGTTCTGCCGCTTCCTGTTCTCGGGTCGCGGCCTTTATTCAGCACGTAGATATAGCGCTCGCCCAGCATCACGATGCTGTTGGGCACCAGTTGCCGGCTGTCGGGTTTGGCGCGGGCGAAGCCGACCACGGTGTCTTTGTCGGTGTGGGTGGAGGTGGTGGGGCTGCCTTCCGATTCATAATCTTTCCATAAGAAGGCGGTGGCGCAGCCGTTGAGCATCAGCAGGGCGGCAGCGAGGAGGAGGGGTTTCAACAGGGACTTTGCAAACATGGCTTGATCCTTTGTTTGGGTTGGGGAGTGTCGGCTCGGGTGACCGTTTGCGAATATTAACACATTTACTTGGGGAAAAGGCTACCTGAAAAGCTCTGGCGGGTGGCGGGCAGGATTTCAGGTAGCCTTTTGCGGAGGTAAGGCTACCTGAAAATTTGAATGGCGAATGGATGGCCATGATGTTGCGCAAGGTTGTTTATGTTTTCAGGTAGCCTCTTTGCGTGGGAGGCTACCTGAAAAATATGAAGGTTCGGCAGGGTCGGTTAGGCACGCGTGGCGTTTTCAACTGGCTTTCGGCGGGCGGGGCTGTTTGAATTCTTTGGCGGCCATTTTGAGGTAGTAGAACATCGACCACAGGGTGAGTACGCAGGCGGCGAACATGAGGGCGTTGCCCAGCCAGATGAAGTCGAGGCCGAGGGCGGGCCAGCTTTGCAGCAGCAGCAGGGTGATGGCGGCCATTTGGGCGGCGGTTTTGAATTTGCCGATGGCGGCCACGGCCACGCTGTTGCGTTTGCCCAGCTGCGCCATCCATTCGCGCAGGGCGGAGATGGTGATTTCGCGGCCGATGATGATGATGGCGCAGATGGCCCAGGTGCGGTCGAGGCGGACAAGGAGGATGAGGGCGACGGCCACCATGAGTTTGTCGGCCACGGGGTCGAGGAAGGCGCCGAAGTCGGAGGTTTGCTTCCATTTGCGGGCGAGGTAGCCGTCGAACCAGTCGGTTACGGCGGCGAGCACGAATAATGCGGCGGCGCAGGTGTTGACGGTTTGGATGCCCACACGCCAGGAGGCGGGCAGGTAGAAAAGGGCGGTAAACAGCGGAATCATGAGGATGCGCGACCAGGTGAGCAGGATGGGGATGTTCCAGGGCATGTTGCGGTCTTTCAGTGTAGGGCTTCGTAGATTTTTTCAGCCAGGGCGCGGCTGATGCCTTCGGTTTGGGCTAAGTCGTCGATGCTGGCGGCTTGGATGCCGCGCAGGCCGCCGAAGCGGGTGAGCAGGCTGCGGCGGCGCTTGTCGCCCACGCCGGGGATTTCGGCCAGCGAGGAGGTAACGCGGGCTTTGCCGCGTTTGCGGCGGTGGCCGGTGATGGCGAAGCGGTGGGATTCGTCGCGCACGGTTTGCAAAAGATGCAGGGCGGGGTGGTGCGGCGGGAGCTGGGTGGTGGTGCCTAAGTGCGGAATAATCAGCTCTTCGAGGCCGGCTTTGCGCTCGGGGCCTTTGGCAATGCCGACCATGGGCAGGCGGATGCCTAAATCCTGCCATACTTGCTGCGCCATGGCCACTTGGCCTTTGCCGCCGTCGATCAGCACCAGATCGGGCCATTTGCCGTCTTCTTCGTTGCCTTCGGCCAGTTTGCCATAGCGGCGGGTGAGCACTTCGCGCATGGCGGCGTAGTCGTCGCCGGCTTTGGCGGTTTTGATGTTGTAGCGGCGGTATTGGTCGGGGCGCATGCTTTGGTTTTCATATACCACGCAGGAAGCGACGGTGGCTTCGCCTTGGGTGTGGCTGATGTCGAAGCATTCGATGCGGTTGAGCTCGGTGGTGGGCAGCTGCAGCAGTTCGGCCAGGGCTTGGACGCGTTGTTCTTGGTTTTGGTTTTGCTGCTGTTTCTGGCGCAGGGCGAGCAGGGCGTTTTGTTCGGCCATTTGCAGCCATACGCGCCGCTCGCCGCTGGTTTTGGCAATAAAGCGGATTTGTTTGCCGTACTCTTCGATCAGGGCGGTTTGCAGGTTTTCAGGTAGCCTGAAGTTGCTGATGATGATGTCGGGCTTGTCGCGGCCGAGATAATGCTGGGCAACGAAGGCTTCGCCATAGGCGGCGGCTTCTTCGGGGGCAGAGTGGCGGCTGTCGGGGAAAAAGCTTTTTTCGCCCACGCGCCGGCCGTTGCGGATGCTGACCCAGTGGATACAGATGCCGCCCTGTTCGGTGGCGAGGGCGAGGATATCGATGTTGTAGGCGGCGTTAGGGTTGTTGCTGTCGATAAACTGCTGGCTCTGGATTTTGCCCAGGGCTTGGATTTGGTCGCGGTAGCGGGCGGCGTGTTCGAAATCGAGCGTTTCGGCGGCCTGCTGCATTTTGGCGGTGAGGTTTTGCAGCAGGCGGTCGGCTTTGCCGTTGAGGAAGGTGGCGGCTTCTTCCACGCTGGTGCGGTAGTCTTCCTGCGAAATATGGCCGACGCAGGGGGCGGAACAGCGTTTGATTTGATAGAGCAGGCAGGGGCGGTCGCGGTGTTCGAACACGCTGTCTTCGCAGGTACGCAGCAGGAAAACTTTCTGCAAAATCTGAATGCTGTCGCGCACGGCGTAGCTGTTGGGGTAGGGGCCGAAGTATTGGTTGGTTTTCTTCAGGCTGCCGCGGTAGTAGGCCATTTGCGGGAAGTCATGCCCGGTGAGCATGAGGTAGGGGTAGGATTTGTCGTCGCGAAATAGGATATTGTATTTCGGCGACAAGGCCTTGATGAAGTTGTTTTCGAGAATCAGCGCTTCGGTTTCGGAGCGGGTTACCGTGATTTCGATGTGGGCAATCTGCCGCACCATCAGGGCGATGCGCGGGGATAAGTCGTTTTTTTGAAAATAGCTGCCCACGCGGCGTTTGAGGTTGACGGCTTTGCCCACGTATAAAACCTGCCCGTCCTTGTCCGAAAAGCGGTAAACGCCGGGCAGGTTGGGCAGGTTGGCAATAATGGCGTGCGGGTCGAAATCAGACATAGCCGAAGGTTTGCGGAAAAGTGAAACGGCAAGACCGGACGGCCGGCTGAATCAAACCGGCTGGAGCGCCGTTAGTTGCAGTATTGGTTTACGTTGTTCTGATATTGCTGGATAAGCTGCTCGCGGTTTTGGATGCGGGCGGTTTGCGCGTGTTGCAGGTTGATTTTAGCTGTGCTGCAGGCACTGGCGCGGGCGGCTTCGTTTTCTTCGCGCACTTTGCGGTTGGCATCCTCAATAGCTTTATTTTCTTCAAGCTGTTTCTGGTTGGCCATGGCTTGCAGTTCAGCAGCGGAAATTTCACCATTATTGTTCTGCACTTGCGGCAGCTGGTTTTGCTGCTGGCCGACAGGCGCAACGGCGGGGCGAGAGGTTTGGGTGCGCACGTTCACGATGTTGCTGGTGGCCGGAACAAGGTTTTTCGGCACATCGGAATAGGTGGGGCTGCGGCCATTCCAGTGGTAAACGTCTTCTGCCATCAGGCTACCTGAAAACAACATGGTTGCGGCGCAGGCGGCCAGCAAGGTTAGTTTTTTATTCATTTGGTGGTCTTCCCGTTGAATATGGTTACATAATCGGTTTTCATTGTACTTCAACTGGCGGGCAGATGTCATGCTTGGCGCTTGATGCTTACTAAATGCCGACAATTTTGCTACAATGCCGCCGCATTATTAGCAACCGACAAGAAGGTTTTAATCATGCGAATCGTTGAAAAAGCCTACACCTTTGATGATGTATTGCTTGTTCCCGCCCATTCCCAAGTGCTGCCCAAGCACGTCTCGCTGCAAACCCGCCTCACCCGCAACATTTCCCTCAACCTGCCCCTGATTTCCGCCGCCATGGACACCGTTACCGAGGCGCGCCTGGCCATTTCCATGGCGCAGGAAGGCGGCATCGGCATCATTCATAAGAACATGAACATCAAGCGCCAGGCTGAGGCCGTGGCCAAAGTGAAGCGGCACGAAAGCGGCGTGGTAAAAGACCCGGTAACGATTGCGCCGGAAATGTTGGTTGGCCAGCTGTTGGAGATGCGCGCACAGCGCAAGCGGCAGATGTCCGGCCTGCCGGTGGTGCAGGACGGCAAACTGGTGGGCTTGGTTACCAACCGCGATTTGCGCTTTGAAACCCGCCTCGACCAGCCGGTGTCCGCCATCATGACGCCCCGGACTGAATTGGTTACCGTGCCCGAAGGCACCAGCATTGAAGACGCGCGCGAACTGATGCATCAGCATAAGGTCGAGCGCGTTTTGGTTGTGAACGCCCAAGACGAGCTCAAAGGCCTGATTACGGTGCGCGATATTTTGAAAACCACCGAATTCCCCCATGCCAACAAAGACCAAGACGGCCGCTTGCGCGTGGGCGCGGCGGTGGGCGTGGGTCCGGAAACCGACGAACGCGTAGCCGCCCTGGTGGCTGCCGGGGTGGACGTGATTGTGGTGGACACCGCACACGGCCACAGCCAAGGCGTTTTGGATCGGGTACGTTGGGTGAAGGCACACTTCCCGCAAGTACAGGTTATCGGCGGCAATATCGCCACCGCACAGGCGGCGCGCGATTTGGTAGCTGCCGGGGCAGACGCAGTGAAAGTGGGCATCGGCCCGGGCTCGATTTGCACCACCCGCATCGTGGCCGGCGTGGGCGTACCGCAGCTGACGGCGATTCACAACGTGGCCGAAGCGCTCAAAGGCACCGGCGTGCCGCTGATTGCCGACGGCGGCATCCGCTTCTCCGGCGACGTGGCCAAAGCCCTGGCCGCCGGCGCTTCCACCGTGATGCTGGGCGGCATGTTTGCCGGCACAGACGAAGCGCCGGGCGAAATCGAGCTCTATCAAGGCCGCTCCTACAAATCCTACCGCGGCATGGGCTCGCTGGGCGCGATGAGCCAAGGCTCGTCCGACCGCTATTTCCAAGACAAACAAGACAGCGCCGACAAATACGTGCCCGAGGGCATCGAAGGCCGCGTGCCGTATAAAGGCCCGATTGTGAACATCATCCACCAGCTGGTGGGCGGCCTGCGCTCCAGCATGGGCTATTTGGGCTGCGCCAATATTGCCGAAATGCACGAAAAGGCCGAGTTTGTGGAAATCACCGCCGCGGGTATGAGCGAATCGCACGTGCACGACGTGCAGATTACCAAAGAAGCGCCGAACTACCACGGGCGCTGATTTGAGGAGGCTACCTGAAAATACGGCATGCTGTTTTTCAGGTAGCCTGTTTGAGTATCCTGTTCTAACCAAGCAAGTAAATTAAGAAATCAGAATAATCGGTACGTTCATTCTAACTTTGACTAATCAAAATATTAGATGAATGGAATTTAATGCTTCTGCTGCCATTGCTTGGGAAGGCTACCTGAAAACGCAATCAGGCATTTTCAGGTAGCCTGCTACTGTTCCCAACAAGATATTTTTCAATAAGATAAGGAAACCCCATGTCTTTTGCCTTTTTCTTCCCCGGCCAGGGCTCGCAGAGCCTGAATATGATGGCCGGTTTCGACGGCGTGCCCGTGGTGCGCCAAACCTTTGAACAGGCCTCCGCCGCGCTGGGCGAGGATTTGTGGGCGATGATGAACGGCGAAGATGCCGCGCTCATTGGCCAAACCGTCAACACCCAGCCCTTGATGCTCGCCGCCGGTGTGGCCACTTACCGCGCCTACCTCGAAGCGGGCGGCAAAACCCCCGCCGCCGTGGCCGGGCACAGCTTGGGCGAATACAGCGCGCTGGTGGCAGCAGGCAGCCTGGATTTTGCCGATGCAGTGCGCCTGGTACGCCTGCGTGCCGAGCTGATGCAGTCGGCCGTGCCGCAAGGGCAGGGCGCGATGGCCGCCATTTTGGGGCTGGAAGACGATGCCGTTCGCCAAATCTGCGCCGCCGCCACGCAAGGGCAGGTGGCCGAGGCGGTGAACTTCAATTCGCCCGGCCAAGTGGTGATTGCCGGTGATGCCGCTGCGGTGGAACGCGCCATGGCCGCGGCCAAAGAAGCCGGTGCCAAACGCGCGCTGCCGCTGCCGGTGTCTGTGCCGTCGCATTGCAGCCTGATGAAGCCTGCCGCCGAAAAACTGGCCGCCGCCCTGCAAAACGTGGCATTGAACACGCCGCAAATCCGCGTGGTCAACAACGTGGACGTGGCCTCCTACACCGACCCCGAGCAAATCAAAGACGCGCTGGTGCGCCAGCTGTACAGCCCGGTGCGCTGGACGGAAACCGTGGCGCTCCTCGTGCGCGAAGGCATTACCGAATCCGCCGAGTGCGGCCCGGGCAAAGTGCTGGCCGGCTTGGCCAAACGCATCGACAAAGCCGCCGTGTGCGCCGCGCTCACTTCGCAGGAAGCAGTGGACGCATTTATCGCCGCCCATTAAATTTTCAGGTAGCCTGCCGTGCATCAAGGCTACCTGAAACCCCGATCACATTAAAAAAGGAAACCCTATGCTCACTCAAAACCTCTCCGGCCAAGTTGCCCTCGTTACCGGTGCTTCACGCGGCATCGGCGCCGCCATTGCCAACGCCCTCGCCCAAGCCGGCGCCACCGTAATCGGCACCGCCACCTCCGAAAAAGGCGCCGCCGAAATCGGCGAACGGCTCGCCCAATGGCAAGGCCACGGCCGCGTGCTGGATATCAACGAAGCAAACAGCATCGAAACCCTGATTGCCAGCATCGAAAAAGAATTCGGCAAACTCGATATTTTGGTGAACAACGCCGGTATCACCCGTGACAACCTCTTGATGCGGATGAAAGAAGAGGAATGGGACGACATCATGCAAACCAACCTCAAATCCGTGTTCCGCGCCAGCAAAGCCGTGTTGCGCGGCATGATGAAGCAGCGCAGCGGCCGCATCATCAGCATCACATCCGTGGTGGGCGCGATGGGCAACGCCGGGCAGAGCAACTACGCCGCCGCCAAAGCCGGCCTGATCGGCTTCTCCAAATCCCTCGCGCGCGAAGTGGGCAGCCGCGGTATCACCGTAAACTGCGTCGCCCCCGGCTTCATCGATACCGCCATGACCCAAGCCCTGCCGGAGGAAGTCCGCGCGGCATTCACCGCCCAAACTTCGCTGGGCAAATTCGGTGAAGCAGACGATGTGGCTGCCGCCGTTTTGTTCCTCGCCTCCGAGCAGGCGCGCTACATCACCGGCCAAACCCTGCACGTGAACGGCGGCATGCTGATGCCCTAAGCCGCAGCGCAGTTATATTTTCAGGTAGCCTGCTGCAGGAGCGTGAAGGCTACCTGAAAATTTATCTACATTAAAATTCAAATCTTTATCGAGATAACTATGCAACCCACAGTCGAACTCAAAATCCTCAATCCCAAAATGCAAGATCACCTGCCGCACTACGCCACCCCCGGCGCCGCCGGCCTCGATTTGCGCGCTTGCCTAGATGAAGCCGTAGAGCTGCCGCCCGGTGGCACCTTCCTCGTGCCTACCGGCATCGCCATTCATCTGGCCGACCCGGCCTACGCCGCCATGCTGCTGCCGCGCTCCGGCCTCGGCCATAAGAACGGTATCGTCTTGGGCAACCTGGTTGGCCTGATCGATTCCGACTATCAGGGCGAACTCAAAATTTCATTGTGGAACCGCAGTGGCGAAACGTTCATCATCGAACCGATGGCACGCGTGGCGCAAATGGTGATCGTGCCCGTGCTGCAGCCGCAGTTTAAAGTGGTGGAAGAATTTGCCCAGAGCTCGCGCGGCGAAGGCGGCTTCGGCAGCACCGGGTGGATGTGAAACAGGTTTGAGCAAAGGCTACCTGAAGCTATGTTTTCAGGTAGCCTTTTTATTGTCTGTACTTATTTATAGAGAATCCGTTGCAGCCAATTGGCTTTTTCTGTTTGTAAGCTAAAATCCGTTCCACTACATTTGGCACAGCATTCCGGCTGCGGAATACCTGTATCTGAACGGGTAAAGGCTTCATATTTCCGACCGCAACCCCGGCATACCCAATAGGAAGCTTTTCCTTTTTCCATCGGTGAAATCGGCATTGTTAATCTCCATTCACAAAAGGGTAATACGGTTTGCCCCAAGCATAATCGGGATGCTGCTGCATGATGTGCAGGATTAGTGGAAGCAGGCTGGTGAGGATGCGGCAGGCATCTTTCAACTGGCTGCGGTTGGCTTGGCTGCCGTAGGTTGCCCCGCCGTGGATGATTTGGTTGCGTAGGGTGTAGAGGCGGTCGAACATAATCAGCAGCACGGTATCGGTGTCTTGTGCAGCTAAGGCGTTCTGCGCTTTCTTACCCGCTTTCTCAAACTCTTCTTGCCAAACAGTTTCCGAAATTTTGCCGTTATGGAAGTCCCAAAATGGCTGGAAGACATAACGGTTGCCCAGCAGGGAGCGGATAGCACCGGAGAAGGTTTGCCACACTAGGGCGTAAATCAGCTTTTCTTCATCCAAGCGGCAGACCGTTCTTAGGAATTGGCGGAAATTACTCCGGTCACCGGATATTTCTTGCTCATCGATTTCGCGGGCATAGGCGGCATTGAATGCAATCCAAAGAGATTGGAAGCCTATATCCCAGTCTGGGTTAGAAGAAAGCTTCCTACCCTGCGGAGACGGTATTTGTGGCATATCCTTCGAGGGAGCTGACTGTTTGGCATCAGACGCATCTTTGCCGTTTAACTGCTCATCAGCCTTACGCAGCCAGCTTAAGGCGCGGTGGATGCGCAGGCGGAATGGGTCGGGATAGGTGCTACGGTGCTGATGATAATAGGTTTGGACGGAAAATAAATTGATGCTCATAGGGAATTCCTGTTTCAGGTAGCCTGTTTAGCCGCATTCAATTGTGCTTTCAGTGAGTCGGCCAGTTCTCGCAATATGGCGTTTTCCCGTTCTTTTTGGGCAAGTAGCTCATTTTTATGGGCAAGCTGCAATTTCAATTTTTCTATTTCAAGAGCAGCGGCATCGGTGGCGTTGTAAATAGAAATTCCCCCGCCATTATGGTTTTCACTGTTAATCTGCAAGGCCAGTCCGTTACCACCCGCTTTTACCAATTCCCAAATATCAATGTTGAAAATCTCGGCAATCTGTTCCAAACGAGGGATATTCAACGCAGTTTCCCCGCGTTCGATTTTTGCATAGCCGCTGGGCGACATTTCCAGCCTCTCTGCCACTTCTTCTTGCGACCATTTGTTCAATTCCCGCGCCAAGCGGATTTTTTCGTGGAGTTCCATATGCTCTGTACTTTCTGAGTAATATTTGGCTTTATCAGACAATTCCTGCACTGGGATAATCTGTTAAGGCATTATAGCACAAAGTAAAATTTGAGCCCCTTTTGATTAATCCACTGTTATGAAGGATGGTTAGGTATGGAAAAAGTTACCCCGAACAGCAGCAAACTTAGCGTGCAGGAAATGGAGAGGCTTAAAGAGCGTATCCGCCAAAGAGTGCATGAGTTACGCACTTATGTGCCGAAAATCGGTGTGTTCGGTGTTACCGGTGTGGGCAAATCTTCCTTATGCAACGCCCTGTTTGGCAGTGATGTGGCGGCCATTTCGGATGTGGCGGCCTGCACACGCAGCCCGCAGGAAATCCTTATCGGCGAAAATGGGCGGGGACTGTGTTTGGTTGATGTGCCGGGTGTGGGCGAGCGAATCGAACGAGATGAAGAGTATTTCGCACTTTATAAAAGTTTGATGCCTGAACTGGATTTGGTGATTTGGGTAATCAAGGCGGATGACAGGGCTTATGCGGTAGCGGAGCGGGCATATAAGGAAATTATTAAGCCGCATGCGGAACGTTGCCCGACGCTGTTTGTGGTTAATCAAGTGGATAAAATCAATCCGGTACGCGAATGGGATGATGAGAAAAATTGTCCGGGCGAAAAGCAGTTGGCGAATATCCAAGTGAAAGTAGATGAAATCAGCAAGGCGTTTGATGTTTCCACCCGTTATATTCAGACGGCATCAGCGGAGGAGAAATATAATTTAGTGGCAGTAATGGACATGATTGTAGATATTCTGCCAAAAGAAAAAAAGTTTGCTGTAGCGCGCGAGGCAAACGAAGAAGTAAGAAGCATAGAAGCTGGAGAAAAAGCGGTAAAAGGTATTTGGGACAGCATAGTAGAAATGGCTGAAAGCGCCGTAGAAGCTGTTAAAGAGTTTGCAACAGAAGTAGTGTCTAATGGTGTTGGAAAAGCACTTGGATGGGCTGGAACAGCAATCGCAGGAATTATCTCTAGATTCCCCTTATAATTTGTTACCTTGTAAAAGGCTACCTGAAATCTTTCAGGTAGCCTTTTTATCGTCTTCATACAATCCGTTACATCACGGCCAGCGCGGCCAGGCATTTTTCGCGCTGGCCATTTTGCGGGGGGATGGTTTGGCCGGGCAGGATTAAGGTGTAGCGCTGGCCGCGGCCGTGGGCTTCGAGCACGCGGTAGCACAGGAGGCTGGCGAGGCGGTCGGCGCTGGTGCCGGCGGGGTAGTCGGCGTAGCTGATGATGTGGTCGGCGGCGTGGAAGGCGGGTTCTTCGAAGTGTTTGTCGAGCAGGCGGCCGCTTTTGGCGTAGCTTTTCCAGGCGATGTGTTGCAGGGAGGTGCCGGGTTGGTGCTCTTGCAGGAAGGAGAGGTCTTCGTTGCCGCCGAGCTTGCGGCGCGGCTCGCCTTCTTCGGCCGGGGTGCTGCCGGGCGGGGCGGTGTGTGGCTGGGGTGCGGGATAGACGAGGCCGTTGTCGGGCCAGTGCCATACGCATTCCACGCTGCTCACGGCAAACGGCCACACGCTGGCACAACGCAGCGGGGGCAGGATGAGGCGGCCGCGCCGTGCGGGCAGCACGGGCCAGATGAAGGGTTGGGGCTGCTTGGCGGTGAAGAGGGCGGCGCGGTATTCGGGATCGGTGTTGCGGCGGCTCTCGGGGGCAAACCAAAGCTGGCGGTGGCGGGCTTTGACGGAAGGGGCGGGGAAAAGCCGGATGTCGGCAGGCTGCCCTTGGAAGAGTTCTTCGGGCAGGGTGAGGTCGAGGCGCAGGCCGAGCAGTTGGAGGCAGTTGAGCAGGGTGCCGACAAACAGGAAGCCGGCGAGCCAGAAGGCGACGATATAGGCGAGGTTTACCTGATAGTTGAGCCCGACGAGCCACAACAGGGCAATCATGGCGGCCAGGCTGATGCCGAGCCGGGTGGGGCGCAGGCGCAGGTCGCGCAGGCGCGGGCTGTATTGGTTGGCGCTCACGATACGGCTACCTGAAGCAGCATTTGTTCCAGCAGTTGGGGGATGGATTGGGGCTGCAAGGTTTGCAGGCGGTGTCCGGCCACGGCTATCCATACGGCTTTGATGTCTTCCGGCAGCACATAATCGCGGCCGGCCAGGAAGGCCCAGGATTTGGCGGCTTTAACCACGGCGAGCCCGGCGCGCGGGCTGAGGCCGGTAACGAACAGGCCGGGCTGGCGGGTGGATTGCACCAGCCGGTAAATATAATCGGCGGCTTGCTGGGAGCATTTTACTTGGGCGGCCTGCGCCTGCCATTGGAGCAGGATTTCGGCGTTGCACACGGCTTTGAGCGCGGGCAGCAGTTGGCGGCGGTCGCCTTGGGCGTAGAGCCGGCGTTCGGCTTCGGCGGAGGGGTAGCCCAGTGAGAGGCGCATCATGAAGCGGTCGAGCTGGGATTCGGGCAGGGGGAAGGTGCCGAGCTGTTCGATGGGGTTTTGGGTGGCGATGACGAAGAAGGGTTTGGGCAGGCGGTAGGTTTTGCCGTCTACGGAAACTTGTTTTTCTTCCATGGCTTCCAAAAGGGCGGACTGCATTTTGGGCGAGGCGCGGTTGATTTCGTCGGCCAGCAGGAAGTGGTGGAAAATGGGGCTGGGATGGAATTTGAATTGGCCGTCGGCAGGTTGGAAGACGTTGATGCCGAGTAGGTCGGCGGGCAGCATGTCGTTGGTGAACTGGACGCGTCGGTAGCCGAGGCCGAGCACGGCGGCCAAGCCGTGGGCGAGGGTGGTTTTGCCTACGCCGGGCACATCTTCGAGCAAAACGTGGCCGTCGGCCAGGATGCAGGCCATCAGGTGTTGGAGAACGGTTTCTTTGCCGAGAATCAGGCTGTTGAGTTGGGAGAAGACGTTTTGTAATGGGGAATTCATGGTGTGGGTGGTTTGGGTTGTGGTGTGAGTGAGGCTACCTGAAAATGTTTTTCGGTGGCGGTTATGAAGAAAAGCCCTGTTCAATCAACAGGGCATATTTTTCAGGTAGCCTAATCCTGCACCGGCTCTTCGGCGGCCACCTGCTCGATTAATTGGGAAATACTCATGCCGCGTTCGAGCGATTGGTCGTATTTGAAGTGCAGCTCGGGCGTTTTAAACAGCTTGATGCGGCGGGAGAGCTCGCTGCGCAGGTGGCCTTTGGCGTGTTCCAGTGCTTCGGCGGTAATCTCGCGGGTGGCATCGTCGAGCACGGTGTAATACACGGTGGCGTGGCTGTAGTCGCGGGTCAGCTCGACTTCGTTGATGGTGATGAAACCGGCGCGCGGGTCTTTGAGGCCGGTGCGGACGAGCTCGGCCAGCTCGCGCATAATTTGTTCGCGCACGCGGTCTTGGCGGGCGTAGCCGCGGTGAGTTTTGGCCATGTGGTCTTTCTCGATATAGGGGTTATTTCAGTTCGCTGGTGCGGTCGAGCAGGGCATCCATCAGCGAATCGTATTGTTTTTTACGATGTTGGATGCGCAGTTGGTCGAATTCGCCCAGCTGTTCTTCAAAGGTGCGGGTTTTGAAATAGGGCTTCAGGTCGAAGGACTTTTCCAAAAAGCGAATAACGTTGAGGTCGTTTTCGCGATCAACAGGGCGCAGGGGCAGCCGTCCGGTAAGCACGAAGTTGTCGGGCATGACAAGGGTGGCCACGATGATTGACTCACCGTTCTCACGTTGGCGTATTTCGCGGATTAAGGTAAAGGTTTCAAGGGTATAGGTTTGTTTGTCGTTCATTTTCGCGTACTCATCAGGGCAGCGGTTGGTATGGTGGGCAAACACGGTGTAAACAGGCGATATGATACGACAACCATCGTCGGCTGGGTATAGGCTGAGGCATTTATTTCTTTACATATATAGCCAAATTGCTATCGCAAGTTAAATTGGCTTTCGCTGCAAAGCGGTAAGCCGCAGGCAGTATGGCAGTACGGCAAGGCGAACCAGTGCCATAGCAGCGGTTAAGTTGGCTTGCTATAAAAAATATCACCGAAAGATGGGCTCGATTGTGTTTGCTGGGTTGCCCAAATATTTCACTTCGCTACAATACGCTCACTGCGGCATTGCTGCATGGGAGATATAACAAGAGGCTACCTGAAACGGATTCGGGCAGCCTCTTGTTTCGCTTGATGCCTGTTTACAGGGTGCGGGCCACTTCCACGATATCGAAGGCTTCCAGTATGTCGCCTTCTTGAATATCGTTGTAGTTTTTCAGCATCAGGCCGCATTCGAAGCCCATACGTACTTCTTTCACATCGTCTTTGAAGCGTTTGAGCGATTCGAGTTCGCCGGTGTGGATCACCACATGGTCGCGGATGAGGCGCACGCGGCTGTCGCGCTTGATGAGACCGTCGGTAACCATACAGCCGGCAATGTTGCCCACTTTGGAAATATTGATGACCTGGCGGATTTCCAGCGTGCCGGTCTGCTGCTCTTTCTGCTCGGGGGCGAGCATGCCGCTCATGGCTGCCTTCACATCGTCGATGGCGTCGTAGATGATGTTGTAGTAGCGGATTTCGATGTCTTCGTTTTCAGCCAGCTTGCGGGCGGAACCGTCGGCGCGCACGTTGAAGCCGATAATGAAGGCGCCGGAGGCAATGGCCAGGTTTACATCGCTTTCGGTAATGCCGCCTACGCCGCTGTGCAGCACTTCCACTTTCACCTCGTCGTTTGACAGCTTTTTGAGGCTACCTGAAAGCGCTTCGTACGAACCCTGCACGTCGGCTTTGATGATAACGGCCAGATTTTGTGCTGCCTGGCCGTCTCCGGCGTTGGCAAACAGGTTTTCCAGCTTGGCGGCCTGCTGTTTGGCCAGCCGTACGTCGCGGTATTTGCCTTGGCGGAACAGGGCGATTTCGCGGGCTTTTTTCTCGTCGGCCAATACCATGGCGTCTTCGCCGGCATTGGGTACGTCGGATAGGCCGAGGATTTCCACCGGAATGGAGGGGCCGGCTTCCTGTACCTGTCTGCCGTTTTCGTCCACCATGGCGCGGACTTTGCCGAAGGCTGTACCGGCCAAGAGCATATCGCCTTTTTTCAACGTGCCGCTCTGCACCAGCAGGGTAGCCACCGCACCGCGTCCTTTATCAAGGCGGGCTTCCACGATGATGCCTTTGGCGGGCGCGTCTACCGGCGCTTTCAGTTCGAGCACTTCGGCTTCCAGCAGCACGGCTTCCAAAAGCGCATCGATATTGGTGCCTTGTTTGGCGGAAACATCGACAAACTGCACATTGCCGCCCCAAGCATCGGGGATGACTTCGTGTGCGGTCAGCTCTTGGCGGATGCGTTCGGGATTGGCGGCTTCCTTATCGATTTTGTTTACGGCCACCACCATCGGCACACCGGCCGCTTTGGCGTGGGCGATGGCTTCGATGGTTTGCGGCATCACGCCGTCGTCGGCAGCCACCACCAGAATCACGATATCGGTGGCTTGTGCGCCGCGTGCGCGCATCGCGGTAAAGGCTTCGTGGCCGGGGGTGTCGAGGAAGGTGATGACGCCGCGCGGGGTCTGCACATGGTAGGCACCGATGTGCTGGGTAATGCCGCCGGCTTCGCCCTGCACCACTTTGGCGCGGCGGATGTAGTCGAGCAGCGAGGTTTTACCGTGGTCCACGTGACCCATCACGGTTACCACCGGCGGGCGCGGCAGGGCTTCGGCTTGAACGGCGGTTTCGGTGTCGTCCAAGAAGGCTTCCGGGTCGTCCGCAGCGGCGGGTTTGCCGATATGGCCCATTTCTTCCACCACAATCAATGCGGTTTCCTGGTCGAGCGATTGGTTGATGGTTACCATCATGCCCATCTTCATCAGGGCTTTCACCACTTCCACTCCCTTCACGGCCATTTTGTGTGCCAAATCGGCCACGGTAATGGTTTCGGGCACGAGCACTTCGTGCACCACCGGCTCGGTCGGGGCTTGGAATGCGTGTTGGTTCAGCTCCAGCTTGAGCTGTTTCTTGCCTTTTTTACCGCCGCGTACGCGTTCGTCATCGCCACGGTTGTTGCGTTCTTTGCCTTTGCCTTTGGCAGAACGGCCGCGCGGCATATCGTCGTCGCGCTGCTGGTGGCGATCGCCTTTTTTCGGGCGGCCACCGCCGGGAGCGGCATTGCCGGAGGAAAGGGGGGCTTTTTCGCTCGGTGCGGCGCTGCGCGGGGCAGATTGCTGCTCTTTGGCCAGCTTGGCTTCCTGCTGAGCTTGCAGTTTGGCTGCTTCGCGGCGGGCCTGGCGCTCCTGTTTTTCTTTCAACAGGGCTTGCTGGTGGGCACGCAAGGCTTCGGCACGGCGGGCTTCTTCGTCGCGCATGGCCTGTTCGGCAGCGCTAACCACTTCCACCGGTTGTGGTGCTGGCTCGGGGGCTTTTTCTTTTTTCGGTTTGCGGCTGCGTTTCGGTTTGGCAACGGCTGCCGGTGCTTCATCCGATGTGGCTGCCTCAGCAGCTGCCGGTTTGGCTTCGGCTTTGGCGGCAGCGGGTTCTACTGCAGGCGTTTCAACTACTGTTGTTTCGGCGGCTTTTGAGGCTACCTGAATATTTGCTTCTTCTACGGCAGGGGCGGCTGCAGGTGCTTCCGCGGCAACAGGTGCGGCCGGTTGTGCCGGGGCAACTTCAGCAGCGGGTTTGCTCTCGGCAACTGCTTCAATCGGCGGCACGGCCACGCGGCGGCGGCGGCGGGTTTCCACCTGTACGCCGGCCACGGTGCTGCGTTCGGTACGGGTACGGCTCACGCTGATGGATACGGTGCTGCTGTCGTTCTGTTTGCGCAGGTGCGCCAGCAGGGCTTGTTTGTCTGCCGGGCTGATGCTGTCGGCGCCGCTGCTTTTTTCCACGCCGGCGGCTTTGAGCTGCTCCAAGAGCGTGGGCACGGATTTTTTCAGTTCGGCGGCAAATTGTTGTACGGTATTACTCATAAGTTTCCGGCCTCCTTATTCCTGTGTTTCGGCAAACCAATGTTCGCGGGCGGCCAAAATAACGGTTTTGGCTTCTTCTTCGCTCACGCCGGTGATTTCGATCAATTCGTCGGTGGAAAGCTCGGCCAGGCTGTCGCGGGTGGTGATGCCCGCTTGCGCCAAATCGCGCAGCATGTCTTGGTCGATGCCGTTGAGGGTTTTCAGCTCTTCTTCCACTTCGTCCAGTTTTTCTTCCGACATAATGGCTAGTGTGAGGATGGCGTCGCGGGCACGGTTGCGCAGGGTTTCCACGGTGGCTTCGTCGAAGCCGATTTCCACCAGTTCGGCAGCAGGCACATAAGCCACTTCTTCCAAAGCGGCGAAGCCTTCTTCAATCAGCAGGTCGGCAGTTTGTTCGTCCACATTCAGGTGTTGCATGAACAGGCTGCGGATTTGCGCATCTTCGGCTTCGTGGCGCTCTTCGGCTTCCTGTACGGTCATGATGTTGAGCTGCCAGCCGGTTAGGTCGGCGGCGAGGCGCACGTTTTGGCCGCCGCGGCCGATGGCAGGCGCGAGCTGGTCTTCGGCCACGATAACGTCTACCGAATGGTTGTCTTCATCAATCAGAATGCGGCTGACTTCGGCGGGGGAGAGCGCGTTAATCACAAACTGGGCGGTTTCGGGCGACCACAGCACCACGTCCACCCGCTCGCCGGCCAATTCGTTGGACACGGCATTCACGCGCGAACCGCGCACGCCGATGCAGGTGCCTTGCGGATCGATGCGCGCGTCATTGGATTTGACGGCGATTTTGGCGCGCTGGCCGGGGTCGCGGGCAGCTTCTTTGATTTCCAGCAGGCCGTCTTCGATTTCCGGCACTTCCTGTTCAAACAGTTTCACCAAAAATTCGCGCGAGGTGCGGCTGAGGATAACCTGTTTGCGGCCGCTGTTGCCTTGTTCGTCCACGCGCAGGAAGAGGGCGCGGATGCGGTCGCCGCTGCGGAAGTTTTCGCGCGGGATGCACTGGTCACGCGGAATCAGCGCGTCCAAACGGCCGATTTCCACGATGATGCCGTGGCGTTCAACACGTTTGACCGTGCCCATTACCACGTCTTCGCGGCGGGCGAGGAACTCTTGCAGAATCTGCTCGCGCTCGGCATCGCGGATGCGCTGCAAAATGATTTGCTTGGCAGTTTGCGCGGCTTGGCGGCCAAAGGCCACGTTTTCCAGCTCTTCTTCGTAATATTCGCCGATTTGCAGCGGAGAATCGGGGAATTCTTCTTGGATTTCCTCGATGGTTTTCTGCGTATCGGGGTAGGTGTAGTCTTCGTCGGCTACGATTAGCCAGCGGCGGAAGGTGTGGTATTCGCCGGTATCGCGGTCGATGCTTACGCGCACGTCCATGTGTTCGCGGTCGGCCTTTTTCTTGGCGGCCACCGACAGGGCGAACTCCAATGCTTCGAATACCACTTCGGATTCAACGTTTTTTTCGCTGGCCAGGGCTTCGGCCAGTTGCAACATTTCGCGGCTCATGGGAATGAACTCTCCATTAATTAATAAATAGGCAAATTAGAATTCGGGCTTCAGGCGCGCCCGGTCGATATTGGATAATTCGATGGCGGCGGTTTTGCCGTCGAAGGCAATGGTCAGCACATCGTTTTCAAAGGTTTCGATGCGGCCGATGAAGTTTTTCTGCCCCTCAATCGGCAGGCGGGTTTTCAGCTTGACGAGGCTACCTGAAAAACGGATGAAGTCGGCTGCTTTTTTCAGCGGGCGGTCGAGGCCGGGGCTGGAGATTTCCAGCCGTTTGTAGTCCACGTCTTCCACCATGAAGAGGCGGCTCAAATGGTTGCTGACAGTGGCGCAGTCTTCCACGGTAATGCCTTCGGGCTTGTCGATAAACACGCGCAAATCGCCTTGCGCGGTGAGCTCGAAATCCACCAGTTCGTAGCCCAGGCCGGGCAGGGTTTTTTCTAAAACGGCTTGAATATCCATGATTCCCTAGTTGGAAAAACAAAAAAATGGCCTCGGGGCCATTTCTCATTTATCTCGTAAATAACTGAAAAACGGCGCGATTCTAAACCATATTCGGCAGTTTTGCAAATGTGCTTTGTGCCGGGGCGGCTGGCAGCGGGCAGGTTGTGAGAATCGCGCAACAATGCAGGATGGGAGCGAAGGGGGGATTGTGATTTTAAGCTGCTTTGAGGTTGATGTTTGGGTTCGGTAATTCGGAAACTTCGTTTTTATTTTAGATTGCAGCGGATGTTTTCAGGTAGCCTGCATCACCACGCAATGTAAAACATCGCTTTAGCTAGAAACACAATCAGCAGCATCTGCACCAGCACGGCGCGATGGATGTATTTGGAGAAGGCCACGGTCATGGTGTGGCGGCGCATACGGGTAACGGCGGCCAGGAAGTGGCAGAGGATGCTGAAAGCCAGCAGCAGCTTGATGGAGAGCTGGATAAAGAAAGAATTGGCAAACGGATTGTGGAGAATTTGCAGGTAGCGGTGCATCATCACCAGGCCGGAGGCAAACAGCAGCCCGACCACCCAAGGCATCACTTTCACCGCCCGTGCGGAAAGCGCCCGTTCCGTTTCGCGCCGCGCCTCGCGGCTGACTTTTTTGGTGTGCAGTACCGATAAAACCAGCGATTCGAACAGCACCCCGCCCACGAAGGTGATGGCGCAGAATAAGTGAATGATGTGCGCAGCGGAATAAACAGACATTTACCTGCCTTTTGATGCAATCACAGAAAAATGCGATACTCTCATAGGCAGGTAGGGCGGTCAAATCCGCCGTGCCTCTCTAGATACTGACAGAAAGGGTATATATCATGAAAAAATCTACTGTTACTTCTATTTTCACGGTTATGCTGCTTGCCGCCTCCCTGAGCGCCTGTAGCGGTATGACCACCAGACAGCGCAATATTGCTGTGGGTGCCGCGGTGGGCGGCGTGGCCGGTAGCGTGATTGGCGGTGACACCGGCTCGACCTTGGGCGGCGCTGCCCTGGGTGGTCTAGTAGGCAGCCAGATTCAGTAAGTTTCAAACCCTTGTTCATGATGCGGGCGGAAGTGTGAAAATACTTCCGCCCGCAGTTGTTTTGATGGAGTGGATTAAAAATCAAGCATGCCACGGCGTTGATTCGCCTTGCCATTATTAAGTAATGTGTATCGCAGCCGGCCGGTAAGCCGGGTTCTGTCGTTGGACAGTCATTCCTCTAGGCCGATTGTTGCCAAGCGGCTCAAGCAACCTACCCGAATGCTCGGCGAGCAGCGTCGTTGCATTCTGTTTGGTCTTGCTGCGGATGGGGTTTGGCCTGCTACGGACTGTTACCAGCCGCACGGTGCGCTCTTACCGCACCATTTCACCCTTACCTGTGCCGCGTTGCCGCGGCCATCGGCGGTTATGCTTTCTGTTCCACTTTCCGTCGCCTCGCGGCGCCCGGCCGTTAGCCGGCATCCTGCTCTGTGCAGCCCGGACTTTCCTCCCCGCCCAAAGGCGCGGCGACTGTCTGGCCTGCTGCGATACGGGCGGGATTATAACGGATTGGGTGGGAAAGGCTACCTGAAAAGTGAAAATCCGTTTTCAGGTAGCCTTTATATATGGCAACGGCGGGTAGGGTGGCGTCAACACAACGCTGTTGATTCCCACACATAAACAAGCCGCCGTCGGCACAATTTGGCAAACAACAAGCCGCAAATTTTTGGCAGAACAATCGGATTTTAATTCCAATCGATTTTGGCCTTTGGCAGATTGCCACGAATGCCAACCGCAGGGCCTACCAATCGGAGCGGTAAAGATGGGCATCGCAATGATTGCAGATAAACATCCTGCATTGGTCATTCTGGTTGCGGATACCCCAATTCTTAATACTCTTCGAGCCGCACACCCGGCATTTGATGCCCGTATCGGTTTTGCATTCGGGGTGGGACTGCAAATATTGCGGCAGGGTCGGGAGCGAACGTTTTGCCTTCCTGACCGGATAAGTATAGGCGTACCAAAATACGGCGACGGCGATAATGAAAGGGAAGAACTGCATGATATATGTCATTATTATTATCCTGTCCTTAATGGCTGGTTGGAAATCCGCTGCGTCTCTGGGTTTGCCCGCAATTGCTTTTCCGGGTGTTTTAAAAAACAAGTTGCTGCGGGGCTAGAGTTTTCAGGTAGCCCCTGTTTGCAGCAATCGCTTTATTCCATGCCCTCAAACCCTGTTACTTCCAGCCCGAAGCCGGTGAGGCCGGTGAGGGAGGAGGGCTGGCCGAGCACGCGCATTTTTTTCACGCGGAGGTTGGCGAGGATTTGCGCGCCGATGCCGTAGGTTTTGCTGTCCCACTGGCGGGTTTGGCTTTGGCCTTTGGGCAGGGTGCGGTCGAGTAGGGCGGCGCCGTCTTCGGTGCGGTGCAGCAGGATGGCGACGCCGTGTTCGGCGGCTTGGATGCGCTCGAGGGCTTGCGGCAGCGGCCAGGAGTGGCGGGGGTTGGTTTGCAGGAAATCCATGGCGCTGAAGGGCTCGTGTACGCGTACGAGGGTTTCGGTGTCGGGCTGCGGGCTGCCTTTCACCAGGGCGAGGTGGGTTTCGCCGGAGAGTTTGTCTACATAAACGTGCTGGCGGAAATCTCCCCAGGGGGTGCGGACGGGGCTGCTGCCCATTTCTTCGAGCAGGGTTTCGGTGCGGCTGCGGTATTCGATGAGGTCGGTGATGGTGCCGATTTTGAGGCCGTGCTGCCGGGCGAATTCGGTGAGCTCGGGCATGCGCGCCATGGTGCCGTCGTCGTTGATGATTTCGCAGATAACGGCGGCGGGGATGAGACCGCACATTTGGGCTAAATCGACGCCGGCTTCGGTGTGGCCGGCGCGCACCAGCACGCCGCCTTTTTGGGCGCGCAGGGGGAAGATGTGGCCGGGCTGGACGATGTCTTCCGGCCGGGCGGCGGGAGAAACGGCGGTTTGGATGGTGAGCGCGCGGTCGGCGGCGGAAATGCCGGTGGAAATGCCGTGGGCGGCTTCGATGGATACGGTGAAGTTGGTGCCGTATTGCGCGCCGTTGTGCTGGGTCATGAGGGGGAGTTTGAGTTTGTCCACCAGCTCTTCGGCCATGGGCAGGCACACGAGGCCGCGGGCGTGTTTGATCATGAAGTTGATGGCTTCGGGGGTAACGAATTGGGCGGCCATGAGCAGGTCGCCTTCGTTTTCGCGGTCTTCGGCATCGGTGATGATGACCATTTTGCCGGCTTTGAGGTCGGCTAGGATTTCGGGGATGGTGGCAATGGGGGTGGGCATGTGGCGGGTATTCCTATAAGTGGGTTGGGGGGCGGATGCGGGTGAACGGTGGTCGGTGTCGAGCCACAGCGCGGGCATACCGGCGCTGTGTTCGATTTTGCGGGCTTTGCGCTCGCCGAATGGCTTGTTTTTCAGCAGGGCGGAGAGTTCGCCCTGGTTGATGCCGGTGGCGGAGACGAAATCAATCTGCCGGCCTTGGTGCAGGCGGTCGATCCATTCGCGCAGGTTGCGGCGGCGCAGTTCGGTAATATTGATAGGGCTGGGCATGGGCTACCTGAAAATTTAAGCGGGCGAATGCAGGCCGATGCGGTTGCCTTCGCTGTCTTCGATAAAGGCGGCAAAACCGTTGGCGATGGGGAATTTGGCGGTGAGTATTTTGCCGCCGGCCGCTTCGGCGGCGCGGGCGGTTTCGGCGCAGTCGGCACAGTTGAAAAACACGGTGATGCCGCCGTAGCCGGCGGGTTGCGCGGCGGGGTCGTGCCAGAGCATGCCGCCGATGCCGTATTGCTCCCAGGCGGGGGCGAACAGATACATTGGGCGTTGCGGGTCTTTGCCGGGCACTTCTTGCAGGGGCAGGCCGAACACGGTTTCGTAGAAGCGGGCGGCACGTGCCAAGTCTTGCACATTGAGGGCAAACCAGCTTACGGGGTTTTGCGGGGTGTTGTTCATTAGCGATTCCTAGTGGTGTGGGTAGTAAACTTGGGCGACTATACGGCGCTTGGTTGGAAAAGTAAAGTTCGGCTGGAGATGACGAAAAATTACTTTTAAGCAATATCCGGTTTTCAGGTAGCCCTGCCGGCAGCCGAAGGCTACCTGAAAACCCCGTCTTGCCGCTACAATACCGTCCATTCCAATCTTTCAGGTAGCCTCAAATGAACCCTGCCCATATTCCGCAAGCCCTTCGCGCCTTGCTTGGCGAACGCGAAATCATTGCCGACCCCGCCCCGCTGCTCGCTGACCGGCGCGGCCGCTACATTGGCCAGGCGGCAGCCGCCGTGATGCCCGACAGCGTGGAAAATGTACAGAAGCTGGTGCGCTGGTGTGCCGAACACCGCGTGCCGATTACCCCGCAGGGCGGCAACACCGGCCTCTGCGGCGCGGCTGTGCCAAACGGCGGCATTTTGCTCAACCTCTCGCGGCTCAACCGCATCCGCAGCCTCAGCCTGGCCGACAACGCCATCACCGTGGAAGCGGGCGCGATTCTGCAAAACGTGCAGGAAGCCGCTGTCCAAGCCGGGCGGTTGTTTCCGCTCAGCCTCGCCAGCGAAGGCTCCTGCCAAATCGGCGGCAACATCGCCTGCAACGCCGGCGGGCTGAACGTGGTGCGCTACGGCACCACGCGCGATTTGGTGCTCGGGCTGGAAGTGGTGCTGCCCGACGGCAGCTTGCTCTCCCATCTCGCCCCGCTGCACAAAAACACCACCGGCTACGACATCCGCCAGCTCTTCATTGGCAGCGAAGGCACGCTCGGCATCATCACCGCCGCCACGCTCAAGCTCTTCTCCCCGCCGCAAACCACCGCCACCGCCTGGGTCGGCCTAAACAGCATTGAAGACGCCGTGCGCCTGCTTACCCGCATCCAAGGCCGTTTCGCCGAGCGGCTGTGCAGCTTCGAGCTGGTGAGCCGCCCCGCGCTTGCCCTCTCCGCCGCCTACAGCCGCCTCAGCCCGCCGATTGATGCCGAGTGGCACATCTTGCTCGAATTGAACGACAGCCTGCCGCGCCCCGAATTGGCCGACGATTTGGCCGGATTCTTGTTTGAACACGGCTGGGAAAACGCCGTGCTGGCGCAGTCGGAGGGCGAACGCGCCGAACTGTGGCGGCTGCGCGAAGACATCTCCGCCGCGCAAAAAGCGCTCGGTGTCAGCATCAAACACGACATCGCCGTGCCCATCGAGCGCGTGGCCGAACTGGTGGCCAACGCCTCCGCCGCGCTCAAGCAGGCCTATGAAGGCATCGAAATCATCGTATTCGGCCACCTCGGCGACGGCAGCCTGCATTTCAACACCTTCCTGCCGCACATCCGCAGCAACCAAGCCTACGAATACGAAGACGGCATCAACCGCATCGTCTATCAACACACCCTGGCCTGCCAGGGCACGATTGCCGCCGAACACGGCATCGGCCAAGTGAAAAACCACTGGCTGCCCAGCGTGCGCAGCCCCGTGGAAATCGAGTTGATGCGTGCCATTAAGAAACAGCTCGACCCGTATAACCTGTTCAATCCCGGCAAACTGTTCCCGCCGGAGGCTACCTGAAAACTGCCGCAAGCCATATCGTTTACAAACAATCCGGTAGCCGCCCAAAAGGCTACCTGAAAACCACTAACTAGCAACACAAGGAAGCCCGATCATGAACCAAGCCTTCAAAATCCGCTGCCCGCTGCCGCATTGCACCGGCTGGGTAACCCAACTCGACCCTGAAGACGGCTCGCTGTTTATGTGCGACGACTGCGGCCAAGTGTGGGAAACCAAAGCCGAGCTCGATGCCGCGATTGCCGCCATCATCGAGCGCTTCCCCTACCGCGCCGCCGTATACCGCCAAACCGCCGAAGGCTTCGCCGCCGTGCCCGAAGCCGAAGAACCGGCGGATTACGAAAAACAGGTCAACCAAGAGCCGTGGGCTTGAAGCGGCACGTTTCCCGTTGCCGTTTGAATACAGAAAAGGCTACCTGAAAGCGTGAGCTTCAACGCAGTTAAAACGAACGAAGCGAGTTTCGCTGAAACGCAGCGCCGCGAAGTTTCCATCCAGCCGGGAATTTCAGGTAGCCTTCCGCCCGCAGCGGCATCCATCTTCTGCCTGTGGAGTAGCAGCTATGTATCCGTTAAAACTGAAAACCGAAATTTACCAAGCCATTGCAACATTTTTAGATGCCTACAAGCGGCAAGACACCCAAACCTTGGCCGAGCAATTCGATATTCACGGCGGGTTTTTGGAAGAAATTGACGAAATGCTGGATTTCATTGAAGACAAAACCAAACTATGTTTCTTCCCCTTGGAGGAGATGGATAAGTTTGAATGCGGCAGCACCGGCCTGAGCATCTTCGGCGATTTGAGCGATGATGACGAGGAGGAAGAGAGTGGGGAAGCCGAGCCGGAAGGTGAAGAAGAATCCGTGGGTGTGGAAGCCAAGCTGTATGAAGAGGGCGAGGCGCAACACATCGGTTATATTGTGGGCGAATATTATTTAAACGGCCAAGAGCCGGCCTTTGTATTCCAATATTTCAGCGTGTAGCCCAACGAAAAAAAGGCTACCTGAAAATCCGCCCAGCGGCTTTCAGGTAGCCTTTTCCACTTTTCAAATTAGGCAATCAAGCCTTCATCACCTGTTTCAAAAACTGCTTCGCCCGCTCGCTGCTCGGGTTGGTGAAGAACGCTTCCGGCGTGTCCACTTCCACGATTTTGCCCTGATCCACAAAGATAATCCGGTCGGCTACTTCGCGGGCAAAGCCCATTTCGTGGGTCACGCACATCATGGTCATGCCGCTTTCGGCCAAGTCTTTCATTACTTTGAGCACTTCGCCCACCATTTCCGGATCGAGCGCGGAGGTGGGTTCGTCAAACAGCATCACTTGCGGCTCCATGGCCAAGCCGCGGGCGATGGCCACGCGCTGCTGCTGGCCGCCGGAAAGTTCGCCGGGCATGGCGTCTTTTTTGTGCGCCAAGCCCACGCGCTCCAAGAGTTGCAGCGCTTTTTCTTCGGCCTGGGAGCGGCTTTGCTTTTTCACTTTTATCGGCGAGAGCACGATGTTTTCCAGCACGCTCAAATGCGGATAAAGGTTGAAATGCTGGAACACGAAGCCCACTTCGGCGCGGATTTTGTTCAGGTCGGTGGCGGGGCTGGCCACGTCTACGCCGTCCACCCAAATTTCGCCGCTTTGGATTTGCTCGAGCTGGTTTACGGTGCGGATGAGGGTGGATTTGCCGCTGCCGGAGGGGCCGCACACCACCACCACTTCGCCTTTTTTCACTTCGAGGTTGATGTCGCTCAGAACGTGCAGTTCTTTAAACCATTTGTTTACGTTTTTGAATTTAATCATTTTCTATTTCCAGAACGGCTGGGTTGTCGGTTGGAACAATCGGCGCGGGGCGGGATTGTGTTTCAGGTAGCCTTTTGGGCTAACAGGTTGGCCAAGGCTACATATTTTTCGGGCGCGATATGCTCGGCGCGCTCTTGCGGGCTGATGCCGGCGGCCTGTAAATCATTGTCGTCGGCGAGGCCTTTGAGGTTATTGCGGATGGTTTTGCGGCGCTGGTGGAAGGCTTGTTTCACCAGGGCGGCGAATTGCCCGAAATCCTGCGCCTGCCCGATGCGGTGTTTGGCCGGAATCAGCCGCACCACGGCGGAATCGACTTTGGGCGCGGGGGAAAAGGCTTCGGGCGGCACGTCGAGCAGTTTTTCCATTTCAAAGAAGTATTGCAGCATCACGCTCAAGCGGCCGAAATCGTTGCTGCCGGGCTCGGCTACCATGCGTTCCACCACTTCTTTTTGCAGCATGAAGTGCATGTCTTCCACTTCGTCGGCATAGCGGCTGAGGTGGAACAGCAGCGGGGTGGAGATGTTGTAGGGAAGGTTGCCGACGATTTTTTTGCGTCCGGGCACGCCGGCGAAATCGAATTGCAATACATCGCCTTCGTGGATAACGAGTTTACCGGCATAGGGCCGGGTTTTCAGGTAGCCGATGATGTCGCGGTCGATTTCGCACACATGCAGGCAATCGAGCTTGGCGGCCAGGGGCTCGGTAATCGCGCCGAGGCCGGGGCCGATTTCCACTACGGTATCGGCGGGCTGCGGCCGCACGGCCTGGACGATATCGGCAATGATGCGGGAATCTTGCAGAAAGTTCTGCCCGAAGCGTTTGCGGGCGGTGTGTTGGGTCATAACGGTGAGCCGGGCGGCAGTTGGCGGGAAAAGTGCGGATTGTATCAGATTCGGCGGTGTGCTTGGGCGGCTTGCCGGTGGGCTGTTGCTAGAAATGAAAGGCTACCTGAAATTTTCAGGTAGCCTTTGCTGCCAGCAGTCGGTTTGGCTTACTTGGCAGCGGTATTTTCTTTTTGCGCGGCCTGTGCCTGTTTTTCGGCCTTAGTGGCCCAATAGGAGGCGAGGAGGGAGCCGGAAATGTTGTGCCACACGCTGAAGATGGCGCTGGGTACGGCCACCAGTGGCATCATGGCGAAGTGGGCTTTGGCCAGCGCCGCGCCGAGGCCGGAGTTTTGCATGCCGACTTCGATGGCGAGGGTTTTTTGTGCGTCGTAGGGCAGGCCAAAGAGTTTGGCGGCGAGGAAGCCTAAGGCATAGCCGATGGCGTTGTGCAGCACCACCACGCCGAAAATCAACAGGCCGGTTTCGATAATCTGCGCGCGGCTGCCCGCTACCACGGCGCCGATAATCAACACGATGGCAAGCACGGAAATCAGCGGCAGCACATCAATGGCGGCGGCAGTTTGCTTACGGAACAGGGTGTGCGCCACCACGCCCAGCACGATGGGCAGCAGCACCATTTGCAAAATGGATACCAGCATTGTGGTGGCGGAAACGTCGATCCATTGGTTGGCAAACAGGAAGAATACTGCCGGGGTGAGCAGGGGCGCGAGCAGGGTGCTGATGGAGGTAACGGCCACGGAAAGCGCCACGTTGCCGCGTGCAAGATAGGTCATCACGTTGGAGGCGGTGCCGCCGGGGCAGGCGCCCACCAACACTACGCCGATGGCCACTTCGGGCGGCAGATTAAGGGCGCGCGAGAGCAGGTAGGCGGTGGTGGGCATAATCACAAACTGCGCCACCACGCCGATGAGCACGGCTTTGGGATGTTGGCCGAGGATTTTGAAGTCGGAAGGGGCAAGGGTGAGCCCCATGCCGAACATGATGATGCCCAAAAGCCAGGGGATGTAGGGGGCGATGAAGCTGGTGAAGAGGGAAGGCGCCAAGAAGCCGGCCATGGCAAATAGCGCTGCCCACAGGGCAAAAGTGTTGCCGATGAAGCGGCTGAATCTTTGTAAAGCTGTCATGATGGTTTTTTGCAATTTTTAACAGGAAGGGCGAAGGATACAAGAAAGCAGGGTTGCGGGACAAGGGGCGGGCTACCTGAAAAGTGTAAAGGCTGCGTGGTATCGTCCGGTGCTGCCTCTATTAGCAAACCAATTTGAATTAAAGATGTTGTTTGGCGGGAGTTGGATGAGGAAGAGCGTGGGCAAACTGCCGCTGATCGATGTTCTGCGCACGGTATTTCCTTTCGGCTGCTACGATGTCGGCACATTGTTTTTTCACCCGAAACCCACAGTATTTGGCTGATATACGGCGAAATGTATATGGAGCCGGTGGCCGATAGTTTTGAAGAGTTTATGGAAAAAGCAGTGTTGGATTAAGAAATATAGTGAATTAAATTTAAACCAGTACAGCGTTGCCTCGCCTTGCCATACTATCTGTACTGTCTGCGGCTCGTCGCCTTGTCCTGATTTAAATTTAATTCACTATAGGATTTCGGTTAGCGGCGGTGTCGGATGACGATGCAAAAGGGCTGTTTCATATGTTTGGAGCAGCCCTTAAATGTTTTCAGGTAGCCTTTGCCGGGGAGGGTAAAGGCTACCTGAAAATATCAATATATAGAGACCTTTGCAAAATTCCCCAAAATCCCCTAAATTCCCACCAAGACATTTAGGGGATTTCTCATGAGCACCTTCTTCCAGCAAACCGCCCAAGCCATGATTGCCAAACACATCGACCGCTTCCCACTATTGAAGTTGGATCAGGTGATTGATTGGCAACCGATCGAGCAGTACCTGAACCGTCAAAGAACCCGTTACCTTAGAGACCACCGCGACCGTCCCGCCTATCCCCTGTTGTCCATGTTCAAAGCCGTCCTGCTCGGACAATGGCACAGCCTCTCCGATCCCGAACTCGAACACAGCCTCATCCCCCGCATCGACTTCAACCTGTTTTGCCGTTTTGACGAACTGAGCATCCCCGATTACAGCACCTTATGCCGCTACCGCAACTGGCTGGCGCAAGACAACACCCTGTCCGAATTGCTGGAACTGATTAACCGACAACTGACCGAAAAAGGCCTAAAAGTGGAGAAAGCATCCGCCGCCGTCATTGACGCCACCATTATTCAAACCGCCGGCAGCAAACAGCGTCAGGCCATAGAAGTCGATGAAGTAAGGACAAGTCAGCGGCCAAACCACACCGAGTAAAGATAAAGATGCCCGTTGGACAAAGAAAAACGGCCTCTACAGACTCGGTTACAAACAACATACCCGTACCGATGAGGAAGGCTATATCGAGAAACTGCACATCACCCCCGCCAATACCCATGAGTGCAACCACCTGTCGCCTTTGCTGGAAGGCATTGCCGAAGGTACGACCGTCTATGCCGACAAAGGCTACGACAGTAAGGAAAACCGGCAACATCTGAAAGAGCATCGGTTGTTAGACGGCATTATGCGCAAAGCCCACCGCAACCGTCCGCTGACAGAAGTGCAAACCAAACGCAACCGATATTTGTCGAAGACCCGTTATGTGGTCGAACAAAGCTTCGGTACGCTGCACCGTAAATTCCGCTATGCCCGGGCAGCCTATTTTGGGCTGATTAAAGTGAGTGCGCAAAGCCATCTGAAGGCGATGCGTTTAAACCTGTTGAAAGCGGCTAACAGGCTAAGTGTGCCCGCTGCTGCCTAAAAGGCGGCCCGGATGCCTGATTATCGGGTATCAGGGGAGGATTAAGGGGGTATTTGGGTAAAACAGGAGGTATTGGGGGAGGGAAATAGCCGAAAACCTGTGTTTGGGTTCTGGCTGTCAGCGAAAAGGTGAAGAGAGGTATTTTGTAAAGGTCTCATATAGTGAATTAAATTTAAACCAGTACAGCGTTGTCTCGCCTTGCCGTAACGTGTGTACTGTCTGCGGCTCACCGCCTTGTCCTGATTTAAATTTAATCCACTATATTGTTTTACCGAACGATTTCCGCCAGCGGCCAGCGCGGGCGCACGTTGAATCCGGCGGCAGGCTGCGCTTGTTGCAGGTGCATGGCGCCGGCAAAGGCGATCATGGCGCCGTTGTCGGTGCATAAAGGCAGCGGCGGGAAATAGGTGCGCACGGCTTCGGGCTTGGCTTTGGGGTTGGGGCGCACTTGCAGCGCGGCGAGTTCAGCGCGCAGTTTCCAGTTGGCGCCCACGCCGCCGGCTACCACAAGGGTGCGGTAGCCGGTGTGCAGTAGGGCTTGGCGGGACTTGGCCAGCAGCACATCCACCACGGCGTCTTGGAATGCGCGGCAGATATCGTTGCGGATGGCGTCCGGCAGGCTGCCGCCGTGTTCGGCGCGCACGTTTTGCACGGCGGTGAGCACGGCGGTTTTGAGGCCGGAGAAGCTCATCTGCAAATCGCGCGAATGCAGCATGGGGCGGGGAAAGGCGAAGGCATCGGGGCGGCCGAGCTTGGCCAATTCGGAAAGTTTTGCGCCGCCGGGATAGGGCAGGCCGAGCAGTTTGGCGGTTTTGTCGAAGGCTTCGCCGGCGGCGTCGTCCACGCTTTCGCCGAGCAGTTCGTAGTTGCCGATGCCGCGCACGGCCATGAATTGGGTGTGGCCGCCGGATACGAGCAGGGCAACGAAGGGAAAGCCGGGCTTCTCTTCGGCTAACAGCGGGGAGAGCAGGTGGCCTTCGAGGTGGTGTACGGGGATCACGGGTTTGCCCAGCGAAAAGGCGAGCGCGTTGGCATAGGCGCTGCCGGCCAAGAGCGCGCCGCCAAGGCCGGGGCCTTGGGTGTGGGCAACGGCGTCGATGTCGGCGTAGTTTTTGCCGGCTTCGTGCAGGCAGGCTTGGGTAAGCGGCACGAGGCGGCGGATGTGGTCGCGGCTGGCCAGCTCGGGCACCACGCCGCCGTATTCGGCATGCATGGCCATTTGGGTGTGCAGCCGGTTGCCGATGAGGCCGTGTTTGGTGCTGTAGAGCGCCACGCCGGTTTCGTCGCAGGAGGATTCGATGCCGAGAACGAGCATGATAAGAGGCTACCTGAAAAATCAAAGGCTGTATTTTATCGCAAATCAAATTGGCTTTCGCTATGGCGTTGGCTTGCTAGGGCAGTAAATGTCGGTATGTGCTTGGGCAGGGGATGGGGTTCATGCGGATGGGTGGATTGACATACACCTCAGATGAAATGGGGTTGGAAACTGTTGGCTAATGCAGGTGGGAATAGAGCTTGTTGTTTTTTCGCACAGGTTAATTTTGGTTAATTGAATGTAATTTGCAGGTGGTGAGGAGGCATGATAATGAGGTTAGTAGTAGCAGGTTTGTGCTGATATTGGTATGAAAAATATATTATTTTTTCTGATTTGATTAGAGTTTTCTTCTTATTGGGGAGTTATCCGTTAATTAATAGTATTGTTTGCTTAGCACATTGGATAAGAACGATTTTGGCGGCAGATGTTTGCGCGTGGTAAGTAGAGTGGGCAGTTTAATTGCCAGCTCCCAACGAACAGCGGATAATACGCGGCAATTCTTGATTGGAATTTATCTGTAAGACGGCTAGAGGTCTGCAGATAGGGAATTTTTTAAGTTATAACTTGAACTTTGTTAGAGGTAATTCAACATGAAAAAATCTTTATTGGCTGCTGCCATGATGTCTTTGTTCTTGGCTGCTTGTGGTGGTTCTGCTCCGGCTCCTGCCGCTTCTGATGCTTCTGCCGCTTCTGCCGCTTCTGGCGCTGCTGCAATGGCTTCTGATGTTGCCGGTGCTGCTTCTCAGGCTACTGCTGCCGTTGAAGGTGCTGCTTCTCAAGCTACTGCCGCTGTTGAAGGCGCTGCTTCTCAGGCTACTGCTGCCGTTGAAGGTGCTGCTTCTCAAGCTACCGCTGCCGTTGAAGGTGCTGCCAGTGCTGCCAAATAATTTGGCGGTTTAAAACTTAAGCAAAAGCCCCGCATCTGCGGGGCTTTGTTTTATGGCTAAAGCACTTCGATTCTTTCAGCCTAGATGGGCTTTGATGCGCTCATGTATGGTTTGCGGCTGATAGCCGTGTATGAAAAAAAGATGTGCTTATAGTGAATTAACGAAAACCAGTACGGCGTTGCCTCGCCTTGCCGTACTATTTGTACTGTCTGCGGCTCGTCGCATTGTCCTGATTTTTGTTAATTCACTATAGTTCTCACGGAGGGATTTTTGATGCTGCCGGGTGTTTCCCCAGTGGTTTATTAAATCTGAATCCCTTCATATGCGGATAGGCTATCCTGAAAGCTGCATTTTCAGGTAGCCTTTTTGCGCTTTACAGCCCGCCGTAGGAGTGCAGCCCGCTCAAAAACATATTCACGCCGATAAAAGCGAAGGCGGTGATGAAGAAACCGATAATCGCCCACCACGCCAAGGGCTTGCCGCCCCAGCCGCGCACCAGGCGGATATGCAGCCAGGCCGCGTAGTTGAGCCACACCACCAGCGCCCAGTTTTCTTTCGGGTCCCAGCTCCAATAACGCCCCCAGGCATCGGCTGCCCACAGCGCGCCGAGCACGGTGGCTGCGGTGAAGAAGAGGAAGCCGATGGCGATGGCCTGATACATGGCTTCTTCAATCACTTCGGCTTCAGGTAGCCGCAACGAGGGGCGGCGCAGTTTCATCAATTCGGCCACGCCGAGGAAGGCGGCCAGGCAAAATGCGCCGTAGCCGATGAAATTGGCCGGCACATGCAGCTTCATCCACCACGATTGCAGGGCGGGAATCAGCGGCCGGATTTGCTGGGCGTTGCGGCTGAAGGTGTACCACAGCACGAAGCCGACCAAAATCAGCTGCAGGGTGTACACAAACACGCCCAGCCGCTGCAGGCGGAACTTGCCTTCGTAATACAGAAACATCAAAGCGGTGATGACGATAAACAGGATGAACACTTCATACAGGTTCGAAATCGGGATGTGGCCGTCGCGCGGGCTGATAAGGTAGCTTTCATGCCAGCGCACCAGCATGCCGGTGAGCCCGGCGGCAGCGGCCGCCCAAGCCAGGTAGCGGGCGATGCGAAGCAGCATGGGCACGGCGTGCGTGTTGTTTGTTTCCGCCTGTTTGTTTCCGCCGAGCAAACCGAGCGCGTAGCACAGCCAGGACATCGGCACCAGGGCGCACAGCCAGCCGATAGCCGATTGGCTGGCGAGAAAATAGCGCAGCAGGAAGCGTTCGCCGTTGGCCATCTGCCCGGCATAGAGCACGGTGGCGGCATAGGCCAGGGCGATGCACAGCGGCATCAGCAGGCGCAGCGGTTTGTAAAACCAGCCCAGCCACACGGCGGCGGCGGCACTGAGCCATAAAATGCACACTTCATATATGTCCATGCGGTGCGGCAGCAGAATCTGCACCGCAGCGGCAATGGCCATCATCAGGGCGGCAAACAGCCAGTCGGCTACAGAAAGCAGCTTCCAGAAACGCTGCTCCTGCAACAGCTCGTGCTGCGGCAGCCGGTGTGGGGCGCTGGCTGCCTGTTTTTGCGACAGGGCATCGGGCGGGTTAGGGTTGGTCATGGTTCAATTCCTGCGCCAGGCGCGTGAGGTGTTGTGTGTGTGTGGCGAAAATCGGTTCCAGCTGCCGTTTGAGACGGGCAGAGCTCATGGCGAAGCGGGCTTGGCCGTTGTCATACAGCAGCCAGGCGCGTTGTTCACGTAGGTAAAACATAAGCGCCGTGCCCAAAATCAGCAGTACAGAGCCTAGATACACTAGGCCTTGGCCCGGCGATCGGGTCATCTGCAGGCCGGAGGATTTTACTTCGTTGTAGCCGTTTAATTGCAGCAACACCGGCGAGCCGAAGCGGGTGAGGCCGGTGTAGGCATCGAAGCTGTTGATTAAGAAACGGTTGCGCTCTTCGCTCTGCGGCCAGTCCAGCCCTTGTTCGGCCAGCGCTTGCTCGAGGGCGATATTGCCCGCGCCGAAAAGCATTTGGTAGAACAATTCGCGCATCCGGTCTTGTTCGGCGGCGGGGATTTGGTTTTCCACAAATCGGTTGATGCCCACATAGCCTTCGCGGGCGAACAGCTCCAAAATATTGCCCAAGGCTTCGCGGAAGCGGGCTTTGGAAGGCTCGGGCATATCGGCCACGGCGCGGTCGAGCACGGCTGCGCGCAGCTCGGGCTGGAGCAGTACGGCGCGCAAGTGCATGAAGGTGTCGGGCTTGCCGTTTTTATCGGCGGGAATCATCAGCCAGCGGTAGTCTTCGCTGTTGCTGCCGCGCTCGCCGGTGGCGAAGTAGAAATCGCCGCCGCGCCGCAGGGGCAGCATGTAGTTGACATATTCGCGCGCTTGGCCGGCTTGGTCGCGCAGGCGGAAGGTGATGGTGGGGCCGACGTTGCGCAGGGCATCAGACTGCCGCACGCTACGTGCCTCGTTGAGGCGGTGGCGCAGATTGGAAGGTTGCGAGGCGGCGTTATCGGTTTGCTCTTCGTCTTCCACGTTCAGCGGGCGCAGTTCGGTGAATTCGAGCGTGTATTGTTGAGTTTGGTTTGGGCCCAGGTGCAGCGGGAAGGCGCTGAGCGAGGCGGCTTTGAGTTCGGTGCTGGTGGCGGAGGGCGTGCCCAAGTTCCAGGCGCGGAAGGTGAGGCCGGAGCCGCCGTCGCCGAAGCTGGCCTGATAGAGCGAGATGCCGTGCAGGGTGAAGGGATGGTTCACTTTCACGGTGGGGGTGTAAATTTGGCCGCTTTGCCGGTCGGTTACGATCAAATCGCTGGCAAAGTTTTTCGGCATGCCGTTTTCGTAGTAATCCACGTGGAATTGTTTGAGGGTTACGCTAAACGGCAATTCCTGCACCAAAAGCCCGTCACCGGTGTCGAGAAACACTTCCTGCACGGTTTGCCCTTCGCGGATGTTTACATTGCCGCGAAACGATAAGGTATTGCTGCCCAAGCGGCTTTCTTTGCCGAAATCGTTGGAGAACTGGGCGGTTTTGTTGGGCTTGAGGCTACCTGAAAACATGGCCAGCTTAATCGGCAGGTTGCTGTCGATGAGGCCGCCCAGGCAAATCACGATGATGGCGGTGTGGGCGAAGATATAACCCCATTTGTTGAGGCTGCCTTTTTTGGCCGCGATGATGAAGCTGCCGTCTTCGCGTTGTTGGCTTTGCACGGCGAAGCCGGAAACTTTCAGGTAGCGTTCGGCAATTTCGGGGGCGGGCGCGGCGGCGAGCAAGGTGCTGTGCTTCATGGCGGACAACGAGCGGGCGGAGGCGCTCAGGCGGAAGCTTTTCATTTCGCGCAGGAAAGGCGGGATGTTGCGCCACAGGCACAGGCCGGTGGAAAGCATCAAGAATGCCAAAATCGCCACAAACCACGGCGCGGAATACACATCATACAAGCCGAGGAAGCGGAAAATCTGATGCCAGAACGGCCCGAATTCCACCACATAAGCCACCTCGGCCTGATTTTGCTGCAACACCGTGCCGATCACCGAAGCGAGCGCGAGCAGCGAGAGCAGCGCCACGGCAAAGCGCATGGAGCTGAAAAAGGCAAACCAAGGCCGCCGCAACAGCGGGGTTTTGGCGGGTTTTGGGGTACTCATAACCGAAAATCCGGAGCAGAAACGTGGGATTGAAACGGCGGGATTATAACTGATTTGCCGCGGCCGCTTGGCTTATATCGTGAATTAAAATCAGAATGCTGCCGAGTTGGACAGCTTGACTGTGCGCCGCTTCTGCCCACCCACTCTATCGGCATAAGGGGATAGCGCGGCTGAGTGGATGCAATAAAGGCTACCTGAAACCGGATTATGGTTTTTCAGGTAGCCTTGATTGATACGGGCGAAATGGCGGAAACGGTTTGAACTGCGTTGAAGCGGCGTTTTAGCTCCGCAGGAACTCACTTCGCTCGTTTTAACTCCGTTAAAGCTCACGCTTTCAGGTAGCCTATTGATGCTATGGATAACAACGCCGGCGGATTGCCACAATCTTCTCTGCTGCGGCCACGCAGTCGGCCACGGGGGCGACCAGCGCGATGCGCACATAGCCCGCGCCGGGGTTGCCTTGCGCGGTGTCGCGCGCCAGAAAGCGGCCGGGCAGCACTTGGATGGCGGCTTCGCGCCACAGGGTGCGAGCGAAGGCCAAATCGTCGCCATCCGGCGCTTGCAGCCAAATATAGAACGAAGCATCCGGCCGTGTTACCTCAAAACCCTGCGCCAGAATCGGCAGCACGCGGGCGAATTTTTCCTGATACAGGCGGCGGTTTTCCAACACATGCGTTTCATCGTTCCAGGCGGCGATGCTGGCCATCTGCACGGGAATGCCCATGGCGCTGCCGTGGTAGGTGCGGTAGAGCAGGAAATCTGTGAGCAGCGCAGCATCGCCGGCCACGAAACCGGAGCGCAGGCCGGGCACGTTGGAGCGTTTGGAGAGGCTGGTGAACATCACCAGTTTGCTGAAACCGCGCCCCAATTCGGCAGCGGCCTGCAGGCAGCCGATAGGCGGCTCGCCTTCGAAGTAAATTTCGGAATAGCATTCGTCGGCGGCGATGATGAAGCCGTAGCGGCTTTGCAATTCAAAGAGTTCTGCCCAGTCGGCTTTTTGCATCACACTGCCGCAGGGGTTGTGCGGCGAACAAACGAATACCAGTTTCACGCGCTGCCACACGGTCTCAGGAATGCTGCCCCAATCGGGCTTGAAGTGCGGAGCGCGGCAGTTGGCAAACGCAGTTTCCGCCCCGGCCAGGAGCGCGGCGCCTTCGTAAATCTGATAAAACGGATTGGGGCACACCACCACGGGCTTTTCCTGCTCGTTGCCGCCCAGCGCCGCCTGTACGAAGGCAAACAGGGCTTCGCGGCTGCCCAGCACGGGCAGGATTTCGCTGTCCGGATCGAGCGTGATGCCGTAGCGGCGTTGCAGGAAACCGGCGCAGGCCTGGCGCAGTTCGGGCAGGCCGGCAGTTTGCGGATAGGCATCGAGGCGCGGCAGGGCGGCGGTGAGCGCGTCGGTGATCACAGCGGGGGCGGGGTGTTTGGGCTCGCCGATTTGCAGCGGCACGGGCGCAACGCCCTCGGGTGGGTGTATGCCCTGCATTGCTTCACGCAGGCGGGCGAAGGGGTAGGGCTGGAGTTGGGACAGGTGCGGGTTCATGGCGGGCTGGTGTTTGGTGTTAGGGGAAAGGGGGTATTGTAGTCGGCAGGCATGGGATAGGCTACCTGAAAGCGTGAGCTTCAACGCAGTTAAAGCGAACGAAGTGAGTTTCTGCGAAGCTAAAGCGCAGTTAAAAATGCAGCAGGCGGGTTTCAGGTGTAGCGAACCAACTTAACTTTTGCTACAGCGTTGGTTCGCCTCGCTGGATTTCTGTACTGTCTGCGGCTCGCCCGTATCGAAAGTCAATTCGGCTTGTTATAGACCTTTGCTGCTGGTGATAACAAGATATAACCTGCTGCAGAGTACACGGAAACATTTTCAGGTAGCCTTGAAGGCTACCTGAAAGCTTATCCAAGGGCGGTTTCAGCCGAGAATGCCCAAATAATACAGCAGGCTGGCTACGATGGCGGCAATGCCGCTGCCGATGATGAGCCACCGCCAGATAGGGCGGATTTCACTGTGCCGCAAATCGGCGGCGAGATAACGCCACACGAAGAAAAGGGCGGCCAGGGCGAAGGCGATGGCGCCGATGGTGTCGCCGTCCATATTCGGCTTCATGCTGCGCTGCCTTTCTGTTCTCTGCCCGGTTTGGCGCTGCCGTAGCAGGGGCCGCGGCCGGTGATGCGGGGCATTTGGCTTTCGATGGCTGCTTCGGTGGCAGCGGTGAGCTCGGCGATGCTGCCGGAATCGTGTTTAATCGGCGAGCAGATGATGACGCTGATTTCGCCGGGATATTTGAGGAAAGAGTTTTTCGGCCAAAATTCGCCGCTGTTGAGGGCAACGGGCACGATGTCCATTTCCAGCAGCTGGGCGGTGCGGGCGGCGCCGCTTTTGTAGCGGCCTTTGCTGCCGGGCGGCATGCGCGTGCCTTCGGGGAAAATGGTGATCCAATAGCCTTGCGCTTTGCGTTTGCTGCCTTGCTCGATGATTTGGGCGGAGGCTTTGCCGGGGTTGCGCCGGTCGATGCCGATGGTGCCGGCGAGCTTGAGCCCCCAGCCGAAGAAGGGAATGCGGAACAGCTCGCGCTTGGCCACGAAGACTTGCGGCGGGAAGATTTTCTGCGTGGCCAGCGTTTCCCAGCCGGATTGGTGTTTGCAGCAGATAACGGCGGGGCCTGCAGGGATGTTTTCTGCTCCTTCCACGCGGTATTTGAGGCCGACGATGTTTTCTAGGAGCCACATCAGCATCAGCGCCCAGCGGGTGGCGAGGGCGTGGAGGGCGCCGGGGATGGGGGCGGCGAGCAGCATCACGATAAACAGCGGCGGGGTAACGAGCGCCATCAGCAGCCAGTAGGCGAGGTTGCGTATCCACAGGGAAATCATCAGGCTTCCTGTTCGGTTTCGGGTGGGTTGATGAGGTGTTGGGCGAAGGAGAGCAGGTCGTCGAACACTTGGGTGTTTTCAGGTAGCCCGCCGGCGGCGAGGGTTTTCTTGCCTTTGCCGGTGAGCACGAGCACGGGCAGGCCGCCCACGGCGTCGATGGCTTGCAAATCGCGCAGGCTGTCGCCCACGAGATACACGCCGCGTGCGTCGGTGTTGAAGCGGTTGAGGATGTCTTCCACCATGCCGGGCTTGGGCTTGCGGCAGGAGCAGCGGTCGGCGTCAGTGTGCGGGCAAAACCAGATGCCGTCGATGCTGCCGCCGGCTTCGTTGGCCAGGCGGTGCATTTTTTCGTGCATTTCGTTGAGGTCTTGCATGGAAAAATAGCGGCGGCCGATGCCGGATTGGTTGGTGGCGATGACGACGGTGTAGCCGGCCTGCTTGAACAGCGCCACGGCGTCCATACTGCCGGGCAGGGGAATCCATTCGTCTTCGGATTTGACGAAGTCGTCGCGGTCTTGGTTGAGCACGCCGTCGCGGTCGAGGATGATGAGTTTCATGGTTTCAGGTAGCCTTTAATCGAACAATACGGCCTGTGCCAGCAGGCTGCCGGCGGCATCTTTGCCGGAAAGCAGCGGCGGGGCGGCCAGCGGCCAGTCGATGCCCACGGCGGGGTCGTGCCAGAACAGGGTGTGTTCGTGGTCGGGCTGGTAGTAGTTGGTGCATTTATACACGATGTCGGCGTGGCTGTCGGTGGTGTAGAAACCGTGGGCGAAGCCGGGCGGAATCCACATTTGGTAGCGGTTTTCGGCAGAAAGCACCGCGCCCACCCAATGGCCGAAAGTGGGCGAGGAGCGGCGCAAATCCACGGCCACGTCGAACACGCTGCCCGATACCACGCGCACCAGCTTGCCTTGCGGGCAAACGGTTTGATAGTGCAGGCCGCGCAGCACGCCATGCTCGGATCGGGAGTGGTTTTCCTGCACGAAAGTGTGGTGGCCGATGTGCTCGCGAAACCAGTTGTCGCGGAAGGTTTCCATAAAGAAGCCGCGCTCGTCGCCGTGGGCTTCGGGCTCGATGATTTTCACATCGGGCAGGGCGGTGTCGAAAATATTCATGCTGTGCGTGTTTGAATGGGCTGAAAGCTCTATTTTACCGAGAATGCGGTGTTTGAGGCTACCTGAAAGCGCGAGCTTCAACGAAGTTAACACGAGCGAAGCGAGTTTCTGACAAGCTAAAGCGCAGCTTCAACGCAGTTAAAACCGTTCAAACGTCTCAATCGCCATCGCCCCAATCCACCTTTTCCCAGCCCAACACCTCGGCCAACACCGAAAGATGGCTCTGCTGCGGGCAGCGCACGGCGGTGAGCAACACGGTATCTGGTGCTGCGGCCAGCTGCTTTTTCAGCGCCAGCAGCGCGGCATGGGCGCTGCCGCTTTGCAGCTCTTCGGTGTAGCGCGCGGCAAATTCGGGGAAACGCTCTTGCGGCGCGGCATGATACCAGCGGCGCAGCTCGGCGGAAGGGGCAATGTCTTTGAGCCACTGCACGGCGGCGAAGGTTTCTTTGCGGATGCCGCGCGGGTAGAGGCGGTCGCAGAAAATGGCGGGGGCGACAGAGGGCGTGTAGCCGTAGATGCGGCGGATGGCGGGCATGGTAGGGCTTTCTGGCTGATTGTTGTTTGAAAAGCGTTGCGATATTTTTAACTTCGTTGAAGTTTCTTTTTCAGGTAGCCTTTGGGTAGCGTGAGGCTACCTGAAAGCAGTTGGTGCTTACAATTTCGGCTATCATACGCCCATTTTTCATCAGAAAGGTTGGCTATGTGCTTTACCGTATTACTCAGCACGGATTGCCCGGACGATTTGTTTGCCCAAAACGGCAGCGGCATCTGCTTCCAGCCGGCCGACGATCAGAGCGTGCGGGCAGCCGCCATGCCCTATGCCCGCAACTACGACGTGATGGGCGACGGTTCGGGCGACAGCCACGGCGGCTGCGGCTGCTGTTTTTCCTTTTATGGTGACGGCGCATTTGCCGAATACGGTTTTCGCGAGCCGGAAATGACATCGCCGGAGATGTTGGAACATTCGCCCATGCGGGAAACCCTGCATTTGCAGGAAGTGATCCGGCATCTGGTGCGGCAGGGATGGCGCGTGCAGCTGGCCGCAGTGTGGGCGGAAGATTGGGGCAGTTTGCAGCAAGGAGCGGAAGTGGTGGCGATGGCAGGACTGAACCCGCTGCATTTCGCGCTGTATGAGAATGTGCGCTTTGAGTTTGTGTGAGGTTTGGGCTGCGTTGGGGGGAAACCGTTGAGCCGTTTTCAGGTAGCCTCTTTTTGGTGTTGGGCTACCTGAAAAATAGAAGACAGAGTTTGTATAAATTAAGGTGTACTGTTTATCCTACGTTTGTTTTAAATGAATAGGTAAAGAAAAATGGAAGAAGAGAATCAGGATAATCAAGCTGAATTGAATACAGTAGCAAGTTTATTTACTAAAAAGATGAATATAGTGTACGCACAGATGCAAACGAAATGGAAAGAAATGATTGAGCCTTGGTGGAGTAGGCGGAGCAATGTGGAAAAGGTAGGATGTGCCAGTATCGGTTCAGTTTTAATCTTTTTGTTTATATGCTTGCCTGTTATTTCGATGAATCCAGATGCTTCTGCCGGATTTTGGAATTTTATCATCCTGTTGGTTTCTTCTCCTGTTGCCTTTGCTATTTGGTATTTTCGCGATGAAAATAGCAAGCAGCAGATTGATAATCAACGGAAAGATATCAACCTAAAGGAATTCCAAAAACTATCTGAATGGGTAAGTGGTGCACATTTGCCCGAGATGAAGATTAGCGAGAAAAGTATTATCAAAAATTATGGAAGTAACAACCAAGATAATAACGATAGAATAAGCGAAACTATAACGGAGCAATCAAAGGAATACAGTAAATCTCTTAAAAATACGCAGTTCAGTACCTTTAGCAAATGGGAAGGTGCAGTAGCGTTACAAATTTCAGCAGTTTACAACTTACTGCCATTTTTTCGCGGTGAATACGGTGAAAGTTTTCGAAGACCTGCTTTTAATCTCTTGAAATCAGCTTGGCAGGCTATGCAACAGGATAGTTTGAATCGATTAGAAGATGAGAATTTATCTGATGATGAGAAAGAACAGATTATTCATGAGCTACAAGATAAGGCTAGGAGCCCATTAGGTGTTGCACTTACTCAAGTTTTATTAAGTCTGAATAAAGATAATACCGAAGCTAACCTACGGGCATTTCCTGAAATGTTACCTAATATTTGCCTAGCAGGTATGGATTTCCATACGGCTGGCGTAGATGATAAAGCAAAGGATTTATCAGGACTTGTGTTAAATCAAGCACAATTACAGGGTGCAAATATGTGGTCAATTAATTTTATTGGCGCGCAATTACGTAATGCAAACTGTTATAAGGCTAATTTAAGATGGGCGATTTTGCAGAGTGCTGATTTAAATGGAATAGTTCTGAATAAAGCCAACTTAAGTGAAGCATTTCTGCATGGATCTGATTTAAGCGGTGCAAGTTTACAAGAAGTCAGAGCATATATCCCTTTCCAAGAGAATGGGTATATTATATGGAGCGTATTAGAAAAAGCAAAGAGTTTATTTATGGCTAAGATTACCGAAAGAAAATTTCTGAAAGAAATCTATCCGGAGTGGAAAAAGAATCATCCAATATTTAAAGATAAAGAAGATGATGAAAGAGTGCTTTCTGATGCTATGGAGATATTTGAAAAAGAAACAGGAGTGATGCTTATTAATGAGAAGCAAGGAAAGTAGTAAACAAATATTTCAGCAATTAGTAGAGTGGAGGCTACCTGAACACCAAAACATTTTTCAGGTAGCCTTCTTATTCAAGCCTGCCTGCGTTTATTTCAATACTTCGGCGAAGGCATTGGCCACGTAGTCGATATTCTGCTCGTTCAGGCCGGCCACGCACATGCGGCCGTTGCTCACCATATAAACGGCAAACTCTTTTTGCAGGCGTTCTACCTGTTCTGGAGAAAGGCCGGTGAAGCTGAACATGCCGCGTTGTTTGGTGAAATAGCTGAAATCGCGGCCGGGCACTTTGGCGCTGAGCACTTCCTGCAGCTTTTGGCGCATGGCGCGGATGCGGTCGCGCATTTCATACACTTCGCCTTCCCATTGTTTGAACAGGGTTTCGTTGTTCATCACGCCGTCCACCACGAAGCCGCCGTGGGAAGGGGGGCTGGAATAGATGCGGCGCACGGTGAATTTGAGCTGGCCGAGCACGAGCTTGGCTTCTTCGGCGCTGGGGCACACCACGGAGAGGCCGCCCACGCGTTCGCCATAGAGCGAGAGGTTTTTGGAGAAGGAGTTGCTGATGAAGACGGACAGGCCGAGCTCGACGGCGCGGCGGATGGCGTACACGTCGCTTTCCATGTCTTCGGCGAAGCCTTGGTAGGCGATGTCCATAAAGGGGATGAGGCCGACTTCTTTCACGATTTGCAGGATTTCGTCCCATTGGCTGCGGCTCAAATCCACACCGGTGGGATTGTGGCAGCAGGGGTGCAGCACCACTACGTCGTGTTGCTTGAGCGTGCGGAAGAAGGCTTTCATTTCTTCGAATTTCACGCCGATAGTGGCGGGATCGTAGTAGGGGTATTTGCCCACTTCGAAACCGGCCGCCTCGAAAATACTCACATGGTTGCCCCAGGTGGGGTCGCTCACGTAGCACTTGGCCTGCGGAAACCAGGCGTGGATAAAATCGGCACCCACGCGCAGCGCGCCGGAGCCGCCGAGCGATTGGATGGTGGCGATGCGGCCTTCTTTTACGGCGGGATGGTCGGCACCGAACAGCAGGTTTTGGCAGGCGCTGCGGTAGGCGGCCAGGCCTTCCATGGGCAGGTAGCCGCGCGGGCGCGGGCTCTCGGCAAGGGCGCGTTCAACGGTTTTCACGCACTCGAGCACGGGCAGGCGGCCTTCGCCGTCGTAATAAACGCCCACACCGAGGTTTACTTTCTCGCTGCGCGGGTCTTGGTTGTATTTTTCCATCAGGCCGAGGATGGGGTCGCCGGGGTAGAACTCAACGTGCCGAAACATGGGTGTCTTCCTTTTTTATCGGGTGGAACAATTAAATGGAAAGGGTAATGCCGGGGCAATTTTACGCTGATTTCGGCGGTAAGGGCTACCTGAAAAAACGGAATGTTGAAAAAGAAAAATAGCGGCACTCCCCGGCTGCAATCACAGGAGTGCCGCTATACGCGTTTTCTGGCTTTATTCGCTGTGCCGGTTGAAGAAATCCAGCAGCTGCGTTTCGTAGCCACCCAGGCCGGAGAGGCCGAGGTGGGTGCCGTTGGGGATGAGGATCAGCTGTTTGGGCTCTTGGGCGAGCTCGAATAGGATTTGCGAGTGTTTGGCGGGGATGACTGGGTCGGCGGTGCCGTGCATCAGCAGCAGGGGGATGGGGCTGATTTGCGCCACGAAGCGGCGGGCGCTGTAGCGGTTGCCCACTAGGATGCCAGCGCCGGGGAGTTTGTCGTTGGCGATGCTGGAATAAGAAGAGAAGGTGGATTCGATGGCCACGGCGCGCACGCCGGCTTTGTTGCCTGCGCCCACCACGGCAATGGCGTTGGTGCCGCCTAGGCTCTGGCCGAACACGAGCAGGCGTTCGGGGTTGACATCGGGGCGGTTGCGCACATAATCCAGCGCGGCGTTGCTGTCGGCAAACAGGCCTTCGGGGCTGGGCTTGCCTTCAGATTGGCCGTAGCCGCGATAGTCGAACAGGAAAACGTTGTAGCCGTGTTCGGGCAGCCATTTCACGGCCTGCCAGTGGGCGGTGAGGTTTTGCGCGTTGCCGTGGAAGTGGATGATGGTAGCGCGGGCTTGCTTGGCATCGGCCACGCCGCGTGCGGGCACAAACCAGCCGTGCAGGCGCGTGCCGTCGGCGCTTTGGAAGGAGACGTTTTCGTAGGGCAGGCCAGATTGGGCGGGCGAGCCGTAGTCGGCATGGTCGGGATAATAAAAGGCCTGTTGGGCGCAGGAGGACAGGCCGAACAGGAGGGCGAGGAGGGCGGCCAGGCCGAAGAGGAGGGATTTGTGCTTCATGGTTGGTTTGGGCGGCAGCCTTTTGGGATTGAGGCTACCTGAAAAATAGCGTTGCCGTTTTAGCTTTGCTTTCACTTGCGTTATTTGTTTCAGGTAGCCTTTGTTGTTTCTGGGTTGAGGCTACCTGAAAAAGATAAATGAGTCTGTTTCAGCCAGCCTTGCCTGATTGGGTGTTCTACCAATTTACCCAGCCGCACAGCCAAGTGAGCAGGATGATGCCGCCGAAGATGATGCGGTAGTAGGCGAAGGGCACGAAATTTTTGCTGGATACAAAACGCAGCAGGGCTTTTACGGCGATGAGGCCGGAGGCAAAAGCGGTGGCAAAGCCGATGGCGATGAGGCCGAGCTCCTGCGAGGAGAAGGCGCTGAGGTTTTTTAAAATGCTGTAGCCGGAGGCGGCTACCATAATCGGCACGGCGAGGAAGAAGGAGAATTCGGTGGCGGTTTTGCGGTCGAGTCCCCACACCATGCCGCCCATGATGGTGCTGCCGGAGCGGGAAGTGCCGGGAATCAGGGCTAAAATTTGAAACAGGCCCACGGCCAGTGCGTCGCGCGGGCGCATATCGTCCACACTGCGCACTTTCGGCGGTACGCGGCTTTGCCGTTTTTCAATCCATAAAATCAAAAAGCCGCCCACCACCAGCGCCGCAGCCACGCTCACGGGGTTGAACAGCACTTTTTCGATGAAGTCGTTGAACAGCAGGCCGATGACGGCGGCGGGGATGAAGGCGATGGCCAGGTTGAGCACGAAGCGGTTGGACAGCCGGTCTTTGCCGATATGGGTGGCTACATGGATGAAGCGGGCGCGGTATTCGTACACCACGGCGAGGATGGCACCGAGCTGGATGGCGATGTTGAATACGGCATGGCTTTCGGCGTCGAAGCCGATGAGGCTGCCGGCCACAATCAGGTGGCCGGTGCTGGAAATGGGCAGGAATTCGGTAAGGCCTTCGATGATGCCGAGGAAGAGGGCTTTGAAGGCGAGGAGCAGGCTCATTGGTTAAACTCTTAAAACGTGGGGTAAATATTTTTCAGGTAGCCTGTATCGGAGTACGGGCTACCTGAAAATCTTTGCGCCGCCTTAGCGGTTGGCCTGGCCGGCGATGGCTGCGCCGCGGCTGCGCACGACGGCGCGCGGGGCGGGGGCGGGCATGCCGCGTTCGGCACGGACTTTTTCAATCAGCTCCTGCAGCACGGCCATGTTTTGGGAGTTGGTGAGCTCGTATTTGCCGCCCACCACCACCGTCGGGGTTTTGGTGATGTTGTAGGTAACGGTTTGCTGCTGCATGGTTTGGGCAGCGGCGGCGGACTGCGGGCTGTTGTAGGCGGCGAGCAGGCGGCTGCCGTAGGGTTGCTGCTGAATCCAGTTTTTCAGGCTGGTTTCGTCGGTTACAACGCCGTCCATCAGGGCTTTGAAGATAGCCTGGTTGGCTTGGCGGGAGAGGCCGGTGGATTTCACGGCTGCGGCCAGGCGGGCGAGGGTTTGGTGGGCAGGCTGCCACACCACGTGCTCTTGGCGCAATACGGTGTCGGAGGCGAAGCGTTTGCTTTGCTGCTCGATAATCGGTTCGAGGTGTTGGCAGTGGATGCAGAAATAGCCGAAGAATTCGGTTACTTCGATTTTGTCGGACTGCACGGGTTTGATCTCATTGCTGCGTACGATGTAGTCGGTGCCTTCCACGGCTTTGGCTTGGGCGGCGGTGACGGCGAAGACGGTGAGTGCGGAGAGGAGCAGGGTTTTCAGTTTCATTTTAATCTTTCGTTATTTAAGGATGGAAGGAGGATGGGTTAATCGGCTTGGCGGGTGAGGGTGTCGATGCCGCTGCCGCGCAGGCGTTCGCTGAGGGCTTGGGCTTCGGCACGGCTGAGGCGGCCGCTTTGGAGACGGTATACGGTTTGGCCGTCGCTGCGCTTGCTGCTGGTTACGCGGGCGTTCACACCGAGCATGGCGAGTTTGGCGCGTTGGGTGTCGGCGGCCTGTGGGTTGTTGTAGGAGCCCATTTGTACGATGTAGCGGCCGTTGCCGCCTTCGGCATTGCGCTGGGCACGCTGCTCGGCAGTCTTGGATTCGGCTTCGCGTGCCGCTTTGGCTTCGGCTTCACGCCGCTGGCGGCGGGCTTGCTCGCGGGCGCGCTCCACATTGCCGCTTTCCAAAATCTGCTCGGGCGTGGGCTTGGCTTCCGGTTCGGGCTTGCGCTGCTGTTCGCGCGGTTTGGTTTGTACGGGCTTGTCTTCCTGCGCGGGTTTCTCTTCCGGGCGTTGTGCAGGCGTGCTGGCCTGCTGCGGCACGGAGGCGGCTACGGGCGGTTTGTCGGTGATGTCGCCGGGCGGCAGGGCGTAACGGCCGCTGTCGGAGCCGACGGTGGTGTCGCTCGGGCGTTGTTCGGGCTGACGCTCTTGGCGCGGAGTGAGGATTTCGGGCTGGATTTCGGTTTTCGGCGCTTCGGGCTGTTTGATGCCGGAGGGCGTGTTGTTGAGGAAATACAAAACCACGCCGATGATGAGGGTGGCAAGCAGGAGGCCGAATATAAAGCCGGAAAGGCCTTGACCGTGGGGTTTGTTTGGCATGAGGAAAATGGATTGCTAAAAAGGTGCGGCATTTTATCAAAACCGTTTGCTGCGGCGGAAGCTTTTTACATGTTCTTTCAGGCAGACAGGCGGTTTCAGGTAGCCTGGGTAAGACATGGGGGAAGGCTACCTGAAAACCCGTTTCTTTGTTAAGACGGGGTGCGGCGTAAGCTCACGGCCTGCATCACATGGCGCTGGTTTACGGTGTCGCTGCCGGCCAGGTCGGCCAAGGTGCGGGCGATGCGCAGGATGCGGTGGTAGCTGCGGGCGGAAAGCGAAAGTTTTTCCAGCACGGCGGAGAGGGCGGCTTTGGCTTCCGGCTCGATGGCGGCCAGCTCGTCCAGCTCGGTTACGTTGAGTAGGGCATTGCTTTTGCCCTGCCGCCGTTGTTGGCGTTCGCGCGCGGCCAGCACGCGTTCGCGTACGGCGGCGCTGGGCTCGCCGGGTGTGGCTTGGGTGAGCTCGGCGGCGGAGAGGGCGGGCACTTCGATAATCAAATCAATCCTGTCCAAAAGCGGGCCGGAAATTTTGCCGCGATAGCGGGCGATGCTTTCGGGCGTGCAGCGGCAGGGTTTGGCGGGGTGGCCGAGGTAGCCGCAGGGGCAGGGGTTCATGGCGGCGACCAGCTGGAAGCGGGCGGGATAGGTGGCTTGGCGGCTGGCGCGGGAAATGTGGATGAGGCCGTTTTCCAGCGGTTCGCGCAGCATTTCCAGCACCTTGCGGTCGAATTCGGGCAATTCGTCGAGAAACAATACGCCGTTGTGCGCCAGGGAAATTTCGCCGGGCTTGGGGTCGGAACCACCGCCCACCATGGCGGCGGCGCTGGCGCTGTGGTGCGGCGAACGGAAGGGGCGGCGGCGGGAGAAACTGTGTTGTTGGGGCAGCAGCGAGCGCAGTGCCCAGGTTTCGGTGATTTCGTCGTCGGAGAGTGGCGGCAGGATGCCGGGCAGGCGTTGCGCCAGCATGGATTTGCCGGTGCCGGGCGGGCCGCTCATCAGGATGCTGTGGCCGCCGGCGGCGGCAATTTCAAGCGCGAGCCGCGCGGTGTGCTGGCCTTTTACGTCTTGCAGGTCGGGATAGGGCGCTTCTTCGGCCGCTTCAGCACGGGCTTGGCAGCGGGGCAGGGCGGCGATGCCGTTGAGGTGGGCGGCCACGGCCACCAAGCTTTCGGCAGCCAACACTTCGGCGCGTTCAATCAGCGCGGCCTGCTCGGCGCTCTCTTGCGGCAAAATAAAACGGCGCCGCGCCTGCGTGCTTTGCCACACCATGGCCAGCGCACCGCGCACCGGGCGCAGCAGGCCGGACAAGGCCAGCTCGCCGGCCAGCTCGTATTTGGCCAATTCTTCGGGCGAAATGGCGATTTGGCCGGAAGCGGCGAGGATGCCCACGGCAATCGGCAGGTCGAAACGGCCGGATTCTTTGGGCAGATCCGCCGGGGCGAGGTTGACGGTGATTTTTTTGGCGGGAAAATCGAAGCCGCTTTGGATGATGGCGGCGCGCACGCGGTCGCGGCTTTCTTTCACTTCGGTGTCGGGCAGGCCGACGATATTGAACGCGGGCAGGCCGTTGGCCAAGTGGGCTTCCACTTCCACCAAGGGCGCGGCCATGCCGCTGAGCGCCCGGCTGTATACCACCGCCAAACTCATGCCGCGCTTCCTATTGCTGTTCGGAAGGGTTGGGCAGGGCGGCCTGGGCGGCGGCTTCCAGCTTGGCCAGGCGTGCTTCTAAGGCAGCCAGTTTTTCGCGGGTTTTGATGAGCACCTGCTGTTGGATGTCGAATTCTTCGCGCGTTACCAAATCGAGCTTGCCGAATGTGCTGCCGAGCAGGGTTTTCACGTTTTTTTCCACGTCTTTCACCGGGCTTTCGGCAATGGCGTTGCCGATTTTTCCGGCGAGTTCGTCGAGGATTTGTTTGGCCAACATGGGGTTTCCTTTATTTTTGAAGGGTCGGGATGGGCGCATTGTATAAGTGCGGGAATAGGGCGGCAAGCGGTAAAAGGCTACCTGAAAAATTTCAGGTAGCCTTTCCAACCCGATTTATTGCCACTCGAAACGCAGCAGGCGCATGATTAAAAACAGGCCGAGCAGGCTGATGAGCACATACAGGCTGCTGGACATGCTGTGCCAGAAAGCCAGTTCGCCGCCGAGCAGGTTGGAGAGCCAATGCGTCTGCCCGCCGCGCAGGGCGCGGATAAGCGGCACCAGCACAAATTGCGAGACGGCCAGCAGCAGCCAGGTGAGGGCAACGGTGCGCGAGCTGAGTTTGCTGCGTTGGCCGTAGCTGCGCTGCTGCGCCGAGAGGCCGGCCAAATAAAGGATGGCCCACACAAACAGCCCGATGTAGTTCACCGCGCTGAATAATGCGCCGGCCAGGCTGCCGGCCTGCTCTTTGGGCAGAGATTGGAACAATAGCGGCGCCGCGCCGTAGCCGGCCAAAAGATACGCGCCGAACCACGCCGCCGCCAGCAGTGCCAATACTCGGTTTGCAAACATTCGTTTCCTTTCTCTGCTTTTTATTTAAAACGAAACGCAGTGTACCGTATTCTTTGCATACTTTCAGCTGCCGGGCCGATACTTTACCTGCTATAAAATCTGCCTACATTGCGTTACAATCCCGCACTTTACGTTGCCGACACACCATTATGTCCAATAAGCCCAAACACGAACACGAAGCCAACAAACTGCACAAACGCCTGCGCCACGCCGTGGGCCAAGCGATTAACGATTTCAATATGATTGAAGAGGGCGACAAAATAATGGTCTGCCTCTCCGGCGGCAAAGACAGCTACGCCCTCTTGGACATCCTGCGCCATTTGCAAGCCTCCGCGCCGATTAAATTCGAGCTGGTGGCGGTGAACCTCGACCAAAAACAGCCCGGCTTTCCCGAACACGTTCTGCCGGAATACCTGACTTCCATCGGCGTGCCGTTCAAAATTGTGGAAGAAGACACCTATTCCACCGTGAAGCGCGTGCTTGATGAAGGCAAAACCACCTGCTCGCTGTGCAGCCGCCTGCGGCGCGGAATTTTGTACCGCACGGCAAAAGAGCTGGGCTGCACCAAAATCGCGCTCGGCCACCACCGCGACGACATCCTCGCCACCTTGTTTTTAAACATGTTCTACGGCGGCAAACTCAAAGCCATGCCGCCCAAGCTGGTGAGCGACAACGGCGAGCACATCGTGATCCGCCCGCTGGCCTATGTGAAAGAAAAAGACTTGATCAAATACGCCGAAATCAAGCAGTTCCCCATCATCCCCTGCAACTTGTGCGGCTCGCAGCCCAATTTGCAACGGCAGGTGGTGGGCGAAATGCTGAAAGACTGGGACAAACGTTTCCCCGGCCGCATTGAAAGCATGTTTTCCGCGCTGCAAAACGTGGTGCCCTCACATTTGGCCGATACCGAACTGTTTGATTTTGCCGGTTTGCAACGCGGTCAGACCCTGAAGCACGGCGGCGATTTGGCCTTCGACAGCGAAACCGTTTCCTTCAACGCCCCGCGCGACGACGAAGGCGAAGGGCTACCTGAAAAACCCGCACGCAAAGTGATTAACATTTTGGGCAGCAAGCCGAAAACCGGAGGCTGCGGTGCGGGATAAATTCATTTCACTCTTACAGTTTATCCCCCTGCTGATGCTGACGCAGGTGCTGCCAACATTGGCCTGGCTGCTCGGCGGCCTGGGTAGGAGCATGGCCGCCCAAATTGTGGCCGCACTGCTGTTTACGCTTGCCGCCGTGGCCATGTGCGGGCTATACCTGAAGCTCTACCTGAAGCAGGCAGACGGCTATTTCCATGATTGGAAAAGCCGGTTTTCCGGCAAAAAACTGCTGTGGGCGGTAGGCTATATTGCGCTGATGCTGGCCATCAACCCGCTCTACGAAATGCTGATGGCCGCGCTGGGTGTAGAAAGCAGCGTGGACAACCTGCAAAACCAGCTCATCATTATGGAAATGCTGCAACGCGCCCCGCTGACGATGGCGGCCTATATCGTGCTGTTTGCGCCGGTTTTGGAAGAGCTGCTGCTGCGCGGCATTTTTTTCCAAAGCTTCGGCAGCATCGAAAACCGCGGCAAACGCTGGCTGCTGCTGGTGCTGTCTGCCTTTATTTTCGGCAGCCTGCACAGTCTGCCGGTGCACTACGATTTCCTGCTGTATTTCGCCATGGGCCTGGTGCTCGGCGCGGCCTATCTGCACACCAAAGATTTGAAATACCCGATTTTGATTCATATGGTAAACAACGCATTGGGCTTGGCCGGGATGTTGTTTGAGTGAGCATGGGGAAAGGCTATCTGAAAGCAGTATATTGATTTTCAGGTAGCCTGATGGAGATGGCAGAGCCAACAGACGAATGGGTGGAGCGCAACGGCAAACAAGTATGCCGACGCTGTATGCACGAATTAAAAACAAAGGCTACCTGAAAGTTTCAGGTAGCCTCTATTATTGCGGATGAACAAAAAACGCTGCAGCGTTGATTCGCCTTGCCGCTACCGGCTGTACTGTTACGCCCCGCCGCCTTGCTCCATCTTTTGTTAAACCGCTATATATTTTCAGGTAGCCTCACGCTATACCCAGCCGCCCAGGTTTTCCTGAGCGATATCGGCCAGGGCGGCGATGAAGACGGGGTTGTCGTTGAGGCAGGGGATGAAGCGGAAGGTTTGGCCGCCGGCTTCGTGGAATTGTTCGCGGCCTTGGATGGCGAGCTCTTCCAGGGTTTCCAGGCAGTCGCTCACGAAGCCGGGGCAGAACACATCGAGCTCGCGGATTTGCTGTTTGGCGGGCAGTTCGGTGAGCAGGTCGGATGTGGCCGGGCCTATCCAGCGGGCGCGGCCGAAGCGGCTTTGGAAGCTGATATACCATTCTTGGGCGGAGAGCTGCAGGGCTTCAGCCAGCAGTTGGGCGCTGGCTCGGCATTCGATTTCGTAGGGGTCGCCCTGCTGCACGGCGGCTTCAGGGATGCCGTGGAAGCTGAACAGGATGCGCTGGCCGCGGCCATGTTGCTGCCAGTAGGCGCGGATATGCGCGGCCATGGCTTGGATGTAGTCGGGATGGTTGTAGAAACGGCTGATGGTGCGCAGGCTGATTTGGTTGCGCTGTTTGAGCAGTTCGTTCAACACTTTATCAAGCGCGGCGCCGCTGCTGCTGGCGGCGTATTGCGGATAGAGGGGGATGGCGAGCAGGCGGTCTACGCCTTGGGCTTTCATGGCGGCGATGGCGTCGGCCACGGCCGGCGCGCCGTAGGACATGGCGTGCCCCACCAGCACTTGCGGCAGCTCGGATTGCAGGGCGGCGGCCTGTTTGGCGGTAATCACGGCCAGCGGCGAGCCTTCGTGTTGCCAGATTTGGCGGTAGCCGTGTGCGCTTTTTTTAGCTCGGAAGGGCAGGATGATGCCGCGCAGCAAAGGCTGCCACAATAGGCGAGGCAGCTCGACCACGCGCGGGTCGGACAAAAATTCGCGCAGATAGGGGCGCACGGCTTCGGGCGTGGGTGCGGCCGGTGTGCCGAGGTTGATGAGCAGGATGCCGACTTTGGCTTGCTGATGCGCACCATGCGGCGGCTCGGGTTGGAAGTGGGGCATGGGGGTTCCTTGGGTGTGTTTTTAGTGGGCTACCTGAAAAGGCTGAATAGGGTTTTCAGGTAGCCTTTATATTTGTTTGATAGAAGGCTACCTGAAAACTATCGTCTACAAATCATCCTTCCTAGCCAATATCTTGCGCGCCCCGCTCACGTCGGCGGGGGAGACGATGCCTGCGTCTTCCAAGGCCTGCATCAGGTTGGCGGCGCGGTTGTAGCCGATGCGCAATTGGCGTTGCAGCGAGGAGATGGAGGTTTTGCGGCTTTCCAAAATGAAGGCCACGGCCTGGTCGAACAATTCGTCGCTGCCGGCATTGGGGTTGACAGCGTTTACGGTTTCCTGTGCGGCCTCGCCGGAGAGCAGGCCTTCGATGTAGTTGGCGCCCTGCTGGCGTTTGACGAAGGAGGCTACTTCGTGCACTTCGTGGTCGCTCACAAACGCGCCTTGCAGACGCACGGGCTCGGCGCTGCCGGGCTGGAGGAAGAGGAGGTCGCCGTATTTGAGCAGGTCTTCTGCGCCCATCTGGTCGAGGATGGTGCGGCTGTCGATGCGGCTTTGCACGGTGAAGGCCATACGGGTGGGGATGTTGGCTTTAATCAGGCCGGTTACCACGTCCACGCTGGGGCGCTGAGTGGCCACAATCAGATGCATACCGGCGGCGCGGGCTTTTTGCGCCAGGCGGGCGATTTGTGTTTCTACCGCCTTTTTCTCGGTCATCATCAAATCGGCCAGTTCATCAATCACGATCACGATATAAGGCAGCTTTTGCAGCGGCTCAGGCTCGTCGGGATTGGGGCTGAAGGGGTTGGGCAGGGGCTTGCCGGAAGCAGCAGCTTCGGCCACTTTTTGGTTGAAGCCGGCCAGGTTGCGCACGCCAGCATGGGCGAGCAGGCGGTAGCGTTTTTCCATTTCGGCCACGCACCAATTCAGCGCCTGCCCGGCCTCGCGCATATCGGTTACCACCGGGCAGAGCAGGTGCGGAATGCCTTCATACACGGAAAGCTCCAGCATTTTCGGGTCGATCATGATAAAGCGCACTTCATCCGGCGCGGCCTTATACAGTATCGACATAATCATGGCGTTCACGCCCACCGATTTGCCCGAGCCGGTCATGCCGCCCACCAAAAGGTGCGGCATTTTGCCCAAATCGGCCACCACCGGCTGGCCGGCAATATCTTTGCCCAAAGCCACGGTGAGCTTGGACGGTGCGGCGGCAAATACCGGCGAAGACAAGATTTCGCGCAGCAGCACTTCCTGCCGCTTCTCGTTCGGCACTTCGATGCCCATGGTGCTTTTGCCCGAAATGGTTTCCACCACGCGCACCGACTGCATGGAAAGCGAACGCGCCAAATCTTTGGCCAGATTGGTAATCTGGCTGCCTTTCACGCCTTGCGCCGGCTCGATTTCAAAACGTGTAATCACCGGCCCGGCGGTGGCGCTCACCACGGTTACCTGAATGCCGAATTCGGCCAGCTTGGCCTCGATGCGCTCGGCCATGTGCTGCAGGGCTTCGGGGTTGATTTCCGGTTTGTGCTCCTGCGGGCGCGTAAGCAAATCCAATTCCGGCAGCAGATATTCGCCGTCTTCGGCCTGCCGTTTGGGAGCGAACAAATCTTTTTGCCGCTCGGGCACGGGTTTTTCTTTTTCAGGTAGCCCTTGGTCGGCGGGCTGGTTAATCTGCACCGCCACCGGTTTGCGGTTGCTGCTGGCACCTTCCACCGTTGCCACTTCTTCGGCGGTGATGGTTTTTGCCGCGCGCACCATACGGCGGGCAAACTTCGCGTTCGGTATGTCGCGCACAAACTGGTGCGGCTGGCGGATCAGTCGATACCACAGCCATTCCAGCTGCGCCCCCGCTTTTTCCAGCAGCGTGAGCCACGATACTTGCAACAGCAGCGAGAGTCCCGCCACAATCAGCACCACCTGCACCAAAAGGCTACCTGAAACCCCCAACAGCCGCGTAAAGCCGCTGCCGAGCGATTGGCCGATTAAGCCGCCCGCGCCCATCGGCAGACTATCGTGCAACTCGGCAGACCAAGCCGCCGCTTCCAAAAGCGGGCTGCCAAACAGCAACAACGCCGCCCCGCCCAAGCCCATGCCCAAGTGATAAGGCTTCTCGCTGCTCTGCTTCACGCTGCGGAAATTGCGGTAGAGCCACACCGCCGCCGCCAGCAGCAGCCACCACACCGACAGCCCGAACAGATAATAGGCCACATCCGCCGTGTATGCGCCTACGAGCCCGGCCAGATTGTGCGGCTCATTATCGGTGGGGATGCTGCGCGACCAGGCCGGGTCGTCCATGGTGAAGCTCGCCAGCGCCAAAGCCAGGCACACGGCAAACAGCAGCACCAACAGCCACAGCATATCGGCCAAAAGCGAAATGGATTGCGAAGCCGCCGCCGCAGCCGAAGGCACGGCCGCCCGGCGCGAAGCCTTGGCAGGCGGATTGTGCCGGTTTGGCTTCGGTTTGGCAGGTTTGCTCAATTTGCTTGCTTTGCGGGAAGGTTTATTGCTCATATTAACGATGGGCTACCTGAAAACCTCGGCTGGGGAAAGCCGAATAGGGCAGGCCGCCGGAATAACGATACAAAACGCCGCATTATAGCAGTATTGCCCTGCTGCTTGCGTACAGCCCAAGGAAAGGGCGAAAGGCTACCTGAAATTCAGGTAGCCTTTGTTACAGGAAAGCCTGCACGGTGCGTAGGGTGCGTGCCGCAGGTACGCACGCCGTTGCCGGTTATTCCCAAACCGCGTGCGTGCGTTCCGCACACACCCTACACCCCACACAATGAGCAGGCTACCTGAAATTCATTTTTCAGGTAGCCTGTTGATAGGGCAGAGGGTAGGTTGGGTTGGTAAACCCAACATTCCAAACTTTATGTGTTGAGTTACGCCTGCGGCTAACCCAACCTACTCACTGAAATTCATTTTTCAGGTAGCCTTTCCACGGCAGGCGGAACGGGCTGCGCCAGTTTTGGCTGCCTTTGTTAATAAAGGCAAAACCTGCCGCTAGAATTGTAAGCCTAGGCTCGGATGATTGATAATAAGTTTGGCTGAGGCGGCAAACCGCCGCAGGCAGGTTTGCCGCCTCAGCCCCCGCTGTGCAGCCCCCGCTGTGCAGCCCCCGCTGTGCAGCCCCCGCTGTGCAGCCCTTTTTTCGGGCTTTTGCAGCATCGTTCATTTTCCAAACAAGGAGACCGAATTATGCAGAAAACCC
>NZ_LXSQ01000022.1 GCF_001648475.1 Eikenella halliae
TCCCTGCCCCTACCTGATTGAGCACGTTTACTCCGACAACGGTACGGAATACAAAGGCTCGGCCAACCATGCTTTCGGAGTAGCCTGTTATGAGAACGGGATTGGTCAAAAGTTTACCCGGGTTGCCTGTCCGCAGACCAACGGTAAGGCGGAACGGGTTATCCGCACCCTGATGGAGAGGTGGCATGGGAAACAGTCGTTTGACGGTCCGGAGCATCGGCAAAAGGAGCTGTGCCGCTTTGTTAATTTCTATAATACGGTGAAGCTGCACCGCAGTTTGGACGGCGATATGCCGTTTGAGGTCTTGCAGGCTTCACTCTCAACCTGTGGTGTAAACAACGCGACGATTTCCTACACATTATCATTAGTTTTATAGTGAATTAAATTTAATCCACTATAGTTGCGCACTCGCATAAAAGGCTACCTGAAAAACGACGCAGCAATCTTGCCGTGCCGCTTTTCAGGTAGCCTGTTTTGGTTTTACGGTAACCGGCTAAAACGGTTCTCCCGTTTTCAGGTAGCCTTTTGCCGCTTCCATTCTAGGCCAAACGCGTTATGGCAACTCAACCCCTAATTGTTCCGTTACCTTGCGCGGCAGGGCGAAGCGGCAGGTTTTGTTGGGATCGACCACTTGGCACACCTGCAAATCGCCGGCGATGCTTTGTAGGGCGATGGCCTGGTTGGCATCGAGCCCGCCGTGGGCGGTGAGCAGGTCGGTGGCCATCAGGGTGGCGGTTTCGGCGGCTTGATCCAAATCGGGGCTGGAAGCGATGGTGTAGCAGCAGTCGGCGGTCACGGCCAGCGGCAGGGGATAGGGGCGGCCTTTGATGACGCTCACGTCCACTTCCACCGCGCCTTTGATTTCCAGGCCGGAAATGCCTACCTCGCCGTCGCCCATACCGGCGTGCAAATCGCCCATGGCCAGCAGCGCGCCGGGCACGTTTACCGGCAGGAGCAGCGTGGTGCCTTCGGCGATGATTTTGGTGTCCATATTGCCGCCGTGTGCATCGGGCGTGCCGCAGCTGATGGTGCCTTCGGCGGGGGCAGTGCCGATGACGCCGATCATCGGGTTGAGCGGCAGGCGCACTTTGCCGAACAAGACAACGTGGTTGTCTTCCACCGGCACGATGTCGATGCGACCGCGTTCCAGCCGCTTACCGGCCACGCCTGCGCCGGGCAGGGTGGCGAGCACGGCCTGTTTGCCCAGTTCGATGCGGCGGATGTGCACGCGCAGGGTGTCGCCCGGCTCGGCGTCTTCCACAAACAGGGGGCCGGTGGCGGGATTGATGCGGTTCCAGTCGAGATTGTCGAAGGTGTCGTCGGGGGTTTGGATTTGGTCGGTGAAGCAGTCGCAGGTTTCAAAACGCACGCGGCTGCCGGATGCGACGCGCAGCACGGGGGCGTTGTCGGGCGACATGGCGAATACGGTTTGGCTGGCGGGAATGGTGGGGAGTGTGGTCATGGCGGGTGTCCTTGAGGTTAGGGAAATGGGTTGGCTGTAAGGCTACCTGAAAATTGGTTTGGGCTCTATAGTGAATTAACAAAAATCACGACAAGCGGCGAGCCGCAGACAGTACACATGTTACGGCAAGGCGAGCCAACGCTGTACTGGTTTTGTTAATTCACTATACATTTTCAGGTAGCCTTTTTGGCGTTCTCTGATAATCGGCGAACAAAAACGGCATCCCCAATCGGATGCCGTTTGCTCATGCCGGGGCAGGCTATTTCAGGAAGTTCACGAAGCCGGCCAGAATCAGCGCGTTGATGATGTCCACGAAGAACGCGCCCACCAGCGGCACAATCAGGAAGGCCTTGTGCGAAGAACCGAAGCGCTCGGTGATGGACTGCATATTGGCCACGGCGGTGGGGGTGGCGCCGAGGCCGAAGCCGCAGTGGCCGGCGGCCAGCACGGTGGCATCGTAGTCGCGGCCCATGAATACGTAGGTAACGTAGGTGGCATACAGAATCATCACCACGGTTTGAATCAGCAGGATGATGGTTACTTTCCCTGCCAAGTCAGTCAACTGCCACAGTTGCAGGTTCAACAGGGCCATGGCCAGGAAGAGCGAGAGTGAGGCATTGCCGAACACGTCGATGGCGCGGTCGAACATATTGAATTTAAACGCGCTCACCAATACGTTGCGCAATACCACGCCGCCAAACAGCGCCCATACGAATTTGGGCAGGTCGAACAGGTATTGTTTGTCGATACCGTCCATCACTTCGGCAAATGAGAGGCAGGCGGCAAACATGGCCAGGGTTTCGATGGCCGAAGTGGCGGTAATCAGGCGGGTTTGCTCAGCACGCTCGAACATATTGTCGGTGCTGTCGTGAGCCTGGTCATCTGCCGAAACAGTAGAATCCAAAGGCTTACGCCCCATTTTATTGATGAGGCGGCGTGCCACTGGGCCGCCGATGATGCCGCCGGCCACTAGGCCGAAGGTGGCTGAAGCCATGCCCAATTCGGCAGCGGCAGGCACACCGTATTTGATTAAGTCGGGCGCCCAGCCGGCTGCCGTGCCGTGGCCGCCGGTGAGGGTGATAGAGCCGGTGATCAGGCCAGTCATCGGGTGCAGGCCGAACACACTGGCCAAACCCACGCCGATAATGTTTTGCACAAAGATAAATGCGCCCACGATGGCGGTGAACACCACCAGCGGAATACCGCCGGCTTTCAGGCGGGAGAAATCCGCGCTCAGGCCGATGGAGGTAAAGAAAATCAACATAAATGCGTCTTGCAGCGGTTTTTGAAACTGGAAGCCGATGCCCGTGGCCGCATGCAGGCTAAACAGGCAGATAGCCGCCACCAGGCCGCCCGCCACCGGCTCGGGAATGTTGAAATCCCGCAAAAACTTGATTTTGTTAACCATCAGTTTACCCAATAGCAGTACTATGGTGGCTGCAATCAGGGTGTAGTAGCTGTTCACTTCTATCATGACTTTATTCCTATTGAAAATAGAGAAATAATTAAATGCAGGCCTGTTGTCCGCCAACAGGCCTCGGGCAAATATTAGGATAGCAGTTAAAAATTGTCAAAGACTATGGATTATTTTTTACAATAGGCAGAGGCTACCTGAAAAACGGCAGGGGGCTGTAATGTTTGATAGTTATGGGGTTTTAACTCTTTTGGCGCTGTATCTGGGTGATGCTTGGTATGGCAAAGGGTAGGGTTGATATCTGCCGCTTGCTTTGGCGTGGCTTGGCGCCATGATATGGCCAATCAAAAGGCTACCTGAAAAACGTTCAGGTAGCCTTTTAGTATGTAGCAGCCGTGCAGGAAGGCTTGTTGCCGGGTTTGCTGTTTCAATCGGCGTAATACACTTGGCAACGTACATTTGCCCGATGCAGCAGCAGGCTGATGGGGTGTTCGCTTGAGGGTGTAGCGGCGGCCTGTTCCAGCACGGCGCGCTTGTCTGCGCCCTGAATCGATAAAAACAGCTGCGGCACGGCGGCGAGTGCGTTCAGGCTCATGCCGATGCGTTCGTGTGCAGCAGTAACCGGGCTGGTGTGCACCAGTTGACTGAGGCATGCGGGCGACACGGCCGCGGCCAGCTGCGGGGCTTGCGGGAACAGCGAGGCGGTATGACCGTCCGCGCCCATGCCGAGCACGGCGATGTCGGGCGTAGGAAAGGCAGCCTCGGCTTCGGCCAGGGCGGCGGCAGGGTCGGATACATCGGTTTGTTCACCCACCAGTGGCAGGAAGCGGGCGGCAGCGGCGGCGTGTTGCAGCAGGTGGCGGCGCACCAGCGCGGCGTTGCTGTCGGCGTGCTGTGGCGGCACGAGCCGCTCGTCCACCAGGGTGATGGTGATGCGTGGCCAATCCAGTTTTTGCTGCGCCAGAGCTTCAAAAAACGCCACGGGCGAGCGGCCGCCGGATACGGCCAGCACGGCACGGCCTTGCGTGTGCAGGCAGTCGCGCAGGCTGTTGGCTATGGCTTCGGCCAGTGCGGCAGCTTGGGCGGCTGGGGTGGGGAAGGTGTGCCAGGTGAGGGATGGGGGCATAAAAGATTTTCCGGTGGTTAAGTGCAAAATTTCAGGTAGCCTGTAAGGCTACCTGAAAGGAGGAGACGGCTTGATTTAGGTCTCGTTAAGAGGCAATAAAAAGCAAGATAAAGATACAAACATACAACGCGACGATGCCGAGGACACCGAACAATATGGGCTTGCCCCATGAGCGGCGTGGATAGTCTGATCCATATCGTTCTTTCACTAAGGCTACTTGCTTGCGCCCTGCCACGCTATACCAGGCGATGAGTACGGCAGGGCCGACAAAGTTGACTTTTACTCCGGAGAAAATCACGAGGAGGATAGCGACCACCAGTACGGCCAGCGTGCCCCATATAAAGCCCTTATTCAGCTTTTCCAGCTCGGTATCGCCCATGGCGCGGGCGTTGAACATATGCAGCGCAGCACCGAAAATAGGGGAAAACAGCAGCGACCAGCAAGCAGCTGCATTCGGATTCCACAAGGCAGGGGCTTCTGAACCAAAGTTTTCACTTTGCGGGGGGCGATAGCGTTCGTCAGAGCTCATGGTAGGTCTCCATTGGGGTTAAGTATGTAAATCAGTTCGAATTATATCTTAGGATGAATGGCAGTTGCCATCGAGGCTACCTGAAAAACAGAGGAGGCTTTTGTTGTGCTTGCTGTTTCAGGCTTCGGTTACGAGGCTACGGTCGTAGGTTTTTTCGCAGTAGTGGCATTTGAGTCGGGTTTGGCTGCCTAGGCGGCGCACGTAGAAGCGGCTAGCAACGGGCTCGCCGTGGCTGGCGCAGTTGGGGTTGGGGCAGCGGAACACTTCGCCGATGGTTTCGGGCAGCCGGAGCGGCATTTTTTGCTCGACTTTGAAGTTGGCGATGAGGTTTACCGTGGCTTCGGGGGCGAACAGGGCGAGGCGGTTGGCGGCGGCTTCGTTGAGCCGGATGCCGTTGATTTTGATGATGTCTTTTCGACCGTGCCGTTTGCTGGGCAGGTTGAAGCCGACGGTTACGGCGCAGCCCTCGTGCAGTAGTTTGAATTGGCGCAGGATAGTGAGGGCGAGGCCGGCGGGGATGTGGTCGATAACGGTGCCGTTTTCGATGGCTTTGACGCTGAGGCTTTTGTTGTCCATTTGGGTTTCCGAATTAGGTTGGATGGAATAAAGGCTACCTGAAATTTCAGGTAGCCTGCAAGAGCCGGGTTAGTTTTTCTGATACAGCCGCACGTAGTCGATCAAGGTGGTTTGGACCGGGAACGGGTCGGTGGGGCGGGGCGGTTCTAGATTGTCTTCCCATTCCACGTAGTCATTCAGAATGAAATACCAAGGGCCTTTAACTCTGAATACCTGATCCAGCATTTGGCGGTTGACTTTGAGTTTGGCAAAGTCTTCATCCGGCATGGTGGAAGGATAGCCGCCTGATGCGTCGGTCTGGCTGCGGTCGATAACGTCCACCGTGGTGTTGTCGTCCACTGTGTAGTGGGAAACGGGGATGAGCTTGCCATCCATATAGTAGCGCACTTTATGGCCGTCAAACTCGATTGCCCATACATGCCAATCGCCATCTAGCGGGGTGGATTGACGGTTGATGTGCTGTTCCAAACGGTGTACGAAGAGGCGGGTGCGCCAAAAGTGTCTTTTGTGACTGTAAAAGCAGCTGGCATGCGTGGAAGACCAAGCATATGCCCTTGCGGAGGAATACCATTCCAAGATATCGAGTTCGCCGTAAGGGTCGTTGGCGGCAGGATTTTGGAGGCAATTTTGCAAGTTTTCGCTGTTGCGCATCCATAGCGCCGTGCGCATACCCCTTGAGCCGTTCCAGTTGATTTTGGCTCGGATCTCGGCACGGAAAGGTTTCCCGCCGTCTACAATCTGGCCGGATTCCAAGCGGCCGCTTGAATATTGGGCAACCGTGTTGGCCGGGCAGGGGCCTGTGGTGAAGTTTTGATCGGTAAGCGGATCTCCTTGGCGGGCAACGCAATGCCGGCGGGTGGTGATTTGGATGTATTTGTTTTCCACCGGCGCGATGTTGCCTGGGAGGTAGGAAAGGTGGCTGCCTAAATGATTAGGGATGAGTTTGGCCGCCATATCGGATGTTTCGCCATTGGTAAACTCATAGCATTTGACGCTGGTCCACCTGCCCGATGCATCAGTAGCCGACGGACAACCGGTAATTGGCGGCTGCGGTTGGGGCTGCGGTTGGGGCTGCGGCTGTGGTTGAGGCTGCGGTTGGGGCTGCGGCTGCGGTTGGGGCTGCGGCTGCGGTTGGGGCTGCGGCTGCGGCTGCGGCTGCGGTTGAGGCTGTGGTTGAGGTTGCGGCTGCGCTTCAGACTGCGGTCCGTTGGGAACGGATATGTTCGCATCACGAGAGTAGCCGCCGCTGGTAAAACCTGCCGAATGATTATTGTGCCGGTTTTTTTCGTCTTCTTTACAACCGCTCACCAGCACGGCTATACATGCTAGGGCTAAAACTTTTTTTGCATACATGATCAATCAATCCCTTTGTTAGAAAAATCTGATGAAATGGGGAAGTGGACACTTCCCCAAATGGGCAGATAGTGTGTATGCGCGGCAGGCGGAAGCAATTATGTGGGCTGCATTAAAACTGCCGTTTTCAGGTAGCCTGTTACAAATATTGACATTATATGGTTTTATTTAACACCAATGACAGCATGGCCATGCGTGCGAATACACCGTTTTTGGCTTGTTCGAAATAGTAAGCATAAACCGTGCCATCCACGTTGGGATGGATTTCGTCGACGCGGGGCAGGGGGTGCAGTACGCGCAGGTTGGGTTTGGCCTGGGCGAGGGTGGCGGCTTCGAGGTTGAATTTGCCTTGGATTTTGGCGAATTCTTGCTCGTCGAAGCGTTCGCGCTGCACGCGGGTCATGTAGAGGATGTCGGCGTGGCGGGCGGCTTCTTCGAGGCTGGGCAGGATTTGGTAGCGGCAGCCGGCTGCGTCGATCTCTTCGGTGATATAGTCGGGCATGGCGAGGCTGGGCGGGGAGACGAAGATGAATTCGGCTTGGTGCCGTTTCATGGCTTGAGCGAGGGAGTGGACGGTGCGGCCGTATTTGAGATCGCCGGCCATGGCGATAACGAGCTTGTCCAGCCGACCTTGGGTTTCTTGGATGGTAACGAGGTCGAGCAGGGTTTGGCTGGGGTGTTGGTTGGTGCCGTCGCCAGCGTTGATGACGGGCACGGCGGAGAATTCGGCCAGCACGCGGGCGGCGCCGTCTTTGGGGTGGCGGATGATGATGGCGTCGGTGTAGCTGGAGATGATGCGGGCGGTATCGGCCAGGGTTTCGCCTTTTTTGGCGCTGGTGTTGGCGCCGTCGGAAAAGCCGATAACTTTACCGCCGAGCCGCTGTACGGCGGTTTCGAAGGAGAGGCGGGTGCGGGTGGAGGGCTCGAAGAAGCAGGAGCCGATGAGCCGGCCTTCAAGCAGGTTGCGGCGCGGTTCGCGCTTGAGGCGCAGGGCGGTATCCAGCAGGCATTCGAGCTGTTCGTTGCTCAGATCGGGAATGGAGATGAGGTGCTGGCCGTAGAGTGGGTTGGGCATGGGTGGCTCCGGGCGGGTTGGCAAACGGACGTATTATGCGCTGTTTGCCGGGAAGAGGCTACCTGAAAACGGTGGGGAGGCCTGGTTGCCATAGTGAATCAAAATTAAGAAGGCGACAGCGTTGGCTTGCCTTGCCGCATCGAGTGTGCTACCTGCGGCTCGCCGCCTTGTCCCTCTCTTAATATTTCAGGTAGCCTCTTTAAAATCGGCAATCAGGCTACCTGAAAATTTGGAGGAGCAGTTTTCACTTCTTTATACTTCGTGGCAGTGAGTGCTTTCAGGTAGCCTTATGTTGGCGCAACAGGCTACCTGAAAACATGCTCTCTCCGCAGCCAAACAAATTTGCCGTCAAACGCCGCAATTCCGTTACAATATCGCCCGTTATCAATTTTCAGTTGGAGAGGCGCAATGGCTGAATTCCACATTGCCAAAACCGTGGCCGAAGGCCGCGATTTATTCTTGCTCGGCCAGATGGCCAACCGACACGGCCTGATTGCCGGTGCTACCGGCACGGGCAAAACCGTTACCCTGCGCAAAATGGCCGAAGGCTTCAGCGCGCAAGGCATCCCCGTGTTTATGAGCGACGTGAAGGGCGACCTCTCCGGCATCGCCAACCCGGGCGACGGGCAGGGCAAGGTGGGCGAGCGCATGGCCCAATTCGGTCTGGACGCGGAAGGCTACCTGAAAGGCTGCCCGGTGCGCTTTTGGGATGTATACGGCGAAACCGGCATTCCCGTGCGCGTAACCATTTCCGAAATGGGCCCCCTGCTGCTCTCCCGCCTGATGGGGCTGAACGACACGCAGGAAGGTCTGCTCAACCTGGTATTCAAAGCCGCCGACGATAAAGGCTGGCATCTGATCGACTTGAAAGACCTGCGCGGCATGCTGCAATACGTGGCTGAGCATGCCAAAGAATACCGCACCCAATACGGCAACGTTTCCGCCGCCAGCGTCGGCGCCATCCAGCGCCAGCTGTTGCAGCTGGAAAGCGAGGGCGGCGATGTGTTTTTCGGCGAGCCGGAGCTTAATCTGCAAGACTGGCTGCAAACCGAAGGTGGGCAGGGCGTAATCAATATCCTGAATGCCGAAAAACTGATGCGCTCGCCGCGCCTCTATAGCGCGTTCTTACTGTGGTTCTTGGCCGAACTGTTCGAAACCCTGCCTGAAGCAGGCGATTTGGACAAACCCAAATTCGTCATGTTCTTCGACGAGGCTCATTTGCTGTTCGACAACGCAGCCGACACCCTGCTCAAGCAAGTCGAGCAAGTGGTGCGCCTGATCCGTTCCAAAGGCGTGGGCGTCTATTTTGTTACCCAAAACCCGCTCGATTTGCCCGACTCTGTGCTCGGCCAGCTCGGCAACCGCGTGCAGCACGCCCTGCGCGCCTTTACCCCGCGCGATCAAAAAGCCGTGCGCGCCGCCGCCGAAACCTTCCGTAGCAACCCGAATTTGGATGTGGCGCAGGCGATTACCGAACTGGGCGTGGGCGAGGCACTGGTGTCTTTCCTTGATGAAAAAGGCATGCCCGGCATCGTGGAGCGCGCCTTCATCTTGCCGCCGCAATCCCAGCTTGCCCCGCTTTCTGCCGCCGAACGCGACAGCCGTTTCCAAAACGACATTCTTTACCGCCACTACAAAGATGCGGTGGACAACTTCTCCGCCTACGAAGCCTTGCAGCAGCTGGAACAGGAACAGGCCGCCGCCGCTCAGGCAGAAGCCGAAGCCAAAGCGCAAAATGCCGCAGCCGCATCTGCCCAAAAAGCCGAAAGCAACAAAGGCGGCCTGCTGGACGGTTTCCTCGGCGGCCTGTTCGGCAGCCGTAAACGCGCCAACCAAGGCTTGGGCTATGACTTGGCTGATTCGCTCGGTAGTCAGGTGAACAAGCAGATTACCCGCAGCATTACCCGCAGCATCATGGGTGTGATCCGCAATGCGATAAAGTAAAGGCTACCTGAAAGCTGTAGCCGGTTTGCTGCTAGAAGCAGAGACTCGGCCAAGCCCAAAGCAGATGCTTTATATATAGTGGATTAAATTTAAATCAGGACAAGGCGGCGAGCCGCAGACAGTACAAATAGTACGGCAAGGTGAGGCAACGCTGTACTGGTTTAAATTTAATTCACTATATAAGAAGGCTACCTGAAAACCGACTAGGACGGTTTCAGGTAGCCTCGTTGTTTGGCTGGTTGATGGGAGAGACTTCTTTTCTTCTGTGCAGAAAACAACAGGCCCGCCCGTAAACCACGAAAAGCTAAGGTATATTCCGATTCTGCCATTGACCCGCTGCTTGCAAAAGAACTATAATTCCGCCCTTGCCGACATGGTGTCGGTAAATATTTAACTCAACAGGACGAGAAAATATGCCAACTATTAACCAGTTAGTACGCAAGGGCCGCAAAAAGCCCGAGTACGTAAACAAGGTGCCCGCACTGGAAGCCTGCCCGCAAAAACGCGGCGTATGCACCCGTGTGTACACCACTACTCCGAAAAAACCGAACTCCGCTTTGCGTAAAGTGTGCAAAGTGCGCCTAACCAACGGATTTGAAGTGATTTCATATATCGGCGGTGAAGGCCACAACTTGCAAGAGCACAGCGTGGTGCTGATTCGCGGCGGTCGTGTAAAAGACTTGCCGGGTGTGCGCTACCACACTGTTCGTGGTTCTTTGGATACTGCCGGCGTGAAAGACCGCAAACAGGCACGTTCCAAATACGGTGCCAAACGCCCGAAATAATTTTTTAATACAGGCACGTCGGCCGTTATTGCTGATATAAGCCGGCCGAGTAAGTGAATGCTCCCCAATGGGCATTCGCGGGAATTATCCCAGCTGAATAGATTAAAGGAAATTGAAATGCCAAGACGTAGAGAAGTCCCCAAGCGCGACGTATTGCCGGATCCGAAGTTCGGCAGCGTTGAACTGACCAAGTTTATGAATGTCTTGATGGTTGACGGTAAAAAATCGGTTGCCGAGCGTATCGTGTACGGTGCTCTGGAGCAAATTGCCAAGAAAGTACAGGGCAAAGAAGCAATCGAAGTGTTTAACGAAGCCATCGACAATGCCAAACCTATCGTGGAAGTGAAAAGCCGCCGTGTTGGTGGTGCCAACTACCAGGTTCCTGTTGAGGTTCGTCCTTCCCGCCGTTTGGCCTTGGCAATGCGCTGGGTGCGCGATGCGGCCCGCAAACGTGGTGAAAAATCCATGGATTTGCGCCTGGCCGGCGAGCTGATTGATGCGGCGGAAGGCCGTGGCGGCGCCATGAAAAAACGTGAAGAAGTACACCGCATGGCTGAAGCCAACAAAGCCTTCTCCCACTTCCGCTTCTAATTTTGAAAGGCGATTGAAATGGCTCGTAAAACCCCGATTAATTTGTACCGTAATATCGGTATTTCCGCCCACATTGATGCGGGCAAAACCACAACTACCGAACGTATTCTGTTCTACACCGGCCTGACTCACAAGATCGGCGAGGTGCACGACGGTGCAGCCACTACCGACTGGATGGAGCAGGAGCAAGAACGCGGTATTACCATTACTTCCGCTGCCGTAACCGCCTATTGGAAAGGTATGGCCGGCCAGTTTAAAGAACACCGCTTTAACATTATCGATACTCCCGGACACGTAGACTTTACCGTTGAGGTGGAACGCTCTATGCGCGTCCTTGACGGCGGTGTGATGGTTTACTGTGCGGTGGGTGGTGTGCAGCCCCAGTCTGAAACCGTATGGCGTCAGGCCAATAAATACAAAGTGCCGCGTTTGGCTTTTGTAAATAAAATGGACCGTCAGGGTGCCAACTTCTTCCGCGTGGTTGAGCAGATGAAAACCCGTCTGCGCGCCAATCCCGTTCCGGTGGTGATTCCGGTGGGTGCTGAAGATAACTTCGAAGGCGTAGTGGACCTGCTGAAGATGAAAGCCATTATTTGGAATGAAGCTGATAAAGGCGTAACTTTCGAATATGGCGATATCCCGGCTGATTTGGTTTCTACTGCCGAAGAATGGCGTCAGAATATGATCGAAGCCGCTGCTGAAGCCAGTGAAGAGCTGATGGACAAATACTTGGGCGGTGAAGAGCTGTCTGAGGAAGAAATCGTTGGTGCGTTGCGTCAGCGTACTCTGGCTGGTGAGATTCAGCCGGTATTGTGCGGTTCTGCATTTAAAAACAAAGGTGTGCAGCGTATGCTGGATGCTGTTGTGGAGTTTCTGCCTGCTCCGACCGATATTCCGCCGGTACAGGGCGTAAACCCCGAAACTGATGAGCCGGATAGCCGTGAAGCGAGTGATGATGCTAAGTTCTCTGCTTTGGCATTCAAGCTGATGAATGACAAATACGTTGGCCAGCTGACTTTTATCCGCGTATATTCAGGCGTACTGAAGTCTGGTGACAGCGTGGTGAACTCTGTGAAGGGTACTCGCGAACGTATCGGCCGTTTGGTGCAAATGACTGCGAACGACCGTGACGAGATTGATGAAGTGCGTGCCGGCGACATTGCCGCCGCCATCGGTTTGAAAGACGTAACCACCGGTGAAACTTTGGCTGCCGAAGATGCGCCGATTATTTTGGAACGCATGGAATTCCCTGAGCCGGTAATCCACGTTGCCGTTGAGCCGAAAACCAAAGCCGACCAAGAAAAAATGGGTATTGCCTTGAACCGCTTGGCGAAGGAAGACCCGTCTTTCCGTGTGCGTACTGATGAAGAGTCCGGCCAAACCATTATTTCCGGTATGGGCGAACTGCACTTGGAAATTATTGTGGACCGCATGAAACGCGAATTTGGTGTGGAAGCCAACGTAGGTGCGCCTCAAGTAGCCTACCGCGAGACTATCCGTAAGGAAGTGGAGTCCGAAGCCAAACACGTTAAACAGTCTGGCGGTAAAGGTCAGTATGGTCATGTTGTGATCAAAATGGAGCCGATGGAGCCGGGTGGTGCGGGCTATGAATTTATCGATGAAATTAAAGGTGGTGTGATTCCGCGCGAATTCATCCCGTCTGTCGATAAGGGTATCCGCGACACTCTGCAAAATGGTATCGTAGCCGGTTATCCGGTGGTGGACGTCCGCGTTCGTCTGACTTTCGGTTCTTACCACGATGTGGACTCTTCGCAAATCGCGTTTGAATTGGCCGCTTCTATGGCATTCAAAGACGGTATGCGTAAAGCCTCTCCGGTACTGCTGGAGCCGATTATGGCTGTGGAAGTAGAAACCCCGGAAGACTACATGGGCGATGTAATGGGCGACTTGAACCGTCGCCGTGGCATCGTATTGGGTATGGACGACGACGGTATCGGCGGTAAGAAAGTACGTGCTGAAGTGCCGTTGGCTGAGATGTTCGGTTATTCAACCGACCTGCGTTCCGCTACCCAGGGTCGCGCCACCTACACCATGGAGTTCAAGAAATACGCAGAAGCTCCGGCTCATGTGGCAGAAAAAGTAGTAGCAGACCGCAAAGGTTAACTTTGCAATCTAGGCTGTCCTTTGAGATGGGCAGCTGTTTACAGGTTACCTGAAAACCATTTCAGGTGATGAAGCTAATTTTCAGGTAGCCTTTGTTCTTTTAATCGATCTTTATATGAAAAGGAATTAGCTCATGGCTAAGGAAAAATTCGAACGTAGCAAACCGCACGTAAACGTTGGCACCATTGGTCACGTTGACCATGGTAAGACCACATTGACAGCAGCATTGACCACCATTTTGGCTGAGAAATTCGGCGGTCAGGCTAAAGCTTACGACCAGATTGACAATGCCCCGGAAGAAAAAGCCCGCGGTATTACCATTAACACCGCCCACGTAGAGTACGAAACCGAAGGTCGTCACTATGCTCACGTAGACTGCCCCGGTCACGCCGACTACGTAAAAAACATGATTACCGGTGCTGCCCAAATGGACGGCGCCATCCTGGTGGTATCCGCTGCCGACGGTCCTATGCCTCAGACTCGCGAACACATCCTGTTGGCTCGTCAGGTAGGTGTACCCTACATCCTCGTATTCATGAACAAATGCGACATGGTAGACGATGCCGAGCTGCTTGAGTTGGTTGAGATGGAAATCCGCGACCTGCTCTCCAGCTATGACTTCCCTGGTGACGACTGCCCGATCGTACAAGGTTCCGCTCTCAAAGCCCTCGAGGGCGATGCCGGTTACAAAGAAAAAATCTTCGAACTAGCTGCCGCTTTGNANAGCTACATTCCCACTCCTCAACGTGCTGTAGACAAACCCTTCCTGTTGCCGATCGAAGACGTATTCTCTATCTCCGGCCGTGGTACCGTAGTAACCGGTCGTGTAGAGCGCGGCATCATCAAAGTGGGCGAAGAGATCGAAATCGTTGGTCTGAAGCCCACTCAGAAAACTACCTGTACTGGCGTGGAAATGTTCCGCAAACTACTGGACGAAGGTCAGGCCGGTGACAACGTAGGCGTACTGCTGCGCGGTACCAAACGTGAAGAAGTTGAGCGTGGTCAAGTATTGGCTAAACCCGGCACCATCACTCCGCACACCAAGTTCAAAGCCGAAGTATACGTATTGAGCAAAGAAGAAGGTGGTCGTCACACCCCGTTCTTCGCCAACTACCGCCCACAGTTCTACTTCCGTACCACTGACGTAACCGGTGCTGTAGAGCTGGAACCTGGTGTAGAAATGGTTATGCCTGGTGAGAACGTAACCATCACCGTAGAACTGATTGCTCCGATTGCTATGGAAGAGGGTCTGCGCTTTGCGATTCGCGAAGGTGGCCGTACGGTAGGTGCCGGTGTGGTGGCTTCCGTGATCGCTTAAGAAGGGTATCGAATAAATGGCAAACCAAAAAATCCGTATCCGTCTGAAAGCTTATGATTACAGCCTGATCGACCGTTCTGCTCAGGAAATCGTTGAAACTGCCAAGCGCACTGGCGCTGTGGTAAAAGGTCCAATCCCGTTGCCGACCAAAATCGAGCGTTTCAATATCCTGCGTTCTCCACACGTGAATAAAACTTCACGTGAACAGTTGGAGATTCGTACTCATCTGCGCTTGATGGATATTGTAGATTGGACTGATAAGACTACTGATGCCCTGATGAAGCTGGATTTGCCGGCAGGTGTGGACGTGGAAATTAAAGTTCAGTAATCTGCTTGCAGATAATACTAAAGCCGAACGGAGTCTCCGTTCGGCTTTTTGTAGTCAAGAGATTTATTGAGTTAGTAGGGTAAGCTGGCCTCTTAGAGAAGGGTAGTATCTATAGCTAAAATACTTGTTTCTCCTTATGATGTTGGATTTCTTTGCGGTGTTGACGGTATTGCTTGTGGCTAGCCGCTTGGTATGAAGGAATAAGTCTTTCAGCTATAAATATTTTTGGGAAATGGTTTTCCCATTTTGTGGAACAGGTATGCAAAAACAAAATAAGCATAATAGACATAAAAATCAAGTTCGTATCATTGGTGGAGAATTGCGTGGACGGAAAGTCCGGTTTGTAGATGCAGAAGGCTTACGTCCAACTGCTGATAGTGTGCGCGAACGGTTATTTAATTGGCTAGGGCAGGATTTAACCGGTCAAACGGTACTGGATTTATTTGCAGGTAGCGGTGCCTTGGGCTTTGAGGCTGCCTCACGGAGGGCAAAACGGGTTGTATTGGTAGAAAATAATTGGCGGACTGCAGCAAGTTTGCAACAGCAAATGCAGGAATTGAGGCTACCTGAAAAAATAGAGATTCAATCAATTGACGCTTTTGGATTCTTAGAAAAAACAAATGAGCAGTTTGATGTGGTGTTCTTGGATCCGCCATTTGTTTGGCAGGGTTGGGCTGAGCTTTTTATGTGCCTGGAACGGTGTTTACATGATGGTGCATACATATATGTTGAGGCAGGAGACTTGCCTGTTTGGCCTGATTATCTGCTGGAGTTGAATACAGGACAATCAGGGGTAAGTAAATATGTGCTACTTAAGAAGAAATGAAGCTGCCCTATTTTAATAATTGTTATCAAAGAAGAAAATTTTATATTTGCTAAGGATGAGGCTACCTGAAGGCTAGCCTGTGCTATAATCCCGCCCCTTAATTTTGGATAACTTATAAGATATTAAGAGGAACGCATGTCTCTTTTTATTACAGATGAGTGCATCAACTGTGATGTATGTGAGCCAGAGTGCCCAAATGATGCCATTTCACAGGGTGAGGAAATCTACGAAATCGATCCTAATTTGTGTACGCAGTGCGTTGGACATTACGATGAACCACAATGCCAGCAGGTTTGTCCGGTAGACTGTATTTTGATTGATGAGGAGCACCCGGAAACTGAGGAACAGCTACGAGCGAAGTATGAAAAGATTATTTTGTTGAAAAAAGGATAGAGCTGAATTTCAATTAAAAATATTGAGTTGCGGATAATTTGAGGTAGAAGAGAAAATTTTGCTTGACGATTGCTTAGGAAAGTCGCTATATTTCTCTTCTCTCTTGGTGGGATTCCCGAGCGGTCAAAGGGGGCAGACTGTAAATCTGTTGCGAGAGCTTCGAAGGTTCGAATCCTTCTCCCACCACCAATTACTATGTTGGGGCATTAAGGGCGGGTGTAGCTCAATGGTAGAGCAGAAGCCTTCCAAGCTTACGGTGAGGGTTCGATTCCCTTCACCCGCTCCAATTGATTTTTAAGGCCCATGTAGCTCAGGGGTAGAGCACTCCCTTGGTAAGGGAGAGGTCGGCAGTTCAAATCTGCCCATGGGCACCATCTATTTTATCCCTTTGTTCTCTTAATTTAAGCTAATAGGAAATTGCCATGGCTAAGGAAAAATTCGAACGTAGCAAACCGCACGTAAACGTTGGCACCATTGGTCACGTTGACCATGGTAAGACCACATTGACAGCAGCATTGACCACCATTTTGGCTGAGAAATTCGGCGGTCAGGCTAAAGCTTACGACCAGATTGACAATGCCCCGGAAGAAAAAGCCCGCGGTATTACCATTAACACCGCCCACGTAGAGTACGAAACCGAAGGTCGTCACTATGCTCACGTAGACTGCCCCGGTCACGCCGACTACGTAAAAAACATGATTACCGGTGCTGCCCAAATGGACGGCGCCATCCTGGTGGTATCCGCTGCCGACGGTCCTATGCCTCAGACTCGCGAACACATCCTGTTGGCTCGTCAGGTAGGTGTACCCTACATCCTCGTATTCATGAACAAATGCGACATGGTAGACGATGCCGAGCTGCTTGAGTTGGTTGAGATGGAAATCCGCGACCTGCTCTCCAGCTATGACTTCCCTGGTGACGACTGCCCGATCGTACAAGGTTCCGCTCTCAAAGCCCTCGAGGGCGATGCCGGTTACAAAGAAAAAATCTTCGAACTAGCTGCCGCTTTGGATAGCTACATTCCCACTCCTCAACGTGCTGTAGACAAACCCTTCCTGTTGCCGATCGAAGACGTATTCTCTATCTCCGGCCGTGGTACCGTAGTAACCGGTCGTGTAGAGCGCGGCATCATCAAAGTGGGCGAAGAGATCGAAATCGTTGGTCTGAAGCCCACTCAGAAAACTACCTGTACTGGCGTGGAAATGTTCCGCAAACTACTGGACGAAGGTCAGGCCGGTGACAACGTAGGCGTACTGCTGCGCGGTACCAAACGTGAAGAAGTTGAGCGTGGTCAAGTATTGGCTAAACCCGGCACCATCACTCCGCACACCAAGTTCAAAGCCGAAGTATACGTATTGAGCAAAGAAGAAGGTGGTCGTCACACCCCGTTCTTCGCCAACTACCGCCCACAGTTCTACTTCCGTACCACTGACGTAACCGGTGCTGTAGAGCTGGAACCTGGTGTAGAAATGGTTATGCCTGGTGAGAACGTAACCATCACCGTAGAACTGATTGCTCCGATTGCTATGGAAGAGGGTCTGCGCTTTGCGATTCGCGAAGGTGGCCGTACGGTAGGTGCCGGTGTGGTGGCTTCCGTGATCGCTTAAAGGTTAGAGGCCAGTAGCTCAATTGGTAGAGTATCGGTCTCCAAAACCGAGGGTTGGGGGTTCGAAACCCTCCTGGCCTGCCAAAAGAAAGACTAACCGGCCTGCCGGTTAGTCTTTTGTTTTATGCTGTTTTATAAAGAACTGTGAAGTTTAGGGTGGTTGCAAATGAGTGATCGTAAACAGAAAGTGAAAGAAATGTCAGTGGCTTCGTTGAAGCAGGCCCGTCAGGAGTTGCGTGATCGAGGGCAGGGTGCTCAACGTAAGACTGGAAGAGGAAATGGCGCTAAATTATTTTTAGCAGCTGCTCTGATTGTTGCTGGGGCGATTGGCTTTTCATTTCTATCTCAGCAGCCACTATATGTACGAGGTGCCGTTTTAGGGATTTCTTTGTTGCTCTCTGGGCTAATTGTTTTCTTTTGGTGTGATACTGGTCCCAGTTTGATTCGATATATCAAGGATTCTGTTGTTGAAATCAAGAAGGTTGTTTGGCCACCTAAAAATGAGGCTTGGCGTAATACATTCTTTGTTTTGATATTCACGGCAGTGCTAACCTTATTTTTGTGGTTGGTGGATTCTTTTTTGGTGTGGTTATTTACAAAAATTGCTGAGTAATTTTTAGGGGCGAGAAAATGGCTAAAAATTGGTACGTCATTCAAGCTTATTCTGGGTTCGAGAAGAATGTTCAGAAGACTCTGAAGGAGCGGATCGCTAGAGAGGGAATGGAGGAGTTTTTTGGTCAGATTCTGGTGCCTGTTGAAGAGGTTGTTGGTATTAAGAATGGTCGGAAGACAGTTAGTGAGCGTAAGTTTTTTCCAGGCTATGTGTTAATAGAAATGGAAATGACGGATGAGTCATGGCACTTGGTTAAGAGTACACCTAGGGTTAATGGGTTTATTGGGGGTACGGCTAACCGTCCGTTACCAATTTCTCAACGGGAAGTGAATGCAATAATATCTCAAGTGTCGGATGTTACTGGTTCGGAGAAAAAACCGAAACCGCGAGTTGAGTTTGTGGTTGGGCAGCAGATCAGAGTAAGTGAAGGGCCATTTTCTGATTTTAACGGATTGGTTGATGTTGTCGATTATGAACGCAATAAGCTTCGGGTCTTGGTGCAAATTTTTGGTCGAGAAACACCCGTTGAGTTGGATTTTAGTCAGGTAGAGAAGATTTAGCTTGACTGCTTGGCAATAAGTAAGATTTTATTTATAATATAAGGCTTAGTTTTTGGGGAGCAGAATTTCTGCGTGATACCCGTTATTTAGGAGCTAAATGTGGCAAAGAAAATTGTAGGTTATATTAAGTTGCAGATTCCTGCAGGGAAGGCTAATCCTTCCCCTCCAGTTGGCCCGGCATTGGGTCAGCGCGGTTTGAATATCATGGAGTTCTGTAAGGCATTTAATGCGGCTACGCAAAATGTGGAGCCTGGGTTACCTATTCCTGTGGTAATTACTGCATTTGCGGATAAGTCTTTTACATTTGTAATGAAGACTCCTCCGGCCAGTATTTTGCTGAAAAAGGCTGCTGGTTTGCAGAAAGGCAGTTCAAATCCGCTGACTAACAAAGTGGGTAAGGTTACCCGTGCTCAGTTGGAAGAGATTGCCAAAACTAAGGAGCCTGATTTGACTGCAGCTGATTTGGATGCGGCAGTTCGTACTATTGCTGGTTCTGCCCGTTCCATGGGCTTGGATGTGGAGGGTGTGTAATGGCTAAGTTATCTAAACGTTTCCAAGGTTTGCGCTCTTCTATTGATCCAAATGTACATTACTCAATTGATGAGGCGATTGAGTTGGTAAAGAAAACTGCTACGGCCAAATTTGATGAGTCGGTTGATGTTGCTATCAATTTGGGTGTGGATTCGCGTAAATCTGATCAGGTAATCCGTGGGTCTGTTGTGCTGCCGAAAGGTACTGGTAAAACTGTTCGTGTGGCAGTATTTACTCAAGGTGCCAATGTTGAGGCTGCAAAAGAAGCAGGCGCTGATGTGGTTGGATTTGAGGATCTGGCTGCAGAGGTAAAAGCAGGGAATTTGGATTTTGATGTCGTTATTGCCTCTCCTGATGCAATGCGTATCGTTGGTCAGTTGGGTACCATCTTGGGGCCGCGTGGTTTGATGCCGAATCCGAAAGTGGGTACGGTTACGCCAAATGTAGCAGAGGCTGTGCGTAATGCTAAGGCTGGTCAAGTTCAGTATCGTACTGATAAGGCTGGTGTGGTGCATGCCACAATTGGTCGAGCTTCTTTTGCGGCGGCTGATTTGCGTGAAAACTTCAATACCTTGTTGGATGCGGTGGTAAAGGCAAAACCTGCTGCTACTAAAGGCCAATATCTGAAGAAAATCGCATTGTCTAGCACTATGGGTCCTGGTGTCCGTGTGGATGTCGGTAGCGTAGCTAGTTAAAGGAAGTTTTCAGGTAGCCTCTGCAAGTTGTTGAGGCTACCTGAAATGTGGACTGCTTATGCTTGATTGTAAGTAGAGTCCAAGACCGTAGGGATCGTAAGATTTAATATTTTACCCTACGTAGACGGTGGTCCTGAGATTATGAGCAAGCAATTGCTTGCAAAATGTCTTTTCAGGTTGCCGAGCTGGTGGATGTCGTTAGACATTCTTTGATAAACAGTAGGAGGTAGACCTTGAGTCTTAGTATTGAAACTAAAAAAGCAGTTGTGGAAGAGATTGTTGCCGGTATCGGCAATGCTCAGACCATGGTGCTTGCCGAATACCGCGGTATCAGCGTTGCTAGCATGACCGAATTGCGTGCCAATGCTCGTAAAGAAGGCGTGTACTTGCGTGTTCTGAAGAATACGCTGGCTCGTCGTGCGGTGGAAGGCACCTCTTTTGCAGGGTTGGCCGAGCATATGGTTGGCCCGTTGGTATATGCAGCATCTGAAGATGCTGTAGCTGCTGCAAAAGTGTTGCACCAATTCTCTAAAAAAGATGAGAAGCTGATCATTAAAGCGGGCTCTTATGACGGTGCGGTGATGGATGCAACCCAGGTAGGTCAGCTGGCTGCAATTCCGAGTCGTGAAGAATTGCTGTCTAAATTGCTGTTCCTCATGCAGGCTCCGTTGTCTGGCATGGCTCGCGGTATGGCTGCTTTGGCTGAGAAAAAAGCTGCTGAAGAAGCATCTGCTTAATCATTTTTATATTTTACTTATTTATTCAATTAGGAGTTTGATAGCATGGCTATTACTAAAGAAGACATTTTGGAAGCAATTGGTGGTTTGACTGTAATGGAGTTGAACGACTTGGTAAAAGAATTTGAAACCAAGTTTGGCGTTTCTGCCGCTGCCGTAGCTGTGGCAGTTGGTTCTGGTACTACGGATGGTGCTGCTGAAGCCAAGTCTGAGGTAGATGTTATTTTGGCTGCCGCCGGTGATCAGAAAGTAGGCGTAATTAAAGTGGTTCGTGCCATTACTGGCTTGGGCTTGAAAGAAGCTAAAGACATGGTTGACGGTGCTCCGAAAACCATCAAAGAAGGCGTTACTCCTGCTGAAGCTGAAGAAATCAAGAAACAGCTGGAAGAAGCTGGCGCCAAAGTGGAAATCAAATAAGTACTTTTTTGCTGACAGGCTGGCAGGTTTCTGCCAGCCTTGTTTCGCTTAGGAGTTAGGATGAAATAATAATTTACATATATTTGCTATAAAAGCCAGCTTTGATGATAAATATATGTAAATTTTAGAGCGGTGATGGGTATTGTTGCCGTTCAAGTGGGAATCAATTCCTCTCGTTATCCGGAGTGTTCAACAATGAGTTATTCAGCGACTGAAAAAAAACGTATTCGAAAGAGCTTTGCCAAACGCGACAGCGTGCTGGAAGTGCCATATTTGCTGGCCACCCAGCTGGAGTCGTACCGAAAATTTCTCCAGCAGGAAACTGCTTTTGATAAGCGTTTGGATGAAGGCTTGCAGGCTGCATTCAATTCTATTTTCCCGATTGTGAGCCACAACGGATATGCCCGGTTGGAGTTTACTCATTACATCTTGGGTGAGCCATTATTTGATATTGCCGAATGCCAACTGCGTGGTATCACTTACGCGGCTCCTTTGCGCGCCCGTATCCGCTTGGTGATTTTAGATAAAGAATCTTCTAAGCCCAATGTGGTGAAAGAAGTGCGTGAGAATGAAGTTTATATGGGCGAAATCCCGCTGATGACACCCTATGGCTCATTCATTATTAACGGTACTGAACGCGTCATTGTGTCTCAGTTGCACCGTTCTCCGGGTGTATTCTTCGAACATGACCGAGGTAAAACCCACTCTTCGGGCAAACTTCTGTTTTCTGCACGTATTATTCCTTATCGCGGTTCATGGCTGGATTTGGAGTTTGATCCAAAAGATTTGCTCTACTTCCGTATTGACCGCCGCCGCAAAATGCCGGTAACCATTTTGCTGAAAGCATTGGGATACAGTGCTGAACAGATCTTGGATACCTTCTACGATAAGGAAACATTCTATCTAAGCAAAGATGGCGTGGAGACCGAGCTGGTTCTGTCACGGTTGAAAGGCGAAACCGTGAAAACCGATATTTGCGATGAGGATGGCAAAGTGCTGGTGGCTGCAGGCAAACGAGTTACTGCCAAAGGGTTGCGCGATATTGAGAAAGCTGGCTTGAAGCGCCTGCGGGTGGATGCTGAGACCCTAATCTGCAAAGTGCTGGCCAAAGACGTTATCGTGCCCGATACCGGTGAAATTCTGGCGCCGGCCAACAGCGAAATCACTGAAGAATTGTTGGCGCAGTTGGAAATTCATGGCGTGAACGAAATCCAAACCCTATATATCAACGAATTGGGGCATGGAGGCTATATTTCCTCTACATTGCAAGTGGATGAAACTGCCGACCAAATGGCTGCACGTATTGCTATTTACCGCATGATGCGCCCTGGCGAGCCGCCCACCGAAGAAGCAGTGGAAATGCTGTTTGATCGCCTGTTCTTCAATGAAGCCAGCTACGATCTGTCTCGTGTTGGTCGCATGAAATTCAATACCCGCACCTACGAGCAGAAGCTGTCTGAAGACCAGCAGCAATCGTGGTACGGTCGTCTGTTGAATGAAACTTTGGCTGGAGCAGCTGAAAAAGGCGGATTTGTTCTTAGTACTGAAGACATTGTTGCCTCCATCGCCACACTGGTTGAATTGCGCAACGGCCATGGTGAAGTGGACGATATCGACCACTTGGGTAACCGCCGCGTTCGTTCGGTGGGCGAGCTGACCGAAAACCAGTTCCGCTCCGGCTTGGCCCGTGTGGAACGTGCGGTAAAAGAGCGCCTGAATCAGGCAGAGGCCGACAACCTGATGCCGACCGATTTGATCAATGCCAAACCGGTATCGGCTGCGATCAAAGAATTCTTCGGCTCCAGCCAATTGTCACAGTTTATGGATCAAACCAATCCGCTGTCGGAAGTGACCCATAAGCGCCGTGTATCAGCACTCGGCCCGGGCGGCCTAACCCGTGAACGCGCCGGCTTCGAAGTGCGCGACGTACACCCGACCCACTATGGCCGCGTGTGCCCGATTGAAACGCCTGAAGGTCCGAATATCGGTCTGATTAACTCATTATCGGTTTATGCCCGCACCAACGATTACGGCTTCTTGGAAACGCCGTACCGCCGCGTGGTAGACGGCAAGGTTACCGATGAAATCGACTATCTGTCTGCCATTGAAGAAGGCCGTTATGTGATTGCGCAGGCCAACGCCGAAGTGGATAAGAAAGGCTACCTGAAAGGTGATTTGATTACCTGCCGCGAAAAAGGCGAAACCATCATGGCCAGCGCCGACCGCGTGCAGTATATGGACGTGGCCACCGGCCAAGTGGTATCCGTTGCCGCTTCGCTGATTCCCTTCTTGGAGCACGATGACGCCAACCGCGCCTTGATGGGTGCCAACATGCAACGTCAGGCCGTGCCCTGTTTGCGTGCCGAAAAACCGTTGGTCGGCACCGGCATCGAGCGCTCCGTGGCTGTGGACTCTGCCACCGCTATCGTGGCCCGTCGAGGCGGCGTGGTGGAATACGTGGATGCCAACCGTATCGTGGTTCGCGTACACGATGAAGAAACCGTAGCGGGCGAAGTAGGTGTGGATATCTACAACTTGGTGAAATTCACCCGCTCCAACCAATCCACCAACATCAACCAACGCCCGGCGGTGAAAGCCGGTGATGTGTTGCAGCGCGGCGATTTGATTGCCGACGGTGCTTCTACCGATCTGGGCGAACTCGCGCTTGGCCAGAACATGACCATCGCCTTCATGCCTTGGAACGGCTACAACTACGAAGACTCGATTTTGATTTCCGAGAAAGTGGCTGCCGCCGACCGCTACACCTCCATCCATATCGAAGAACTCAATGTGGTGGCTCGTGACACCAAGCTGGGTGCAGAAGAAATCACCCGCGATATTCCCAACCTGTCCGAACGCATGCAAAACCGTTTGGACGAAAGCGGCATCGTATATATCGGCGCCGAAGTGGAAGCAGGCGACGTATTGGTGGGCAAAGTAACGCCAAAAGGCGAAACCCAGCTCACGCCGGAAGAAAAGCTGCTGCGTGCCATCTTCGGTGAAAAAGCCTCCGACGTGAAAGATACCTCGCTGCGTATGCCCACCGGCATGAGCGGTACGGTTATCGACGTACAAGTGTTTACCCGAGAAGGCATCCAGCGCGACAAACGTGCCCAATCCATTATTGATGCCGAGTTGAAACGCTATCGTTTGGATTTGAACGACCAACTGCGTATTTTTGACAACGATGCTTTCGACCGTATCGAGCGCATGATTGTCGGCCAAAAAGCCAATGGCGGCCCGATGAAACTGGGCAAAGGCAAAGAAATTACTGCCGAATACCTGGCTTCCCTGCCGAGCAAGCACGATTGGTTCGACATCCGCCTGTCGGATGAAGAGCTGGCCAAACAGCTTGAATTGATTAAGCTCAGCCTGCAGCAGAAACGAGAAGAGGCCGACGAACAATACGAAATCAAGAAGAAAAAAATGACCCAGGGCGATGAGCTGCCGCCCGGTGTGCAGAAAATGGTCAAAGTGTTCATCGCCATCAAACGCCGCCTGCAGGCAGGCGACAAAATGGCCGGCCGCCACGGTAACAAAGGCGTGGTATCGCGCATTCTGCCGGTGGAAGACATGCCCTACATGGCCGACGGCCGCACCGTAGACATCGTGCTCAATCCGCTGGGTGTACCTTCGCGTATGAACATCGGCCAGATTCTGGAAGTGCATTTGGGCTGGGCTGCTAAAGGCATCGGCCAACGCATTGAAAAAATGTTGGCTGAACAGCGCAAAGTGAAGGAAATCCGCGCCTTCCTAGAAAAACTCTACAACGGCAGCGGCAAGAAGGAAGACCTCAAATCGCTCAGCGACGAAGAAATCCTCACTTTGGCCGAAAACCTCAAGGGCGGCGCCACCTTCGCTTCGCCGGTGTTCGACGGTGCCAAAGAGCAGGAAATTTACGACATGCTCGAATTGGCCTACCCGAGCGACGACCCTGAAGTGCAGAAACTGGGCTTCAACGATACCAAAACCCAAATCACCCTGTATGACGGCCGCTCCGGCGAACCGTTCGACCGCAAGGTAACCGTGGGCGTGATGCACTATCTGAAACTGCATCACTTGGTGGACGAAAAAATGCACGCCCGTTCAACCGGCCCGTACTCGCTTGTTACCCAGCAGCCGCTCGGCGGTAAAGCCCAGTTCGGCGGCCAGCGTTTCGGTGAGATGGAGGTGTGGGCGCTGGAAGCCTACGGCGCCGCCTACACGCTGCAGGAAATGCTGACCGTGAAATCGGACGACGTAACCGGCCGCACGAAGATGTACGAAAACATCGTTAAAGGCGAACACAAAATCGAAGCCGGCATGCCCGAATCGTTTAACGTGTTGGTAAAAGAAATCCGTTCGCTGGGCTTGGATATTGATATGGAGCGGTATTAAACGGGGCTTTTCAGGTAGCCTCTGAGGCTACCTGAAAATAGAAACGGCCACTGTGCCGGCGCAATATATCCGCCGAGCTGCCGTTTGCCGCCGGGCAAAATCCGGCCAAGCCGCCCGCCCATATTTTTCAGGTAGCCTCAAAGGCTGTCTGAAACAGAGTGAGCAAAATACAAAATCCTGATTGGGAGCAAAAATGAATCTGTCGAACCTGTTTAACCCCCTGCAAGCTGCCGGCATGGAAGAAGAATTCGATGCCATCAAAATCGGCATCGCCTCGCCCGAAACCATCCGCTCTTGGTCTTACGGCGAAGTGAAGAAGCCGGAAACCATCAACTACCGTACCTTCAAGCCGGAGCGCGACGGCTTGTTCTGCGCCAAAATCTTCGGCCCGGTAAAAGACTACGAATGCTTGTGCGGCAAATATAAGCGTTTGAAATTTAAAGGTGTAACCTGCGAAAAATGCGGTGTGGAAGTTACCCTTTCCAAAGTGCGCCGCGAGCGCATGGGGCATATCGAGCTGGCCGCGCCTGTTGCCCATATTTGGTTCTTGAAATCACTGCCTTCCCGCCTCGGCATGGTGTTGGACATGACCCTGCGCGATATTGAGCGTGTGCTGTATTTCGAAGCCTTTGTGGTAACCGACCCCGGCATGACCCCGCTGCAACGCCGCCAGCTGCTGACTGAAGAAGACTACTACGCCAAGCTGGATGAATACGGCGAAGACTTCGATGCCAAAATGGGTGCCGAAGGCATTCGCGAATTGTTGCGTTTGCTGGACGTGCCGGCTGAAATCGAAATCCTGCGCCAGGAATTGGAAAGCACCGGTTCCGAAACCAAAATCAAAAAGCTGGCCAAACGCCTGAAAGTATTGGAAGCCTTCCAGCGCAGCGGCATGAAGCTGGAATGGATGATTATGGACGTGCTGCCCGTGCTGCCGCCCGATTTGCGTCCGCTGGTGCCGTTGGACGGCGGCCGTTTCGCCACTTCCGATTTGAACGACCTTTATCGTCGCGTGATCAACCGCAACAACCGCCTCAAACGCCTGCTGGAGCTGCACGCGCCCGACATCATCGTGCGCAACGAAAAACGCATGCTGCAGGAAGCGGTAGACAGCCTGTTGGACAACGGCCGTCGCGGCAAAGCCATGACCGGCGCCAACAAACGCCCGCTCAAATCGCTGGCCGACATGATTAAAGGTAAAGGCGGCCGCTTCCGTCAAAACCTGCTGGGTAAACGCGTCGACTACTCCGGCCGTTCTGTGATTACCGTAGGCCCCTACCTGCGCCTGCACCAGTGCGGCCTGCCCAAACGCATGGCTTTGGAACTGTTCAAACCGTTCATCTTCCACAAACTGGAAGTGCGCGGTGAAGCGGCTACCGTGAAAGCAGCGAAAAAGCTGGTGGAGCAGGAAGTGCCGGTGGTGTGGGATATTTTGGATGAAGTGATCCGCGAACATCCGATTATGCTCAACCGCGCCCCGACCCTGCACCGCTTGGGTATTCAGGCTTTTGAGCCGATTCTGATTGAAGGCAAGGCCATTCAGCTACACCCCTTGGTGTGCGCCGCGTTCAACGCCGACTTCGACGGTGACCAAATGGCAGTACACGTGCCGTTGAGCCTGGAAGCGCAAATGGAAGCCCGTACCCTGATGCTGGCCTCCAACAACGTGCTCTCGCCCGCCAACGGCGAGCCGATTATCGTGCCGTCTCAAGATATCGTATTGGGTCTCTACTACATGACCCGCGATAAAATCAACGGCAAAGGCGAAGGCAGCCTGTTCTCCGACGTGAAAGAAGTGCACCGTGCTTACTACACCAAGCAGGTGGAATTGGGCACCAAAATCACCGTGCGCCTGCAGGAATGGGTGAAAAACGACCAAGACGAGTTCGAGCCGGTTACCAAACGCTACGAAACCACGGTTGGCCGCGCTCTGCTGTCTGAAATCCTGCCCAAAGGCTTACCGTTTGAATACATCAACAAGGCGCTGAAGAAAAAAGAAATCTCCCGCCTGATTAACGCCTCGTTCCGCCTGTGCGGCTTGCGCGATACGGTTATTTTTGCCGACCACCTGATGTACACCGGCTTCAGCTTCGCAGCCAAAGGCGGCATCTCCATCTGCGTGGACGATATGGAAGTGCCGAAAGAGAAAGCCAAACTTTTGGCCGAAGCCAACGCCGAAGTGAAGGAAATTGAAGACCAATACCGCCAAGGTTTGGTGACTAACGGCGAGCGCTACAACAAAGTGGTGGATATTTGGGGCCGTGCCGGCGATAAAATTGCCAAGGCGATGATGGACAATCTTTCCAAACAGAAAGTAATCGACCGCGAAGGCAAAGAAGTGGATCAGGAGTCGTTCAACTCCATCTACATGATGGCCGACTCCGGTGCGCGTGGTTCTGCCGCCCAGATTAAACAGCTTTCCGGTATGCGCGGTTTGATGGCTAAGCCGGACGGTTCGATTATCGAAACCCCGATTACCTCCAACTTCCGCGAAGGCCTCACCGTATTGCAATACTTTATCGCCACCCACGGTGCGCGCAAAGGTTTGGCCGATACCGCATTAAAAACCGCCAACTCAGGTTACCTGACCCGCCGCTTGGTGGACGTAACCCAAGACTTGGTTGTGGTGGAAGACGATTGCGGCACCAACGACGGCTTCGTAATGAAAGCCGTGGTACAGGGCGGCGACGTGATTGAAGCCTTGCGCGACCGCATCCTTGGCCGCGTTACCGCGCAAGACGTGGTAGACCCTTCCAGCGGCGCTACTTTGGTGGAAGCCGGCACCCTGCTCAACGAGCAGCTGGTGGATCTGATCGACCGCTCGGGCGTGGACGAAGTGAAAGTCCGCACCCCGATTACCTGTAAAACCCGCTACGGCTTGTGCGCCAAGTGCTACGGCCGCGACTTGGCACGCGGCAAGCTGGTGAACACCGGCGAAGCCGTTGGCGTGATTGCCGCCCAATCCATCGGCGAGCCCGGCACACAGCTGACCATGCGTACCTTCCACATCGGTGGTGCCGCCTCCCGTGCCGCTGCCGCCAGCCAAGTGGAAGCCAAATCCAACGGTACCGCCCGTTTCAGTAGCCAGATGCGCTATGTGGCCAACAACAAAGGCGAATTGGTGGTGATTGGCCGCTCCTGCGAACTGGTGATTCACGACGAAGTGGGTCGCGAGCGCGAACGCCACAAAGTGCCCTATGGTGCCACTTTGCTGGTGCAGGACGGCTCTGCGGTGAAAGCCGGCCAAACCCTGGCCACTTGGGATCCGCATACCCGCCCGATGATTACCGAATACGCCGGCCGCGTGCGCTTCGAAAACGTGGAAGAAGGTGTAACCGTTACCCGTCAAACCGACGAAATCACCGGCCTCTCCACTTTGGTGGTGATCGACGGCAAACGCCGCACCAGCACCAGCAAGCTGCTGCGCCCCACCGTGAAGCTGTTGGACGAAAACGGCGAAGAGGTTACCGTGCCCGGCACCGAAACCCCCGTTTCCATGGCCTTCCCCGTGGGCGCGGTGATTACCGTGCGCGAAGATCAGGAAGTGGGCAAGGGCGACGTGCTGGCGCGTATCCCGCAGGCCTCCTCCAAAACCCGCGACATTACCGGCGGTCTGCCGCGCGTGGCCGAGCTGTTTGAAGCCCGCGTGCCCAAAGATGCCGGCATGCTGGCCGAAGTAACCGGCACGGTGTCTTTCGGTAAAGAAACCAAAGGCAAACAGCGCCTGGTGATTACCGACTTGGAGGGTGCGGCACACGAAACTTTGATTTCCAAAGAGAAACAGATTCTGGTGCACGACGGCCAAGTGGTGAACCGTGGCGAGATTATCGTAGACGGCTCGGTTGATCCGCACGACATCCTGCGCCTGCAAGGCATCGAAGCGCTGGCACGCTACATCGTGCAGGAAGTGCAAGAAGTGTACCGCCTGCAAGGTGTGCGCATTTCCGATAAGCATATCGAAGTAATCATCCGCCAGATGCTGCGCCGCGTGAACATTGCCGATGCCGGCGAAACCGGCTTCATCACCGGCGAGCAGGTGGAGCGCGGCGACGTGATGCAGGCCAACGAACGCGCCGTTGCCGAAGGCAAAGAACCGGCACGCTTCGACAATATCCTGCTGGGTATCACCAAAGCCTCGCTCTCCACCGACAGCTTCATTTCCGCCGCTTCCTTCCAGGAAACCACCCGCGTGCTCACCGAAGCCGCCATCATGGGCAAGAAAGACGACCTGCGCGGCCTGAAGGAAAACGTGATTGTCGGCCGCCTGATTCCGGCCGGTACCGGCCTCACTTACCACCGCAGCCGCCGTGCGCAGTGGCAGGCGCATCACGAAGCGCAAGTGAACGACCAGGTGGATGATGTCGAATAAGGCTACCTGAAAAGCAAAAGGCTGAAACCGTAAGGCGCGGTTTCAGCCTTTTTTCGGGTGAAATGGGTAGGAAGCCGATGAAATTCTGTTTTCAGGTAGCCTTTACACGAAATGTCGGATTCAAGAATCCAAGCGACCCCGAAGGGCGAGCGCCCATGATGCCATCCTAGCTGAAGGCTACCTGAAATCCGCAGGCCGGGTTCTCGAATCCGATATTTGATGTTGCAGCGGTTGGGTCGGCCGCAGGCGTAACCAAACCAAGCAGGTGCGGCTGCCGTTGGGTTGTCCAACCCACGTGCCCATGGGGGGTTGAAGCCGAATCGTTTAAAAATGCGTTTAGTGGATGAACAAAAACGGAGCAAGGCGGCGAGCCGCAGACAGCACAAGGAGTACGGCAAGGCGAGCCAATCTTTAGCGGTTTTGTTCATCCAATATCCTCACACAACGCACAGCTCGGCCGAGCGGGAAAGGCTACCTGAAATTTCAGGTAGCCTTTTTCGTATTGCTCCTCAACGCTTATGCGCTGCCGAGGCGGCCTGCGGTTTGGCTTCGGCGGGTTTGGCCTGCTGAGCCGGGGGTTTGGCAGGCTTGCCCTCGGCAGCTTTTTGTTCGCAGCCCATCTGCTGCACCATTTCTTCAAACTGGCGGTTCACCACTTCGCAGCCTTCGGCATCCAGTTGCGAGAGGTCGCCGCGCGTGGCTTCCAGCGATTGCAACAGCGCATCGGCCTGGCCGTCGGGAGCTTGGCGGAAGCAGGCGCGGGCGCGTTGGAAATAGGTTTCGCACACGGGGTTCATGTGGTCGGCGGTAGTGGGCGGCAGGGCATGTTCCGGCTCGGGGTTGGCTTCGGCGGCGGTGAGCGGGTCGTCTTCGGCATTGCCGTCCGACACTTCGGGAGTAACCAGTTCCACCGATACGGTGGCCGTTTCGACGCCGGATGCGCTGCCTGCGGCCGGTGCCGAGGCCTGCGAAGCTGCGGTTTCGGCGGCGGGGGCGGGGTGTTTGCGGTTGCCGCCGGATAAAAGCCCGAAGGCGAGCAGCAGGCAGCCGGCCACGATGGCGGCCGCGGCCGGCAGCTGCGGTTTTGCCCGCAACTGCTGCGGCAGGGTGCGCAGTTTATCCCGCAGTTTCTGCCACAGGGCGCGCAGCTTTGCCGGTGGTTTGGGTTGCGGGGTTTGCGGTTTAGCTTGCCGTTTTGGCCGCAGAGCGTGCAGTTTGGCCTGCAGCCGCTGCCGGTATTGTTTCCAGTTTGGTTTGCCTTGCATCATGATGAATATGGGTGTGGGGCGGTTGCCGTTGCGCATCTTACACGCAAGCCGTGCCGCTCGGGAAGGGCGGCGGTAGGGCAGGGCGGTTTTTGCGGCGTTTCGGCCGGTTGCCGGGCAGCCTTTTCAGGTAGCCTGCCGCTTGCCGCAGGCACGCTTTTGCAGTATAACCACCTCCGCGCCACATACAACAACATCATTATTCATCGGCGCGTCAAACCACTTCACCGTTTCCCCCAACTGCCGCCGGCCGCCGCGCATCCGCGTGTGTGCTGAAATGCCGTCTGTTTTTCAGGTAGCCTTTTGCCCAATCGTTTGCGTGGCAGGATATGCAGTGAACCAAAATTAAGAATGGGGTAAGGCGAACCAACGCAACAACATTCTTATTTTGAACCTTCTACACGCAAACCCTGGGGCGCGGCAGCCCCGCTCACCGCATCCGCACAGGAGAATCTTATGAAAAAAGACCAAACCGGCCATCATTTCCTCGCCCGCATCGGCAAAACCCGCCTGCGCCCCGGCGGCCGTTTCGCCACCGAATGGCTGATCAACCAAACCCGCTTCGCCCCCGATACGCAGGTACTCGAAGTGGCCTGCAATATGGGCACCACCGCCGTGGGGCTGGCGCAGCGCTTCGGCTGCCACATTACCGGCGTGGATTTGGACGAAAACGCATTGAATAAGGCCCGGCAAAACATCCGCGCCGCCGGGCTGGAACATCTGGTGCAGGTGCAGCACGCCAACGCCACCGAGCTGCCTTTCCCCGACAATAGCTTCGATGTCGTCATCAACGAAGCCATGCTCACCATGCTACCGCTGGCCAATAAAGAAATGGCGGTGGCCGAATACTTCCGCGTGCTCAAGCCCGGCGGCGTGCTGCTCACGCACGATGTGGTGGTGAGCGAGCACAACACCGAAGAAGCCGTGGAACGCCTGCGCGACACCATCCAAGTAAAAGTTACCCCGCTCACCGAAAACGCCTGGACCGATCTTTTCCACCGCAGCGGCTTCAGCAACATCACCACCATCAGCGGCGGCATGACCCTGCTCTCGCCCAGAGGCTTGATTTACGACGAAGGCTGGCGGCGCGCCTTCCAAATCGTGAAAAACGCGCTCAAAGCCGAAAACCGCGAAACCTTCAAACGCATGTACCGTACCTTCAACGATCCGGCCAAAACCATGGGCTATATCGCCGTGCACAGCCGCAAGGCCTAGCTTGCCAATCAGGCCGGGCATCCGCCCAACTGCCGCCGCCTTCTGAACCGGCTGGTCGGCAAACATGGAAAAAGGCTACCTGAAAATTTCAGGTAGCCTTTATTGGCGGCAGCCGTGCCCTACCCTTGGGAAGTGCGCTTTTCAGCAGGGAAACCGTGCTAAGCAGAGGGTAGAAAGCGGTTGGCTGCCGCGGCAAGCAGGGTTAATTTACGCGGCCGCCGGCGAAGCCGACTTCCTTGTTCGGCTGATTGTTGAAATGTGCCTTGCCGGCAATTTCATTGGCCTGCGGGCCAAAAATGCCGAGCTCGTAATTACCCGCCCCGTGAGTGGCAGAACGAGCTGTGCCGTTAATCACGTTATGACCATTCGGGTTTTGGGTAATCGGTGCGTCTGCCAAATCGATATTGCCGAAGCCGTTTAAGCCGGTAATCGAGCCATGGCCTCTTCTTGCGCCGTAATCAATTTGGTAGTTCAGGCCATTGCTTTTGTTATCCGAACCAGCCATTGCCCGGCCTTTATAGTTGATGATGCCTTGGGTGGGCAGGTTGCTGGTGAATTCACCTTGGATGGAGCGAACATAGAAGTCGCGGGTTGGCGTGGCCGGATGGCCGGGCTCGATTCTGTTGTGCAGTTGCGCACCCACCACGGCGGAGTAGGATTGTTTGTAGACTTCCAAAACGCCGTTTTCTATCTCTTGGTTGGCAGCATTCTTCAACACATAAGGCAGAGCAGTGAAGGCATTCTGCCGTTTGTGGCCGATCTGGATAGAGTCTCTGCTGGAGTATTCTTTCACATGATTGGGCGTATTGATAAATTGGTCATCGGTAACCTGGATTTTGGACGCCGCTCCCGGCAGAAGGCCTGTGCGGGTGAATTCATCCGAACCGATATTGCTCAGTTGGCGATAACCGCCTTCTTTCGGCGTAAACGGATCAGTAATCGCATTAGCCAGCGAGCTGCCTGCGCTGCTGCAGCCGCCTAGGGTGAGGGCGGTGAGAATCATGTAAAGAATGTGATGTTTTTTCATGTCAAATCCTTTCGTTTCGTTGCGAGGGATACTGCTTGGACTGGATACAGTATAGCACGGCGATTGGCAGGAAATATGACGAATATCAAATAGTTTGGTATTTATTGGTAGTTTGCCGCTGGTTTGTTGGTTAATTTAAGCAAGAAAGTTTACGTTCCCTTTTGAATGTAAAAATGATAGAAAAAGATATGAATGGTTAGGCCGGATCGGCGAATCTGTTTGAAACGGGCGAGAAATTCGCCATTTTGTCCACAAGAAGCCGCTGTATTGGAGCGGAGTCATTATCATTTCCTGCGTTTTACAAATGTTAGTTCAGGTTTGGCGGGCATATCGAATCCGCTATAATCCGTCCGTTTATAGATTTTGCCGTGAAGAAAGCGTTGGATGAGCATACTGAACAAGCCTTGCTTGGCCGCCTACCTGCTGCTGTTGCCTTTTCAGGTAGCCTTGGCCGCACCGGAAGGCAGGCTGGAAACCGAGCCGGACACGGGCTTCGACATCACTCCAGCCGCCGCGCCGCAGGCGGAAGCCGCGCCCGCGCCTGCTGCCGCGCCGCCCGACAACCGCCTGCAAATGAGCCGCGAAGAGCTGCTCAAGCGCCCCGAGCTGCTGCAACAGGCGCTCAGCTATGCCGTGCTCACCCACAATGCCGAAGGCGCATCGCTGCTGCTGCCGATTTATCTTGAGCTCCCAGGACCGCACGATGCGCTGCTGGTGGCTTTGGCGCAGGCGCTGATTGCCCGCGCCGAGGGCGACTACCAACGCGCCATCGCCCTCTACCGAGCCGTATTGGCAGCCGACCCCGACATCCCGCCCGTGCGCCTTTCGCTGGCGCAGAGCCTGTTTGAAAACCGTGCCGACAAAGATGCGCGGCAAGAGTTCGAACACTTCCGCCAAACCCCCAATCTCGCACCCGAGCTGCAACAGCTTACCGGGCAATACCTCGAAGCCCTGCGCAAACGCGACCGCTGGAGCTTCGGCGGCAGCGTAAACTTCATCAGCGACAGTAATGTAAACAACGCCGGCAGCGAGCGCGAAATCCGCACCCCGCGCGGCGTGTGGAAACTGCCCGAGCCCGAATCCGCCCAAGGCTTCGCCTACCGCCTCAATGCCGATCGCGACTGGAACGTACACGGCAACCTCTATTGGCGGCTCAGCCTCGACGACTACGGCAAATTCTATTGGAACAACCACAAATTCGACGACCAAATCGCCCGCCTTAGCAGCGGCCCCGCCTACAAAACCGCTCGTGCCGAAGCCGCCGTTACCCCTTATTACGAACGCCGCTGGTATGGCACGCACAAATACTCGCGCGAAGTCGGCGTGCGCGCCGAATGGCAATATTGGCTCACCCCGCGCCATAAAATATTGAGCGCGCTGGAAATCGGCGAGCAGAGGCACGACCGCCGCCGCTGGCTCGACGGCGACAGCTACACCGCTTCCGGCACCTGGCTTTTCGTGTGCAGCCCCACCCAATATTTCAGCTTCGGCCTCGACTGGCTGCGCAAAACCGCCGAAGACAACAGCGAATCCTACACCCGCAAAGGCCTGCGCCTGGGCTGGACGCAGCAATGGGGCTGGGGGCTCACCACCTCCGCTCAAATCAGCGCCGGCCACCGCAGCTACGACGCCCCCGACCTGTTCCGCATCACCCGCCGCGACCATGAGTTGGCCGCCAGCCTGGTGCTCTCCCACCGCAAACTGCAATTTGCTGGCATCACCCCGCAGCTGGTGGCCACTTGGCAGCGCGTAAACAGCAACCACTTCTTCTACCCCTACCGCAAAGGCAATGTGTTTATCCAGTTTGGGCGTTCGTTTTAACGTTGCAGGCTGGCAAGGGACAAAAGAAAGGCTACCTGAAAATTTCAGGTAGCCTATAATCTGCCCACTCAACCGCCAGAGCAAACCAATCTAGATTTGCCTCGCCTCGCTTTCATACCGACAGCAGCCTGCCGCCCGGCGTGAAGTCATACCGGTTTCAGCCGTGCCTGAAGCATGACTTCAGTGAAGCCAAGTTTTCAGGTAGCCTTTTCGCCGTTTCCCATTCCCCAAGAAAGGACTTCCCATGCCCCTCCGCCACCATCTTCCCGCCGCGCGCTATTCTGAAGCCGTGGTGGCCAACGGTTTCGTTTTCCTCTCCGGCCAAGTGCCCGCCAATCCTGAAGCCGATATCGAAGCGCAAACCGCCGACGTGCTCGCGCAAATCGACCGTATTCTCGCCGACTGCGGCTCAGACAAGGCGCATATTTGCGAAGCGGTCATCTACCTGCCCGATATGGCCGACTACTCGGGCATGAACCGCGTGTGGGATGCCTGGGTGGCGCCCGGCAAAGCCCCTGCCCGCGCTTGCGTGCAGGCCGCACTGGCGGATGCGGGCTGGAAAGTGGAAATCAAGATTACGGCGCTGCAGCGCACCGCATGACAGTAGCGGCCTTCTGCCGTACAATCCGCGCGGTTTCTTTTTATCTGGCTAGGGACTGTTGGTCATTACCGGTTTCCGCGTCTTTTTGCTCCCCCAAGGCGGCGTCTTCCACGTTGGAAATCATTGCAAGGTGTCCAGCCTTACTGCGGTTTCCGCCTTGAATCTGCTACTTGGGGGCAAAAATCCACTGGGAAAAGTGATTGCTAGCAGCCCCTAAAGCACTTATCCCTTTTTGTAACGGCATCTTGTTTGGTGTGCAAGAGAGGCGTCGGCCCACAGCTGCTTCAGGCTACCTGAAACTGGCATAACTACGGAACGATATGGTTTATCAGAGAAAATTCATTAAAGAAGTATCACAAACGGCGATGGGCGTATTCGTGCTGCTCTTGGCCACCTTGGTGGCGGTGCAGGCGGTGAAGCTGTTGGGTGGCGCGGCCGGCGGCAAGGTGGCGGCAGATGCGGTGGCCACGCTGGTGGCGTTTTGGACGGTGGCGCTGATGCCCATCGTGCTCATCCTCACGGCCTATATCAGTGCGCTTACCGTGCTTTCCCGCTATTGGCGCGACAGCGAAATGGCGGTGTGGCTCTCGTCCGGCCTGTCGCTTTACGGCTGGATTAAGCCGTTGATGGCGTTTGCCGTGCCTTTCGCCCTGCTCACGGCATTGGTGTCGATGCTGGTGATGCCATGGGCGGATGCGCGCAGCCGCGAATTTGCCGAAGTGCTGAAGCGGCGGCAGGATACTTCTATGGTGCGCCCGGGCGTGTTTCAAGAGTTTAATAAAGAAGTGGCCGGAGTGTATTTTCTGGAAAAATTCGATGCAGGCAGCGGCGAAGCGAGCAATTTGTTTGTCCGCGAGCTCAACCTCCAAGGGCGCGATACGCTGATTACCGCCGAGCGCGGCCGTTTTACCGAAACCGACAATAAGCGTACGCTGGAACTGTTTAACGGCCGCCGCTATAGGGGCACACCAGGTATGGCAGATTATGAGGAGATATCGTTCGAACGACTGCATTTGGTGGTGGGCACCGCGCCCAAGCTGGTGCAGCGCGATATGCACCGCCGCACCGTGCCCACGGCCCAGCTGTGGGGCAACACCAACCCCGAATTGCGCGGCGAATTGATGTGGCGCATCACCATGCCGGTGAGCGTGCTGATTTTGGCGCTGTTGGCATTGCCGCTTTCCTATATGGACAACCGCAGCGGCCGCAGCTACAGCCTCTTAAGCGCCATCGGCATGTTTCTGCTCTATCAAAACGGCCTCACGCTGGTGCGCGACGGCATCAGCAGCGGCAAGATTCCGCTGTGGCCGGGTTTGATTGTGCCGCATCTTTTGATGCTGATGCTGGCCGTGTTGCTGTTGCGCGTGCGCAGCCAGCCATCCCGACCGTTTTGGCAGGCTTTACGCCTGGCCTTGGGAGGCAAACCGGCATGAAACTGCTCACCCGCTATCTGATCCGCCGCTTGGGCACAGCCACGCTGTATGCGCTCTTGGCCTTAGTGGCGCTGTTCTCGTTTTTTGAAGTGATTAACGCCGTAGACGATGTGGGCGACGGCAACTACACCGTGCTCACCCTGATTCTGTATGTGGGCATGCGCCTGTTTGGGCACATGTATACCCTGCTGCCGCTGGCCGTGCTCATCGGCTGCCTGGCCGCCTTGAGCCAGCTCGCCTCCGCCAGCGAATGGACGGTTATCCGCACCAGCGGCGCGTCGCTCAAGCGCATCATTAGCACCGTCGCCTCAGTGGGCTTGCTGGCCGGGCTGCTCGGCGTGGCTTTGGGCGAATGGGTTGCCCCGTATATGGAACAACGCGCCGAGCGGCTGCGCCTGCATGCCGTGCAGCAAACCGTAAGCCTAGGCGGCAGCGGCCTGTGGTTTCGGCAGGGCAGCGACAACATCAACGTGCGCGAAATGCTGCCCGACGGCCGCCTGCTCGGCATCCGCATCTACCGCTACAACCAACACGCCGCACTGGAATCCGCCTGGCAGGCAGACGAAGGCCGCGTAAACGGCAACGGCACTTGGACGCTCAAGCAAGTGGCGCGCACCCATATTGCTGCCGAACGCACCCAAACCGAACGACTTGCCAGCGCCGAATGGCCCAGCGACGTGGGCGTGGAGCTGCTCGGCGTGCTTTTGGTGGACACCGACCAAATGTCGGCCCGTAGCTTGAAAATGTATATCGACCACCTGCAAAGCAACGGCCAGCAAACCGCCGCCTATGCCACCGCCTGGTGGCGTAAGCTGCTCTATCCGCTGATTTGTACGGTGATGGCCTTGGTGGCACTCGCCTTTACCCCGCAAAGTTCGCGCCACGGCAACATCGGCGTGCGCCTGTTCCTCGGCATCTGCCTGGGCCTCGCCTTCCACTTCGCCGGCCTGCTCTCCGGCTACATCGCCCAACTCTCCAACATGCCGCCCCTTGGCGCCGCCATCCTGCCCGGCACGGTATTCGCCATCGCCGCCGCCTGGCTGATTAGGCGGCAGGAAGCGCGTTGAGGAAAGGCTACCTGAAAACCAGGCTTGGTATTTTCAGGTAGCTTATTGATGGGTGCTGTTGCTAGGATGGACAGGATAAACGGGAGAATAAGAAATGATGCTGATACTGGCTGTGTTGGTGGTTGTGATTGTTTTGGCTTTGGTTTCAGGTTCAAAGAAAGATGGCGGCAGGAAAAGAGCTGCCAAGGCACAACGGACAACATCAGATGACGTGAATAGGCCTTGGCCGTTCTACCCTAGCTATGCTATGACTCAAAATGAACAAGAGGTATATTGGAAGCTGGTGCAGGCCTTGCCAGACTATATAGTGCTGGCGCAAGTACAGGCTTCACGGGTATTGAAGGTAAAGCGAGGAGAGAACAATCAGGCGTGGCTTAACCGGATTAGTCGTATGAGTTACGATTATCTGATTTGTAATAAAAGCGCTTATCCCCTGTTGGTAATCGAATTGGATGATCCAACGCATGAGAGGGCAACCCGCCAAGATGCCGACCGCCGAAAAGAGATGGCCTTGGCCGGTGCGGGAATTAAAATCGTCCGTTGGCGGAAACAGAATGTACCCTCTGCGGAGCAAATTTTGGCACTTGTACGGCAGCAGCAAGCAATGTTTCAGGAGCGGATGACACGGAAACAAAAGGCTACCTGAAAACCGGGCTTGGCGTTTTTCAGGTAGCCTTTATTCTGTTGTAAAACCAATATAATCAAGGAGAAACCATGTTTACAGGAATCGTACAAGGCTTGGGCGAAGTGCTGGCCGTGGATCAGCGCGCGCCCGATTTCCGCAGCCACACCGTGCGCCTGCCCGAGGGTGCGGATGCCGATTTGCGCGTGGGCGCATCGGTGGCGCACAACGGCTGCTGCCTCACCATCACCCGCGTACACGAAAACGGCGCGGCGGATTTCGACCTAATGGGCGAAACGCTGGCCAAAACCAATCTGGGCGCATTGCAGCCGGGCGACAAGGTAAACATCGAGCGCGCCGCCCGCTTCGGCGACGAAATCGGCGGCCACAGCATGAGCGGCCACATCACCGCCACCGCCGAAATCAGCCGCATCGAAGCGAACGGGCTGAACCGCACCGTGTGGTTCAGGCTACCTGAAAACCTGAAAGGCTATGTTTTCCCTAAAGGATTCATCGGGCTGGACGGCTGCAGCCTCACCGTCGGCACGGTAAGCGACAGCGAATTCAATGTACACCTCATCCCCGAAACCTTGAACCGCACGCTGTTTGGCAGCCGCCGCGTTGGCGAGCGGGTGAATGTGGAAATCGATCCGCAAACGCAGGTGATTGTGGACACCGTGGCGCGGATTTTGGCGGAAAAGGACAAGGCATGATGCCGCTGCCGCCGCAAGTGCCGCGCCGGGGCGGCGGAATCAGCCGCCGGGTGGCGGCCGCTTTACTCCGGCTGTTGGGCTGGCGCGTTGCAGGCAGCGTGCCGGATGTGGCCAAATGCGTGGTGGTGGCCGTGCCACACACGTCGAATTTCGACGGGCTGTATGTGCTGCCCGCCATGCTGGCTTTGGATTTGAAAATGAGCATCTTCGGCAAGAAAAGCCTGTTTGCCGTGCCCGGTTTGGCGGCGTTTTTGCGCTGGGCGGGCGTGATGCCGCTGGATAGGAAACGCGCCGGCGGCGTGGTGGACGAAGCCGTGGCCGCTTTCCGCCGCAGCGAGCAGCTGTTTCTCGGTATCTCGCCGGAAGGCACGCGCCACGCCGCGCCCAAATGGAAAAGCGGCTACTGGCGGATTGCCCGCGGCGCCGGTGTGCCGGTATTGCCGGTGGCAATCGACTACGGGCGGCGCGAAGTGCGCTTCCTGCCGCTGTTTACCCCCACCGCCGACATGGCCGCCGACCACGCCGCACTGGCCGCGCTGTTTCACGGCATCGAGCCGAAGCATAAACATCGTTTGTCTTGGCCGCTGCGTGAAACCCAGATGACCGAAACCGATTGATAATTGATATGACAGACACCCCCACCGTTCCCGACTACCTGCGCCACATCCGCGTGGTGCTCGCCCGCACCAGCCATCCCGGCAACATCGGCGCCGCCGCCCGCGCCATGAAAACCATGGGCTTGAGCCGCCTCACCCTGGTCGCGCCCAACCTGATGGCCACGCCAATGACTCCCGAGCCGCCCGCTTTCGATGCCGCCCAGGCTGCCGCGTTCCGGCTGCCGGAAGAAAGCTTCATCCTCGCTTCCGGCGCGCGCGACGTGCTGGAGCAGGCGCGAATTGTGGCTACTTTGGATGAAGCGCTGGCCGACACCGTCTTGAGCTGCGCCCTCACCAGCCGCCGCCGCGAACTCTCCGCCCCGCTGCACACCCCGCGCGAACTCGTGCCCGAGCTGTTGCAGGCCGCGCAGCAAGGTTTTCAGGTAGCCCTCGTATTCGGCAACGAAACCTTCGGTCTGAATATCGACGAAGTGCAGCGCTGCAACCGCCTGCTCACCATCAGCGGCAATCCCGCCTATTTCTCGCTCAACCTCGCCCAGGCCGTGCAAGTGGTGTGCTACGAAATTTTCAGCCAAACCGGCATCGGCATGAGCCAGCTGCAACAGGCGCACACGCCCGCCACGCAAAGCCAAACGCGCGGCATGGTGGAGCACTTGGAGCAAATCATCGAACAAACCGGCTTTGCCAACCGCCGCAACCAAGAACGCATGATGCGCCGCCTGCACAGCTTCTTTAACCGCGCCTCCCCCAGCCGAGAAGACATCGACCTGCTGCGCGGCCTGTGGAACAGGATTTCGCAGCGGCTGAAGGATTAAACGGCGCTTTTATAGTGGATTAACAAAAATCAGGGCAAGGCCGTACTGGTTTGAATTGAATCCGCCAATCGTGCAAAAGGCTACCTGAAACTTTCAGGTAGCCTTAGGTTTATATATGGCCTGCACGCGAAAGAGGCGATACATGGGCAGGATGGGCGTTTGCCTGTTAATCCCCGTATGCCCTGCAAAGGCGGGCGATTACCGCCCGCGCAGTTTTTCAGGTAGCCTTTGGGCGGGGCGTCGGATTCAGGAGCGGCCTGCGGCGGTTAAAACAAACTTTCCTGGCGGGCGCCGGTTGCGGGCGTTTCGGATTCTGCCAGCATATAGTCGTGCACGAAGGTGAAGAAGTCTTCGCTGATTTCAAAATGGCCGTAGCGCAGCCGGACGGCATATTTTTTCCATTCCGGATGCGTGCGGATAACGGCAATCGGGCATTCGCGCCGGATTTCGGCATAGGCCACGTTGCGGCGGAAGGGGATAAAGCTTGCGCTCATCTGAAACGGGTAGGCCTGGTCGTCGGTAATCTGCCCGAGAGCGGTGAAAGATTGCAGTTTGTCGTGGCCGTCCAAACGGATTTTCGGGCTGTAGTAGAGCAGCCAGTCGCCGCGTTGCATGCGGTTGAGCGGCGCGGCCTTGCCGTGGCACACTTGGCAGAAGCCGCCTGCCACGCCGCGCAGGACGTGCTCTTTGGAAACCGTGCCTATCCAGTATTTCATAGGTATCCTTTTCAGATGGGTTTCAGGTAGCCTTATGCGGCCGGCAGAAGGCTACCTGAAAATTTATTTTGACGGTTCGGGCAGGCATACCGATAACACGAAAGCCGCCGCCGCGCCGCAGGCAGCAAAGGCGAATCCGCTGAACATATCCATGAGCAACCACCAAATGCCCGACAGCAGCGCTCCCGCCGCCGTTATGGCGGCAATGCCGGGTAGGTTGCGCTTCAGGTGCAGCAGCATGGCCCAGAGGCCGGTAAGGAAGGCGGGCAGGCCGCCTACCGGATAGCTGAACAGAATGGCAATAGGAATCAGCTGGAAAGCCTGTTCTGGATTAGGGTCGGTCAAGCCGGAACCAAGCAGCAACAACACCGCGCCCAAGGGCGGGCCGAACAGGCCGTAAATAATCAGCACCCGCCACGCATACGGCGGTTTGGAGGCGGAACGATTGAGATGATCTTGTTTGGGCTCTTCCATCATGATTTCCTCGGCAGGCTACCTGAAAATTTATTTTGCCGGCTTGGGCAGGAATACCGATAACACGAAAGCCGCCGCCGCGCCGCAACCAAAAAGCATCCAGTTCTCAGCCGAACCAGACATGCCGAACATGACGGCATCACAGATGACCGACAGCAGGGCGCCTGCTGCCGTTACGGCAGCGATGCCGGGCAGGTTGCGCTTCAGGCGCAGCAGCATAGCCAAGAGGCCGGTAAGGATGGCGGAGATGCCGCCAAACCAGTAACTGGCCAGGAAGAATTCTGGCATGTTTCTGAAAAACTGATTTGAGGGAGGTAGTGGCTCAGACGCGACAACATGGAACTCCACTGTGAGGAACAGTATGAGCGACACTATGCCCAAGGGCGGGCCGAACAGGCTGTAAATAATCAGCACCCGCCATGCATACGGCGGTTTGGAAGCGGATGGGCGGTTGCCCGGTTTGGTTTCTTCAATCATTTCTTTCCTCGTACGGGCTACCTGAAAATTATTCGGCAGTAAGCGTAGCCCGGATACCGGTATCCGGCAAACCTGCAACGTTGCCATTATTGCAAGCTGTTGCCGTCATGCCTGAAATGCCGGGTTCAAGAGTCCGAGCGGCGGCTGCTTCGCCCAAACCTTTTTCAGGTAGCCTGAAAGGGGAAGGGCTACCTGAAAACGTTGGATTCAGCCCAACTTATGCTTGCTTCAACGCAGTTAAAACGGCGTGCGTTCCGCATACGCCCTATCTATGCAGGTTACACTTGCTATATTTCACGGTTACCAAATCATCGGTTTGCTCTGCTCGTATGAATTGCCTTTTAAGAAGGCGATTAAATAATCATCAAGGTTGTCAAATCGTGAATTTCCATTGGCATCGTAAACCCAAATCTGCGGCTCGATATAATCATCTAACCACAGAAGATAGACTTGCTCATAAGTATAAGCACTCCCGGCAAATAAGGATAATCTGTCGTGTTGGAAAATGCTTCCAGCATTGTTATCCCATTCTTTGATGTTTGATCTCAAAGAGTGTTTTATGCCGCTTACTCTTTCATCATTTATCTGTTTGTAAGGAAGCCATAAATCCTCCATTTCGCTAATGGAAAGCCAATCGCCATGTGTGGCGTCTAAAATTGATGAATATTGGCAATATCTAACGGATAGCATTGGGGAGGCCTTTCTGTAGACCCCTTTTTTCAAGGTCGGGATTTTTTCAACTTCGTATCCGGGAGAATATTTTAATTCTGAACCATTAATATCACGTAATTTCGACAAGGTTTTTACAAGATAATTTTGGGTATCCATGCTTTCATCCCTATAAAAATAGGTTATGGCAAGTGCAGCTTGGGCGGGACGGCCGTTATGCTCAAGTGGTTTCAGGTAGCCTTTCCCTACCCGCTATACCGCTATTTTCCCGGCGCGGCGGGTTTTTTCTCGGCTTCGGGCGTGTCGCTGGGCGGGAAGAACAGGCTTTTGGGTTTTTGTTTCACCAGCGAGATGGTGCTGCCGATGATTTGCAGCGGGTTGTCCAGCACGGCGTCGCGTGAGCGCAGGGCCACCCACAGGGTGATGGAGAAGCTCACCAGCAGGTTCACTGCGCCGATGAGTAGCACCATCAATAAATTGGCGGTGAAGGAGAAGAAGCCGATGTCGCCGCTCACGGCGGCGTAGCCCAGGTTGGCGGAGGAGAAGGCAACGTGGCGGATGTCGAGCGGCAGGCCGGTGAGGTGGCCGAGGTAGCCGGTCATGCCGAGGAGCCAGCCGAAGCAGAAGTTGGCCATGATGGCGCCGTAGTGGTGGTGGATGTAGTCGGCCAAACGTTGCCGCCAGGCGGCGGGCAGGATGCGTTTGAGCAGGGGGTGTTCGCGCAGGCGCAGTTTGAGGTTGAGGTAGTCGGCGCGGTTGTCGAAGAAACCGGCGATGATGCCGGAGCAAAACAGCCACACGCCGGCGATGGCGGCAAACAAGAGCGCGGGGGTGCTGAATACGGCGAGGGATTTGAGCTGGTAGGCGGTGGTGGCCGTATCCAGCAGGGGGCTGCCGAAATGGTGGGCGAAGGCGTGGCTGATGAAGGTGGCGAGCAGCACGGCGACGACTACGTTGCCGAATACGGCCACGCCCTGCGAACGGATTACGTCAATCAATAGCTGGGCGAGCTTTTGGTTTACGGCGCGGCCGCTGCTGCTGCGTTCCACGGCTTGGGCGAATCGGGCGGCGGTCATGGCGGGCTGTTTGGTGGCCACGGTGAAGTGCAGTATGTGGATGAGCACGAAGCCGATGCCGTAGTTGAGGCTGGCGAGCACGGCGTGGTAGAGGTGGCCGCCGGGCAGGCTGCCGATGTGGATTTTGAGCAGCGCCATCAGGGCGATGAGCACGCCGCCGCCGGCTGCGGAGCGCAGCATGCCCCAGTATTCGCTGCGGTTGCGGGTGATGTAGTGTTCGCCGTGGCGGCTGGAGTTTTGGCTGATGCTGCGGGCGAGCATTTTCACGTTGCTGCGCCACAGGGGCAGGATGCGCCGCTGCGCCACCACGGCCACGGCGATTTCGTTGGCCAGGAGCAAGGTGCGCAGCAGGCTTTGGGTGCGGGTGCGCGCGGCAAACAGCGCCATGAGCCGTTCCATGCGGGTGAGGGTTTGCTGGAGGCGTTGCAACAGGTGCGCCACGGCCATGGAGGAGCCGGCACCGGCGCCGGTGCCTTTGCGCTGCAGGCGTTCGATGAGGGTGCGGCATTGCGCCAGCATCACGTCTAAATGGCCGGCATCGTAGGTGGTGCGGGAGCCGGGCTGGCGGCTGCGTTGGAAGTCGAGCCAGTCGGACACTTCGCGCATGAGCCCGACGAATGGCGAATCCACGTCCAGCAGTTTGGGCTCGAGGCGGATGAGGTCGTGGTCGAGGTCTTCGGCAGCCACCCAGATGGAGAGCATTTCCACGGCATACAGGCTTTCGTCGCGCAGGTGGCGGCCGCACATTTCGCGCACGGCGGGCTCGGTTTGCCGCTGGATGGTGCTCAGGAGGCGCAGCCAGGCGGAAAGTGGGATGGCGGCGAGCCATTCGCCGTCGTTGCCGCCGCAAAACAGCAGCGTGAGCACGTCGCGCAGGTTGTTGCAGTCTTTATAGGCGGGGTTGATGCGCTCGTAGAGGCGGTGGCGGAATTCGTGACCGAAGCCGGAGCGGGAGAAGATGCCGATGGTGATCAGAGTGGGATACACGCGCACGCTGGAGAGCCAGCGGCACAGCAGGGTGGCGATGGTTTTGCCTTCGCCTTCTTGCCGCAAATGGTTGCACAAAATGCCGAAACGCACCGGCGCGCCCGCCACGCCGCCCTGCCGCAGCCAGGTCACCACTGCCTGCAACACGCCCAGCGCGTTGCCTTCGGCGGCGGATCGGCTGATGGTTTCAGGTAGCGTGTGTCGGGGTTTGCGTGTGAACATGGTTTTCCTTTTTATAGTGAATTAAATTTAAACCAGTACAGCGTTGGCTCGCCTTGCCGTAACGTGTGTACTGTCTGCGGCTCGCCGCCTTGTCCTGATTTAAATTTAATCCACTATATTGTTCCGGCCGGAGCCGGGAGCGGATGTGCGAAAAACAGTGGCCACCTTTTCAGGTAGCCTCACGAAAAAAAGGGGGAGCGATTGTAACAGATTGCCGTTTGGGGCAAAAAGGGCGGGCTGGGAAATGGGAAGGGATGATGGTGGGCTGAAGATGGATTGGCAAAGGGTTTCCGCTTTTCAGGTAGCCTCATGGTGTGATTAAAGGCTACCTGAAACTTTATGCTAAGGGGGTTGAGGTTTATCGGAGCCTTTGGTTTTTCAGGTAGCCTTGACGGTATGGCATCGGGCTACCTGAAAAATGGTTTGAGGGCTTTCAGGTAGCCTTTGGCTGTTAATGGCTCTTGGCCTTGAATTCCTGCAAATGGCGGCTGCCGGCCAGCCAGGCGCCGGCCATGCCCAGGCCGCACACCACGGCGATAATCACGGCCATTTCCCAGCCGTGGAAGAAGCGCCAGTCTAAGTTCAGGCCGTAGGGCCTGAAAATTCGGTCCACCAGCGGGCGGGTGCTGCGCATCAGCCAGCCGCACAGCACCAGGCTCAAGGCGGAAGACAGCACGCCCTGCCACAAGGCCTGATAGAGGAAGGGGCGGCGGATGAAGGAAGCGGGCGCGCCCAACAGCTTGGTGATTTCGATTTCTTCGCGCCGGCTGAGGATTTGCAGGCGGCTGGTGTTATACGCCACCAACACCAGCGCCGCGCCCAGCGTGATCACCAAAAAGCGGAACACCTGATGCACGAATTCGTTGATTTGGAACAGGGTTTGCATCCATTCGGCATCCATCTGCACGCTCTCGGCCTTGGGCAGCGCAGCCAAATCGGCCCGCAGGGCGGTTTGCTCTTCGGGGGTGGCACCGTCTTTGGGCGTGATCACGAAGGCATCGGGCAGCGGGTTGGTATCGAGCATCGACACCAAATCCTGCCCCTGAAACGCCTGCTGCAGCTCGGCCATGCCCTGCTGTTTGCTCACGTATTCAGCTTTTTCGATGCGGCTGTCTTCCGCCAGCTTGGCGCGGATGGCGGCGATGTCGGCCTCGGCGGCTTCGGGCGTGAGGTAGATGGTCATCTGCGGGGCTTGGTTGAGCCGGCCGAGCACTTCGGTGCTGCTTTGCACGCCCAAATAGAGCATCAGCGGCAAGGTCATGGCGGCGGCCAGCATCAGCAGCACCATCAATGTGCCCAAGGGCTGGCGCACGAGGCGGGCAAAGGCCTGGCAGGCGGCTTCCAGATGCAGAGAGAGATAGTGTTTCATGCAGCAAACCTGCCTTCCTGCAAACGCAAAATGCGGTGGCCGTAGTCGGCCATCAGGGTTTCGTCGTGGGCGGCCACGATGACGGTGGTGCCGGCTTCGTGGAAGGTTTTGAAGAGCTCCATGATGTCGAGCGCGTAGGCGCGGTCGAGGTTGGCGGAAGGCTCGTCGGCAATCAGGAGGCCGGGCTGGTGCACCACGGCGCGGGCAATGCACAGGCGCTGCTGCTCACCGCCGGACAGGGTAATCGGATCGGCCGTTTCGCGCCCGCCCAAGCCCACTTTTTCAATGGCGATGCGGGCACGTTTTTCGGCGGTTGCGCGGTCGTAGCCGATGATGCGCAGCGGCAGCAATACGTTTTGCAGCACGTTACGGTCGAACAGGATTTTGTGGTCTTGAAACACCAGGCCGATGTGCTGGCGCAGATAGCCCAGGCGGCTGTCGTTGAGCGTGCCGAGGTCTTGGTTGTTCATCCACACTTTGCCGGAAGTGGGCTTGGTGATGCCGGCAATCAGCTTGAGCACGGTGGATTTGCCCGCGCCGGAATGCCCGGCCACGAAAATCATCTCGCCCTTGCTGATTTTAAAGCTGACGTTTTGCAGGGCGCGGAAGCCGCCGGGATAGGTTTTGGAAACTTGTTCGAAACGGATCATGATGTGGGGATTGGGAGTGAATGGGTTTCAGGTAGCCTTTGGGGAAACGCCGTTTAAGGCTACCTGAAACGGGAGGCTACCTGAAAACAGCCTGCGGATTATACGGCAATTTCCGCCCGCCCAACACCAAGCGGCGGCGCAAAAATGGTATCATCCGCGCTTTATTACTTTGGAAGAGCCGCCATGACTGCCTGGCCTACCCCCGATTTCGAACGCAAAATCTGCCCGCCCGAGGCGCTGGCCGGGAAATTGGCCGGGCTGCCGCGCCCATTGGTGTTCACCAACGGCTGCTTCGACATCCTGCACCGCGGCCACGTTACCTACCTCGCCCAAGCCCGCGCGCTAGGCGCGGCGATGGTGCTCGCGCTCAATACCGACGCTTCCGTGCGCCGGTTGGGCAAAGGCAGCGACCGCCCCATCAACCCGCTGGCCAACCGCGCCGCCGTGGCCGCCTCGCTGGCGAGCGTGGATTTGGTTACCTGGTTCGACAGCGACACCCCGGCCGAACTCATCGAATTGGTGCGCCCCGATATCCTAGTGAAAGGCGGCGACTGGCTACCTGAAAACATCGTCGGCGCCGCCGAAACCCTGGCGCGCGGCGGCAAAGTCTATTCCATCCCCTTCCTGCACCAAACCTCCACCACCCAAACCCTGGCCAAAATCCGTGCCGCGGAGCAAGGCTCATGATGCAGGCCGTACACTGGCAGCTGCTGGCCGCCTTGGCAGACGGCCGGCCGCACCACGTTACCGAACTGGCGCGCCTCATCGGCCGCAAGCCGCCGCAGCTCAACGCGCTTTGGCAGCAAGTGCCGCCGCACATCCGCGGCCTGCTGCGCCAGCAAGACGGCCGCTGGCGGCTGGTGCGCCCGCTAGCGATTTTGGACAACGCCGTTTTGCAACAACAGGCCGCAGCCGCAGGCTGGCAGGCCGAACTGCTGCACGAGCACCCCTCCAGCAACAGTTACCTCATCGCCCAAGCCAAATCCGGCAGTCCGATCCACCGCCGCATCGCGTTTGTGCACGATCAAACCCAAGGCCGAGGCCGCCAGGGGCGCAGTTGGCAGAGCCGCATCGGCGAATGCTTAATGTTCAGCGCAGGCTGGTGTTTTTCCCGCCCGCCGGCCGAGTTGGGCGGCCTCACGCTCGCCGCCGCGTTGGCCTGCTGCCGCGTGCTGCGCGATTTGGGCGTGCCCGCGCAGATTAAATGGCCGAACGATTTGGTCATCGGCGGCGAAAAGCTCGGCGGCATCCTCACCGAAACCGTGCGCTGCAACGGCCAAACGGCGGTTGTGATCGGCATCGGCATCAATTTCGTGCAGCCCAAAGCGGTGGCCGATGCTGAAGCCGTGCAGGGCAGCGCGCCCAATATAGCCGTGAGCCGCCTCACCGAACGCCTGCTGCCTGAACTGGCGAACACTTTTGAGCAGTTCGACCGCGCAGGCCTTGCCCCCTTCCTCGCGGGCTACCACGCCTGCCACCGCGACCAAAACCAACCCGTGCGCCTGCTGCGCGACGGGCAAACCCTGCTGCAAGGCACGGCCTTGGGCGTGGATGAAGGAGGTGCGTTGCGGATTCGCGATGCCGAAGGTATGGAGCACCATGTGGTGAGCGGCGAAATCAGCCTGCGCCCGCTGCACAACCAAAACGCCGCAGCGCCCGATGACAAACAGGGCAAAATGCTGCTGCTCGATGCAGGCAACAGCAAGCTCAAATGGGCCTGGGTGGAAAACGGCCGCATCACGGCGGCAGACAAAGCCGCCTATTGGAATCTCGAGCCGCTTGCCCACAGTTGGCAGCAGTACGGCGGCGAACATGTGCGCATCATCGGCTCGGCAGTGTGCGGTGAAGCCAAGCAGCAGGCCGTGGCCGAACAGCTCGGCCGCACGCCGGAATGGCTCGGCTCGATGCCGCAGGCTTTGGGCATCCGCAACCACTACCGCCGCGTGAACGAACACGGTGCCGACCGCTGGTTCAATATCCTCGGCAGCCGCCTCTTCACTGAACACGCCTGCGTGGTGGTGAGCTGCGGCACCGCCGTAACCATCGACGCCCTTACCGCCGACAATCATTACTTGGGCGGCAGCATCATGCCCGGCTTCAACCTGATGAAAGAGGCGATGGCGCAACACACCGCCAACCTCAACCGCCCCGCCGGCCGCGCCTACCCCTTCGGCACCACCACCGCCAACGCCATGGCCGGCGGCATGCTCGACGCCATCTGCGGCGCGGTTTTGCTGATGCACACCCGCCTGCAGCAAAAACACCCTGGCCAAACCGTGGCCGTGATCATCACCGGCGGCGGCGCTGCCAAAGTAAAACAAGGGCTACCTGAACAATTTGCTTTGGACAACCCCATTCAAATTGTGGATAATCTCGTGCTTCACGGATTACTCAACTGGGCTGCACAAACATGAAGTGGCTGTTTGCCGTTTTGGTAGCATTAAACATCATCGTCTTCGGCGGGATGCTGGTAACGCGCATGGCGCAACAGCAGCAGCCCGTGCCCGTTGTGCAGCAACAACAGCCGCAGCCCACCACCGTGGTGGTGCAAACCGCCCCCGCCCAGCCCGCCGCCCCGCAGCAACCGGCCACACCCGTGCCGCCGGTGGATACAGGCCGCCCCCGTACCGTGCCTGCTGCCCCCGGCCGCCCCAACACCCCGGCCAAACCCGCCGGTGAAGCCCAGCCCAAGCCCACCCCCGAAAGCGGCATCCGCGCGCCCAACACCGCCTGCACTGCCGTGGCCGTGTTGCCGGAAGACGACTACCACCGCATCAAAGGCCTGCTCGCCCGCTGGCCGCACGCCGCCACCCGAGTGGTGGAGCGCCGCCGCGATTCCGGCCACGCTCAGCGTGGCAGTGAACGCTACCAAGTGAGCGTTACCATCGAAGGCGACGTGCAGGAATTCACCGCCAAACTGCGCTCGCAGGGCTTCCGCAACGCCAGCGTCGCCGGCGGCCGCATGAGCCTCGGTTCGTTTAGCAGCGAACAGCAGGCCGAGCAAACCGCCGTCAAAGCCCGCCAAGCCGGTCTCAATCCGCAGATCGCCCGCACCGGCGCATCCGGCGGCGACCAATCTGCTGAATTGGGCGAATCCAAAATGCAGGTAACGTTTATGAATGTGGACGACAACGCCGCCGCCGGTATCAGCAGCGTCATCGGCCGCTACTCCCACCTGCGCCGCGCCCCCTGCCGCAAATAAACAACCGAAGCGTGTGGCTGAAATAATGCTCCTTCACATGGAGGCGAGCCGCAGGCAGGAGTAGGAAAAGTATTTCGGCGGCAAACAATAAAAAGGCTACCTGAAAACTTTAGCTTCAACGAAGTTAAAACGTGGCGCAGCGCGGTTTCCGCGCCGCCCGGATTTCAGGTAGCCTCTTCTTCTTTGAGAAAAACCTTGAACTGCCAATGGATAAAACTTATCATTGCCCATTCGCAAAACACATCTGAAAAAGGAAACTGATTATGGCATACCAACTGCCCGCACTGCCCTACGCCTACGACGCGCTGGAGCCGCATTTTGATGCGCAAACCATGGAAATCCACCACAGCAAGCACCATCAGGCCTATGTAAACAACGCCAATGCCGTGCTCGCCAACCTGCCCGAGTGGGAAAAACTGTCGGCCGAAGAGCTGATTGCCCGCCTGGCCGAGCTGCCTGAAAACGTGCGCACCCCGCTGCGCAACAACGCCGGCGGCCACGCCAACCACAGCCTGTTTTGGCAAATCCTGAAAACCGGCACCACCCTGCAAGGCAAGCTCAAAGCCGCCATCGAGCGCGATTTCGGCAGCGTGGAAGCCTTCCAGGCCGAGTTTGAAAAAGCCGCCGCCACCCGTTTTGGTTCAGGCTGGGCTTGGCTGGTGTATGAAGACGGCAAGCTCAAAGTCGTTTCCACCGCCAACCAAGACTCCCCACTGATGGGGCAGGCCGTATCCGGCGCATCCGGCTACCCGATTATCGGCTTGGATGTGTGGGAACATGCCTACTACCTGAAGTTCCAAAATCGCCGCCCCGACTACATCAAAGCCTTCTGGCAAGTGGTCAACTGGGACGAAGCCGCCCGCCGTTTTGAAAGCGTGGCCGCCTAAGCGCCTGCCTGATGAAACAGGCTACCTGAAAGCCCGTTCGGCATGTTCAGGTAGCCTTTTCCAATTACTTAGCAAATACCAATCAATAAAATGGCAACACTCAGCAACGAAGACATCCGCCGCTTCAAACAACAAGCCCAGCAACTGCGCCCCACCGTGCTCATCGGCAAACAAGGGCTCACCGAAGCCGTTATCAAAGAAACCGACACCCGCCTTACCGCCCGCGAGCTGATTAAAGTGCAAGTGGCCGGCGACGACAGGCAGGAGCGCATCGCCATCGCCGAAGCCCTCTGCGCCGCCACCGGTGCCGAACTGGTGCAGCACATCGGCAAACAGCTGGTGCTGTGGCGGCCGAAGCCCGAAGAAAAAGAGTAGGGCGGCTGTGCATTTTTTCATGCAGGGCAGGCCAAAGCTGTATCGGTGGCGGTTGATTTGTTATTCCGCAATATATCCGATTTCAAACAGCATCTTGCCAAACCGGCATATTGCAGTATAATGCCGCCTTTCCTGCGGACGTGGCGAAATTGGTAGACGCACCAGATTTAGGTTCTGGCGCCGAGAGGTGTGAGAGTTCGAGTCTCTCCGTCCGCACCAATATATTCATATTTTTCATATTGTTATATAACGCTTGGTGCAAATTACGTCATCGGGCGTTTTTCTTTTGGGGCTGACGTAGATTAGTAGTTATGCTAGGCTACGAAAATGCAGATAACCAATTGTAAATTAAGCAAGAGAGTTCAAAATAAACTGCTTGAATTTTTCGTACTCCAAGTTACCACCCGTTCCGCT
>NZ_LXSQ01000023.1 GCF_001648475.1 Eikenella halliae
TGCGGTTTGGCTGATGTTTTTGCATTGTTCGTAATAGTTTAAAGCTTTGTTCCTTAAGTCCGCAGAGTATGCCATGGTTAGACCTTCAAAGTTGAATATTGTACTATTTTGTTTTTAATTTACTATAACAAAAACCAGTACAGCGTTGGCTCGCCTTGCCGTAACGTGTGTACTGTCTGCGGCTCGCCGCCTTGTCCTGATTTTTGTTAATCCACTATATTTTTCAGGTAGCCTTTGAGTATGATTGCAAAGGCTACCTGAAACCCTGCGCTTATTCCGGCAGTCGGCTGATGCGGATTTGTTCGATGCGCTGGCCGGCTTTGGCGGCCACGGTGAAACGCCAGCCGTGGTAGTCGAGGGTGTCGCCCACTTCGGGCAGGGTTTTCAGCTCTTCGATCATCAGGCCGGCCACGGTGTGGTAGTCGGCATCTTCTTCGGGCGGCGGCAGGCCGAGCTGGGGGGCGAGCTCGGCGTATTCGTGGCTGCCGTCCACCAGCAGGCTGTCGCTGCTGTCGGTGCTGTGTTCGCCGGGCTGGGCGTTGGGCTCTTTGCGCTCGTAGGCTTCGGGGAATTCGCCGGCAATGGCGGAGAGCAGGTCTTTGGTGGTAACCATGCCCTGCACGGCGCCGAATTCGTCTACCACGAGGGCGTAGTCGGCGCCGCTTTGGCGGAACTGCTCGATGGCGGAAAGGGTGTTGGTGCTGTCGGGCAGGATGAGCGGCTGGCGCAGGGCGGCCTGGATATCAGGCTCTTGCCCGGCCAGAAGCTGGTTGAGCAGGTCTTTCTTGTTGATGTAGCCCAAAGGCTCGTCGGCACCGGCCTTGCCCACCACGAGAAGGCGGGAATACGGGGTGTTTTGCAGCTGGGCGTATTGCTGCTCGCGGCTTTGGGAAATGTCGAGCCGTTCGATGTCGCGGCGGGGCACCATGATGCCGGGCAGGGGGCGCTCGGCCAGGGTGAGCACGCTGCGGATCATGGATTTTTCGTTTTCTTCAAAGTGGCCGGCATCGTGGCTTTCTTCGCCGGCTTTGGCCAGCATGGTCTCGCGGATGCCCATCATGCCGAGCACGTTTTCGGCGGTACGGCGGCGCCAAGAGCGGCTGCCGTAGGCGTTTTTGTCGGTATTGCGCTGGGAGATTTGGTTGAACACTTCAATCAGCACCGAGAAGCCGATGGCGGCATACAGGTAGCCTTTGGGGATGACCACATGGAAGGCTTCGGCAATCAGGCTGAAGCCGATCATCAAGAGGAAGCCGAGGCAGAGCATCACCACGGTGGGATGGCGGTTGACAAATTCGGTGAGCGGTTTGCTCGCCCAAATCATCAGCGCCATCGCCACAACCACGGCGGCCATGGCGATTTGGATATGCTGCACCACGGCCACGGCGGTTACCACGGCATCGATGGAAAACACGGCATCGAGCACGAGAATCTGCAATACCACGCCCCAAAACGGCGCATGTTGTTTGCGGTGGTCGGTGTCGGAAACGGCGTAGTGGTTGGCGCCTTCCAGCCGTTCGTGCAGCTCGGTGGTGGCCTTATACAGCAGGAACAGGCCGCCCACAAACATGATGATGTCTTTGCCGGCCACTTCCAGCCGCCCCAGGGCAAACAGCGGGGTAGTGAGCTGCATGATGCGGCCCATAAAGGCGAGCATGAGCAGCCGGATGAGCACGGCCAAGGTCAGGCCGGTGATGCGGGCGCGGTCGCGCTGGGCGGGGCGTACTTTGCCGGCCAGAATGGCCACGAACACCAGGTTGTCGATGCCGAGCACGACTTCGAGAATAATCAGCGTAGCAAAGCCCAGCCAGGTTACCGGGTCGGCCAGCCAAGAGAAATCCATGAATTCGAATCCTTGATTGCAAGTAATAACAACAAACAAAGGCTACCTGAAAACGCCGTGGTCAGCTTTCAGGTAGCCTTTAAATATATGCCGTGCACACACTTATCCGCCGAGGCAGGCTCGGGCTCTGGAGAGGCGGGGGAATCGGTGTGCATATCGGCGCAGAAAGAATAATAAGGCGGTAAGTTTAGCAGATTGCGGCGGCTTGCTGAAGAATTATGGCTTCAGTCACACACAAAACGGTATGGCCGCTACACCACCGGCCGCTGGCGGTAGAACAGCAGCCCCGGCAGTGCTAGCCCGAAGGCCAGTGCGCCGATAACGAAGCCGGATTTCACAAAATAATCCACCGCCTGCCCCAAAAGCTGCTCGGAGAAGCCCTTATGGTTTATCTGCACCAGCGCAATCATCGCCTTATACACATACACGCCCGGAATCATCGGAATGATGGCGGCCACGGTAAATACTTTCGGGTGCGCCCGGTAGCGTTGCGACAAATACACACCGATAAAGCCCACCAGCGAAGCCGCACACAGCGTGGCCAGGCCCTGCGACAGGCCGAACTGCATCATGAGCGTGCGCGAGCCATGCCCCAGCGCGCCCAGATAAGCGCAGTATTTCAACGCATTGCGCGGCACATTAAACAAAATCGCAAAGCCCACGGCGGGGATGGCGGCGAAAAACATATCGTCCAGCAAATTCAGCAGCATGGCTTAATCCCAAGCGGAAACATTCAACAGGCTCAAGGCCAACACGATGCCCAAACAGGTGCTGAACGTGAGCAGCGTGGCCACCGCCCAGCGGCTCATGCCCATGTTCACATGGCCTTTGAGCATATCGGCCAGCGAGTTAATCAGCGGCACCCCCGGCACCAAGAGCAACACGCTGGCCGCCGTAGCGATTTCCGGGTGTGCGCCCCAGCCGAACTTCAGCGCCATGCCCGACACCATCGAAGCCACAAAAGCGGTTACCGCAAACACCACCGCCGGATTGTAGTGCCGTGCCGACAGCGCCTGTCGCACCCACATACCGCAGGCCGAAGCGATAAACGTGATGAAACAAATCAGCGGGTCGCCGCCCGAAAGGTGGGCAAAGCTCGCGCAAGAGAGCCCCACCATAAACACCACAAAATAGCGGTTGTATTTTTCCGCCTTCACCGCATCCAGCCGCTCGCGCACTTCCTGCACGCTATACAGCCCGTCTTCCGCATCCAGCACGATATGCTGCACCGCCGTGATCACCGACATATTGATGCCCTTGTCGAAATTCTTGCGCGTGGTGGTGATGCACTGGTTGGCGCGGCGCGTGGTAATCACAATCGCATTCGGCGTGAGCGCGCACTCCACGCTGTCCATGCCCAGCGCACGACCCAGCCGCACGGCGATTTGGTCGATCAGCGTGCTTTCCGCGCCATATTGCAGCAGCAACAGCGCGGCATGGATGCACAGGCGGGTAATTTCCTGCTGCTGTGCGTAATCGTCGGAAACGGAGGGCGGGGGGACGGGGGCGGGAGTCGTCATCTGGATAAACCGGTTGGGGAAAACGGAAGGGGGACGGCTGGCGGGAAACGGCCAGAAATGCTGCGGGCAGCAAGCCGTTTACGCGGATTGATAAGGAAGCAAATTATACTGCAAGCCCCGTGCGGCGGCCACTTACCGCCGAAAGCCGCATTTCCTTCCGTGCGGATTTGCCTGTATGCAAGGTGGCATCTCGACTGGAATGCGGATACCGGCAATCAGGCTACCTGAAAACGCAGCTGCAAACTCCCAATAAATTCAAACCAGGCCTTTGCAGGCAGGCGGGTTGCGGCAGGCTCGAATGGTATGGCAACGGTAAACAGCCTGCCGGTTTCGGATTACAATACAGTCCTTCCACGCAAACAGTCTGCAAACACCATGTGCCCACGAATCCTTTCCGCCGCTGCCGCCCGAGGGCTGCGCGCGCATCTGCGCCGCGGCGGCTTGGTGGCCTATCCCACGGAATCCAGCTACGGCTTGGGCTGCCTGCCCACGCACCGCCGTGCCTTGCACCGGCTGATGCGGCTGAAAAAGCGGCCGCAGCATAAAGGTTTGATTGTTGTCGGCAATGATTTGAAACAGCTTGAGCCGTTGCTGCAAAGGCTACCTGAAAACCAACGCAGGCTGGCGCAAAGCACTTGGCCGGCGGCGGTTACGTTTTTGTTTGCGGCAGCCGACCGCGTGCCGTCGCTGTTGCGCGGGCGCGGGCGGGAAAAGCTGGCGGTGCGCGTGCCGGGGCATGACGGGGCGCGGCGCTTGTGCGCGTTGTTGGGTACGCCGCTGGTGTCCACTTCGTGCAACCGCAGCGGGCGGCGGGCTTTGCGGCATCAGCGCGAAGTGCGGCGCTGTTTCGGGCGGGATGCGTATGTGGTCAACGGCCGCTGCGGCAGCTCGAAGCGGCCGAGCCGGATTGTGGATGCGCAGAGCGGGGCGTGTTTGCGCTAGAGGCTACCTGAAAAATCGGAAACCGGCATTTGAATACGGTGGGCGGGTCGAATGCGGCAGGCTAGGCCGGTGCGAAGTGTTTCGGCCGTGCAGAAATGATTTGCCCCGCTGGTACTGGTATATAATAGGCATGGTTTATTTCCGCATTCGTTTGCGCCCCAATCCCCAACCATGAAGGAAACGTTCATGAACCTACTCAATGAAATAGTCGAACACAACAAGCGCTTTGTCGAAAGCGGCAAATACGTGGAATTTTTCAGCGATAAATATCCTGAAAAGAAACTGGCCATCCTGTCTTGCATGGATACGCGCATTCTTGAGCTGCTGTATGCCGCCTTGGGCTTGAAAAACGGCGATGCCAAAGTGATCCGCAATGCCGGTGCGGTGGTGCTGCACCCGTGGGGTTCGGTCATGCGCAGCCTCTTGGTGGGCGTGTTCGATTTGCATGTGGAAGAAATCATGGTGGTGGCGCACCACGATTGCGGCATGTGTGGCTTCTCCCCCGACCGCCTGCTCAACAAAGCCCGCGCCGCCGGTATTTCCGAAGCCAATATCAACACCCTGCGCCATGCCGGCATCGACTTGGACGGCTGGCTCACCGGTTTCGACAATGCCGACGAGAGCGTGCGTCACACGGTGAGCCTCATCAAACAACACCCGCTGATGCCCGAGCACATTGCCGTACACGGTTTGGTGATTCATCCCACCACCGGCAAGCTCACCGTGGTGGTGGACGGCAATAAGAAAGCCGCCGAATAAACGCGGCTTCATTTGGCTGTTTACGCCTTGTATCCGGCACGATGGTTTTCAGGTAGCCTTATGTTCAACAGGCTACCTGAAAACTTTTGCCGCAAACGTTCATACCAAACAGCCGCTAGGCAGCCCGCTTATTCCGCCATTTCAATTTTCAGGTAGCCTTTCCACCGCTGATACAGGATTCCCATGCCCGCCCAACTCAACTCCCAACCCGTGCTGGCCACCGCACTGGCCCACCGCTCCATCCGTAAATTCACTGCCGAGCCCGTTGCGCCGGAGCAGCTCGCCGCCGTGCTCGAAGCCGGCCGCTCCGCTTCTTCGTCCAGCTTCATGCAGTGCATCCACATCATCCGCGTTACCGACCCCGCCGTGCGCGGGCGGCTGTATCAGATTGCCGCCCAACAGGAATACGTCCGCCTCGCGCCGGAATTCCTCGTGTTCTGCATCGACTACACCAAACACCGACGCCTCGTGCCCGATATCCAAACCGGCTATACCGAAGCCCTGCTGCTGGGTGCCGTGGACGCCGGCATCACCGCGCAAAACGTTTTGCTGGCTGCCGAATCGCTCGGCCTGGGCGGCGTGTACATCGGCTCCCTGCGCAACGATATCGCCGCTGCCGCCGAAGCCCTCGACCTGCCCGATACCGCCGTGCCGCTGTTCGGCCTCTGCCTCGGTCACCCCGCGCAAAACCCGCTCTACCGCCCGCGCCTGCCGCTTGAGGCCATCGTGAGCGAAAACCGTTACCGCGAATGCGGCGGCGACACCCTCGATGCCTACAACCGAGAACTGGCCGCCTACTATCAGACCCGCAGCGGGCTGGATTTGGACTGGCGCGGCCAAATCGCCCGCACCCTGGCTCAACCCCTGCGCCCGCACATCCTGCCTTTCCTGCAGGCACGCGGCTTTGCCAAGAAATGAGAAAAGGCTACCTGAAAACGCAAATGTGCAGGTTTGCTCCTAGCTGGCGGCAAGTTGCAGACAATGTGGGGGAAGGGTAGGGCGAGCTTAGGCCGCATGGCGCGGAGAGTTGTCGCGTGAATGGAAACAAGCCACGGCGTTGGTTCGTTTGGCTATCAGTATTACCGACTGCACCTTGCTCCGTGCCCGTTTTCATCCGCAATAGCGACAGGCTGTGATGCGTTTATGCTGCTTGCCCTAAAAAAGCTACCTGAAAATTTCAGGTAGCCTTTTGTGATGCCTGCGGCGGGATATTCAGTGGCCGCCCACGGTGTCGGCAGCGCGGTTGAGGCCTTGGGACAGGGATTCCACCATGGCGGGGTAGCCATCGCCCTGCTGCGGGGTTTGGATGTTGAACGGGGTGGTGCGGCCGTTCGGCCATTGGGCATAGCCGCTTACGAGGGTGTGTCCTTGGAAGCTGCCTTGGAATTGCTCGATGTAAATCTTGAGCACGGGCAGGTCGTTGCCGCGGCCGTAGGGCACGAAGCGGGCGCTGCCGTGGCGGTTGAGCCGGTTGCTGAAGGCGGCGGCCAGGCTTTGATCCAGCGGGGCGGCCCACAGGTGGTGGCGGGCGAAGTTGAGGCGGTGGGCGTCGGTTTGGTAAACGAGGCCGCCTTGGCCGAGCGGCTCGGCCAGGATGATTTGCACGGCGGTTTGGCCGCTGCTTTGGCCGGCCGGCGGCACGAAGGCGCTGTCGGGCAGGCTGAAATACTGGGTGGCGGGGGCGGAGGCGCAGGCGGCCAGCAGCAGGGCTGTGGCGGCGGCGGACAGTTTGGCAAACAAGGACATCAGCGGCTTCCTTTCGGGGTGGGGTCGGTGGCGGAAGAGTTGAAAATCAGGGCGTTGGGCTGCTCTTTGAGGGTGTTGAGCACGGGCGCGGCCTGCTGCAGGGTGCGGTCGATGCTGCGCAGGGTTTTCTGCACGTCGCCATACACGGGCGATTGCGGGGATACGCCCTGCAGGGTGGTGCGCAGTTCGGCTAGAGTGCGGTTGAGCTCGCCGGGCAGCTGCTGGGTTTGCGGCTGGCCGAGCAGGCGGTTGGCTTGGGCGAGCGTGCCTTTCAGCTCGGTTAGGCTGCCGTTGAGTTCGCGCACGGTTTTATCCAGCGGCAGGCGGTTGAATTTGTCGAGCAGGGCGGATACCTGCTGCTGCAAATCGCCCAGGCTGCCGCCGTTGCGGCTGGCGATGACGGTGTTGCCCTGATAGCTGGCGGCGGGTTTGAGCACGCTTTGGCCGGGGGCTTCGGAAAGTTCGACAAACAGGGAGCCGGTGAGCAGGTTGTTGCTGGACAGGGTGGCGCTGAGGCCTTTGTTGAGGGCGCGGCTGATTTGGTCGGCCCAGGCTTCTTTGCTTTGGCTGTCGGCGTTGATTTCGAGGCGGGAGGGGTCGATGCGGATGCGCACGGGAACCCAGCCGTTGTCGAATAGGTTGAGGCTGTCGTTGCGGCTGAAGTAGGGCACGTCGGTTACCGTGCCGATGGGGATGCCTTTGTATTCCACGGGCGCGCCGACGGCCAGGCCGCGCACGCTTTGTTTGAAGAAGACCACGTAATACAGCGAGCGCGCGTCGGCTTGGTTGTCTACGTCGGCACGGCTGTCGTAGAGGGGGAAGAGGGCGTTGTTGGCCACCTGGCCGCCTTTGTCGCCGCCGGGCGGGTCGTCGAAGGCGATGGCGCCGGAAATCAGGGCGGGCAGGGAAGGGGTGTCCACCTTGAGGCCGCTGCCGCCAAGCTCGATTTTGAGGCCGCTTTGTAGCCAGAAGCGCACGTTGCTGCCGATGAGTTTGTCGTTGGGGCTGCCGATGAAGATTTGGTAGTCGGTGGTTTTGGATGCGGGATCGAATTTCGCGCCCTCCACGATGCCCACCACGATGTCGCGGTACATCACCGGGCTGCCGCTGCTGAGGATTTTGCCGCTGCCGCCTTTTAAGCGCAGGCGCAGGCCGCCTTGGGCGAAGGCGGATACGGGCGGCACATCGGCCACGGTGAATTCGCGCGCTTCTTCCGGGCTTTTGCCGGGCATCAGGGCGATATACGAGCCGGACACGAGCGTGCTCAAGCCGGTGATGCCGCTTTGGTCCACGCGCGGTTTTACCATCCAAAACTGGCTGTCTTTGCGGATCATGTCTTTCGCTTCGCCGGAAAGCTGGGCGGTGAGTGCCACGCCTTCTTGGCTGGGGCGCAGGTGGATGGCGGTAACGCGGCCCACTTCCACATCAAGCACCTTGATCACGGTGTTGTTCACTTCGATGCCCTCGGCATTGGCCATATACAGCGTGATTTCCGGGCCGGTGTTGCGGATGTGGTCGAACAGCAGCCAGCCGCCGGTGAAGAGGGCGATGAGCGGGATGAGCCACACCATAAAGGAAAAACTGCGGTTGCGGCGGATTTTTGCCTGTGGTTCGCGTGTGGAAGAATGTTTATTCATGGTGTGATTTTGCGTTTTATGTGAAGAGGTTTTCAGGTAGCCTATGCTGCGTTGTGGCTACCTGAAAACGGTTCGGGCAGCCCCTAATGATTTCAGGTAGCCTTTGTATTGCGCCTGGCGGCTTTGTCCCACATCAGGCGCGGGTCGAAAAAATGTGCCGAGAGCATGGTGAGCAGCACCACCAGGCAGAAATACAGCGCCGCCGGTCCGGGCACCACCCGCGCCATGTGTGTGCGGAAAGTGGACATCAGCATGATGATGACGAAAATATCGATCATCGACCAGCGCCCGATGGATTCCGTAATCAAATACAGCTTGGAAAGCTTCTGCGGCGCTATTTGGGTGCCGAACTTCGCCGCATACAGCAGCACGCCCATGGCGATAATCTTCAGCCACGGCACCATAATGCTGGCGCTGAAAATAATCATGGCGATGTAGTGGTCGCCGTCACGCCACATAAACTGAATGCCGCTGAAAATCGTGCTGCGTTCGATAACGGTGGGGTTGGACGACACCATAATCGTCATCAGATTGGCCGGCAGCAGCAAAATCACAGAAGTAATCAGCAGCGCCAAGCTCAAACCTAGGCTGTTTGGCCGACGCTTATGCAGCCCCGAGCCGCAAATTTCGCATTCGATTTCGTGTGCCGGCCGTTCAAACAAGCACTTGCCGCAAAACACCGAACCGCCTTCAGGCCGCACCAAATCTTTATCCCCGCGCAGCCGCCGGATTTGGTAATACACCCAATGCTCCGGCACGGAAAGTGCAGTGCGGATAAGCAGCACGGACAGCACAAACATCAAATAAAACGCCGGCCCGAAATGCACTTCCGCCACTTTGCCCAGCTTGATATAGGCCACCAGCGTGGAAATAAAAAACACATCCACCATCATCCAGCCGCGCAGCCGCACCAGCCAGCGCGTGGCGCGCAGCACGCCGGGCGGCGGCTTGCCCCACAGCAACCCGCCATACACATACAAACACAGCAGGCAGAAGAAAAACGGCGCGCCGAAGGTGAGCACAAACATCACCTCGGCCAAAAAGCCGGATTTCTGCAAAATCAGCACCTTCATCATTTCCGGCATGGTGAGCGGCACCTCTAAGCCCAGCACTGTGACATGCATATACAGCCCGGAAAACACCACCACCAGCATAATCAGCGAGGCCAAGGCCAGCGCTGGCGGCAGCAGAAACGGGTTGGTTTCCACCCGCGCCAGCGGATGGCCGCAGCGCGGGCAAAACGCTGCTTTCCCCGGCTTGAGCGGCGGCAGGCGCAGCTCCAGCCCGCAGGAGTGGCAGGAAATATAGTGTGCCGGCATTACTGCCTTCGGCTGATATGGCCGGTAGCGGCGCGCGCGGCGCAAGCGGGTGGCGAATTTCAAAAGGAAACCAGAAGATAATGAAAAATGGCGATTATAGCCTAAAGCGGATTGGCAGCAATAGTTTAGGGGCTGTTGACAACTACTGGTTTCCGCATCTTTTTACCCCAAAGGTGGCATCTTCCGCGTTGGAAATCCTCGCCAGGTGCCCAACCTTGCTGCGGTTTCCGACTTAAATCTGCCGCCTTTGGGGCAAAAATCTGCTTGGAAAAGTAGCTGTCAGCAAACCCTAGCACAGGTTTTCAGGTAGCCTTGGCTGGGGAGAAGGCTACCTGAAAAATAATAGGTATTGGAAAAAAGAGTTGGGCAGATAGTGTTCAGGTAGCCTCTTGGCGTATACAGAGGCTACCTGAACTTACTGTCCGCAAAAAAAGGCTACCTGAAAAATCGTGGCTGTTGCGGATAGGAGTTTGGTGCGGAAGTACGGCACACTATTTTCAGGTAGCCTGAAGCAGCAATTTATAGTGAATTAACAAAAACCAGTACAGCGTTGTCTCGCCTTGCCGTACTATCTGTACTGTCTGCGGCTCGTCGCCTTGTCCTGATTTTTGTTAATTCACTATAGGATTGGGTTTAGGCGATGGCGCTGGCCAGCCACAGTTTGGCGGCGAAGAAGATAAACAAGGCGCCTGCACCGCTTTTGCCGAACGCGGCCACCCGGCTGTATTTGGTGCCCACGCGGCCGACGGAATCGGCCATCATAATCAGCGTGCTCATGCACAGCAGACTGCACAGCTGGAAGGTGCCGCCCAAGAGCAGGAAGCTCAGGTGTGGGTGTTCGTAGCGGATATCGACAAACTGCACCATGATGGCTGGGAAAAACAGCAGGCTTTGCGGGTTGGCCAGGGAGATAATCAGCGATTTGCGGAACACCTGCAATAGGGTGCTTTCGGCGGTATGGCTCTCGGCTTTGGCCGCGGCAGCATGATGCAGTTTGAGCCAGCCTTCGCGCAGCAGCATAAAGCCCAAGTAGGCCAAGTATGCGCCGCCGGCCAGCTGCAGCGCGTTAAATAAAGAAGGATAGGTTTGCAGCAGGGCGCTGGCGCCGAAAGTGGAGGCCACAATCAACACGCCGTTGCCGACAAAGATACCGGCGAAGGCGCTCCAGCCGGTTTTTTTGCCGTATTGCCCGGCCACGGATAAGCAGTAAACCATATTCGGCCCGGGCAGCAACACCAGCAGCAGCACGGCTGCAAGATAAGCGGAAAAGTTAATGATACCGAACATTTGCATACGCCCATTCATCATGGTAGGCATACTATACAGCCGGTTTCTTGATATATAAAATACTGCCTAAATAAGCCTGTGATAGGGAAAGCAGATGATAAATTTCCGCCTTGTCCGCCATTTGTGGATGTTTCTTGCCGTGGCCGAAGAAGAACACTTCGGGCGCGCCGCCGAGCGGCTGAATATGTCGCAGCCGCCGCTCACCGAACACATCAAACAGCTCGAGCAGGCTTTGGGCATGGTGTTATTTGAACGCTCACGGCGCGGCACCAAGCTCACCGCCGCCGGTTATTCCATCTTGCCCGCCGTGCGCAAATTTGCCGAGCAGATGCAACGGCTGCAAACCACCGTGCAGGAAATCGCCGCCGGCCACAGCGGCATTCTGCACATCGGCGCGATTACCGTGGCGCTGTTGGAAGTGGTGCCGCCGCTCATCGAACACATCCACCGGCACTATCCCGCGCTCACCGTGCGGGTGCGCGAAATCGACAGCGGCGACGCCGAGCCGCTGCTGCAAGCGGGCGACATCGATCTCGCCTTCGCCCGCCTGGAAATCCCATGGGACAGCACCATCCGCCTGCACACCCTGCGCCGCGAGCAGCTGGCCGTGGTGTTGCCGAAAAGCCATCCTTTTGCCGGGCGCGAATCCATCGGTTTGAAAGACCTGGCCTGCGAGAGCTTTGTGATGTTCGAGCGCGCCGTCAGCCCCGATTCCTTCGACGCCCTGATTGCCGCCTGCCAACGCGCCGGCTTTGTGCCCAATATTCTGCACGAAGTGCGCACCATCGCCCTGCAGGTGGCCTTTGCCGGTTGCGGGCAGGGCGTGGCGCTCGTGCCCGTGTCTTCCGCCCGCTACCTGCCCGACAACGCCGTGCTGCGGCCATTGGACGACGATATTCGGATCAACAGCGTGGTCTTGGCCTGGCACGAAGGGCAGCACGACCCGCTGCTGGAAAACGTGCTGGATTTGGTGCGCGGGTATTTCGACGATGCGGGAGGGAAGCAGGCTACCTGAAAAAGAACCGGGTGTTTCCGGCGGTTTTAAAACGATGAAGGCTACCTGAAATATTTAGCTGCCCGGAAACCCGCCGGCTCGTTTTCAGGTAGCCTTTCGGGCAGGCCGATGCAGTACTGGTTTTTACCGATTCACTATATAATCCCGCCCCACTGACTATATTTTCAACACCCAAAAACCATGTTCGCCCAAGCCCGCCAACACCTCCGCACCCCGCGCGACCTCCTGCGCTTCTGCACCAGCCGCTTCAACCAAGCCCGCCTCAGCTTCGGCCACGGCAGCGACAACGCCCACGACGAAGCCGCCTACCTCATCCTCCACACCCTGCACCTCCCGCTCGACACCCTCGAGCCCTATCTCGATGCCGCACTCCTGCCCGAAGAAATCGACGCCGTGCTCAGCCTGGCCGAACGCCGCGTCAACGAACGCCTCCCCATGGCCTACCTCACCCGCCAAGCCTGGCAGGGCGATTTTGAATTTTATGTGGACGAACGCGTGCTCATCCCCCGCTCCTTCATCTACGAACAACTCGGCGAGCCCATCGCCCCGTGGACAGGCGATGGCAACCAGATCCGCCGCGTGCTCGACCTCTGCACCGGCAGCGGCTGCCTCGCCATCCAAGCCGCCTGCCACTACCCCGAAGCCCAAGTCGACGCTGCCGACCTCAGCCCCGAAGCCTTGGAAGTGGCCGCCATCAACGTGGCTAACTACGGCCTCGAAGAGCGCATCCGCCTGATTCAAAGCGACCTCTTCGCCAACCTTTCCGGCACTTACGACCTCATCATCTCCAACCCGCCCTATGTAAACGCCGAAAGCGTCGCCGCCCTGCCCGCCGAATACCTGCACGAGCCGGAAATGGCACTCGGCAGCGGCGAAGATGGCCTCGATGCCACCCGCCAAATCCTCCAACACGCCCCCCGCTTCCTCAACCCGCACGGCGTATTGCTGGTGGAAATCGGCCACAACCGCGAAGCCCTCGAAGCCGCCTTCCCCCGGCTCCCCTTCTTCTGGCCCGAACAAAGCGACGGCGGCAGCAGCGTCTTCCTGCTCACCCGCGAGCAATTATTGGGCGAAGAGTAGGCAAAACCGTCTGATTTTATTCACCGCGAAAGGCTACCTGAAAACCCCAAGCCGTTTTCAGGTAGCCTTTCGGAATTTCGGGCAGTCCCAAAGCGGAAGCCTTGCAGGCCGGATAGCGTTGTCCGGCAAACCGTTGCATCTAAAGATGTCGGGTTCGGGAGCTTGAAGGCCTCAACCTGTTTTCAGGTAGCCTCAAAAGCAACGCGGAGGGCGGGCGAAGTGGTAAAATCGCGCCTTCGGTTTTGAGTATGGAAACGGGCGGAAAGCGCCCGAATACAGGAAAGTTTGGCAGAGATGACAGAACAAACAACACGCGAGAGTATGCAATATGACGTGGTAATCGTGGGCGCGGGCGTGGCCGGGCTGTCGGCGGCGATACGGCTCAAGCAGCTCGCGGCCGAGTCGGGCAGCGACATCAGCGTGTGCGTGGTGGAGAAAGGCTCGGAAGTGGGCGCGCATATTTTGTCGGGCGCGGTGTTCAACCCCAAGGCGCTGAACGAGCTGCTGCCCGATTGGCGCGAGCGCGGTGCGCCGCTCAAACAGCCGGTGAAAGGCGAGCGGCTGCTTTTCCTCACGCGCCAATCCGCGCTGCCGCTGCCCCTGCCGCCCAGCTTCCACAATCAGGGCAACTACATCATCAGCCTGGGGCTGTTGTGCCGCTGGCTGGCGGAGCAGGCCGAAGGTTTGGGCGTGGAGATTTACCCCGGCTTTGCCGCCGCCGAAGTGTTGTATCGGGCAGACGGCAGCGTGAAAGGCATCGCCACCGGCGATATGGGCATCGGCAAAGACGGCCGGCCCACCGATGCCTATCAGCCCGGCATGGAGCTGTGGGGGCGGCAGACGGTGTTTGCCGAAGGCTGTCGCGGGTCGCTGTCCGAACAGCTGATTGCCAAGTTCCGATTAGACCGCCACAGCCAGCCGCAAACCTACGGCCTGGGCGTGAAGGAGATTTGGGAAGTGCGGCCCGAACAGTCGCAGCCCGGCAAGGTGATGCACACCGTGGGCTGGCCGCTGGATAGCCATACCTACGGCGGCTCCTTCCTCTACCATTTGGCGGAAAACAAAGTGGCCGTCGGCTTCGTGGTGGGGCTGGACTATCAAAATCCCTACCTCTCGCCGTTTGAAGAGTTTCAACGGTTTAAAACCCACCCCGCCATCCGCCCCGTGTTTGAAGGCGGTCGGCGCATTGCCTACGGCGCACGCGCGCTGGTTGAGGGCGGTTTGCAGAGCCTGCCCAAGCTCACTTTCCCCGGCGGCGTGCTGGTGGGCGATGCGGCGGGCTTCCTCAACGTGCCCAGCATCAAAGGCGCGCACACCGCCATGAAATCGGCCATGCTGGCCGCCGAAGCCGTGTTCGGCGTGCTGCAAAACGGTGCGGCGGAAGAGGAGGGCGCAGAAGCCGCGGCCTATGCCGAAGCCTTCTGCCAATCCTGGCTGCACGACGAGCTCTACCGCGCCCGCAATATCCGACCCGCCTTCAAATGGGGCTTCTGGCCGGCCATGGGGCTCAACGCGCTGGATGCGTATGTGTTCCGCGGCCGCGCCCCGTGGACCATCAGCCATCACGGCAGCGACCGTGAGAGCCTGAAGCCTGCCGCCGCGTGCCGCCCCATCGAATACCCCAAACCAGACGGCCAAGTGTCGTTCGACCGCGCCAGCAGCGTGTATCTGGCCAACACCCACCACGAAGAAAACCAGCCGCCGCACCTGAAGCTTGCCAGCGAACAGGCCGCCATCGAGGTGGGCTACCGCCGCTTCGCCGCGCCCGAAACGCGCTACTGCCCCGCCGGCGTGTATGAAATCGTGCAGGAAAACGGCCGGCCGCACCTGCAAATCCACGCCGCCGACTGCATCCACTGCAAAACCTGCGACATCAAAGACCCCGCCGCCAACATCACCTGGACCTGCCCCGAAGGCGGCGGCGGGCCGAACTACGGCGAGATGTAGCGGCGCTAGGTTTCAGGTAGCTTGGGTAAAAATGAGGCTACCTGAAAACGGTTTATCCACTTTTCAGGTAGCCTGTTTTCAGGTAGCCTATCGACCGACATACAAGATGCCGGCAAGGCTGCCCGAAACAGCAAACGGCAACACGTTTTAACCCGCCTCCGTTTTTCAGGTAGCCCGGGCGCAAATGGGCTACCTGAAAACGGTTTATTCACTTTTCAGGTAGCCCTATGCAACTTCAACACACCCTCACCGAGCTTACCGCCATTGCCGCGCAGCACGACCCGCACTTTCCGGCCAGCCTGCAGGCTGGTTTGAGCCGCGCGGATTTGCAGGCCAAACTCGATGCCGCCGGTTTCGCCCGCCGCCCGCCGCAGGAATGGTTTGCGCTCTACGGCTGGCACAACGGCAGTGTGCAGTCGGACAAACAGCCTTTGGACACACCGCTGTTCCATTACCATTGCTTCCTGCCCGTGGAAGCGGCGCTGGCCGAGTGGGCATGGCGCATGGAAACCAACCGCCACGAGCCGGATTTCCCCGTATTTGATCCGCGATTGCTGCCGGTGTTCGAGTTTGAGGGCGAGTTTTACTGCGTCGAATGCGGCGATACGGAGCAGCCCCGCGCCCCGGTGTGGTTCGATTTCCACGGCGCCATCCTGTGCTACGACAGCCTGCACGCCATGCTTGAAGCCAAGCTGGAATGCCATCGGACGGCGGGCATCTATGTGCGCGATGCCGACGGCTGGGAAGACTGCGCCGACGAAGCGGCCTGCGCGGTGGTGCTGCTGAAACACAACCCCTGCCGCGCGAAGGAATTGCGCGATTGCGCACACCCGTGAGCCAGGGCTACCTGAAAACCGTATTCCCGAGAATACGGTTTTTTGTTTTGCCGCCAGCCCTGTTGACGCAAATTAATACTTTTTAGCTAGATATTTCATGACAAGAAATGGCTATATTAGCCATGGGAACAGGTGACCTCGTTTCGGGCAGTTTCTTGCCCGGGCGGCGGCATCAGTTTGAAATCACCACAAACCAATTTTAGAGGATTAATAATGGGACAATATAAGAAATTATGGCTGTCGCTCATCGCAGTTTTGACGATAACCTTTTCAATATTGGGCTATTTGGGCGTGGAGGTATACCGTCAGGCACCTCCGTTCCCGGAAGCCTATGTATCGGCCGACGGCAAAACCGTAATCAGCAAAGACGACGTGCTGGCCGGCCAGTCTGCCTGGCAGAGCACCGGCGGCATGGAGCTGGGTTCGATTCTCGGCCACGGCGCTTACCAAGCCCCCGACTGGACGGCCGACTGGCTGCACCGCGAATTGGTGGCTTGGTTGAACATCCGTTCGCAAGAGCAGCACGGCAAGATGTTTGACGAGCTCAATGCCGACCAACAGGCCGTGCTGAAAGCCGCGCTCACGGAAGAATACCGCAACGGCAGCCGCATGGGCGCCGACGGCAAAGTGGTGTTGAGCGATACCCGCATCAAAGCCATCGAAGCGGTTGCCCCGTACTACATCAAACTGTACGGCAACGACCCGTCTATGGAGAAAACCCGCGAGCACTTTGCGATGAAAAACAACACGCTGCCGGATGAAACCCGCCGCCAGCGCCTGACCAATTTCTTCTTCTGGACGTCTTGGGCTGCCGCCACCAACCGCCCGAACCACGACGCCACCTACACCAACAACTGGCCGCACGAACCCTTGATCAATAACGTGCCGACCACGGAAAACGTGATGTGGTCTGTGGCCAGTATCGTGTTCCTGCTGTCCGGTATCGGCCTCTTGGTGTGGGGCTGGTCTTTCCTGCACAAAGAGGAAGGCGAGCTGCAGCTGCCGGATACCGACCCGGTCAGCAAAGTGCAGCTCACGCCTTCGCAACGCGCGCTGGGCAAATATGTGTTCCTCACCGTGGCGCTGTTTATCGTGCAGATCCTGCTCGGCGGCCTCACCGCGCACTACACCGTGGAAGGCCAGCGTTTCTTCGGCATTCCGCTGTCTGACTGGTTCCCCTATGCGCTGGTGCGCACTTGGCACTTGCAATCCGCCATCTTCTGGATTGCCACCGGCTTCCTCACCGCCGGCCTGTTCCTGGCTCCGGTGGTAAACGGCGGCAAAGACCCGAAATTCCAGGCGCTCGGCGTGAATGCGCTGTTTGTGGCGCTGTTTATCGTGGTGGGCGGCTCTTACGGCGGCAACTTCCTGGCCTTGAGCCACGCCATGCCCGCGCACCTGAATTTCTGGTTCGGCCACCAAGGTTACGAATACCTGGATTTGGGCCGCTTCTGGCAGATTCTGCTGATGATCGGCCTCCTGTTATGGCTGTTCCTGATGCTGCGCTGCACCGTGTCTGCTTTTAAAGACAAAAACGCCGACAAAAACCTGCTGGCCATTTTCGTGGCTTCCATGGTGGGCGTGGGCGTGTTCTACGCACCCGGCCTGTTCTACGGCGAGCACGACAGCCTCACCGTGATGGACTACTGGCGCTGGTGGGTGGTGCACCTGTGGGTGGAAGGCTTCTTCGAAGTGTTCGCCACCGTGGCGCTGGCCTTCATTTTCTACAACCTGGGTTTGGTGAGCCGCAAATCGGCTACCGTGGCTTCATTGGTTGCCGCTTCGCTGTTTATGGTCGGCGGCGTGCCCGGCACGTTCCACCACCTGTATTTCGCCGGTACCACCACGCCGATTCTGGCCGTGGGCGCCTGCTTCTCCGCTTTGGAAGTGGTGCCGCTGATTCTGCTGGGCAAAGAGGCGCATGAACACTGGGCCTACCAGCACGCCACTCCGTGGATGAAGCGCCTGCGCTGGCCGCTGATGTGCTTCGTGGCCGTGGCTTTCTGGAATATGATCGGCGCCGGTGTGTTCGGCTTCCTGATCAACCCGCCGCTGTCACTCTTCTACCTGCAAGGCTTGAACACCACCGCCGTGCACGCCCATGCCGCTCTGTTCGGTGTATACGGCTTCCTCGCCTTGGGCTTCGTGCTGCTGGTGGCACGCTACCTGAAACCGGATTATGAGTTTGAAGAAAAACTGATGAGCTACGGCTTCTGGATGCTGAACCTCGGCCTGGTGGGCATGATCGCCACCAGCCTGCTGCCCGCCGGTGTGATTCAAATTTATGCCGCTATTCACGACGGTTTGTGGATGGCCCGCAGCGAAGGCTTCATGCAACAGGATTCGCTGGTGATGCTGCGTTGGATTCGTACCATTTCCGACTTGGTATTCATCGCCGGCGGCTGCTGCGTGGCTTGGCAGGCGACTAAAATTGTGTTCAGCAAAGGCACCGGCAAGAAAACTGCCTAATATGCCGCAGCTTGAACTTTGATTGAAGAGAAGGCTACCTGAAGTTTCAGGTAGCCTTTTTTATAGTGAATTAAAATAAGAATGCTACAGCGTTGGCTCGCCTTACCGTATTGCTCATACTGTCTGCGGCTCGCCGACTTGTCCCATTCTTATTTTAATCCACTATAACAGCCTGGGTACTCGGCGGCAGATTGCTTGATTTGGCTTTCAGGCAGCTTTTATAGATTTGGTTCGATGTTGCTGGGCTGATTTTGTTATATGGAGCGGATGGCTGCCGGAATAGGCAGACTATTTGCTTGGAATGTTCTACCCATGAGCTTTAAGGCCGGATGGCAGGCTACCTGAAAAAGCAGTCTTCGCAGTTTTCAGGTAGCCTGTGGTTTGGAGGCTACCTGAAAGCTTACGCATCAAACAGGCAAAAGCAAACTCCCCAATCTTGCGGATTGGGGAGTTTTAATCTGGCGGAGTAGGAGGGATTCGAACCCTCGATACAGGTTTTAGCCCATATGCACCCTTAGCAGGGGTGTGCCTTCAGCCTCTCAGCCACTACTCCGTGTTCGGAACGGCGGATAATATAGGAAGCGTGCCCAAAAGGCAAGATATTTTGCGCCAAATGGGGATTTTTCAGTTTGATAGGGTTGAAGCGTAAAGATTTTTATTTGGCAGGGCGGTAGGCAGTTTGCAACGGATGAGCGGCGTAAATGCGAACCAGCCTGCCGTTTTATTACTATTTGCTATAATATGCAAAGAAATGTTTTGTTAGTTTAACGAGCTATTGCGGTTTGGAAATGGCGTGTGCCAATAGGCAGATTCCCCGGCCGCAACGGATAGATCAATATGAAACGATTGGGTTTGAAGCTCAGCAGCGGCATCGGCAGGGCGCTGTCGCACAAAATCAAGCAGACTCAGCGCCTGTCGCGCAAAACGGCGGCGGTGGTTTTGCTGTTGATGGGGGCGGCTTTGGTGTCGCTGGTGTCGCTGGGTTTTGCCAGGCTGGCGGATTACGCGCTGCATCTGAACCGCGAGTGGTCGCGGCAGTATCCGCTGGCGGCGTTTGCGGTGCTGCCGGCGGCGATGATGCTGATTGTGTGGCTCACGCGCCGTTATGCGCCCTATACGGCGGGCAGCGGGATTCCGCAGGTGTTGGCCATGCTGTCGATGCCGAAAGTGAAGGGCGGCAACCGTTTGGTGGCCTTGGGGCGCACGGTTTGGAAAATCCCGCTCACGTTTTTGGGCATGCTGGCCGGTGCTTCCATCGGGCGAGAAGGGCCTTCGGTTCAGGTGGGTGCGGCGGTGATGCTGGCCTGGGGTTCTTGGTGCAAACGCTACAATTTGGCATTCAAGCGCTTGCAAGACAAGGAATTGCTGGCGGCCGGTGCGGCGGGCGGTTTGGCGGCGGCATTCAATGCGCCGCTGGCCGGGGTGATTTTTGCGATTGAGGAGCTGGGGCGTTCGGTGTCGCTGCATTGGGAGCGGCAGATTTTTATCGGCGTGCTGGCTTCGGGCTTCTTTTTGGTGGCGATTGAGGGCAACAGCACTTATTTTCATGGCTTTCATGCCGGGCAGCCGGCGGAGCACATGCTGCGCTGGGCTTTGCTGTGTGCTGTGGTGTGCGGCGTGGCGGGCGGTCTGTTTGCGCGTTTTTTAAGCAAGGGCGCAACTTGGCTGGTGTTGCCGCAATGGCGCAATTGGATGCGCCGCCACCCGGTTTGGCTGGCGGGCGTGTTCGGTTTGATGCTGGCCGCCTTGGGTGTGCTGTTTGACGGACAAACCTACGGCACGGGCTATGATGTGGCGGCGGCCGCGCTGCACGGGCAGACGGATTTGGCCTACGGCCTGGCCGGGGCGAAGTGGGCGGCCACGGTGCTTTCCTATTGGGCGGGCATCCCGGGCGGTATTTTCACGCCTTCGCTGGCCATCGGCGCGCTCTTGGGCGTACACATCGCGCAAATTGCCGGTGCGGAAGCCCCGGCGGCGATTTTGGCCTTGCTGTGTATGGCTGCGTTTTTGGCGGCGGCCACGCAGGCGCCGCTCACGGCCAGCGTGGTGGTGATGGAAATGACGGGCAGCCAGTCGCTGCTGTTTTGGATGCTGGTGTCGTCGATTGCCGCTTCGGTGATTGCCCGCCAGTTTTGCCCGCAGCCGTTCTATCATTTCGCGGCGGGGCGTTTCCGCCAGCGCGTGCGTGAGGAGCTGCTGCGGGAAGGGGAGGCAAGGCAGGCGGAAACGGCGGCAAAGTAATGTTAGAGGCTACCTGAAAAGTGTTTTGCTTGGTTTTCAGGTAGCCTTTTATAGTGGATTAACAAAAATCAGGACAAGGCGGCGAGCCGCAGACAGTACACACGTTACGGCAAGGCAAGCCAACGCTGTACTGGTTTTTGTTAATTCACTATATTGGCCGTATCGAAGGATTCGTTGGGCATACCAAGCCATCTGGCTGGTGCTGTTTGGAATGCTTTAATGGACTGCCGGGCTATTCAAGCCGTGTGGGCAATGGGTTGTCTGCGCCGCGGGCATGTAAAGAGGCTACCTGAAAAATCTGATGCTCCGGATTTTCAGGTAGCCTTTTTTAAGGGCGCCCGGGTTTAGCGGTCAAAAACGGGTTTGGTGCCCATGAATACTTGGCTGCTGTATTCGCATTGTTCGGTGTCACATTTCGGCATGGTAACCGTGAGGGTGTAGCTGCCGGTGCGGTTGGCACGCCAGCCGAACATGGGAGAATCATCGTCGTCGCTATCTTCTTTAATCACGCGGCCATCGGCGGCTTTGAGGGTGAGGTCAATGTCGTTGCAAGAGTAGTCGCAATCGGCAAAGAAGCTGTAGTATTTGCCTGCGGTGAGCTGCACTTGGTGGCTGCGATTTTGCTCTTTGGCAGCACGGCCGTTAAACAGATGAACTTGGCGGGCTTGGGCATCTTTTCTACGCACGATGTCACGGTTCATTTTTTGGGCTTCGGGAAGCCATGAGCCGTTTTCAAAGGCTTGGATGCTGTAGGCGCAGCCGGAGGAGGCTTCGCATTTGGTCATGTTGGCGGTTAGGGTGTAGGTACCGCTGGTTGCAATAGCGCTGTTGATAATGGGGTTATCGTCGTCGTCGTTATCTTCTTTGATGGTTTTGCCGTTGCTATCGGTCAGCTTGAGGTCGATGTCGGAGCATTGACGGTCGCAGTCGGCAAAGAATGTATAGGATTTGCCGGCTTGGAGCTGGATAGTGTGGTTTTGGCTGCGGTTTTGTGCCAGATTGCCGTTGAACAGCTGGAGTTCTCGCGCATCGCTACTCCGTTGACGCACGATTTCACGATTGATTCTTTGTGCTTCGGGCAGCCAGTCATCGGACTGTGCGGGTGCGGCGAAGACGGGGGCGGCAGCCATCAGAGCAGTGATGGCGGCGAGAGTAAATTTCTGCATGGAATGCTCCTTTTGGTTAAAAAAGTAATAAAAGGGAAACAACGGGCAGATTATAGCCAATGTGCCTGGGTTTAACTAATCTTTTCTGATGTTAAGGTCTGTTGGCAACTACTGGTTTCCGCGTCTTTTCACCCCAAAGACGGCATCTTCCACGTTGGAAATCCTCGCAAGGTGCCCAACCTTACTGCGGTTTCCGACTTGAATCTGCTGCCTTTGGGGCAAAAATCCGCTTGGAAAAGCAGCGGTCAACAGCCCCCCAATCCCAATCAGGCTACCTGAAAAACCATCTTCAGGTAGCCTGATTGGGGCTTAGCGTGCCGGTTCGGCTTGCAGGAGGACATGCTGCCTGCGGTCGAGCAGTTCCAGCTTATTGCCGTTGATGCGGTAGGCGGCGGTGCGGGAAAAGGCGGCTGAGAGCCGTTCTTCCTGTGCCTGAACGTTCGGCGGGCAGAGCATCAGCGTGGTGGCGAGCTCGCCGATTTGCAGGGTTTGGCCTTGTTGGCTGAAGTGGCCGGATAGGGAGTTGCAGCCGAACGAGGCGTTTACGCGATTGTTGGCGTTGAATGTCAACGATCCGTTGGCGGCGTGGCGGCCGATGCGGGTGATGCGCCAGCCGTGGCGGGAGAGTTCGGTTGCAGGTACATTGGGCGCTGTGGCAACAGGCTGCGCCACGGGGGCAGGCTGCTCAGGGGCGGCGGGGGGCGGCGGGGCGCTGTCGGCCGGATTGGGACGGGCGGCACAGGCGGCAAGTAGGAAGGCGGCGAGATAAATCGGTTTCATCGTATGAGCTCCTGTCGGGTTGAAAACCATTTATAGTGAATTAACAAAAACCAGTACAGCGTTGGCTCGCCTTGCCGTACTATCTGTACTGTCTGCGGCTCGTCGCCTTGTCCTGATTTTTGTTAATCCACTATAATACAATGCTTTGTATTCTACACCAGGAGATGCGGCCGGGGTGTTGATATAAGGCAATGGGGCGGACATTTATAGCGGCTTGAAAAGGAATGCTGCTGCGCATTGGTTTGCTTTGCCGTGCTGCGTATATGCCGCTTTGCCCTACTTTTTTATTCCGCTATATTTTGGGAAATGTGGCGTGGGCCGTATCAACGTAAAAGGCTACCTGAAAATTTTCAGGTAGCCTTTGTTGGCTTGCTTAATCCGCTTAGTGCTCAATCGGTTTGGCCGGGCGGGTGGCGGCTTGGCCTAGGGCGGCGCGCCATTGTTGCGGGGCTTTCACCAGTTCCAAAGCGCGGCGCAGTTGGTCGTCTTTGGCCGGATTGGGTTTGTAGCGGGTGGCGGGGTTGTTGTCGGCCTCGTCTTTGGCGGCGGGCTCGGAGGCGGCTTTGTTTTCGGCGCTGTGGTTGTTCAGCGTGCGGCCGCGCACTTCGTTGCCGCCGTTGGGGTTGCTCAGGTGGCCGGAGAGGTCGGCTTCGCGACTTTCATAACGGCGGGTTTTATCGGCCACTTCCACATCGGGCACGATGCCTTGGGCTTGGATGGAACGACCGCTGGGGGTGTAGTAGAGCTGGGTGGTGATTTTCAGCGCGCCGCCGTTGGAAAGGGGCATTACGGATTGTACGGAGCCTTTGCCGAAGCTTTGCGTGCCCACAATCACGGCGCGTTTGTGGTCTTGCAGGGCGCCGGCCACGATTTCGGAGGCGGAGGCGGAACCGGAGTTAATCAACACGGTGATGGGGATGGTTTTAAATTCGGCAGGCAGGCCGGCAAGCGGGTCTTTGCTGCTGCCGATTTGGTAGTCGGCGGGCTGGGCTTTGAGATTCATGTTTTCTTTGCCGTCACGGCCTTTGGTGCTCACCACGAGCTGCCCGTTTTGCAGGAAGGCGGCAGATACGCCCACGGCACCGTTGAGCAGGCCGCCGGGGTCGTCGCGCAGGTCGATGATCAGGCCTTTGAGCGGGCCGCCGTTGGTTTGGTGCATGGCTTGCAGTGCCTCGGTCATAGCGGGCACGGTGCGCTCTTGGAATTGGCTGATACGCAGGTAGCCGTAGCCGGGCTCGATGATGTCGTGGCGCACGCTGCGCACTTTAATCACGGCGCGGGTGAGGGTAACCACGATGGGCTGGGGCGCGTCTTTGCGGGTGAGGGTGAGGGTGATTTTGGTGCCCGGCTCGCCGCGCATACGCTTCACGGCATCGTTTACGCTCATGCCGCGGGTGGAGGCATCATCGATTTTGATGATGTAGTCGCCGCTTTGAATGCCGGCGCGTTCGGCGGGGGTGTCTTCAATCGGTGAGACCACTTTTACGAAGCCGTCTTCACTGCCCACTTCCATGCCCAGGCCGCCGAATTCGCCTTTGGTGGATTCTTGCATGTCGGCGTAGTCTTTGAGGTTCATATACTCGGAGTGCGGGTCGAGGTTGGAAACCATGCCTTTGAGCGCGCCTTCGAGGATTTCGTCGTCGGTTTTGTCTTGATAGTAGTTGGCTTTCACCTGGCTGTACACTTCGGCCATGGTGCGCAGGGAATCCACCGGCAGGGGCTGCTGGCTGCGGGTTTCGGCAAAGCTTTGCATGCTCAGGCTCACGGCGATGCCGGTGAAGGTGCCCAGGGTGTAGAGGGCGATTTTTTTGAAGGTGTTGTTGGACATAATGGGTGTTGGTCTTTCAGGTTTTGTTAATCTGAGCCCGGATAATCGGCGGTGGCGGTAGCTGTGTTTTTTCAGGTAGCCTGCCGTGTGGCTCGAAAGGCTGAACTTTAGGCAAATTTGCTTGTTCCAGCAAGGGGGTGGGGGAAAATAAATGTTAAACGGGGCGGGGATGGATTGTTGGAAGGAGGTGGATGGCAAGGTTGGCTGGGAAATACGGCGGATGTTTGAGCTTTGTTGGCACTATATTTTCAGGTAGCCTTTGGCGCGGACTAAAGACTACCTGAAATTTTCGCTTACCGGTTTGGCTAGTTTACCCATGAGGCGGGGTTCATGGCTTGGTTGCGGTAGCGGATTTCGAAGTAGAGGCCGTTTTCGCCGTCGGGGAGGCTGCCGCTGCGGCCGATGGTTTGGCGGGCGGATACGCGGCTGCCTGCGCCGGCGCTGATTTGGGAGAGGCCGATGTAGATGCTGAGGTAGCCGTCGCCGTGGTCGATGATGACGGTGTTGCCGTAGCCTTGCAGGGGGGCGGCGTAGGCGACTTCGCCTTCGGCGATGCTGCGCACGGCGGTGGGCGGGGTGCTGATGAAGAGGCCTTTCCAGGTGCCGCCGCCGGGGCGGGCTTGGCCGAAGCGGCCGCTGATGCTGCCGCCGGCGGGGCGTTGCAGGCGGCCTTGCATGCGGCTGAAGCCGTGGCTTTGCGGCTCTTGGGCTTCGGGAGCTTCGAGGGCGAGGTCTTCGGCGGTGAGGGTGTTGCGGTTGGGGGTGTCCGGCTGTTCGGGCGGGGCGGGGCGGGTTTCGTTCGGGCGGAGATCGCTTTGGTTCGAACCGTTGTGTTCGTTTTCAGGTAGCCTTTGGGAGCGTGGGGCGGGTTTGTTGCCGTTTTGGGCTTGTTGGGCTTGCTGCTGGCGGCGTTGGCGCAGGATTTGGGCGCGGCGCTGGCGTTCGGCTTCCTGCCGTTGGGCGGAGCGGCGGCTGAGGCTGGCGATGAGGCCGTTGAGGCGGCTTTCGTTTTGGCGCAGGGTTTGCAGCTTGGCGGTTTCGCGGCTGATGTCTTGCTCGAGGCTTTGCTGTTGGCGTTGTTGCTGTTGCTGCTGGCGGCCGAGTCGGGCGGCGGTGGTTTGCTGCTGGCGTTTGAGGGCGTCGAGCCGCTTGAGCTGCTCGTTGATGCTGTCTTGCTGCTGTTTGAGCTCTTGGCGGTTGTGTTGCAGCTGGGTGAGGGCTTGGGCGTTGGCTTGGTTGAGGTGGCGCAGGTATTCGAGATGGCGGCCTTTTTGCTGGGGGTCAGCGTTTTGCAGGAACAGGGTTACGGCGTTGGGCTGCTGGTTGCGATAACGGCTGTTGAGCAGGCGGGCGGCTTGGGCTTGGGTGTTTTGGATGCGGGTTTGCAGGCTGTCGAGCTTGGCCTGCATGGCTTGCAGTTCGCGCCAGGCGGTTTGGCGGTTGCGGGTGAGACGGTCGAGCTCGCGGCGCACGGTGTCGAGTTCGCTTTGGGTTTGGCGGATATTGCTTTGCAGCTGGCGTTGTTCGCTTTGCTGCTGTTGGAGTTTGCGGTTGCTCTCGCCGATGGCGCGCTGCACTTGGCGCAGGTCGTCTTTGGGTGCGGCGGCGGCGGGCAGGGCGCTGCAAAGGAGGGCGAGGAGGATAAGGATTTTGTGCTTCATGAGGCTACCTGAAAAAGGAGAGGCTACCTGAAAAGGGTTTAGAGGAAATGGAGGTGTTCGGCGAGGATGAGGGTGCCGATGCCGATGAGGACGAGGCCGCCGAGGATTTCGGCGCGTTTGCCGATGGCGCTGCCCAGGAGGTTGCCCAAACGCAGGCCGATGGCGGCCATGATGGTGGTGGCCAGGCCGATGGTGAGGGCGGTGAGCAGGATGTTGACTTCGAGGAAGGCCAGGCCGACGCCGACGATCATGGAGTCGATGCTGGTGGCGAAGGCGATGGTGACAAGCATCAGCGGCGACGGCGGGCGACGGCGGGATTGGTCGCTTTCGGGCTGCGCCTCTGCAGATTGTTCCCTGGCGGGCTGTTCCGGCTGCAGCGCGCCGTAAATCATGCGCAGGCCGAGCAGGAGCAGCAGGATGAAGGCGATCCAGTGATCCCAATCGGCGATGTAGCGTTGTGCCACGGAGCCGATTGCCCAGCCGATGAGCGGGGTGAGGGTTTCTACGCTGCCGAACACGGCGGCGGTGCGCAGCGTGCCCCGGCGGGTGGGCGTGCCGATGGCGGCGCCTTGGGCGATGGCGGCGGCGAAGGCGTCCATAGACATGCCGAAGGCGAGGGCGAGGATGGTGAGGAAGCTCATGGCGGGGGGAGGCTGCCTGAAAGCTTTCAGGTAGCCTGCTGCTGGGCAGTCAAACAAACTCAATCAGGCTCTCGCCGCTCATTTCCTGCGGCTTGGGCAGGCCGAGCATGGCGAGGAGGGTGGGGGCGATGTCTTTCAGTGCGCCGCCGGCTTTGATGCGGGCGGGGCGGCCGACATACAGGAAGGGCACGGGGTTGGTGGTGTGCTGGGTGTGCGGCTGGCCGTTGGCAGGGTCGAACATCTGCTCGCAGTTGCCGTGGTCGGCGGTAATCAGCACTTCGCCGCCGGCTGCCTGGGCGGCAGCCACGATTTTGCCCACGCAGTCGTCGAGCGTTTCCACCGCTTTGATGGTGGCGGCCAGCATGCCGCTGTGGCCGACCATGTCGCCGTTGGCGAAGTTGCACAGAATCACGTCGAAACGTTTGGCGGCGAGGCTGTCGAGGATGTGTTGGCACACTTGCGGCGCGCTCATTTCGGGCTGCAAATCGTAGGTGGCGACTTTGGGCGAGGGCACGAGGATCCGCTCTTCACCGGGATAGGGCTCTTCGCGGCCGCCGCTGAGGAAGTAGGTAACGTGCGGATATTTCTCGGTTTCGGCAATGCGCAGCTGGCTGATGCCTTGGGCAGACAGGTATTCGCCCAAGCCGTTGCGGATGCTTTCTTGGGCAAACAGCACGGGGAAGCGGTATTGGCTGCCGTAGCTGGTGAGCGAGGTGAAATAGCCGGGGCGGAAGCGCTGTTGGCGCGGGAAGCCTTGGAAATCGTCGAACAGCAGGGCTTGGGTGAGCTCGCGGGCGCGGTCGGCGCGGAAGTTCATGAAGACAACCGCATCACCGTCGTGCAGGGCGGCTGCTGGGTCGATGACGGTGGGCTGCACGAATTCGTCGTGTTCACCGCGTTCATAGGCGGCGGCCAGGGCTTGCAGCGGCGTATCGGCGCGGAACGGGGCTTGGCCGAACAGGGCGTTGTAGGCCTGCTCAACGCGCTCCCAGCGGTTGTCGCGGTCCATGGCGAAGAAGCGGCCGACCACGCAGCCCACTTTCACTTGCGGATGCTGTTCGCAATAGCTTTGCAGGGTTTTCAGGTAGCCTTCCGCACTTTGCGGCGGGGTGTCGCGGCCGTCTAGGAAGGGGTGGAACACGATTTTCTGCATGCCGGCGGCCAGGGCGGCATCGGCCACGGCGAAGAAGTGGTTGATGTGGCTGTGCACGCCGCCGTCGGAGAAGCAGCCGAGCAGGTGCACGGTTTTCGTGGGGCTTTGCCAGGCGGCGGTGAGGGCGGGGTTTTGCGCGAGCGAGCCGTTTTCGATGGCCATGTCGATGCGGGTGATGTCTTGCGCCACCACGCGGCCGGCACCGATGTTCAAATGCCCCACTTCGGAGTTGCCGAACTGGCCGACGGGCAGGCCCACCATGCGTTCGGAGGCATCAATCGTTCCGTAGGCGTATTGGGCTTTGAGGCGGTCGAGATTGGGGGTGTTGGCGAGGAGGACGGAGTTGTCGTCGCCTTCGGGGCGGTGGCCGAAGCCGTCGAGAATGAGGAGGACGATGGGTTTGGTGAGCTTGCTCATGATATGCGCCGGGCTGGGAATTGGGATGGGGCATTATATAGCGGATTGGGTGGGAATTGAATGCGCGAAGGGCTACCTGAAAAAGCAAATCGGGTTTCAGGTAGCCTTATTAGCCAATCCATATGCTATCCGACCGGGTTGGCTTGCCGTGCCGCACTGCCTGTGCTATTTGCCGCTTGCCGCCGAGTATCGAAAGCGTGTGGCTTGGTCTATTTTCTGCCTGGCTCAGCCCTTATGCACTGCCGCTTTGCCTGCCGAGGGCAGCAACTTGCGCACCAGCAGCGTCAGCGCAAACGTGGCTGCAATCACCGGCAGCGTGGTGCCCAGCGGCGGCTGCCATTTCAGCATCTGGCGGTAGAACACAAAGCCCGCCAGCCACAAGGCCAGGCTCACCCAATCCACTTCCCCCGAAGCCGGTTTGCGTTTCAGCACAAAATAATCCGCAATCTGTACCGCAATCATCGGCGCAAACACCGAGCCGATAAAATACAAAAACCCTTCAAAGCGGCTCACATCGAGCACCAGCGCCAGCAGCGTGCCCAGCAGCGTAACCGCCGCTGCCACCGCCACTTCACCAAAGCGGCTGCTGATGCTGTGAAAGCTCACCCCGGCCGAATACGCATCCAAAAACGTCGTGCTCACCGTGGACAACACCACCACCAAAATCCCCGCCGCGCCCAGCCCGGCATATTGCAGCATCGGCGCAATTTCGCTCTGCCCGGCAAACAGCGCCGCTGCCAGCCCGATGGCATACATCCACGAGCTGGTGCAGAAATAAGCCAGCGTAGCCGAAAGCGTGGCCGCCTGCGCCTTGGCTGCGCGGCGGGTGTAGTCCGACACCAGCGGCAGCCACGACAGCGGCATTACCGCCGCCAGCTCCACCGCCAGCCCGAAACTCATCGCTTCCGCATCTGCCTGCCCGGCTGCCGCTGGTTCGCCGGAGGCTACCTGAACACTCAACCACAGCGTGAGCGCAAACAGCGTGCCCATCGACACCAAATTGATTTTGCTGAAATTCCGCATTCCAATACGCAGCCACAGCAGAATCAGTGCGCCGATAATCACGCTCCAAACTGTCTGCGCGCCGCTCCAGCCCGCCGTGAGCGCCGCCGAAGCCTGCGCCCCGGTGAAAATCATAATCGCCGTCCAGCCCACCAACTGCACCACATTGGCAGCAGCAAACAGCAGCGAGCCGCGACGGCCGAAGGAAAGCTGTACCGTTTCCATCGCACTGCGCCCCGTTTGCGCCCCGATCAGCCCCGCTAGGTAAAACAGCATCCCGCCGATGATGTGGCCGATAGCCACCGCCAAAAGACCCATGCGCCAACCCAATGGCGCAAATAGCATGCCGGTGAGGATTTCCGCCACCGACACCGCCGCCCCAAACCAAATCACCGCCGAAGCGGTAACCGAAAGTTTATCTGCCTGCCGTTCCATCAAATTGTTTCCTCTCTATATTTGAAAAACTACTCCGCCGATCCGCGTATCAAACACGCACAAAAAAGCCCGGCATACCAAGCCGGGGTGCAGCATAAAGCAGAGAAGAAACCATCCGTTCCGGAAGGGGCAAAGCAACCCGAACGGCACACGCCGCCCGCATCCTCTGCCTGATAGTTCCCTACGCCGGTGCTAACCGGATCAGGTACAACGGGTATCCTCTCAGCCGCCCAAGGCAGCACCCCGACTAATTGGACGCGATTATACCCCCCCCGCCCTGTTTTTTCAAGCCGCCGCAGCAAAGGCCGCCGACACGTCAAATGGTTGAATGATTCCAACGGCAACAATGTTTCCACACCCAGCCGTTGCGCTTCTGCACACCTGCAAATCCAAACGGGAAGCATGCTAACGAAACGGAGTAATCGGGGCAGATTGCTATTTGGCTTCAGAACTGTCGAGAAGCAGCACATAAGTTTTCAGGTAGCCCCTTCCCCCCACAGGCTACCTGAAAAACTTCAGCCAACTCTTACTACATCACCGTAGTTCAACTTTTGTTACACCAGACAATTCCCTACCCGACAAGAATGCGGCAGCATTCAGCTTAGAGGCTATCTGAAAGCTGATATAGTGAGCTTTCAGGTAGCCTTTTGCATACTCCTAACGACGGCCGCAAGGATGCTGGCGCGCCCTATCCGGCCGCGTATCGCACAGCGACATGCCGCGCAGTCGGCGTGCCGTATCGGTTATCTCCGCCCGGCTCGGCAGGTGGCGGAAAGCGTATTGCGCCACATAAAGCGCGCGTTCGCCCCGCATCGCTTTTATCCAAGTATATTCCGGCCTGCCGCTTTGCGGGTTGTGCTCGCAGCTCATTTGCAACAAAGCGAAGGGATAGCCGTTTTCCTGCCCTTCGCTCAGATTGATTGTGTTGCCGCCCGGGCAGGCGCTCCGCCAGCCGTCCGACACCGCGCGGCGGAAATCGATTACCGAGCGGGTGTCGCCGGCGAAGGTTTGTAGGGTAACCATCCGCTCCCAATTCTGCACCGTTTGCCCTTTTGGCACCAATTCCACGATGGTTTGCCCGCCCTGCGAAGCCTGATAGCCGGTTTCAAAATCTGCGGGCGGTGTGCCGAAGGAAACGATTTCTCCGCCGCGTTGGGCAGGCGCAGCCAGTGCCACGGCGGGAAGCAGTATCAGGGCGGCTGCCCAGGTTTTCAGCTTCATTTTGCTGTGTTTCATGTTTTATCCTTTTGTTGGAATGAGGAATGTGGAAGTTGTCGGGCGGTGTGCAGTGCAAAACGGTTTGGCCGTATGCCTGCTTTACGTCCAAAGGCTACCTGAAACCTCATTCCTGTTTTCAGGTAGTCTTATATTGTTAGCCGTGAAACTCTTCCACCCAGCCCCCTTCAAAGAAGCCCTGCAAAATCGCCTGCGCGGCCACTTGGTCAAGCACGGGCTTTTGTTTGCGGCCGCGCAGGCCGGTTTGGTTGAGGAGCTCGGAAGCGTAGAGCGAAGTGAGCCGCTCGTCTGCCCAATACACGGGCAGGCCGAAGCGGCCGTTAAGTCGGCGGCCGAATTTTCGGGCCAAGCGGGTCATTTCGTGTTCGCTGCCGTCGGTGGAAAGCGGCAGCCCCACCACGAATTGCACCGGCCGCCATTCGGCCACCAGGGCGGCGATGGCGGCGAACTTTTTGTCGTTGCCCTCGCCGCTGACGGTGGCCAGCGGGTGGGCGATGCCCACTTCGGCATCGCCCTGCGCCACGCCGATGCGGGTTTCGCCAAAATCGAAGGCCAGTGTGGTACCGTGCGGGATATTAAGCATGGCCGCCGGTTCGAATGAGTTGTTCGGGGGCGATGTTGAGCAGCGACATGGCAGCGTGGTAGCGCTGCTCGTGCGGCATGCCGAACATGATGTGCTCGCTGGCAGGCACGGTGAGCCAGCTGTTTTCCGCCAGCTCGCGCTCGAGCTGGCCGGCACTCCAGCCGGTGTAGCCCATAAACAGCATAGCCTGCTTCACGCTTTGTTCGTCGTGCAGGTGGGGAAGGATGTCGCCGGAGGAGGTGAGCGCGAGGTTGTCGCTCACGATGATGCTGCTCGTCCAGTTGCCCGCCGGGCTGTGCAGCACAAACCCGCGGTCCACCTGAACGGGGCCGCCCAGGAAAATGCAGTCGTCAAACAGATGCTGCGGCGCGGTGTGCTGCTGGGCGGAAAGAATCTGCCGCAGCGGCAGCGGCGAGGGCTTGTTGATGATCACGCCCATGCAGCCTTCGGCGGAATAGGAGCAAACATACACCACGCTTTCGGCAAAGAAATTATCCTGCATATCGGGCATGGCGATGAGGAAATGGTTGGTTAAATCCATAATTGGTTTCGGCGTGTGTGGAAATGGTTGGATTATATAGCGGCGATGGCCGATTTAATACCGCAGGCGGGATTTGGCTTCTTTGAATTTTCAGGTAGCCTTTGCGCCGGGGAGGCTACCTGAAAATTTAAGAAGAAGTTGGGCGGTATGGATGGCTGTTATCCGTTTCAGGTAGCCTCTTTAATTTGGTTTGAGGCTACCTGAAAATGGATTTGCAAGCAGAATCTAGAACGTGTAGCCGGTTTGCAGCTCTTCATCGCCCACCAGCTCGAGTAAGAGCGTGTAGAGCGGGGCGAGTTCGCGGTAGCGGCGGGCGGTACGGCGCAGGTAGTTGAGGAAGCGGGGGATTTCGGGGCGGTATTTGCCTTTGCCGTCGCGGTGCCACAGGCGGGCGAAAATGCCGGCCACTTTCAAGTGCCGCTGCACGCCCATCCATTCGAAATCGCGGTAGAAGCGGTCGAAATCGGCGGGTACGGGCAGGCCGGCGGCTCGGGCCTTTTCCCAGTAGCGCACGGCCAGGTCGATGACAAACTCCTCTCCCCATTCGATAAATGCGTCGCGCAGGAGGGAAACCAGGTCGTAAGTAATCGGGCCGTAGAGCGCGTCTTGGAAATCCAGCACGCCGGGGCGGCCCGGGGTGAGCATCAGGTTGCGCACGATGAAGTCGCGGTGTACATACACTTGCGGCTGGGCGGTCAGCACGGGCAGGAGGGTATCGAGCGTTTGCCGCCACAGCTGCTGCTGTTTGAAGTTCAGGCTTTTGCCCAGCTCTTTGGCCATAAACCAATCGGGGAACAGCTGCATTTCCCGGCGCATCACGGCTTCATCGTATTCGGGCAGCACGCCGGGGCGGCTGGATTTTTGCAATTCAATCAGCGTGTCGAGTGCGTCCAAAAGCAGGGCACGCTGCACTTCGGGGCGGGTGTCGTGCTCCAGTGCGGCCAGGTAGGGCACTTTGCCGAAGTCTTCCAAGGCGGCGAAACCGTGTTCGATATCGTGGTGGAACACTTGCGGCACATGCACGGCGGCAAAAATCTCGCGCACGCGCAAATAAGGCTCGATGCTCATTTTGTCGGGCGGCGCGTCCATGCAGACCACGCTCTCGCCGTTTTCGAATACGGCGCGGAAATAGCGGCGGAAATCGGCATCTGCTGCGGCGAAGGAAAGGGTGAAACTTCGCTGCGGATAACGTTTCTGCAGCCAGTTTTGCAATTCTTTTTCTCGTTCCATGATGTTTTTCGGGTTAAAATATGCGCCATTTTAAACCCGCTGTAAAAAATTGGGGTGATTCTTTGTTTTGCTTTTTCCGATTGAGCCCGATGGCGGCCGCTGTGCTGGCCGGTTTGAGCCTGCCGGCCATGCTGCAGGCCGAGCCCTTGTCGCTGGCGGCAGAGGGCGGTGCGGCCTGCCACCGGCCGGACGCGCCCAAACAGATGATTGCACCGGTGAAAACCAGCGGCGAAGGCGCGTTGGCCGAAGGTGCCATCCGCGTGAATGCCGACCGTGTGATCGGTCAGAGCGATGTGCGCGTGCGCGCCGAGGGCGATGTGGTGGTGGAGCGCGGCAACCAGGTGCTCAATGCGCAATGGATTGACTACAACCAGCCGCAAGATACCGTGCAGGCAGGCGAGCGCTTCACCTTGGAGCAGGGCGGCGGGCGCGTGAGCGGCGAGAGACTGCGTTATAAGATGGACACCCGCCAGGGCGAGGCCACCAATGCCCGCTTTGAAGCCGAAAGCAGCAGCGGCCGCCGCCTGCAGGGCACCAGCCAAACCCTGCGTATGGACGGTGAAAACCGTTACCGATTGGAAAACGGCCGTTTCAACACGTGTAATCCGGGCGATGAGAGCTGGTATATCCGTGCCAAAAGCATTGAGGCGGATTATGAACGCAATGTGGGCGTGGCGCGCCATGCCTCGCTGGTGGTGGGCGGCGTGCCGCTGTTTTACACGCCGTGGATTGATTTTCCACTCAACGGCAACCGTAAAAGCGGCTTTTTAGTGCCCACCTTTAAAGCCGGTTCCGACGGCGCAGAAATCACCGTTCCCTATTATTTCAACCTGGCTCCGAATTACGACCTCACGCTTACGCCCAAACTCTATAGTCGGCGCGGCCTGCAGCTGGCCGGACAGTTCCGCTATCTGCAGCCCAAATACCAGGGCGATATCAGCCTGGCCGTGCTGCCGAAAGACCAGCTCAGCCGATACGACACCCGCAGCAAAGTCGATTGGAACCACCAACACCGATTCAGCCGCACCCTCAGCGGCGGCGTGGATTTCCACCAAGTATCCGACGACGATTACTACCGCGATTTCTACAACCGTACCGACATTGCCACCAATGTCAACCTCAACCGCCAGCTGTGGTTGCGCCACCAAACCGAATTGTGGACCGGCCGCTTCGACAGCTATGCCACCGTGCAGAAATACCAAACCCTGGCCAATGCCGACGGCTACAAAGGTGACCAACCTTATTCCCTGTTGCCGCGCCTAAGCAGCCAATGGCAGAAGCGTTTCGGCATCGTCAACTTGCAAATGTTCGGCCAATACAGCAACTTCCGCCACGACAGCAAACAGGAAGGCAGCCGTTTGGTGCTCAACCCCAGCGTGAGCGCGGAATTCAACCGCAGCTGGGGCTATATCCGCCCCAAGCTCGGCCTGCACGCCACTTATTACAGCCTCGACAGCCACAACGGCGCACCGGCGCGCAATTTCAGCCGCATATTGCCCACCTTCAGCGTGGATAGCGGCATGGTGTTCGAGCGGCCGGCCAGCTGGCAGGGGCGAGATTATGTGCAAACCTTAGAGCCGCGTCTGTTCTACACCTACATCCCCACCAAGCAGCAAAACGACATTCCGCTGTTCGATACCGCCGAAAACAGTTTCAACTACAGCCAGCTGTTCCGTGAAAACCGCTTCTCCGGCCACGACCGCATCAATGCCGCCAACTTCCTCACCATGGCCGTGCAAACCCGCCTGTATGACGCCAAAAACGGCGAAGAGCGTTTCTCCGCCGGCCTCGGCCAGCGCCTGTATTTCACCCGCGACGATGTGCTGCTCGACGGCAGCCGCGTGCAGCGGCGCAGCGGCCATTCCGATTTGCTGGCCTTTGCCGACGGCCGGGTAACCGACAATATCTGGCTGAACAGCGAAGTGCACTACGACACCAGCCAAAATGCCGCGGCCAAATATCATTTCGGCCTGCGCTACAGCCCGGAGCCCGGCAAAACCGTGGGTGCGCGCTACCAATACCGCCGCCACGGCGAAATTTACGACGACGTATACGGCAAAGTACGCCGGGCAGACGTGTATTTCCAATGGCCGGTGAACCGCAACCTATACCTTGTCGGCCGCCACAGCTATTCCTTCAGCGAGCATAAGCCGGTGGAACACCTTTTGGGCATGGAATACGTCAGCGGCTGCGGCTGCTGGAGCCTGAGCGCTGTCGGCCAGCATTATGTGAACGGCGTGAATTCCAGCAAAAACTCCTTTTTCCTCCAGCTGCGCCTGCGCGACTTGAGCAGCCTGGGCAACAATCCTTTCGAGCAACTCCGCCAGTCGATTCCTGGCTACACCAATATTGATGAGGTAATGCGCAAATGAAAATGAAAACTTTGGCACTGGCGCTGGGCATGAGCCTGGCTTTTCAGGTAGCCCCGGCTCAAGCAGCTCCGGCTCAGAGAACACAGGTTCAGAGGACACCTGCCCAGAGAACGCGTGCTCAGAGAGCGCCAATTCAGAGAGCACCTGCCCAGATCGCCCCGGCCGACACCGTACAGTCGGTTGACAACATCGTGGCCGTGGTGGACAACGAAGTCATCACCCGGCGCGAGCTCGACCAAGCCGTGGCACAATTCCACGGCAACGGATCGGCCAACGATCCGGCTGTGCAGCGGCAAGCCCTGATGCAGCTGATAAACCAATCGCTCTTGGTGCAGGCCGGCCGGCGCAACAATGTCCAAGTGCCCGATGCCGAAGTGGAAGCCGAAATCGCCCGCATCGCCGCTTCCCGCCGCCAAAACGTGGCGCAGTATGAGGCTGCCCAAGCCCGCCTCGGCATCAGTAAAACCGACCTGCGCCGTCAAGTGCGCGACAGCATGATTTCCCAGCGCATGTTGCAGGGGTACACTGCAGCCGAAGCCAAAGTGAGCGAAGATGAAATCAACGCTGCCATCGCCCGTGCCCGCGCCCAAGGCATCGCCCTGCCGCAGGCCGAGCCTAAAACCCGCTACCACGCCCAGCACATCCTGATTGCCAGCCAGGGCGAGCGCGCCCAACGGCTTGCTCAGCGCCTCTCGCAAGACGCACAGCGCGGCGCAGACTTTGCCGCCCTGGCACGCCAATATTCGCAAGACGGCAGCGCCGCTAACGGTGGCGATTTGGGCTGGCTCTCCGAAGGCGAAACCGTGCCCGAATTCGAACGCGCCATGCGCAGCCTGAAGCCCGGCCAGGTGAGCCAGCCGGTGCACACCCAGTTCGGCTGGCACGTTATCCGCCTGGTGGAAGCCGGCAAACCGAATACGCCCGATGCCCGTATCCGCGCCGGTGTGCACGATGCCATTGCCGAGCAGAAAACCCAGGCCGCCATGCAGGGCTTGCTCCAGCAACTGCACCAAAACAGCTTTATTTCCATCCGGATACAGTAGGCAGATTGGCCGCAGAGGATGTTTGACCACCTCCAGCGGCCGATTTTAAAAGGCTACCTGAAATGTTCAGGTAGCCTCAAGTTCGGCCAAGCGGCCGTTACAGGCCGTTGATGCCGTATTTATTTTTCAGGTAGCCTGCCGTATTCAGACAAGGCTGTTTGAAAGCAAAACTTCAGTCAGAACAAAATTCCAGATAGCCTCACAGGCTACCTGAAACCCATACCAATCCTAACCGATAGAGAAGAGAGACCCGCCATGCGCCCGCTCACCGCCACCATCCGCCTCAGCCACCTGCGCCACAACTACCAACTGCTCAAACGCCTGCACGGCAACAAAATGCTCGCCGTGGTGAAAGCCGATGCCTACGGCCACGGCGCCGTGCGCTGCGCCCGTGCGCTGGCCGATTTGGCCGACGGTTTCGCCGTGGCCACGCTGGATGAGGGCATCGAACTGCGCCAAGCCGGCATCAGCGCCCCCATCGTGATGCTCGAAGGCGTGTTTGAGCCAGCCGAATACGCTGCGGTAGACGAATATCGCCTGTGGCCGGGCGTACAAAACCAATGGCAGCTCGAAAGCTTGCTGGCGCACCGCTGGCGTGAGCCGGTAACCGTTTGGCTGAAAATGGATTCCGGCATGCACCGTGTGGGCTTCTTCCCGCAAAACTTCGCCCCTGCCCACCAAGCCCTGCGGCAAAGCCCGCAGGTGGCGCACATTGTGAACATGACCCACTTCGCCCGCGCCGACGAGCCGGAACAAGCGATGACCGCCGCCCAGCTGGCCGCCTTCGACACCGCCGTGGCCGGCTTATCTGGCGCACAGAGCCTCGCCAACTCCGCCGCCATCATCGCCCACCCCGCCGCCCGCCGCGACTGGGGGCGCGCCGGCATCGCCCTCTACGGCATCGAGCCCTTCCCCGGCGCCTGCCCCGAGCTCAAACCCGTGATGCGCCTCACCAGCCGCATCTTTGCCGAACGCACCCTCCAGCCCGGCGAACCCGTCGGCTACGGCGCATCCTTCGTCACCGAACGCTCCACCCGCATCGGCATTGCCGCCTGCGGTTATGCCGATGGCTACCCCCGTACCGCGCAAAACGGCTGCCCGCTCACCGTAAACGGCCAGCCCAGCCGCCTCATCGGCCGCGTGAGCATGGACATGCTCGCTGTCGAGCTCGACCACCACCAAGGCGTGGGCAGCGAAGTGGAACTGTGGGGCGACGCCGTTTCCGTAGCCACCGTGGCCCAATCCGCCGGGACGATTTCCTACGAGCTGCTGTGCCACATCAAACGGGCCAACTATATGTATCAAGAGTAATCAATAAGTTGAAGGCTACCTGAAAAAGCTCCAACGGCTTTTCTGCGAAGCTGAAGCGTGAGCCCAATGCAGTACCGACCTGCATTTTTCAGGTAGCCTTTATCGGCTTTGAGGCTACCTGAAAAACTACAAACCGTAAGCCCTGCATCTATTGTCCAAACCATCGGAAAAACACGCCACCCATGCCACAAACCCTTTCCCCCGAAAGCCTGATCGAAGCCGCGTTGCTCACCCAGCCCGAACCGCTGCTCGAACGCCGCCTGCGCGCCCTGTGCGAGCCGCCGCTTTCTGCCGATAAGCTCGAAGACGTGCTCGAAGCCCTGCAGCAACGCTGGCAGGGTAGGGCACTACAACTGGTGCGCACCCATGAGGGCTGGCGGTTTCAGGTAGCCTCTGCCGCCTTCGAGCGGCTCGGCAGCCTGGAAGAGCAGCGCACGCCGCGCTACTCCCGCGCCGTGATGGAAACCTTGGCCATCATCGCCTACCGTCAGCCGGTAACGCGCGGCGACATCGAAGCCATCCGCGGCGTAGCGGTGTCGCAAAACGTGATGCAAACCCTGCAGGAACGCGGCTGGATAGAAAGCGTGGGCAAACGCGATACCATCGGCCGCCCCAGCCTGTGGGCCACCACCAAAACCTTCCTCACCGATTTGCAAATCGACACCCTCGAATCCCTGCCGCCCCTGGCCGAACTGGGCGAGTTGGTGTTGCCTGAGCTGGGGGTTCACGGGACAACGGCAGAAGAAGGGATGGCGGAAGAAGGGGCTGGGGAATAGCACATTCGAGCGCGCCCCATATTTCAGGTAGCCCGATGAAGGCTACCTGAAAAGTATCCGCTCCAGTACAATCCCGCCATCTTTCTGCCCCGCACAAACCCACGCTTTAGCTTCGCAGAAACCCACTCCGTTCGTTTCAGGTAGCCTTTCCCATGAGCGCCGATTTCAAACAACAACTCAAGCTCACCGACGCCACCGCCGGCAAGCTCGCCAAGCTGCATATCCGCAGCCTGTGGGACGTCGTGCTGCACCTGCCCCTGCGCTACGAAGACGAAACCCATATCACCCCGATCAAAGACGCGCCCGTGGGCGTATCCTGCCAAGTGGAAGGCGAAGTGGCGCATCAGGAAATCCAGTTTCGCCCGCGCCGCCAGCTGATTGCCCAAATCCGCGACCAATCCGGCAGCGTGCTGCACCTGCGCTTTATCCATTTCTACCCCAGCCAGCAAAAACAGCTCGCCAAGGGCAAACGCATCCGCGCCATCGGCGAAATCCGCCACGGCTTTTTCGGCGACGAAATGGTGCACCCCAAAATCCGCGATGCCGAGAGCCAAAGCCTGGCCGAGAGCCTCACCCCCGTGTATCCCACCGTGTCCGGCCTCAGCCAGCCCACGCTGCGCCGCATTATCCGCCAAGCCCTCGAGAAAACCGATTTGGCCGACACGCTACCTGAAAGCCTGCTGGCCCAACTCAAGTTGCCGCCGTTGGCCGAAAGCCTGCACCTTCTGCACGCGCCGCCGCCAGAGTACAGCATCGGCCAATTGTCGGACGGCAGCCTGCCTGCCTGGCAGCGGCTCAAGTTCGACGAACTGCTGGCCCAGCAGCTTTCCATGCGCCTGGCCCGCGCACAGCGGCTCAGCGGTCAGGCCGTGCCGCTGGCGGGCGACGGCAGCCTCACAGAGCCGCTGGTGCAGAGTCTGCCTTTTGCCCTCACCGCCGCGCAGGAGCGCGTGTTGGCCGAAATCCGCCAAGATTTGGCGCAACCGCACCCGATGCACCGCCTGCTGCAAGGCGACGTGGGCAGCGGCAAAACCATCGTGGCCGCGCTTTCCGCGCTGGCCGCCATCGAAGCGGGCGCGCAAGTGGCCGTGATGGCGCCCACCGAAATCCTCGCCGAGCAGCACCACATCAAATTCCGCCAATGGCTCGAGCCGCTGGGCATCAGCGTGGCCTGGCTTTCAGGTAGCCTCAAAAAGAAAGAAAAAGACCAAGCCAAAGCCGCGCTGGCCGACGGTCGCATCCGCCTGGCCGTAGGCACGCACGCCCTGTTTCAAGACGACGTATCCTTCCAAAACCTCGGCCTGGTGATTGTGGACGAGCAGCACCGCTTCGGCGTGGCGCAGCGCCTCGCCTTGAAAAACAAAGGCCGCGACGTGCACCAGCTGATGATGTCCGCCACCCCCATTCCGCGCACGCTGGCCATGAGCTTCTTCGCCGACCTGGATGTTTCGGTTATCGACGAGTTGCCACCCGGCCGCACGCCGATTAAGACCCGTTTGGTCAACAACATCCGCCGCCGCGAAGTGGAAGGCTTTGTGCTGGCTACCTGTAAAAAAGGGCAGCAGGCCTATTGGGTTTGCCCGCTGATTGAAGAGAGCGAAGCGCTGCAGCTGCAAACCGCCACCGATACGCTCGCCGAGCTGCAGGCCGCGCTGCCCGAGCTCACCGTCGGCCTGGTGCACGGCCGCATGAAAAGCGCGGAGAAAGCCGCCGTGATGGCCGAATTTGCCGCCGGGCGGATTCATGTGCTGGTGGCCACCACCGTGATCGAAGTGGGGGTGGACGTGCCCAATGCCGCCCTGATGGTGATCGAACACGCCGAGCGCATGGGGCTTTCCCAGTTGCACCAATTGCGCGGCCGGGTAGGGCGCGGCGCGGCGGTGTCGAGCTGCGTATTGCTGTTTGCCGAGCCCTTGGGCGACACCGCCAAAGCCCGCCTCAAGGTAATCTACGAAAATACCGACGGCTTTGAAATCGCCCGCCAAGACCTCAACATCCGCGGCCCCGGCGAATTCCTCGGCGCCCGCCAAAGCGGCCTGCCCTTGCTGCGTTTCGCCGATCTGGAGCAAGACCTGCCCCTCTTGGAAGCCGCCCGCCGGATCGCGCCCGAACTCATCGCCCGCCACCCCGATATTGTGGAAAAACACCTGGAACGCTGGCTCGCCAGCCGCAAAGGCTATTTGGGCGTGTGAAAGGGCAAAGGCTACCTGAAAGCGCAGCTAAAACGAACGAAGTGAGTTTCTGTGAGCTAGAACGAAGCTTCAGCGCGGTTAAAACCAGTGAAGCGGGTTTCTTGGGATCGGATCGAGGCTTACGTGGGCAGAAGGATTCTGCGGAGCTAGAATTTCAGGTAGCCTTCATCGGGCTACCTGAAAATCCGGCATGCGCTATAGCGGAAATAACCATTTCTTCATAGAAAGCGGTATGGTTGTGCCGTTGTGTGTTTCCGCCACAATATCCCACCCGATGTCCGCCGCATTTCCGCCGCCCGCCGGCTTGCCGATAAAATGCGCACTTCTTCTGATGAATCAACAAAAAGAGTCAAGCATGAACAATCAAGATTTTGATCGGTATGCCCCACCGAGCACACCGTTTGAAGAAATCCTCCGCAGCCTGGAAGCCGACGGCTATTTGGGCGAACCGCGGGCTGTGGGTATGAGGCGGGTAATGGCTTGGCTGCGCGAGGCATGGGGGCTGTTTAAGCAGCGGCCGGGCAAGTGGATAGGCGCGGCATTGCTGATCGGCATCATCAACTTTGCTATTGCCTTGCTGCCTTTCGGTGTGGGTATGCTGTTGCAACCGATAGCCATGGTATTCATAGCGGCCGGTACTGCCTATGCCTCACAAGGTATTGAGCAGCGGGGAAATTTTAATATCGGCGATATTTTCCTCACCGGTTTTTGGAAAAACGGAAAGGCCTTGCTTGGCGCCGGTCTGTTTGGTTTGATGCTAACCATATTGTACGGCGTGTTGCTAGTAATTTTGTTTGGTAATGATACGGTGCAGGCTTACATTCATGGACATGAGGGCGTGCCGTCTGCTATGCGTATTCTTACTCTCGGCTTCGCCATGATTTATTGGGTGCTTAACTTCCTCACCCCCACGCTGATTATCCTGCAAGGCGAAAAGCTGTTCCGCGCCATCGGCCTGAGCCTGAAAGGCTTTCTCCGTAATGTCGTCGGTGCGTTTTGGTGTTCGCTGCTTATGTTTTTGGCCTTCCTCGGCGTGATATTGAGCGGTGCGGTTTTGACAGGCTTCTTTGGCTCGCTCGTGCCGGTATTGGGCAAAGCCGTCCTGGTGCTGCTGGCCGTTGCCGTGCTGGCCTGCCTGTCGGTGCTGTTTATCCTGCCTTATGCGGTGTACCGCGATCTGTTTTTCGAGCAGGAATAGCTTATCCTTTTGTTTCATGCAACAGGCTACCTGAAAATCCAGCAGGCTTCCGGTTTCAGGTAGCCTTTACATTCAAGCCGAAACCTTGTGGCATCACGTCCGGCAGCTTATTTCTGCCTTTTGTTTGGTGGTGGCATTTTCTTTATGTTTGTGTGGCATCGGATGGCAAATTGTGCTCCTGCGGCAGTATTTTTCCCGCCCGCCCTTGTTTTTTATGCCGCGCTGCGGTATCTTGATTTTCCTTTTTTTACACAACCCCGCATCTCTTCCGAGGGTGCGGCGGGCAGACTGTTACCGGTTGTTGCCGTTTTGCGTACCTTAAATCCGCCCGGCTTCAGCCAGCGCATTACCGTGCCGGGGTAAAGCTGCCGCCGCCTGTCGGCTGATGTGCATAAAAGGAGAGGTTTGATGCAGTTATCAGGCGCACAAATATTGGTGCAAAGTCTTAAGGCCGAGAACGTGGAATACGTGTTCGGCTATCCCGGCGGCGCGGTTTTGGAAATCTACGACGCCATCTACCAACTCCACAAATTCGAGCATATCTTGGTGCGCCACGAGCAGGCGGCGGTGCATGCCGCCGATGCCTATGCGCGCGTGAGCGGCAAGGTGGGCGTGGCGCTGGTTACCTCCGGCCCGGGTGCCACCAACGCCATCACCGGCATTGCCACGGCCTACAGCGATTCCATCCCGCTGGTGGTGATTTCCGGCCAGGTGCCTTCGCCCGCGGTGGGCTCGGATGCGTTTCAGGAAATTGATATGGTGGGCATTTCCCGCCCGTGTGTGAAGCACAATTTCCTGGTTACCGAGGTGGACGAAATCGCGCCCACCATCAAAAAGGCGTTTCAAATCGCGCAGAGCGGCCGCCCCGGCCCGGTGGTGGTGGACATCACCAAAGATGCCACGCAGGCGCTTTCCAAATTCAGCTATCCGCAGGAAGATATCTTTATCCGTTCCTACCAGCCGGTTACGCACGGCCACATCGGCCAGATTAAAAAGGCGGTGCAGATGCTGGCGGCAGCCAAACGCCCGCTGGTGTATTTCGGCGGCGGCGTGATTTTGGGCAATGCGGCCAAACAGCTCACCGAATTGGTGCAGCTTTTGAATATCCCCTGCACCGGCACGCTGATGGGTTTGGGCGGCTATCCCGCTTCCGACCGCCGCTTCCTCGGCATGCTCGGCATGCACGGCACATACGAGGCCAACCTGGCCATGCACGATGCCGATGTGATTTTGGCCGTGGGCGCGCGTTTTGACGACCGCGTGATTTCCGTGCCGGCCAAATTCCTGGAGCAGCCGAGGAAAATCATCCACATCGACATTGATCCTTCCAGCATCGCCAAGCGCGTGAAGGCCGACGTGCCGATTGTGGGCGACGTGAAAAACGTGTTGGAAGAAATGATCGGGCTGTGGCGCAAGCAGGAATTGCAATTTAATCCGGCCAATCTGGAAAAATGGTGGCAGCGCATCGAAGCCTGGCGCAGCCGCGATTGCCTTGCCATCGAGCCGAACGAAGACATTATCCTGCCGCAGCAGGTGGTGCGCACCCTGGCCGAAGTAACCAAAGGCAACGCCATCATCACTGCCGACGTGGGACAGCACCAAATGTTTGCCGCGCAGTATTACCCTTTCTCCCAGCCGCGCCAATGGCTCAATTCCGGCGGCCTGGGCACCATGGGCGTGGGCCTGCCCTATGCCATGGGCGCGTATCTGGCCGCGCCGGACCGCGATATTTGCTGCATCACCGGCGAAGGCTCGATTCAGATGAACATCCAAGAGCTGGCTACCTGCAAACAATACAACCTGCCGGTGAAAATCATCTGCCTGAACAACGGCTACCTCGGCATGGTGCGCCAATGGCAGGAGCTGTATTACAGCAACCGCGAAGCCGAAACCTATTTCGACACGCTGCCCGACTTTGTGAAACTGGCCGAAGCATACGGCCATGTGGGCATGCGCATTGAAAAACCGGCCGACGTGGAAGGCGCGCTGCGCGAAGCCCTTGCGCTGAAAGACAGGCTGGTGTTTATGGACTTCGTGGTGGATCGTAAACAAAACGTCTTCCCCATGGTCGGCAATGGCAAAGGCTTGGACGAAATGGTGTTGCCGCCGCATATGCGCGAGCGCAAAGCCGATTCCGATGTAAACGAAGTAACCGACCGCCACTACGACACAAGGAGCGTGCCATGATGCGACACATTTTATCCATCCTGATGGAAAACGAATCCGGCGCCATGAGCCGCGTGGTCGGCCTCTTTTCCGCGCGCGGCTACAACATCGACGCGCTTTCCGTAGCCCCCACCGAAGACCCGACCCTCTCGCGCATGACCATCGTTACCCGCGGCAACGACCAAGTGCTCGAGCAGATTACCAAACAGCTCAACAAGCTGGTGGAGGTGGTGAAAGTAATCGACTTCAACAACTGCCGCCATGTGGAGCGCGAGCTGATGCTGGTGAAAGTACGCGCCTTGGGTAAAGACCGCGACGAGCTCCTGCGCCTCACCGATATTTACCGCGGCCAGGTGGTGGACGTAACCGATAAAAGCTATGTGATTGAAATCACCGGCACCAGCGACAAGCTCGACAGCTTCCTCGAAACCGTGCCCAAAGGTTTGATTCTGGAAACCGTACGCACCGGCGCCGCTGGCATCGGGCGCGGCGAGCGGATTTTGAAGATTTGATGTTGCCGGGCAGTCCCAAGCCCGCCGTGAATTTTCAAACAGCTTTTGCATGAAATGTCGGATACCCTATCCGGCCGACCGCCTCACGTTGCAGGCGGCTTTTTCTATTGAAGGCCGTGTCGGATACCGTTATCCGGCTTGTCGTTGCGCCGTAGAGGCTACCTGAAACCAAGCAAATATTTTTCAGGTAGCCTTTCTCTCTTTCGGAGCTACCTGAAAATCCATAGAGCGTAGCAACTGTATTTTTGCCCGACGGGGTGAAAAATACAGTTGCTACGCCCTGCGGCACGAAGCAAGAAAAGGCTACCTGAAAAGCCGTAGCCGTGTAGGGTGCATGCAGAACGTGCGCGTAAGGTTTGGGATGGCGTGCGTTCCGCACATCATAAGGTAATCTGTCGGCATGGCAATGCGGACTTACGGCTGTGTCGGATGCCGGTATCCGGCCTGCCGTTGTACGGTATGAGGCTACCTGAAAAAGGTTGTGCTATTATAGTAAATTAACAAAAATCAGGACAAGGCGGCGAGCCGCAGACAGTACACACGTTACGGCAAGGCGAGCCAACGCTGTACTGGTTTAAATTTAATTCACTATATTTACAGATAATTGTGTTCAACCCTGTGAAAGGAAAAACCATGAAAGCAATATATCGGTTGGCCGCTGCGGCGGTGTTGGCTGCCCTGTTGTCGGCCTGCGGTGCCGGCGTAGGCGTGAGCGGCGGCGACGGCCATGTGGGTGCGCGCGGCTCGGTGGATTTGGGCAACGGCAATAGCAGCGTGACGCCTTATGGCAAAGTGGGCGTGGGGGTGGAGGTAACGCGCTAGGCAGCTGTGTTACTGTTTCTGTATCTGCCCGTTAGAAAGGCTACCTGAAAACCGTTTGGATGGTTTCAGGTAGCCTTTTTGTTGTTCGGTATGGCTATTCAGCTGCGGCACATCAGACGTTGGGTTTCGTGCCACATGCCGTCGGGGCGTTGTTCGACCACGGCGATGAGGCCGGGGGCTTGGCGGGCGAGCTCGGCGGCGCTGATGGTTTGCTCAAACGGAACGCGGGCGGGGGCGAGGTAGGCGAGGCGGGACAGGGGGTGGAAGCGTTGTGCAGCTTGGGTGGGGTAGTCTGCCCATTGCGGGAGGAGGAGGCCGCTCCAGCCGAGGGGGTTGAGGGGGCTGCCGTTGAGGATGCCGTTTGGGGTGAAGCCGATGCCGCGGATGATGGTGGCGGTGTTGGGGGCTTGGCTCAGGTTTGGGGATTGGCGGCAATCTGTTGTGCCCGTATTGGCTTCGCGGGGGCTTGCTTCGCTCGTTTTAGCTTCGCAGAAACTCGCTGCGCTCGTTTTAGCTCCGCAGAAACTCGCTTCGCTCGTTTTAGCCTCGCAGAAACTCGCTTCGCTCGTTTTCAGGTAGCCTTGGAGTGGGGCGGGCAGTTGGGCTCGGGCTTGGGGGGTGTGGAAGAGGCGGCATTGTTGTTGCAGTTTGGCGGCTTTGCCAAGCAGGGTATCGGCGGGGTTGAGGCCTTGGAAGTTGGCAGGTGTGGTGCCGCCGTAGTATTTGCAGGTGAGTTCGAGGTGGTAGGGGGCGGAGTCGATCAGGCAGAGGAAGTCGGCGGCGCCGAGGGTTTGGCCGCTTTCGCTGCGGACGGGGTGGTTGCGGGCGATGAGTTGGCAATGGGGGGCGTGGGCCAGCCAGAAGGCGAGCAGGCTTTCGGCGTAGCGGCCTAGGCGGTGGCCGAAGGGGGCTTCTTGTTCGAGCCATTGCGTCAGTGGGGCAGGGACGTCGTCGAGGCTGAGCAGGAAGCGGAAGCCTTGGCTGCCGAGCAGGCGGGGGACGGGAAGCTCGCAGCCGCTGTGCCACAGGGGCGGGGCGGTGAGCAGGGCGGCGAGGTCGCGCACGGCGGGGTGGCGCAGCCGCCACCAGATGGCATCGAGGGCGTAGTTCATGGTTGGGCGGGAAAGCAGCGGGCAAAGGCGGTTTGCAGGTGTTGGAGAAAGCTGGGATGGCTTAGGTTGGTGTCGATGGCTTGGTGGTCAAGATGGCTGAAGCCGCTGTTGGGTTCGCGACGGGAAGGCAGCAGGCGGACGGTTTGGCCGGGTGTGGCGAGCAGTAGTACCAGGCTGCTTTCGATATCGAATTTTTTGGTGGTGGGATAGCCGCTGAAGCGGGTGATGCGCTGCATGAGGCGGCTTTCGTTCAGTTGGGTTGGGCTGACGGTTTGTTTGGTGGGCAGCAGGCTGTGCAGCAGGGGGACAAGGCAGCTTGCGGCGGCTGCAGCGGAGAGTTTGACGATGCGTTCGGACAGCCAGTCGGCGGCGTTGCCGCTATCGATAACGTCGTAGCTGATGAGGACGAGGTCGCCGTTGGGCAGGTGGCGCAGTTGGCAGGCGTAGGTAAAGGGCATGGTGGAGTAAGATGGAAATTAATGTGAGGGAATGTAGCGATGGCGGGGTGGGCAGTCAAGTTGTCTCAAAGGGCTACCTGAAAAGGGGGCGTGGTTTCAGGTAGCCTTTCTTGTTGATTGTGTGTGAAATCATTTGTTTTTTATGGGTTGACACCGGATAATGCGCGCGACGCGGCGTGTGCCGGATGAATTGTAAGAGGCTGTAGTATGTATCAAGCGAAGAAGCGTGGCTGGCTGCCGTGGGTGGTGGGCTTGGCGCTGTTGGCGGCGGTGGTGTTTTTAATCGTGCAGATGCGCGATGTGCTTTCGCCGTTTGTGGTGGCTGCGGTGTTGGCCTATATTTTGAACCCGCTGGTGGAAAAGCTTTGCCGGCATGGGGTGCGGCGCGGGGCGGCGGCGATGTTGGTGATGGTGTTTACGTTGTTGTTGCTGGTGTTGCTGCTGCTGATTGTGGTGCCGATGTTGGTGCAGCAGTTCGGCAGCCTGCTGGGAAAAATGCCGGAGTTGGCGAATTTTGTGCAAAATAAGGCGCTGCCTTTGGCCAACCGGCTGCTGGGTACGCATTGGGCTTTGGACGAGCAATCGCTGTCGAATTGGTTGAGCAACCATTTGGGCAGCGTTAAAACTGGGCTTTCTAAGGCACTGCCGGCCTTGTTGGAGCAGGGCGGCAGTTTGGTATCCAGCTTGGGCAATTTGGCGGTGCTGCCGTTTTTGCTGTATTACTTCCTGCTGGATTGGTCGCGCTGGACGGAAGGGATTAAAACCATGATTCCGCGCCGCTATCTGGCGGCCTATACGCGCATCGGCGGCAATATGGACACGGTGTTGGGCGAGTTTTTGCGCGGGCAGCTGACGGTGATGCTGATTATGGGGCTGCTCTACGGTTTGGGCTTGATGTTGACCGGGTTGGAGTCTGGCTTTGCCATCGGGATGGTGGCGGGGCTGTTGGTGTTCGTGCCGTATTTGGGGGCGTTCACCGGCCTGCTGTTGGCCACGATGGCGGCGCTGTTGCAGTTTGGCACTTGGCAGGGGCTGATTACGGTGTGGGCGGTGTTTGCCGTGGGGCAGTTTCTGGAAAGTTTCTTCATCACGCCGAAAATTGTGGGCGACCGCATCGGGCTTTCGCCGTTTTGGGTGATTTTCGCCCTGATGGCTTTCGGCAGCCTGCTGGGCTTTGTGGGCATGCTGCTGGCGCTGCCTTTGGCCGCAGTAACGCTGGTGTTGCTGCGTGAGGGGGTGGCGGCATATATGGATAGCGGGTTCTACCGGCGCGAGAAATAGTCGGGCAGGGCAGGCGTTGTTTGCACAGGCTACCTGAAACGCAGCCCAGTGGAATTTTGGCGCAGATAAAGTTTCAGATAGCCTTTGGTTTGGTTTTGGCCGTTTCAGGCGGGCCGGGAAATATGCCGAGCAGCCCGGTTTTGTTGTATCGGGCAAACGCTCTTTCCCCGCTTGCCCGCCGTTTGCCGAAAATAGCCCGTGGCTACTTGCATTTAGGCAACATCGCCAGTAAAATGCCGCGCTTACGGATTTTATTTTACTTATCAGGAGATTTTTCATATGGCCAATAGCGCCCAGGCACGCAAACGCGCCCGCCAGTCGCAGAAAAACCGTGCACACAATGCCAGTCTGCGTACTGCTTTCCGTACCGCAGTGAAGAAAGTTTTGAAGGTTGTGGAAAGTGGCGATAAAGCTGCTGCCCAAGCCGAATTCGTGGCAGCCACCAAAGTGATGGATCGCATCGCCGACAAAGGCGTGTTCCACAAAAACAAAGCCGCCCGCCACAAAAGCCGCTTGGCTGCCAAAATCAAAGCCATGGCCTAAGCCGCTTACTGCATAAACGCTGCCGCATCTTGCAAATAGATGCGGCTTTGTTTTGCGCGGAAGATTTGCAGAACGCAGTGAGGCTACCTGAAAAATATGCCAATCCCGGCAAGCCTCTGCCGCCCCATCTGTAAGGCCGCCGCCAAAATGCGCTACAATGTGCCCAATATCTTGCACAACAGGGATACTTAATGATTTACGGCATCGGCACCGACATCCTGCGTATCGAGCGCATCGAGCAGCTATACGGCAAATACGGCCAGGCATTGGCCGAACGCCTGCTCAGCCGCATCGAACTTTTGGAGTGGCGCTCCGTCGGCAACAAGACAAATTTTTTGGCCAAGCGGTTTGCCGCCAAAGAAGCCTTTGCCAAAGCCGTGCACACCGGCTTGCGCTCGCCGGTAACGCTGCACCACATTTCCATCGCCCACGACAAACTCGGCCGCCCCGAATTCGTGGTGGAGCCGCCTTTGCAGGAGTGGCTGCGCCAGCAAGGCATCGGGCGCGTGCATTTGAGCCTGAGCGACGACAACGGCGCGGTGGTGGCCTTTGCCGTGGCCGAAAAAGCCTAGCCGCCTGTGCAGCACACCAGCATTCAAATATTCAAACAATAAAAACAAACACATCAATTTTCAGGTAGCCCTGATCACCCGCAGGCCGGCCTGACACAACAGTTAATCCAAAGCAAATAGAGAAAGGAAACACCATGTTCTACAGCCGCCACGTCGTCAGCAATACCCTGCTATACGAGCGCCCCGCCGACAGCATAGATGCCTTCAGCCAAAGCCTGGCCGAAATGCGCACCGCCCAGCGCCGTTTTGCCGCCGCCGGTGTGCAGGCGCGGGTGGCTATGCTCGCCGCTTTTGCCGACCGGCTCGAAGCCGGAAAAACCAAGCTCGCCCGCATGATTTGCGAAGAAGTCGGCCGCTGCCTGCGCGAATGCGAAGCCGAGATGGACAAATCCGTTTCCCTCATCCGTTATTACGCGAAACTCGCCCCCCAGCTTCTGCAACACCAAACCATCGCCACCCAGGCCAGCCTCAGCCAAGTGCGTTTCGAGCCCTTGGGCGTGGTGCTGGCCGTGATGCCGTGGAACTACCCCGTGTGGCAGATTACCCGCTTTGCCGTGCCCGCCCTCTGCTCCGGCAATGCCTGCTTGGTGAAACCCGCGCCCAGCGTGGCCCGCGTAACTGCCGCCCTGTTTGATATTGTCGGCAACGAATTGCCCTGGCGCGCCGCCTGGCTGGCACACGAAGACGTAGAACACGCCATCGCCCAAACCGATGCGCTGGCCTTCACCGGCTCTGCCAACGTCGGCCGCCGCCTGGCCGGTTATGCCGGAAGCCACCTGAAAAAATGCGTGATGGAGCTTGGCGGCAGCAACGCCTTCATCGTGCTAGACGATGCCGACATCGCCCAAGCCGCCGCCGACGCCTGCTATGCCCGCTTCCGCGATGCCGGCCAATCCTGCAACGCCGGCAAACGCATCATCCTCACCGAAGGCATCGCCGCCGAATTCACCCGCCTCTTCCTCGAACACTGCCGCCGCCTCACCCCCGGCTGCCCGCTCGACCCCGACACCACCCTCGCCCCGCTGCACCGTAAAGACCTGCAGCTGCAAGTGCACGAACAAGTGCAAGACGCGCTCGAACACGGCGCCAAACTCCTGCTCGGCGGCGAGCTGCCCAACGAAGCCGACACCACCTTCTACCCCGCCACCGTGCTCGACAACATCACCCCCGCCTGCCGCATGTACCGCGAAGAAGTATTCGGCCCCGCCGTGGGCATTTTCCACGCCCGCGATGCCGCCGACGCCGTGCGCCTGGCCAACGACAACCCCTTCGGGCTCGGCGCCAGCATCTACTCCGCCAACCTCGACAAAGCCTGGGCGCTCGGCCAGCAAATCGAAGCCGGCAGCGTATTCATCAACCGCCACACCAGCAGCGACCTGCGCCTGCCCTTCGGCGGCGTGAAAGACTCCGGCTTCGGGCGCGAACTTTCCGAATTCGGCCTGTATGAATTTGTGAACGTGAAGGCATATTGGCAGAAATAACGTGCCATTAAGGCTACCTGAAAATGCGAAACCGTTTTTCAGGTAGCCTGATGTCTGCGCAGTAGGTTGGGCATTGATGTCCGACACTAGCCGCCACAACATATAGTAAATTAAATTCAAACCAGTACAGCGTTGCCTCGCCTTGTCGTGCTATCCGTACTGTTTGAAGCTCGCCGCCTTGTCCTAATTTTTGTTAATCCACTATAAAATCGGCGCCCACACACAAATCACACTTTTTCAGGTAGCCTCCCCGCTTGGAGGCTACCTGAAAACCCACTAAGGACACACCATGTCAGTCGGACACTACGAAAATTTCCCTGTCGGCTCGCTGGCTTTGCCGCGCCGCCTGCGCCGACCGGTGCACGCCATTTATGCGTTCGCCCGCACTGCCGACGATATCGCCGACGAAGGCGATTTGCCCAACGAAGAGCGTCTGCGCCAGCTTGATAATCTGCGCGCCGAGCTCGACCGCCTTGCCGCCAGGCAAACCCCGCACAGCGAATTGATGCAGCGGCTCGAGCGCGAAGCCGTGCGGCCGTTTAGTCTTCCGCTCGAGCCTTTCTATCACTTGCTTTCCGCCTTCAGCCAAGACGTGGTGAAAATCCGCTATCAGCACTTCGGCGAGCTGGTGGATTACGCCCGTCGCAGCGCCAATCCGATCGGCAGATTGCTGCTGCACCTCTACGGCCACACCGACCCGCTCAGCCTCGCCCAAAGCGACGGCATCTGCACCGCCCTGCAACTCATCAACTTCTGGCAAGACGTGGCCGTGGATTGGCAGAAAGGCCGCGTTTACCTGCCGCAAGAAGACCTGGAAAAATTCGGCGTGAGCGAAGCGCAAATCGCTGAAGGCCGCGCCGATGCCGCCTTCCAACGCCTGATGGCGCACCAATGCCAGCGCGCTCACAAAATGCTCAAAGCCGGTTCCCCGCTGGGCAAAACTCTGCATGGGCGCATCGGCTTCGAGCTGCGCCTGATTATCCTCGGCGGGCAAAGCATCCTGCGCAAGCTGGAGGAAAACCGCTACAACGTCTTCACCCGCCGCCCCGTGCTCGGCGCGAAAGATTGGTGGCTGATGCTGAAACGGGCTTGGCTCAAGAAGTGAGCGGCAGTATTCAGCCCAGCCAAAAGGCTACCTGAAAGTGCAGCTTCAACGAAGCTAAAGTGATGCTTTCAAAGGAAACGAGACTTTTGTGTGGTCGAACATTTTTCCACCAGATAATGAAAGGGAAAAGCAACATGCGAAAAACAGCCAAAAATATTATTTTTTGCCTTGCTGCAACCAGCATATTAAGTGCCTGCGGAAGTGTTTATTACGGCGGAGAGCCTGTGAATAAATATCTGCGCGATAACAACGGCCAAGTGGTTTTAGATAAAAACAGCAACCTGCCGATTGTGAACCCTGAGTTTCACATCATGCGGGAAATGAAGCGCTGATTATTTAGCCGAATAAGGAGGGAATCATGCGAAACAATCTAGGTATGCGGGCAGTAGTATTGGCCGCCGCGATGCTTTTGGGCGCCTGTAGTGCCGCCGAATTTTGGAACGGGGAATATGCAGAGGGGGCGGCGCTCCGCAGCAGCAGAAATAAAGAGGCAGCTTTTTACGCGGCCGAATCGCCACAAGCCAAAGCAACTCGGGCGCAAAACAGCCGGTTGTGCTGGAGCGAAACCAATCGCACCCATGCCGCAGATGCCGCACGCTGGGATGCTGCCTACGATAGGTGTATGCGCCGGCGGGGTACACCGATGTGGGCGGATGATAGGGGCTGATAGTTTTTTATGCCCAAAAGGCTACCTGAAAACGGGCTCGCGAGTTTCTGCGAAGCTAAAAATTTCAGGTAGCCTTAAAAACGATGGCATTGCATAGTATGCCCGAATGGTTTTGTGGGTTTGGTTGGTAAACCCAGCAATCCACAATTTATTTATTGGATTATGCTTGCGGCTAACCCAGTCTACTCACTATGAGCATATCGACCAGGTGTAAGCGGAGAAATTCACCCGCGCCATCGGTTCGCACAATAGCCGCCCTGTACAGCCGCTGAATGCGCGGGTCGTTATTGAATAAGCGGTAACGCTGTGAACAGAAAAGCAGCCTGCACTTTGGGAATTGGAAGTGCAGGCTGCTTTTTTGGGAATGTAGGGGCGGCATTTGCCTACGCAGGTGCAGGCTCCCTCAAGGCAAAGAACGCGTGCGTGCGTACCGCACACACCCTACACCTCAGTTTTAAAGTCTGTGCCGCCGCAGGTAGGGTGTGTGGCGCAGCCACGCACGCGGTTGGTGGAGATGCAGGCTACGGCTTGCTTCATGTATTAATCGTGTGTATTATTAAACAAATCTCACAGTTAATGACAGGAATCACATAATGATTATTCGCAAAAATACAGCTACTTTCATTCCAAACATTATTCGATTTGGAATCTCTGAAAGTACAAATACGCTAATTATTGATTTTGGTAATGGGATTACAGAAGATGAATATGAAATTATTTCTTCTGTTGCGTTGGACAATGAATAGCTTTTACTAATTAAGGACAACATTGAAAAATTTTTAAGCAATAAATCTAATTAGTAAATAAAATTATTATAATTTGAAGGTTTAGAATGGAAAAAGTACATCTAGTTACCAAAAATCCACAGTATAATGATAATTTAAATCCAATCAAAAACTTCTCTAAAGCTGGTAATGAAGCTCTCTTTCGAATTAATCAGATTACTACTTTACCTGAAGAATCTCAAGAAAAACCATTAAAAAATAATGAATTAACAAATAAGGAGCTATGTGATAGCATAAATTTTATTAATACTACAGAAAAAATCCCATATTCATTTTATATGGATTTTTTTAATAAAATCAATAAGGATTTAATACTTCCTGAAGAGAATCAAAAAGAACTATTAAGTGCTTTAGAAAAACGATCATTTGTTAATTTTTTAAGATATTATAAAGAACTATATGAGTTATCTAAATTAAATTATATTATTTTTTTCTAAGTTTTTAGTTATTGATAATGGTATTTTAATGTTAGAAATTAATAATAAATTTGAAAATATAACTCTTGAGTTAAAATTTTTAACAAATGGGAAAGTTGATTTCTTATCTATGGATAATGATAAAATAGAAGAAAATGAAAAACAATGCTATATTATGCGAGGAACTCTATCCACTAGTACTAAATTAAGAAAATCTTATAAAATGAAAAGATTGTTGAATGTAATACATCCTCAATCCACATATATTGTAAGTAATGTCTTAATAATAAATAATAATAAATACATATCCTATGCCTAAATAATTATCTTCTATAACTATAGTAACAGATAGTATGCGACTTCCTACTCTAGATTTATCTAATAATGATAATGACCTTGATATTGATATTGATTTAGAATTTGATGATGATTTAAATAAAATTGCTGATATTGATATTCCATAAGAATATATCTCATGTATGGCGAATGAGTAAAAGAGAAGCTCAATATCATTTCTGCTTAAAAGAAAAAGAAAAAGAGATTAGTTTATTTACGTTAGAAGATGTTTTTTTAAGAGAGCATATTTCTAAATTGGATGAAGAAGGCGCAGTATATTTATATTTTATGTTTCATTATGTTTTTAAAAAAAAGTTAGAACTAGGGCAAGATTATGATTATATTTCTGTTCTCTTCAATTTGGAAAAATTAAAAAACCTAGCACGTTCAGATCATATTTTTTTAGAGTGTTTCCAATATATTAAAATTTCTGAACGGCAACATTATCCTGAGCAAGCTAAACATTTAGATATGGTTTTCGAACCAAAAGAACAATGCAATACTCATGATATGCAAATTTTCTTAAATAATGCAGTGGAAATCTCTCCACTAGAACAAGATGGATGTTTTTTGAAAAAAATTTTAGAATATTGTAAGGATAATTAATTTAACCTTTTCTATTTAACAATTTAAAGTTAACAATTTAAAGAAAAATTTAAAATAGGATTTTTTCCTTAATCCCCCGAATCCTATCCCTTAACACTGCTGCCTCTTCAAACTGCAAATCCCTAGCCGCCTGCTGCATGGCTTTTTCCAGTTTAGCGATTTCTTTAATCGCATCTTCTTCGTTGTGGATTTCGCCGACTTTGACCTTGTTTTTGCCTTTCAGATGACCTTTGCCGCCGTCTTCTTCATGGTACACGCCGTCGATGATGTCTTTAACCTGTTTTTTAATCTGCTGCGGCACGATGCCGTGTTCTTCGTTGAATTTCATCTGTTTTTCGCGGCGGCGTTCGGTTTCGTCGATGGCGGCTTTCATGGAGTCGGTGATTTTGTCGGCGTACAGGATGGCGACGCCGTTCACGTTGCGCGCGGCGCGGCCTATGGTTTGAATCAGGCTGCGGTGGGAGCGCAGGAAGCCTTCTTTGTCGGCGTCGAGGATGGCGACGAGGGAGACTTCGGGGATGTCGAGGCCTTCGCGCAAGAGGTTGATGCCGACGAGTACGTCAAACAGGCCGAGCCGTAAATCTCTAATGATTTCAACGCGCTCTACGGTGTCGATGTCGCTGTGCAGGTAGCGCACTTTAATGCCGAGTTCGCTGTAGTAGTCGGTGAGTTGTTCCGCCATGCGTTTGGTAAGGGTGGTAACGAGTACGCGTTCGCCTTTTTGGATGCGGTCGTTGATTTCGCTCATTAAATCATCGACTTGGGTGGCGACGGGACGGATGATGATTTGGGGATCGACCAGCCCTGTGGGGCGGACGACTTGTTCGACCACTTGTCCGGCGTGTTCTTCTTCGTATTTGGCGGGGGTGGCGGAAACGAAGACGGTTTGCGGCATGACTTTTTCAAATTCGTGGAATTTGAGCGGTCGGTTGTCGCGGGCGGAAGGCAGCCTGAAACCATAATCCACGAGGTTTTGCTTGCGCGATGCGTCGCCTTTGTACATGCCGCCGATTTGGGTAACGGTAACGTGGCTTTCGTCGATGAACATGATGGCGTTGTCGGGCAGGTAGTCCATCAGCGTGGGCGGCGGTTCGCCTTCTTTTTTGCCGGAGAAGTGGCGGGAGTAGTTTTCGATGCCTTTGCAGAAGCCCATTTCGTAGAGCATTTCGAGGTCGAAACGGGTGCGCTGTTCGATGCGTTGTTGCTCGACGGGGCGTTGTTCGCGGGCGAAAAATTCGATGCGTTCGCGCAATTCTTCTTTGATGGACTCGCAGGCGCGCAAGACGGTATCGCGCGGGGTAACGTAGTGGCTGGACGGGAAGACGGTGTAGCGTCCGACGCGTTGGTGCAGGCTGCCTGAAAGCGGGTCGAACATATCGAGGCGATCGATTTCGTCGTCAAACAGGCTGATGCGCAAGGCGTTTTCGGAGCTTTCGGCGGGGTACACGTCAATCACGTCGCCGCGTACGCGGAAGCTGCCGCGTTTGAAGTCCAAATCGCCGCGTTCGTACTGCATGGAAACGAGCGTGGCGATGATGTCGCGCTGCTCGATGGTGTCGCCTTCTTTGACGGACAACACCATTTGTTGATACTCGGTCGGGTCGCCGATACCGTAAATGGCGGACACGGTGGCGACGATAATCACGTCGTCGCGCGTCATCAGGTTTTTGGTGGCGGAAAGGCGCATCTGCTCGATGTGTTCGTTGATCGCACTGTCTTTTTCGATAAACAAATCGCGGCTGGGCACATAGGCTTCGGGCTGGTAATAGTCGTAGTAGGAGACGAAATATTCCACTGCGTTTTCAGGGAAAAACTCGCGCATTTCGGCATAGAGCTGGGCGGCAAGGGTTTTGTTGTGCGCCATGATGATGGCGGGACGGCCGCTTTGGGCGATGACGTTCGCCATGGTGTAGGTTTTGCCCGAACCGGTTACGCCGAGCAGGGTTTGATAGGCCAGGCCGTCTGAAAGCCCTTCGAGCAGGCCGGCAATGGCGGTAGGCTGGTCTCCAGCGGGGGGGAAGGGTTGGTGGAGTTTGAAGGGGGAGTTGGGGTATTGGATGATTTGCATGAGGCTACCTGAAAAAGCGCGGGCAAAGATGGAATTATAACGCTAATGCGTGTGCTTGCTGCGGAGCGGTCGGAGAGTTTCAGGTAGCCTTTTGGGGACTGGCGGGGCGGCAGCAGGGCAGTATTGTTATGAAGAAGGCTACCTGAAAGTTTCAGGTAGCCTTTTGGCTGTTACTTGAAGAATAGATCGCGATACACGGCGTAAGGTACCAGCATCAGCATGGGCATCACCACCAGCAGGCCGAGGAATATGGGAATCATGCCAACAATGAACAGCAGACCCATCATCAAACTACAGAATACCGCACCGCCGATATTTCGGCTGAAACCTTGCCAGCTCAGCAGAATGGCACGCTTGGGTGGTTCGTTTTCCAAGATAATCAAGGCTGGGGCGAGGAAGGTAAAGGCAGAATAAACTATGCCCAGTATGAGAGACAGTGCCATCACAGAAAGGCCGGCAGACATCATCTGTGCTTCATCTAGATCCAGATTGGCAGCACTGCTCACATCGCCTACTTGTCCGACGATCAAGATGATTGCAGCAAGGTTGCTAATTAAAGCCACTACCGCGCCGATTGCACCGATTATCGCCAGCGATTTGGTGTTTTCCTGAAAGCCGATAAAAATCTGGCCGAATTCAAAATCGCCTTCTTCTTCCAATTGTTTGGCAATAAAGGCAAAGCCGGCTATTTCAAATATGGAGATGGCCGCCTGCAGCAGGCCGCCGATATACGGAATCATGCCCAAGCCGATATTGATGGCGCCAAACAACAGCGCGGCGCCAATAAGTTTGCCCGGGCGCAGTTTGAACAAACGCCAGGCTGCGCCAATCCACTCTTTAGCATTACCAGCAGGCAAAGCCTGCGGCTCGGCCAAATAGTTGCCTTGGCGGGTGGAATCCGGTTCGCCGTTGGTGCGCGGCGGGGCATATCGGTTGAATTGTTGGTTGTCCATCATGGTTTCCCTTGTTGGTTGGAAGAGTAGGCGGCAGGCTACCTGAAAAAATTAGATGGCAAAATATTGTGGTTTTGGGGTTTCAGGTAGCCTGTTAAGGCTTACAACGCAGCGCGGATTTCCTGTCGGATTTTATCGAGGAAACGGCCTTGCGGCACGAGTTCGGCGGCTTGGGTGTAGTCTGCCTGCCGAAAGGCGGTGCTGAGTTTGGCCAGCAGCCGGGCCTCTTCAGCAGCCACTTGGTTGTCCAGTTCGGCAAGCCGTTCGGCGGAATTTGCAGCGCGGGCGGCGGCCAGCTCTTCGCGCCATTCCATTTGCTGCATCAGAAACTCGGGGTCGAAGGCGGTGCGCTCTTCGGAATCGGCCTGAATGCCTTGCGCCTGCAACAGCAAAACGGCGCGCTCCAGCGGCCGGCTGAGGCGGCGGTAGGCTTCGTTTACGGCGGCCGCCATCATCACGGCCTGTTTCTGCTCGAAGGCGGAAGCGGTGGCGGTTTTATCGGGATGGAAGCGGGCGGCCAGTTGGCGGTAGGTTTGTTCCAGCAGGGCGGGGTCGAGGTCGAACTGCGCGGGCAGGTTGAAAAGTTGGAATTCGCGGGGCATGTGTGTGCTTTCAGGTAGCCTTTTCTAAAGATGAAGTATTGTATAGGCAAACGCTAAGATGAGGCTACCTGAAAACGGCGGCGGGCGGTTGGGGCGCAGCTTGCCGCATCCGCTTTCAGGTAGCCTGCAAGCGCCGCGGCTGGCGGAAGGGCGGCGGCTTGCTATACAATACGCGCCCTTACCGTTTGAAAGAAATGCGATTATGCCCTACCAACAAGCCAGTATTCCGATTGGTGCCGACCGTGCCGAGCAGTTTTCCGATGCGTTAATGGCCGCCGGCGCATTGTCGGCCGCGATTGAAGATGCCTATGCCGGCACAGACGAAGAACAGGCTATTTTCGGCGAGCCGGGCGAAGAAAACGGCCAAATTTGGCAGCGCAGCCTGGTGATTGCCTTGTTTGACGATCAATGCAACGTAGCTGCCGCCGTGTCGGCCGCGGCTAAGGAGTGCCGGTTGGAAGTGCCGCCTTACCGCATCGAGCAGCTGCCGGAGCAGGATTGGGTGCGCCTCACACAATCGCAGTTCGACCCCATCCGCATTTCCGGGCGGCTGTGGATTGTGCCCACCTGGCACGATATTGCCGACCAATCGGCCGTAAACCTTCGGCTCGACCCCGGCTTGGCTTTCGGCACAGGCAGCCACCCCACCACCCGGTTGTGCCTGCAGTGGCTCGATGAAAATATCCAAGCTGCCGACCGCGTGCTCGACTACGGCTGCGGCTCCGGCATTTTGGCCATTGCCGCGCTCAAACTCGGCGCTGCTGCCGCCGACGGCGTGGATATCGACGAGCAGGCCATCATTGCCAGCCGCAGCAATGCCGAGCAAAACGAAGCCGCCGCCCGTTTTTTCCTACCCGACGACTTGCCGGAAGCGGCATACGATGTGGTGGTGGCCAATATTCTGGCTAATCCGCTGCGCCTGTTGGGCGGCATGCTGGCCTCGCGCACCAAGGCGGGCGGGCGGATTGTGCTTTCCGGCATTCTGGAAGAGCAGGCCGAAGAGTTAAACGGCATCTATAGCGAATGGTTCGATATGCAGCCGCCGGTTGCCGAAGGCGGCTGGGTGCGATTGGTGGGCGTGCGCAAGGCCGGATAACCCGCCGGCCGTGCCGTAGAGCCGTTTCGAATAGGAGTAAAACCGGGCAAGCCAAGGCCGCGTATCCTTCTTTTTTGGAACGGCCAAATTCGCGGCAAATGGTTTGGCAGGAACGTTCCGCCGACAGATATTTTCTGTAAAATATACAAAAAACCGACAGTTAGCCGCTAGAAGGCTACCTGAAAATGGTAAAAGCGCATTAATTTTCTTAAAATAGCGGCCGAAACATCAGTATTTGGATTGCCGACACATGAAAACCGTCAAACTCAGTTGCCCCCGCTGCCAAGCGGAAAATCATTATGCCGTAGCCGATTTGCAGGCAGCCAACGGGCGGGTGCAGTGCAGCCAGTGCCGACATGCCTTTACCGTAGCGCGCAAGCCGAAAGCCCAGAGCACCCCTGCCGCCCAGGCTGAAATTCTGCAGGAAGACGTGATTCACGCCAAAATGCCCCTGCGCGAAAAACTCGCCCGCCTCAAACAACAATCTGCCGCCTTGGCCGCACAGCAGGCCGGACAGGATGCCGACGAATCCCTGCACACCCAGAAAAAACCGCTGGCCGCCGAGCTGGACGAAATCGACAGCCGCCTGCGCCGCCAGCGCATGGCTTTGGATAACGACACCGGCCAAGCCATGCCCTTCAAACTGGCCGAAGCCGAGCGGACTGCCAACAGCGCCGATGCCATCGAAGCACTGCTGCAACGCTCCGCTTCCACCCCGCCGCCGCCCACCGTGCTGCCCAGCATCGACACCCTGCTCAAAAGCGCACAATCTGCCGCCGCCGGCCACGGGCAAACCCAAAACATCCACATCCAGGCCGAGAGCTTGGTATTCAACTTGATGTCCGGCCGCGACCCCGGCGGCATTCAGCTGCCTGCTGCGGCCAAACTGCCTGCCGTTATCGACCAGCCCGCCGATAACCTGCTCGCTGCGCCTTCCGGCCCCCCGAATACTCCCGCATCTGCCGCCGCCGTACACAGCGAATTCAACTGGACGCTGGCTTCGCTGGCCGCGCTCACGGTACTGATTATGCAGCTGTTTTACTATTTGCTGATTATGAAGCACTAAATTACGGCGTCGAAAGTGAAAAGGCTACCTGAAAACCGGTTTGGAGGGGTTTCAGGTAGCCTTTGTTATGAGGAGTGGATTAGTAGCATACAGGCTTGATCATGTTTTGATTAAAAGACTAGCTGAAAACCTGAGGCGCTTATCAATATGGCCGTGCCTGCCAACCCGAGTAGATATGGTTTCACCTGAATTCCGGCGCAACAAAAAGGCTACCTGAAATTTTCAGGTAGCCTTGCTTATGCAGGAGAGGCTTATATAGTGAATTAACAAAAATCAGGACAAGGCGACGAGCCGCAAACAGTACAAATAGTACGGCAAGGCGAGGCAACGCTGTACTGGTTTAAATTTAATTCACTATAGTTTGCCGCCGGATTGGTTGGCCATATACACCACGGCGGCTTCCACGTCGGCATCGCTCAGGTTGGCATCGCCGCCGCGGGCGGGCATGGTTTTGAAGCCTTGGATGGCATGCTGCACCAAGGTGGCGCGGCCTTGTTTGAGGCGCGGTGCCCATTGGTCGTTATGGGTGATTTTGGGCGAGTTGGGGAAGGCGGAGTTGGCGGCGTGGCAGGCGATGCAGAGTTTGTTGAACACGGCTTCGCCATTGGCTGCGGCAGATTGGCCTGCGGGGGCGGAAGCGGCTGCACCGGAAGCGGCGGCATCGCCTTTTTGCACGGCGGGGGCGGTGAAGTTGCCGCCGGATTGGTTGGCCATATAGGCCACGGCGCGGGCAACTTCGTCATCGGTGAGGGTGCTGTCGCCGCCGCGCGCGGGCATTTGGCCTACGCCGTTAAAGCCGTTTACGGCGTGGGAAACGAGGGTGTCGAAGCCTTTGGCGATGCGGGCGCTCCATTCGTCGTTGTGGGTGACTTTGGGGGCGAAGGCAACGTTTTTATCGGCACCGTGGCATTGGATGCAGACTTTGTCGAACACTTGCTTGCCTTCGCGTTCGCCTACGGGTGTGCCGTCGCCCATGGTGAGGCGGCCGATGGGCTGGATGCGGGTTTCCACGGCGCTGGGCTGCATATCGGAAACGTTGCTGTAGTATCCGGTGGTGGCAAGCTTAACCAGGAGGAAGAGGGTGATCAGCAAAACGAGCAGGCCGCCGATAAAGGTAGTGGCGGCTGAGCCTTTGATGTTGTTGGCAGTGGTGTTCATGGTATGGGCTTTATGGTTTGTGGTCGCTATGGGCGCATGCGGTGCGCATACTTGTTGGTTGGTGTGAAACCTTCGCCTAATCAAGTTATTGAATGCTTTTTAGGATTGGCGGCCGGGCCGGCTTATACGGATTGGGTTTCGATTGGTAAGATTGTGCGAAATTATACTGAATTCGCTTATGGCTTCCAATCGTAAAATCCTATTCTGTGCCGCTTTGCCGCCGGAAGGAGACAAAATTTTTTGCCTTTGCGCCGGTTTTGGGTTAATCTTACGCGCTTCTCGCACCCATAGCTCAGTTGGATAGAGTGTCAGTTTCCGAAGCTGAAGGTCACAGGTTCGATCCCTGTTGGGTGCGCCAGTTTCATGGGAAGGCAGCCGGATGGCTGCTTTTTTGTTGCCCGGCCGTTCCAATTTGGCTTGTTATACAGCGGGGGGCGGCTATAAATTTCAGGTAGCCTTTTCAGAGAGGCTACCTGAAAACGTTAGAAGCGGAATGATGAGGCTTTTTTCACGGCAGGGCCGCCGAGGGCGGGGGCGACGGTATTGAACATCACGCTTTGTTCGTAGCTGGCCTCGCCGTTGCATTGCACGAGCAGGGCGTGCATCACGGGCTCTTGGCCGATGATTACGGCCATGCGGCCGCCGGCGGGCAGTTTGCTGCGCAGGGTTTCGGGCATGACGGGGCAGGAGCCGCCCACGTAGATGGCGCTTACGGTGGCGATGGGCGGGTTTACCAGGCCGTCGCCGATGCGGTAGTCGATATTGGTGATGCCGAGACCCTCTAGCACGGCGCGGGCTTTTTGCTGCTGGGCTTCGTCGGTGTCGACGGTGATGACGCGGCCGGCGAGCTTGGACAGCACGGCGGTGGCGTAGCCGGAGCCGGTGCCGATTTCGAGCACGGTGTCATTTTTGGTGAGCTTCAGGCCTTGAATCAGGCGGGCAACCACTTTTGGTTCGAGCATGGCGCTGCCGTTGGGCAGGGGCAGGGAGAGGTCGGCGTAGGCGTAGGCCTGCTGTTCGGGGGCAACGAATTGTTCGCGCGGCACTTCGGCCAAGGCGTCGAGAACGTCGAAATCCAATACGCTCCAGGGGCGAATTTGCTGTTCGACCATGTTGAATCGGGCTTGTTCAAAGTAGTTCATTATTTTGCTCGCAACAGTGGATATGTGTTTGAAGGCAGGATTATAAGCTAATTCGGTGTTTGTGGGCGGCAAATGTGCGGGGGAAAGAAAAGGCTACCTGAAATTTCAGGTAGCCTTTGTTTTTGCTGCTTCGGCCGTTTAGCCTTGGCGTTGTGCATCCACGGCGGCCAGTGCCACCATGTTCACCAAGCGGCGCACGGAGGCGAGCTGGTTGACGATGTGCACGGGTTTTTTCATGCCCAGCAGAATCGGGCCCACGGTTACGCCGTCGGGGCTGGCGGCGCGCAGCAGGTTGCAGCTGATGTTGGCGGCTTCCACGTTGGGCATCACCAGGAGGTTGGCGGCGCCTTTCAGAGTGGAGTCGGGCAGGCTTTGCTGGCGCAGGCTTTCTACCAAAGCGGCGTCGCCCTGCATTTCGCCGTCGATTTCCAACTGCGGGGCGGCTTGGCGGATGAGCTCAAGCGCACGGCGCATTTTTCCGGCGCTTTCGGAGGGCACGGAGCCGAAGTTGGAGTGCGAGAGCAGCGCAACCTTGGGCGTGATGCCGAAGCGTTGGATTTCTTCGGCGCACATCAGGGTGCTTTGGGCAATCTGCTCGGCGGTCGGATTGGCGTTTACATAGGTGTCGGCAATGAACAGGTTGTGGCCGCCGAAAATCAGCGCGTTCATGGCGCAGGCGGTGTGTTCGGGGTTGTTGTAGCCGACAACGTTGGAGATGATGCCGAGGTGGTGCTGGAAATGGCCGACCGTGCCGCACACCATGGCATCGGCATGGCCGAGCTGCAGCATGAGCGCGCCGATGAGGGTGGTGTTGGCAAGCACGCGGCGTTTGGCCAAATCGGGGGTGATGCCGTTGCGCTGCTGTAGGCGGTAGTATTCCTGCCAGTATTCTTGGTAGCGCGGGTCGTTTTCGTTGTTCACGATTTCAAAATCGCTGCCGGGGCGGATGGTGAGCCCCATTTGTTGGATGCGCTCTGTGATTACGGCGGGGCGACCGATGAGGATAGGCGCGGCCAGTTTGGCAGACACAATCTGCTGGGTGGCGTGCAGCACGCGTTCGTCTTCGCCTTCGACCAATACCACGCGTTTGAGCGATTGGCGAGCCTGGGCGAAGATGGGTTTCATGAACAGGCCGGACTTATAAACAAACTCGTTCAGTTTTTCTTCGTAAGCGGCAAAATCGGCAATCGGGCGGGTGGCCACGCCGGAATCCATGGCGGCTTTGGCCACGGCAGGCGCTACACGGGAAATCAGGCGCGGGTCGAAGGGTTTGGGAATCAGGTATTCGGGGCCGAATTTCAGCTCGGCGCCGGTGTAGGCGGTGGCAACTTTGTCGTTTTGCTCGGCCATGGCCAAATCGGCAATGGCGCGTACGGCGGCCAGCTTCATTTCTTCGTTGATGGTGGTGGCACCCACATCGAGTGCGCCGCGGAAGATGAAGGGGAAGCAGAGAACGTTGTTCACCTGGTTGGGGAAGTCGGAACGGCCGGTGCCGATAATCACATCGGGGCGGGCGGCTTTGGCTTCCGGCGGCCAAATTTCTGGCTGCGGGTTGGCCATGGCCAGCACGATGGGCGAAGCAGTCATTTGCTTGAGCATATCGGTGCTCAATACATTGGGGCCGGAGAGGCCGAGGAAGATGTCGGCGCCGGGCACGGCGTCGCCCAGTTTGCGCCAGCCTTTGTCTTCAATGGCGTAGCGCACTTTGCTGGCATCCATGCGTTCGCGGTCTTCGCGGGTTTGGTAGATGACGCCTTTGGAGTCGCACACGGTGATGTTTTCGCGTTTCATGCCCAAGGCCACGAGTAAGTCGAGGCAGGCGATGGCCGCCGCGCCCGCGCCGGAGCACACCAAGCGCACTTGGCCAATGTCTTTGCCCACCAGGCGCAGGCCGTTGAGGACGGTGGCGGCGGTGATGATGGCCGTACCGTGCTGGTCGTCGTGGAATACCGGGATTTTGCAGCGTTCGCGCAGTTTTTTCTCAATGTAGAAGCATTCGGGCGCTTTGATGTCTTCCAAGTTGATGCCGCCGAAAGTGGGCTCGAGCGAGGCGATGATGTCCACCAGTTTTTCGGGGTCGGTTTCATTGATTTCGATATCGAACACGTCGATGCCAGCGAATTTTTTAAACAATACGCCTTTGCCTTCCATCACCGGTTTGCTGGCCTCGGCGCCGATATTGCCTAAACCGAGCACGGCGGTGCCGTTGGAAACCACGGCCACCAGGTTGCCGCGTGCGGTGTATTTATAGGAATCCTGCGGGTTGGCTTGGATTTCCAGGCAGGGAGCGGCCACACCCGGGGAATAGGCCAGCGACAGGTCGTGCTGGGTGGCCAGTGCTTTGGTGGGGGCTACCTGAATTTTGCCGGGCTGCGGATATTGGTGAAAATCGAGGGCGGCTTGCTTCAGCATATCGTCCATGGGATAGGTCCTTTTGTGGGGTGGAAGGGGAAACGGGCTTGAGGCTACCTGAAAAATCCAATGCCTGCCCAGCCTGAGGCTACTGCTTGGCTTTTGGCGGATTGGGCGCCGCCGGCTGGGGCATCGGCACTAGGCTCAGGCTGTTGCCGCGTTTGGGATACCAAATGCCTTGCACGCGCCATTTGCCGGCGCTGTCTTCCAGGCGTACATACCAATGGTCGGCAGGGCGCAGGGCTTGGAAATCTGCGGCATATTCTACCCGATTCGCCGTCGCTGCGGCACTACCCTGCCGCTGCATCGTTACGGTTTGGTCGTATTCGCTGCGGGCGGGGTGCAGCCACAGCAGTTTGAGCGGCACATCAGGCTCGATATTGCCGCTGAGCAGGATTTTGGCGCGGCTGTTGTCGGGGCTGACGAGCAATTCGGCACGGATTTGCCGGCGTTCGGCTTCTTGGTCGCGCTCCATTTGCAGGGCGATGTTTTTACCTTCGCGGTAGTAATCGTCGGTAACCAGCGAGGGGTTGTTTTTGGTGGCGGCCAAGTAATAAGTGTAGAAACCGGCCGCCACCACAATAGCCGGCCCGGCCATCAGCAGCCACGGCCAGGGGTGTTTGTACCATGGCTTGGTCGGGGTGCTGTTGTCGCGGGGCGGGGTGGGCGTGCTCATGTGCTTATTCTCCGGTGAAGGTGCTTTTGGTGGTGATGGTGTCGACTTCGTCCGGCTTTTCGGCATCAGCGTAGCGGAAGGTGAAAACAATGGGGTTGCTGCCCCGTTCGGCGTAGTCGGGCAACACGGCTACCTGAACGGGGATGGAAACGCTGTCGTTGCCGCCCACGCGTAGGCCGCCTTCGGGCAGGCCGGTGATTTTGATGTCTTCTAGGCCGGAAACCGAGGCGGTGAGGATTTTTGCGCGCTCGCCGGTATTGCTGATGCGCAGGTTGTAGGCGTTTTCCAGCCAGCCGTCTTGGTTTTGGCGCACCATCACGCCCCGGTCTTTGATGATGTCGATGTGCACGTCTTGGCGCAGCAGGAGACCCACCGCCAGACCCACGGCCACCACGGCCAAAACCGTGCCGTAGCCCAACACGCGCGGGCGCAGCATACGGCGCGGGATTTTGCTTTCCGGATAGTCTTTTTCCAGCGCGCCTTCGGTGGTGTAGCGGATGAGACCGCGCGGATAGCCCATTTTGTCCATGATGTCGTCGCAGGCATCGATGCAGGCGGCGCAGCCGATGCATTCGTATTGCAGGCCGTCGCGGATGTCGATGCCCACCGGGCACACCTGCACGCACATGGTGCAGTTGATGCAGTCGCCCAAATCGGTGTCTTCGCGCTGCACGTTTTTCTTGCGTGCCCCGCGCGGCTCGCCGCGTGCCGGGTCGTAGGAAATAATCAGCGTGTCGCGGTCGAACATGGCGCTTTGGAAGCGGGCGTAAGGGCACATGTATTTGCACACCTGCTCGCGCAGGATGTGGGCAAACAGCCAGGTGGCGCCGCCGTAGAGCGCGGCGGCAATCAGCGCCGCGCCGGAAACGGCCGCCCAGTTGAGCGTGAAGATGTGCGTTACCAGCGCGCGGATGGGGCTGAACCAGCCGGCGAAGGTGATGCCCGTCCAGGCGCAAACCAGGAAAATCAACAGGTATTTGGTGGCCTTGATGCGGATTTTGGTGAAGTTCCACGGCGATTTATCGAGCTTGAGCCGCTTGTTGCGGTCGCCTTCCACCAAGTGGTCGATCCACAGCATGATTTCGGTATAGACCGTTTGCGGGCAGGCATAGCCGCACCACAAGCGCCCGGCGATGGTGGTCCACCAAAACAGGCCGAAGGCCGAGAGCAGCAGCAGGCCGGTGAGGTAGATTAAATCGTTGGGCACGAGCGTGAAGGCGAAGATGTGGAAGCGGCGGCCGGGAATGTCGAACCACACTGCCTGGCGGCCGTTCAGATTGAACCACGGGGTAACGTAAAACACGAACTGCGTGGCCAGAATCGCCCACAGGCGCAGGTTGGCAAAACGGCCTTTGGCCAGCTTGGGGTGAATGCGTTTCGCGCCCTGATACAGGGAAATCACCTGCTCTTTCGGAGGTTGCGCCATGGGTGTGTTCCTTTGATTGGGTCTGTGGATTATTGTTGTTTATTAGTGGTTTGTCTGCCTTTGCGGCACAAAAGGCCGGTTGGGTGCGGCAGCCGATAACGCGCGGGATTATACGCCGCTGCCGAAATGCTTGTCAGCCCGTTAGCCGGCTGCCGTTCGGGTGTGATAGAGAAAGGCAATGGCTGTTGAGGCTACCTGAAAGCCGTGGGGCTGGGTTTTAACTTGATTGGACGATGCTTTCAGGTAGCCTTTATGACTAAATACTTCACTTCCCATCACTCTAGCCCGCCTTGCCGTAACGTGTGTGTTGCCTGCGCTGCGGCTCGCCGCCCGGCATGGAGAAAAATCATTTCGGCTATACATGGCATCGGCAGTGGAGGATGGAGGCTACCTGAAAACGCCGCCGCAACGATATTCCTGCGGGATTGGCATTTCAGGTAGCCTTTTTGCGGCATTTGGCGGGGCGAGGGCAGGGCGGTAGTGCGGCAGTGCAGCAAGGGCGGCCAGCGCCGTATCGATTTCCGCTAATCCGTCATATAATCCCCGCCTTTTGCAGAAAGGCTCGACCATGCCCTCTTTTAGCAACGACTATCTCTCCGGCTGCCATCCGGCCATTCTTGAGCGCATGATTCACAGCAATCTTGAGCAAACCCCGGGCTACGGCCTTGATCCCTACTGCGAGTCTGCCCGCGCCAAAATCCGCTCTGCCATTGGCAGCCAGGCAGCCGATGTGCATTTCCTGGTGGGCGGTACGCAAACCAATGCCGCCGTGATCGCCCATATCCTGCGGCCGCACCAAGGCGTTATCGCTGCCGAATCCGGCCACATCGCCACCCACGAAACCGGCGCCATCGAAGCCTCCGGCCACAAAGTGCTCGCCCTGCCCGCTGCCGACGGCAAGCTCGGCGCGCAGCAAGTGCAGGACTTCATCGAACAATACTACGCCACCAGCCCGATCAAAGAGCACATCGTCCAGCCCGGCATGGTATACGTTTCGCAGCCTACCGAGCTTGGCACGGCATACAGCCAAGCCGAACTTGCCGCGCTCTCGCAAGTGTGCCGCCGCCACGGCCTGCCGCTGTTTGTGGATGGTGCACGCCTCGGCTACGCCCTGCACCCCGAAGTGAGCGACCTCACCCTGCCCGCCCTCGCCGAATTGGCTGATGTGTTTTATATCGGCGGCACCAAATGCGGCGCCCTGTTTGGCGAAGCCGTCGTCATCACCAACCCCGCGCTTCAACCCCATTTCCGCGCCACCATCAAACAACACGGCGGCCTGCTCGCCAAAGGCCGCCTGCTCGGCATCCAGTTCGACACCCTGTTTACCGACAACCTATACCAAACCGTCTGCCACCACGCCATCGCCCACGCCCGCCGTATCCGCCAAGCCTTTGAAGGGCGCGGCATCGCCTTCTACGGCGCATCCGCCACCAACCAGCAATTCCCCATCCTGCCGGAAGCGCAAGCAGCCTACTTCATCTGCGAATTTGGTTTTGCGGCCTACTGGCCGGCAGAAAACGGCCGACAAATCGTGCGCTACTGCACCAGCTGGGCCACCACCGAATCCGATGTGGACACCCTGCTGCACACCATCCAACATCTGTGATGCCATTGCCGAACACAACAAAGGCTACCTGAAAACCTATTTGCGTTTCAGGTAGCCTTTGCTTAATCGGGGAATGCAGCTTTGTATAGTGAATTAACAAAAACCAGTACAGCGTTGGCTCGCCTTGCCGTACTATTTGTACTGTCTACGGCTCGTCGCCTTGTCCTGATTTTTGTTAATTCACTATATCAGTTATACGGGTTGTGCACGCTGCGCACCAAATCTTGCAGGAATTCGCGCACTTGTGTTTCACTGCAGCCCATCAGCAGGGCGTCTTCGAAAGTGTCTTGCGCGAGCTGGTAGAGCTCTTGCATGTTTTCCTGCATCACTTTCACTTTTTCGGTGCACGATACGATGCTGCCGTCGTCGCTGTACCATTTGGGCATGGGGGGCATATTCATGATACAGGCCTTTAATGGGTGAAGCGGGAGGAGCGGTCTACCCGGCGGGCGGTGATGTAGCGGCTTTTCCAATAGTTGCCGTTCATACTGGTGATTTCGATGTCGCGGCCGGTGCGCGGGGCGTGGATGAAGCGGTCGTTACCGATATACATGCCGACGTGGGAGACGCGGCCGCCCGAGCCGAAAAATACCATGTCGCCGGGCTTGAGGTTGGCACGGTCTACCTGCTGGCCTACGGTGGCCATTTCGGCGGAAGTGCGCGGCAGGGTGATGCCCATGCTGCGTTTGAAGATATATTGCATGAAGCCGCTGCAATCGAGGCCTTGGGTGGGAGAATTGCCGCCGAAACGGTAGGAGAGGCCGATGAGGCTCATGGCGTTCATGATGAGGTCACCGGCTTCGTCTTGGCTGCCGGAAGAACGGCGGCCAGATGAGGAAGAGTTGCTGTGGCCGTCGTGTTCGGTGCGTTCGCGGATCAGGCGCTCGAGGGCGTCGTTATCCAATCCTTCCGGAGCGGCGTGTGCGGCGGGGGCGAGGCCGAAAGCCAGGGCGGCCAGGGCGCAGAGGGTTGCTTGTTTTATCCACTTCATCAATCTGAAACTTTCTTGTTTTGCCCATGTTATAGCATAGTGCGGTAAGGGGCGGCAATGTGTTTGGCCGAACGGTGCGCAATCGGGCGGTTTGTGCGCACCGGCAGGCGCGTATGTTATGCTGTGCGCCTGTTTGTGCGGACTTTATCCGCAAAGGGGATGCCGTATGGTTAGAACTGCCATGCCCGCTTTGGGCGACATCAATCGTTTGCGTCAAATCGTGGCCACGCTGGCGCGGCACGGTTTGGGCGGTTTTCTCAGCCGGATTCAGCTGAACCGGGCTTCTTGGCTCGGCGGCTCGGCCGCGCAGGAAGATGCCGACGGTTCGAGTACGGCGCACCGTTTCCGGCTGGCGTTTGAGGAGCTGGGGCCGACCTTTGTTAAGCTCGGCCAGATTTTGGCCACCCGGGTTGATATTTTCAACACCGAATGGATTGAGGAATTCGAGCATCTGCAAAGCAGCGCGAATCCTTTGCCTTTCGAGGCGATTCTCTCCCTGCTCACCGAGCAGCTGGGCTGCCCGCCGGAGCAGGTGTTCCGGCACATCGACAGCGAGCCTTTGGGCAGCGCCTCCATCGCGCAGGTGCACCGCGCGGTGTTGCTCGACGGCAGCGAGGTGGCGGTAAAGGTGCGACGGCCGGATATCGAACCGCTCATCCGGGCGGATTTGCGTATTCTAACCCATCTGGCGCAGCTCACCGAATCGGAAATGCCGGAAACCCGCCGCTATCAGCCGGTGCAGATGGTGCAGTATTTTGCCAAAAGCCTGGCCAGGGAAACCGATTTGCTGGCCGAAATGCGCCATTTGCAGCGTTTTGCCGCGCTGTATGCCGAGCATCCGGCGGTACATATTCCCAAGGCCTATCCCGAATACAGCAACCGGCAGGTGCTGATGCAGGAATACATCGCCGCCGATTTGCTGAAAGATACCGACATCGAATTGCTTAACGCCGAAGAGCGGCATATTCTGGCCTGCCGCATCACCGATGTGCTGCTTGATATGATACTGGGGCAGGGCCTGTTTCATGCCGACCCGCATCCGGGCAACATCTTTATTTATCCCGATTTGCGCATCGGCCTGATCGATTTCGGCATGACGGGCTACCTGAATCCGATGCGCCGGCAGGAAATCAATACGCTGGTTGAAGCCCTTATCCACCGCGACCCGTTTGCCGTGCAATATATTCTGAGCAACTGGGCGCAAGGCGAAGTTCCCGATGAAGACCTGCTCGGCGCCGACGTGATGGAAATGCTGCTCGACTACGAACACACCGCTGTGCGCGATTTGCGCGTGAGCCAGATAATTAACGATTTAACCCGCATCATGCGCGAACACGAGCTGGCCTTGCCGGGCGATTTGGTGATGCTGTTCAAAGCCCTGCTCACCCTCGAAGGCGTGGTGAAAAGGCTGGACGGCAGCTTCCAACTGCTGGAGCACGCCAAACCGATTGTGCAGAAAGTTATCCGCCAACGCCTTTTGCCACAGCAACTTTGGCGCAGAAGCCGCACGCAAAGCCGTATGCTGGGGCAGATGCTGGGCGATTTGCCCAAAAACCTGCTGCGTCTCAACCGCAATCTGCAAAGCGGCCGGTTAAACGTAAACCTGGATTTGAAACGCCTCGACACCCTGAACCGGCACTTGGAATACAGCGCCAACCGGCTGACCATGGGCATGGTAACGGCGGCTCTGATTATCGGCTCGTCCATCCTGCTCAGCAGCAATATCGGCCCGAAGCTGTTCGGCCTCTCGTTTCTGGGCTTTCTCGGCTATCTCTTGGCCTTTGCCAACAGCTTGTGGATTATCTGGTCTATCTGGCGTTCGGGCAAACATTAAAACAAAACTTTTCAAGCGCGTAAAAAAGTGTATGGTAAAGGATGGCGACAGTTGGGGGGAAATGGGTAACAGGCAAACCGTTAATATCGTATAGCTAAAGCGTTTCATTCCCGATGGCGTAGGTGCGCTTTGCCAAGCGGATTTATTGTTTGCTTCTTGCCACTTGGTAGGGGAAATAATTGCTTTGGCTGTGGCTGCAATCAGAAGGCTACCTGAAAAATCATTTTCAGGTAGCCTTCCTGTCTCTGCGGCACTAAACAGCATTAAGCCTCAACACAGCACATGCACCACATGCGTGGCCAAGCCGCCGGTGGAGGTTTCGCGGTATTTCGGGTTCATGTCTTTGCCGGTTTCATACATGGTTTTGATTACTTCGTCCAGCGACACCACAGGCTCGGTGGAGCGTTGCAGCGCCATGCGCGAGGCGTTGATGGCTTTGATGGAGGAAATGGCGTTGCGCTCGATGCACGGTACCTGCACTTGGCCGCCCACCGGGTCGCAAGTGAGGCCGAGATGGTGCTCCATGGCGATTTCGGCGGCAATACATACCTGTTCAATGTTGCCGCCCTGAATCTCGGTCAGCCCGGCGGCGGCCATGGAACAGGCCACGCCCACTTCGCCCTGGCAGCCCACCTCCGCGCCGGAAATGGAAGCATTCATCTTATACAGGCTGCCGATGGCGCTGGCGGTAATCAGATAACACAGGATATGCTCTTCATCGGCACGGCGGATAAAGTGGTCGTAGTAGGCCAGCACGGTGGGCACGATGCCGCAGGCACCGTTGGTGGGAGCGGTAACCACCCGCCCGCCCGCTGCGTTTTCTTCGTTGACGGCGAAGGCCACCATGTTTACCCAATCCACCGCCGCCATCGGGTCTTTGTCGTCCAGCCCGTTTTTGTCGAACTGTTTGCGCGAAAGCGGCGCGCGGCGGCGTATTTGCATGGGGCCGGGCAGCACGCCTTCGGTGTGCAGGCCGCGCTGGATGCAGTCGCTCATGGTCTGCCACACGGCACGCACATAGTCGCGCACTTCCTGCTCCGGCCGCAGGGCGCATTCGTTGCGGAACATCAATTCGGAGAGGGAGAGATTATGTTCGTTGCACTGGCGGATGAGGTCGTCTGCATTAGCATAAGGATAGGGTACATTGACGGGGGCAGATTGCTTGCCGCTGTCGGCAAATTGTTTTTCAGTCACCACAAAACCGCCGCCGATGGAGTAAAACACTTCCTGCGCCGCCAGATCGTCGCCGATATAGGCTTCCAGGCGCATGCCGTTTTCGTGCAGCGGCAGGAATGAAGAATGGAACACGAAATCGCGCTCGTAGTCGAACGGGGTTTGGTGGCCGCCAATGTCGGTGAGGGTTTTGCTGCGCAATACTTGTTCGATGAATTTGGGGAAGGCGGTGGTGTCCACCGTATCCGGCTCGTAGCCCGCCAGGCCGCCGATGATGGCGTGGTCTGTGCCGTGGCCTTTGCCGGTGAAGGAGAGCGAGCCGTACACATGGGCGCTGAAGCGGGTAATTTTATCCAGCAGCCCCTGTTCGATAAGCCGTTTGCGGAACAGCACGCCGGCACGCATCGGCCCCACGGTATGCGAACTGGACGGGCCGATGCCAATTTTGAACATATCGAAAATGCTGATCATTTTTTCCACCCCTTTCATTCATAGTGGGTCAACCGGAATCAGAGCAGGGCGGCTGATTGCAAATGGTACATGCGTATAGCAAAGCGGGCCAATGCCCTATTGATTTAATAGTTAATCCACTATAGTTATTTAACTTTTCGTATTCATCAATATCTTACCAAATTCGCCATCGGCAGCATAGGGCTATACTGCTGTGTGCCGGGCGATATGAATGCGGTTTCCCTGATGAATAATGCTGGACAAGTTGCCGCTACCTAGGCAAAATGCGCATATTGCCTGTTTGATGCAGTAAGGATGTTGTGGGAAAGCATGAGAAGTTTGGGCAATATTTTCGTGATGCATATTGCATAATTGTACAAAAACAGTGCAGTATGGTTAGCTGTTTATTTTCAATCAACTACATTATTTAGAGGTTAATATGCCACAAATGTTGATTCAAGTGTCCGGTATGAAGCATAAAACGGACGGGGACCGCTTGGTTTTGAAGGGTGAAACTGTTGCGGGCGTGAAAATGGTGAATGCCAACCATGACGATGGACGCGTAGTAGTGACATACGGCGATGGCTTCGATGCCGAGGCATTCAAAGCCGCCATTTCAGCAGAAGGTTTTACCGTGGCATAACGTACCGGTCAAACAACTAACGGCTTCCACAGAGGAAGCCGTTTTTCTTTTTCAGGTAGCCTTTCTGATGTGAGGCTACCTGAAAACCGTTTGCACGCGCTAATCAAACAAATCCTGCTGCCCGGTGCGTTGCGGCAACACCTGCGCCTTGGCCGTGCCGGTTTCGAAATGCAGCTGCAACACCTGCCCGCCGTGCAGCCTGCCTGCATCGCGCACCACTTTGCCCGCACGGTCGGTAATCACGCTGTAGCCGCGCGACAGCGTGTGTTGCGGCGAGAGGGCGTCCAAAATGCCTGCCTGCCTTTGGCATTGCGCCTGCTTTTGCGCCAAGAGCGCGGCCATGTGGCGGTTGAGTTGTGCCGCCTGCGTGTGCAGCTGCCGAGCAACGGTTTGCACTTGCGGCCGGCTGCGGCGGCACAGCTCGGCCAAATAGGCCAGCTGCTCCTGTTTGCGATGCAGGTGGCGCAGCATATGGTCGGCCAGCATTTGGCGGCTGCGCAACAAACCGGCCAGCTGCTCCTGCCATTTCTGGCGTGGATGGCGCAACTGCGCGGCATGCCAATCGAGCCGTTGTGCCGCGTCCGTGCAGCGCCGTTGCAGTGTGTGGCGCATATGGCTGTGCAGGCGACACATTTTGTCCAGCTGCTCCGCACGGTTCGGGCTGGCCATCTCGGCGGCGGCGGTGGGCGTGGGTGCGCGCACGTCGGCGGCGAAATCCGTGAGCGTGAAATCGGTTTCGTGCCCCACCCCGCTCACCACCGGAATCGGCGAGGCCGCCACCGCGCGCACCGCCGCTTCTTCGTTAAACGCCCACAAATCCTCAATGCTGCCCCCGCCGCGGCACACAATCAACACATCCGCCTGCGCGTGTTCTGCCGCTGCTGCAATGGCCGAGGCTACCTGAAACTCGCTGCCCGCGCCCTGCACCGCCGTGGGATACACCACCACGCGCACATCCGGCGCCCGCCGCCGTAACGTGGTGACCACATCGCGCAATGCCGCCGCCGCCAGGCTGGTGACCACGCCGATACACTGCGGCGCGGTAGGCAGCGGCCGTTTGCGTGCCACATCGAATAAGCCTTCCGCCTGCAGGCGCTGCTTTAGCCGTTCATAAGCCTCAAACAGCTGCCCCAGCCCCTTGCGCCGCACTTCCTGCACATTAATCTGAAACTCCCCACGCGCCTCATACAGCGTGATTTTGCCCAACACCTCCACTTCCTCGCCCTCGCGCAGCAGCGCAGCCAGCGAACGGGCGGCATGCTTAAACAAAGTGCAGCGCACCTGGGCGTGTTGGTCTTTTAAAACAAAATAATAGTGCCCGCTCGCCGCCTTCACCAAATTCGACACTTCGCCGCCCACCCACAGCCCGGCAAGCTGGTCTTCCAGCAGGTTTTTGGCCAGATGGTTGAGCTCGGAAACAGAAAGCGCGGCGGGGGCGAATAGGTCGGACATGGCAAGACGGCGGGAAAATAAACAAAGGCGGCATTATACAAGGGGAAGGCTACCTGAAAAATCGGCGGACGGGTTTGCCTGCTTTTTCAGGTAGCCCCTCAAACTGAAATAGTCTGTATAAATTAAAATTGAAAAATCAAAAAAAACAATATACTGCCGAAAATCTTTTTTCCACTCGTATTGATAAGGAGCAAATCATGTTGAAACGTTTGGCTTTGATAACGGCAGTTTGTTTGTTGGCCGCCTGCGGCAAGAGTGCGGATGATTATGTGGGCTATTGGCGCGAGCAGAACAATAGAGTAGAAGAGGTGATGGAAATCAAACATGAAAACGGCAATTATTTTGGTAATAACCTGATGGGTATTAACAATTCGTTAGGAATGGCCAGGAAAGCGGTCGTGTTGGATGAAAAAGACGGTGTACTGTCTGTGCAGGGCGTACCGTTTAAATTGTCGGATGACGGAAAGTCGATGTATATCGGCGACCGCAGCTACACTAAGATTGATGCTGAATTTAAAGACAAAATTATGGCACATCAATCGGAGTGCCAAAAACTCCGAGATGAGTTTTCGGCTGCACAAGACCCTTTACCGTATGATCGTGAAGGTAATGAAAAGCGTAATGCGCTTCAGAAGGAATATGAGGCCAAGTACGCAGAATTATCGAAGGAAATCAGATGTAATAAGGGGTTATTGGGTTGGTAAAATTTTTCTGAACTGACATTTATATTTTCAGTAGCCGTCAATCGCCCTAAAGGCTACCTGAAAACGGATGCAGCGCGTTGCGTTCAAACAGCCTGCACGTTTTTCAGGTAGCCTTTCCCTTCGCGGCAATATGTTAAAATACGCCATTTTCAATTCGGATTTTCCGCCATGTCCAATATTCCAGACCAAGTGCGCCGCCGCCGCACATTTGCCATCATCTCCCACCCCGACGCGGGTAAAACCACGCTGACCGAAAAGCTTTTGCTGTTTTCAGGCGCGATTCAGAGCGCGGGTACGGTAAAAGGCAAGAAAACCGGCAAATTCGCCACTTCCGACTGGATGGAAATCGAGAAGCAGCGCGGCATTTCCGTGGCATCAAGCGTAATGCAGTTCGACTACAAAGACCACACCGTCAACCTCTTGGACACGCCGGGACACCAAGACTTCTCTGAAGACACCTACCGCGTTTTGACCGCCGTTGACAGCGCGTTGATGGTCATCGATGCGGCAAAAGGCGTGGAAGCGCAAACCATCAAACTCTTGAACGTCTGCCGCCTGCGCAATACGCCGATTGTCACGTTCATGAACAAATACGACCGCGAAGTGCGCGATTCCTTGGAATTGCTGGACGAAGTGGAAAATATTTTAAAAATCCGCTGCGCGCCCGTTACTTGGCCGATCGGCATGGGCAAAAACTTCAAAGGCGTGTACCACATCCTGAACGACGAAATCTATCTCTTTGAAGCGGGCGGCGAACGCCTGCCGCACGAGTTCGACATCATCAAAGGCATCAACAATCCCGAACTGGAACAACGCTTTCCGCTGGAAATCCAGCAGTTGCGCGACGAAATCGAATTGGTGCAGGCTGCTTCCAACGAGTTCAATCTCGACGAATTTCTTTCAGGTAGCCTCACGCCCGTGTTCTTCGGCTCGGCGATTAACAACTTCGGCATTCAGGAAATCCTCAATTCATTGATTGACTGGGCGCCCGCTCCGAAACCGCGCGACGCGACCGTGCGCATGGTCGAGCCTGACGAGCCGAAATTTTCCGGATTTATCTTTAAAATCCAAGCCAATATGGACCCGAAACACCGCGACCGCATCGCCTTTTTGCGCGTCTGCTCCGGCAAATTCGAGCGCGGCATGAAGATGAAACACCTGCGCATCAACCGCGAAATCGCCGCCTCCAGCGTGGTAACGTTTATGTCGCACGACCGCGAGCTGGTGGAAGAAGCCTACGCGGGCGACATCATCGGCATCCCGAACCACGGCAACATCCAAATCGGCGACAGCTTCTCCGAAGGCGAACAACTGGCGTTTACCGGTATCCCCTTCTTCGCCCCCGAACTGTTCCGCAGCGTCCGCATCAAAAACCCGCTGAAAATCAAGCAACTGCAAAAAGGTTTGCAACAGCTCGGCGAAGAAGGTGCGGTACAAGTCTTCAAACCGATGAGCGGCGCAGATTTGATTTTGGGCGCGGTCGGCGTGTTGCAGTTTGAAGTCGTTACCTCGCGCCTCGCCAACGAATACGGCGTGGAAGCCGTGTTTGACAGCGCATCCATCTGGTCGGCGCGCTGGGTATCGTGCGAAGACAAGAAAAAGCTGGCGGAATTTGAAAAAGCCAATGCAGGCAATCTCGCCATCGACGCAGGCGGCAACCTCGCCTACCTCGCGCCCAACCGCGTGAACCTGAATCTGACGCAGGAACGCTGGCCGGATATTGTGTTCCATGAAACCAGAGAACACGCGGCGAAGCTGAGTTGATAAAGAGGCTACCTGAAATAAGATTTTCAGGTAGCCTTTATGTTCGGTGGATGTGGGCTGGTTTTCGCCTCTTTGCCTTGTATTGTTTAACTATTTTCTGGAGATAGCTATGAAGATGAAAAAATTGGTTTTAGCTGCCGTATTGGGTCTGGCAACTTCATTTGTTGCCGCTAAATTGCCAGTTGTGGTGCAACGTGCGGTTAATGAAGATGCGCAAAATTGCCGTAGCTCGGGTGGGCGGTTTTCTTATAGCAAAGCAATACAGACCATTGATTTAAATGGTGATGGATACCCCGATTATGTTTATGATTCGGGCGAAACAGAGTGTGCCGGCGGTGCTGATTTGGGCGGATCGGGTGGCTGGCCGGTAACCGTGTTTGCAGGGCAGCCGGACGGCTCGGCCAAGGAGGCGTTTAGTAATGGCGCAATAGGGGCGCGGATGATAAACGGCCGCCTGTATTTGGGCGTAGGTGGGGCATACTGCGGGCAAAATACGCGTGGTAGGGTGCGCGCCCAATACGACAACTGCATTCGCCCGCTGCAATGGAATGCACGTAGAAAAGTGTTTGAGTTCGCACCCGTGTCGCAGAAAAGGCCATTCCCAGCAAGCTGGGAGCGGTAAGGAGAAAACTATGCTGGCTTTGCCAATCTAAGAAGTGGACTACTGATTAAGAAGAGGCTACCTGAAAATTTTCAGGTAGCCTTTTTCAATGCGATGGGTATAGCAGGAGTAAGCCTGGCAAGCTGTTAATCCGCTGCAGCTGCCGGGCTTATTCTTGTTAAGTCAGGAAGAAGTATGCCCAAGCCGATACCACGATGATGGATAGGATATTCAGCAGGAAGCCAACCTGCATCATTTCTTTCTGCTTAATCAGCCCCGAGCCGAACACAATCGCATTGGGCGGCGTGGCCACAGGCAACATAAAGGCACAAGATGCACCGATGCCGATAATCAGCACCAACACTTCCTGATTCATGCCCATTTTGGCGGCAATGGTGGCGAATACCGGTACCAATAACGCGGCGGATGCGGTGTTGCTGGTGAATTCGGTGAGGAAGATGATAAACGCGGCCACCACCAAGATAATCACCAAGGGGGAAGCATGGCCGAAAGAAGCCGCCACTTCATTGCCCAAGGCAGCAGAAGCGCCGGATTTTTCCATCAATACGGAAAGGGTAATGCCGCCGCCGAACAGCATCAGCGTACCCCAGTCGGTGTTGCGTGCCACTTCGCGCCAGCTCACCACACCGAACATCACCACGGCCACTGCCGCCATCATGGCGATGAAGCTGTCGATCGATTTGATGCCGGTGGCTTTGCCCAAATCCCCGCCGAAAATCCAGCACAGGGCGGTAACCACAAAAATGATGACGGTAATCACGCGGTGCAAAGTCCACGGAATGTCTTCTTTTTGCTGCAAATCCACTTTTTCGGCAAAGTTCGGTTTCAACACTACAAACAGGGAAAACAGCATCAGCGGCAGCAACACCAGCATCATCGGCAGGCCGTGCTTCATCCAGCCGGCGAAGTCCAGATTGAGCGCTTTGGCGGCAATCGCGTTGGGCGGCGAGCCCACCAGCGTGCCCAGGCCGCCGATACTGGCGCAGTAGGCAATGCCCAGCAGCACGAATACATAGGTTTTGCGGTCTTTTTCTTTATCGACGTGCCCCATCAGCCCCATGGCCAAGGGCAGCATCATCGCGGCGGTGGCGGTGTTGCTGATCCACATGGACAGGCCGGTGGTAACGGCAAACACCATCATCACCGCCGCCAGCATATTGCCGCGCGAGAGCGAAATCACCAGCATGGCGATTTTTCTATCCAGCCGCTGCACGTGCATGGCTGCCGCCAGCGCGAAACCGCCGAAAAACACATAAATAATCGGATCGGAAAAGCCGGCAAAGGCTTCTTTGGTGCCCATATCCGGAATTTTGAAGAAAATCGCTAATAGTGGCACCGTAAGCGCGGTAACGGTGATGTGCACCGCTTCGGTAAACCATAAAATGGCCACAAACAGCAAAATAGTCAGCCCGGCATTGGGATAATGCCCATAGGGCAGGATTTGGTAGGCAATAGCCGATATCACGGCCGCAATAATGGCGATAATCAGCCCGCGAAAGCTGGTTACCGGTATTTGCGCACTTTGCAGCTCGAAGTTTTCCGGTAAATTGGTTTGGCTTGGGTTCTCTCGGAAGTTCATGAATCCGTCTCCATAAAGTTTGGTTAAGCTTTATCTTCACATTCTTTATTGTTGCGACCATGAGCATGTGTGCACTCATAGCGGCAGAATAAGAGCTGGCAAGGGGTCTGTCAATCATTAATATAAACATACCAAGCTGTTTGTATAGCGGGGCAAATTGGCTTTCGCTACAGCGTTTGCCCGCCTTGCCGTGCTTCTGCGCTGCCCACGGGCTGCCGCTTTATAGTGAATTAAATTTAAACCAGTACAGCGTTGTCTCGCCTTGCCGTATTATCTGTACTGTCTGCGGCTCGCCGCCTTGTCCTGATGTAAATTTAATTCACTATATATTGAAAGCCCATCTGGCTTGCCATATATCGGCCGGCCGCTTAAAAGGCTACCTGAAACTTTAGCTTCGCAAAAACTTGCGTTGCCGGTTTTCAGGTAGCCTTTATGTATGTATAGAGAGTATCAGGCGGCCAGGTGCGGGGCGATGGTTTGCAGCATTTGTGCCAGCACTTTGGGCGGGGCGGCTACGATGTCGCCGCTTTCGAGCCAGCCTTCGTTGCCGCGCATATCGGTTACGATGCCGCCCGCTTCCTGTACGATCAGTGCGCCGGCGGCGATGTCCCAGGGTTTGAGGTTGAATTCGAAGAAGCCGTCGAAGCGGCCGCAAGCCACGGCGCACAAATCGAGCGAGGCGGCGCCTTCGCGGCGGGCGCCGGCGGTTTTGGCGAGGAAGTCGCGCAGGATGTTCAGGTAGCGTTCCATCATGCTTTGATCCACCACGGGGAAGCCGGTGCCGATCAGGCAGCGGTTGAGCTCGATGCGGCTGGATACGCGGATGCGGCGGTCGTTGAGCAGGGCACCTTGGCCGCGTGAGGCGAGGTAGAGGTCGTTGCGCTCGGGGGCGTAAACGAGGGCTTCTTGCAAGACGCCTTTGTGCAGCAGCGCCATGCTGACGGCGTATTGGGGATGGCCGTGCAGGTAGTTGGTGGTGCCGTCGAGCGGGTCGATAATCCATTCATATTCGGCTTTTTCGGGGCCGCTGCTGCCGCCTTCTTCGGCGGTGATTTTGTGCCGGGGATAGGCTTCCTGCAGGATTTCGCGGATGATTTCCTCGGCGGTGCGGTCTACGTCGGAAACGAAATCGTTGAAGGCTTTGCTGTCGATTTTCACGGCGGGCAGGTTGTTGGCGGCACGCAGCATCATGTCGCCGGCGCGGCGGGCGGCTTTGACGGCGGTGTTGAGGATGGGATTCATATTTCTCCGATTCGGGTAGTGGGGGCAGGCTGCCGCTGGCAGGCTACCTGAAAATGGAAAGGCTGTGCCGGAAACGGCAGCCGATGTTTGGGGCGGCATTATACCTTGGGCGGCAAACGGGCAAAAGCGCCCGGGCTTTAAATCGGCAGCGGCGGCCTTATTTGCTTGAGCGTGCGGGAAGTTGCCCGCCTTGTTTGATTAAGGGATTTAATGATGACGGCTTTGCTGATTATTTTGGCGCTGGTGTTGCTGCTGGCGGGTTTGGCGGGTGCGGTACACCCGCTGCTGCCGGGAATGCCGCTGATGTTTGCGGGCACTTGGCTCTTGGCCTACAGCCAGGATTACGAAGTTATCGGCACCACGGCGCTGACGGTGTTGGGGCTGATTATGGCGCTGGCCTGGACGCTGGATTATGTGGCGGGGCTGCTGGGGGCGAAGTTTACCGGGGCGAGCAAACAGGCGCTGTGGGGCTCGCTGGCGGGCGGCGTTGTGGGGCTGTTTTTCGCGCTGCCGGGCATGGTGCTGGGCCCGCTGGTTGGCGCGGCGGCAGGGGAATTTGCGGCACGGCGCAGTTTGTGGGCGGCCGGCAAGGTGGGTTTGGGTACGCTCTTGGGCTTTGTGGCGGGCGTGGTGGCGAAGCTGGGCTGTGCGCTGGTGGTGCTGTTCAGCATTTTCGGGCTGTATGTGTATTATTGGTTGAGTTAGGGTTTCAGGTAGCCTGTTGCCAAGCAGGGGCTACCTGAAATTTTTATTGCCGGAAGGCGGGACGGCTGCCGCTTCCTGATTCTTAGCGCAACCGGCCGTATCCGCTTGCCGCCTACTTGTTGCCAAAGGCTACCTGAAAACGGAAAATACCCGATTAAACGTTTTCAGGTAGCCTCAGTCTGTTTTCCTGCTTAAAGGCTACCTGAAAAAAATTTTGCAATGGAATGAGAAACACATGATTGGTTTGATGATTATCACGCATGAAACGCTGGGCGAGTCGTACACCAAGCTGGCCCGGCATTTTTTCGGGCAGATGCCGGCGCATCTGGCGGTTGTGGGCGTGAACCCGGATGAAGATGCGGATGCGGCTGCCGCACGAGCCCAAGCAGCAGCGGAGCGTTTGGCGTTTGCCGACGGCATTTTGCTTTTGGCCGACGTGTTCGGTGCCACGCCGTGCAATATCGGCCGCCGGCTGCTGCCGCACCACCGCATGGTGATGCTCACCGGGCTGAATGCGCCGATGATGGTGAAGGCGGTGCAGGAGGCGGAAAAGGCCGATGATTTGCTGGCGCTGGCCGAATCGGTGCGCCAATCGGCCTTGGCGGGGATTATGTTGGTGTTGCCGGAAGAGGAGCAGGGCGTATGCTGAAGCAGGAAGTGGAGATTATCAATAAACTGGGGCTGCACGCGCGCGCGTCGAGCAAGTTTACGCAAACGGCAGGCGCGTTTACGGCGGAAGTGCGGGTGTGCCGCAACGGCAAGTGCGTAAACGGCAAAAGCATCATGGGTTTGATGATGCTAGCGGCGGCCAAAGGCTCGGTGATTGAAATTGAAACCGAAGGCGCCGACGAACAGGCGGCCATGCAGGCGCTGGTGGCGTTAATCAACAATTATTTTGACGAAGGCGAATAAACATGAGCGTGGTGTTGCACGGATTTGCAGCAGGCGGCGGGATTGCCATCGGGCGGGCGCATTTGGTGGTGCGCGGCATGGAGGAAGTGCCGCAGCTGGATTTGGCGCCGGAAGAAATTGATGCGGAAGCCGAACGTTTCGATGCCGCCATCAAGGCCACGCGCCGCCAGCTGGAGCAGTTGCGCAGCGCCATTCCGGAAAATGCGCCAACCGAATTGGGCGCGTTTATTTCGCTGCACCTGATGCTGCTGGCCGACGTTACGCTTTCCCGCGAGCCGATTGATATTCTGCGCGCGCAGGCCATCAATGCCGAATGGGCGCTGAAGCTGCAAACCGACAGGCTGGCCGAGCAGTTTGATGCGATTGAAGACGAATACCTGCGCGAACGCAAGCAGGATATGCTTCAGGTAGCCGAGCGGATTTACCAAAACCTGATGGGGCAGAACACCGAATTCCTGCCCGAAGGCGAATTAGACGACGACACCATCCTGATTGCCCACGATTTGTCACCTGCCGACGCGGTGTATTTTAAAGAACGCCATATTGCCGGCTTCGCCACCGATGCCGGTGGCCCCACCAGCCACACCGCCATTTTGGGGCGCAGCCTGGATATGCCCTCGGTAATCGGGCTCTACAATGCGCGCGAACTCATCAGCCAAGACGACTGGATTATCGTGGACGGCATCAGCGGCGTGCTGATCATCAACCCCGACGATTTAATCCTCAGCGAATACCGCAAGCGCGACCGCGTTTACCGCAGCCAGCGCCGCCTGCTCAACAAGCTCAAAGACATCACCGCCACCACCAAAGACGGCGCAGACATCGAGCTGTTGGCCAATATCGAATCCGCACAGGATGTGCGCCTGATGCACCGCCTCTCTGCCGACGGCGTGGGGCTGTTTCGCAGTGAATTCCTGTTTCTCAACCGCGACAACCTGCCCGATGAAGACGAGCAATACCGCGTGTATGCCGGCATTGTGAAAAAGCTCAAAGGCAAGCCGCTCACCGTGCGCACCGTGGATTTGGGCATGGACAAAAACCCGCGCTGGTTCGGCGAGGGGCACGCGCTCAATCCCGCGCTGGGCATGACCGGCATCCGTTTATGCTTGGCCGAGCCGATGATGTTCCGCACCCAAATGCGCGCGATTTTGCGCGCGGCGGCGCTGGGGCCGGTAAAGATTATGTGGCCGATGATTACTTCGGTGGACGAGGTGAGACAATGTCTCAATCATTTGGTGGTTGCCCGTAAACAGCTGGACGAACGCAGCATGGAATATGGCGAAGTGCAGGTGGGTGCGATGATTGAAATCCCCTCCGCCGCGCTTACCGTGGGCAGTATTTTGAAATATCTGGATTTTATCTCGGTCGGCACCAACGATTTGATTCAGTACACTTTATCGGTAGACCGCGGCGACGATAGCGTGAGCTACCTCTACCAGCCCGCCCATCCGGCAGTATTGAAGCTGCTGCACCATATTTTCAGCACCGCCAAGCGCATGGGCAAGCCGGTGTCGGTGTGCGGCGAGATGGCCGGCGACCTGCATTTCACCCGCCTGCTGCTCGGCTTGGGCTTGCGCCGCTTCTCCATGAATGCCAGCAACCTTTTGGCCGTGAAGAACGTCATCATCCAAAGCCACGCCGGCGAGCTGGCGGTACAGGTGAAAAAGCTGCTGCGCTTAAGCGATCCGGAAAAGGTGCGTCAAGCCGTTAAAAAGATGAATGCAGTAGATGATGGCAAAAATGCAACACTCGAAACGACATAGCATAGCATGGCATAACGAGGTAAAAAAGTGAAGAAGTGTTAAAAAATATTGTTTAAATACTGACGCTAATCTTAAGTAAAGTAAACACTCATATTGTTGGCAATTGTGTTTTAATGCAATTTTATTGCAGTAGATTGCCGTATTTAGGTAAATAAAGACAATAAGTGGCGACAAGCTGAGAAGTGTTCTATATAATGCGCCGCATCTGTGCTGCTTCTTGGTAGGCAGCATGGATAGTAAGTAGACGTTTTCCCGCAAGTTGGCCATCAATACTTCCTCCCTTGGTATTGATGGCTTTTTTTATGCGGGCTTTACGGAGGAATCCTTTGTATCGGCCAACTACCGTGCCTAGTTTATTCAGGCCGGTATTTTCAGGTAGCCTCTGGCCGTGGGAAAACGATAGCGCTTGTTTCAATCTTTATTTTGCTTAAAATCAGTAAAACGCCGCAGGCGGCTGTTTCAAACAACAGCCGCCCGATTATTTCCCCACCGCTATCTTGTTTGGCGTAGCCCCCGCTGCTGGCTTATAATCCGCAGCTTTCCAATCTATCCGAAAACATCGGTAAAACGACATCATGCAAGAACTCTACCAACCCTCCGCCATCGAGCCCGCCGCGCAGCGGAAATGGGCGGCCGAACGCGCGTTCAATGTGTCCGAAGACGCTTCCAAACCCAAATTCTACTGCCTCTCCATGTTCCCCTATCCCAGCGGCAAGCTGCACATGGGGCATGTGCGCAACTACACCATCGGCGACGTGCGCAGCCGCTTCAAAAAAATGCAGGGGTTCAACGTGTTGCAGCCGATGGGTTGGGATGCGTTCGGCATGCCCGCCGAAAACGCGGCGATTAACCACCAAGTCGCGCCGTCCAAATGGACGTATGAAAACATTGCCTATATGCGCAAGCAGTTGCAGAGCCTTGGCTTTGCGCTGGATTGGGAGCGCGAAATCGCCACCTGCCGCCCCGAATACTACCGCTGGGAGCAGCTCCTGTTTACCAAGCTGTTTGAAAAAGGCATTGTGTACAAAAAGTTGGGCACGGTGAACTGGGACCCGATTGACCAAACCGTGCTGGCGAACGAGCAGGTGATTGACGGACGCGGCTGGCGTTCCGGCGCACTGGTGGAAAAACGCGAAATCCCGATGTACTACTTCAAAATTACCGATTACGCCGAGCAGCTGCTGGCGGATTTGGACGGTTTGGACTGGCCCGAGCAGGTGAAAACCATGCAGCGCAACTGGATTGGCAAATCGCGCGGCATGACCGTGCGTTTTCAGGTAGCCGCCGACAGCCGCGAAGGGCTGCCTGAAAGCCACTGCGAGTTTGTGCAGGTGTACACCACCCGCCCCGACACGCTGATGGGCGCGACGTATGTGGCCGTGGCCGCCGAGCATCCGCTGGCCGCCGCCGCAGCCGAAAAGCAGCCTGCACTGCAAGCGTTCATTGCCGAATGCAAGGCGGGCAGCGTGGCGGAAGCCGACATGGCGACCATGGAGAAAAAAGGTGAATTTACTGGATTCCATGTCATTCACCCATTGACTGGGGATCAGCTGCCAGTGTGGGTTGCAAATTATGTGTTATGGGGCTACGGCGATGGCGCAGTGATGGCCGTGCCCGCGCATGATGAGCGTGATTTTGAATTTGCTAAGAAAGAAGGCTTACCTTGTAAACTTGTTAGTATTAGTGAGAAAAATGCTGAAATCCTAGCCGAAATTGAGCGATGTACTAATCAAGCAATTAGAAAACAAGATATTCTAAACAGTGAAAATAATCAGAAACTGGAAGAGAGACTACGAACTCATGTTGATAATTATGAAAAAGATGGTGGTTTAGTAAATGATGAATTAGTATTTTTGCTAGCTCAAGTAGGTAAAAATAGTCAATTTAGACATCCTAATGATCCACCTTCTAATGAGCCGCCTTTTGCAAAAAATAATATTGAATTTAAAGATGAGTGGAGAAAATTCCTCGCTCTTAATGAGAAAAATTTCTTGATTAACAGCGGTGATTTGGACGGTTTGAATTTTCAGGCTGCCTTTGATGCCATCGCCGCCAAGTTGCAGGCTGCTTCTGCGGGCGAGCCGAAAACGCAATACCGCCTGCGTGACTGGGGCATTTCGCGCCAACGCTATTGGGGCTGCCCCGTGCCGATTATCCACTGCGACCAATGTGGCGACGTGCCCGTGCCGGAGCAAGATTTGCCCGTGGTGCTGCCTGAAAACGTCGTGCCCGACGGTTCTGGTTCGCCGCTGGCCAAGATGCCCGAATTTTACGAGACAAAATGTCCGAAATGCGGCGGCGCGGCCAAGCGCGAAACCGACACCATGGACACGTTTGTGGAATCGAGCTGGTACCAGTTCCGCTATATGTCGCCACGCGACGACGCGCATATGGTCGCGCCCGAAGCCGCCGCGTATTGGGGGCAGGCCGACCAGTATATCGGCGGCATCGAACACGCCATTCTGCACCTGCTGTATGCCCGTTTCTTCACCAAACTGATGAATGATGAAGGCATCGTGTCCGTGCGCGAGCCGTTCAAACAACTGCTTACGCAGGGCATGGTGTTGGCGGCGACGTATTACCGCGAAAGCGCGGACGGCAAAAAAACATGGTTCAACCCCGCCGAAGTGCGCGTGCAGACCGACGACAAAGGTCGCCCCGTATCCGCCGTGTTGGAAGCGGACGGGCAGCCCGTGGTCATCGGCGGCGTGGAAAAAATGTCCAAATCCAAAAACAACGGCGTGGACCCGCAGCAAATCATCGATGCCTACGGCGCGGACACCGCCCGCCTGTTCATGATGTTCGCCAGCCCGCCCGAGCAGTCGCTGGAATGGTCGGATGCAGGCGTGGAAGGCGCGCACCGCTTCCTGCGCCGCCTGTGGCGCACCGTGTACGAATTCGTGCAAAACGGCGGCAGCGGCGTGAGCAAGTTTTCAGGTAGCCAAGAAACCCTGTCAGGCAGCCTGAAAGACCTGCGCTTCAAGCTGCACAGCACCATCGCCAAAGTAACCGATGATTACGACCGCCGCCAGCAGTTCAACACCGCCATCGCCGCCGTGATGGAGCTGCTGAACCAGTACGACAAAACCGACACCTCCGGCAAACACGGCCAAGCCGTCACCCGCGAGGTGCTGGAAGCCGTTATCCTGCTGCTATCGCCCATCGTTCCGCACATCTGCGAAACCCTGTGGGGCGAACTGGTGGGCGGCAACCTGTGGCAGCAAAGCTGGCCCGCCGTGGACAACGCCGCACTGGTGCAGACCGAGATAGAAATGATGGTGCAGGTGAACGGCAAACTGCGCGACAAAATCCAAATCGCCGCCGATGCGGACGAAGCCGCTGTGAAAGCCGCCGCCCTCGCCACCGGCGGCGCGCAGAAGTTTATGGAAGGCAAAGAGCCGAAGAAAATCGTCGTCGTGCCGAAACGGCTGGTGAATATTGTGGTGTGAGGCCGTTGGGCTGAAAGAAAGGCTGCCTGAAAACCGGTTTGGCTTGTTCAGGTAGCCTTAAATATGCAAAACTAAGGAATATGCAAAACTAAGGAACGAATCATGTTGAGAAAGGTTTTTGCCTTCACACTATTGCTGCCTGCTTTGGCTGCCGCCGATCCGCCTATTCGGGATTGCCGTGCCTTCTTGATGGATATGAGCACATTGGGTTTTCGCGCCGGTATTTGCTGGAAAAATATCGAGCAACCCGAAGTTGTCCGTTTGCGGGCAAGGGAGCGGGAATGTTCCGCCATATCAGCAGATGGAGAATTGCGTGAGGAAATCAGGGTTCGGCAGCTTGCCCTGCACGATGAATTTGTCAATGAGGCTGTAACGCGGGAAACGGTGGAGGCGGTATTGGCCGGCAAACGGGCGGATGTGGGCGGAACTGCATTCTGTGCTGCATACGACAAGCAGTTGAAAGACATGGTGCGATACTATCTGAACCCCGCTCTTTCTCCATCCCGACCGCAATCGCAACAGTCTGTTGGAACAAGGTGAGCTGGGCTTTATCGGCTATGTGAAATCTCCCTGCGATGATTTGGAAAAGCAGCTCCAAGCGTAGCCTGCGGCAGATTAAAGGCAGCCTGAAACCGGTCAAAAATCAAATCGACTCCGATAAGGGAAATCTATGCGCCGATACCTAATCACTGCCATATTGTCTGTTTTAAATGTACTTTTGATTTTATGGATATTGGGTGAGCTGCCATCCCTGGCTGATTTCATCACCGGTATTCCCAACCATGATTTCCGCGATTTCATCTCGGGTGTAGCCGAATTGCTGGTGCAATATTTGGCAAGCCTGTTGATTGTTTATCTGTCGTTTTGCCGTCTGCCCGTTAAAGGAGCGGCAGCTGTCAGAATATTTTGCCCGATAATCGTTTGCCTGTTGTTGGATATATTGTTCTGCTTATTTGTATACAGGATGTTTTTTATAGTTTGACTATTGGCGGTGGGATGGGTTTAGCCCATCAATCTCCGGAATGCCATGGAATGGTGGGTTGAAACCTACTGTTATCCCGCAGAAAGCAGAATAAAGGCTGCCTGAAAACCGGTTTGGTTTTCAGGCAGTTTTTTATAGTGGATTGAAACACAAGAATACTGTTGTGCGGTCTGCCTTGCTATAGTGGATTAACAAAAATCAGGACAAGGCGGCGAGCCGCAGACAGTACACACGTTACGGCAAGGCGAGGCAACGCTGTACTGGTTTTTGTTAATTCACTATATAACGTGTGTACTGCCTGCAGCCCGCCATTTTGCCCCATTTTTATTTTAACCCCGCCCACCTCGAAGCGCAGAAAGCTGCCGTGCTGCATTTGGCTGGCTTGGGGCGGGCTTTCAGGTAGCCTGGGGAAGGCAGGAGGTTTACCAATCGTCTTGTGTGGCGGCGAGACGTTCGGTGTCGGTGTCGTAGATGCCGTAGCATTGGGCAATGTAGGCGAGGTCGTTGCCGATGGCGTCGCGCAGGGTGTTGCCGCCTTCGATGTCGAACTCTTCGCGCAGTTGGTTAAAACGTTCGGCGGCCGCTTGGGTGAATAGGTAGAGGGCTTCGGCATCAGACGGCGGGTCGGCTTCGATTTGGCGGCAGGTATCGGCTAGGATTGCTTCGCCGCGTTGGGCAAACTCGAAGGGGAAGCTGTTGTCGTTGTAGATGTCTTGCAGGAAGGTGTAGTCAGCCAGTTCGGGGTTTTGCAGATTGTGGCGGCTCATGGCGGTCTCCTTGGGTTGGTGGAATGGTTTTGCATTGTACCCGAAACCGCGGGTTACAAGCCTGGCGGTGTGGGCTTAAAGGCTACCTGAAGATTTCAGGTAGCCTTTTTTGATGCAGTTGGGTGTTGAAGCTGTTGGGATATTTGTGCTGGCGGCAAGTGTTTTTTATGGGATGCCGATGTGTTATGGCAAACTGGTTTGGCTTTCGCCAAAACATGGGCTTGCTTTGCCGTATTGCCAGGCTGTGTGCGGCTTGCTGCCTTGTATTGCCAATCGGTTTGGCTGGTTATAAAGGCTACCTGAAAATTCTATTCAGCTGCCGGGGGATTGAGTTCGGCCAGTTTTTGCTCCACCCAGCTGCGGGCTGCATCGGGAGTATCGGGCATGGGTTCGGCTTCGCCGAAGTGGGACACGGCGGGCAGGGGGCGCAGGAGGGTGTCGATGTCTTGCGGGCTTAAAAAGCGGCCGTGCAGGTCGAAACCGACGTTGAGGGCGCGGCCGGGGAGGGGGGCGAGGCGGTCGTGCAGGTGGCCGTAGAGGTGATACCAGCCTTTGTGGCAGCCGTCCCATTCGTTGATGGGGTAGTGGAATAAAATCAGGGTGTTGTTGATTTCTGGCAGCTTGAGCTTGAGGTAGGGTTGGGCGGAGGCGAGCAGGGGGTGGCCGTCGGCTTTGGTGGTTTGGAAGAATCGGCCGATGTGGCGTTGGATGAGGTCGTCGTGGTTGCCGAAAATCAGGTGGTGGCGGCCGTTGAGGCGGGAGAGTAGGTGGGTGATGTGTTTGAGGTCGTGGGAGAAGCTGAGGTCGCCCAAGTTGTACACTTCATCTTCGGGGGAAACGGTTTTGTTCCACATGGCTACGAGATGTTCGTCCATCTCTTCAACGCTGGCGAAGCGGCGGAACTGGGGGCAGAATTTGGCAATGTTTTTGTGGGAGAAGTGGAGGTCGGAGGTAAAGAAGATTTTGCTCATATTGGTATGAAGTTCAAGGCGGTTGCTCACTGCGTTGCCGTACGGTTTGTGGCTAGCTGCATGAAGAAATCATTATTTCGGCTATACCTGAAAACAGGGCTTCAACGCGGTTGAAGCGAATTGTCGGTAGAGTTGAAATGGTGGTTCAGCCGAAGAGGCGGCGCTGCCAATCTTCGCATTCGCCGGTGTCGAGGCGGCGTTGGAACATATGCTGCCAGGAAGTGGGCAAGGGTAGTTGCAGCACTTCGCGCATAGCCTGGGGCTGGCAGTTTCGGCTGTCGATGAGCTCGAGGATGCGGCTGAGCGGCCATTCGGCATAGGGACGGGCGAGGAGTTGCACGCTGTCGCCCGCTTGGATGTGGCCGCTTTGCAATACGCGCAAATACCAGCCGCAGCGCAGATTGTGCTGCACTTGGGCGGCCATGTCGGGCACACCGAAGCGTTCGTTGAGTTTCCAGCAGGGCTGCCGGCCTTGGCTGACTTCGAAGCGGGCGCTGCCGATTTGCCATTGGTCGCCGAGGCAGACTTGCCATTCGTCTGTGCCTTCGATGCAGAGGTTTTCGCCGAAGCCGCCGGCGCGGAAGTGCGGATTGCCGGGGAATTGGGCTTGCCATTGTTCGTAGTGGTGTTGGGCGTAGCAATGCAGGGCTTTGTCGACACCGCCGTGGTAGCGCGGGTCACCCACGCCGTCGCCTACCAGGCCGGTGGGGGTGGCTTCGATGGGGCCGGTGACGGGTTGTTTGTCGATGCCGCTGATTTGGCCGCGGGCAAAGGGTTTGGGCTGGGCAATGCGGATTTCGCTGATGGTGGCGATGGTTTGAGGCATGATGGTTTGCTGCATGAATACGTTGGCGCTGATTATATAGCAAGCCAAATTAACTTTCGATATAAGGTGGAGAGCCGCAGGTGGCGCGAAAGTATGGCAAGGCAGAGCAAGGCTGTGGTGAAAGTTAGGTTGGTTATAGTGGATGGCATCGGGTGTTGAAAGGGCTACCTGAAAGTTTCAGGTAGCCCAGTTCCGACAGTTTGAACCAAGGCAATAAAAAACAGGCAAGCCTGAGGCATGCCTGTTTGCAAGTTGGGCGGTTAATCTTGGAAGATTTGTTGGTTGCCCACGAATACATTGCTGCTGTATTGGCAGCCGGATTCGGTTTTGCAGCCGGGGATGGTTACGCTTAAGGTGTAGCGGCCGGTGCGGGTGGGGCGCAAGCCGAACATGGGGGCGTCGTCTCCTCGAGTATCGGCTTTGACTACGCTGCCATCGGCTGATTTGAGGGTGAGGTCGATGTTGTCGCAGTCGTGATCGCAGGCAGCGAAAAAGGTATAGTATTTGCCGGCGGTGAGCTGAACCTGGTGGGTTTTGGTTTCGCCCACTTTGGCGTTGCCTTGGAACAGCTCTGCTTGGCGGGCGCTCGGGTCTTTTTCCTGCATAAGTTGTTTGTAAACCTGTTGGACTTCGGGCAGCCATGAGCCACTGGGCTCAGCCAGGGCGGCGGGGGCGGCAAACAGGGCGGCCAAGCCCAATGCGGCAAACTTTTTCATGTATCTTCCTTTTGTTCGGTTAGGTAAAGAGTACGCGTATTATAAGGTAAAGCTAGGAAATATTCTGGGTTTTATGTTCTTTTAAATCAATTATCCATACCGTTGCTTCGTGTGTTTGCAGATGATATGCGCAAAGCGGCGGGCTGCTTGAAAAATATCCTGCCCGATTTTCAGGTAGCCTTTTGTAGGGGGGGTATGGCCAGCCTGAGTTTCCAAACCGGGGCAGCATACAAAAATAAAAACCGCCCGGAAGATATCGGGCGGTTTTTGCATTGGCGGTGAGGCGGTTTATTTGGTTTTCATCACGCGGCGGATGAAAATCAGCATCCCGCCGATGAAGAAGGCCAGGCCGAGGAATTCGCTGATGGTGCCCCAGTTGTCCAGGTTCAAGGCCAAGGGGGAATCCGAGCCGCCGCTGGTAACGGACAGGGCGATAATCAGCGCCATAATCACGCCAATCAGGCTCTCGCCCACAATCAGGCCGGCGGCAAACAGGGTGCCCACGCGCTCGGCATCTTTCTGTTTGGCCTCATCTTTGCCGATGCGGCGTTTCAGGAAGGCAGCCATGATGGCGCCGATGGCAATCGGCATATTGATGGCCGGCGGCAGATAGATGCCCATGCCCACGGCCAGGGTGGGCAGCATCAGTTTGGAGCCGCTGCGTTTGAATGCTTCGTTGATGATGATGAGCACCACCCCGATGCCGATGCCGGTGAGGATGTAGTTCCATTGTAGGGTATCAGAGAAAATGGCTTTGGCGATGGTGGTCATCAGCGTGGCCTGCGGTGCGGCCAGTGCTTGGCTCGGATCCATATCCGGGCGCGGCATGGCGCCGGTGAAACCGTAGGCGGCGTAGAGCAGCTCGAGCACGGAAGACACCACGAACGCGCCCACCACGCAGCCGATAATCAGCGCCACTTCCTGACGCCACGGGGTGGCTTTAATCAGGTAGCCGGTTTTCAGGTCTTGCAGGTTGTCGTTGGAGATAGAGGCCACGGCCACCACAGCAGAGCCGCAGAACAAGGTGAGCGCCACCAGGAAGTTGCGCGTGCCTTCATCGGCAAACAGGTTGTTGGCATTGCCGATGCCCAACAGCACCAGCGAAATGGCCACCACGGAAATAATACCGATGCCGGAAATCGGGCTGGAAGAAGAGCCCACCAAGCCGGCCATATAGCCGCAGGCAGCCGCTACCAGGAAACCGATAACGAAAGCCAATAAGGTGCAGACTACTACCAACAGCCAAGCCGTGCCGGTAGGCAGGTTGGCATCGGCCACGAATTGGTAGAAGGAGAAGCCCAAGAGCAGCATCATGCCTAGTGCATAGGCAATCATGGCTTTGGGCGACAAGTCTTGCTCAACGCGTTCCAGCGCAGCACCTTCACCGCCTTTGATGGCGCGGAACGACATTTTCATGCCTTCCAGGGTGGGTTTGAGCAGGGTAATCAGCGTCCAGATTGCGGCAATACCGATGGTGCCGGCGCCGATAAAGCGCACTTTTTCTTTCCACAACCGCATGGCGAAAGCAACCATTTCCATATCGGCCGGCTGCGGATTGGTGGCGGAGAAATAGGGGATGGCGATGCCCCAGGCAATTGCAATGCCCACCAACATGGCAATACCGCTGGCCAGGCCGACCAAATAGCCGGCGCCGAGTAGAGCCAATGAGAAGCCCATCGGGATTTGGAAAATAGACGCGCCGGCTTTAAACCACAGACTGGCACTGTCGGCCACTACGCGCAAGCCGTTGCTGGCAAAGCTGAAAATACCGGAAATCACGCCACCGGTAACGATTTCGCCGATACCGCTGTCAGCTTTTTGCGCGGTATCTGCGTTTTCTTCACCTACTACGCCGTCACCGCTGCCGACTTTCAAAATCTCGGCTGCTGCCACGCCTTCGGGATAGGGCAAATCGCTTTTCACTACCATGGCATAGCGCAACGGGATGGTGAAAATCACCCCCAAGATACCGCCGGCCATACACAGCAGAGTGGTTTGCCAAAACGGGAAACCTGTCCAATAGCCGCTCATTAAGAGGCCGGGCAGGATAAAGATCACGGAAGAGAGCGTACCCGCGGCAGAAGCCTGGGTTTGCACCATGTTGTTTTCAAGGATATTACTGCCTTTGGCGAATTTCAAAATCGCCATGGAAATCACGGCAGCCGGGATGGAAGAGGCAAACGTAAGGCCTACTTTCAGCCCTAAATAGATATTGGAAGCGGTAAACACCACAGTGATTAACGCGCCCAACACCATACCGCGCAGGGTAAGCTCCCTGTAATTGGCATAAGGATCATGGGTGGATAGAGACATTTTCTTTACCTTTGGTTGAAACGAGGTTGCATTCTTTTTCGATATGAGGTTTATGTCAAGAAAAATATTGCAAATGTAAAATTTTATTTACAAATTAGCTAAGTTTACTTGGTGATTTTTTATGAATGAAAATATCTATATACTTTAAGAGTGATAATTTACTTATAAAAAATTATATTGTTATATTAAGTATAAAAATCATTAATCAGGAAATATGTGTTGTGTAGGTAATGAATTTTTTACAAATCCTTACGTTCTGTGATTGTAAAAAATATAGGGAGTTGGGCAGAGATAGCAGCAGATACAGGCAAATTAGGGTGCAGAAGTGAGGAGTGAAAGCTAGCTGAAACCATATTGGCTCAAGTAGAAGAGAGGCTACCTGAAAGCTTTCAGGTAGCCTCTCTAAACACAGCATCGGGCTGTTTTACAACACCGATTTCACAGTATCAACCACATTGTCCACGGTAAAGCCGAATTCTTTGAACAGCAGTTCGGCAGGGGCGGATTCGCCGAAGCGGTTGATGCCGACGACTGCGCCGTTCAGTCCGACGTATTTGTACCAGCCGTCGGCGTGTCCGGCTTCTACGGCGATGCGCGGCAGGCCTTCGGGCAGGACGGTGGCTTGATAGGCGGTGTCTTGGCGGTCGAATACGTTGGTGGACGGCATGGAGACGACGCGCACGGCGATGTTTTGCGCGGCGAGGGCTTTTTGCGCTTCCAAAGCCAGCTCGACTTCGGAACCGGTGGCCATGATGACGGCTTGAGCGTTGCCTTGGGCTTCGCTGATGACGTAGCCGCCGCGTTTGATGTCGTTCAGTTGTTGTTCGTTGCGCGCTTGGAATTTCAGGTTTTGACGGCTGAAAATCAGGCAGGACGGGTGGTCTTCGGCTTTTGCCGCTTCCGCCCATGCGACCAAGGATTCGGCGGTGTCGCACGGACGCCATACGTCCATATTCGGAATCAGGCGCAGGGTGGCGGTTTGTTCGACGGGTTGGTGGGTCGGGCCGTCTTCGCCAAGACCGATGGAATCGTGGGTAAAGACGAAGACGGGGTTGATTTTCATCAGTGCCGCCATGCGCAGGGCGTTGCGCTGGTATTCGCTGAACATCAGGAAAGTCGCGCCGAACGGTTTCACGCCGCCGTGCAGGGCAAGGCCGTTCATGATGGCGCCCATGCCGAACTCGCGCACGCCGTAGTGGATGTAGTTGCCGCCTTTGTCGCGGGTAACGGAGACGCTGTTTGACCAGTCGGTCAGGTTGGACGGGGTCAGGTCGGCCGAACCGCCCACCAGTTCGGGCAGCTCTTTGGCGAGGATTTCGATGCTGTTTTGGCTGGCTTTGCGGGTGGCGATGGTTTCGGCTTTGGCGCACACTTCTTGCAAGGCCGTCTGAATATAGGCATCGAAGTTTTCAGGTAGCCTGTGTTCCATACGGCGCACGAATTCTGCGGCTTCGGCGGGATATTTGGCTTGGTATTGCGCGAACAGCCCGTTCCATTCGGCTTCCAGTTTCGCGCCTTGTTCTTTCGCGCTCCATGCGGCGTAAATTTCTTGCGGGATTTCAAAGGCGGGGTAAGCCCAGCCCAGATGTTTGCGCGTGGCTTCGATTTCATCCGCGCCCAAAGGCGCGCCATGGGTTTTATGGCTGCCTTCTTTGTTGGCGCTGCCTTTGCCGATTAAGGTTTTGCAGCAGATGATGGACGGTTTGCCGGTTTCGGCGCGGGCGGCTTCGATGGCCGTCTGAATGGCGGCGGTGTCGTGGCCGTTTACGTTGGGAACGACGTGCCAGCCGTAGCTTTCAAAGCGTTGAGGGATGTTTTCGGTAAACCAGCCGTCCACTTTGCCGTCGATGGAAATATTGTTGTCATCATACAAAACAATCAGTTTGCCCAAGCCCAAAGTGCCGGCGAGCGAACAGGCTTCGTGCGATACGCCTTCCATCAGGCAGCCGTCGCCCATGAAGACGTAGGTGTAGTGATCGACGATGTTCAAACCGTCTTTATTGAACTCGGCGGCAAGGATTTTTTCCGCCAATGCCATGCCTACCGCGTTGGCAATGCCTTGTCCCAACGGGCCGGTGGTGGTTTCCACGCCGTCGGTGTAGCCGTATTCTGGGTGGCCGGGGGTTTTGCTGTGCAGCTGGCGGAAGTTTTTCAGGTCTTCAATGCTCAGGTTGTAGCCGGTCAGGTGCAGCAGGCTGTACAACAGCATGGAGGCGTGGCCGTTGGAGAGGATGAAGCGGTCGCGGTTGTAGAATTTGGGGTTGGCGGGGTTGTGGCGCAGGAATTTCGTCCACAAGACTTCCGCCATTTCCGCCATGCCCATGGGCGCGCCGGGGTGGCCGGAGTTGGCTTTTTGGATGGCGTCGGCGGAGAGGAAGCGGATGGCGTTAGCAAGTTGGGAGGGCATGGTGTTTCCTAACAGTTTGGTTTGAAAAGGGATAAGGCTACCTGAAAACGGGTCGGCTATTCGCCGCTCAACAGGCTGTAATTCTCGTAAACGGATTCGACGAGCGGGGTAAAGTCATCGGCGGAGAAATGGGCATGGCCGATGCCGATTAACCGGCTTAAAGGGTCGTCTGCATCGGCGGGTTCGGCATCTTCATCGGTAACAAAATCCTGCCGTGCGCGCGCCATCATGCCTTGCACATATTTCGCGCCCACGCCGAGGCCGGTGAGTTTATCTGCCACATAGGCATCAATATCGTCGGCATCCATCAGGCACACCAGCCGGCCGAAGCCGAAGCAGTAGCCGTAGAAGGTGAAGCCCGCCACTTGAAACAGCAGTTCGTCGTTGATATCCCAGCGCGGATCGCTCGTGATGGCGGAGAAAAGGCGGTTTGCTTTGTCGTGGAAGGCTGGTTGCATGGGATTTTAAGATACAGTTTACGGGTGGGCAGGTGCCGGGAACGGCGCGGATTATCGCACTTTTGGCCGCGCCGTTCAAAATATGGTGGATGAACAAAACGCGACAGCGTTGGCTCGCCTTGCCGTACTCCCTGCATTGTTTGCGGCTCGCCGCCTTGCCCCGTTTTTTTCATCCGCTATATCAGGCGAACAGTTTTTCCAGCGCGGCTTCGATGTCATGGCGCACTACGGCCTTGCTGCGGCTGCTGTCGATTACCGTGTAGCGTTCGGGCGCGGCGGCGGCGCGTTCGAGGTAGCTTTGGCGTACGCGAGTGAAGAAATCGGCTTCTTCTTGCTCGAAGCGGTCTTTGGTGCGGCTGCGTTCGATGCGCCTGAGCGATACTTCCAGCGGCACGTCGAGCAGGATGGTGAGATCGGGGCGCAGGCCGCCTTGCACCCATTGTTCGAGTGCGGCAATGTCGGCTTCGGGCAGGCCGCGCCCGCCGCCCTGGTAGGCGAAGGTGGCATCGGTGAAGCGGTCGGACACCACGGACACGCCGCCCTCCAGTGCGGGCAGGATAACGCTTTCGATGTGCTGAGCGCGGGCGGCGAACATGAGCAGGGTTTCGGCACGCAGCCCGGCTTGGGTTTTCGGGTTGAGCAGCAGGCGGCGCAGGGCTTCGCCCAAGGGCGTGCCGCCGGGCTCGCGGGTGAACAAGACGGGGCGCCCTTGTGCGGCAAACCATTCGCGGATCACAGCCAGCTGGGTGGTTTTGCCGGCGCCGTCGATGCCGTCGAGGGTGATGAAATGAGCAGTCATTTTTATAGTCAATTAAAAATAGAATAGTACAATACTCAACTTTGAAGGTCTAGCCATGGCATACTCTGCGGACTTAAGAAACAAAGCTTTAAACTATTACGAACAATGCAAAAACATCAGCCAAACCGCAGCAACGTTTAACTTGTCAAGAAACACGCTTTACCTGTGGATGCGCCTTAAAAAACAAACAGGCAGCCTAAAACATCAAGTTACCGGTCTAAATGCCGTCAAATTGGATAGGCAAAAACTGGCTCAATATGTTGGGCAACACCCGGATGCCTATCTGCATGAAATCGCCAAACATTTGATTGTACGGCAGCCGCCATTAGCTATGCACTCAAACAGATGGGAATGACGCGCAAAAAAAGACCACCACTTACAAAGAACAAGACCCGGCCAAAGTAACGCATTATTTGACACAGCTGGCCGAATTTTCCGACTACCAACGTGTTTATTTGGATGAAACAGGATTTGACCGCTACCTGTTCCGTCCCTATGCCCGCAGCCTGAAAGGGCAAATAGTGAAAGCGCAGATAAGTGGGAAAAGATACCAACGCTTATCTCTGGTGTCCGCACAAGTCGGCAACCGGCTGATTGCTCCGATGGTTTATCAAAATACGATGACCGGCGTCTTTTTTGAAGCGTGGTTTCAGCAATGCCTACTGCCCGCATTGACTCAAAAATCGGTGATTATTTTAGATAATGCACGATTTCACCGTATGGGTGTCTTACGGGAAATGGCGGAAAAATTGGGGCATAAGGTATTGCCTCTTGCACCTTATTCACCGGAGCTCAACCCGATTGAGAAGGTGTGGGCGAATATTAAGCGGTATCTTCGAACCGTATTGTCTGATTACGCCCGATTTGACGATGCGTTACTGTCCTATTTTGATTTTAATTGACTATAACTCCGTTGAGGCTTACGTTTCAGCTTTGCAGAAACCCAGACTTGCTTTGCAAAACATCGTTTACTGCGTTGAGGATGGGTTTTCAGGTAGCCTTTAGTTTGGCAGAGACTACCTGAAAACCGTTATGGTTAAGATGGATACGCGGCGGTTCACTTTTTTTCATCCTTCAACTTCGGTCATGGCCTCACCGTAACGGTAATATCGGTTTTTATCTTTGCCGTAAGGCAGTTCCCAGCCTTCTGGCGAGGTAAGTAAGACCACTTCGAAGCTACCGCAATCAGCTTCTGACACGAGCCAATATGCATGATAAACATATTTGTCGTCTTTGGAATAGAAATGCTGCAGCTTTTGCCAAGTGGCAGGGTTGGCTTTGGGCAGGATGTTTTTCTCGTAGAAAACGTGAGTGCCGTCTTTGGCAAAATTGCCGTCATTCATGGACATGAAGGTGGTAGGGTCGGCTTCAGGCAGAATTTCTACTTCGCTGTGAAGGTTTTTGTAGTACACCTGCCGACCGTCTTTGGCATAGCCTGCAGGAATGATTGAGCGAACGGTTCTTTTGATGCCGTCATCAAACTCCCTGCAATTATCATTACCGTAGTCCATCAGAAAAACACCTGCGTCACAAACTTCAAAATTGTCCGCATCGGCAGGCTCAAAGCTGCCGCCTGTGGTCCAAACGGTTCGGCGGTCGGTGGCATAGCATTCGTTGAGTACTTCGAAACGGGAAGGGTCTGCCCTTTTGAGCTCGCGTCCTGCAATATAGCAGCGGTTATCGTCTTTGGCGAAGAGGCTGTTGTAATAGACGAAGGTTTCGGGGTTGGCCCTTTTGACAGGAGTGTCGCGGTAGAAGACCAGTTTGCCGTTGGTCCAGTAGCCAATGATTTCTTGGGTGTCTTCCAAATAGAAGCGTGGGTCGGTGTCGATAACCCAATCCAAATCGTCTGGGTCGATGTTGTGGCTGATAAAGGGTGGTTTTTTAGCGGGCATGGACATGGTTTATTGTATTGGAAATATAGCTTTATTTTGGTCTCGGCTTCGCTTTCAGGTAGCCTTTTTTTCAGTTTGAGGCTACCTGAAAAATGTACGGATGGGATTTCAGGTAGCCTTCAGTTTAGTGCTGCTGTTGGCTTGGTTGTTCGCTTGTTTCGTTTTCGCCCGCGGTGTCGCTTTCGATATTGAGGTGTTTGCGCAATACGAAGGCTTGGGCGGCGAGGAAGATGCCCATCAGGATAAGCTGGCCGTAGCTTTTGAAGTGGATAAACAGATTTTTGGCCTGCTCGGAGGCGTCGTAGTGGTAGAGGCCGAACCAGTAGTGCAGGGCGGCGAGCAGGAGGAAGAAGGCGGCCCAGGCGTAGGTGAGGCGTTGCCAGCCTTGCGGGCCGAAGCGGAATACGTCTTTGGCCACGGGCTGCATCAGGGGTTTGCCGATGAGGGCGCTCACGGTCAGGGCGAGGGCGAAGCTGAGGTTGATGATGGGGGTTTTCCAGCGCAGGTAGAGGTCGTCGCGCAGGAGGATGGTGGCGCCGCAGAAGAGGATGGTGAGCACGAGCACCACCCATTGCTGTTTGGTGAGCCGCCATTTTTGCCGCACGAGGTGGATACCGTACACAACCAGGGTGGCGGCCAATACGGCGGCAGCGCCGGCCAATAGGCCGAATTTCTTGGAGGCGATGAAAAAGGCGAGGAGGGGGAGGAGGTCGAGCAGGGCGGTCATGTTACGGCCTTTTCAAAATATAGCGGCGGACGTTGGCGTTATGTTCTTCTAAGGTGCGGCTGAATTCGCTTTTGCCGGTATCGTCCATACGGGAGACGAAGTAGAGGTAGTCGGCGTTGCTGGGGTGGGCGGCGGCTTGGAGGGCGGCTTCACCGGGCAGGGCGATGGGGGTGGGGGGCAGGCCGTCGCGGGTGTAGGTGTTGTAGGGGGTGTCGCGCTGGAGGTCGGCGCGGCGGATGCGGCCGTTGTAGGCGCTGCCCATGCCGTAAATCACTGTGGGGTCGGTTTGCAGGCGCATGCCTTGGTTGAGGCGGTTGACGAACACGGCGGCCACGTTGGCGCGGTCTTCTTCGTGCGCGGTTTCTTTTTCGATGATGCTGGCCATGGTGAGCAGCTCGTAGGGGTTCTTATACGGCAAATTGCCGGCACGGTCGCTCCAGGCGGATTGCAGCTGGTTTTGCATACGGCGGTAGGCAAGGCGGTAGATTTGCAAATCGCTGCTGTCGTAGTCGATTTCGTAGCTGTCGGGGAAGAAGCGGCCTTCGGGATGTTGCACGTCGGCATCGGAGGCGACGGCGGCGAGGAGCTGTTGGTCGCTCCAAGATGCGGTGTCGTGGCGGATGTCGGCGGTTTGGTTGATGAGGCGGCGCATTTGGGCAAAACGCATGCCTTCGATGATGCGCACGGTGACGGTGTCGGGGCGGCCGTTTTTCAGGTGGTGCAGGATTTGCCAGGAGGAGGCGCGGGGCTGGAGGCGGTAGTTGCCGGGCAGGAGCTGTTTGTGGGTGCCGGTGAGGTAGGCGGCGGCCACGAATACCCAGCGGCTGTAGATGGCGTCGTTGGCGGCCAGCGTGCGGCTCACGCTGCCGATGCCGCTGCCGCGCTCTATCCGTAGGCGTTGGCTGTGGGTGTCTTTGGGGGCGAAGAGCAGGCCGGCAAACAGGGCGGCGGCCAGCAGGATAAGGGCAAGTAGGGAATAGAGGATTTTTTTCAGCATGGGTTTCGGTGTGGCCGATTAAAGGGCGGCAGTATAGCCCAGGGTGGGGCGGATGCGAAGCGGCGGGGTTGATTTGGAGGGCGGGTAAAGGCTACCTGAAACTGCTTTTTTGTTTTTCAGGTAGCCTTTCTGCGCTTTGCAGGCCGAACTTTACTCTTCTTCTTTGCCAAACCAGCGTTGCCAGCCTTCGCGGATTGGCGGGGCGATTTTCAGCAGATACACCAACACCACAATATTGCCCGCCGCCACGATGAAATAAAGCAGGTTGATGCTGTCGAACAGCCACAAAAGGATGGCGGAGAGCAGGGCGGCGGCCACCATGAAGAGGCCGTTGATGATGTTGTTGGCGGCGATGGCGTGGGCGCGGAATTCTTCGCTGCTGGCGGTTTGCAGCCAGGTGTAGAGCGGCACGGAGAAGAAACCGCCGCAGAAGCCGAGCAACACGATGCAGAGCATCACGGCATAGGCCTCGCCGCGCAACAGGAAGCTGCCGATGCCGCTGTATTCGTGATAGTGCGTGCCATGCACGAGGGAAACGAGCAGCAGGCCGAATATGGCCATGCCCACCGTACCCACCGCCACCCAGCCGAGGTTGAGCCGGCGGTGGCTGAGTTTGGCGCACAGCACGGAGCCGCTGCCGATGCCGATGGAAAACAGGGTGAGCATCAGGTTGAACACATTATCGTTGCCGCCCAGGTGCAGTTTGGTGAAGGTGGGCAGCTGGGTGGTGTACACCGCGCCGATAAACCAAAACCAGGAAATGCCGATGATGGCGGCGTAGATTTCGCGGTTGGCAAAGGCTTGTTTCAGAATGGCTTTGGAATTGCGCACAATGTGCCAGTCGATTTTTGCTTCCGGGGTTTTCGGCGCCACGCGCGGCATAAACAGGCTGGAGGCGAGGCCGCAAACAGCGATGATGAGCAGGAAAACGGATACCGTGGTGCCGCCGATGCCGGCCAGAATGGTGCCCAAAATCTGGCCGAACAGGATGGCGAGAAACGTGCCGCCTTCCACCAGGCTGTTGCCCACAATCAGCTCGTGTTCGTCCAAATAATCGGGCAACACGGCGTATTTAAGCGGGCCGAACAGCGTGGAATGCAGGCCCATCAGGAAAATGCAGAGCAGCAAAAGCAGCAGCGACTGGCTGAGGAAGCCCACCGTGGCCAGCAGCATAATCAGCACTTCGGCCACCTTCACCGCCACCGCCATGCGGCTGCGGTCGAATTTGTTGCACAGCTGGCCGGAGAGGGCGGAAAACAAGAAAAAGGGCAACACAAACAGAAGCGCGCTCACGTTAATCATTTGCGCCGGTTCGATGAGGCCGTTTTTGCCCAAACCATAAAAGCTGATCATGGTGGCCAGCGCGATTTTGAATAAGTTGTCGTTGAGCGCGCCGAGGAATTGGGTGCCGAACAGCGGGGCAAAGCGGCGGGTGGCGGCGAATTTGAAGCCTGGGTTCATGGTTTGTCCTGCGGGGGGGGGGAGTCGGGATGGACGGAATCGTCGTCCATCAGAATGCGGTGGGCGGGGCCTTCCAAATCGTCAAACTGGCCGTTGTGGCCGGACCACCAAAAGAAATAGCCGATTACGAAGGCCAATACGATGCTGATGGGAATCAGGATAAACACGCTGTCCATCAAAGGTTTCCTTCCAAATCGGTGAGCAGCAGGGTGTGGCCGCCGAGGCGCAGGTATTGCTGGCGGATGTCGGCTGCCAGGCCGCCTTCGGCATCATACAGGGCAATGCCCTCGCCGTGCGGCTGCCAAACCAGCAGCTGGCCGGCCAGGGCTTCCAGCGCGCGGGCGGGCGCGGCATCTTCCGGCGGCAGCGCGGCGGCGTGCGCCTGAATCATGGCGTTGCCGGCGACGGGCTCGTCGTCGTTGTCGGCCATGAGTACGAGGAAACCGAGCAGGGTGCCGTTGGGGGTGCTGAGGGTGAATTGGCGCATTTTCAGGTAGCCTTTGTTGTTGGGCGGGTTCGGTATGACCCGCCTACTTTTTTTCAGGTAGCCTTAATCGGCGGACGGGCTGTTGAGCAGCCAATATTGCAGGCCGACCAGGGTTTTGCCGTCTTGGATTTGGTTGGCGGCAACGGCTTCCCGCACGGCTTGGCGCGAGAGCAATACGGTTTCGACAAATTCGTCTTGGTCGGGCTTGCGGGTGCTGGTGGGCGTGATGCCTTCGGCGAGGTAGAGGTACATTTTCTCGTTGCAGAAGCCGGGGGCGGTGTAGAAGGTATGCAACAGGCGCACGGATTGGGCGCGGTAGGGGGTTTCTTCTTCCAGTTCGCGCGCGGCGCACACGGCCGGGTCTTCATCGGGGTCGAGCTTGCCGGCGGGCAGTTCGAGCAGGGCCTGGCCGGTGGCGTAGCGCCATTGGCGCACCAGCACCACTTCGTCTGCCTCGGTAACGGCCAGCACGCAGGCGGCACCGGGGTGGCGGATAACGATGCGGTAGCCTTGGTTGCCGTTGGGCAGCCGTACGGTGTCGCGGGCGATGGTAACGAATTTGCCGTCGAAAATCGGCTCGGAGGAGAGTTGGGTTTCGGTGAGGTTCATAGTATTTATTCAGGCTACCTGAAAACGAAGTTTCGGCGTAGCCGAAGCTGAGTTTCTGCGAAGCTAAAACGAAGTTTCTGAAGGGGGTAGGTTTTCAGGTAGCCTTTATGGAAACAGGTTATTGGGAAACGTAGCCGCGCAATTCTTTGGCTTTGGCACGGGCTTCGGTGGCAATGCATTCTTGTTCGGCCAGCTGCCCGGCAGTGCCGCCGCCTGCCTGCTGCGCGGCGGCGGTGCATTTGGCTGAGGCGCTGCGCTTCCAGCTTTGGAAGTCTTGGCCGATGATGTCTTTCACGTCGTCAGACACGCTCTGCCACACGTTTTGCAATTCCTGTACGGCGGCACGGCTGCGGTTGCCGGCTTCGGCGATTTGGTTGGCAGCCTGGTTTTCGGCCTCTTGTTTGAGGGCGGGGATGCGCTGCTGGATTTCGCGGTTTTCGCATTCGAGGCGCAGGGCTTCCTGCTCTAAGGGTTCGGCCGAGTCGGACGTGCTTTGGCGGGCGCATTGGCTCGTCCGCAGGCGCGCCCACTGCTCTTGTGAGTCTTTGAGCGCGGTACGGGCGGCCGCAGGCAGGGCCTGCCAGGCGTTATTGAGGTTTTCCTGCGCCTGTTTGTTTTCGGCGCGCAGCAAATCGATGCGGGTTTGCAGGCGGGTGTGGTCGACGAAGTTGATCGCTTGTTGGCGGGTTTCCTCGGAGGCAGCCTGTCGGCGTATTTCGGCTATTTGTTTGGCCAAATCAGGGGCGGCAAGGTAGAAGGCGGCGGGATAGAGCAGGCCGGCGGCGATTTCTTTGCTGGCCACGTTCACGACGAGTTTGTCGCCGTTGTCGGTTTGGCTGACGGTGTAGCTGAAGGGGGCGATGAAGCCGCCTTTGCCGTCGGGCTTGAGCATATCGCCCGCGCTCATCAGGCCGTTGTAGTCGATGCCGTCGGTTTCGTTGATTTCAAGGTAGTTTTCGATGCTTTGTTTGATGCGGGTTTGGGCTTCGGGCTTGGGGGCGAGGCGCAGGGTGGCTTCGCAGGAGAGCGTTTTGCTGCCTTCGGAGGCGGCCTGGGTGGTGCGGATGTCGGTGATTTCGAAGCCGAGCTGCCCGAAGGCGGCCTGCACTTCGGATGCGTCGGATTCGAAGTGGGGCAGGCCGCTTTCTTGGGCGGGCGACACGGCGGCCTGGATTTGGTCGGTAAGCTGCCCGATGGCTTCGGGCGCTTGGCAGCTGAGGGCAACGGGTTTGGCTTCTTCCTTGCCGCAGGCGGTAAGCGTGGCGGCAATCAGGAGGGGGAGGGCTGGGCGGATGAGGGGGTTCATGTCTGGATTTCTTTGGCTGGATGGGAATGACGGTATTTTATAGCAAATCACACGGGCTTTCGATTGGTGTTCCACTATCGTTGAGGCCGTGGTTTTCAGGTAGCCTTTCTCTGGCCGGGGAGGCTACCTGAAAAAGGAGGGTTGGGTTTTCAGGTAGCCTTTGTTTGGCGTGGCGGCGGAAGGCTACCTGAAAAGTTTGTTCTATGCCGGCGTTATTGCAGCAGCAGCCCGAAGCGGATGCCGATTTTGCGCCATTGGGCGGCGTCGTCGGCCAGCGCGCCGGCGGTGAGGGGGTTGTCTTCCGGCCATTGGCGGCTGATGGCGAGGGTGTAGTTTTTGTTTTCGTAGCTCAGTCGGGTGCCTGCGGGCAGGGTGATGGGTTGGCGGGCGCGGCAGAACAGTACGGCCAGGCGCAGGGCGGCCACGGCAAGCCACATGGTGGGGCTGATGGGCAGTTCGGCCATTTTTTTCAAGTCGCCGCGCTGGCCGAGCACCAGGGTGGCGAGGATTTGCTGCTCTTGGCGGGAAAATCCGGGCATGTCGGCCTGCCCGAGGATGTAGGCGGAGTGTTTGTGGTAGGCGGTGTAGGCGATGTCGGTGCCGATTTCGTGCACGAGGGCGGCCCAGCGCAGGTATTGTTGCCAGTATTGGCGCTCTTTTTCGGGTTCGCGTTCGGCGAGCATGTCGAAGAATTGGGCGGCAAGGGCGGCCACGCGTTTGGCTTGGTTTGGGCTGACGTGGTAGCGCTGTTGGAAGTGGGCGATGGTTTGCTCGCGCATGTCTTCGTTGAGCTGGCGGCCGATGAGGTCGTAGAACACGCCGTCGCGCAGGGCGGCGTCGGTTACGGTCATGCTGTCGATATCGAGCTCGGCGAAGACGGCGCTCATCACGGCCAGCCCGCCGGCGAATACTTCGATGCGGTCGGCCTTCATGCCGTCGAATTTGGCTTTTTTGGCGCTGCCGGCTTCAATCAGGCGGGCGGCGATTTTTTGCAGGGCAGCGGGGGTGATGCGGTTGTCTTCGGGATTGGCGGCGGCAATGAGGTCGCGCAGGGTGCGGGCGGTGCCGGAAGTGCCCACGGCCAGCTGCCAGCCGGTATTTTTCAACAGCTTGGCGATGCGCTGGATTTCGCTGCGGGCGGTGTTGACGGCGAGCTTGAAGGATTCGGCGGATACTTTGCCTTTGGGGAAGAAACGCAGGCTGTAGCTCACGCAGCCGAGGTTGAGGCTTTCGGTGATGTCGGGCTGCAGGCGGCTGCCGATTACGAATTCGGTGGAACCGCCGCCGATATCGACCACCAGCATCTGCCCGCTGCCGGGCGGCAGGGTGTGGATGACGCCGGTGTAGATGAGGCGGGCTTCTTCGCGCCCGGCGATGATTTCGATGGGGAAGCCCAAGGCGGCTTCGGCGAGCGGCATGAAGGGGGCGATGTTTTTGGCCACGCGGAAGGTGTTGGTGGCCACGGCGCGCACCTGTTCGGGCGGGAAGCCGCGCAGGCGCTCGTGGAATTTGGCCAGGCAGGCCAGCGCGCGCTCTTGGGCAACCCGGCTAAGCTGTTTGTGTTCGTCCAGCCCGGCGGCAAAGCGCACCATGTCTTTGATGGAATCAACGATTTGCAGCTGCCCGTTGTGATTGGTGCAGATTTGCAGGCGGAAACTGTTGGAGCCGAGGTCTACCGCGGCCAGCATATTGGCGGGGATGGTCATATGGGGATTCAATTCACTTTCGATACAGGCGGCGGGCCGAATCACAATACGGCAAGGTGGGCTGTGGCCGTAGCGGAAACAGGGTGAAGCCGCTATCGGGTATGCCGGGCGGCAGGCGTATATCTTACCTTGCTGCGGGGAGCGTGTCATTACGGGGCGGGGATGAGTATAATACCGCTCCAAATCAAGGCTACCTGAAATTTCAGGTAGCCTCGTCATGTTGTAGCACAACAAATAAACGGAAAACAGACTGATGCGGATTAAAACACCCCACACAATATTCAAACGCGGCTCGGCCGCCGCCTTGCTGGCGCTGCTTTCGGCCTGCTCGCTGGTGAACTATCGGCCGGTGGCCACCATTTCGAAAGTGGACACCACGCAGGGCTACCGGCTGGAGCAGAGCATCGCGCAGCAAAACGACGATGTATTCGTGGTGCTGCTGTTTTCCGGCGGCGGCACGCGCGCGGCGGCTTTGGGCTACGGCGTGCTCGAAGAGCTGGCCAAGCAGCCGGTGTACATCGAAGGGAGGGAGAAGCCGCTGCTCGATAGCGTGGACTTGGTGTACGGCGTGTCCGGCGGCTCGGTGCTGGCCACTTATTATTCGCTCCACGGGCGCGACACCATCCCCGCATTCGAACAGCAATTCTTGAAGCAGAACTTCCAAAAACAGGTGAGCCGGCAGGTGTTTTCGCTGGCCAACCTGCCGCGCCTGACCTCGCCCGAATTCGGGCGCGGCGATTTGCTGCAGGAGCAGTTTGAAGCCAGCCTGTTCGGCCACGCCACCTTCGGCGATTTGGCCAGGCGGCGCAAAGGCCCGTTTGCCGTGGTGTCGGCCACCGATATGTCGATAGGGCGGCGCTTTGATTTCACGCAAGAATTTTTCGACTTGATGTGCCTCGACCTGTCCGATTTGCGCCTGGCGCGCGCCGTGGCCGCCTCCAGCGCCGTGCCCGTGGTGTTCAGCCCGATTACGATCAACAACAACGGCGGCAACTGCGGCTACACCCTGCCGCCGCGCCTGCAAAACGCGTTGGAACACGGCAGCGACGAGCAGCAGCAAACCCGAACCCGCCGCGAGTTCGGCCAAGAGTTGGCGCTATATCAAAACAGCAAAAGCCGCCCCTACATCCACCTGCTCGACGGCGGCCTCACCGACAACCTCGGTTTGCGCGGCCTGCTGGACGCCGCTGAAATCTACCCCAGCCATACCCTGTACCGCCAGCTGGCCAACCAAAACGTGCGCAAAATCATCGTAATCAGCATGAACGCGCAAAACCAGCCCGACAGCATCATCGACCAAAGCGCCAAAGTGCCCGGCCTCTACGATGTGTTGAGTGCCATCATCAACGTACCCATCGACCAAAATTCGCAGGAGTCGCTACGCCGCATCCGCGCCGTGGCCGACCAATGGAACAGCCAGGCCGGCAGCCGCAAAGGCCACCCGATCAGCATGCATTTCGTGAGCCTCAGCCTGCGCGACTTGCCCGATTCCCCCTTGCGCAAAAACGTGCTCAATATTTCCACAAGCTTTTACCTGCCGCGCGAAGACATCAACAACCTGAAAGAGGCTGCCCGCGTGCTGATGCGCCAATCGCCCGAATACGCCCGCGCCTTGGCCGAGCTCTCGAAAGAGGCCGCGGCCGCTTCCGCCGTGCCCGCCGGGGAAGTCTGCGCAGGCAGCGGGAAAGAAGGCCTGGCAGAATGTTTGCGGGAAGAAAAGGCGGAATGAAGACGGCTGTCTGAACGGCAATGCGGAGCTGAAAGGCTACCTGAAAAATTTCAGGTAGCCTTTGGTGTGCGTTGGGCTTGCGGCCGATCAATTTATAGTGAATTAACAAAAACCAGTACAGAGTTGGCTCGCCTTGCCGTAACAGTGTGTACTGTCTGCGGCTCGCCGCCTTGTCCTGATTTTTGTTAATCCACTATACTTTCCACTCCGGCGTTGGCTTGCCTTGCTGCATTCCCGTGCTGTCTGTGGCCTGGCTTTCTCTTTAAGTTCAATCTGCCCGATTTGGTAAAGGGCTGGTTCTGATGCCAAATGCAAACTATAAAAGGCTACCTGAAAATGGGATTTCAGGTAGCCTTTGCCTTGATGGCAGGGTTAATGCCGATGTTTAGCCTTCATAGTGCTCGATGCTGGGGCAGGAGCAAACCAAGTGGCGGTCGCCATATACGTCGTCGATACGGTTTACGCTCGGCCAGAATTTGTTCTCGCGCACATAGGGCAGGGGATAGACGGCTTCTTCGCGGCTGTAGGCGCGTTTCCACTCGCCGGTTACATCGGCGGCGGTGTGCGGTGCGTTGACCAGCGGGTTGTCATCTTTCGGCCATTCGCCGCGCTGTACTTTCAGCGCTTCCTGCTTAATCTGTTTCATCGCGGCGATGAAGCGGTCGAGCTCGGTCTTGCTTTCGCTTTCGGTGGGCTCGATCATCAGCGTACCGGCCACGGGGAAGGACATGGTCGGGGCGTGGAAGCCGTAGTCCATCAGGCGTTTGGCAATGTCCACTTCGGTGATGCCGCTTTCGGCCTTGAGCGGGCGCAGGTCGATGATGCATTCGTGCGCCACGCGGCCGTTTTTGCCGGTGTAGAGCACTGGATAATCGGCGGAGAGCTGCTTGGCAACGTAGTTGGCGTTGAGCAGGGCGGTTTCGGTGGCTTGGCGCAAACCGTCTGCCCCCATCATGCTGATGTACATCCAAGTAATCGGCAGGATGCTGGCGGAGCCGTAGGGCGCGGCAGATACGGCACCCATGCCCGCGGTTGCGCCTTCCACCGGTGCCACGACGTGGCTCGGTGCAAACGGGGCGAGGTGGGTTTTCAAACCGATGGGGCCCATGCCGGGGCCGCCGCCGCCGTGCGGCACGCAGAAGGTTTTGTGCAGGTTCATGTGCAACACGTCGGCGCCCACTTCGGCCGGCTGCATGATGCCGACTTGGGCGTTCATATTGGCGCCGTCCATATACACCTGGCCGCCGTTTTCGTGGATGATGCGGCAGATGTCGCGGATGCCTTCTTCATACACGCCGTGGGTGGACGGGTAGGTAATCATCAGTGCGCCCAGCGTATCTTTATACTGTTCGGCCTTGGCTTTCAGGTCGGCAATATCCACGTTGCCGTGCTCGTCGGTATCCACGATCACAATCTGCATACCGGCCATATGGGCGGTGGCGGGGTTGGTGCCGTGGGCGGAGCGCGGAATCAGGCACACGTTGCGTTCGGGGTGGCCTTGCGCTTCGTGGTAGCGGCGGATGGTCACCATGCCGGTGTATTCGCCTTGCGCGCCGGAGTTGGGCTGGATACAGATAGCATCGAAGCCGGTAACGGCCTTGAGCTGCTCTTGCAGGCCGTGGATCATTTCCAGGCAGCCTTGCACTTGTTCGCGCGGGGCAAACGGGTGCACGTTGGTGAATTCCGGCCAGGTAATCGGAATCATCTCGGCGGTGGCATTCAGCTTCATGGTGCAGGAACCGAGCGAAATCATGCTGCGGTTCATGGCCAGGTCGCGCTCTTCCAGTTTTTTCAGGTAGCGCAGCATTTCGTGTTCGGTGTGGTAGCTGTTGAACACGGGGTGTTGCAGGATGGCGTTTTTGCGCTGCAGGTTTTCAGGTAGCCTGCTGGCGGGCGCGTTCTCGGGCAGGGCGGCTGCCTTGCCGGTGAACAATTCCACCAGTTGGGCAAACTCTTCGGCGCTGGAGGTTTCGCTGAAGGCGGCAGCCAGCACGTTCTCGCCGATGCGCAGCAGGTTGAAGCCGGTATCCAGCGCTTTTTGGTACACGCCGTCGGCTTGCGCCTTGCTGCCGAAATCCACGGCTACGGTGTCGAAAAATACCGAATGCACCACTTTGCCGCCGGCAGCCTGCACTGCATCGGCAAAAGCAACAGCCAGCGCGTGGATACGGCGGGCGATGCGGTTTACGCCTTCAGGGCCGTGATACACCGCATACATACCGGCCAAGTTAGCCAGCAGCACTTGCGAAGTACAAATATTGGAATTGGCTTTTTCGCGGCGGATATGCTGCTCGCGGGTTTGCAGCGCCATACGCAGCGCCTGCTTGCCGGAAGCATCCACCGATACGCCGATGATGCGGCCGGGGGCGGAGCGTTTGTCTTTGTCTTTAAACGCAAAGTATGCAGCGTGCGGGCCGCCGAAGCCCATCGGGACGCCGAAGCGCTGGGTGCTGCCCAAGGCAATGTCGGCGCCTAGTTCGGCGGGTGGTTTCAGCAGCACTAGGCTCATGATGTCGGCAGCCACGGCGGCAATCGCGCCTTTGGCTTTCACGGCGGCAATCACGTCGGCCAAATCGGCCACGTCGCCGTCTTTGCCCACATATTGGAACAGCGCGCCGAAGTATTCGCCGTTGCGGGCGGTGTCGAAATCGCCCACCACCAGCTCAAAATCGAAATATTTGGCCCGGGTTTTGATCACGTCCAGCGTTTGCGGGTAAACGCGCTCGTCCACAAAGAATTGGTTGGATTTGGATTTGCCCACGCGGCGCGCCATGGTCATGGCTTCGGCGGCGGCGGTGGCTTCGTCGAGCAGGGAGGCGCCGGCCAGCTCGAAGCCGGTGAGGTCGATGCACACCTGCTGGAAGTTCAACAACGCTTCCAAACGGCCTTGCGACACTTCGGCTTGATAGGGCGTATAGGCGGTGTACCAGCCCGGATTTTCCAGCACATTGCGTAGAATCACATTCGGCAGGCGGGTGGGGTAGTAGCCTAGGCCGATATAGCTTTTATTGATACGGTTTTTGGCGGCGATGCCCTTGAGCTTGGCCAAGGCATCGGCTTCGCTTAATGCTTCGGGCAGCTGCAGCGAGCCGGGCATACGCACGCTTTGCGGCACGGTGTGCTCCACAAAGCTGCTCACATCTTTTTCGCCCAACGCGGCCAAAAGGGCGGCGCGGTCGGACAGGCTGAGGTGGCGGCCGATAAAGTCGTTGTGGTGGAAGAGTTCGTTAAACTTCATGATCCTGCATCCTTTCTGCTTGCTCGGTGTTGAGGGGGTGGGGGATTGGAACAGACGGTTGTATTGTAGCCTAAATTAGGGTGCTTGCGGCGGGTGTGGCAAAGATTCTGCCATTTTCTGCCGAGGGTTTTCAGGTAGCGCCAGAGGGGCGGCGGATAGATGGTTTAGATAGCAATGATGGTGACGGGTCAGCGGCGGAAGAGGTGCACGCCGTGCAGACGGAAGGACGGATTGGGGTGATCGGCCAGCAGGTATTCCCGCCCGTTTTCTTTGGCGATGGCGAAGCAGACTAAGGGGGCGCCGCCGTGGAAGAGGTGCAGTTTATCTGCTTCGTGCCGCCAATTGCCGCTGCAGCCGCAGTCGATTTCCCCTTCGCAGGCCGCCAATTCGGCTTTACCGGGCTCGTATTCCAGCTCGAAGCTGCCGTTGCGGTAGAGCCGTAAGGTGTGTTGCGGGCTGCGGTAGGTGGCGGTGCGGTTGAGGAAGCTGCCGTCCCATATGAGTTTGAGTATGGCGGGCAGGTCGAGCAGGGTGGTGATGCTGCCGGGATCGAGCAGGAGGAGCAGCCAGTAATACCACGGCTCCGCCCACTTTATGCTGCCGAGGAAGAGCAGGATGGGGCCGACCAAGGGGGTGAGCGAATGACCTTTGCGCAGGAAGAGCCAGTTGCATGAGGCGATGAGGGCAAAAAGGATGAGGGCGGGATAGGCGGTAACGGGCATGGCGGGTATTGGGGAAGGGGCTACCTGAACATATTGGCGGGTTTGTGCGTAAACGGCAGGCGGCCATATTTATCGTGAATTACAGGTTAGGATGCCGCTGCGTTGGCTCGGGCTGGCCGCATTGTCTGCGGCTTGCCGACTTGTCCTGTTCTTATTTAAATCCGCTCTACATCCGTACATTATTTTTCAGGTAGCCTTTGCAGCAGGATTCTGTATGGCAAAAGGCTACCTGAAAACGCCGAGTGGGTGCTTTCAGGTAGCCTTGCTGTTTATTCGTCCCACTCTTCTTCGTCCTGCCAGGCTTTATCCAGGGCGTGGCGGATGGTGTCGTGGTCGAAGCCGCGGTAGGCGAGGAAGCGGGCGGCGCGTTGCTGTGCGGCGAAGTCGGCGGGGGGCTGTTTGAACTTTTTGCGCAGCACGGCGCGGGCGGTGGCGCGTTCGCTGCTGCGGTCGGGCAGGGCGGCTTCGATGAGTTCGCTGTCCAGCTTTTGCTGTTGCAGTCCTTGGGCGAGGCGCAGGCGGCCGTAGCGGCTGCCTTTGCTGTATACGTAGCTTTCGGCGTAGCGCCGGTCGGATTGCCAGTTGCGCTCGGCAAACTCTTGCAGCAAGGCGTCGATTTCGGCGGGGTCTTCGGCGTAGGGCGCGAGTTTGCGCCGTAGTTCGGCCTGCGACATTTCCCGCCGCGACAATAAATCTAAGGCGCGGCTGCGCAGGGATTTAACGGCGGCCATCGGGGCGCAGGCGGTCGTAGATTTCGGGCAGGGTGCTGACGATCCAATCCGCGCGGGTGGCGGGATCTTCGGCCAGTTTGTCCATATCGGCATAGCCGTAGCGCACGCCGATGGCAAAGCAGCCGGCGGCTTTGGCGGCCAGGATGTCGTTGCGCGAATCGCCCACCATCGCCATGTTTTCCGGCTTCACGCCCAATACTTCGGCGGCGTGCAGCAGCGGCGCGGCATCCGGTTTGCGCTGCGGCAGGGTGTCGCCGCCCACCACGAGGCTGAACAGGTCGGCCAGGCCGAGGCGGCGCAGCAGCTCGGCGGCCCAGGCTTCGCGTTTGTTGGTGATTACGGCCAGCGGGATGCTGAGGGTTTTCAGGAGCTGGAGGCCGGTTTTCACTTCGGGGTAGATGTAGGTGTGGCGGTCGAGGTGTTCGGAATAATGCTGGGCAAACACGGCGAAGGCGCGCTGCCACACTTCGTCGGGGGCTTGGCCGTTTGGGTCGTTGGTGAGGGCGCGGTGCACGAGTTTGCCCACGCCGTCGCCCACGTAGGACATCATCAGTTTTTCGTCGAGCAGGGGCAGGTTTTCGCTGCGGCGGGCTTCGTTGGCAGCGGCGGCGAGGTCGGTAAGGGAATCGACTAAGGTGCCGTCCAAATCGAAGGCGGCGGCGCGGATTTCGGGGCGGGTGTTCATGGTGTGGCCTCGGGGTTTGGATAAAAAATGATGGCGGATTTTAGCATGAGGCGGATGGCTGGGAGGCTACCTGAAAGCTGTTTTCTCATTTTCAGGTAGCCTTAAGGCGATATGGCGAGCCAATCGAACTTTATAGTGAATTAACAAAAACCAGTACAGCGTTGGCTCGCCTTGCCGTACTATCTATACTGTCTGCGGCTCGCCGCCTTGTCCTGATTTTTGTTAATTCACTATATTTTCATTCACAGCAATGGCCAAACAAACCGGCTGCCTGACGGGTTCGGGCAGCCGGTGTTTATGTGCGGATTACTTGAAGAAGTTGTCCATGCCGGAGGGCAGGCCGAGGCCTTGGGTGAATTGCGACATATGCTGTTGGGCGGCGGCTTCCACTTTGCGGGCGGCATCGTTGAAGGCGGCGGCAATCAGGTCTTCCAGCATTTCTTTGTCGGAAGCGGCATCGGCGGCGAGGCTGTCGTCGATGTGTACGCGTTGGACGGCGTGGTGGCAGCTGAGGGTGATTTTCACCATGCCGCCGCCGGCTTCGCCTTCCACGGTGATGTTGGCCAATTCGGCCTGTGCTTGTTTCATTTTTTCCTGCATTTTTTGTGCCTGTTGCATCAGGTTGCCGAGGCCGGCTTTGCTGAACATGAGTGTGCTCCTATTTTAAAGAGTGGGTGGGATAAAAAAGTGCGGGAGCGGCCTTAGGTTTGGCCGTTTCCCTGCAATACAAGGCTTTCGGGCAGCCAGCGGGCGCCGAATAGATTGAGGATGTCTTGCGCGGCGGGGTCTTGCTCCAGCAGGCTTTGCGCCTGGTTGCGGGCGGCCTGGCGCAGGCGTTGTTGGCGCATGGCGGGGGTTTCGGCAGCTGTGCCGCCGGCCGGCCAATCGGTGGTGCGGATGCTGACGGGATGGCCGTAGGCGGCGGCCAGGTGCTGCTCGATGCGCTGGATGTGTTCGCGGCTGATGCTGACTTGCCCGGCTTCGGCCACGGCGAGGGTGAGCAGGTGTTGCTGCGGGTCGTAGCCGAGGCAGGCGGTGTGCTGGGCGCTCATTTGGGCGGCACCGATTTTGGGCGCGATGGCGGCAACGATGTGCGGCCAAGTGTCGGCATCGGGCAGAGGCAGGGCTGTCGTGCCGGGGTGTTCCGGGGTTTCGGCAGCGGCCGATTGGGCTGGAGATGGTTCATTTTGCCCGTTTGGGCTGTGTAAAAATCCGCTTTGTTCGGTTTCAGGTAGCCTTTCGCGGCCTAATCCGGATTCGTTTCGGGATACGGCATCATGCTGGTGCTGGGGCAGGCTGTCATTTTGGTTTCGGCTATGCGGAAACTCGTTTGCGGGGTTTTGGCGGGGCTCGGTTTCAGCTAGCCCTGGGCTTGGGAGGCTGTCGGGCTGCCGGGTTTCAAAACCGGCGGGGATGGTTTCTGCCGGGGCAGGTTGCGGCTCGCTAGGATGGGGACGGCCGGGTTCGGCCGAATCGGGCGCGGGATTGCCGGAGGCGTTTGGATTGGGCGAAAGCCCGTGCTGACTGTTTGGACTGCCTGAAATGTTTTCAGGTAGCCTGTTGGTATGGCGGGCGGCGGGGGCGGTTTCCTGCGGCAGGGGTTCGTTTGGCGAAAGTCTGCCGTTGTCGTTCGGGCTACCTGAAAAGCTGTCGTGTTCATTTTGGCTGTTAGATTTGCTTTCAGGTAGCCTGGGTTCGGCTTGGGCGGGCGGGGCTTCTGCGGGATGGTTTTCGGCTGGAATGCGGGCCTTATCCGGCTGCGGTGTGGCAGCCGGACGGGGCTTTGGGGCGGGATCGTGCAGTTCGCTGCCGCTGATTCGGCTGCCTTCGGGCAGATCGGCGGCGGCCAAGGGGGCGAAGGCGAGCAGGCGCAGCAGGGTCATCACGAAACCAGCGTATTCGTCGGGCGCGAGCGGCAGGTCTTGTTTGCCGTGGATAACGCATTGGTAATACAGCTGGATTTGTTCGTCGCCCAGTTGGCCGGCGAGCTGTTGCAGGGTGTCGCGCTCGGGGTCGTCTGCGGGCACGGCGGCGGGGATGGTTTTGATGAGGGCGAGCTTTTGCAGCAGGAGGGCGAGCTCGCTCAAGGCGCTGTCGAAACCGATGGCGCGGCCGGCCATTTCCTGTGCGGTGGCGAGCAGGGCGGCGCCGTCTTGGTTGGCGGCGGCTTGCAGCAGGGAGTAAAGGTAGCGTTGGTCGACGGCGCCGATCATTTGGCGCACGTCGGCTTCGGTTACGCTACCGGAGCCCATGGCGATGGCTTGGTCGAGCAGGCTGAGTGCGTCGCGCATGGAGCCGGCGGCGGCGCGGCCGAGTAGGGCGAGGGCGGGGGCTTCGTAGGGGATTTGTTCGCTGGTCAGAACGTGCGCAAGGTGCTGCGACACCTGCTGGGCGGTCATGTTGCGCAGCACAAATTGCAGGCAGCGGCTGAGCACGGTAACGGGCACTTTGTGCGGGTCGGTGGTGGCGAGGATGAATTTGACGTGTTCGGGTGGCTCTTCCAGCGTTTTGAGCATGGCGTTGAACGCGGATTTGGAGAGCATGTGCACTTCGTCGATGATATAGACTTTGTATTTGCCGGCGGTGGGCGCGTATTGGGCGTTTTCCAGCACTTCGCGGATGTTGTCGATGCCGGTGTTGGAGGCGGCGTCGATTTCGAGCAGGTCTACAAACCGCCCGGCGTCGATGTCGCGGCAGGATTGGCATTGGCCGCAGGGCTCGCCTTCGTGCGGGGTTTCGCAGTTGAGGCTTTTGGCGAGGATGCGGGCGATGGTGGTTTTGCCCACGCCCCGCGTGCCGGTGAGCAGGTAGGCGTGGTGCAGGCGGCCTTTGCCCAGGGCGTTTTGCAGGGCTTTGACAACGTGTTCCTGCCCGACTAAATCGGCAAAGGTTTTGGGGCGCCACTTGCGGGCGAGAACTTGGTAGGCCATGTGGGATGCTTTGATGGGTTATTCAGGCGCACGGGTGCGCGGGGCGCGCATTGATGGTGCTATAGTGGATTAACAAAAATCAGGACAAGGCGGCGAGCCGCAGACAGTATATATAGTACGGCAAGGCGAGCCAACGCTGTACTGGTTTTTGTTAATTCACTATAAAGGCGGTATTTTAGCATTATCGCCGCTATTCTTGGGGCGGGGAAAGGCAAACAGGCTACCTGAAAATCGGATTTCAGGTAGCCTGCCTGTTTGGCCGGGTGGGGCTTATGTGCCGCTGCCGCCGTTGTTGGCGCGGTAGTATGCCCATTCTTCCACTTCTTTGCCGTCGGGCAGGATGCACACGCCGTATTCGCTGCCGTCTTGGTTTTTACGGATTTCAGACTTGCCGCCCTGCTGCACGCAGTATGCGCTGGCGGGGTTGGGGGTGCCGATGGCGGGCGCTTGGGCGTCGGCTTGGGCGGAAGTGGTTTGGCTGCCGGCGCAGGCGGCCAGGCCGAGGGCGGCCATCAGGGGGAAGAAACGTTTCATGGTTTATCCTTTTCGGGTGTGGTGAATAAATTTTCAGGTAGCCTTATCCGGGCTTTAGCTTACTCTGATAAAGGCTACCTGAAAGATAACAGACAAACGGGATGTGGAACGTTAATCCGAGTTCGGCTAGGTATAGTGGATTAAATTTAAATCAGGACAAGGCGGTGAGCCGCAGACAGTACAAATAGTACGGCAAGGCGAGACAACGCTGTACTGGTTTAAATTTAATTCACTATAAAAGCGCGGTGTGTTACAGCTTAACCTTACGCACGGCGCGGCAGCACTGGCGATACCAGCGTTTTTGCGCGGCTTTCGGGGGCAGGCTGTCATCGGCGTAGTTCCAGCGTTCGTATTGCGCCAACAGGCTTTCCAGCTCGGGGCTGAGGCATTCCTGCTCACGCAGGATGTTGGCGGTTTCGGCAGGGCCGAGGGCGGCAGGGTCGATGCCTTCCACGTCGAGCAGGCGCTCTTTGATGCGGGCGAAGCCTTCTTCCAACAAGTTGGCATAACGCCGACTGCTGCGCCGCCACCACAGCCACAGCGGAATCACGGCCAAAGTGCCGCCAACCAGCAGGAACACGAGCAGGCTCAATAGGTTGAAGCCGCCCAAGCCCAAGCTGCGGAACAGGCTTTGCTGCGAGCTGCTGTCGTAGTTCACCACCCATTGCTGCCAGTAAAACTGGCCTTCGGCGCTGAGTTTGCTCCACCACTGCCAATTGCCGCTGCCGGCCACCAGTTCTTGCTCGCCGCCCTCCAGCGCGGAGGAGAGGCCTTGTTCGATGCGGTTGCTGCTTATGGCGGCGGTGGGGTCGATACGCAGCCAGGCTTCTTCTTCGGGCAGCCACACTTCGGCCCAGGCGTGGGCATCTTTGCCGCGCACCTGCCAGAAACCGCCGTCGGGGTTGTATTCGCCGCCCTGATAGCCGGTAACCACGCGGGCGGGCACGCCGGCGGCGCGCATGATGACCACAAAGCTTTCGGCGTAGTGTTCGCAGAAGCCGCGGCGGTTGTCGAACACGAAGTTGTCGATGCGGTCGGGGCTGCGGTCGAGCGGGGGATTGAGGGTGTAGGCGAAGGATTGGTTGCGGTAGTAGGCCAGGGTGCGGTTGACGAAATCGACGGTGTTGGCGGATTGGCTGCGCAGCTGGCGGGCGAGCGAACGGACGCGCTGGTTGCTGTAGCCGGGCAGGCGGCTCAGCTGGCGCTGGCGCGAGGGGGAAAGTTTTTCAGGTAGCCTGTTGCCGATGGCGGCCTGCAAGGAAAAGCGGCGTAAACCATCATGGCTGCGCACACGCACGGTGTGGCCTTCCACAAAGTGCATTTTGCTGCGTGAATTGGCAGCACTGGAATTGATGAAGGGATAATCCAACGCGGGAATACGGCCCCGTTCGTCGCGCATAATGATGCTGTAGGACACGATGGATTGGGTAGGCTTGGTGGTGGCGTTGCTTTCAATGAAATCGTCGTCAGCACGCCATTGCTCGCCATCAAACTGGCTCATGGTGATGGCACGCCAATAGAGGTCGGATTGGTTGGGCGTGTAGCCCTCGTCGAAAGTGGCGTTGAAAGCCAGCTCGTTGCTCTGCACCAAATTGCTGATGCTGCCCGGCTGCATGGTGTCGGACAGGCCGGTTTGGGCTTGGCCGGGTTTGGGCGGCTGCGGAATGCGCCATAAAGGCTCGCTCATGCGCGGCACGGCGATAAATAATACGGCGGCCAGAGGCAGGGTGAGCAGCAGGGCGGTAACGGCGTGGCGGGCGGCCAGGCGCAGCGGCATATTCAAGAGGGCGATGCAGGTGGCGGTACCGAACAGGCCGGCCAACAGCCACAGGCCGATGAACATGCCTTGGTTGAGCAGCACGGTGGCGCCCATCAGGAATACCATGGCGGTGAGCAGCATATGCCAATCGCGCAACACGCGGCTTTCATAGGTTTTCAGCAGCACCAGCAGCAAGAGCAGCGCGCTGCCGCCTTCGCTGCCGAGAAATGTGCCCAGCTGCGAAAACACGAAGCCAAACACGGCCAGGCCGCCGACGGCGGTGGCCCAAGCGGGCAGGCCGCGGCTGCCGATGAGCGTGAGCCCGAGCTGGATCAGCCACAGCACGCCGAATACGGCAATCACGCCAACGGGCAGGGCAAAAGCCAGCGGCAGGGTAATCCATAGCAGCAGCAATAGAACGCCCAAACGCGGCAGGCGTTCGGGCGGTCGGTCGATGTATTCGGGATTGAAAACGAGCATGGTGGTTTGGGTTGGATGGCGGCTTGGTTGTTCGCTTTGCGGAAACTCGGTTTGCTTGGGCAAACTTCGTTTCAGGTAGCCTTTTTATCAGACGGTATGTTTTGTGCGCCTGTAGCCGCCAGTCTGCGTTCAACCGGTAATCAGATTGGGCAGGCTGTGGCTCAGTTGCAGCGAATTGCCGATTATACCCAAATCCGCATCGGCAAAGCAGGCGTTTTCCAAAATCAGCCCGCCCTCAGGGCGCGAGGCGTGCAGGCTCATGCGCATTTGCGCGGGGGTGAAGGGCAATCCGTGTTTGCGGGCGTATTCGGCGGCGCGGCGGTTGGCGGTTTGCAGCATCGGAATCAGCGTGATGTCTAAATGAAACACACGCACGCCCAACACCAAAATACGGGCGGCAAACCAATCGGCTTCTTCTGTGAACACTTCCGGGCTGTGCTGCTCGAAATTGTGCCGCTCGGCAGCAATCAGGCAGGCCAAGGAGCGGATTTGCGGCAGCAGGGCTTCGCACAGCATGAAATCTTGCTGCTGCGGCGTATCGGCCTGCAAATCGGCACGGTGCTGGTTGCCGTCCACGGCCAAATACCAGCGTTGCAGCTCGGTGCGGGGCTGGGTGGGGGGAAGCTGGCGGAGTTGGCGGGCTAGGGCAGACATTTTATGTTCCTGTTCGGCTTGGCGGTTCATGGGAGGGGTTCCGTGGGTGAGCGGCCTTGCCGGAGCAAATAAAAAACCGCTCGGGGTTTCCGGGCGGTAGCTTTTCTTTCGGCTAGGGTAGCGCAAATCAGGCGCACAGCAAAAGATACCGCTCGGCTGGGCGGTACCAATAAAACGGGACGAAAGAGAAGTTTTGCGTATTCATGGGGAGGGAGTGTAAGCGGCGCGGCGGGGGCTGTCAAGTGCCGGACGGCGGCGGGGTTGGCGTTTTCAGGTAGCCCCTCAGGGCTTGCAGGCGGCCTGAAAATTGTAAAAATAACAGCGCGAACAGCGTATTGGCGTAAAGCCGGGTTAAATGGTTTCGAAATTGCTTGATTGGCTGCTATCATGCCCGGCTTTACGGATGCTTCACGGGCATTCCTCATTTTTTCAAATTGGCCGGAAATAAAAGATTTGGCCGGCTGTACAGCGAATTAACGAAAACCGGTACTGCGTTGGCTCGCCTTGCTGCCTTGCCCCGATTGTTGTTAATCCGCCATTTAGGTAGGAGAGGGAAGTTGAAATATTCCAATTTGTTGTGGCTGCTGCCGCTTTTGGTGCTGGCCGGCTGCGTGTCGCCGGAAGCGGCGGGTATCCGCCGGCAGCAATCGCATATCAATTACGGCGATGATGTGAAAATCGGCAGCTCGATCAGAGCCTACGGCTTCCGCAGCCAGCCCACGCGCGGCAGGCCGGAAGTGGAGGTGCAGAGCGAAAAAGCGCCGGGCGAAGCGGCACAGTGCCTGCAAAAACAGCTGCAAACCCGTTTGCGCCTGCCGGATAACTTTATCCAAGTCCGCAGCTACACCAATTCGGCCTATACTGTGGCGCTGCACAATCCCTTTACCAACAAAGATGGCGTGTTGATGGATGTGCACCAACGCGGCGTGAAAAGTTCGGTGATCAAACTGTATGCCAACGGCACCACGCTTTCGCGCGTTTGGCGCGGTATCCCGGCGGCGTGTAAGTAGCCGATTGCCTACCAAAATATTATAATGGCAGCGTTTTAACCCGATTAACCACACAGGCAGACGAAACATGAAAAAATATTTGCTGGCTTTGCTGCTGGCCTTGAGCAGCACCGCTTGGGCATACCGCTTCCCCATCGACAGCATGGAAGTGGCCGTGCTGAAATCCGCTTCCTTCCCGCAGGTTACACTCACTACAGACGGCTTTTCTTGGCTGCGTACCCTGACTCTGGGCTGGCTGGACGATGGCGCGAAAACTGTGAATATGGTGCAGGGTGTGCGCATTAAAGACGATAACAACCGCTTCATTACCCATGGCCAGCTGCAAAACTATACCGGCCGCATCGTGGCTCTGCGCCGCGACGGAGCGGGCAATATCTTGGAAATGTGGATACTGACCCCGCAGGAAAACGAAGCATTCAAAGAACGTGCCGCCTTGCTGCAAAATCAGCAGCGTTAAGGCGGAATGAAAGATCAAACCTCCTGCCGTTCCGAATGGGACGGCAGGAGGTTTCGGTTTGGATGGGCTTGAAGTTTTCAGGTAGCCTTCGGGGAGGCTACCTGAAAGGCTGAAGCCATTTTTAAGGCTACCTGAAAACGCCGTGTTTGGTTTTCAGGTAGCCTTTTTGCGTCTGGCGGATTGGTTGTGAGATATGTCGTTTGAACGTAGGCGGTTATGCCGACACCCGGAGACTAGCTGAAAAATATAGTGAATTAACAAAAATCAGGACAAGGCGACGAGCCGCAGACAGTACACACGTTACGGCAAGGCGAGCCAACGCTGTACTGGTTTAAATTTAATTCACTATATCTGTACCGCTTCGGCTTCGTCGCCTGCTTCTGATTTAGATTTAACCCGCTATACCCGCCCTGCAAAATCTTTCAGATAACCCCAGCCCTCCTTTCCCCCAGCTGTTCCGCCAAAAAATCCACAAATGCCCGGATTTTCGGGCTGACGGCATTGTCGCCGTAATAGACGGCGTAAAACGGTTTGGCTTCGTTCAAGGCGCGGTCGGGTAGGAGTTCGTGCAGGTGTCCCGCAGCAATATCGGCGGCGACGGTGAAATCAGACAGGCAGGCGATGCCGTTGCCTTCCAAGCACAGGCGGCGGATGGTTTCGCCGCTGTTGGCGGACAGTTGCGGCACGGCGGCGTAGGGCGTGTGGCCGGTGTCGGCAAACGGCCAGTTGTTCAGGGTTCTGGGTTCGGAGAAGCCGATGAGGGTGTGCCGCGACAGATCGGCGACGGTCTCCGGCTTACCGTATCTGGCCAGATAGTCGGGCGCAGCAACAAGCTTCAGGCGACTGTCAAACAGGTGTCGGGCGCGCAGCGCAGAATCGTGCAGGCTGCCTGCGCGGATGGCAATATCCACGCGCCGTTCGATGAGGTCGATATAGCCTTCGGACGAGGTAAGCTGCAACGACACCTGCGGATAACGCTCACGAAACGGGCGCACGAGCGGGGCAATGCGATGCAGCAGCGTGGGCGTGGCGGAATCCACCCGAAGAATGCCCTGCGGTGTACCGCCCGAGGAGAGGAGTTCTGCTTCTGCGGCATCGATGTCGTGCAGTATCTGCCGAGCGCGCCTGAAGAAACGGCTGCCTTCTTCGGTAAGCCGAAGCTGGCGTGTGGTGCGGTTGAGCAGATTGGTGGAAAGTTTCTCTTCCAGCCGTTTCACGGTGCGGCTGACGGCGGAATTGGCCAGCCCGAGCCGCTCTGCCGCGCGGCTGAAGCTGCCGCTTTCCACCACCTGCACGAACACGGCCAGTTCGTCCGAATGGGTTTCATTGTTGCTTTTCTGGAAAAGTGTTTTGCAATTATTGCTGTTTTCATTATAAAGCATCGGGGTACAATAATGCTTTTTCAACGCAAATATAGTGGATTAAAATAAAAATGAGACAAGGCGGCGAGCCGCAAGGCGTACAGGTAGTACGTCAAGGCGAGCCAACGCCGTATCATTGCAATTTTAATCGACTATACCGTCGCATACGGGACGACAGAACGCAGAAAAGCCGCCCGTATCGGCGGCTTTCGTTATTCGTTCTGGGAATGCAGGGCATCCAGCCTTCGCGGCACGGGTGGTCTTTCTGCTCGGCATACGTCGTCCTCCTGTCAGACGTCATGGTATGCCCTCACACACAAAATTCCGGATATGCTCTCTCAAAAATTACCAAATATCAAAGAGTACCAATATCGGCCAAGGGCTTCTCGAAAGTCCATGTTCTGACACCTTCAACATCACGAACATCCAGCTGCCGAAACCCGTTCTTTTTGTAAAAACGGCAGTTGCTTTCTGTATGGGTAATCAAGGTAAGGCGCTGGCTTTTCTCCTCTTTGGCAAGTGCCTCAAGTCCCTCTGCTATAAAAAGACCGCCGACCCCCTTGCCCTGACAATCAGGCATCACGCCCAGCAGTTCAAGATAAAGGCTTCGAACGCCAATTCTCTTAGCTTCTTTACTACCTTCCCCGAAGACTTTTTGAAAGACTAGAAGCTGGCTGATATATTTCCACATCCTCCAAGCTCCTGCCCACAAAAATGAAAGCGTACTGACAGGATGGCAGCCAAGTTTATGAATGGTAGCGACTGCCAGAAGACGGCCGTCCTCTTCAGCGAGCAGGCAGATATGATGACGCATCGCTACCTTAACCATAACTGCATGCAGTCTGTTTAGAAAGTCAACATAGGACTGGCTGCTGCCAAACAGAGGACGGAATTTTTTCCTATAAACCTCATGCTCGGCAAAAGCAGCAGTTAAAACCGAGGCTGCAGCGGCAAGATCTTTTTCATCCGCCTTTCTAAAATAAATCACGATGATTTACTCCATAATACATGGGTTGGGACCTTTGCAAAACTTCAGATTTGAGCACAGTTCAAAGCAACAGCACCGCAAAACGCGCAGACAATATGGAAATATTACCAGTATGCCCGCCAAAGAGAAGCGCATGGCGAAGAAATGAGCCAAAGATGAAGATTTTCAAATATAGTGGATTAAAATCGCAATGATACGGCGTTGGCTCGCCTTGACGTACTACCTGTACGCCTTGCGGCTCGCCGCCTTGTCTCATTTTTATTTTAATCCACTATATTTGAGGAGACAACATGAATATTCTGTTAATTGACGGCGGCCAACATTTCGGTCATTCCGCCGGCCGCCTGAACCACACGCTGCACCAAACCGCACGCGACACGCTGACCGCACTCGGCCATGCGGTGAAGGAAACCGTGATTGAAGAAGGTTACGACAAAGATGCCGAAGTGGAAAAATGGCTGTGGATGGACGCGGTGGTTTGGCAGATGCCCGGCTGGTGGATGGGCGAGCCGTGGACGGTGAAAAAATATATCGATGAAGTGTTTACCGCAGGCGTGGGCGAGAACAAGCTGGTGGCCAACGACGGCCGCCACCGTGTAAACCCGACGGAAGGCTACGGCACGGGCGGCTTGCTGCATGGCAAAAAACACATGATTTCATCCACTTGGAACGCGCCGATTGAGGCGTTTACCCGAGAAGGCGATTTCTTTGAGGGCGCGGGCGTGGACGGTGTGCATTTCCATTTTCATAAAGCAAACGAGTTCCTCGGCACCACGCGCCTGCCCTCGTTCATCTGCAACGATGTGATAAAGAATCCGCAGGTGGAACAGTATTTGGCGGATTATCGGGCGCATTTGGAGAAGGTGTTCGGTAGGGCGTGATTGAGTGGATGCAAAAAGCAGCCTGTACTTTGGGAATTTGAAGTGCAGGCTGCTTTTTGTTGGGTTGTCCGGTTTTTTCGGAAGCTGTTTTCAGGTAGCCTTTGGCAGAGGCTACCTGAAAAATAGAAACAGTGTTTTTTGCTGGTTTATAGTGAATTAAATTTAAACCAGTACAGCGTTGTCTCGCCTTGCCGTACTATCTGTACTGTCTGCGGCTCGTCGCCTTGTCCTGATTTAAATTTAATTCACTATAAGCTTGACGCTCTAAGCGGTGATGGATAATTTTCTCTCTATAATTTATGCTGTTAGGCAGCTCATGGTAAAGGGGGAATGATGGCTGCGCTGGGAATGCTGTTTGTGTTGTTCGGTATATTTTGTTTGGCTTGTATCGTGCTCGGCGTTGTAATCGCTTGTCTGTACGGCATTTTTGAATGTTTGTGGATAATGGGATGGTTGCCTAAAAGTTGGTGGGGTTTTAAACGCGATAATCGCCCTTGAGTTTTTGAAGAAGCAGCCCGTTGCAGTTTAGCGGGCTGCTTTTTGTTAAGTTGCTAAATACTATGTTTGCTACCGCTTCCCTTATACACATCAAACCGGGTTGATTTGCCCGTGTATTGGTAATCCGGCTGGCGGCCGCACAGGAAATTGCCCAATCGCGGGCGTTTGACCACCACGCGGGCGGTGGCTGTGGCGAGGGCGGCATCGAGCAGGGCGGCATCGTTTTGAGCGGTGCCGACCAACTCGTGAAAAAACACCATTTCTTTTTTTACCGCCGCCGATTTGCGCCGTTCGGGGTACATCGGGTCGAGATACACCACTTGCGGGCGGCCGATTTCGGCGGTCAGTTGCGGCATGTATTCGGCGGCGTCGGCATTGTGCAGGGTGAGGCGGGAGGCGGTTTCGGCGGTATCGGGGTGGAGCAGGGCGCGAGCGAGGCCGTCGGCCAAGAGGCAGTATACGGCGGGGTGCCGCTCGAAAATATGCACGTTCAGCCCGAGCCCGGCCAACACGAAGCTGTCGCGGCCGAGCCCGCCGGTGGCGTCCCAAACGGCGGGCTGTTTGCTGCGGCCGACGGCTTTGGCCAGCAACTCGCCACCGCCGTGCAGCCGCCTGTGTTGCGCCGCGCCGGCGGTGAAATCTACCCAAACGCTGCCTTTGTCGCCCGCGCGGTGCAACACGATGCCTTGCTCTTCGGCGGCCAGGTAGAGGCAGGAGGCAGGCGGGGTGTTGGAAATAATTATTGCAGGATGGCGGGCGTAGTCGGGCAGGGTGTGCGGGGTGGGGGTGATGAGCTGGATGGAGGACATGGCGGCTTACTGTCTGGTTTGAGGAAATAATTGTTTCAGCTATGGCGGCGGGTGTGTTCGTTAGAATAAGGTAGCAAAGCAGGCAAGCGCAAAACCTACCCCTGTCATCAGAAATCCTCGCCAAAATACGCCTTTATTGCTGCCTTCCCAATCACGCTGGGTGATCAACAGCCAGAAAAAGCCGAGAGACCAGGCACACATCCCGATAAGATAAATAAACAGCGCATCTGTGTTGGATTGAAGGAATACCCACCATAGCGCCATATTGGCGCTGAGTGAAATGCCTGAGGCCAGATAGGGTTTAAATTCTTTCCATTTGAGGCCGAACACGTACACAACTAGCGTGGGCAGCATCAGCAGGATATACAGGCTCAAACCATACCAATCGGCATAAACCATAAACAGTACCAGCATCGGCACATAGAACAGTGCGGCGAGCAAGCCGTCCAGTGTGCGAGGATTCGGTTTTTTCCACATTTGCTTCTCCTTGTCTCTGGATTTTGACTTTCAGGTAGCCTTATCTGCAGCCGGTGATTGCCTAACAAAGATAGCGGTTATTTTACTCCTTTGGATTGGAGCCTGAATGGGAACGAGTACTGGGAGTTTCGAAGGTTTGGTTATAAAGTGTTTTTTATATTCATGTGGAAAAACTTTCAGGTAGCCTCAAAGGCTACCTGAAAGTTTATTGCTTCATTTCAGCAAAGTTATGCGGCTATTCGATTTCCAAGCGTTCCATCCGGTAGCGCATGGAGCGGAAGCTGATGCCGAGCAGTTTGGCGGCCTAGGTGCGGTTGTAGCGGGTTTTTTGCAGGGCTTGCTCGATAATCAGCCGCTCTACGTCGTCGAGGTAGTCTTGCACCTGGGTGCGGCCGAGCACGAAGCCGGGCAGGTTGTCGAGTTGGCCGCTGTTTTCTGGAGCGGTTGTTTCGGCGGGGTCGGGGCTGCCGCTGTTTTGGCTGACGGCGGCGATGGCACTGCCCCAGTCGTCGTCTTCATCCAATAGCGGGGAGCTGGAGAGCTGGAGGTCGGCGGCATCGATGGTGTTGTCGGCGGCCAGGGCGACGGCGCGTTCGAGAATGTTTTCCAGCTCGCGGAAGTTGCCGGGGTAGCTGTATTGCAGAAGCGCCTGTTTGGCGGGCTGGGTGAGGGTGTAGTCGCCGCCTTGGCGGTGTTTGCGCAAGAGCTGGGTGATGAGCTGGGGCAGGTCTTCGCGCATTTCGCGCAGGGGCGGCATGGTGAGGGAGACGACGTTGAGGCGGTAGAACAAGTCTTGCCGGAATGCGCCTTTGGCCACGAGGGCGGCGAGGTCTTTATGCGTGGCGGATATGATGCGCACGTCCACTTTCACTTCTTGCGCGTCGCCGATGCGGCGCACGGCTTTTTCCTGGATGGCGCGCAGGAGTTTCACCTGCATATGCAGGGGCAGGTCGGCCACTTCGTCGAGGAAGAGGGTGCCGCCGTGGGCGTGTTGGAAGAAGCCGAGGCGGTCTTGGTCGGCGCCGGTGAAGCTGCCTTTTTTGTAGCCGAAGAATTCGCTTTCCATCAGGTTTTCGGGGATGGCGCCGCAGTTTACGGCCACGAAGGGGCGGTCGCGCCGGTCGGAGAGTTCGTGGATGCTGCGCGCGGCCTGCTCCTTACCGGAGCCGGATTCGCCGGCGATATACACGGGCACGGTGGTGCGGGCGAGCTTGCGGATCATCTGCCGGGCTTCTTCGATTTGCGGGGATCGGCCGATGAGGCGGGGGATGTCTTCGGGATTGGCGGCAGGCTGCTCATCGGCTGCGGGTTGAATCTTGCGGCCGGCGGCTTTGCTTTCTTGCGGCTCGTCGTTTTCAGGTAGCCCCTCGCTTTCAGGTAGCCCTTCGTCTGCGCCGTCTGCTTGGGGCGGAGGTTCTTCTTTGGCCGGTGCGGGGGCGGGGAGGCTGTCTTCTTCGTGGATTTTGATGGCGGATTTCACCAAGGTGCGCAGTTGCGCCAGGGTGATGGGCTTTTGCAGGTAGTCGAAGGCGCCGGTTTTGATGGCTTGTACGGCTTGGTCGGCATTGCCGAAGGCGGTGATCACGGCCACGGGCACGTCGAGCTCTTTTTCGTTGATGTATTCCACCACTTCGAGCCCCGAACCGTCGGGCATGCGCATATCGGTAAGCACGAGGGAGAATTTTTTGCTGTCGAGCCACTTTTTGGCGGCATTGACGCCCTCGGCGGTTTCCACCGACAAGCCCATTTTCATCAGGGTCATTTCCATCAGGTCGCGGATGTCTTGTTCGTCGTCCACAACCAACACTGGTTTTTGCAGGCTTTGTTTACTCATTGATATCTTTCGGCATGATTAGTTCGAATCCCTTGACTTCGGGATGATAGTGAAGCTGGCTGGAGTTGGCGTGAGCCAATTCGCGTGCCACATACAGCCCCAGTCCGGTGCCTTCGGAGCGGGTGGTGAAAAACGGCTCGAACAGGCGTGGCTGGTTTTCTGGCGAAACCCCGGGGCCGTCGTCCATCACGGTAAGCGATACGGATACGTTGTCGTCGGTGGGCTTCACCAAAACGGTGATGGAATCGGCCTGCTTACTGCCATGCTGCCAGGCGTTGTTGATGAGGTTCCATATAATCTGCTGCAGGTGCATTTTGTCGAAATACACTTTCAGCGCACCGCCCTGCATATAAAGGTGCACAGCGTGTTTGGCTTCTGGATGGGTGAGCAGGAATTCCTGCTTGAAATCGAGCCAGAATTTCATCAGGTTGATGGATTGGGCGTCGAGCCGGTCGCTCTTGTTCAGGCTGCTCACTTCTTCCAACATTTTATCGATGCGCTGGATGTTGTTGTCGATGATGCCGCGCAGCTTGGTGGTCATCGGATCTTCGTCTTCCTCGGCCAACAGGCCGTTGGATTGGCGGATGGCGGAAAGCGGGTTGCGGATTTCGTGCGCCAGGTTGGCCGTGAGCTGGCCGAGCGCGGCCAGTTTGGTGGCCATGGCCTCCATGGCAACTTCTTGATCGGATCGGATAAACAGCATCAGCAGCGATTCGTCTTCGCGCACCAGCGGGCGGGCGCGCACCTGCACGCCTTGCCCGCCCAGCTCAACATGGGTGATGAAGTTGCGTGTGGGCGCGCGCTGCCAGCGTTTCACCAAAATATCGAACATTTCTTCGTGGCGGTCGACTTTCACATAAGGGAAATAGTGTCCGGCCTGGCGGTTCATCAGCCAGATGCGGCTGCTGGTGTCCACCACCACCACGGCCTCGGCCACATGGTTGAGCACCAGTTCGTTCAGGCCTTTGAGGCGGTCGAAGGCGCGGCGGTGTTTGCTCAGGGTGTTGGCGGCGCGGTTGAGGAAGGAGGCATAAAACGAGGTGAGCAGCGCCACCAGATAGCCCACCGCCGAGAGCACAAGGGTGTGGACGATTGCGTTGCTGCCGGCCTGGCTGTTGGCTTCAAACGGCCAATAACGCAGCCAGGTGCCGATAAACAGCAAAAGGGCGACATAAGAGGCATACAGGAGCGGATAGCGGCCGTGGCTGAGCAGGCAGGATACGCCGATAAAGGGCAGGATGAGGATGCCGAAGCCGGAGGAAATGCCGCCGGCCAGGTGCATGAGCAGCACCATCATGGTGATGTCGGCCACCGCGCTGATGTTGGGCAGGTTGTTTTTCTGCTGTTGCCAGTTGGGAAATACCATGCTGAACACAATCAGCCCGCCGTACACCGCCGCCCAGATATAGAAGCGGCTGCCGAAAATGGGCATCGAAGCCAGTCTGGCCATGCCCACATTCGAGCCGTAGGCGTTTACCAACACATGGAAGGTGAGCAGCGAAAGCAAAAGGCTCACGCGGGCGATATTCATCAGCCAGGGCAGGCGGTTGAGTTGGCTATCCCATTCATTGGGGGTATACGATTTCGGCAGCTGGATCATGCCTCGCCCTCCTGTGTGCCGCTCAGGCTGATGAGGCTACCTGAAACGTCCAACACCCGGCCTTTGCGGCCGCGTTTGCCTTCAATGTCCTGCACGCGTAAGCGTTCGCGGTGTGCCGCGCCGCGTTTGCCGCGGCTGCACACCCAGAAATCGGGGGTGGACACCAAGGCGGTCAGTTGCAGCGTGTCGTTGCCACGTAGCGACATCAATTGCAGGCCACGCCCTTTGGCCATCACTTTCAATTCGCCAATCGGGAAGGCGAGCAGATGTTTGTCCGCACTGGCCAGCACCAAGCGGCAATCGGGGTTGATTAGCGCAGACTGGCGCACCGGCTGCGGCATCAGCAGGGTCTCGCCCGCCTCCAGTTTCACCACTTCCTTGCCCGCCTTCACGCGGCCGACCAAATCGCCCAGTTTGGCGATGAAGCCGTAACCGCCGCTGCCGGCGAGCAGGTAGTGCTCTTGCGGCTGCCCGGCCAGCATAGTGAGCACCGCCGCACCCGGCTGTAATTCCAAGAGCGAGGCCAGCGGCACGCCGTCGCCGCGCCCGCCGGGGATTTCGGCCGGGTCGATGGTGTAGCTGCGGCCGAGCGTGTCGAGCACCACCACCGGGTCGACAGTGCGCGTTTCCAGCGTTTGCTGCAATTCGTCGCCTTCTTTAAACGCGGTGGCAGACAAATCCAGCCCGTGCCCGGCCCGGCTGCGAATCCAGCCCTGGCGCGACAGGATGAGCGTTACCGGCTCGTCGGCCGTGGTGTGGGTGAGCGCGGCGCGTTCGGCTTCGGCCACCAGCGTGCGGCGCGGGTCGCCGAACTGCTTGGCATCGGCCTGCATCTCTTTGATGATGAGCTTCTTCTTCGCGCCTTCGTCGGCCAATAAGTTTTTCAGGTAGCCTTCTTCCTCGCGCAAATCGGCCAGTTCCTGCTCCAGTTTGAAACCTTCCAAACGGGCGAGCTGGCGCAGGCGGATTTCCAAAATATCTTCGGCTTGGATTTCGGAGAGGCCGAAGGCGGCCATCAATTCGGGTTTGGGCTCGTCGGCTTCGCGGATAACGCGGATAACTTCGTCGATGTGCAAAAAGGCGGTCATGCGCCCGTCGAGGATGTGGATGCGTTTGAGCACCTGTTCCAAGCGGTGTTGCAGGCGGCGGGTTACGGTGGATACGCGGAAATCGAGCCACTCCTGCAGGATGGTTTTCAGGTTTTTCTGCGCGGGGCGGTTGTCGAGCCCGATCATCACCAGATTGGCCGGCACGTTGCCTTCCAGCCCGGTTTGCGCCATCAGGGTGTTGATGAAGTTATCCGGCTCGATGCGGCTGGATTTGGGCTCGAATACGAGGCGAACGGGGTGTTCGCCGTCGCTCTCGTCGCGCACTTTGTCGATGAGCTCGAGCATCAGCTTTTTGGTGTTGAGCTGGTCTTGGTTGAGCTGTTTTTTGCCGGATTTGGGCTTGGGGTTGGTTTGCTCTTCGATTTCGGCCAGGATTTTCTGCGCGCTGGTGTTGGGCGGCAGCTCGGTGATGATGAGGCGCCATTGGCCGCGCGCCAGTTTTTCGATTTCGTAGCGGGCGCGCACGCGGATGCTGCCTTTGCCGGTTTCGTAGAGCTGGAGCAGGTCTTTGGCCGGGGTGATGATGTGGCCGCCGCCGGCGAAATCGGGGGCGGGGATGTGCTCCATCAGCTCGGCGGTGGTGAGCGTAGGTTTTTTGAGCAGGGCCACGGCGGCGGCGGTAACTTCGCCTAAGTTGTGCGGCGGGATTTCGGTGGCCATGCCCACGGCGATGCCGGAGGCGCCGTTGAGCAGCACCATGGGCAGGCGGGCGGGCAGGGCTACGGGCTCTTCAAACGCGCCGTCGTAATTCGGCACAAAATCCACCGTGCCTTGATGCAGCTCGGAAAGCAGCAGTTCGGCAATCGGGGTGAGGCGGGCTTCGGTGTAGCGCATGGCGGCCGCGCCGTCGCCGTCGCGCGAGCCGAAGTTGCCGATGCCGTCGATTAAGGGATAGCGCAGGGTGAAGTCTTGCGCCATGCGCACCATGGCGTCGTAGGCGGAAGCGTCGCCGTGCGGGTGGTATTTACCCAGGATTTCGCCCACCACGCGCGCGGATTTCACCGGCTTGGAATGGTCGGCCAGCCCCATTTCCTTCATGGCAAACAGGATGCGCCGCTGCACGGGCTTTTGGCCGTCGCCCACGTCGGGCAGGGCGCGGCCTTTCACCACGCTCATGGCGTATTCGAGGTAGGCGCGTTCGGCGTAGGGGGCGAGCAGCAGGATGTCGCTTTGTTCGGCGGATGCGGTGTTTTCTGGCATGGTGTGGCTGGTGTTTCGGTTGCTAAACGCCGTAATTGTAAAGCAAGCAAGGGTTTTCAGGTAGCCTGCGGGGCGGTGGGGCTGGCTGAAACCATCGCGGGAGAACGGGTTAAGTTTTGTAGTATGCCTTGTGGGCGGCAGGGGAGTGAGTTTTATAATCACGCACTTTCAGCTGGCTCGCATGAAGAAGGCTACCTGAAAACGGGAAGCCGGCATTTGCCGGCATGAAACGTCTGACTCACTTTTAAGAGATCGCAATGAACGAAAAACAAATCCGTATTTTGGCTGTGGTGGCCACCATCATGGCCGTGGGCATGTATGTGGCCTACATCCCGCAGATTGCCAATAACCTGGCCGGGCATAAAGGCAGCCCGATTCAGCCCCTGGTAGCCGCCATTAACTGCACGCTGTGGACCACCTACGGCTTGTTCAAAACCCCACGCGACATTCCCGTGGCGCTGGCTAATGCGCCCGGCATTGTGTTTGGTTTGATTGCCTTTATCACTGCTTTGTAAACCTTTTAACTTTGCAGTAGCCACGCTTTCAGGTAGCCTTTTGCCAACACGGCAGGCTACCTGAAAACATTGCAGGGTTTCTGCCCAATGCCATCCCACCCCAAGCCCATGCTCTATCTGCACGCCTTTCCCTCGCCCTTGGGCAATATCCTTGCCGCCGCCAGCGAACGCGGTCTGTGCCTGCTCGAATTTGCCGGCAGCCGGCGCATCGACGATGAATTGCGCGACCTCCAGCGCCTGCTCGGCTGCCAAACCAAACAGGGCGGAAACGAACACACCCGCCTGGTGCAAACCCAGCTGGGCGAATATTTCCAAGGCACGCGCCGCGAGTTTAGCGTGCCGCTGCATGCCCCCGGCAGCCCGTTTCAGCGGCGGGTGTGGAGTGCGTTGCAAACCATCCCCTACGGAGAAACCACCCATTATCAGGCGCTGGCCGAACAGCTCGGCAACCCTGCCGCCGTGCGTGCCGTAGCCGCTGCCAACGGTGCCAACCGCCTCTCCATCCTCATTCCCTGCCACCGCGTCATCGGCAAAGACGGCAGCCTTACCGGCTACGGCGGCGGCCTGCAGCGCAAACAATGGCTGCTCGACCACGAACAGGGCAGGCATCAGGTGCAGCCCGATTTGCTGGGCTAATAGATAGAGGCATTTCAGGTAGCCTGCCCGTGCGCTCAAGGCTACCTGAAAGAGTGAACCCAGTGGGTCTATGCCGACATTTGCAGTTTCGAACCTTTTAGCTTTTCAGGTAGCCTTTTACTATGTGCAATCTGTTCACCTTTGCGCCTCATGCCGGCGCGGGCACTCGTTTAGCTGCGTAAAAACAAGCCCTCTGCAAGAGGTCTTGTTTTAACTTCGTTAAAACAAACCCTTCTAGCGAAGGTTCGTTTTTACTCCGCAGAAACTCGTCCTCCTTCGGAGACCTCGTTTTCTTTGCTTCGCCAAAGAAAAGGAAGCAAAAGAAAGGCGACTGCGGGCACAGGTTTGGCTTCGCCAAACTTCCCTCACTCCGCGCGGTTTTTCGGGCGGGCTCGCAACTTGCGGCTTCGCCGCTTTGAGCATGCAAGCCCTTGTTCCCCGAAAAACCGCGCTCCGCTCGGCTGTGCCAGCAGACGGATGGCAAGACCAATAGGTTCAAGGGAGAGTTAACTGTATTTATAGTGAATTAAAATAAGAATGCTACAGCGTTGGCTCGCCTTGCCGTATTGCTCATACTGTCTGCGGCTCGCCGCCTTGTCCCATTCTTATTTTAATCCACTATATCTTGTTAGATGTCCAAGGCTACCTGAAGCAGTAGGTTTTATCCCGTCTTCCGTAATATAGGCTACCTGAAATTCCATCCACTTCATTTTTCACGTATCATCTGCCTCCCCGCAACCAACGCCAACGTCATGACTACCTTCACCCACCAACACACCGCCCACTGCGAAAGCGGCGTGATGTCTGCCCTTCTCACCCACCACGGCTGCGCCATGAACGAAGCCATGGTGTTCGGGCTGGCTCACGCGCTCACTTTTGTGTATTTGCCCGTGGTCAAACTCAACAGCATGCCCCTGATTTCCTACCGCATCGCCCCACGCGGCATCATCAAAAACGTTTGCCGCGCCCTCGGTGTGAAGCTGGATATGCGCAAATTCGCCCAGGCCGAGCGTGGTGCGGCTGCGCTGGATGAGGCGCTGTTGCGCGGGCAGATTGCCGGTTTGCAAACCTCTGTGTATTGGCTGCCTTATTTCCCGCCCGAAATGCGCTTTCATTTCAACGCCCACAATCTGTTGGTGTATGGCCGCGAAGGAGAGGATTATTTAATCAGCGACCCCGTGTTTGAAACGCCCCAGCGCTGCGCCGCCGCCGATTTGCAGCGCGCCCGCTTTGCCAAAGGTGCACTGGCTGGCAAGGGCCTGATGTACACGCTCGATACCGCCAGCCTGCCGACAAAGCAACAGCTGGCCGAGCGCCTGCCCGCCCTGCTGTATGCCGCCATCCGCAAAAACGCCAAACAAATGCTCGCCCCCGTGTTTTTCGTGGGCGTGCGCGGCATCCGCACCGTGGCCAAGAAAATCGAACGCCTGCCGCAAGAGCCGGAAAAATATCAAAAGCTGTGGCTCGGCCACTTGGTGCGCATGCAGGAAGAAATTGGCACCGGCGGCGCCGGTTTCCGCTATATTTATGCCTATTTTTTGGAGCAGGCCGCCGATATTTGCGCCAACCCCGCCTTGCAAACCGCCTCGCAGGAAATGACCGCCATCGGCGACCAATGGCGGCAGCTGGCCAGCCAATGCGTGAAACAATGCCGCCGCCCGAGCGAACAAGGCTGCGCCCAAATCGCCACTTTCCTGCGCGAAATCGCGGATAGGGAGGAAAAACTATGGCGGGGGCTGCTGCATATTGTGAAATAGGCTGAAAGGCTACCTGAAATTTCAGGTAGCCTTTGCAGATTGTTTTATAGTGAATTAAATTTAAACCAGTACAGCGTTGCCTCGCCTTGCCGTACTATCTGTACTGTCTTCGGCTCGTCGCCTTGTCCTGATTTAAATTTAATTCACTATATCAAACGCTGAATGGTTCACGCTAAACTATTGCTTTGATTTTCAGATTTCCTTGTTTAGCATTCTCTTTTTTTAACCACACACAGATAAACATCATGGATTTGGATATTCAACAACTCTCTTCAATTTCCGGCTGGGAACGGCTTATCGAAGTCGGCATTGCCTTCGGCACCAATCTGCTGGCCGCGCTGGCGATTTTCTTTATCGGCAGGTGGATAGCTACCCGTATCGTTATCCTGATGAAGGCCGCGCTGATTCGCGCCAGAGTGGATAAAACGTTGGTCAGCTTCCTTGGCAACGTGGCCAATGTCGGCTTGCTTATCTTGGTTATCATCGCCGCGCTGGGCAAGCTGGGCATCCCCACCACATCGGTTACCGCCTTAATCGGCGGCGCGGGCTTGGCGGTCGCCCTGTCGCTGAAAGACCAACTGTCGAACTTCGCCGCCGGCACGCTGATTATCCTGTTCCGCCCGTTCAAGGTGGGCGATTTCATCAGGGTGAACGGCTTTGAAGGCACGGTGAGCGAAATCAAAATGGTGCAGACCACATTGCACACGCCGGACAACGAAGAAGTCATCCTGCCCAACAGCGTGGTGATGAGTAACAGCATCGTCAACCGTTCTTCCAACCCGTTGTGCCGCGTGCAGGTGGTGGTGGGCGTGGATTACTCCTGCGATTTGAAAGCCGCCAAAGCCGCCGTATTGAAAGCCGCCACAGAGCATCCCCTGTGTGTGCAGACCAAAGACAGGCAGGCCGTGGCATACATCACCAACCTGGGCGACAGCGCCATCGAAATCACACTGTGGGCATGGACAAACGAAGCCGATTTGGGCGCATTCCGCTTCGGCCTGAACGAGCAGGTGGTGGAAAACCTGCGCGCCGCCAATATCAATATTCCCTTCCCGCAGCGGGATGTCCATATTATTTCTCAGGGCTGATTAAAAGTATAAAAATTTAATCGTAATCGTTGATGGCCGGGGCCTGCCCTAATGCCGGGCAGGCTGCTTCAGCCACATCGCACGATACCGTTTTGTGAGGTATATCCTATGTTTATGTCATCGTTGCAATCAAACTTATCCTGGGCCTGTTGGCCTTAGTGTTGGTTATTAATCTGACCGGTAAGGGCAATCTTGCGCCGGCTTCGGCCAGCGACCAAGTGCAAAACTATGTGCTTGGCGGGATTGTGGGCGGGGTTATCTACAACACCGATATTTCCATCCCCGTGTTTATGCTGATTTTGGCCATTTGGTTTGCGGCGGTTTTATCGCTGCGCTGGCTGAAGAAGAATAACGATTTGGTTAAGAGGTTGGTGGACGGACGGCCCGTCATGTTGATTTCGCGCGGCAAAATCGATGTGAAGGCAGCACGCAAAGTCGGCCTTTCGGCGCATGATTTGGCTTTTAAACTGCGCATGCAGGGCATTTATACGGTAAAAGACGTTAAGCAAGCCATCCTTGAGCAGGACGGGCAACTCATCATCACCTCCTTCGGCGAAGAAAACCCGAAATACCCGCTGGTTACCGACGGCAGCATCCAGCAAACCACGCTGGAAATGATCGATAAAGACGAAGAGTGGCTGCTGGCCGAGCTGAAGGCTCAGGGCATCGAAGACATCGACACGGTGTTTCTGGCCGAATACGACAGCGGTCGGATTACGGTAACGAAATATAGCTGAACAGCGGGCTTTGCCGTATAAATGAAAGGCTACCTGAAATTTCAGGTAGCCTTTCCATGCTAAAGCGGCAGGATTATTTGGCGGGGGATTTCATCAGCTGGTCGAACACGCCGCCGTCGCCGAAGTATTTGGGCATGATTTCCTTCCACGGGCCGAATACATCGGTGGGGCGGAAGGTTTCCACCGGCGGCAGGGTGTCGGCGTGGGCGGCAAGCACTTCGGGATTGGCCGGACGCAGGTAGAGGCTGGCGCCGAGCTCTTGCGCTTCTTTGCTCCACAGGTATTTCAGGTAGGCGGTGGCCGCTTCGCGCGTGCCGCGTTTGTCCACTACGCTGTCCACCACGGCCACCGGGCTTTCCATGCGCACGGAATAGGCGGGATACACGACTTCAAACTGCCCTTCGCCAAACTGTTTGGCGGCCAGCCGGGCTTCGTTTTCAAACGTTACCAGCACATCGCCGATCTGGCGCTGCACGAAGGTGGTGGTGGCCGCGCGGCCGCCGTTGTCGAACACCGGCACATTGTGCATCACCCTGCCCACGAATTCGCGCGCTTTCGCGTCGTCGCCGTTGTTGGCCTTCAGCGCGTAGCCGTAGGCACCGAGGAAGGAATAGCGGCCGTTGCCGGTGGTTTTCGGGTTGGAGATGATGACTTTGATGCCGTCTCGCGCCAAATCGTTCCAATCGCGGATGTTTTGCGGATTGCCCTTGCGCACGAGGAAGACGGTGGTGCTGGTAAACGGCACGGCGTTATCCGGCAGGCGGCTCTGCCATTCGGGCGAAACGAGGCCTTTCTCCACCAAAAGCTCGATGTCGGAGCTCTGGTTCATGGTCACCACGTCGGCCTGCAGGCCGTTGGCCACGGCCAGCGCCTGCTTGCTCGAGCCGCCGTGCGACTGTTTGATGGCGATGTCGGGATTTTGCCGGTTGAACAGCGGGTTGTATTTTTCGTAGAAATTGCGCGCCACGTCGTAGGATACGTTGGTGAGCTCAACCTTGCCCGCGGCGGGGGCGGCAGGGCCGGAGGCGGCGGATGATGCGTTGCCGCCCCCGGGCGCGCCTTCCTGCGGCGAGCAGGCAGCCAGCAGCACGGCGGCAAACAGCGGGGCGAAAGTGCGGATGTTCATGGTGGTGTTCCTTTCAATCGGATTGCAGACAGGCGCTACTCTACCCAGCGGCGGCGAAAAAGGGAAAGAATCGTTGGTTGTTTGTTTAGACGGTTTGCTTATATGGCGGGCTGTTGGTGCTTCAAACGGGCGGTTTCTATCCGCAGGTTATGGAGAAAGGCTACCTGAAAAATGTTTCAGGTAGCCTTTCTTACAGGAAAGTTTGCACGGTGTGTAGGGTGCGTGCCGCAGGCACGCACGCCATTGCCTGTTATTCCCAAGCCGCGTGCGTGTGTTCCCGCACGCACCCTGCATCTCAAAAATGAGCAGGCTACCTGAAATTCATTTTTCAGGTAGCCTTTTGCGGCAGACGGAGCGGGCTGTGCCAGTTTTGGCTGCCTTTGTTAATAAAGGCAAAACCTGCCGCTAGAATTGTAAGCCTAGGCTCGGATGATTGATAATAAGTTCGGCTGAGGCGGCAAACCGCCGCAGGCAGGTTTGCCGCCTCAGCCCCCGCTGTGCAGCCCCCGCTGTGCAGCCCCCGCTGTGCAGCCCCCGCTGTGCAGCCCTTTTTTCGGGCTTTTGCAGCATCGTTCATTTTCCAAACAAGGAGACCGAATTATGCAGAAAACCCTACTCGCCCTTGCCATTCTTTCCTTCGCCGCCGCCGCATCTGCCGCGCCCGATTCCCAAGAAACCCCGCTGCACCCGATTAAAGACGGGCGCTATACCGTTACCACCGGCTACGAGCATGGCAATACAAAAAGCGGCGATGTCAAGCAAAACAGCGATAGCTTTGTTCTACGGGGTCGTGCCGATATCCCGCTGGCGCAACGGCATGCCATCCGTGCCGAACTGGGCTATGGCCGCCGCAGTTTCGATATAAAAGCAAACGGCGTAACTTTGGTGGACGGCGGCAAAGCCGACGAGATCGACCTGTATGCGGGCTATCTGTATTCCCCGTCCGGCTTCAAGCAGGGCGGTCTGCGCGTGGGCGGCGGTTTGGGCTATACCTATGGTGGCGACAATGCCAGCAAACACCGCACAGTCCATGCCCTGAATGCCGTGGACGTTAATGCAGGCATTCTGTACCTGAAAGCACAGGCGGAATACGAGCAGGACTTGGGCGGTGGCTGGAGCATCACCCCGTGGGGGGAAGCACAGGTCAGCCTGCGTAGTCGTGCGGAAACCAAATGGTCGCAGGCTTACAACATACCCGATGAAACGCATAAAGGCAGTAGCTATGACCTAGGATTGGGTGTGGATGCGCAGAAACAATTTACCCCGAATCTGGCGCTGACCTTCGGCCCTTATTACCGCTACGAGCATTACAAAACCCATGCCCGCGACCATGCCGGCCAACATTTCAATTCGTCCACCAGCCGCACGCACGCCTTCGGCATCCGCGCCGGCCTGCGCTTTTAAACCGCCGCGCTTGTCTGCAACGCAAAGGCTGCCTGAAATTCAGGTAGCCTTTCTTCATCCGATTTGTCGGCTGCTGCTTGGGGGCGTGTAGGTGTGCGCCGCAGGCACGCACGCCGTTGCCTGTTATTCCAACCGCGTGCGTGCTTCGCACACACCCTACGCCCCACATAATGAGCAGGCTACCTGAAGTTTTAGCTTCGCAGAAACTTCGCTTCGCTACGTTTTAGCTTCGCAGAAACTTCGCTTCGCTACGTTTTAGCTTCGCAGAAACTTCGCTTCGCTACGTTTTCAGGTAGCCTTTTTGTCTTCCGGCTGTGTGGTGCTGTTTTGTGCGGCTTCGTCCAAATCTTTGAGCCAGGATAATTTTTCGGCGATTTTGGCTTCGAGGCCGCGTGGCACGGGTTGGTAGAAATCGGGCTCGGCCAGGCCTTCGGGCATATAGGTTTCGCCGGCGGCGTAGGCGTGCGGTTCGTCGTGGGCGTAGCGGTAGGCGCGGCCGTAGCCGAGCTCTTGCATGAGCTTGGTGGGGGCGTTGCGCAGGTGGGGCGGCACTTCGGCGCTGCCGTGTTGCTTCACGAATTGGCGCATTTGGTTGTAGGCGGTGTAGCCGGCGTTGGATTTGGCGGCGGCGGCCAGGTAGAGCACGGCTTGTGCGAGGGCGAGCTCGCCTTCGGGGGAGCCGAGTCGCTCGTAGGTGTGGGCGGCTTCGTTGGCGATGGTGAGGGCGCGGGGATCGGCCAGGCCGATGTCTTCCCAGGCCATGCGGACAATGCGGCGGGCGAGGTAGCGGGGGTCGGCGCCGCCGTCGAGCATGCGGCAGAGCCAGTAGAGGGCGGCATTGGGGTGGGAGCCGCGCACGGATTTGTGCAGGGCAGAGATTTGGTTGTAGAAGCTTTCGCCGCCTTTGTCGAAACGACGGATTTGGCTGCCGAGGCTGTCGGCCAGGAAATCGGCGTTGAGCCGGCTGATGCGGCGGGTGGCGGCGGCGCGCAGGAGCTGTTCGAGCAGGTTGAGCAGGCGGCGGGCGTCGCCGTCGGCGGTTTGGATGAGCAGTTTTTGCGCGTCTGCTTCGAGGCTGAAGCTGCGGTATTCGGGCAGGGCGAGCACTTTGGCGGTGAGCGCGGCGAGTTCGTCTGCGGAAAGGGCTTGCAATACGTAAACTTGGGCGCGGCTGAGCAGGGCGGGGTTGACTTCGAAGGAGGGGTTTTCGGTGGTGGCGCCGATGAAGGTGAGCAGGCCGCTTTCCACATAGGGCAGGAAGGCGTCTTGCTGGGCTTTGTTGAAGCGGTGGACTTCATCGACGAATAAAATGGTGGCGCGGCCTTGCTGGAGGGCGATTTCGGCTTTGTTGACGGCTTCGCGGATGTCTTTCACGCCGGAAAACACGGCGGATACGGGCAGGAATTGGGCGTTAAAGCTCTGCGCGAGGATGCGGGCGAGGGTGGTTTTGCCCACGCCGGGCGGCCCCCACAGCAGCATGGAGTGCGGCTGCCCGCCTTCCACGGCCACGCGCAGGGGCTTGCCCGCGCCGATTAGGTGCTGCTGGCCGACTACGTCGTCGAGCGTGTGCGGGCGCAGGCGTTCGGCCAGGGGGGCAGCGGGGGTTTGGGCGAAGAGGTCGTTGGGCATGACGGGCTACCTGAAAAGTGGTAAGGCATTGGGGCGGATTTTATAGCAAATTCTGCGCGGCGGCTTCAGGGGGAAGGGGCGGGTTGTGGTATGATGCGGCGCGATGGCTTTCAGGTAGCCTCAAGCGCATCGGCTGCGGATACTGAAAGGCTACCTGAAAGCTGTGTTTCCAATTTCCTGAAAATAGCCCGGCACGGGCTGTTTTTAACGTTTGACTGATTTTCTCCGTATGCGATTCCGTTTAGATTTTGCGGTGCTGTATGCCTTGCTGGCGCTGAATGTGCTGGTGTTTGTGCTGATGCAGCTGCCGGGTTTTGAATTTTTGCAGCTGGCCGGCCCGTTGTGGCCGCTTGAGCATCCGCGCTACCAATATTGGCAGTGGCTGAGCTATATGTTTTTGCACGCGAATTTCACGCATCTGCTGTTTAATATGGTGGTGTTGTGTTCGTTTGCGCCGATGCTGCTGCTGCGCTTCGGCCAGCGGCGCTTTTTGCTGCTGTATTTGCTGTGCGGCTTGGCCGGGGCGCTGCTTTATACGGGCTGGAACGAATACCTGATTGCCAACGGCGTGCGCAATGTGGCCGAGCAAATCGGGCTGGACGAAGCTACAGTACGCTCGGCGCTGCTCTCCGGCGGCCTGCCCAATGTGCCCGACGGCTTGGCGATGGCGTTTTATACCCACCTGCTGGGCGCATCGGGCGCGGTGTTCGGTGTGCTCGCGGCGTTTGCGCTGTGCTTCCCGGATGCGCCGCTCACGGTGATGTTTTTGCCGATGCGGATTAAGGCGAAATATTTGGTGCCGGTGGCGGTGGGGTATGAGCTGTTTGCACAGTTCGGCGGGGTATCGCTGTTTGGCGACAACATCGCGCATCTGGCGCACGTGGGCGGCGCGGTGTGTGGCGCACTATTAGCCTGGTATTGGCTCAGCCGCCGCGAGCCGGTGTCGTTTACCGATTCCGGCGCTTCGGATTTCAGGTAGCCTGCCGGTCACTCTTTAATAAAGGGGGAGGTAAGAATGTTTGACGATAGTGTCCTGTTCGGCGTGCTGTTTGCCCTCAGCTTTACCACCAATGCCGTTTACCTGGTGTTTGCTGTCCGGCTGATGCGGGCGGAAGGCTGGATAAACGGACTGCTTGATTTATTTTTCCCCAGTGATTCCACTGTCGCTTTTACCAGAAAGTTGTTTGCCGCCCTGCTGGGCAGGCAGCCTGTGCAGCATCCCGGGCTGCTGGCCAAAACGCGCATCGCCTTTTGCTTGGCAATGGCGCTGATGCTGCTGCTGTTTTTATTCCCTTTATTTATTAACCTGCCATCGTAATCCGAAAGAATCCAACCATGAAATACATCAGCACGCGCGGGCAAACCGCGCCCAAATCTTTCAGCGAAGTTTTGCTTATGGGCCTCGCGCCCGACGGCGGCCTGATGCTGCCGGAGCGTTATCCGCAGGTGGATGCGGCCACGCTGCAACGCTGGCGAGATTTGAGCTACGCCGAATTGGCGTTTGAAATCATGAGCCTGTTTATCGACGATATTCCGGCAGCCGATTTGCGCCACCTGGCGGGCAACACCTACACCGAAGCCGTGTTCGGCACGCGTGAAATCACCCCGGTGCGCACCCTCGCCGACGGCATCAAAATCCAAGCCCTGTCCAACGGCCCCACGCTGGCCTTCAAAGACATGGCCATGCAGTTTCTCGGCCATGCCTTCGAATATGTGCTGGCGCGGGAAGGCAAATGCCTGAACATCATCGGCGCCACCAGCGGCGACACCGGTTCTGCCGCCGAATATGCCTTGCGCGGCAAGGCCGGCATTCATGTGTTTATGCTGTCGCCGCATGGCAAAATGAGCGCTTTCCAGCGGGCGCAAATGTATAGCCTGGCCGATGCCAACATCCACAATATCGCCATCGAAGGCATGTTTGACGACTGCCAAGATATTGTGAAAGCGCTGCAAAACGATGCCGCCTTCAAGCAGCAATACAGCATCGGCACGGTAAACTCCATCAACTGGGGGCGCATCGTGGCGCAGGTGGTGTATTACTTTGCCGGCTATTTCCGTGCTACCGCAAGCAATAGCGAAGAAGTGAGCTTCTGCGTGCCCAGCGGTAATTTCGGCAACATTTGCGCCGGGCACATCGCCAAACAGATGGGTCTGCCCATCCGCCGCCTGATGGTGGCCACCAACGAAAACGATGTGTTGGACGAGTTCTTCCGTACCGGCCGCTACCGCCCGCGCAGCGCAGCTAAAACCTACGTTACCTCCAGCCCGTCGATGGATATTTCCAAAGCCTCCAATTTCGAGCGTTTTGTGTTTGATTTATTGGGGAGGGACAGCGTTCAGGTAGCCTCTTTGTGGCAGCAGGTAGCCTCGGGTGAAGGCTTCGATTTATCCGCCGAGTTGCCGCGCATCCGCGACACCTTCGGCTTTGTGTCCGGCTCCAGCCGCCACGCCGACCGCCTCGCCACCATCCGCGCCGTGCAAGCCAGCGACGGCGAATGGCTCGACCCGCACACCGTCGACGGCGTGAAAGTGGCGCGCGAATTGCGCGAGGCAGGCGAAACCGTCGTTTGCCTGGAAACTGCGCTGGCGGCCAAGTTTGCCGACACCATCAGCGAAGCCGCCGGGCATGAGGTGCACCCGCCGCGCCCCGCCGCACTGGCTGGGCTGGAAAACCTGCTGCAACACGTTACCGTGCTGCCCAACAGCGCGGCCGCAGTGAAAAGCTTGATTGAGCAGGCCTTGGCTTAATTGGTTGGCAATAAACAGGCTATAGTGGATTAACAAAAATCAGGACAAGGCGACGAGCCGCAGACAGTACAGATAGTACGGCAAGGTGAGGCAACGCTGTACCGGTTTAAATTTAATTCACTATAAAAAGGCTACCTGAAAAAATTCAGGTAGCCTTCATACCATTCGTTCTATCAAACGCTTCAGCCCGCGCGGCATTTCGCCGCCGCTTCGGCCACTGCCCGGGTGAGCTGTTGCGGCGATACTTCGCCCAGCAGGGTTTTGCGGTAGTTGCCGCAGGCCGGGGCGCGGATGATGGTGAAGGGCAGGGCGCCGGTTGGGTTGCCTAGGCCGCGCATCCAGGCGGTGCTGTCATTGCCGGTGTAGCGCAGAATCGGGTAGCGCACCGGCACGCTTTGCAAAAAGCGGCTCACATCGGCAGGCTTATCCAGCGCCACGCCCGCCATCTCCACGCGCACGCCGCGCCGTTGCCGTTTTTCGGCGGCATACCATTGCGAAAGCGCCGGCATCTCGCGCCGGCACGGCACGCACCATGTCGCCCACACGTTCACCACCTGCACCCGCTTCTGTGCGCCGGTATCGAGCGAAGCAGGGCGGTTGTCCGCATGGTTTACCAAATCCGCCGCATACAGCGGGGCAGCGGCCAGCAGGGTGGCCAATCCAACATATTTTTTCAAAACAGGCTTCCAAATTGTGAAAACAAGGGCGTTTATTGTACGATATAGCGGCTTGGAATAGAAACGGCTGATGGCCGATGCGGTTATTTCTTCCGACAGGGCAGGCTGGTTTTGCCATGCTTTATGTGCCGTCTGCGGCTGCATCGCCGCTTTGGATTTTTATAGTGAATTAAATTTAAACCAGTACAGCGTTGGCTCGCCTTGCCGTACTATTTGTACTGTCTGCGGCTCGCCGCCTTGTCCTGATTTAAATTTAATCCACTATATTAGCCAGCTATCATGGCATCAGCTATTTTGGCTGCCAAGCCGCTGTTTAAACAAACCATCATTTCCCCGCGAGCATCCCCATGAGCGAAACCGTTTTGCTGTATCACAACCCGAATTGTTCCAAATCCCGCGCCGCCCTGGAGTGGCTGCAACAGCAGCCGGGCGTGGCCGTACAAACGCTGGATTACCGTGCCAACCCGCCTTCCGAAGCCGATTTGCGCAGCTTGTTGCAACAGCTCGGCAGCCCAGATGTGCGCAACATCATGCGTACCGGCGATGCGGCTTATGCAGAGCTGGGTTTGGACAAGCTGGAGTTGAGTCAAGACGAGCTGATTGCCGCGCTGCACCAACATCCGGTGTTGCTGCAACGCCCGATTGCGGTATACCGCCAACGCGCCGCCATCGGTCGGCCGCTGGAAAACATTATCGCCTTGTTCGATTAACTGATTGAGTTGTCATCATATGTGAGACCACCATGCTGGCCATATTCCGCGGTTCCCTGTTGCGCCAAGTTTGGCGGGGCATCAAGCTCTGCCTGCTGGTGTTGCTGGTGCAGGCCGCATGGTGCACTTGGCTGGTGTACAGCTACAGCACGCGCACTGCTTCCCGGCGGGCAGATGCGGCGGTGGTCTTGGGCGCGGCGGCCTGGGGCAAAAACCCTTCGCCCGTGTTCCGCGAGCGCATCAACCACGGCATCACGCTCTACCGCAGCAATCGGGTGGGCAAGCTGATTTTCACCGGCGGCACGCCCAAGGCGGGCTATATGACCGAAGCCGAAGTGGCCCGCCGCTATGCCCGCAGCCACGGCGTGCCGAATAAAGACATCCTGCTGGAAACCACCTCGCGCGACACAGAGCAGAATTTGGAGAATACCAAAACTTTAATGTATAACAACGGCTTGGAAAGCGTGGTTATCATCAGCGACCCCTACCACCTCGCCCGCGCCGCCGCCGTGGCCGATTATGTGGGGCTGGATTACCAAACCGAGCCCACGCCCACCAGCCGCTACAGCGGGCAGAGTCGCGCCAAATTCATGGCCAGCGAAGTGCTGTCGCTGATGGCCTTTCAGTGGTGGCGGCTGAGCGAAACCGTCGCCGCCTATGGGCGTGATTACCTGCTTTCAAGGCAAGCGGGGCAGTAGTGCAACACGCCGTTGCCCTGCCGCCATCATTTGCCTGCGGGCGGGAGGCGTAAAGTGGTAACAGTATAGTGGATTAAATTTAAATCAGGACAAGGCGGCGAGCCGCAGACAGTACACACGTTACGGCAAGGCGAGACAACGCTGTACTGGTTTAAATTTAATTCACTATATTTCCCTTATTCAGTTCACATTATTTTCAGGTAGCCCTATGTATTTGCTGTTCAAACTGCTGCATATTTTCTTTATTATTTCGTGGTTTGCCGGCTTGTTTTACCTGCCGCGCATCTATGTGAACCTGGCCATGGTGCCGACAGGCAGCACGGAATACCGCCAGCTTCTGGGCATGGCGCAGCGCCTGTTTAAATTCATGACGCCGCTGGGCATCGGCGCGGTGCTGTTCGGGCTGCTGATTCCGTTTTTCACCGGCTGGTGGGGGCAGGGCTGGGTGCACACCAAAATCACGCTGGCCGTTATCCTCGCGGGCTACCATTTCTACTGCTACCGCCTACTTATCGATTTCCAAGAGCGGCGCAACCGCTATTCGCACCGCTGGTTTCGCGTGTTCAACGAGATTCCGGTGCTGGTTATGGCGGCGGCGCTGTATTTGGTGGTGTATAAGCCGTTTTAGTGCGGATACGGATTTTCAGGTAGCCTTTCCAAAGCGGGAGGCTACCTGAAAATTTTTGTTATGACGGCAGGTGATGCCCATTGCGGTTGCAGGCAACTTTTTTGATGGGCAGGGCGGGGAAGGGCGCTTTGGTTTCAGGTAGCCTTGCAGGCTGATGGCCGAAATGCTGCGTGCCCCGCCTTGCCGTATGTGCATACTGCCCGCAGCCAGCCGCGTTACCCGGTTTTCGTTCATCCGCTATTCGGATTGGATAAAAGGCTACCTGAAAAAGGCAGCCTTCTTCATTTTTCAGGTAGCCCTGTGTTTTGAAGCTGCCCGAACCCTCTCCCAAGCTTTCCCTTGGCTGCCGGTCAGCCCTCTCGCCCTTATAACAGCATACAAAACAATATGTTGCACCACATATAATTTTTCCTTCTATCTAATGGCGAAATCAGTCTTTCCGTTCCCCCCGCCGCTTCGCCTATGATAGGCGCACGGTTTTAGAGTGAGAACGGAAATGGACTACTTCCCCCTGTTTGCCGATTTGAAAGGCCGCCCCGTGCTGGTGGTGGGCGCGGGTCATGTGGCTTTGCGCAAAATCCGCCTGCTGCTGCGCTGCGGCGCGGTTGTCCGCATTGCGGCGGGCCGGCTGCATCCGAAAGTGGCCGCGCTGCACGGCGCGGGCAGGGTGGAGTGGGCGGCGCGCGCGTTCTCGCCCGAACTGCTCGACACGGCCTTCCTCGCCGTGGCCGCCACCGACGATTCCGATTTGAACGAGCGGGTGTTCCAAGCCGCGCAGAGCCGCCGCCTGCTGGTGAACACGGTGGACGACCCCGCCCGCTGCAACTTCATCTTCCCCTCGATTATCGACCGCAACCCCATCCAAATCGCCATTTCCAGCGGCGGCAAGGCACCGGTGCTGGCGCGGCTGCTGCGCGAGAGGCTGGAAGCCCTGCTGCCGCAGGGTTTGGGCGTGATGGCGCAGATTGCCGGGCAATGGCGCGGCCGCGTGAAGGCGCGGCTCGGCAGCACGACGCAGCGCCGCCGCTTCTGGGAAAGGCTGTTTGTTTCCGCCGCCTTCCGGCGTTTGGCGGAAAGCCGACGCAGCCGCGAGGCCGGGCAGCTGGTGTGGCGGTATTTGGCCGGGGAGCAGCCGCAAAGCGGCGAAGTGGCGCTGGTGGGCGCGGGGCCGGGCGATGCCGGGCTGCTCACGCTCAAAGGCCTGCAGCGCATTCAGGAAGCCGACGTGGTGCTGTACGACGCGCTGGTGTCGGATGCGGTGCTGGATTTGGTGCGGCGCGATGCCGACAAAATCTGCGTGGGCAAGCGCGCCGGCGGCAGCAGCGTGCCGCAGGAGGAAACCAACCGCCTGCTGGTGCGCCATGCCCGCGCGGGCAAACGCGTGGTGCGGCTCAAGGGCGGCGACCCGTTCGTGTTCGGGCGCGGCGGCGAGGAATTGGAAGCCTTGCGCGAAGCGGGCATTCCGTTTGAAGTGGTGCCCGGCATCACCGCCGCACTGGGCGCCGCCGCCTACGCCGGCATCCCGCTCACCCACCGCGACCACGCGCACGGCGCGATGTTCATCACCGGCCACCGCAAAATCGACGCCGAAGTGCCCGACTGGCCCGCCCTGGCGCAAAACCGGCAAACGCTGGTGGTGTATATGGGCACGATTAAGGCCGCCGAACTTTCGCGCGAGCTGATTGCGCACGGCCGCGCCGCCTCCACGCCCGCCGCCGTCATCAGCTGCGGCACGCTGCCGCATCAGCAGGTGTTTTCCGGCAGCCTGGCCGAACTGCCCGAATTGGCCGCGCAAGCCGCCCAGCCCGCCCTGCTGGTGATTGGCGAAACCGTGGCGCTGCGGCAGGATTTGGCCTGGTTCGGCGGGCAGCCCGACCGGCAAGACGAACAGGGCTGCCGCTATGTGCAGCCGCAGCCCGCCGCAGCGGCCGGGCAGGCGGCGTGAGGGGGAATGCCGTGAATATCCGAGAAATCCCGGTTGTCCGCGAAGAAACCGCTTCCGCCGTATCCTTCCGCCCCAAGCTGTGGCAGATTCCCCGCCCCATTTCCGCCGTGTACCAAAGGCTACCTGAAAAAACCGCCGCGCTGCGCCGCCGCCTGCTGGAAATCTACCGCCGCCACAGCCGCGTGAAGCTGGCCAGCAGCCTGGCGGTGGAAGACATGCTGATTACCGACCTGCTGGCGCAACAAGGCCTGCGCGTGGAAGTGTTCATGCTGCAAACCGGCCGCCTCAACGCCGAAACCCTTGATTTGGCCGACGAAGTGCGCCGCCGCTACCCCGCACTCGACTTTCGCCTCTACTACCCCGAAGAAAAAGCGGTGGAAGAATACGTGCAAACCCACGGCCTGAACGCCTTCTACGACAGCGTGGAGTTGCGCAAGCGCTGCTGCCACATCCGCAAAGTCGAGCCGCTCAACCGCGCCCTGGCCGATGCCGACGCCTGGCTCACCGGCCAGCGTCGCGGGCAGTCGGTAACTCGCAGCGAACTCGCCCTGGCCGAACACGACAACGCGCGCGGCATCGCCAAATACAACCCGATTTTCGACTGGAGCGAACAGGAAGTGTGGGCCTACACCCTGCAGCAGCGCCTGCCCTTCAACGAACTCTACCGCCAAGGCTACCCCAGCATCGGCTGCGAACCCTGCACCATGCCCGTGAAGGAAGGCGAAGACATCCGCTCCGGCCGCTGGTGGTGGGAAAGCCGCGACAGCAAAGAATGCGGCCTGCACAAATAGCCGCCGCAACACAAAAGGCTACCTGAAAAAACGTAAGGGACTCTTCAGCCCGCCGCAAGCCCGATATTTTCAGGTAGCCCCAGCCCGCCACGGGCTACCTGAAACCGCAACCCGAACAACCAACCCGACACAGAAAGCCCGCCATGAGCGCCACTCTGCAAAACGACCACCTCGACTGGCTCGAAGCCGAATCCGTCCACATCATCCGCGAAGTGCTGGCCGAATGCCGCAACCCCGCCATCCTGTTTTCCGGCGGCAAAGACTCCGTCGTCCTGCTCGCCCTTGCCCGCAAAGCCTTCGCCGTGCCCGGGCGGAGCATCCCGCTGCCCTTCCCGCTGGTGCACATCGACACCGGCCACAACTACCCCGAAGTCATCGCCTTCCGCGACCAAACCGCCCGGGAATCCGGCGCGCGGCTCATCGTGGGCAGCGTGGAAGACTCCATCGCCAAAGGCACGGTGGTACTGCGGCGCGAAACCGACTCCCGCAACGCCGCCCAAGCCGTCACCCTGCTCGAAACCATCGAAGAACACGGCTTCGGCGCACTGATGGGCGGCGCGCGGCGCGACGAAGAAAAAGCCCGCGCCAAAGAGCGCATCTTCTCCTTCCGCGACGAATTCGGCCAATGGAACCCCAAAGACCAGCGCCCCGAACTCTGGTCGCTCTACAACGCCCGCCTGCACCCCGGCGAAAACCTGCGCGTATTCCCCATATCCAACTGGACCGAACTCGACATCTGGCAATACATCGAACGCGAAAAGCTCGCCCTGCCGCCGATCTACTACGCCCACCGCCGCCAAGTGGTGCGCCGCAACGGCCTCTTAGTGCCCGTAACCGAGCTCACCCCGCCGCGCGAAGGCGAACAGATAGAAGAACTGTCCGTGCGCTTCCGCACCGTGGGCGACATCTCCTGCACCTGCCCCGTGGCCAGCAGCGCCGCCACCCCCGCCGAAATCATCGCCGAAACCGCCCTGGCCGACATCTCCGAGCGCAGCGCCACCCGCATGGACGACCAAGTGAGCGAAGCCGCCATGGAGCAGCGCAAGAAACAAGGCTATTTCTAGCCCGAAGGCTACCTGAAAAAGCCCCGCACCGTTTTTTAGGTAGCCTAAAAAGCCGCAAGGCAGGCCGCCGCCCAGGTCGTCTGAAACCCGAACAACCCACCCAAAGAAAGCCCGACATCATGACCAGCCCCCACCGCCAAGCCCCCCTGCGCTTCATCACCGCCGGCAGCGTGGACGACGGCAAATCCACCCTCATCGGCCGCCTGCTCTACGACAGCAAAGCCCTGCTCGGCGACCAGGTGCGCCGCCTCGAAAGCAGCCGCAGCCAAGGCGCGATCGACTTCTCCGCCCTTACTGACGGCCTCGAAGCCGAACGCGAACAAGGCATCACCATCGACGTGGCCTACCGCTACTTCGCCACCGCCCACCGCAAATTCATCATCGCCGACACCCCCGGCCACGAACAATACACCCGCAACATGGTCACCGGTGCCTCCACCGCCCACGCCGCCGTATTGCTCATCGACGCCGCCCAGCTCGATTTTTCCCAACAACCGCTGCAACTGCTGCCGCAAACCAAGCGCCACTCCGCCATCCTGCGCCACCTGCGCTGCCCGCACATCATCGTGGCCGTCAACAAAATGGACTTGCTCGGCTTCAGCCAAGAAAAATTCAACGTCGTTGCTGCCGCCTACCGCGAACTGGCCGACACCCTCGGCCTGCCCGAAACCCGCTTCATCCCCATCTCCGCCCTCAACGGCGACAACATCGTGCACGAAAGCGCCCACACCCCGTGGTACCGAGGCGGCTCGCTGCTGCAAGTGCTGGAAAGCCTGCCCGCAGGCGAAGGCGTGTCCGAAGCGCCGCAAGACTTCCACTTCCCCGTACAGCTCGTACAGCGCGCCGACGGCAGCAAACAAGACGACTTCCGCGGCTACCAAGGCCGCATCGAAGCCGGCAGCGTGCGCGTGGGCGACAAAATCCGCATCGAACCCGCCGGGCTCGAAAGCAGCGTGCGCGGCATCATCGGCCTCAAAGGCAGCGTGGATCAGGCAACCGCAGGCGAACCCGCCACCCTCCTCCTCGCCGACGACATCGACATCTCGCGCGGCGACACCATCCTCTCCGCCGCCAGCCCGCTTGAGCCGCAACGCCGCCTTGCCGCCACCCTGTGCTGGTTCGACAGCCGCCCGCTCAACCCTGCCCGCAAATACCTGCTCAAACACACCACCCGTACCGTGCCCGCCAAAATCGCCGCCGTACGCCGCGTGTGGGACGTGCACACCCTCAGCCACTCCGCCGGGCGCAACACGCTGGAAATGAACGACCTGGGCGAAGTCGAGCTCACGCTGGCACAACCCCTCGTCTGCACCTCCTACGCTGCCAACCCCGCCACCGGCGCCTTCATCCTGATAGACGAAGCCACCAACCACACCGCCGCCGCCGGCATGATACTGGCCGACGCAGAAGCGGCAGGCGAAACACAGCAGGCAGAACAGGCTACCTGAAAACCCGACGGCCAACTTCAGGTAGCCCGCCGATCGGACATAAATGCCGAACAGAACAAACAAAGGCCGTCTGAAACCGCTGCCTTTTCCGTGAGAGAAGGCTACCTGAAACCCATCCCCCTCTCCCGCGGGAGAGGGCAGCAGGCCGCAAGGTCTGCATAAACCCCGAGAGCTACCTGAAACCTTAAAGGCAACCCGCAGTACGCAAGACGGGCTACCTGAAAACCTGACAACCAAATTTCAGGTAGCCCGCAGCAAGATTAGCAAGAGCAAGAGTAGGTTGGGTTAGGCTGCAAGCCGTAACCCAACAATCTGCCCCTTAATTTTCAGGTAGCCCCAGCCCATAACAAACCATCCCAAGGAACCCGCCATGAACCCGCTTCCCCCCGAACTCGCCGCCCAAATCGCCGCGCTTAACCCCCTGCAGCTGGCCTGGCTCTCCGGCTACTGCTGGTCGCAGGCCGGCGGGCAGGCCGGGCAGCCCGGCATCGGTACGCCTGCCGCCGCCCCCGCTTCGGCCGTCCCCGCCGCCGAACCCCTGCGCGTGGCCGTGATTTCCGCCTCGCAAACCGGCAACGCCCGCAAAGTGGCCGCAGAGCTGCAGCAGAGGCTCGCCGCCGCCGGCGTGAACGCCGCCCACACCGCCGCCGCCGACTACAAGCCCAAAAACATCGCGGGCGAACAACTCGTGCTGCTCGTTACCTCCACCCAGGGCGAGGGTGAGCCGCCCGAAGAAGCGCTCAGCCTCTACAAACTGCTCAGCGGCAAAAAAGCCCCCAAGCTTTCCGGCCTCAAATTCGCCGTGCTCGGTCTGGGCGACTCCAGCTACCCCATGTTCTGCGGCGCGGGCAAAAGTTTCGACGAACTGTTAGCCAAACTCGGCGGCGAACGCCTGCTGGAGCGGCAGGACTGCGACTTGGAATACCAGGCCGAAGCCGCCGCCTGGCTGGACAAAATCGTGCCGCTGGTGGGCAGCCTGGCCGCCGCGCCCGCCGCAGCCGCAACCGTTACGGGCAACGCTTCGGTCAGCCCCGCCGCCGCGCCCGCATCCGCCTACAACAAAGCCAACCCCTTCCCCGCCACCCTGCTCGCCCGCCAGAAAATCACCGGCCGCGATTCGGAAAAAGACGTGCGCCACATCGAAATCGACCTCTCCGGCTCCGGCCTGCAATACCGCGCGGGCGACGCGCTGGGCGTATGGTTTGAAAACGACCCCGCCGTCGTGGACGAAATCCTCGCCGCCGTCTCGCTCAAGGGCGACGAGCCGGTGAACGCGGGCGGACAGGGCAAAACCGTGCGCGAAGCCCTGCTGCACGACTGGGAAATCGGCCTGAACACCCCGCAGTTCGTGCAGGGCTACGCCGAAATCTCCGGCAACCCCGAGTTGAAGCAGGCCGCCGCCGACGCTTCCGCCTACGCCGCCGCCAACCCGATTGCCGGCATCGTGTCGCAATACCCCGCCGCGCTCACCGCCGAGCAGCTCGCCGGCCTGCTGCGCCCGCTCGCCCCGCGCCTCTATTCCATCTCCTCCGCGCCCGAAGAAGTGGGCGAGGAAGTGCACCTCACTGTGGGCGTGCTGCGCTACGAACACAACGGCATCCCCCGCACCGGCGCCGCCTCCGGCTTTCTGGGCGGGCGGCTGGAAGAAGAAGGCAGCGTACGCGTGTTCGTGGAAGAAAACCCCCGCTTCAGGCTACCTGAAAACCCTGACACGCCCGTAATCATGATCGGCGCGGGCACCGGCGTCGCCCCCTTCCGCGCCTTCATGCAGCAGCGCGCCGCCAACGGCGACAGTGGCAAAAACTGGCTGATTTTCGGCAACCAGCACTTCACCCAAGACTTCCTCTACCAAACCGAATGGCAGGGCTGGGCGAAAGACGGCCTGCTCAACAAATACGACTTCGCCTGGTCGCGCGATCAGGAAGAGAAAGTCTACGTGCAGCACAAAATCCGCGAAGAAGCCGCCGAACTATGGCAGTGGCTGCAGCAGGGCGCGCACATCTACGTGTGCGGCGACGCCTCGCGCATGGCCAAAGACGTGGAACAGGCCCTGCTCGACACCATCGCCGAACAAGGCGGCCTGAGCGCCGACGACGCAGACGAATACCTCGACAACCTGCGCCAGGAAGGCCGCTACCAGCGCGACGTATATTGAAAACAGCGGCTGTTTTTCAGGTAGCCCCGTCAGGCAAACAAAAGGCTGCCTGAAAATCAAAAAACCATTTTCAGACGGCCTTCCCCAAGGCGGCCAAGCTGCAAGCAGGAAAGGCTACCTGAAAAATTATTTGCCATGTTATTCAACTAATTGCTTCAGCGGCGGATTGAATGTCCGTATCCGGCAAATCCGCCGCCCCAAATGTCGGTTTCGAGAATCCGGCCTGACGGTTTTCAGGTAGCCCGATTAGGAAACGGCAGTAGGACGGATACCCGTATCCGACAAGCAAAGGCAAGTTCAGCAGCCCCAAGCAGGAAACGGAAAGGCTACCTGAAAACGGGAAACCGCCTTTCAAGCAGCCCCAAAACAACCCAAACCCAAAGGAACCCAAGCATGAGCACCCCCGACCCCCGCGCCAAACTCCCCGCCACCCCCCTGGCCGACAACGAACGCCTCAAAGGCCAGAGCCGCCACCTGCGCGGCACCATCGCCCAAGACCTCGGCGACGGCCTCACCGGCGGCTTCAACGGCGACAACTTCCAGCTCATCCGCTTCCACGGCATGTACGAACAGGACAACCGCGACATCCGCGCCGAGCGGCACGACCAAAAGCTCGACAACCTCAAAAACGTCATGCTGCGCTGCCGCCTGCCCGGCGGCGTGATCACCCCGCAGCAGTGGCTGGGCATCGACCAATTCGCCGGCAGCCACACCCTCTACGGCTCCATCCGCCTCACCAACCGCCAAACCTTCCAATACCACGGCATCCTCAAGCCCGACATCAAAGCCGTGCACCAATGGCTGCACAAACTCGGCCTCGACTCCATCGCCACCGCAGGCGACGTGAACCGCAACGTCCTGTGCACCAGCAACCCCGTGGAAAGCAGCCTGCACCGCGAAGCCTGGGAATGGGCGAAGAAAATCAGCGAACACCTCCTGCCCAAATCCCGCGCCTACGCCGAAATCTGGCTCGACGGCGAAAAAGTGGAAACCACCGAAACCGCCCCCCTGGCCGAAGGCGTGAAAAGCGGCGACGACACCGAACCCGTACTCGGCGCCAGCTACCTGCCGCGCAAATTCAAAACCACTGTCGTCATCCCCCCGCACAACGACGTAGACCTGCACGCCAACGACTTAAACTTCGTCGCCATCGAAGAAAACGGCAAACTCGCCGGCTTCAACGTACTCGTGGGCGGCGGCCTCTCCATGGAGCACGGCAACACCAAAACCTACCCCGACACCGCCCGCGAATTCGGCTTCATCGGGCTGGACAAAGTGCTCGACTGCGCCGCCGCCGTCGTTTCCGTGCAGCGCGACTGGGGCAACAGGAGCGACCGCAAAGCCGCCAAAACCCGCTACACCCTCGAGCGCGTGGGCACGGAAGTATTCATCGCCGAAGTGGAAAACCGCATGGGCGCAAAATTCCAGCCCATCCGCCCCTACGAATTCACCACGCGCGGCGACCGCATCGGCTGGGTGCAGGGCGAAGACAAAAAATGGCATCTCACCCTCTTCATCGAAAACGGCCGCATCACCGACGCACCCGGCCGCCCGCTCAAAACCGGCCTGCGCGAAATCGCCAAAATCCACAAAGGCGACTTCCGCCTCACCGCCAACCAAAACCTCATCGTGGCCGGCGTGGCCGCCCGCGACAAGGCCAAAATCGAAAAAATTGCCCGCGAACACGGCCTCATCAACGACAAAGTGAGCAAACAGCGCGAAAACAGCATGGCCTGCGTCGCCCTGCCCACCTGCCCGCTGGCCATGGCCGAAGCCGAACGCTTCCTGCCCCAATTCCTCGACCATGTGGACGAAATCATGGCGGAAAACGGCCTGTCCGAAGAGCACATCGTTTTGCGCGCCAACGGCTGCCCCAACGGCTGCGGCCGCACCATGCTGGCCGAAATCGGCCTCGTGGGCAAAGCCGTGGGCCGCTACAACCTCTACGCCGGCGGCAACCGCCAAGGCACGCGCATCCCCCGCCTCTATAAAGAAAACATCACCGAACCCGAAATCCTCGCCATCCTGCGCGAATGGATCGCCGGCTGGGCAACAGGCCGCGAACCGGGCGAAGGCTTCGGCGACTACGCCGTGCGCACCGGCATCGTCCAACCCGTGCTCGACCCCCCGCGCGACTTTTGGAAAGCATCTGCCGCCTGATTCGGCAAGAAAAAGGCTACCTGAAAATTCTAGCTTCTCAGAAATTTGCAAAGCTAAAATTTTCAGGTAGCCTTTCATCTGTTCCCACTATCTGCCCGCGTTATATAGTGAATTAACAAAAGCCAGCACAGCGTTGGCTCGCCTTGCCGTAACGTGTGTACTGTCTGCGGCTCGCCGCCTTATCCTGATTTTTGTTAATCCACTATAATCCGGGCATTCTTTCCACCTTCCGCCCCGCCATGCCTGCCGAACGAAAAATCATCCACATCGATATGGACGCGTTCTACGCCTCGGTAGAGCTGCGCGAGCAGCCGCATCTGCGCGGCAAGCCTTTGGTGGTGGCTTGGGAGAGCGGCCGTTCGGTGGTGTGCGCCGCTTCCTATGAGGCGCGGCGTTTCGGGCTGCATTCGGCCATGCCTGCCGCCACTGCGCGGCGGTTGTGCCCGCAGGCCGTGTTTGTGCCGCCGCGTTTTCATCTGTATCGCGAAGTGTCGCAGCAGATTCATGCTGTGTTCCGGCAGCACACCGATTTGGTCGAGCCGCTCTCGCTGGACGAAGCCTATCTGGACGTTACCCGTAATAAGCAAAACCTGCCTTATGCCAGCGAAATCGCCGCCGCCATCCGTGCCGAAATCCTGCGCCAAACCGGCCTCACTGCCTCCGCCGGTATCGCGCCGAACAAGTTTCTCGCCAAAATTGCTTCCGATTGGCACAAGCCCAACGGCCAATTCGTGATCCCACCGCCGCGCATCGCCCAATTCCTGCTCACCCTGCCGCTGGGCAAAATTCCCGGCGTGGGCAAAAAAACGCTGCAAAAAATGCATGCCCTCGGCCTGCAAACGGCCGGGGATTTGCAAAAAATGCAGCGCGGCGAATTGGTTAACCTGTTCGGCCGCTGGGGCTACCGCCTCTACGACCTCGCCCGCGGCATCGACAATCGCCCCGTGCAGCCGCAGCGCGAGCGCTTGCAGATTTCCACCGAAATCACCCTGCCGCAGGATTTGCCGCTGAGTAAAATTGTCTGCCACCTGGCTGATTTGGCGCAAGATTTATGGGCGCAGGCGCAGCGCAAACAAGTGCAGGCGCACACGCTCACGCTCAAGCTGAAAACTGCTGATTTCCGCATCCTCACCCGCTCGCAAACCTATTCCTCCGTCCTGCCCGATGCCGCCGCACTGGAGCAGGCTGCCCGGCAGCTGGCACAGCGCATGCCCGCAGGCAGCGACTACCGCCTTATCGGCTTGGGCATCAGCCATCTTTTGCCGCAGGGCAGCCAGCCGGAATTGTGGGCGGAGGAGGGCGCAGATGCGGAAGAGGCTACCTGAAATCCGATGAGGTGACATGGCTGCCTGCACGTTTTGCCGTCTGTATGGCGAATCAAAATAACAATGCTACGGCAAGGCGAAGCAATGCTGTAGCGAGAGTAAGTTGGCTGGGTATACAGATTTTCAGGTAGCCCTTATGGCTGAAATGAAGGCTACCTGAAACCGGTTTTGCAGCAATCCGCGAAGCCGGTTTCAGGTAGCCTTGTTTGCCGACGGCGTTACAGTGCCATCATGGTAAAGCAATACACCGTAATGCCCGCAATAATCACATACGCAATCGCATAAGGCATGGCGGAGCGAAGGAAGGCACCTTCTTGGCCTTGCTGTTCGCAGGCGGCGGTGGCGATGGCGATGCTTTGCGGCGAAATAATTTTGCCGCCGGTCGCGCCGGCCGTGTTGGCGGCGGCGAGCCATGATTTATTCATGCCCAGTTGGTCGGCCACGGAGGCTTGCAGTTTGCCGAACAGGATGTTGGAAGAAGTGTCGCTGCCGGTGGCGAAGGTGCCGATGGCGCCCACCAGCGGTGCAACCAGCGGATAGAACGTGCCGGTGGCGTCTACCAAGCCTTTGGCAATCACGGCAATCATGCTGCTGTGGCTCATAATCGCGCTCATGGCCACCAAGCAGATGACGGTGATGCCAGAAGCCTTCATTTTCACCAAAGTCTGCCCCAGAATCTGGAACAGTTTGCCGGCGGAAACGCCTTGCACCAAGCCGCCGATAAACGCGCCCAAAAACAGCATCAAACCGGCGTTGGACAACCAGCCGAAGGAGAAATATATGCCTTCCTTATAAATCGGCAGGTGGATTTTGCTCACCAGCGTGGATTTCAAAAACCCGCTGATGGGGCCGGACAGCGGGCTGGCCATGATGATGAAGAACAAGATGAAACCATACACCGACCATGCTTTCGCCATTTGCCCCATGTTGATGGCTTTATCGGCCGGCGTGGCTTTTTTCTCGGTCATTTTGGCATACAGCACGATGAAGACGATACAGGCGATGCTGCCCAAAATGGCAGGCGTTTCCGCGCCGATGAAGTAAGCGGCCACAAATTGCACACCCAGCGACAATCCGCCCACCACGGCCGACAGGATAATGTTGGGCACGAGGTATTTTTTAGAAGTGTCGGTCAGCATCAGGATGACGAACGGCACCAAGAACATCAAGAAGCCCAGCTGAATCACCACGTCTCCGGCAACGGCATGGGTCTGCTCGGCCGTTACCGCCGAGCCGAACACTTCTTTGGCCAAGGTAATCACGGGGATGCCGACCGCGCCGAAGCCGGTGGCCACGCTGTTGCCGATGAGCGACACGAGCGCGGAGAAGCGCGGGCTGAAGCCCAAACCAATCAAAATGGCCGCCGGAATAGCCACCGCCGTGCCGAAGCCCGCCATGCCTTCCAACAAGCCGCCGAAACCCCACACAATCAGCAGCACCTGAATGCGTTTGTCGCTGGAAATATTGGTAAATTGTTGTTTAATCACTTCAATCTGTTCGCTTTCCAGCAGCACGTTGTAGCTGAACAAAGCCATCAGAATCACAATCAGGATGGGGAAGATGGCTTTCAACACGCCTTCGGCAAATGCCCAGCCGACGTATCCGGCGCCGTAGCCTGTGGGGGGGGTGAAGCCGCTCACGTTGGGCACGGCAAAAATAGCAATCAAAACAGCGGACAACGCAGCCAAGATGGCACTGCGGTCGCCGCGCATTTTGAAGCCGATCATCAAAACAATCAGCAATAAGATGGGAAAGACGGAAAGGGCGATACTCATGATGTCTCCGTGTGTGTCGGTAAAAAGGGGCAGCCCGGGGTGCAGGCTGCTTTTGGGGTTTGCCTGAAAACAGGCGGCGGATTGGGTTTGTCGTCGGTTGGGCTACCTGAAAACTGGTTTTCCGATTTTTCAATCGGTTTGGGCGATTTAAAAGCAGCCTGCACTTCGGATTATGTTGTGCGGAACAAGCTTTGCGGCGTTCGGGCTACCTGAAAACGCGGTTACCTGATTCTTTTCAGGATTGGCGGAACGGGCGATGTTGAAACGGCAAACCTGCGGTTTGCTGCCCTCTCCCTAACCCTCTCCCACGGGAGAGGGGATGGGGTTGCGCGAATCCGTGCGTTTCGGGCTACCTGAAAACTGTTTTCTTGATTTCTCAATCAGTTCGAACGGTACAAAAGCAGCCTGCACTTCGGTTTGTTCGGAACGAACCTTTGGTGGCATTCTTTGGTGGCGTTCGGACTACCTGAAAAAGGCCGGCCGGAAACTTCGGTTTCTGCCAAACCAAAACCGTTCCGGCTTTGCAGGCTGCTTTTCTTATTCCATGTCCGAAAAGCAGCCTGCACTCGGTTTAGCCGCTGTTTTTCTGCTGTTTTTCCTTCAACAACTGGTGCAGCGATTTGGGCGCGGGCTTCATCGGCACGTGGTTGTCGGTCCAAGTCAGCTGTTTGCCCGGGGTCAGGCCGCGGAACTTGGTGGCCAGCGCGCCGAACATGCGGTAGGCGGTTTTGCCGGCGAAGATGCCGTCAAACATGCGCCAAGCCAGTTGCTCGCCCAAGGTGTGCGACGCGCCTTGGCCTTTAATCGGGTAGGGCACGGCTTCGTCGGGCGCGCGCTGGGCTTCTTCGCGCAGGCGCTGCATTTGCTCGGTAATCGGGATTTTCACGGGGCAAACTTCCACGCACGCGCCGCACATGGTGCAGGCGGTGGGCAGGTCGCGTGTGGGCTCCAAACCCAGCAGGTGCGGCGACAGGATTTCGCCAATCGGGCCGGGATAAGTGGTGCCGTAGGCCGCGCCGCCGATGCGGGTGTACACGGGGCAGTGGTTCATGCACGCGCCGCAGCGGATGCATTGCAGGGTGCGGCGCATTTGTTCTTCGCCGTAGGCCTGGCTGCGGCCGTTGTCCAGCAGCACCAGGTGCATTTCCTGCGGGCCGTCCAGCTCGTCGGAACGACGTGGGCCGGTAATCATGTTGAAATAGGTGGTGATGTTTTGGCCGATGGCGCTGCGCGGCAGCAGGCTGTACAGCGGCGGGATGTCGGACAGTTTGGCCACCACTTTTTCAATACCGGTAATGGCGATGTGCACGGGCGGCACGGTGGTGGACAAGCGGCCGTTGCCCTCATTTTCCACCAAGCACAGCGTGCCGGTTTCGGCCACGGCAAAGTTCACGCCGCTCAAGCCGACATCGGCGGTGCGGTACACGTCGCGCAGGGCTTGGCGGGCAAAGCCGGTGAGTTGATCCACGTCGTCGGTCAGCGGCGTGCCGATGTTGTTGTGGAACAGTTCGCTCACTTGCTCTTTGGTTTTGTGGATGGCGGGCATCACGATGTGGGTCGGTTTTTCGCCGGCCATTTGCACGATGTATTCGCCCAAATCGCTTTCCACGGCTTTAATACCGCGATCGGCCAAATAATGGTTCAGCTCGATTTCTTCGCTCACCATCGATTTGCCTTTCACCATCAGTTTGCCCTGATGGTGCATCACGATGCCGTGGATGATGCGGCAGGCTTCGTCGGGTGTTTCCGCCCAATGCACTTTCACGCCCAAACGGGTCAGGTTGCTTTCCAGCTGCTCCAGCAAATCGGGCAGTTTGGACAGCGAACGCTGGCGGATGTGCTCGCACAGGGTGCGCAGCATTTGCAGTTCTTGTTCGTCCGACAGCACGATTTTGCGCTTGGTCATCAGCATGTCCATGGCCGTGCGCAGGCTTTTGCGCAAGGGTTTGTCGGCCAGGGCTTCGCGCGCGTTGGCTTTGAAGGTTTCGGGGCGCGGATGGAAGTGTACGGTTTGTTCGGTTCTCATGCGGCATTCTCCAAATCGGCGGGGTCGATATTCTCGGGCAATACGGCCAAGACGACCATATCGCGCGGACCGTGTGCGCCGTAGGCAAGGGTTAATTGGATATCGGCGGTTTTTGACGGGCCGGATGCCAAAATGATATTGGTGGGCATGGCTTCGATTAAGGCTTCGCCATGCAGGGCCGCATGAAAGGTGTCGTACATTTTGCGTGTGTCGAACAGGCAGATGTGTACGGGGGGAACCAGGCTTTGGCTGCGCGGTTCTTCGGGGGAAGAAACCAGCATAATCGTGCCGGTGTGGGCGATGCCGCAAACAGACGAAGTGAAACCAGCCTGCACGTCGGCGAAGAATTCGTCTTTCCAATCGTCAATCGGTTTGGCGAAGGCGCGGGTTTCCACGGAAGCAGCCTGCAGAGCCGCTTGGGCGCGGCGGCCGTGTTCGGTTTGCGGCGAAAGCAGCATGTTTTGCAGGCCTTTTTGCTGCGCGACTTCCACCAGTTTTTGTTCCCAATCGTGTTCGCGCACCCAGAAAATCTCAGTTTTCACCGCGCGCATGGTGGCCGCCCAATGGCGCAGGCGGTCGGTTTCGCTTTCCCATTCGGGCGACATTTCTTGGTAGTAATCGAAAGTTTGCGGTTCCGCCATCGGATAGGCGTTGGCTTTGCGGAGTTTAGCCAAAATATTGTCGCGCGCGCTCATGCTTTACCTCCCGTGCGTTCCAGCAAGAATGTGGCAATGTGTTTGGGTTTGGGCATGTTCGGCTCGTCTTTGGCGATTTTGCCGCCGATGTTCATCATGCAGCCTGCATCCGCACTCACGATTTCCGTGGCCTGCGTTTCTTTCAGCGCGGCCACTTTGTCGGTGACCATCGCGCCGGAAATGTCGGACTGCTTCACGGAGAACGTGCCGCCGAAGCCGCAGCATTCGCTTTCGTGGTCGTGCACGATGCGTTCCACGTTTTGCAGGCTGTCAATCAGCTTCCAGCCGGTGATGTGCACGCCCATTTCGCGGCGTGCCGCACAGGAAGTATGCACCGCCACTTTCACCGGCGCGCCCACGTCTTTGGGCTCGTAGCCGATGTCCACCAGAAAATTGGTCAGCTCGACCACGCGGCCGGCCAATTCGTTGGCGCGCTGTTCATATTCGCTGCCTTTGAACAATTTGGGCCAATGGTGCTTCATCATGCCGCCGCAAGAGCCGGACGGCACGACGATGGGGTAGTTTTCGGGGAACAAGTCAAGCTGTGCCTTGGCCACGTCGAACGCTTCTTCGCGGTGGCCCGATGAGAATGCAGGCTGCCCGCAGCAGCTTTGCTCCATCGGAAAATGCACTTTAATGCCTTGCTGCTCCAACAGCGTGATGGCATCCATACCTGCTTCCGGCATAAACAAATCCAAAAGGCAGGTGCCGAAAAAGTAAACATCGGCGGGTTTGCCGCCGTGTGGGGTGGTTTGGTTGGTGTTCATGATAATGCTTCTTATGTTTATTTAAGAATCAATCGGTGCTTTGCCTGTGGCAGAAGCGCGCTACTTTAAGCGATATGCTTTTAGGCGGTCAAGGGATTATGAAATTATGGCTGAAATTGAATAGGGAGAAGAGAAGGCTGGAGGGAAAAACTGCCAATATAGTGAACTAAAATAAGAGTGTTGCTACGTTGGCTTGTCTTTGCCGTATCGCTTATAAAAGCTGGTAGTCATCAAGACGGAAAATGAATTTTGGGATATTGTGTTTGGACAGTAAAGGTGTTTATTTGGGAAGTGTGTTTTTTAAGAAAAGCTACCTAAAATTGATATAAGGATGATATGGTATAGTCTTTGTTTTACCTTGTTCTTTTTTGCAATAATCATGGAAACCTTGTGGTTTATACCCGCTTATATTTTCAGGTAGCCTTTTCGGCTGACAGCCAAAGAAAAACACAGCCGGTTATGATAACGGGCTGTGTTGGTTTCTCTAAAGGATTAGTACAGTTTCGGCGGCAGTTGTTGGCTGCGAAGGCGTTTTTGCAAACGTTTTACTGCAGCGGCTTTTTTGCGTTTGCGCTCAGTAGTTGGTTTTTCGTAGGCTTCACGGGCACGCAGCTCGGTGAGCAGGCCGGTTTTTTCAATGGCGCGCTTGAAACGGCGCATGGCTACTTCAAACGGTTCGTTTTCTTTTACGCGAATAGAAGGCATTTTGTCATCCTTAAAATATTTTATTTGTTGCCGGGCAGCCTGCCCGGGAAAATGGTTTGATTTATCGCTTTTGCACCGTTCGGCGCGGGCCGGATAAGTAGCCGGGGTGGAAAAATCACCTCCTCATCGGGGCGGCTGCACCGGCTGGGCGGTGCGCCGAAATATTAGGCAGCAGAAAGGGCTGCATATAAAGGCGCGGATTATGGTGGTTGCGGCGGGATTTGTCAAGCAGGGTAAGGGGTAGCAGCGCATGGGTGATAAATACTTTCGCTAGAGAACTCATGTTTGATTTGAACTGGAAACATGGGTTTCAGGTAGCCTTTGCCTGCTTACTCCGGGCTCAGCCACACGGCGCTGGCCATGCGGCCGGTTTGGCCGTCGCGGCGATAGGAGAAGAAGCGGTCGCGCTCGAGCACGGTGCAATGCCGGCCACCGTAGATTTGGCTAACGCCGGCACGGCGCAGGGTTTGGGTGGCGAGCAGATAAATGTTTGCCAGGTATTTGCCGCTGCCGATGGGCTCGAAGGCGGCTTCGGCGGCGGGGTCGGCCTGGGTGAAGGCGGCCAGAACGTCGCCGCCCACTTCAAAAGCGTCGGGGCCGATGGCAGGGCCGAGCCAGGCGAGGAGGTCGGTAGGGTCGGCCTGCATGGCGGCGATGGTGTTTTCCAGCACGCCGCCGGCGAGGCCGCGCCAGCCGGCGTGGGCGGCGGCCACGACGCTGCCGGCGCGGTCACAGAGGAGTACGGGCAGGCAGTCGGCGGTCATGACGGCGCAGGCGGCGCGGCGGCTGCGGTCGAAAGCGGCATCGGCTTCCGGCGGAGCGCCAAGGCAGTCGGCAGCGGGCACTACACGGTTGCCGTGCACTTGGCGCAGATAGGCCAGCGGCAGGGGAACGTGTACCTGCACTCGGCGGCGGTTTTCGGCCACGGCGACGGAGTCGTCGCCCACGTGGTCGCCTACGTTCAGGCTGGCGAAACGGTCTTGGCTGATGCCGCCTTGGCGGGTGGTAATCAAGGTGTGGACATTGTTTGGCGCGGGCCAATCGGCGTGCAGGAGGCTACCTGAAATTTCAGGTAGCCCTAAGTTGGCGGCAAAGCTGTTGGCGGGGAATTGGCCGTTCATGCGGTTTCATCCGGGCGCAGTTGCGGGCAGACGGCGAGGATGGCGCTGAGGATGGCTTCGCCCAGGCGCAGGGAGCGCTGGCCGTTCCAGCCAAAGTCGTCGTCGGGCAGGTTGATGTTGTCTTTGAAGGGCATTTCGAGGGTGTAGGAGAGACAGCCGAAGGTTTCGCCCACGTAGGATTTGGCAATGGCGAGGTTGGCTTGGCCGGGGGCGATTTCGGGGTAGCCGTGTTCGTCTTGAAAATCGGGGCTGGCCTGGCGCAGGGCAGTTTTGAAGGCGGCTTCGAGCGCGGCGAGGCGGGCATCATAGGAAGGGTTGCCTTCGCAGCCGGCGGCGAATACGTAGGGCAGGGCTTCTTCGCCGTGGATGTCGAGGAATAAATCTACGCCGGTTTCGTGCATTTTTTGGCGCACGGCATACACTTCTGGGCTGCGCTCGGGGCTGGGGTTTTGCCATTCGCGGTTGAGGTCGGCGCCGGCGGCGTTGGTACGCTGGTTGCCTAGGGCAGCGCCGTCGGGGTTCATATTGGGCACGATATAGAAGGTGGCGCAGTCGAGCAGGGCGCGGGCGGTGGGGTCTTGGTGGTCGAGCAGGCGGGAGAGCAGGCCTTCGGCAAACCATTCGGCCATGCTTTCGCCGGGGTGCTGGCGGGCGATAATCCAGATTTTGAGGTCGCTGGCGGCTTGGTGGCCGATGGTGAGCAGGTTGATGTCGCGGCCTTGCGCGGTGCTGCCGAGGTCGTCGATTTGACACAGGCCGCTGCCTTGTGCGTCGCCGAGGAGGTTGAGGTGCTGCTCGTGGGAGTAGGGCTCGAAATAGGCGTAATACACGCTGCCGGCCAGCGGGGTGTGTTCGATGGTGAGCACGCCGTCTTCATAGCGGGTTGGCACGCGGAACCAGTTGTTGCGGTCGTAGGAGGCGGTGGCCTGATAATCTTCCCAGCCTTCGGGGTAGCTGGATTGACCGGCGTTTTCGATGCGGATACGGCAAGGTTGGTAGGCCGCGCCCTGCAGGCGGAAATAAAACCACTGGCTGAAGGAGGCGGCATTGTCGCCGCGCAGGGCGAGGCGAATGTTTTGGCTGTCGGTGCTGTCGATTACGCTGATGGCGCCGGCATCGAAGCTGCTGCTGATTTTGGGCATGGCAGGTCTCGCTGCTTGAGGAGGGGAAGCGGGGATTGTAATGCTTTTCAGGTAGCCTTTCTAGGGAAGGCGGGGCGGGGAAAGGGCAGCGGAAACTGGATTTTTTGCGGCGCTGGCTCTAAACTGTGCGGCAGATTGGGCGGCGGCGTTTTTCAGGTAGCCTGTTGGAAGATGGCCGCCGCCATGCTTTTGTGTTGATTTTAAAGGAAGAGACAATGAAAATTTTGTTATTGGGCGCACCCGGTGCGGGCAAAGGCACGCAGGCGCAGTTTATTACCGCCGCTTTCGGTATTCCGCAGATTTCCACCGGCGATATGCTGCGCGCCGCCATCAAAGCCGGCACGCCGCTGGGCTTGGAAGCCAAAAAGATTATGGACGCGGGCGGCCTGGTGCGTGACGACATCATCATCGGCATGGTGAAAGAGCGCATTGCTCAGGATGACTGCAAAAACGGTTTCCTGTTCGACGGCTTCCCGCGCACGTTGGCGCAGGCTGAAGCCATGCAGGAGGCGGGCGTGGTTTTGGATGCGGTGGTGGAAATCGATGTGCCCGACGAGGTGATTCTCGAGCGCATGGCCGGCCGCCGTGTGCACCTGCCTTCCGGCCGCACCTACCACATCCGCCACAACCCGCCTAAAGTAGAAGGTAAAGACGACGTTACCGGCGAAGACCTGATCCAGCGCGACGACGACCGCGAGGAAACCGTGAAAAACCGCCTGGATGTGTACCACAAACAAACTGCCGTGCTCATCGGCTTCTACAGCCGGCTCACCGGCGACAACGCGCCCCGCTATATCAAAATCGACGGTACACAGCCGGTGGAAGCAGTGAAAGCTGCTGTATTGTCTGCTTTAGGCAAATAAGCCGGTGCAGAAGTTTTCAGGTAGCCTTCAGCCAAGTAGCAGGCTGCCTGAAACCAAAAGGCTACCTGAAAAAGGAAAAGCAATGAAAAAACTATGGTTTGCAGCCTGCGTATTGGCTCTTTCCGCTGCCGCTTCGGCCGAATTGCGCGAAAACCGCTATTACGCGCCGGAAGAGGAAAAGCCGTGGGAAGAAGCCGCCGTGGTGCTGCCCGATTATCCCGACTTGCAGCGCGGCGAGTGGTTCGAGCTGTATATTAACCCTACCTACCGCAACAAAGTTTGGCTGCAGCTGCCCGTGCAGCAGGCCGCCGATCGCAGCATGCGCTACGTGCTTGCTGTGCAGCCGCAGGGCGGGCAGCTGAATATGAGCTATGAGGGCATGCGCTGCGGCGACCGCCATCACCGATCCTTCGCCTTCGGCGACAACACCAACCGGCGCTGGATTGCCCCGCGCAACGGCACATGGCGCAAGTTTGACAGCTACACCAGTGCCAACGACCCGGTGCGCGGTCGCCTGATGGCGATTTTCTGCAACGACGGCCGCGCGCTTACCGCGCAAGAGCTCGACCAGCGCATCCGCAGCATGGGCGGGCTGCACTAAGGGTGTGAACGTTTAACTCAAGATATAGTGAATTAAATTTAAACCAGTACAGCGTTGGCTCGCCTTGCCGTACTATCTGTACTGTCTGCGGCTCGCCGCCTTGTCCTGATTTAAATTTAATTCACTATAAAAGGCTACCTGAAAACCGGTATGGGTTTCAGGTAGCCTTTTCCCTATCGGCCACAAATTTAAGTTAAACCCTGCTAAAGCAGCCTTGCCGCATTGTTGCCCGCCCCCGATTTGCCTTACAATCGCCGTTTTCAACGGCAGAGGCTGATATGTCTTCGTCTCCTACCCCGCACACTACAGTCAGCAGCCTGGTCTTATACCGCAGGCTGTTTGGCTACCTGAAAAACTATCTGCGCATTTTCTCCCTGGCCGTGCTCGGCATGGTGGTGGTGGCCGCCACCGGGCCGATTTTCGCCTGGCTGCTCAAACCGCTGATTAATGAAGGCTTTGTGGAGAAAAACCTCTCCGCTATGCGGTGGGTGCCGCTGGCGATTATCGGCCTGTTTATCGTGCGCGGTATTTTCAACTTCATCAACGAATACAGCACCAGTTATCTCTCCGGCCACCTGGTGCAACAAATCCGCCGCGAAATGTTTGCCAAAATGCTCAAGCTGCCGGCCGGCTATTTCAGCCAACACGGCAGCGGGCGGATTATGTCGCGCATCATGAACGATGCCAGCCAGATTACCGAGGCTGGTTTCAATGTGGTGACCGTAACCGCCAAAGACGGCATCACCGTGGTGGGACTGTTGTGCTTCCTGCTGTATCTGGATTGGCAGCTCACGATTATCACGCTGGTGATGATTCCGGTGCTGGCTTGGTGTGTGCGCCAGGTGAGCAAACGCCTGCGCCAGCTTTCGCGCGAAAGCCAGCAATATGTCGGGCAGATGACGCAGGTGTTAGATGAGAGTATCACCGGCGAGCGCGTGATTAAAGTGTATGGCGGGCAGGAGCACGAGAAAAACCGCTTCGATGAAACCGCCATCAACGTGCGCCGCAACGGCGTGAAGCAAACCGCCGCCAACTCATTCAGCACGGCGGTAACCCAGCTGATGATTGCCACCGCGCTGGCCGCCATCCTTTATTTGGCTGCCGCCCGCGCCGCTTCCGATTCGTTTAGCGCCGGCGATTTTATGTCTTTCCTTTCTGCTATGCTGATGATGTTTGATCCCATCAAGCGCATGACCGGCATTTCTTCTTCGCTGCAGCGCGGCCTAGCTGCCGCCGAGAGCGTGTTCCAGTTTTTGGACGAACCGGTTGAGCCCGATAACGGCACAGAAATCCTCAGCGAGCACACCGGTGATATCGAGTTGGTGAACGTGAGCCACCACTATGAAGGCGCCGCCCGCAACAGCCTCGACAACATCAATCTGCGCATCCCCAACGGCAGCGTGGTGGCCTTGGTGGGTGCGTCCGGCTGCGGTAAAACCACGCTGGCCAACCTGTTGCCGCGCTTCTTTGATCCCACCTCGGGCGAGGTGCGTATCGGCGGGCGCGACATCCGTGAGTACAGCATGGCCTCCCTGCGCAAACAAATGGCACTGGTGAGCCAAGACGTGGTGCTGTTTAACGGCACGGTGGCCGAAAACATCGCCTACGGCCGTTTCGATGCCGACCCCGCCGATATTGAAGCGGCAGCCAAAGCCGCCAACGCCTGGGAATTCATCTCTGCCATGCCGCAGGGTTTGCAAACCGAAATCGGCCAAAACGGCCTCAAACTCTCCGGCGGCCAGCGCCAGCGTATCGCCATCGCCCGCGCCCTGCTGAAAAACGTGCCCATCCTGATTTTGGACGAAGCCACCAGCGCACTCGACACCAAATCCGAACGCTTGGTGCAATCCGCACTCGACAAACTCATGCAGCAGCGCACCACTTTGGTGGTGGCACACCGCCTCTCTACCATTGAGCAGGCTGATAAGATTGTGGTGATGCACGAAGGCCGGATTGTCGAACAGGGCAAACATGCCGAGCTGCTTGCCAAAGGCGGCCGCTACGCCGACCTCTACCGTATGCAGTTTCACGAACGGCAAGAGCATCAGGCGCAACAGGCAGAGGCCGTCGAAAGCCTGTCGGGCGTGCTTTAATGCTGTTGCATAGGAGTAAAAGGAAAGGCTACCTGAAATCTTTCAGGTAGCCTTTTAGTATGATTGCAGCCAGGTGTTGCATAGATTGGATTGGCACGCATCAAGGCTACCTGAAATACTCAGCCGGCCTTTCATGCAATCAAGCCAAAAAATTTCAGGTAGCCTGCATATTGCAACAGGCTACCTGAAAATTTCTACTCCGCTATTTCATGATGGCGCATCACCCACCAGCCGCCCCACAGGCCAACTAAAATAAACGCACAAGCCAGCAGCGACCACCAAGGGAACGGCACGCTCAAGAAATATTCCACCGTGCCGCATTGGCCGTAGCCGCGGATAATCGGCTCATACCAATCAAACAGCGGCGCGCCCTGCAAGCGGAAAGTCCACGGTGCCCCGCAGGAAGGCTGCTGATCTATGGGCAGGCTTTGCAGATGCAGCTGGCTGATGGCCGTCCAGCCGCCCCATAACGCCGGAATACTCACCAGCATCGCCGCCACCGTTTGCGCCCAACGGCGCTTCAGCGGCAGCAGCATGGCAAGCAGCGAAAGCAGCCCCACGAAAATAATCGACACCCGCTGAATAATGCACATCACGCAAGGGTCCATGCCCCGTCCATACTGCATATACAACGACATTGCCGTGCACACCGCCGCTACGGCAAAGATGCCTAACAGGATTTTTCGATAAGAACCAATCATGATCCGCTTTCATCTGGCTTGTGAAATAAAGAACGATATTATAAGCCCGCCGCTTAAGAACGCCAAACGGCAAAGGCTACCTGAAAAATAAGCTTATCCGATACGCTGCTTTGAAGTGCACATTTTCAGGAGGCTGCATCATTGTTATCCGGCAACGGCGAAGAGGGGAGTATCCGGCCAACCATCAAACTCTTTGCATTGCGTGTGGTATTTGCACTCTATTTGTTGTTAAAAATTATCAAATGCATTTGCATTATCTTGTAAAAGACTATAATCGCGCCTCGAAAATTTATCTATGTTTACTTTTTTTATCAAAGGGAAATTATGCAACACCCGTTCAAACCCACCTTTATCGCTGCCCTGCTGGCCGCTACCGCACCCGCATGGGCCGATAATGCTGCCGAAAATGAAGGCGGCAGCGCCGAATTGGAAAGCATCCAAATCACCGCCCGCAACCGCAGCACCCGCACCGAAAACCGAAACAGCTACACCACCTCCGCCATGCGTACCACCACAGGGCTTTCGCTGTCGCCCAAGGAAACGCCGCAGTCGGTGAGCGTGATTACCAAACGGCAGATGAATGACCAAGGCATCACCAGCATGGAAGATGCGCTGAAAACCACCACGGGCATCAACGTTATCCGCGATACCGGCACGGCACGCTTCCAATCGCGCGGTTTCTATATCGACCAGATTGAAGAAGACGGCATCAGCAGCGTGGTGCCCGGCGCAGTAGCCAACCCGATGTACGATGCACAATCTGCTACTGATTTGGCGGTGTACGACCATATCGAAGTGGTGCGTGGCGCCACGGGGCTTACCCAAGCCAACGGCGAGCCGGGCGGCACAGTCAATGCCGTGCGCAAACGCCCGACCTCAGTGCGCCAAATACAAGGCGATGTTTTGTTTAACCGTTTTGGCACAGCCCGTACCACCGTTGATGTTTCCGGGCCAATGAACAAAGCGCAAACCCTGCGTGGGCGCGTGGTGGGCGTGGCAAGCAGGGACAGCAGCTTTAAGGACAGCGCGGCGGGTAACACATTCACTTTATACGGCGTGATGGATGCACAGTTGGGCGAGAATACCAAGCTTACTTGGGGCGGGCTGTATCAACGCAAAATATCCACACCAGACGATTGGGGCATTCCGATGGGCGTGAACGGCAGCGATTCCGACCTGCCGCGCGACACCTTCCTCAGCTATGATTGGAGCCGTAACAGAGCCCGTAAAATCAATCTGTTTGCTGAATTGGAGCACTATTTTTCCGATGATTGGAAACTGACCGGGACACTCAATTACAACAACAATCATTCTTTGAAACGTAACGGCGGCATTTACAGCGGCAATACTTCCTATGCAGGCTGGACAACCGGCGGCGTTCTGCCTTCCGGCTGGCTTGGCCGGTATGACCGAAACGAAAAGCAGTTCACCATCAAAACCAATCTGAACGGCAAATACCGCCTGTTGGGGCAGGAACACGATGTGTTCTTCGGCTATACCTACAACCACAAAAGCGGCGGTGGTGAACGCCGCCAGTTCCGCCATCTTCGGTCTTACGACCCGTCTTCTTTCCGAGGCAACGAAGTGGCCGAGCCGGATTGGTATGCCGGCACACCGTGGATGTTGTGGGACTATGACAACACCGAGCGTAGTTATTCCTTAATGGCTGGTACGCGCTTCAACCCCACCGAGAAGCTGCACATTTTGGCCGGCACGCGCTACACCAACATGACCACCAAATCCGTGGTGGATTACCACTACACCAGCGGTGTGGTCGATAATGACCCGGATAGTGTTACCGAGCGCAACCACCACCGTTTTATCCCGTATTTCGGCATCACTTACGACATCACGCCGCATCACAGTATATACGCCAGCTACACCAGCATCTTCAAACCGAACAGCTACAAAGACCGCCACGAACGCTATCTGCCGCCGGTATTGGGCAGCAACTACGAAATCGGCTGGAAGGGCGAATGGTATGAAGGTAAGCTGAACGCTTCCGTGGCCTTATTCGACATCGAACAGAAAAACCGCAGCGTGCAGGTGTACGACAATATCATGTCGCGCTGGTATAACGAGCCGGTGGGCCGTGTGCGCAGCCGCGGCGTGGATATGGAGATTTCCGGCAAGCTGACGGACGATTGGCAGCTGTTTGCAGGCTACACGCTGAACAACAGCAAATATCTGGATGCCGAAAACCGCGGCGCTATTCCTGCGGGCACCAATTTCAGCAAACACACTCCGCGCCATATGTTCCGTCTCTACACCAGCTATCGCCTGCCCGGTGCGGCAAACAAATGGACGATTGGCGGCGGCGTAACGGCACAAAGCGAAACCTCCAGCCTGGCCAATGTGAAGCAGGGCGGTTATGCGCTGTTTAACGCCAATGTGCAATACAGCTTCAACGACAACATGAAGCTCAGCCTGATTGGCAGCAACCTGACCGACCGGCGCGTGTATGAAAACCAGAAAACCCGGCAGAACGGCATCAACAACTATCTGATCGAGCCGCGAAACATCATGCTGAAATTCGATTGGAAGCTGTAATCCCGCCGCGCGGGCAAAGAGAAAAGGCTACCTGAAAATTTTCAGGTAGCCTCTGTTCGGCGGCGTGGGGCAGGGCAGTTTGCCGTGCCGTTTGCTCAGTTAGAACTTGCTTTTGATGTCGTTGATCAGGCCTTCGGCTTTGCCTTTGGCTTCGCTCATCAGCTCTTCAGCGGATTTTTTGCCTTTTTCCAGCACATCGGCCGCTTGTTTTTCCACGTCGGCAATGGCTTCTTTAGCTTTGCCCACGCCTTCTTGAATCAGGCCTTCGGCTTGCAGTTTGCTGCTGCCGATGGCATCGCCCACTTCTTTTTTCACTTTGCCTGCGATATCGTCGAAATTGCTCATAAAAATACTCCTGGGTTGTGTGGTATAAGGGTTGAAACTATAAACCTTTTTTGCTTTGCAAGTAAAACCGATTAACCTTGCTTTACCATCCAATATTATAGTGGATTAAAATAAGAATGGGACAAGGCGGCGAGCCGCAGACAGTATGAGCAATATGGCAAGGCGAGCCAACGCTGTAGCATTCTTATGCTAATTCACTATATCCATATCCCATTTTCAGGTAGCCTCGTGAAAACCCTCCGCCGTTTCCTCCGTCTTGCCGCTCCGTTTTGGTTTGCCAAAAGCCAATGGCGCGAATGGCTGCTTTTGGCTGCCGTGGTCGGCTGTTCGCTCGCCATCGTGCGCGTCAGCGTGCTGATTACCGATTGGAACAAAACGTTTTACGATGCGCTTGCCGCCTTCGAAAGTGCCGCCATGCCCGCACTGGCCGGCGAATATCTGCTGTATATCACCTTGGTGACCGCCTTGGTCGCCTTCGGCAACTGGTTGCGCAAAATCCTGCTGTTCCGCTGGCGCAGCCACCTTACGCAGCAGTTCCAGCAGCAATGGCTCGGCTGCAGCCACCACTACCGCCTGCAATTGCAACACGGAGGCGGGCCGGACAACCCCGACCAGCGCATTGCCGAAGACATCTTCCTACTCTCGGAAAAAAGCATCGATTTGTTCAAATATTTCATCATGAACGCCGCCAAACTCGGCGCATTCGTGGTGATTTTGTGGCAGCTGTCCGGTGTGCAAACCTTCAAAATCTTCGGGCAAAACATCACGGTGCACGGCTATCTGGTGTGGGTGGCGCTGGCCTATTCGGCAGCCTGCACGCTGCTCACCCACCTGATCGGCCGCAGGCTCCAGCCGCTCAACGTGGAACGCCAGCACCGCGAAGCCGACTACCGCGCCACCCTCTTGCGCGTGCGCGACCACGCCGAGCAAATTGCCCTCTATCGCGGCGAAGCTGCCGAACAAAGCCGCCTGAACCGCCGCTTTGAAGCCGTGCGCCGCAACTGGCGCGAGCTCATCGGCCGCGAACTGCGCCTGGAAACCTTTTCCGCCGCCTATCTGCGCCTCTCCATGTTTATCCCCATCATCGCCACCCTGCCCATGTATCTGGCGCATACCCTCACTTTCGGCGACATGATGAAGGCGCGCAGCGCGTTTTCCAACGTGCAGGACGGCTTCGGCTGGTTTATGGATTACTACAAACGCATCATCGAATGGGCATCCGTGGTGGAACGTCTGGACGGTTTTCAGGTAGCCCTGAATACGCTGGAGGACGTACCGCAAAAGCAGCCCGCACATGATAGCGACGGCGAATCCGGCCAAACCGCCGTACTCAAAGCAGACAGCCTTACCCTCCGCACTGCAACCGGTCGTACCCTGCTGCATGGCCTCTCGCTCGCCGCCCGCGCCCCCGAATGGCTGCTGCTCGAAGGCCGCAGCGGCATCGGCAAATCCACCCTGCTGCGCACGCTGGCCGGGCTGTGGCCGTATTACCAAGGCCGTTTCGCCATCCAAGGCCGCAGCCTGTTTCTGCCGCAACGCCCCTACCTGCCGCACGACAGCCTGCGCAACGTGCTCGCCTACCCATACGCCGTTGCGCCTGATAATGCCGCCATCGCCCAAGTATTGAAGCAAACCGGCCTGCCGCGTCTGGCCGCGCTCGATCCCGATGCCGAACACGAGTGGCACAACATCCTCTCCGGCGGTGAACAGCAGCGCCTCAGCCTTGCCCGAGCCTTGCTGCATCGCCCCGACGTATTGTTTCTGGACGAAGCCACCAACCAGCTGGACGACGCTTCCGCCGCCGAATTGATGCGCACATTGCGGCAAGCCCTGCCGGATGCCTTATGCATCGGTATCAGCCATCAGGCAAGGATTCAGGAGCTGTTTGAGCGGAGGGTGGATTTAGCGGAGTTTGCAACAAGAGAAGAGAACGGCCTGTGAGGCAGCGGGAGAAAGGCTGGCGTAAACTGATTTACCTTTTGCTACCGCGTGGATTTATCTTGTCGTATTTCTAGGTTGCCTGCGGATTGGAGCCGTTGAGCGGAAGTTAAGTTGGTTTGTGATAGCTTCGCAGAAACTCGGCTTTCTTCGAAAACCTCGTTTTCAGGTAGCCTTTTTGATTGGATGGATATTGAATGAGGTGGCAGATAGAGGTTTCTGAAAGGCTTTCTATGCTACTAAAGATTTCAGGTAGCCTTTGGGGCAGGGAGGGTAGTGGATGCGGTGGATTCGAGTAAGGGGTGGGTTGGCGGTGCGGAGCAATAGCGCGGCAATTCGGGATGTGCTCTCGGGCTGCGCCTGTGTGAAGGCTACCTGAAAATCTGGTTTCGCAGAAACTCGGCTTTCTTCGGAAAGCTCGGTCTGCTCTGCAGAAACGAAGCTTCCTTCAGCAGCTTCGTTTTAGCTCCGCAGAAACTCAGCTTCCTTCGGAAACTTCGGTCCGCCTCGCAGAAACTCAGCTTTCTTCGAAAGCCTCGTTTTCAGGTAGCCTTGGTTGTTTATGGCTCGGGCGGGGTGTCGGCAGCATTCTTTTGCTGTTTGAGGAAATCTTTGGCGGCGGCTTGTTCGGCTTCGTTGCCGTAGCGGATGTTTTTCAGGGCGCGGCGGTGGGCGGCTTGTTGCTGGGCGGCGGCGATTTGTTGTTGGCGGAAGCTGTCGTGGTTGCTGGGCACGGTGCGTTGGTTTTGCCGGGCTTGGGCGCTGGCCATGGCGCGGGCGATGAGGTCGGCGGGATTGAAGGCAGGCGCGGCAGGATGGCCTGGTTTGGCGGGTGTGGCTGCCGGTTGGGCAGTTGGGGGCGTTTGGGCGGCTGCTTGCACGGCGGCGGCCCGTTGGGCAAGGTGGGCTTGGCGTTCGGCGGCGGCACGCTGTTGGCGCTGCTCGCGGTGTTGGAGGCGTTGTTTGGCGTGTGCGGCGGCGGCGCGGCGGGCTTGTTCCGGTTGGGCTTGGGCGCCGGCGCGGGGCAAGACGGCATCGGACACGGGCTGCATTTCGATGCAGTCTACGGGGCAGGGCGGCAGGCAAAGGCCGCAGCCGGTGCATTCGTCGGCCAGCACGGTGTGCATGAGTTTGGATGCGCCGAGGATGGCATCGACGGGGCAGGCTTTGATGCAGGCGGTGCAGCCGATGCAGGCGGCTTCGTCGATATAGGCCAGGGCTTTTACGGCGGCCTTTTCGGGTTGGGCCAGGGGCAGCGGCGGGGTGTGCAGCAGCTCGGCGAGTTCTTGCAGCACGATGTCGCCGCCGGGTGGGCAGAGGTTGATGGGGGCTTGGCCTTGGGCGATGGCTTGGGCATAGGGGGCGCAGCCGTCGTAGCCGCATTGGCGGCATTGGGTTTGCGGCAGGAGGGCTTCGATTTGGCTGGCGGTGGGCATGGTGGTGTGGCAGTTGGGTTTGGTTATAGGTTGATTGCAGTTTAATTTCTGAATACGGGGTCGGCTTGCTTTGCGGCGCGTGGATGGCTGCTTGGTATCGAACATTAATCTGCTTTATTTTAACACGCGGTTTCAAGCTCAAAGGCTACCTGAAAATCAGTTTGGCGATTTTCAGGTAGCCTTTTGGCTGGGCTTCGGGCGGGCTTACAGTTCGAAGTCGCCCAAGTCGTCGGCGCTGACTTCGGCGTCGATTTGGCCGATGAGGTAGGAGGAGATTTCCACTTCCTGCGGGGCTACCTGAACGTTGTCGGAGGAGAGCCAGGCGTTGATCCAGGGGATGGGGTTTTGCGTGGCGGCGGGGAAGGCGGCGTTCAGGCCGACGGCCATCATGCGGTGGTTGGTGATGTATTCCACATATTGGCACAGGATGTCTTTGTTCAGGCCGATCATGCTGCCGTCTTTGAAGAGGTATTCCGCCCACTCTTTTTCCTGTTCGGCGGCTTTTTTGAAGAGTTCGAAGCAGTCGTTTTCCAGTTCGGCGGCGATTTCGGCCATTTCGGGGTCGTCGGCGCCGCTTCGCATGAGGTTGAGCATGTGCTGGGTGCTGGTGAGGTGCAGGGCTTCGTCGCGGGCGATGAGTTTGATGATTTTGGCATTGCCTTCCATCAGTTCGCGCTCGGCAAAGGCGAAGGAGCAGGCGAAGGAAACGTAGAAGCGGATGGCTTCGAGTACGTTGACGCACATCAGGCAGAGGTAGAGTTTTTTCTTCAAATCGCGCAGGCTCACCACGATGGTTTTGCCGTTGACGCGGTGCTCGCCTTCGCCCAACAGGTTGTAATATTGGGTGTATTCGATGAGGTCGTCGTAGTAGCAGGCAATATCTTCGGCACGGGCGATGATGTATTCGTTTTGCACGATGTCGTCGAACACGACGGAGGGGTCGTTGACGATGTTGCGGATAATGTGGGTGTAGCTGCGCGAATGGATGGTTTCGCTGAAGCTCCAGGTTTCAATCCAGGTTTCGAGCTCGGGAATGGATACCAAGGGCAGCAGGGCGACGTTGGGGCTGCGGCCTTGGATGGAATCGAGCAGGGTTTGGTATTTGAGGTTGCTGATGAAGATGTGTTTTTCGTGGTCGGGCAGGTTGGCGTAGTCGATGCGGTCGCGCGATACGTCGATCTCTTCCGGCCGCCAGAAGAAGGAAAGCTGTTTTTCAATCAGTTTTTCAAATATTTCGTATTTCTGCTGGTCGTAGCGGGCAACGTTGACGGGCTGGCCGAAAAACATCGGCTCTTTGAGGGCATCGTTTTTTTCCTTGCTGAAGGTGCTGTAGGACATGACGAGGTGTTCGCAGGACATGGCGGGATCTCTTTTGCAATGTGATTAGTGAAGGATATAGGGCTTCAGGCTACCTGAAAATAATATAGCGGGTTAGGTACGGTTTTTGGCACGTTGGTGTTCCATGCAATACAGTTTACCGTGAAAACGTTTGGAATATTTTTGGCAATATTGGACAACTGCCGGGGTAAGCTTCTTATAGCAGCCTGGGTGGTTGCAATGGATTTGTTCTGTTTCTATTTGCCCGGCCTGGGCGTTGCTTATTTTGTCGGTTGTGTTGTGCTGCTGATGTTCGCGGCAATACAGTTTGCCGCCGAAACGGCTGCTGTGTTTTTGGCAATATTGAATGACTGCCTGGCTGAGTTTTTCATGACAGCCTGAGTGTTCGCAGTATTCATCACGTCTGGTTTTGGATTCGGGGCTGGCGGGGGGTGCTTGTTGTTGTAAGGTTGCCTGCTGGTGCTCGCGACAGTATATTTTGCCGTTGAAGCGTTCATGGTTATGCAGGCATAGCAATGCTTCATTTTTGCTGATGGCTTGCCCGCAGGTGTGGCAGTGTGTCAATAAGGGTTTGATGGAGTTGGGCAGATATTCCAATAGCCCTTCCGGTTTGTGTTCTGCCGCAATGCGACGTCCCCATTCTTGAATGGTTTCGTTGTTGATTAGCAGGGCATCAAACATATGGTTGAGAACGAAGCCGACGCCTACTCTGTTTTCGCCGAATTGTTCGTGCCATTGCCGGATAGCATCGGCTTTGATGACGCAGGAAGTATCAAAATCTTTGCTATCGGGCCGGCGGATAATGGACTGCGGCGACACAAGAACGGCATGGTGTACTTCCAGCGGCCGACCGGTTTTCATTTTCACGCCGATACGGTCAAACAGGTTCAATAGGATTCGTTCGTGCCGTTTGCTTTGTTCGATAGGGGATGGAATCCCCTTTTTCTTACCGCTGGGGTATTGAACCGTGAATTCGCCGAATTTGTTGATAGTGAGGTTGCCATTGAAGTTTTTGGTTTCCAACAAGATGGCAAAAACGCGGTTAATCAATAGATGATCGATTTGCGCAACTTCTCCGTCGATTTCTATCCGCAAGTCATGGATGACAACATAGTATTTGCTGTCTTTTAGGTAGTTGTCGATATAAAAGGCAGCATCTTTCTCACCGTTGATACCGGTGCGCAGTTTCCATAATTTATCGGTCAGCTGTTCGCGCTGCTGCTTGTTGAGCGGCAGTTTATCTACGGCCTCGAGCAGTTTCAGCTTGCTGCTTTTATCGTCGGCAGATTTAATCAGCATGATGTGGATGTGGGAAAAAGGGTTTTCAGGTAGCCTGTTGGGCTGAAATCAACAAGGAGTAATAGGCTACCTGAAAATAAACTCCTTTTTCAGGTAGCCTCATTATTACAAGCTAAATCTTGCAAGCTCCGCCGGCACAGCCGTCGTCCTGAATATCGCTCTGCGTATCGTCCGCACCGTCGCGGGTGTGGTGGTAGTAGAGGGTTTTCAGGCCGAATTTGTAGGCGGTGAGCAGGTCTTTGAGCATCTGCTTCATGGGTACGCGGCCGCCGTCGAAGCGTTTGGGGTCGTAGCTGGTGTTGGCGGAAATGGCCTGATCGACAAATTTCTGCATGATGCCCACCAATTTCAGGTAGCCATCGTTGCCGCCCATCTGCCACAGGGTTTCGTATTGGTTTTTCAGGCGCTCGAATTCGGGCACGACTTGTTTGAGGATGCCGTCTTTGGAGGCTTTTACCGTTACCAGGCCGCGCGGGGGCTCGATGCCGTTGGTGGCGTTGGCGATTTGCGAGCTGGTTTCGCTGGGCATGAGTGCGGTGAGGGTGGAGTTGCGCAAGCCGTGCTGGACGATTTCGGCGCGCAGGGTTTCCCAGTCGTAGTGCAGGGGTTCGCTGCAGATGCTGTCGAGGTCTTTTTTGTAGGTGTCGATGGGCAGCACGCCTTTGGCGTACATGGTTTGGCCGAACAAGGGGCAGGCGCCGTATTCTTTGGCCAGCTGCACGGAAGCTTTGAGCAGGTAGTATTGCATGGCTTCGAAGGTGCGGTGGGTGAGGGCGAGGGCGGAATCGTTGCTGTAGCGCACGCCGTGTTTGGCCAGATAATAGGCATAGTTGATCACGCCGATGCCCAGGGTGCGGCGGTTCATGGTGGCTTTGCGGGCGGCGGGGATGGGGTAGTCTTGGTAGTCGAGCAGGGCATCGAGCGCGCGCACGGCGAGGTCGGAAAGGTTTTCCAGCTCGTCCAGGTTTTCCAATGCGCCGAGGTTGAAGGCGGATAGAGTGCAGAGGGCGATTTCGCCGTTTTCGTCGTTAATGTCGTTTAACGGCTTGGTGGGCAGGGCGATTTCCAAACATAGGTTGGACTGGCGCACGGGAGCCACGGCGGGATCAAACGGGCTGTGGGTATTGCTGTGGTCTACGTTGTGGATGTAGATGCGGCCGGTGCCGGCGCGTTCCTGCATCAGGGTGGAGAACAGCTCGGTGGCGGGCACTACGCGTTTGCGGATGGCCGGATCTTGCTCGTATTGCACATACAGGCGCTCGAATTCGTCTTGGTCGGCGAAGAAAGCGTCGTACAGGCCGGGCACTTCGTTGGGCGAGAACAGGGTAATGTTGCCGCCTTTAATCAGGCGGGTGTAGAGCAGGCGGTTGATTTGCACGCCGTAGTCGAGCTGGCGCACGCGGTTGTCTTCCACGCCGCGGTTGTTTTTCAACACCAACAGGCTTTCCACTTCAATGTGCCACAGCGGGTAGAACAGGGTGGCCGCACCGCCGCGCACGCCGCCTTGGGAGCAGGATTTAACGGCGGCTTGGAACATTTTGAAAAACGGAATGCAGCCGGTGTGCTGGGCTTCGCCGCCACGGATTTCGCTGCCCAAGCCGCGAATGCGGCCGGCGTTGATGCCGATGCCGGCACGTTGGGAAACGTATTTCACAATCGCGCTGGTGGTGGCGTTGATAGAGTCTAGGCTGTCGTCGCATTCAATCAGCACGCAGCTGGAGAATTGGCGCGTGGGGGTGCGCACGCCGCTCATGATGGGTGTGGGCAACGAAATTTTGAATAGGGAAACCGCGTCGTAGAAGCGTTTGACGTAATCCAAGCGTGTGGCTTTGGGATATTTGGCAAATAGGCACATGGCCACCAAGATGTAGAGGAACTGCGGGGTTTCGTAGATTTGGCGGGTAACGCGGTTTTGCACCAGGTATTTGCCTTCCAGCTGCTTAACGGCGGCATAGGAGAAGGTCATGTCGCGGGTGTGGTCGATGTAGCCGTCGATTTCGTCAAACTCTTCGCGGCTGTAGTCTTCGAGGATGTGGCGGTCGTATTTGCCTTCGGCGGTCAGCTTGCTGACGTGGTCGAACAGGTGCGGCGGCTCGTATTGGCCGTAGGCCACTTTGCGCAGGTGGAAAATGGCGAGGCGGGCGGCCAGGTATTGGTAGTCGGGGGTGTCTTCGGAAATCAGGTCGGCAGCGGCTTTGATGATGGTTTCGTGGATGTCGTCGGTACGGATGCCGTTGTAGAACTGGATATGGGATTTAAGCTCGACTTGCGATACGGATACGTTGTTGAGGCCTTGTGCCGCCCAAGTAATGACGCGGTGGATTTTATCGAGGTTGATCGGCTCCAAACGGCCGTCGCGCTTGGTCACTTTTAGATTAACGGTATCGTTCATTTTCCCATCCTGATTTTGAGTGCAACACAAGATAATGTGTTTGGTGAGTCAAACCCGCACAATATAATGTATTTTGATGGTAAAAAAAAGGTGGAGGAATGTAAGGCTTTGTGTCTGGGTGGTGTATGGATTTCTAAACCAATCACTTACACCGGGCAAAAATAATTTTATTAAAGTCGGCAGAGTGATTGCTTCAATGGAGGATGCGATAGGTCGGTGGGGCTACCTGAAATTTTGTTGCGTGATAAGCTCGGGGCAAATTTCAGGTAGCCTTTTCTTGGCCGGTCGGGCAATCAAGCAAACCGTGCCGTTTCCAATAAACGTGGAAATCAACTGTGTTGTTGGCTCGGTGCTGGCCTTTGGCTGCTTCCGGCTCATAATTTAAATCAACATCCCGGCGCGGATACCTGGGAGCGCCGCCGCATCAGCTTAAGAAAAAGACAGCAGCCGGTTCACGTTTTGCTCGGTGGCATCGGCTACTTCCTGCATGCTGATGCCGCGCAAGGCCGCCACGGTTTCTGCCACCTGCCGCACATTGGCGGGCGTGTTTTCTCCTGCGCCGGCTATTTGCATAAACGGGCTGTCGGTTTCCAGCATCAAGTGTTCCAGCGGCAGCTCTGCGGCGGTGGTGCGCACTTTGTGGGCATTCGGGTTGAGCACCAGCGTACCGATGCCGATAAGCAGGCCGCAGCGGATAAAGGCGCGGGCTTCTTCGAGGCTACCTGAAAACGCATGGGCAATGCCGCCGCTGCAAAAACCGCTGTGCTTAAGCGCGGTAACCACATCGGCTGCGGCGCGCACATGGTGCAGCAGCACGGGGCGGCCAAATTGCTGCGCCAAGTCGAGCTGGGCGAGCAGGGCGGCGGTTTGTGCGGCGCGGGTCTGCTTGCGATCGCCGTAATAATCCAGCCCGATTTCGCCCACCAGCAGCCCCGGCTGCGCTTGCAGGCGCTCGGCGATGCGGCTGATTAAGTCGGGCTGGAAGCTTTCGGCAAACCACGGGTGCAGGCCAAGCGCACCATAATATTCGGGCGGGTTATGCAGTTGGCACACGGCATCGAAATCCGCTTCGGTAACCGACGGCACCATAAAACGCCGCACCCCTGCGGCATGGGCGGCCGCCGTGATTTCAGGTAGCCTGCTGGCAAGCACGGGGTCGGCAAGGTGGCAGTGGGTGTCGGTAAGCATGGCGGAGCAATGGGCAGTTGATGGGGTGGTATGGCGCAGTTTGCGGGATGAGGCTACCTGAAAAATATTGTGCGGCTTGCTCAGGCTTTGGCCAAGGCGGCTTTGAGCTGTTTGAGGATATGCCAGGCTTGGGCTTTGAGCTCGGGCTGGCGCAGGAGGATGGCGGGGTGGGGGACGGTGAAGGCGGGGGTGTGGCCGATGAGCTGTTCGAGCAGCCAGCGGCGGGCGGGGTCGTAGAAGCTGTTGCCGAGCAGGAGGATGGCTTGCGGCTGTGCCCAGGTGAATTCTTGGCGGATAAAGGCGGCGCAGCGCACTTGTTCTTCGGGGGTGGTTTTAAGGGCGACGCGCGGCGTGCAACGCAGCCAGGCGGTGCGGAACACTTGTTCTGGCGCTAGGCCGATGGCGGCGAGCATGTTGTCGAGCAATCGGCCGTGCCGGCCGCTGATGAGCCGGCCGGCTTCGTCGTCGCTGGGGGCGGGGTTGAGGCTGATCACCATGAGGCGGGCGGGCATGGCGCCGTAGCCGCTGAGGGCTTGTTTGCGCTGGCTGTGCAGGGAACAGGCGGCACAGGCGGCGGCCTGCCGTTGCAATTCTTCGGGACTGGCGAAGGCGGTGTGGGGCAGTGCCGCCCACAGGCGTTGCACGGCGGCGAGCGGGTCGCTTTCGTTTTCGGCCGGCGCGGGGGCGGGCTGGAAAGGCTGGGGGGCGGAGATGGCGGCCAGTACGTCGGCACGGTGGCCTTGCGGGGGCGGCGCGGGGCGGGCGGCGGCTTGGTTGGGCGCAGGAGTGCGGTTTGGATGTTGCTGATGCCCGCCGGCCTCGCTTTGCCGAAGCCTACTCTGTTCATTTTCAGGTAGCCTGGTTTGGGCTGCGGCGGAGTGGGGCGGGATGGGTTGAAGCGCGTTATGCCCACTTGGGCGGGGTTCGCTTTGCCCGTTTTCAGGTAGCCTTTGCGATTCGGGGCGGGTGTTTTCGGCAAGGCGGGCGCTGCGTTTGAGCCACATGGGGCCGAGGCCGAGGGCTTCGTGCAGGCGGGGGTAGCGGCTGCTCAGCATGGTTTCTCCATCAGCAGGGCGTCTTCGCGGCTGCCGTCGGGGCGGGGATAGTAGCCGGGGCGGCTGCCGCAGGGGATGAAGCCGTGTTGTTGATACAGGGCGATGGCGGCGCGGTTGCTGTGGCGCACTTCGAGGAAGATGCGGCGGATGTTTTTGGCATCTGCCTGTTTGAACAGGTGGCCGAGCAGCAGGCTGGCCACGCCTTGGCGGCGGTAGGCGGGGGCGGTATCGATGAGGTGCAGCTCGGCTTCGTCGAGGATGGTTTGCCACACGATGAGCCCGGCCAGCTCGCGGCCTTGTTCGGCCAAGAGCACGGTTTCGTTGGCATGGCCGATGCAGGCGGCGAATTGCTTTTCCGACCAAGGGGAAGGGTTGCATTGCGCATCGAGCGCGGCCAGGGCGGCGCTGTCGCCCGGGCGGGCGAGGCGGGCGATCATGCCGCTCCTTTGCGCGCGGCCTGTTCGGCGGCGGTAAGGGCGACTTTGTTGCGCACGTAGAGCAGTTCGGCCTCGGCGGCGGAAACGGCGGGGTAGCGGCCGGAGGCGGCCAGCGCCAAGTAGTGCTCGGCGGTGGGCATATCGGGTCGGCCGGGGAAGGGCGGGGGCTCGGATAGGGCAAAAGCGTTGCCGATGCCGCTGATGCCATCAGGGTTGAGGCTACCTGAAAGGTTTTCAGGTAGCCTGATTTCGTCGGCTTTGCCCACTTGGTAATCGCTCAAGCGTTGTTGGGTTTGGGTGTCGAACCAGGCGTAGAATACTTCGCCCATGCGCGCATCGGTGGCCGCCAGCACGGCAGCCTGGCCGGGGCAGAGCAAAGCGACTGCGTCGAGGCAGGGCACTGGGATGAGCGGGATACCGAACGGCGCAGCCAAGCCTTGCGCCACACCGACGCCGATGCGCAGGCCGGTAAATGCGCCCGGGCCTTGGGCATAGGCGATGGCGGCCAGCTCATGCACCGCCAGCCCGGCTTCGTCCAGCAGGGCGGCAATCTGCGGCAGGATGAGTTCGGACTGCCGGTTGCCGGTTTCCTGATGGAACAGGCGGGTGTGGCCGTTGTGCCGCAGCGCCAACGACAACCACTGGGTGGAGGTGTCGATGGCGAGCAGCGGCTGTTCGGCGGGAACGGTGTGGCTCATGCTATGCAGCTTCAGTCTGCTGCCACGATTTTGGACAGGTTGCGTACCAGCGCGGAGAGCATGGACAAGTCGGCCGGTTCGTAGTGCTGCATGTCGGCAATCTGGCTGCGGGCTGCGGCAATTTTGGCGGCGGCACGGCTGTTGCTGCCGGCTTGTAGGAAGTCGCGCGTGAATTCCAAATGGATGTTGGTGGCGTCTTCATACATGGCCAAACCGGCTTGCGATTGCCATTGGTTGTCGCTCGGCAGCTTGGCGATGGCGCGGTAAATCCAGCTCATGTTCAGTTTTTCGGAGAGCATGAAGTAGGCCTTGGCAACGGTGGCGATTGGCTTGCCGATTTTGGCGGCCGAATCCACCACGGCCAACACATTGGCGGCAAAGGGCAGGCGTGCGAGCATGGCCACATCCTGCTGGCTGAGCACGTTGTAGCTGCCGAGCCAGGCTTCGCGTTCGGCGATGCTGGGGTGCTCTTCGGCCTGGATGCGCTCCGGCAGTTGCTGCATGAACTCAGTAGTAGGAGCGCGGTAGTGGCTGATGAGGCTGCCGATGTTGTCGAAGGGGCGTTTGCTGCGCAGCAGCTGGCCGGCTACATGGCCGATAAGGTCGGCAATGTCGGCACACAGACGCATTTGTGCTTCGGCGGGCAGGCGGTTGTCGAGCGCCTGCACGGCGCGGAAACGCTCTTCGCCGTCGAGCAGGATGTCGGCCACCCAGTAGGCGCGCACCACATCGGCCACGGAAGCTTGGTTTTCTTCGCTGCAACGCTGGATGAAGTGCATACCCATGCGGTTGATGACGCGGTTGGCCAGCTGGTTGACGATGATTTCGCGCCGCAGGTAGTGCTGCTGCATTTCGCTGCCGTATTGCTGTTGGAGCGGGGCGGGGAAATAGCGGATAAGCGCGGGCAGGAAGTTGGGATCGTCGGGGAGGTCGCTGCCCAAGAGGTTGTCTTGGCAGTGCATTTTGCTGTAGGACAGCAATACTGCAATTTCCGGGTTGCTCAGGCCTTCCCCGGCTTCGGCGCGGCGTTTGATTTCGGTTTCGTCCGGCAGGAACTCCACGGCGCGGTCGAGGCCGGCGTTTTCTTCCAGATAGCGGATGAGCGCGGCAGCGGTTTTCAGGTAGCCTGCCGGGTTGAGCTGGGCAACGGAGAGGGCTTGGGTTTGCAGATAGTTGTCTTGCAACACCAGTTGCGCCACTTCGTTGGTCATGTCCCGGAGCAATTCGTCGCGCTCTTCCAGCGTTAGGCGTTCGGCGCGAACGGCTTCACCGAGCAGGATCTTGATGTTTACTTCGTGGTCGGAGCAATCTACGCCGGCAGAGTTGTCGATGGCGTCGGTGCAGCAGCGGCCGCCGTTTTGCCAGAATTCGATGCGGCCCAGCTGGGTGGCGCCGAGGTTGCCGCCTTCGCCCAATACTTTAGCACGCATTTCGCCGCCGTTCACGCGTACTTCGTCGTTGGCTTTGTCGCGCACGTCGGCATTGCTTTCGGAAGCGGCTTTGATGTAGGTGCCGATACCACCGTTGTAGATCAGTTCCACGTCGGCTTTGAGCAGCTCGTGGATGAGCTCGTTGGGGGTGAGGCTGTCGGCTTCGATGCCGAGCCAGGCTTTCACTTCAGGCGTGATGACGATGGATTTGGCGCTGCGTTCATACACGCCGCCGCCCTGCGAAATCTGTGCACGGCTGTATTTTTCCCATCCGCCGCCGCTTTGGAACAGGCGTTTGCGCTCTTCAAAGCTCTTGGCAGCATTGGGGTTCGGATCGATGAAGACGTGGCGGTGGTTGAAGGCGGCTTTGAGCAGGATATGCTCGGACAGCAGCATGCCGTTGCCGAATACGTCGCCGCCCATGTCGCCGATGCCGACTACGGTGAAGTCTTCGTTTTGGATGTCTTTACCCAAATGGCGGAAATGGCGTTTTACCGATTCCCACGCACCGCGTGCGGTGATGCCCATGCCTTTGTGGTCGTAGCCCGCGCTGCCGCCGGAGGCGAAAGCGTCGTCCAACCAGAAGCCGTGTTTGGCGGAGAGGGCGTTGGCGGTGTCGGAGAAGGAGGCGGTGCCTTTGTCGGCAGCCACTACCAAATAGGGGTCGTCGCCGTCGCGGCGGTGCACTTGCTGCGGCGGTTCGATGCCCTCGGCGGTGCGGTTGTCGGTGAGGTCGAGCAGGGCGTTGATGAAAATCTTATAGCAGGCGATGCCTTCTTTCAGGTAGCCTTCACGGTCGGTAGCGGCATCGGGCAGTTGTTTGCACACGAAACCGCCTTTGGAGCCGCTGGGCACGATGACGGCGTTTTTCACCATCTGCGCTTTCACCAAGCCGAGCACTTCGGTGCGGAAGTCGTCGAAACGGTCGGACCAGCGCAGGCCGCCGCGCGCCACTTTGCTGCCGCGCAGGTGGGTGCCTTCCACGCGCGGGCTGTACACCCAAATTTCAAACAGTGGGAGCGGCTTGGGCAGGAAGGGGATGTCTTTAGATTTGATTTTCAGGCTGATTTCGGATTTCAGGCCGCCTTCTTTGTCGGTTTGCCAGAAGTTGGTGCGGCACACGGCCAAAATCACGGAGCGGAAGGCGTTGATGATTCGCTCTTCGTCCAGCGAGGGTACGTCGGCTAAGAGGCCGGTGAGTTCGCTGTTAATCATCAGCGCACGGTTTTCATCGGCTTCTTCAGGATGCAGGCGGGCGGCAAACAGTTCCACCAGTTTGGCGGCGATGGCGCCGTGGCGGAGGAGGGTTTGCTCGATGCGCTCTTGCGGGAACGGCAGGGTGGCTTGTTTCAGGTATTTGGCGATGGCGCGCAGCAGCACGCTGTTGCGCCAAGTGATGCCGGCGGAGAGCACGAGGGCGTTGAAGCGGTCGTTTTCCACACAGCCTGCCCATACTTCGGCAAACAGTGCAGGCAGTTCTCTGCCCAAGGCGTCACAGCCATCGGCTTGGGCGTGGACGGCCACATTGGGCTTGAGGGAGAAATAGTTCAGGCCGACGGCGCTGTTTTCGGTGTGCAGGATATAGGGCACGGCGGTATGCACGTCGAAACCCATGTTCCCGATAATGGGCAGGGTTTGCGACAGCGGCGGGCTGATTTGCGGGGTGTAGAGGCGCAGCGCGTAGGGTGCGGCCGGGTTTTCCTGCTCGGAGAAGACGGTAACCAGCTCGTGGTCGTCGTTGAGGAGTTCGGCGTGTTTGAGGTCGGTAATCGCCTGATCGGGGCTGAAGGCTTCGCGGTAGGCGGCGGAGAAGGCGGCGTCGTCTTCGTGGGCGGCAGATGCGGCTTTGGCCTTGGTTTTTTGTTTGGCTTCAGGCTGTTTTTTCTGTTCGGTTTCGGGTTGCGGCGCGGTTTCGGCATTGCTTGCCAGATTGGCAATGTGTTGCTCCAGCTCGCTGCGGGTAAAGGCGGGCAGTTTGCCGGCATCGGTAAGGCACAGGAATTGAATGCAGGCGAGCGGGTTGTCGTCGGTCAGTTGCACGGCGTATTCGCAGCTTTCGGCGGCCAGGGTGGTTTTCAGGTAGCCTGCAATGCGCTGGCACAATTGGCTGTTGAATTGCGCTTTGGGCAGATAGCACAGAACGGAAACGTAGCGTTTGAATACGTCGTTGCGGGCAAACAGGCGCACGCGCGGGCGCTGGGCGAGCGCGAGCAGGCCGACAGCGGCTTCGGCCAGCTCTTCGCTGCCGGATTCAAACAGTTCGTCGCGCGGGTAGGTTTGCAGCAGGTGGCGCAGGTTGTGTTCCTCGTGGCTGCCGTCGGCAAAACCGAAGTGTTTCAGCACATGCTCGGCTTTGCCGCGCAGCATGGGGATGTTCCAGATGCTGTCGGTGTAGGCGGCGGCGGTGTAGAGGCCGATGAAGCACCATTGGCCGATAACTTGGCCGTTGGCGTTGAGTTTTTGGATGCTGATTTGGTTGAGATAGGCCGGGCGGTGGATGCGGCTGCGCTGCGGCGAGCGGTTGAGCAGCAGGCGGTCGTGGCGCAGCCATTGTTTTTTGTCGGCATCGGAGAGGGCGGCAAAATCGTCGGCAATCTGATTGCTGTTACCGGCGAGGATGCCTTGCGCGGTGTTGGCTTTGGCCTGCAGGCGCGGGCTGCCGGAGTGGTTGACCAAATCGTATTCGCAGAAGCCCATCAGCAGGAAATGGCGGTCGGCCAGCCAGCTGAGGAAGGAGACGATTTCCGCATCTTGGCTGCGGCCTTCGTTCAGAATCATCTGGTTAACCAGCAAAAGCTGGCCGCGCAGTTTGTGTTCGCTTTCCACAATCGTGCCCAATTCGGCCAAGAGGCTGCGGATTTGCTCGGCCAGTTTTTGGTCTTGCGCGGCCTCGCCGCCTTCCAGATACACAGCCACCAATGTTTCTTGCGCGCTGCTTTCTTTGGCGGCTTCTTCGAGGGCGGTAGCTTTGCCGTCTGCATTGCGTTTGACCTGCCATGCGCTGTGCAACACGGCCAAGGGGACACGCTGCTCGCGGTTGAGCAACATCAGCAGGGAGTCGAGCAAGAAGGGGAGGTGGTCGGCCACAATTTCCACCAGCGTGTGCCGCACGGTGCCGCCGGTGGGCGAAACGCGCACCACGGCCTTGCCAGCGGCACGGGGCTCTTGGGCGAGTTTGCGGTGGGAATCGGCGGCAGATAAGAGTTCGGTGTCGCTATAGTTGGCCAGGTCGGCAAAGTCGGCCTGGCGATAATAGCCGGCAAGGAAGGGGAGGAAATCTTCTGCAAAATTCTGTTGGCGGGCACTGTCTTGCAGGCGCAAAACGGGGGTCGGCAGGTTCATGCTGGGGCTCCTCTTGAGCTTCTTGGGTTGGTATGGCGGATTGCAACCGGAAAAACGCAGTTTTGCCGCGTTTGCTCTTTGCCGGTTTTAACCCGTCATAATGAAAATTAAGACAGGTTAATGATACGCGAAATATGCGATTTGAGGTAGGGTGTGGCGAAACGGTGGCGGCAGGATGTGGCAGAGAGGTTTCAGGTAGCCTCGAAGGCAGGTAAGGCAACAGCTGGAATGCTTTGTTTTATAGTCTGTTATGGCAAAGATGGGTATGCCTGGATGCGGAGCGGCAAGCCAGTGTCGCATGGTTATCTACCAGAGGAGTGCCTTGTTATTTTCTGTATAAAGAAAAGGTTGTGATTGTTGCGTGATGATACGGAACGACAGGCTACCTGAAAGCAGAATTTCAACGAAGTTGTAGTGGATTAACAAAAATCAGAACAAGGTGGCGAGCCGCAGACAGTACACACGTTACGGCAAGGCGAGGCAACGCTATACTGGTTTTTGTTAATTCACTATATTAAAGAAATCATAATTTTGCCAAACCAAAGTTTGCAGCGGTTTGAAAAGAAAACAGGCGGGCTGCCTTTATGGCAACCCGCCTGATTGGGAGAAGATGGGAATTAGTGGTGATGACCGTGTGCGCCGTGGACATGGCCGTGAGCGATTTCTTCGGCGGTGGCGGGGCGGATTTCAGCCACTTTGCCTTTGAAGCGCAGCTTCATACCGGCCAGCGGGTGGTTGCCGTCTACCACGGCTTTGCCGTCGGCGATGTCGGTTACGCGGTAAACCAGGGTATCGCCGGTTTCGGGGTCGTCGGCTTCGAACATCATGCCCACTTCCACTTCCACGGGGAAAACGTTGAGCGGCTCGATGCGCACCAATTCCGGGTCTTGCTCGCCGAATGCGTCGTCGGGAGAAAGGGTTACGTTTACTTCTTCGCCCACGGCTTTGCCGTGCAGCGCTTCTTCCACCAGCGGGAAAATGCCGTCGTAGCCGCCGTGCAGATAGGCGATGGGCTCTTCTGTTTTGTCGATCAGCTGGTTGTTGGCATCAAACATTTCATAATGCAGGGTTACTACGGTGTCTTTTTCGATGTTCATGGCAAGTCTTTCCTGCTTGGTAACGGTTGGGAAGGCATTATTTTACCGCATTGGCAGGTTTAGGCAATGCGGCGGCGGCTTGGGCCTGGGTGGGAAGGGTTTGCCGACACTCTGTTTGTTTGCATACACGGCGGTGGGCGGCTGGGGTGAAATGGCAGAGGCAATCTAGATGTGGCGGGCTGTGATTTGATTTGGGGTTTGTTGTTTTCTGCTGATTTGTTTTAGGTTTTGTTGGGTTTGGTTAGGGTTGCAGGCGGTGTGTGAGAACGGTGAGGCGGCTTTCAGGTAGCCTTTTTTGCGGCGAGGATAGAGTGGTTTGTGAATATGCTTGGTTTACAAAAAGATAAAGTTTTTTACTCGGAATACGGGCTAGGGCAGCCCAATAAAGGGCAGGTATAGCGATGCCGGCGTGTTCTTGGCATATTCAAATTATAGTGAATTAACAAAAACCAGTACAGCGTTGGCTCACCTTGCCGTACTATCTGTACTGTCTGCGGCTCGCCGCCTTGTCCTGATTTTTGTTAATTCACTATATGTTTTCAGGTAGCCTTTCTGAGGAGAGGCTACCTGAAAATGATGTGACTTTATCAATCAATCTTCAACAGGGCTTCGATGGCGGCGGTGTATTGCGGCAGGCGCGCCATTTCTTCTTCGAGCTTGTGTTGGCTGCCGGAGTTGTTGAGGGCGGTGTCGATTAAATCCAGTGCGGCGGCGGTGGCGAGGATGCGTCGGCGTTTGGCCGGGCTGATGTTTTTTTCGTCGAGCAGGTCGGTAATGTTGCCGAAGTTGCGGTTTTTCATCATGAGGCGTTCCTGTGCGGGTTGAGGCTACCTGAAAATTTACGGGGCAAAAAACGCCCCGCGCCGGAGGGGCTGCGGGGCAGGGTGATTATTGCTGGCGGTCGAGGCCGAAGGCTTTGTGCAGCACGCGGGTGGCGAGCTCGAGGTATTTTTCATCGATCAGCACGGAGATTTTGATTTCGGAGGTGGAAATCAGCTGGATATTGATGTTTTCCTCGGCCAGGGTGCGGAACATGGTGGAGGCCACGTCGATGTGCGAGCGCATACCGATGCCGACGATGGATACTTTGCACACGGTGTCGTCGCCGTCGATGTCGGCCGCGCCGATGCCTTCCTGCACGCTTTGCAGCAAATCAAGCGTGTGGCGGTAGTCGCCGCGCGATACGGTGAAGGAGAAGTCGGTGGTGCCTTCCGCACCGGCGTTTTGGATAATCATGTCCACGTCGATGTTGGCATCGGCCACCGCACCCAGAATCTGGTAGGCGATGCCAGGTTTGTCGGGCACGCCGCGCACGTTGATGCGGGCTTGGTTTTTGTCGAATGCGATACCGGATACAATGGCTTTTTCCATGTTGGGGTCTTCCTCGTAAGTAATCAGGGTGCCTTCGCCGCCATCGGTGAGGCTGCTCAATACGCGCAGGCGCACTTTGTATTTGCCGGCGAATTCCACCGAGCGGATTTGCAGCACTTTGCTGCCCAGGCTCGCCAGTTCGAGCATTTCTTCAAACGATACGGTGTTCATGCGCCGAGCTTCGGGCACCACGCGCGGGTCGGTGGTGTAAACGCCGTCTACGTCGGTGTAGATTTGGCATTCGTCCGCCTTGAGTGCGGCGGCCAGCGCCACGGCGGAAGTATCGGAGCCGCCGCGCCCAAGCGTGGTGATGTTGCCATCGGCGTCCACACCTTGGAAACCGGCCACAATCACCACTTTGCCTGCCGCCAAATCGGCTCGCATTTTGGCATCGTCGATGCATTCGATGCGGGCTTTGGTGTGGGCGTTGTCGGTTTGCACCGCCACCTGCCAGCCGGTATAGCTCTTGGCAGGCACGCCGATATCCATCAGCGCCATGGCCAAAAGGCCGATGGTTACCTGCTCGCCGGTGGCGAGCACAACATCCATTTCGCGCGGGTCGGGAAACTCCTGGATTTCATGTGCCAACGCCACCAGGCGGTTGGTTTCGCCGCTCATGGCGGACACCACCACCACCACGTCGTAGCCCTCGGCGCGGGCGCGGGCAATGCGTTTGGCCACATTTTTGATGCGTTCGGGGCTTCCCACCGAAGTCCCGCCGTATTTCTGTACCAATAAAGCCATTTGTTTGAATACTCTCTTTACTTTTGAAGCCAACCCGTACCGCACATGGCAACGGATTGGCCGAAAATTGGGAAGTGGACGGTTTGCCGATATATCGGGCAGAGCGGCATTATTGCCAGTTCGGCATAAAAAAACAAGCCTCATTCGCCGCCGTTGTGCCATTACCCGGGGGTACGGCAGCATTTCATGGCAGTGTTTTCCCTTAATCAAACCAACCGCCGCGCAAAGGGTTTGCTAAAATCCGCCTGCCCAAATACGGGTGTAGGAAATAGTCGCGTTCCCTACACATACCAAGAGCATTTAAACCTCAACTGGCATTTTGCGAATACCGACGAATTTCGGACGCGCTACGCCCCGATTTTTATTCCCGTAAAAGTTGGCGTGGCAATCTATAGTGAATTAAATTTAAATCAGGACAAGGCGGCGAGCCGCAGACAGTACAGATAGTACGGCAAGGCGAGGCAACGCTGTACTGGTTTAAATTTAATTCACTATATATCCAATTCGGACAGGAAATCGAGTTGGATTTATCGCGCATGGAGCAGAAGCCGAAAGCACACACGCTTTCACGCGGTAAAGCCTCGTTTCCTCTTCGCAGAAAACCCGATTCGGCTGTGCCTTTCCCCGTTTTCAGGTAGCCTGAAAACCAGAAAAAAGCAGCCTGTATGTTCCCATCAAGAAAGACGAGCCATGCCTAAGCTTCCTGAATGGTTTGCCCCACTGATTCCAGTGTTGGCCGGTCGCCAGTCCGCTGCCGATTTCGAACGCTGGCTATATACCGAAGCGGCCAAAACGCTGCTGCCCGAAAACACATACGCTGCCTTGTTCTGGCTGGATTACCGCAAGACGCATCCGCGCGATATCCATGACGCTTTGGCGGAAGCGGGCGATTGGACGGGCGATTGGCACAAGCTGCAGAATGTGTATGAATATCTGCGCACGGGCTATTTGAATTGGGCGGACGACGAGCTTTTGCGCGTATTGCCGCTTCCCGATGATGATATTGCCCGATTGCAGGCGTTTGCCGAGTGGGTGAACGGTAGTACAGACATGCTGGAAGCATTGGGCATGCCTGCGGAAATTGCCGCCGTGAACGCTTTGTCAGACGGCTATCTGGCTGAGTTGTGCCTATATTTTTCCGCACCGCAAACGTGCAGGCTGCCTGCCGTGCCGCCGCCTTATCTCTCATTACACAACGCCGCGTTGTATGAGATTGATGGCGTTCCGCGCGAAGTTTCGTTTGTGAGCGCCGCTTTTCCCTGTGAGTCGGACGACACGCCGAACGCGCCCGAAATTTACGGCAAGGCACTCGCCCGATATTTGACGGAAGGGCTGGCACGGCGCGGCTTTTCCGTGACGGGTTGCCACGCGGAAGACTGGGGCTGGCGCGTGGATGTTGGTAATGCGGATTTCCCGCTGTGGCTCGGCTGCGCCAATTTGACGGACGGAGAAAACCGCTTCCGTTGCTTCATCGAACCGCACACCGATTGCGTGCGCCGCCTGTGGCTGTTCAAACACGATACCCGCGCCGCAACGGCACGCCTTGCCGCCGCGCTCAACGATATTTTGCAGCAGGACGACCGCATCGAATCAGTGGAATGGCAATAACGGCGTGAATATATGTGAATATATATTGACGGCTGAGTGGATTTAAAGGTGCAGGCTGCTTTTTGCCACCCGTTTCAGGTTCATGACGTTTGGCGCGCTTAAATAAAGGGGCTAATCTACGTCAGCCCCAAAAAATAAGCAGCCCAGCATGTGCAGGCTGCTTTTTTGTTGCCTGTGCCGTCCCGCCGTCGTTCAGCGGCAGGGTGCTATAGTCAATTAAAATTGCAATGATACGGTGTTGGCTCGCCTTGACGTACTACCTGTACGCCTTGCGGCTCGCCGCCTTGTCTCATTTTTATTTTAATCGACTATAAATTCCAACGGCGTGATGAGATTGCTAACCATCCTTAATGTAAGTAAAATCAAGTAATCTATACTGTTGGTTTGGTTAGGAATTGTCATGAAAAAACTGTTATTGCTTTTTTTGGTTGCTCTTACCGTGCCTTGCCCTGTTTTGGCAAACGGGGTTGGGGAGGATACAGGGTATGGTGAATTGCAAACCGATTGTCTGCTTAAAACAGGCAACGGCAGTTTCCGGCGTTTGCCATGTAGGAAAGTGATCATATCTGCAGCTGCCCCGCTCGGTGTGACGGTTAAACATGAAATAGGCGGTACATTGCTCTATACCGCATCATATGCTTGGAAAGACGACAGCCATCCAAACCATTACCTGACTTCCGTCAGGCAGGAAATAGAAAATGTGAGCTACCGTTCTGCTGCCCGCGTATTCTATCTGGACAGACGGCAGCGGCGTATCTCCGACAACAGCTTCGGACTGCCGAATATTTGGGAATGCTATCGGCAGTTGCACGGCGATAAAATCACATTGTGCATTTGGCAAAAACCCTGATTTTCCAGCCTGCAAGGCTGCCTGAACACCCCAAAAAGCAGCCTGCACGCGGTTTATGCCTTTCTACTAAATCGAATGAAGCCGCCTACCCGAACTTTCCGAACCATCGGGCGCATGGGCGGCGTAGTTGGAATATGCTTGGCAGAAGGCGACAGAGACGGCCTGAAAACCAATAATGAAAGGGCAAAATATGTGGTATCAAGCATTTGAGTTTTACGACCGGCAGCCGCCCGCCACCGAAGGCGATATGGCCTCATTCCGCGCCCCGCTGCCCGAAGCTGAGCGTGCGGACGCGCTGCGCTATCTGGATGCGCACGCCGCGCAGCTGCAAGCTACTGCATTCTGTCTGCCATCCCATTTTTCCATTCCCGCCGAATTGGAACAGCTTTGGCGGTATTCCGTCAGCGGCGGCATCTCGGGGAACGGGCAGGATTTCGGCTATTTTGCGCCCGCAGAAGTCGTATCGTTTTATTTTATCTACCAGTTTTGGCATTACGCGCCCAATCTGATGCCGATTGCTTTTGATGGCGGCAGTGTGTTTTACTGCTATGATTTCAGGCAGTCCGCACCTAAGAATCCGCCCATTGTGATGAATGATTCGGGCAACCTTGGCGAAACCGATGACGAAATCGTTTGGGCGGGCGGTACGCTGGCCGAAGTGTTGGCGAAGGAATTGGATGATTAGGCACGCCGCCATTATTTTTCTCCACCGGCAAAAGTTGAGCACATGAACACGGAAGAGATAGCAGAGATTGTTGATATTGAAGATAAAATTGACGATAGCGGCATTGTGGACCGATATGATTTATTTGTCTCCAAGTCGCTTGGGTTTATCGAAAAATGCCTTATTCCATTGAGCCGTGAACAGGAATATTTAAAAGAAACCGTTCAATATTTGCGCGCTTACAGGCAAAAAGCGGTTGATGGCGAACAGTTGAAATTGTATGCAATTGAGTTTAATAAAAAATTATTGGATATCCCAAATAAACAGGAAAAAGCCATAGCGAAATTTATTTACTGGTTTGTCAATGAAGATTTTTTGAATGGAATCACGCCAGAATGGCAGCAGGACAGTTCGCTCAGCTATATGCTTGATGCTTTGTATGAGGTTTGTGATGATTTGTCGCTGTGTAAAAAGTTTTGCGATTTTTTGCTTTCTGAACAGTCGTAAAGCAGTATATTCGTACAGGCATCCAGTTTAGTTGAATGGCAAAGCGCAGCGGTGGCGCGTTTCGTATTTTCAGGTAGCATGAATCCTAAAAGCAGCCTGCACCCCACCCCATAAAAGGAAACCCTAAATGGCCAAAGCCCCCAAAACCCTCTACACCTGCACCGAATGCGGCGGCACCGTGCCCAAGTGGCAGGGCAAATGCCCGCACTGCGGCGAGTGGAACACCTTGCAGGAAGGCATCGCCGCGCCCGAGCCGAAGAATGCCCGTTTCCAATCGTGGGCGGCGGACACCACGCAAGTGCAGGAACTCTCCAAAGTTACCGCCGCCGAAGTGCCGCGCGAGCCGACCGGCATGGGCGAGCTCGATCGCGTGCTCGGCGGCGGGCTGGTGGACGGCGCGGTGATTTTGTTGGGCGGCGACCCGGGCATCGGCAAGTCCACGCTGCTGCTGCAAACCGTCGCCCTGATGGCGAAAAAACGCAAAGTGCTGTATGTGTCGGGCGAGGAATCGGCGCAACAGGTCGCCCTGCGCGCGCAGCGTTTGGGGCTGGATGCGGACGGCGTGCATCTGCTGGCGGAAATCCGCTTGGAAGCAGTGCAGGCTGCTTTGAAGCAGCACCAGCCCACCGTGGTGGTTATCGACTCGATTCAAACCATGTATTCCGACCAGATTACCTCCGCGCCCGGCTCCGTGTCGCAGGTGCGCGAGTGCGCCGCCCAGTTCACCCGCATGGCCAAGCAGATGGGCATCGCCATGATTTTTGTCGGCCACGTCACCAAAGACGGCGCGATTGCCGGCCCGCGCGTGCTCGAACACATGGTGGATACCGTGCTGTATTTCGAAGGCGACCAGCATTCCAATTACCGCATGATACGCGCCATCAAAAACCGCTTCGGCGCGGCCAACGAGCTGGGCGTGTTCGCCATGCTGGAAAACGGCCTCAAAGGCGTGTCCAACCCCTCCGCCATCTTCCTCGCCAGCTACCGCGACGACGTGGCCGGCTCGTGCGTGCTGGTGACGCAGGAAGGCAGCCGTCCGCTGCTGGTGGAAATCCAAGCGCTGGTGGACGACGCGCACGGTTTCACGCCCAAGCGGCTCACCGTCGGCTTGGAGCAAAACCGCCTCGCCATGCTCTTGGCCGTGCTCAACCGCCACGCCGGCATCGCCTGCTTCGACCAAGACGTGTTCATCAACGCGGTGGGCGGCGTGAAAATCAGCGAACCGGCGGCGGATTTGGCGGTGATTCTGGCGATGGTGTCCAGCTTCCGCAACAAGCCGCTGCCTGAAAAAATGGTGGCCTTCGGCGAAGTCGGCCTGAGCGGCGAAGTGCGCCCCGTGGCACGCGGGCAGGAGCGGCTGAAAGAAGCGGAAAAACTCGGCTTCAAACGCGCCATCGTGCCCAAAGCCAACCTGCCGCGCAGCAAAAAAGAATTTGCCGGACTGGAAATCTTCGGCGTGGAACGGCTGGACGAAGCGGTGAGATTGTGCAGGGATTTGGCGGAGTAGGGTGCAGGCTGCTGTTGGGGAAAGGGCTACCTGAAAACGCAGTTAAAATATGCAGGCTGCCTTTTAACGGCTTCAAAGCCCTAAAAAAGCAGCCTGCACATTTTCAGACGGCCTCAATCCGTTCTTGGAGGCCGTCTGAAAAACGAAGAAGTTTCAGGTAGCCTCGAAGAGAAAACCCGCTTCGCTTGGGACGGCAGCCATTTGCTACAGGAAGTCTACCCGGACGGCAGGTATACCTATATCTACACTGACCAAGACTCCTACGAACCGCTGGCGCAAGTCCGTGATTGGACAACCGAAAACGGCGAAAACCGACAACAAACCCACTACTTCCACTGCGACCAAATCGGCATTCCAAGAGAAATGACCGATAAGGACGGCAACCTCTTGTGGTTCGGCAACTACACCGGCTGGGGTCGTCTGAAAGAGGAAACCAAGGTAACGGATAGCGCATACCAACCCTTCCGCCTGCAAAACCAATATGCCGACCATGAAACGGGACTGCATTACAACTTCTTCAGGTATTATGAGCCTGATGCCGGTCGGTTTGTGAATCAAGACCCGATTGGGTTGCGGGGAGGAGATAACATGTATTGGTTTGCACCAAATGCAAATCAATGGATTGATATTTTAGGATTAATACGTGTCGGTAGATGGATGAGTGTTCAAGAATGTCAAAAAATGAAAGCAACTAATAAAGTCATAGAGAGAGATTCAGGAACTACTCATGTAGCAGTCCCCCCAAACCCAAATGCTTTTGGAAAACAAGCTCCAACAGGAAGTGTCTTTGTTGCTTTTGATGTTCCAGATTCATCTGTAAAAATGACAAATACCCAATCAGGCTGGGGAAAAATCCTAGGGCCAAATACTTTGGAGGCACGGTTAGCAAAGAAAAAAGGGCGGCCAGTACCACAAATGCCCGAAGCTACAGACATACAAGTTTGCAAAAGAAAGGATAAAAATGGCAACATTGAAGATAATGAAAGCAATGATTGTTAAAATTATTTTAGGAGATTATCATTGAATAGCATTAACTATCTAAACGATTTTATAACTTATCTAAAAGCATTGGATTTATCTAGCTTTGAAATTCTAGAAAGTTCAGATGAACAATCAATGGAAGTTATGAGTCTAACTTATATATCTGATGAAATTTTAGGAAGATTTACAGTCTTACGTGAGTTAGGAACCATCATAGATATAATTGATGTGGACTCGGAACAACAAATTCAATTAGTAAAACATGATAATGAAAATTTGAAAGATGCTTTAGAAAAATTCCATATTTTTCTAAATTTTTGTCAAATAGACTATAACAATATACATAAGTAGCAAGCGTAGCCTGTATCAAGGTAGGGTGTGTCGCCCCGCGACGCACGCGGTTTCCAAACCCCAAAGGCAGCCTGAAAACCCAAAAACCATCTGAGAACAGCATCAGAAGATTTCAGACGGCCTCCCAAATGCCAAAGAACGCGTGCGTGGCAGAGCCACACACCCTACGGCATGCAGGCTACGCTTGCTGGGGTCGTCTGAAAGAGGAAACCAAGGTAACGGATAGCAAGCCGTAGCCCGCATGAAACCTCCAATACCGACGTAGGGTGTGTGCGGTACGCACGCACGCGGTTTTCAGTTTTCAGGTAGCCCGTCCCTTTTCGGGCTACCTGAAAGCGCAGCTTCCATGCAGTGAAAACGGATACAGTAAACTTCTGCGCAACTAAAAACAGCTAGGCGAATTTGCCATGAACCAATCATCCGTCATTGAAAAGCTGCATCGCGTGTACACCGATTTCCTGGCCTGGAAAAGCGCCGAGTTCGGCAAGCAAGCCGAGCAGGACATTGGTGGCGAATGGGAGTGTAATTATGCCGCCCTGCCCGAAGTGTGGGCGGCGTGTTTCGATTTCGCGCAGCAGATTCCTGCGTACGAATGGCAGCCCGAGCAGGCCCGGCAGCTGCTTTATCTCACCGCACGCGACAACGAAAGCGAATACATCGCCGGAATGTTGCCCGAATCAGCACTGTTGCGGCTGTGTGAAACCTATCGTCAGAAACCCGTGTACGATGCGGGCTGGCAGCTTGCCGTGCAGCTCCCGCGTCTCTCTAACCAAGCCGTTGCATGGCAATGGGCGGAATCTTTCTGCAACGACCCCGACGAATACACTTGCCGCCGTGCCTTGATGGTGTCTGGCAGCCTGCATGCGCCGCACACCGAACGCTATGCCGAACACTTTTGGCAGCGCGGCATCTACCGTGACGTTGCCGGCTGGGATGCGGATGAATACCAGAAAATTGCCGTGTTGCAGGCCTTGGCCGCTATGGGCTCGCCTTTGCTGCCGCAATATTTAAGCCTAGCTAGGCAAGATGGGCGGCGGTATTTAGTGAAGCAGGCGCAGGCCTTGGGCGGCTAGCAAACGCAGCCCGCATGAGTAGGGTGTGCGCGTCCCGCACGCACGTGATTTTCAATTTTCATGTAGCCCGCACCCTTTCGGGCTACCTGAAAGGCGGTGGCTGATGATTTCAGGTAGCCTGCATTTTGGAAACACCCAGTACTGGCATAAACCCAATCATGAAAAAACTGCTTGATTATTACGGCGATTTGAGGCGCGGAATAGTTCTCCGCCTGTCTGGTGCCTATCCGCATGAGGAATATGTTGATTTGATATTGGTGGAGCTGCCAGATGGCAATAGAAGTTTTGGTTTGCTCGTTACCACCAGCCATAAGGCGGGATTGGTTTTGGCGAAACTGCCGCAAGAAGCCGGGCTGGCTGGCGCGTCGTGTATCAGCCGAAAATGGGTGGTGGATAATTGGAATCAATGGGTATATGAGACTTGCCGTGCCGATGAGGTTTATCTGATAGAAAATTACCCTGTTCCCCAGCCGGTAAAGGCTACCTGAAAAACAATTCATCCTTTCCACACATTATGCTCAAAATGCTCAAACATCACCCCCACGCCCCCATCCTGCTGGCCTATCTGCGCGTGTTCGCTATGTCGGTGGCCGCCTTTGTGGTGTGCACCACTGAATTCATCCCCATCGCCATGCTTACCGACATCGGCAAGGGCTTCAATATGTCTGCCGCCGACACGGGCATCATGATTACCGTGTATGCCTGGGTAGTGTCGCTGGCTTCGTTGCCACTAATGCTGCTGGTGGCCAATGCGGAACGGCGAAGGCTGCTGCTTGCGTTGTTTGCCGTGTTTGTGGCCGGGCATGTTCTTTCCGCCGTGGCTTGGAGCTTTCCCGTGCTCTTGGTGTCGCGCGTGCTGATTGCCTTTACCCATGCGCTGTTTTGGGCCATTACCGCCTCGCTGGTGATGCGCCTGGCGCCGGCGGGCAGGCGGCAGCAGGCTTTGGGCTGGATGTCGCTGGGCACTTCCATGGCCACGGTATTGGGCTTGCCGCTGGGGCGGCTGGTGGGGCAGTGGTTGGGCTGGCGGTTTACCTTCGCGTTGATCGGCGTGTTGGCCTTGGGCGTGATGGTGCTGCTGGCCAAAATCCTGCCGCGCCTAGAGAGCAAAAACGCGGGTTCGCTCAAAAGCCTGCCGCTGTTGGCCAAACGCCCGCGCCTGTTGGGGATGTATGCGATGGCGGTGCTGATTGTGAGCGCGCATTTCACGGCCTATAGCTACATCGAGCCTTATGTGCTGGAAATCACCCATATGCCGCCGGATACGGCCACGGCGCTGTTGCTGGTGTTCGGTTTGTCTGGTATGGCGGCCAGCTGGCTGTATTCGCGCTTCTACCCGAAACACCCCAACCCCACCCTGATTGGCTCGGCGGTGCTGCTGCTGGTGTCATTACTGCTGTTTAAGCCTTTAGGCGACAGTACGGCGGCGATGTTTGCGCTCTCGCTGGTCTGGGGCATCGGTATCGGTGTGCTGGGCTTGAGCATGGTTGCACACGTGATCCGCTATGCGCCGGATGCCACCGATGTGGCCAATGCGATTTACTCGGGCAGCTACAACATCGGCATCGGCGGCGGCGCGCTCCTGGGCGGCATCATTTCGCGCCACTGGGGGATGGGTGCGCTGGGCTGGGTGGGCGCCGCCATCGCCGCCGCGGCCTTGGCCATCTTTGCGTGGACGCAGCTTGGGTTTAAAGGCAAGCAGGCGTAAGGCTGTGCAGGGATGTAGAAAAGGCTACCTGAAAACGGAATGGTGTTTTCAGGTAGCCTTTTGATATGGCACGGCGGTGTTATTTGCCGTTTTTGGCTGCCCACTCGGCGGGAGTGGCGGCTACGGAGATGGAAAGGGCGTGCAGTTCGTTGCTGGCCAATCGGTCGGCGAGGCCGTCTTTGATCAGGCGGTGGCGGGCGAGGCGGGGTTTGCCTTCAAAATCGGCGGAAACGATGGCGGCAAAAAAGTGATGGCCGTCGCCTTCCACTTGGATCATTTCGGCATTGATGACTTCGCCAATCATGGCTTGGACTTGTTCGGGAGTGAGCATGTGGATTCCTTATTGATTGCTTATAACGGATTCACAAAAACGCTGCGGCGGCTCGCCGCCTTGTTCTGTTTTGCGAACCCGCTATCGGGGTTTGTGTGAGGGGCGTATTCTACCGTAAACCGTTAGGGTGCGCTTTGTTTGTGTTGGGCGGCGCTTAAAAAGTTTCAGGTAGCCTGTGTCGCGTAAGGGGCTACCTGAAACTTTGATGCGGTTTGCAAACCAGCCCGTGCGGGCGGCGATTTGGCGGAAGCCGCGCTCCCGCTCTATTGCGACTTCGCTTTCGTTGCAGCTCAAGCTTCAGGTAGTCTCTGCGGTGGGCTGCAAAACATATAGGCTCACGGTTTCGTGCAGCCGGGCGGCGGCGAGGGGGTTGGCGGCATCGCGGCTTTTGGGGTGTTGCGGGCGGGTGTCGAGGCGTTGGCTGACGGCGAGGCCGGCGGCGGCGATGCGTTCGGCCAGTTCATTCGGTCGGCGCAGGCCGAGGTGTTCGGCAAGGTCGGACATGATAAGCCAGATTTGCCCGCCGGGATTGAGGCGGGCGGGGGCTTGTTGCAAAAAGGCTTGCAGCATGGCGCTGCCGGGATCGTAGAGGGCGGTTTCGATGTCGGCGGCGGGTTTGGCGGGCAGCCAGGGCGGGTTGCAAACGATCAGGTCGGCGCAGCCTTCGGGGAAAAGGTCGGTTTGCAGCAGCTTGATTTGAGGCAGGCCGAGGCGTTGGAAATTGGCGCGGGCACAGGCGACGGCGCGGGGGCTGTTGTCGGTGGCGGTAACCGTTTGGAGGCCGCGCCGGGCGAGCAGGGCGGCAATCACGCCGCTGCCGGTGCCTATGTCGAAAGCGCTCTGGGCGTGGGGCGGCAGGGGTGCGGCGGCGATCAGGCCGAGATACTCGCCGCGCAAGGGGGAGAACACGCCGAACGGCACATGGATACGCGCGCCGAGTGTGGGGATTTCCACGCCCTTTTTGTGCCATTGGTGGGCGCCGATGAAGCCGAGCAGCAGGTTGAGCGGCAACAGGAACGGCTCGCTGTTTGGTTCTCCGAACACGTCGGCCAGGGCGGCGGATACGTCGGGGGCGCGGCGCAGATTCAGCCGATAGCCGGCATCGATTTCCACCAGCAGCATGTTAGCCAGTCGGCTGCGTTGCGCCTGTTGCATGCGGTGGGTGTGGAAATCGGGCGAGGCAGCGGCGGGAAGCTGGCGTTTCACGGCGGAGAGCAGCTGCACGGCCTGATGATAATCGCCGCGCCAAAGCAGGGCTTGGCCTTGGCGGAAACTTTTGAGCGTGGCTTTGGCAGAAAGGCCGGCCTCGGCCACGGCGAGCGCGGCGGGCGGCTTTTGCGCGGCGGTGTTGCGCCACGGGGCTTGGCGGGTTTGGCCTTGTTCTTGCCAGGTGAGGGTGTGGGGCATGGCGGAGTAGTTGGCTTGGTTCGGGGTTCGCTCTGTTTAAGATTTCAGGTAGCCTGATGGACGGAGGTGAAAAAGTATGGGCGGTTCAATCGCAGTCTGCGCGGATGCCGTGCCGGGCGGCGAGGGCGTAGCAGAGCAGCACGCACAAAAACAGCGGCGGGTACAGGGTGGCGGCAAAACAGGAAAGCAGTAATGCGAGCAGCAGCAGCCGCACACGGCCGCTGCCGAAGCTGCCGCAGTATTCCATCCGTTTGATAAAGGCCACGGCAAATAATGCGGGGAAAAGGGCGTGGAATTTCAGGATAAACGGATAAGTGATGCCGCTGCGCACGAGCCACAAGACGAACAGCAGGTGCAGACCGGGCAGGATAAGGGCGAGGGCGGTAAAACGGGTTTTGTTCATGGTACTTTTCCGGGTGGGTTGATTTTTCAGGTAGCCTCATACATAACAAAGGTTACCTGAAAACTTATTTCACTCCCGCGCCAAGCCGTCCAGCAGCTTCTGATGAATCCCGCCGAAGCCGCCGTTGCTCATCACGAGGATGTGGTCGCCGCTTTGGGCGTTGCTCAGGATGCTTTGCACGAAGGCGTCGAAATCGTTGCCGGTGTGCAGTTTGCCGCCGAGCGGGGCGAGGGCGGCGGCCACGTCCCATTCCACGCCGCCGCCGTAGCAGAACACTTGGTCGGCTTCGGTCAGGCTTCCGGGCAGGGCGGCTTTCATGCTGCCGAGCTTCATGGTGTTGGAGCGCGGTTCGAGCACGGCGATGATGCGCGCGCCGCCCACTTTCTGCCGCAGCCCGGCTATGGTGGTGGCGATGGCGGTGGGGTGGTGGGCGAAGTCGTCATACACGGTGATGCCGCGCACGCAGCCTTTCACTTCCATGCGCCGCTTCACGTTTTGGAATTGCGAAAGCGCTTCGCAGGCTACCTGAATACTCACGCCGGCATGGCGGGCGGCGGCGATGACGGCCAGCGCGTTGAGGCGGTTGTGTTCGCCCAACAGCGGCCAGGCGATATGGCCGACGGTTTGGCCGTGGTGCAGCACATCGAATGCGCCGTTTTCATCCGGCTCGCCGGCCTGCCAGCCTTCTGCGCTGCCGAAGTTTTCCACCGGCGTCCAGCAGCCTTGTGCCAACACGGTTTGCAGGCTCTCTTCGCGGCCGTTGCGCACAATCAGGCCGTTGCCCGGGATGGTGCGCACCAGGTGGTGGAACTGGGTTTGGATGGCGGCGAGGTTAGGGAAAATGTCGGCGTGGTCGTATTCGAGGTTGTTCAGAATGGCGGTGCGCGGGCGGTAGTGCACGAACTTGCTGCGCTTGTCGAAAAAGGCGGTGTCGTATTCGTCGGCTTCGATCACGAAAAACGGTGAGCGGCTGGTCGGATCGGCTTTGGGCGCCTGCGGCAGGCGGGCGGAAATGCCGAAGTTTTGCGGAATGCCGCCGATGAGGAAGCCGGGAGCCAGGCCGGCGTATTCCAACACCCAGGCCAGCATGGAGGCGGTGGTGGTTTTGCCGTGCGTACCGGCCACGCCGAGCACCCAACGGCCATGCAGCACGTTTTCAGCCAGCCATTGCGGGCCGGACACATAAGGCAGGCCGCGATTCAAAATGGCCTCGATCACCGGCATGCCGCGCTTGGCCACATTGCCGACCACATACACGTCGGCGGGAAATTCGTTCAGCTGTTCCGCATCGAAGCCTTCGTACACGGCAATGCCTAAATCGGCCAGCTGCGTGCTCATCGGCGGATACATTTTGGCGTCGCAGCCGCTCACTTTGAAGCCCGCTTCCTGGGCGATGGCGGCCAGCCCGCCCATGAATGTGCCGCCGATGCCGATAATGTGGATGTGTTGCATAGCCGAAAGCCTTATTTGGAAATGGAAAGGCGGAATTATAACGGATTGGCGCGGCATCGGGCATTTGATGCTTGGGTGGCTTTCGGCGGAACAAAAGGCTGCCTGCGGGCGGCGGTTCGGGCGCGGTTGAAAATATTGATGATGCGGTTTCAGGTAGCCTTTCAGATAAACCCTTTGATTTGACAATAAAACCGCTAAAACTTAGAATCGCGCCGTTTTTAAATTTGCAGCCGGATAAAGCATGAGCAAACGTGTGTTGGTGGTGTCGTATTCGCAGAGCGGGCAGTTGGCGCGCCTGAAGGAGAGTTTCCTGCGCGATGTGCGCGGCGCGGAAGGAATCGAGGTGGACGATGTGGTGCTGCAGCCGCAGCGGCCGTTTGCGTTTCCGTGGCGTTTCCTGCCGTTTTTCGATGCCTTTCCCGAAACCGTGCATTTGCAGCCCGCGCCCATCGAGCCGCCGCAGCTGGCGCATGAGCGCTATGATTTGGCGGTGATTGCCTACAGCGTGTGGTTTTTGTCGCCCGCGCAGCCGGTTACGGCGTTTCTGCAAAGCGAGGCCGCGCGGCGCGTGTTGCGCGATACGCCGGTAATCACGCTCATCGGCTGCCGCAATATGTGGCTGATGGCGCAGGAGAAAATGAAGCGGCTGCTGGCCGGTGCGGGCGCGCGGCTGGTGGGCAATGTGGTGAAAATCGACCAATGCGGCAGCGCGGCGAGCTTCATCACCACGCCGCTGTGGATGTTTACCGGCAAACGGCAGGCGGTATCGTGGCTGCCGCCTGCGGGCATCAGCGAAGCGGAAATCGCCGATGCGGCGCGTTTTGGGCGGCGCATCGCCGAGGCGCTGCAGCATGATGAAACATTAGACGAAACGCTGCTGCAACACATGGGCGCGGTGAAAATCAATGAAAGGCTGATTTCCGGCGAGCGGGCGGCCCAGCGCAGCTTTGCGGTGTGGGGCAGGCTGGCGATGGCTGCCGGGCGGGTGTCGCCGCTGTTGAGGCGGCTGGTGCTGTGCGCGTATATCGTGTTTTTGTTGGGGATTATCCTCACCGTGGTGCCGATCGGCGCGCTGCTCAAAACCCTGCTTGCGCCGCTGCGGCGGGAAAAGATGCGGCGGGAGCGGGAATATTATGCCGCGCCTTCGGGTGAGTGAGGCGGGGCTGCTTGAGAAATCGGGCAGCCTTTTTTGCTATGCCGCGTTTAGCCGCAATAATGATTTTTCCATACAGGGCGGCGGGCTGCAGGCTGTACGGTAAGGCAGGCCGATCTGGTGGATGGGGACGAATGTTGTTTGGCGGCGGGGTGTGTGCCGAAATCTCTTAGGCTGGCCGCAGGCGATGTGTTGAGTTTGGTTTTTCAGGTAGCCTTTGTTCCGCCAAGGCTACCTGAAATTATGCGTTGGTTTGGCAATACAGTTGGTGTTGCCGGATATAGTCGAGCACGGCAGGGGGGATATCGGGGCTGGTGTGTTCGGCGGCGAGCTGTTGGCGGATTTGGCTGGAGCTGATGGGCAGCGGCTCGGCTTGCAAGATGTGCAGGCGGCCTTGGGGTAGGGCTTCGGCCAACCAACTTTGCAGTGGTGCGGGAGCTTGGGCGAGGTTGCTGCTGGGGCGGGGGGCGGCGGCAATGCGGCATTGGCGCACGAGATTTTGCCAACGGTGCCAGGTGTGCAGTTGCAGCAGGCTGTCCATGCCGATGAGCAGCCAGAGCTCGGCGGCGGGGAAGTGTTGGCGGAAGATTTGCACGGTGTCGTGGGTGTAGGTGGCGCCTTGGCGGACGATGTCGCAGTCGCTCACGGCGAGGCGGGAATCGGCTTGGGCGGCGATTTCGGCCATGGCGAGGCGGTGGTGGGCGGCGGTACGGGGGGTGGTTTTGTGGTAGGGGTCGCCGGCGGGCAGGAGGATGACGCTTTCTAAATCCAGCTCGTCGGCAAAGCTGCGGGCGATGTGCAGGTGGCCGTTGTGGATGGGGTCGAAGGTGCCGCCGAAGAGGCCGATGCGGGGCATGGTGGGATTCCTTTGCAGTGGGTTTCAGGTAGCCTTGGGGGTGGGCGGCGCCAATTCGCTTAACTTTTGCTATGGCATTGGCTCGCTTTGCTTGGGCGGTGTGTTGATTTGCCATAAAGGGGCTACCTGAAAATGGTTCGATAAATTTCAGGTAGCCTTTATCTGTTTATTTCAGCAGGTTTTTCAGGGCTAAGCGCACACCTTCGCCTACTTCGGTGCCGGGCGGGATACCTTTGGCGGCGGCGCGGGCTTCTTTTTCGTTGTAGCCCAGGGCGAGCAGGGTGCTGACGATGTCTTCGCTGCTGTCGCCTGCTTGGGCGGCGGGCTGGGCTTGGGCGCCGCCGGAGGCGGTGAGTTTGCCGCGCAGTTCGAGTACCATGCGTTCGGCGGTTTTTTTGCCGATGCCGGGGGCGGAGGAGAGGCGTTTGATGTCTTCGGCGGCGATGGTGGCGGCAAGCTCGTCGGCGCTCATAGCGGAGAGGATGCCGAGCGCGGTTTTGGCACCGATACCGCTCACTTTGATGAGCTGGCGGAAGGTGTTGCGTTCGCTGTGGCTGCCGAAGCCGAAGAGAAGGTGGGCATCTTCGCGCACGATGAGCTGAGTGTAGAGCGAGACGGTTTCGCCCACGGGGGGCAGGGTGTAGAAGGTTTGCATGGAAACGTCGGCTTCGTAGGCGACGCCGTTTACGTCGATAACGACTTGCGGGGGGATGGCTTCGATGAGTTTGCCGGTGAGCTTGCTGATCATGGGGTGAGGCTACCTGAAAAATGGGAAGAGGGGCATTATATCGGTTTATTCAAACGGGTTATAATCGGGCATTGATTTTGATTGGATTTAAGGGGGTATGATGATGAAAAAACGGAATTTTGCGGCTGTTGCCTGCGTTGCGCTGTTGGCCGGCTGTTCGGGCAGCAATGTGCTGCTGGGTTTGGGCGTTGCCGGCCGCCATCTGGGCGTGGGCACGGGCTTGAGTATTCCGGTGGGCAGCCGGAATAACGGCAGCAATGTGCAGGATTTTGGCAATTTGCGCATTATTGAGGAGCAGGTGGTTACGTATTTCGATGCGCAGGGCAAGGCCGTGCCAAACGAAGTGAAGGGCGGCTACTACCGCCAGCTGCTGAGCCGCCAGGGCAGGGATTATTTGGTGCAGGATTTTTACGAGAGCGGGCAGAAGCGCAGCGATGCCATGCTGCTCACCCGCGAGAGCCTGTATGATTTCCGCGCCCATCCGCAAAACGGGGTGCTCACCACTTATGCCATCAACGGCAATATTTTGTATCAGCAGAATTTTAGAGACGGTAAGATGGTGTCGGCTTCGTATTAAAACAGGTAATATTGGCGAGCCGGGCTGCCTGAATGGCGGCCTGGTTTGCTATAATCTGCCCGATTTTTTAGCCGCTTCGGCGGCTTGCAACCAAATATAGTGGATTAAATTTAAATCAGGACAAGGCGGCTAGCCGCAGACAGTACACACGTTACGGCAAGGCGAGCCAACGCTGTACTGGTTTAAATTTAATTCAATAGTATGAGAAGGACTTTGCAATGTGCGGTATTGTGGGCGCAGTGCGCGCCAAGCAGAATGTGGTGGATTTTCTTACCGACGGCCTGAAGCGGCTGGAGTATCGGGGCTATGATTCTTCCGGTATTGCGGTGGGCACGGAGCAGGGCGTGATTGAGCGCGTGCGCCGCGTGGGCCGCGTGCAGCTGATGGAAGACGCGGCCAAGGCGGCCGGCCTGTGCGGCCACATCGGCATCGGCCACACCCGCTGGGCCACGCACGGCGGCGTAACCGAGCCCAATGCGCATCCGCATATTTCAGGTAGCCTGATTGCGGTGGTGCACAACGGCATCATCGAAAATTTCGAGGAAGAGCGCGCCCGCTTGCAAGGCTTGGGCTATGTGTTTGAATCGCAAACCGATACGGAAGTGATTGCCCATAGCGTACACCACGAATACACCGCCAACGGACACCAGCTGTTTGCCGCCGTGCAGGTCGCTTGTGCGCGGTTTCACGGCGCGTATGCGATTGCCGTGATGGCGCAGGATAAACCGGCAGAATTGGTGGTGGCACGTATGGGTTGCCCGCTCTTGGTGGCCTTGGGCGAGGGCGAAACCTTTGCCGCATCAGACGTTTCTGCCGTGGTGGCCTTCACGCGCCGCATCGTGTATCTGCAAGACGGCGACATTGCCGAATTGGGCAGCGAAGGCATCCGTCGCCTCGCCGACCGCAGCGGGCAGGAGGCCAAACGCGAAGTGCGCGTGTCCGAGCTGTCGCTCACCTCGTTGGAGCTGGGCCCTTACAGCCACTTCATGCAGAAGGAAATTCACGAGCAGCCCAAGGCGATTGCCGACACCGCCGAAGTATTCCTCGGCGGCGGCTTCGAGCCGGAAAACTTCGGTGCCAAAGCGCGGGAAGTGTTCGAACACATCCGCAGCATCAAAATCTTGGCCTGCGGCACTTCCTATTACGCCGCGCTCACCGCCAAATACTGGCTGGAAGCCATCGGCAGAGTGCCGACCGATGTGGAAATCGCCAGCGAATACCGCTACCGCGACGTGATTGCCAGCCCCGACCAACTGGTGATTACCGTATCCCAGTCCGGCGAAACGCTGGATACCATGGAAGCCTTGAAATACGCGCAATCGCTGGGGCAGAAGCACAGCTTGTCCGTGTGCAACGTAATGGAATCCGCCCTGCCGCGCGAGAGCGAACTGGTGCTCTACACCCGCGCCGGCGTGGAAATCGGCGTGGCCTCCACCAAGGCCTTTACCACCCAGCTGGTGGTGTTGTTCGGGCTGGCGGTTACCCTGGGCAAAATGCGCGGCCATGTTTCCGAGCAGCAGGCGCAGTCTTATATGGAAGAGTTGCGCCAGCTGCCCGGCAGCATCCAGCACGCGCTCAACCTTGAGCCGCAGATTGCCGCCTGGGCGCACAAATTCGCCGAGAAAAACAGCGCCCTGTTTTTGGGGCGCGGCATCCACTACCCCGTGGCCTTGGAAGGCGCGCTGAAACTCAAAGAAATCACCTATATCCATGCCGAAGCCTACCCCGCCGGCGAGCTCAAACACGGCCCCTTGGCGCTGGTGGACGCGAATATGCCCGTGGTGGTGATTGCGCCGAACGACAGCCTGCTGGATAAAGTGAAGGCCAATATGCAGGAAGTGGGCGCGCGCGGCGGCGAGCTGTTTGTGTTTACCGATTTGGACAGCAACTTCCAGCCCAGCCCCAATGTGCACATCATCCGCACCCCGCGCCACGTGGGCGTGCTCTCGCCGATTGTGCACACCATCCCCGTGCAGCTTCTGGCCTACCACGCCGCCTTGGTGCGCGGCACGGACGTAGACAAACCGCGCAATTTGGCCAAATCGGTAACGGTGGAATAGCGTTGTTGGAATGAAAAAAGGCTACCTGAAAGTTTTGGGCTTTCAGGTAGCCTTTGGTTTGGGGTAAATATCAGTTGGTTGGGATTGCGGTATACGTTGGCGGTAAAGGTGATTTTGTGGTTGGTGGAGACAGGGTAAAGTTTTGGCATCAATGGAGATAGCGAATGAAATTTGCGGCAGTAAGGCTACCTGAAAAAGGTTATTCGGCGAAACACAGGTTCTCCTGCTTTTCTGTTGGCACAGCAAATATCAGTTGCGCTTATCCCTCAATATATTGATTTGAATAAAGGCTACCTGAAAACCAATTTGGCCAATTTCGTTTCGGACAGTTGGTTTTCAGGTAGCCTTTTTGCCGTATGCCCTATTCGGCAGCGGTTTCGTCGTCTTCCGGGGTGATTTCACTCAGCACCAGCTGGCGTTGCTGCTCGGCCTGCTCGGGTTTGTCCATTTCGTCGAACACTTTGGCCAGCACCAGGCGTGCCTGTGGGGTGGCTTGGGCTTGCAGGCTGGCTTCGAGATAGCCTTGGGCTTTGCCCCACAGTTGTTTGGCGTAGGCCATTTGGCCGAGGTGCAGCAGCAGGGCGGCGTCTTGAGGGGCGTCGTGCAGCCAGCCTTCCACGGTGTCCATGATTTTCTGCTGTTCGCGCGGGCTGAGGTAGCGGGCGGCTTCGATCATGGGCGGCAGGAGCTGGGCATTGCGATGCTTGGGATAGTGGGTTTTCACCCATTTCACCACGCGGGGATACTGGCCGATTTGCAGCATTTTTTCGGCAATCGGGGCGCAGAGTTCGCCTTCCTGGATTTCTTTGGGAATGCGGCCGAGGCAGGCTTTGAGCGCGGGATAGTCGGTGGCGAGGGCGAGGAGTTCGCGCCAGGCCCATTCGCGGTATTGGGCAGCTTCGGCGGCGTTGAGGGCTGAAGCTTTTTCCAGTTTGGCCACGCGGTCGAGCACTTCCAAGGGGTTGTTTTGCTCGAACATATAGCGCAGCTGCAGGCGCACCAGGCGGGTGAGCTTGGGGTTGATGGCGGCAGCGGCGGCCAGGGCGGTCTCGGCGGCGGGATAATCCTGCCGGTTGAGCGCGGATTCGGCTTCGAGCAGGTGGCGCGAGAGCTGGGCTTTATGCGGCAGCTGGGCGATTTCTTTCAGGTAGCCTTCGCGCTTGGCATCGTCGCCCATTTGGTCGGCGCTGTGCACGGCGAGCATCAGGGCGAGGGTGCGGTTGTGGCCGGCTTCTTTGTTTTCCAGCACTTTGGCGGCTTCTTGCTCGGCGTGTTGGAATTTGCCTTCGAAGTAGGCGAGGCCGGCTTTGTTGAGCGCGATTTCGGCATGATGCGCCTGGCGGCTGCGGCCGAAGCGGCGCACGCGGCCGGGGATGTTGATGATGCCGTTAATCAGGCGCAGCAGCAGGTAGAGCAGCACCACGAATACGATCATGGCGCCCACAAACAAATGCAGGTTTACCGCAATCTGGGTTTGGGTTTGATCGATAACGATATATACGTTGCCGCTGTAATGCTGCGCGGCAATGGTGAGGCCGACTGCGGCGGCAAACAGCACGATAATCCAAATCAGGCCTTTCATGATTCAATCCCCTTGCGAGCGGCGGAAGCCTGAGCAGGAGCAGGAAGCGCGGGGGCGGAGGCTGCCGGTGCGGGTTGGCCGGCCGGTGCGGGCACGGAAACGGGCGCGGCGGGCTGCGAAGCGGCGGCTTCGGAAGCGGCTTCAGGCTGGCCGAGGATGTCGCCTTGGCGCTGCTGGCGATAGTCGGCGATGGCTTTCAGGCTTGCGGAAAGGCTGTCGCCCACGTTGCCGCTGCCCGGCTGGATGGCTTTGAGCTGGGCGATTTCGCTCAGCCAGGATTGGGCAGCGGGGGTGGCGGCATCAAAGTATTGGCGCACGGCATTTTCCGAGGCGGCCAGGTCGTTTTGGTAAATATCGTTTTGGCGCTGCATCAGGGCCACGCGGGCGGAGAGCAGGTGCAGGCGCAGGTTTTCGCGCACATAAAACGCCTGTTCGGGCGACATCAGGAGCGCGTCGGTGCTGTTGAGGCGGCGGATTTCCACCATGCCTTTGAGGCCGCCTAGGGTGCGGTTCCAGGCTTGGCGCCACCACGGGTCATTCGGCGATACGGCAGCGGGCGCGGCGGCCTGCGGCGGGCGCAGGCTGGAATCGGCCAAGAGCGGCAGTGCGCCCACGGCGGCTTCCAGACGGCTCAAGCGCAGCGCGGCGTTGGCGGTGTCGGTGAAGGGGCGCTGGCGCAGTTTGGCCAAGTCGGCACTAACGGCCTGTTTCAAAGGCAGCAGCTGCGGCTGCTCGAAACGCGCCAAACGGGCATCCAGCCCTTCGAGCACGGCTACGGCGGCGGGCACGTTGTCGGCAATCACCAACTGCTGGCCGGCCAGATTGAGCGCGGCTTCGGCTTCGTCCACCACCCAGTCGCTGCGGGTTTTCAGCAGCTCTTGCAGGGCGCGGTTGTTGGCGGCGGCTTCGGCTTGCTGGGTTTGCATATCGTTTTGCAGCTGCTTGATTAGGGCTTCGTTGTCTTGCAGCTTGCGGCCGGCATCGGCTAACAGGGCGGCGTTTTGCGATTCGCCCAAGGCAGCCTGATTGATTTTTTGATCGAACTGGATTTCCTGGCGTTTGAGCAGGTTTTGCCCCTGCACAAACAAAAAGCCGCTGGCGCCTAGGCCGAGCACGGCCAGCACGAGGGCAAACGCGCCCAAACCTTTGCCGCCGGATTTAACAACCACCGGCGCAACGGGGCTGGCCGGGGCGGGAGCGGGAGGCTGGGGGGCGGGTACGGATTCGTTTTCCGGTTGGCTCATGCTATTCCTTTCATATTATTCAATCGGTTGTGAGGCTACCTGAAAGCCGGTGCTGCGTTTGCGCGCATTGGAATTTCCATTTTCAGGTAGCCTGAGTGAGGTGCTGCCGTTCGGCAATTAAAGCGTTTTCCAGCTCTGCAGCCGAACGGAGCAGGTGGATGCGTGCCGCGCCTGCTTGGCCCAGTGCCTCGGCAATGCGCGGATGATGGGTGAAGTATAGCAAGGATTGCAGCCGCTGGGTTAGGCTTGCGGGCGCGGCGGCAAACAGCAGGCGCACTTGTTCGGCAGAGGTAATCCACGCGGCGGCGGGCTGTGCGGCGGCAAACAGCGCCCAATCGGGCGCGAGCGGCTGGCGTTGGTAAATATCGGCACAGGCTACCTGAAAACCGTGTCGGCACAGGCTTTCGGGCAACAGGTTGCGGCCGTGTGCGCCGCGCACGATCAAGATATTCGCGCCGGGGTTCAGCGTGCACCACAGGGGCAGGGCAAGCACGGCTTCGCTGTCGTGGCCGCCGTCGGGCGCAACGATATGGGCAAAACCGGCCTGCCGCAAGGCTTTGGCCGTGCCGCTGCCTACGGCGATTTGCGGTTGCGGCAGGCGGGCAATGAGGCTACCTGAAAAAATGGGCGGATTGGGTTGGGTATTCGGCAGGAGGCTGCTTGGTTCGTTTTCAGGTAGCCCGGTGCTTGGGGCGGCAGGGCTACCTGAAAGCAGCGGCAGGGCGGTTTCCACGGCGGTGGGGCTGATCCAAACGGCGGCCGCGGCCTGCTGCAACTGTGCGGGCAATCCGGCCAGCGCGTTTGCTTCGGGCTGAATATGGATGAGTGGGAAGGGCACAGGTTGCCAGCCGGTGCGGCGGCATAAGTCGGCATCGGCGGGAATACGATTGGCGGGGCGGATGATGAGCAGGGCTGGCGGGTTGTGCATCGGTGAAGATGGATTCGGAAATGGTTGGCCTGATGTTTTCGCTTTGTATGGTGGGCTAAAATCGCCGTGCTGCGGCATTGGCCAGCTTGGGCGTATGGCCTTGTGCGCCCTACGGCTCGCCGCCTGGCATTATTGTGATCCACTATTAAGAAGCCCGGCTTTGGCGGTGCGGAAACCTTTTCAGGTAGCCATGATGCAATGGCGGAAGGCTACCTGAAAAAAGGGAAGGCATTTGCCGTATACCGGAAAAATCGCTGAAAACCTTAGGCGGGGCTTTCAGCGATTTTATCATTCCATCCGCTCTTCCGCTTGGCTGCTCCGGAGGCAAAACGGTTCGGCAGGCTTCGTCAGCGCGCGGGGATGATGCCCAGGCGGCGGGTGAGGGAGGTGTTCGGCTCGCCCAGCAGGCTGGCGTAGTAGGTGGCGTTGGCCATGACGCGTTTGACGTAGTCGCGGGTTTCGTCAAACGGGATGGTTTCGGCATACACCGCGCCTTCGAGCGCGGTGGCGGCCTGCCAGTTGCGGGCGCGGCCGGGGCCGGCGTTGTAGCCGGCGGTGGCGAGCACTTCGCTGCCCAGGCGGTTGCGGCCGTCGCCCAGATACCAAGTGCCCATACGGATGTTGCCTTCGATGGTGTGCAGTTCGGCAGGGTCCATGCCGATTTTGCCGGCAATTTCGCGGGCGGTGGCGGGCATCACCTGCATCAGGCCGGTGGCGCCCACGCGGGAGCGCACGCCGATCATGAAGCGGCTTTCCTGGCGGATGATGCCGTAGGCCCAGGCGGGGTCGATATTGGCTTGGGCGGCGTAGCGGGTAACGCTGTCGCGGAAGGGGGAGATATAGCGCAGGTTGTAGTTGATTTGGCTGTGGGTTTTGTCGGCGGCATAAATGCCCATCTCGTAGAAGCCGGCATCGTGGGCGAGCTTGGCGGCGGCGAGCAGGGTGGGTTCGTTAAAGCCGTCCACGGCATAGCGCCACTCGGCCTGCGCCTGTTTGCGCATATCCCAATCGCCGCTGCGCTGGGAGGCGCGGAATAGGCTGAGGGCGCGGGAAATTGCGCCGTCGGCGGCCACTTGGCCGGTTTGGCTGCTGCCGGGTTCGGCGGCGGTGTTGCGGGTGTTCACTTGGCCGCCGAGGGCTTCGGTGGCGAGCAGGGCGTAGAAATTGCGGCCGGAGGCGGCGGCTTGGCGGTAGTATTGCTGGGCTCGGGCGGAATCGCCGCTGGCGGCCAGGCTGCGGGCGAGCCAGTATTGCCAGGCGGGGTCGGCGCGCAGGGTGTCGGGCATGGCTTCGATGATGTTTTGCAGATCGCTCCAGCGGCCGAGGCGCAGGGCGCTGCGGGCATACCATTCCCAGTGTTCTTTGCCCAGCTGGCTGCGGTCGGCGCGGTTGAAGGCGTCGAGCGCGGCGGGGAAGCGTTGGTTCAGCGCGTAGTGGTGGCCGAGCACGGCCCAGGCGAAGCCGGTTTGGGCCGGGCTGAGGCTGGCGGAGAGGTTTTGCAGGCGTTGGGCGGCATCGGCCTGTTTGCGGGCGTTTTGGCCGATTACGCTGTGCAACAGGGCTTCGCGGCCGCCTTGGCTGTCGGGCGTGGCGTTGGTGAGCGGATCGGGCAGGGGCGAGCCCAAGGCAGCGGCCAGGCGGCGGGCGTCGCTGATTTGGTTGTTGGCCAGCAGGCCGCGCACGCGCCGCCAGGCGGCTTCGGCGGGCAGTTTGCCTTGGGCGGCGAGCTGCTCGAGCAGGCGGTTGCAGCCTTCTGGCTGGCGGCCGAGTTCGGCCAGCACTTCTTGGGCGGCATTTTGGTTTTCCTGCCCGGCCAGCGCGGCGTAGCAGCGGGTTTCCTTATCGCGGTTGGCGGGTTTCAGGTAGCCGTATTGCCGGGCGAACTCTTGCCATTGGCCGCTGCGGCCGAGCTGTTTGAGCCACTGGTTGCGCAGGCTGTCGGCCATGGCGCTGGGCTGGGCTTGGGCGAGGAATTGGGCGGCCTGGCCGGCATCGCCTTGTTTGAGCGCGGCTTGGGCGGATTGGAAGAGTTGGTAGTCGGCCAATACTTTTTCTTCGGAATCGCTGCGGCGTCCGCCGGGCAGTTGGATGGTGGCGGCGCTGCTGTCTGTGTTGATGGGCTCGACCGGGGTTTCGGTTTGGCTGGAGCAGGCGGCGAGCAGGCTGGCGGCGAGGAGGGGGAGGCTGTGTTGATAGACGGTTTTTTTCATGCTGGATGTCGGCTTGGATAATTCGGAACGGCCTAAGGCTACCTGAAAGCGGCGGGGCAATGAAGCGGCAGGCGCAAACAGACGGCGGGTTTTACTGCTTTTTACGCAGGAAAAGATTTTCAGGTAGCCCGATGAAGGAGGCTGCCGGAAAACCGAAATGCCTCAGCCGGGCGGCTCGGGCAGGAAGCTGCCGCGCTCATTGATGACTTGGTTGCCCCAGTCGGTAAGCATCTGCAATGCGGGCAGGAAGCTTCGGCCGAAGGCGGTGAGCGCGTATTCCGTTTTCAGCGGCGGCCTGCTGCCGAACACCTGGCGGGAAATGAGCCCGTCGCCCTCCAACTGCTTGAGCTGGCGGCTCAATACCGCTTCGGTAACGCCGGAGACCCGTTTTATTTCCACGGCACTTCGCCCGCGCTCTACAGCCGCGAACAGATTCGGGCGTGGGCGGAAGAATGCGCGGGCGGGCTGGTGGAATTACTGAGGAAGCTGGGCGGCTGAGGGTGGCCTGTGGCATGGCCGGCTGAGGGATTTCGGGCGGCTTTATGTTTTCAGGTAGCCTTTTGTGGCAGGCGGAACGGGCTGCGCCTGTTTTGGCTGCCTTTGTTAATAAAGGCAAAACCTGCCACTAGAATTGTAAGCCTAGGCTCGGATGATTGATAATAAGTTCGGCTGAGGCGGCAAACCGCCGCAGGCAGGTTTGCCGCCGCAGCCCCCGCTGTGCAGCCCCCGCTGTGCAGCCCCCGCTGTGCAGCCCCCGCTGTGCAGCCCCCGCTGTGCAGCCCCCGCTGTGCAGCCCCCGCTGTGCAGCCCCCGCTGTGCAGCCCCCGCTGTGCAGCCCCCGCTGTGCAGCCCCCGCTGTGCAGCCCCCGCTGTGCAGCCCCCGCTGTGCAGCCCCCGCTGTGCAGCCCCCGCTGTGCAGCCCCCGCTGTGCAGCCCCCGCTGTGCAGCCCCCGCTGTGCAGCCCTTTTTTCGGGCTTTTGCAGCATCGTTCATTTTCCAAACAAGGAGACCGAATTATGCAGAAAACCC
>NZ_LXSQ01000024.1 GCF_001648475.1 Eikenella halliae
TGCGGTTTGGCTGATGTTTTTGCATTGTTCGTAATAGTTTAAAGCTTTGTTCCTTAAGTCCGCAGAGTATGCCATGGTTAGACCTTCAAAGTTGAATATTGTACTATTTTGTTTTTAATTTACTATAAGATTATTCTTGGTTGATTATAGTTGTTTTGGGTAAGTAAAAAACATCCCTAGATGATAAAGTATCAAGGGATGTTTTGTGTCTGGGTGGCCGCAATCCCCACCATTTATCACTCGACAATAATAATTTGCCTGAGATTACGCAGCTGATGCGAAAATTTCTGCTGTCAGACATAGATATTGTATATTTTTAACCCTTTAAAAGCAAATCATTAGCCTGCAATATTTTGGCTTGTCACAAACATTGAGTGGTACTCTTCCATGGCAAAGAAAAAGGCTACCTGAAAATGCCCGCTTGGCTTTCAGGTAGCCTTCTCTTTGGCCGTTACGGCTGTTTGTTGCCCATCTGCTGCCGGTAGCGTTGAATCAGGGCGGCGGTGGAGGCGTCGTGCCCGGCGGGGGCGGCGCCTTGCAGTTCGGGCAGGATGGTTTGGGCGAGTTCTTTGCCGTATTCCACGCCCCATTGGTCGAAGGAGTTGATGCCCCACACGGCGCCCTGCATGAAGACTTTGTGTTCGTACATGGCGAGAATCAGGCCGAGGGTGTAGGGCGTGATGCGTTCGACGAGGATGGTGTTGCTGGGGCGGTTGCCGGGGAAGCTGCGCTGGCTGGCGAGTGCGGCTTGTTCGCTTTCAGGTAGCCCTTTCCCGGCTGTTTCGGCGCGGGCTTCGACTTCGCTTTTGCCGCGCATGAGGGCTTCGGCTTGGGCGAAGGCGTTGGCCACGAGCCGGAGGTGGCGGCCGTCGTCTGCCCCTTCGCCGTTGAGGGGGACGATGAAATCGACGGGAATCACCTGCGTGCCTTGGTGGATAAGCTGGAAGAAGGCGTGCTGGCAGTTGACGCCGGCTTCGCCCCAAATGGCGGCGCCGGTGGCGAAATCCACGGGCTTGCCGTGGCGGTTGCGGCTTTTGCCGTTGCTTTCCATATCGAGCTGCTGGAGGTGGGCAGGCAGGCGGCGCAGGCCGTGGCTGTAAGGGATGACGATGTGGCTGGTGCTGCCGCAGAAGTTTTGCTGCCAGATGCCGATGAGGGCGAGCAGGGCGGGGATGTTGCGCCGCCACGGGGCGTGCAGGAAGTGTTCGTCCATATCGTGCCCGCCGCGCAGGAATTCGCGGAAATGTTCGCGGCCGATAGCGCACATCACGGGCAGGCCGATGGCCGACCACACGGAATAGCGACCGCCCACCCAGTCGAACATGCCGAACACGTTTTGCGGGGCGATGCCGAATTCGGCGGCGGCGGCCACATTGGCCGATACGGCGGCGAAGTGCCGGGCGATGTCGGCTTCGCTGCGGCCGGATTGCAGAAACCAGCGGCGCGCGGCTTGGGCGTTGAGCAGGGTTTCGGGGGTGCGGAAGGATTTGCTGGCCACGATAAACAGCGTGGTTTCGGGCGCTACGCGGCGCAGGATGCCGTCTAAATCGGCGCTGTCGAGATTGGCGGCGAAGTGTACGTTCAGGTTTTGCCGGTAGGGCGCGAGGGCTTGCGCCACCATGCGCGGGCCCAAATCCGAGCCGCCGATACCGATGTTCACCACGTCGCGGATGGGCAATCCGGTGCAGCCCGTGTGCGTGCCGTTTTGCAGGCGTTCGGCGAAATCGAGGGCGCGGTTTAGTTCGGCGTGTACCTGCGGCACGATATTGATGTCGTCCACATACACGGGTGCGGCGTTTTCAGGTAGCCTCAGGGCGGTGTGCAGCACGGCGCGGTGTTCGCTCAGATTGATTTTCCCGCCGGCATACATTTGGCGGCGTAGTTCGGCCGCGCCGGATTCGTCGGCCAGGCGGCAGAGCAAATCGAGGGTGTCTTCGCCGATGAGGTTTTTGCTGTAGTCGAGCATCAGGCCGTTGAGTTCGGCGTGCATGCGTTCGAAACGGTTTGGCTCGGCGGCGAAGCGCTCGCGTAGGTGGAGATGCGCGGTGGCGCGGCGGTGTTCGGCCAGGGCTTGCCAGGCGGGGAGGGCGGTAGGGAGCATGGGGTTTAGCGTGCGGGGGAAGATGGACTGGGTGTGGCGGGTTGTTCAGCGTTGACGGGAGTGATGCTTAAGTCAGCAGCTTTTTCAGGGATGAATCTGAATGTTTGGATGGTGGATGCGGCAACTGGCCGCCCGTTGCGTGTAGCCGGGATGTAGCGAAATTGGTAGATAACACTTTCTACAGAGCGAACAAACAGCGGGTGGGTGGCTGATAGGACGTGCATGGCACGAACCCTTCCTCGAGCATCAATATCAAGCCGTGCAATGACTTGTCCACCGATAGCTTCTTCTTCCAACTCTGTTGGGTAGGGTGGTTGTACAAAGTGGGGAGTGATTGGGTTTTGTTCGTTAGGCCTAGCAACGGCGCAACCGGCCAGCAGCAGGGCGGCGCAGGCGAGGGCAGCGAGAGGTTTGCGGTTCATGGGTTTCCTTGGGCGGATTGGTTTGGCGGAGAGGCTGCCTGAGAATTTTCAGGTGGCCTGAAGCCCGGGCAATATTTCGTTGTTTCGTAGCGGCGGATTTCATATCCGCCGTTGGCTTGGTCGTGGGCAGCGGGGGTGTGAAATCTGCTACTACGATTGGCTGAATCCTGGTTTGCCAAAGTTTCAGCCTGTTGTTTTTTCATGAGGCTGGCGCCTCAACTCCGTAAAAACTGCGTTGAAGCTTCACTTTGAAGCAGCCTCTTGGTTTTCAGGTAGCCTCTTGGTTTGTTCCGTTTGCTTCGGGCAGGCGCAGGAAGGTTTGGCGGTAGTGGCGCAACTCTTCGATGCTCTCCAAGATGTCGTCCAGCGCGCGGTGCGAGCCTTTTTTGCTGAAGCTTTTGTAGGCGGCGGGATGCCAGCGGCGGGCGAGCTCTTTGAGGGTGGATACGTCGAGGTTGCGGTAGTGGAACCAGGCTTCCAGGCGGGGCATGTAGCGCTGCATGAAGCGGCGGTCTTGGTGCACGGTGTTGCCGCACAAGGGACTCGCGCCCTGCGGAATCCATTGGGCAATAAAGTCGAGCAGGCGTTGCTCCACTTTGGCTTCGGAAAGCGCAGAATCTTTCACGCGTTGGGTGAGGCCGGTGCGCTCGTGGGTGCTGGTGTTCCAGGCATCCATGCCTTTGAGCAATTCGTCGCTTTGGTGGATGGCGTAGGATTCGGATTGGGCGAGGATATTTAAATCGGCATCGGTAATCACCACGGCGGCTTCGATGATGCGGTCGTGCTCGGGGTTGAGGCCGGTCATTTCCATATCGAGCCAGCAGAGGTTGGCGGGGTTGGGTTTGGGCGTGTGCATGAACTTGCTCGCAAAGGGAATAAATGGCGCATTGTAGCGGATACGCTAAACCTTAAAAAGGTTTACCTTTGGCGCGCGCGGCGGCACAATGCGGGCTACCTGAAAATTCTTATAAAGAAAGCCACCCATGCCGCTCAACCTTACCGTGTTCGCCGTTACCCCTTTTCGCCAAAACTGTTCGCTATTGTGGGACGAAGAAAGCAAAGAAGCCGTGTGGATAGACGTGGGCGGCGATGTGCCGCAGCTGTTGGAAGAAGCCGCCAAGCTCGGCGTGCAGCCCAAGGCCATCTGGCTCACCCACGGCCACCTCGACCATGCCGGCGGCGTGGCCGAGATGATTCAGCATACCCCGCTGCCGGTAATCGGCCCGCACCGCGACGACCAATGGCTGCTCGACAACCTGCCCGAAATCACCGCCAACTTCGGTTTTCCCGTATCCCCGCCGGTGAGCCCGAGCCGCTGGCTGGAAGAAGGCGACGAGTTAAGCGTGGGCGCATACCGTTTCCAAGTGCTGCACATCCCCGGCCACACGCCCGGCCACGTGGTGTTTTATTGCGCTGCGCAAAACCTGCTGATTGCCGGCGATGTGTTGTTCTACGAATCCATCGGACGCACCGATTTCGAACGCAGCAGCCACGCTGATCTCTTGCGCAATATCCGCGAGAAACTGCTGGTGTTGCCCGAAGACACCATAGTGCTACCCGGCCACGGCCGCAGCACCACCATCGGCCATGAAAAACGGCACAACCCGTTTTTGCAGGATTAAAACTGGCGGGTGGCAATCGATACACACAGCCCCATTAAAAAAGGCTACCTGAAAATGATGTCTTGGCGCAGCCAAGGCTGAATTTCTGCGAAGCTAAAGCGCAAGCTTCAACGAAGCTAAAACGATGTCTTGGCGTAGCTAGGGCGGAGCTTCTGCAAAGCCAAAACGCGAAACCAAAGCTGAATGTTTGCCAAAACAAAGGCTACCTGAAAACCGCCAAATAATTTCAGGTAGCCTTTTCGCCGGAATAATCGGATATTGCCGTAAATCTTGGTTAATCCCCCTTTTTATGCCGCACGCTTTGGGCTAAGATGCTCTTGCCGCCGGCTATGGCGGTATTTTCTCATTTTATAGGAAATACACAATGAAAGTACGTACTTGGGCTGTACCGGCCTCTTTGGCTCTGCTGTTGTCTGCCTGCGTGGTGGCCACCCCGCAAGACGACGGCCCCCGTCATCACCATCACCAACGCTACGACAACGACGTTCAAGACTATGGCAACGAGCCCGCTCCGCGCCACGAGCACCGTGGTGAGCGCCGCGCAAGTGTTGAGCGTTTCAGCTGTGAAAACGGCCTGTCTGTAACCGTGCGCCAGCAAGGTACCGACCGCGTGAGCCTGCAGCTTGACGATAAGAGCGCTGTGCTCAACCGTGCCACTTCCGGCTCCGGCGAGCGCTACACCTCTAACCGCGGCCTGTTCGGCAGCGGCGTCGAGTGGCACCGTAAGGGTAATGAAGCCGCGTTCAGCTTCAAAGACCCCTATGGCAACAGTGTAGAAACCGCTTGCCAACGCCAGCAGTAAGCTGATTTCAATTCAACGCCGCATTAGTGAAATCAGGCCGGCAGCCCGGGAATTCCGAGTCTGCCGGTTTTTATTGGGTATAGAAAACAGAGGGGCTGCATGGCGGGGGTGATACTGCTGCCTTGCAGCCTTGCCAAAACTTAATTTCATCCGCACAGAAACTCCGCTTCTGTATTTATGAAATCTTCATTTCCGCTTTGCGGAAACTTTGTTTGAACTACGCTAAACGGATGCTTTAGCTTTGCAGCAACTCCGCCTTGGTACGCCAAGACATCGTTTTAACTCCGTTGAAGCTTACGCTTTAGCTTCGCAGCAACTCGCCTTGGCTACGCCAAGACATCGCTTTCAGGTAGCCTTTTATCTTTTCCTCTTAATCACCCTAAGCCATGCCAGCCACCCACACCCTGCAAACCATTGCCTACGTCCGCTCTCCTTATAAACAGAAATTCGGCGTGCCGCGCCAGCCCGGCTTGGTGCCTTCCGCCCGGGTATGCATTGAATTGTTGCCCGAGTTTTCTGCCGATTGCGTGCGCGGATTGGAAAGCTTCAGCCATATTTGGGTGCAGTTTGTGTTTCACGGCGTGGCCGGGGCAGGCTGGCAGCCCTTGGTGCGGCCGCCGCGTTTGGGCGGCAACCGGAAAATGGGCGTATTTGCCACGCGTAGCCCGTTCCGCCCCAACCCGCTGGGGCTTTCCCTGCTCAAGTTGGAGCGCATTGAAACCGAGGGCGGAGTGCGGCTGTGGTGTGGCGGTGCGGATTTGCTCGATGGCACGCCGGTGTTAGACATCAAACCCTACCTGCCTTTTGTGGAAGCGCAGCCCGACGCCGCCCCGGGCTTCGCCGCCGTTCCGCCCGTGCCGCTCGAAGTAGCTTGGGCAGACGAGATAAGCGCAGCATCCCTGCCGCCGCCCGTTCGCCTGTTGATTGAACAAAGCATCGCTCAAGACCCGCGCCCGGCTTATCAGGATACACCGCAGCGGATATATAAGATGGCGGTGGAAGATTGGGAAGTGGCATTTCGGATTGAAAACGGAACGGCTTTAATTGAAGCAGTAATGGCGGCGGAAAGCTAAAGGCTACCTGAAAGCCGCAGCACGGCTTGCGCGTGGTTAAAGCGAATCCTTTATATAGTGAATTAACAAAAATCAGGACAAGGCGACGAGCCGCAGACAGTACAGATAGTACGGCAAGGCGAGGCAACGCTGTACTGGTTTTTGTTAATTCACTATAAAAGGCAATTTGCCGCGAAGCCAATTCTTCCCACCAAACGGCGGCATAGTAATGCCGCCTTGCTTTATTTGTACCATGGGGCGGAGTTGCCGAACCACTGAGAGTACTAGGAATGCCAAGAATCGCCGACCAACCTAAAATTGGCAGGCGATGAAGCCCATAAAACGGCAATCTGTGCAAAATAGCGGGCCAAAAACTGACGATAAATGTCAGTTTTGCAGATTGGGTGGTGGCATAAAATAGCCGCGTAGACCTGGTTCTTTGAATTGGAAATTAATAAAAATAATATATAAAACATATAATTAAAAAACAAATGGAACGTTTTTTTATTTTTTGGCACAGTCGTTGCTTTATGTTTCTCGTGGCGACGGCAAGTAAGCCGAAGTCGAAAACGAAGTTTTTTAGTTGTCTCCTTCTTTTGGTTGAAGTTCCCGGGTCGAAAGATTCGGTTTTATTAAGTTCCATTTTTTAAAAGGAAAATGTCATGTTGAAAAAAGTACAAAAAGGTTTCACCCTGATCGAGTTGATGATCGTTATCGCCATTATCGGTATTTTGGCTGCTATCGCCCTGCCGATGTACCAAGATTACATTTCTAAATCTCAGGTAACTCGTGTAGCTGGTGAGTTGGCTGCACGTAAGACCATCGTTGATGCTGCCTTCTTTGAAGGTCGTAAATTGGTACGCGGTATCTCTACTACCGATCCTAAGACTGATACTCTTAACTTGACGGATTCTACTGAAGATACTGGTAACCCCACCTCTAATTTGATGAGTGCTGTTACTGTTAGCGATTTGGATGGTCCGGCTACTGAAATTGAGGCTACTTTGGGCACTAATGCCAATGCTGCAATTGCTGGTACTAAGATCAAATATGCACGTACTGCTGATGGTGTGTGGACTTGCACTATTGATAAATCTGGTGCTGGTGCATGGAAAGATAAATTCGCTCCTGGCGGTTGCACTGTATCTTAATTTGATAGTGATAAAAAAAGCCTGCTTTGCAGGCTTTTTTTATCGATAAACGATTTCCAAATACTTTATAGAAGCTAAAAATGATGAGAATATTCCCTCAATATAGGGATAGGAAGCAGGGTTTTACCTTAATAGAGCTAATGATCTCTGTGGCTATTGTTGGTATTTTGGCTGCCATTTCTTTACCATTGTATCAAGATTATGTAATCAAATCACAGTTGTCGCGTATCCATATGGAAGTGAAGGCGGCACAGCGGCAAGTGGAGGCTATTGTGGCAACCGGGAGCCTGCCTACTACAGTAAAATCGGAAGATAGTACAACAGATGCGAATGGCTACAGGCGTAGTTATATCGGTATGGATAGTTGGGCTGGCAGCTCGGATTTAATCGGACAGGCGGAGATGCAATATAATGGTGTCAATCATAATTTTAGCAATCTGCATTTAGTGGTGGGCGATTCGGCATCGCGTTCGATTCATGGCTTGGTTATTGATTTAGGCAGGGCTCCAAGCGGAGTGTGGAGCTGTATGCTGTCGAATACGGCAAATATTAGTGGTTGGAAAGCAAAATATGTATGGCCGAACTGTACTGTGGCCAATTGAGGCGATTGTATTATGGGCATGGATGAGCAGGGCTGGTTGCGCTACCTGCCGCCTTGATTGTAAATGACTATATTTTGAAAGGCTGATGCCATGTGGATGAGGTCGCTTGGCTATCGGCCGCTTAATATATGTGAGGCTAGGTATGGTTGCGGGTTAAAGCTATGTTGTGGCAAGCCAAAACTATAGAATAAATATGGTATTCTTTAGTTAATTAACTAAATCGACCATTATTCATCAGGAGACGTTATGCAATCCGAACTTATCTGCTACAAAACCATGCCGGTATGGGATAAAACCACTATTCCGGCAGCAGTTTTGTCGCAGCACAACACACAAGTTGGTACCTACGGCAAGCTGCGCGTATTGCGCGGGCGGCTGAAGTTTTATGAATTGCAGGAAGACGGCACGGTGCTGGCGGAGCATATTTTGCAGCCGGATTCCGGTGTGTGGACGATTTATCCGCAGGCTTGGCACAAGGTAGAGCCATTGGATGATGATTTTGCCGTGCAGTTGGAATTTCATTGCGAAAAAGCCGATTTTTTCCACAAAAAATACGGCATGACTGCCACCCATTCCGCCATCCGCGAGGCGGTGCAGGCTGTGCCGCCGTGCAAGACCTTGGATTTAGGCTGTGGGCAGGGGCGCAATGCGCTGTTTTTGAGCTTGGCCGGGTATGATGTGCACGCTGTGGACCACAGCCCGGCGGCAGTGGCTTCGGTGCTGGATATGGCTGCGCGCGAACAGTTGCCGCTGCGGGCGGATGCTTACGATATTAACGCCGCTGCTTTGAATGAAGATTACGATTTTATCTTTGCCACAGTGGTGTTTATGTTCCTCCAGGCAGACCGCGTGCCGGAGATTATTGCCAATATGCAGGCGCATACCCGGCCTGGTGGCTATAACTTGATCGTGTCGGCAATGGATACGGCTGACTATCCTTGCCATATGCCGTTTTCGTTCACATTTAAAGAAGACGAGCTGCGGCAGTATTATGCCGACTGGGAATTGCTGAAATACGAAGAAGCCGTGGGCTCGATGCACGCTACCGATGCGCAAGGGCGGCCGATTCAATTGAAATTTGTGACGATGTTGGCGAAAAAGCCCGGTTGAGTAATGGTTATTTGTATGAAGGAAGGCTACCTGAAAATTTTCAGGTAGCCTTTGGTGCGTAATGGGTAAGGTAATTATTTCATGTAAGACGTATGGCCAGACGAACGGATGCAATAGGCAGCCTGAGATTTCCGCCTCGCCCAAACTTACGGAGACTGTTGGATAGTGGGTTACAATCGCCCCCGTTCTGTGCCCAGCCCTCTGTTTCTGTTATGATAGCCGTCTTTTTGGCCGCTCTTGAATCCTGCACAGGCAGACATATTTTTCAGGTAGCCTCCCATACAGGCTACCTGAAAGCGTGGGCTTCAACGAAGTTAAAACATCGGCCTTTCGGCCAAAGCTAAAACCTGAATTCCATTTTAAATATAAATCACCACACCATGTTCAACCGCTTATTCTCCTGGTTTGAAAACCGCATCGACCCCTATCCCGCCGGCGAGCCGAAAACCCCGCGCAACGGCCTGTTTGGCTTTATTTGGAGCAATCTCGAAGGCGTGCGCGGCTGGCTTGTACTGCTGGCGCTGCTCTCCGGCGGCATCGGCATCGGCGAAGCCCTGCTGTTTCAATTCATCGGCAAAATCGTTGATTGGCTCGGCCGCTATACGCCGGAAACGCTGTTTGCCGAAAAAGGCTTGGCGCTCATCGGCATGGGCGTGCTGATGGTGGTGCTGGTGGTTTGGACGTTTTTCACCTCCGCCATCCGCCTGCAGGTATTACAGGGTGTGTTTCCCATGCGCCTGCGTTGGAATTTCCACCGCCTGATGCTCGGCCAATCGCTCAGCTTTTATCAAGACGAATTTGCCGGCCGCGTGTCGGCCAAAGTGATGCAAACTGCGCTGGCCGTGCGTGATACGGTGATGACCATCGCCGATATGGTGATGTATGTGCTGGTGTATTTCATCACTTCCGGCGTAATTCTGGTGGCGCTGGATAGCTGGCTGCTGCTGCCTTTCGTGGGCTGGCTCATCGGCTTCAGCCTGGTGATGCGCTTTCTAATTCCCAGGCTCGGCCAAACCGCCGCCCGCCAGGCCGATGCCCGCTCGCTGATGACCGGCCGCGTTACCGATGCCTACGCCAACATCGCTACCGTGAAACTCTTCTCCCACGGCGCGCGCGAAGCCGATTATGCGCGCCGCTCGATGGAAGAATTTATGGTAACCGTGCACGCCCAAATGCGGTTGGCCACGCTGCTCTACAGCGCCAGCGCCGCAGTAAACACCGCGCTCACCCTTTCCACCGCCGTGCTCGGCATCTGGCTGTGGCACAACGGCCAAGTAGGCGTGGGCGCGGTGGCCACCGCCACCGCCATGGCGCTGCGCGTGAACGGGCTTTCGCAATACATCATGTGGGAATCCGCCCGCCTGTTTGAAAATATCGGCACCGTGGCCGACGGCATGGGCACGCTTTCCAAGCCGCAAACCATCCTCGACAAGCCCGATGCCAAGCCGCTGTTGGTGAACAAAGGCGAAATCTGCTTCCAACACATCGATTTCTCCTACGAGCCCGGCAAGCCCCTGCTCAACGGCTTCAGCCTGCACATCAAGCCCGGCGAAAAAGTCGGCCTCATCGGCCGCAGCGGCGCGGGCAAGTCCACCATTGTGAACCTGCTGTTGCGCTTCTACGAGCCGCAAAGCGGCCGAATCTGCATCGACGGGCAAAACATTGAAAACGTTACCCAAGAAAGCCTGCGCGCCCAAATCGGCCTGGTTACGCAAGACACCAGCCTGCTGCACCGCTCGGTGCGCGACAATATCGTCTACGGCCGCCCCGACGCCACCGAGGAAGACATGCTGCAAGCCGCCCGGCGTGCCGAAGCCGCCGAATTCATCCCCCAGCTTTCCGACGCAAAAGGCCGCAAAGGCTACGATGCCCACGTGGGCGAGCGCGGCGTGAAGCTTTCCGGCGGCCAGCGCCAACGCATCGCTATCGCCCGCGTGATGCTCAAAGACGCACCGATCCTGCTTTTGGACGAAGCCACCAGCGCGCTCGATTCCGAAGTGGAGGCCGCCATCCAGGAAAGCCTCGATACCATGATGGAAGGCAAAACTGTTATCGCCATCGCCCACCGCCTCTCCACCATCGCCGCCATGGACCGCCTCATCGTGCTCGACAAAGGCCGCATCGTGGAAGAGGGCAACCACGCCGAACTCTTGGCCAAAGGCGGCCTCTACGCCAGCCTGTGGGCGCACCAGAGCGGCGGCTTTCTTAATGTGAAAGAGCCGGAGGTCGGGCAGGTACTTGAGAAGGAGTAAGTCCGGTTAGTTGCCGCGCAAACATAAAGAAAGGCTACCTGAAAACTTTCAGGTAGCCTTTTGCCATATTTGCCTTAGTCCGCGTTCATATTGATGTTGTCTTTAAATTGTGCGTTGGGCACTTGCACAATCAGCGGATCAACCGGGCCGATGGCTTTGAGATCGCGGCCGGGGTAGTCGAGGGCGTGCAGGAAGAAGCGAATGCAGTTGAGGCGGGCGCGTTTTTTGTCGTCCGATTTGATGATGGTCCAAGGCGCGTCGCCGGTGTGGGTGTGGAAGAACATGGTGTTTTTGGCTTCGGTGTAGTCGTCCCAGCGGTCGAGCGATTCAATATCTACAGGCGAAAGCTTCCAGTGTTTCAAAGGATCGTCGCGGCGGGAGATGAAGCGGCGCAACTGTTCTTCGCGCGAAACGGAAAACCAGAATTTAAACAAGTGCATACCGCTGTTCACCAACATGCGTTCCAATTCGGGCGCCTGGCGCATGAATTGCAGGTATTCGTGCGGCTCGCAAAAGCCCATCACGCGTTCTACACCGGCACGATTGTACCAGGAACGGTCGAAAAACACCATTTCGCCGGCGGTAGGCAAATGATTGATGTAACGTTGGAAATACCATTGGCCGCGCTCGCGGTCGCTGGGTTTCTCTAAGGCCACCACGCGGGCGCCGCGCGGATTGAGGTGCTCCATATAGCGTTTGATGGTGCCGCCCTTGCCGGCGGCATCACGGCCTTCAAATATGGCGGCAATGCGGCTGCCACTATCTTTCACCCAGCTTTGTACTTTGAGCAGCTCGATTTGTAGCTTTTTCTTTTCTTTCTCATACACATTCCGGCTGATACGGGTGCGGTAGGGATAACTTTCGGGCAGCGGTGCAACGGATGAATCTTCGCCGCTGCGGTTGCCGCTGTATTGCAGTACTTTTTCTTCAAATACTTGCAGGCGGTCTTTGTGTTCGGCCAAATCGATTTCTTCAAATGGTTTGAGTTGGTGGTCGGTCATGGTGTGCCCCTTATGGCGTGTTAGGAAATCAAATTTATCCTTTTAACTATTAAGGCCATTTTACATTAGGGCAGGCTACCTGAAAAGCGGATTCACCTTTTATCATTCATACCAATCTGCTTATTTCAAGCAGGTATGAAGTCAGGAGGAGAACGATATGGCTGGGAGCATAAGCTCCGCATTATTCCTATCGGAACGACTATATGATTGAAGTATTTGTTTTTTCATACAAGGAAGGTTAATGCGGTATGAAAAATAAGCGTTTATTGCCTCTCGCCAAGCACAAAACAGCCCGAACCTTGAGGATTCGGGCTGTTGCTAATTTTGCTATATTTTAGGATTTGATGGCACCGTTGATTTTCCGATTAATCAGCCATTGCTGCGCCATGCTCAAGAGGTTGTTCACCACATAGTAGAGCACCAAGCCGGCAGGGAAAAAGAAGAACATCACGGAGAAGGCCAGCGGCATGATTTTCATCATTTTGGCCTGCATCGGGTCGCTCGGCGGCGGGCTGAATTTGGTTTGGATATACATAGTCAGCGCCATCAAAATCGGCAGGATGTAGAGCGGGTCGGGGCGGGCCAGGTCGGCGATCCAGCCCCACGAAGCCTGGCGCAGTTCAACCGAGGCGAGCAGTACCCAATACAGGCCGATAAACACGGGGAACTGCAACAGCATGGGCAGGCAGCCGCCCAACGGGTTGATTTTCTCGTCTTTATACATCTTCATCATGGCCTGCTGCAGCGCCATACGATCGTCGCCGTGCTGTTTTTTCAGCATTTCCAGCTTGGGCGCAACGGCGCGCATCTTGGCCATGGAGCGGTAAGAGGCATTAGTGAGAGGCAGCAGCAGGGTTTTGACGATGATGGTCAGCAAAACGATGGACCAGCCCCAGTTGCCGATGAGGCTGTGCAGCCAGTTGAGCAAGCCGAACAGCGGCGCGGCCACCACATGGGTACGGCCATAGTCTTTCACCAGTTCCAAGCGGTCAGCCACTTTGCTGATCACGGCATACTCCTGCGGGCCGGCATACAATTCGGCAGGCACGCTCAGCTTCTGGCCGGCAGCAATTGCGGGCAGCGGTACGCGCACCCCGGCGGAGTAAAGGTTGTCGCTGCGGCGTTTGATGTCGAGCAGGCAGTTGCCGTTTTGGCAGATACTGTTACCGTCTTTGGGCTGTAACACCCACACGGTGGTGAAGTAGTGTTGGGTGAAGCCAACCCAACCGCTGGTGGCGGTACGCTGGTAGTCGGCGCGGTCACGTTTGCTCTCGAAATCGTCGTCCAAATCTTTAAACGGCACTTTTTGGAATTTGCCATCGGGCGTGTAGGCTACCGGGCCGACATAGGTTTGGTTGAAATAACCGCTGCCCTCGGGCGTACTGTTGTCGCGCAGCACGCGGTACACGCCGTCCAGTTTCAGCGGGGCGTCAGTGTGGTTGGTGATATCGAAGCGTACATCGATGAGATAGCTGCCTTTGCGGAAGGTATACACTTTGTCCACTTGAACGCCGTTGGTTTCCGGCGCGCTCAGACGCACTTCCAGCGTATCTCCGTTGAGGGTGTAGTTGTTTTGTGGAGCTTTGAAGCTGCTGTCTTGTAACAGGTAGTTACCTTTTTGGTCGATCAGCAGCGATTGCACCAAGTATTTGTGCTCGTTGTTGTCGGAGAGCAGGGTAAAGGTTTTGCTGGCATCACCGGCGGAGTTGTGTTTGAGCAAATCCAGCCCGCGCAAATCGCCGCTGTTTTCATCGATTACGGCTTTAAGCGTATCGGTACTTACGGTAATCGGCTTGGTGGGCGGCAAATCGTTCCCGGCCACAGGGGCGGCGGCTTGCTGTTCCGTCTGCGCGGCTGCCTGTTCGGGCTGTTGCGGCTGGGGGTTGAAATAATTCCAAACCATCATGGTCAGGAGGAAGATAACGATAAAAATCGCCATCCGCTTCATTTCGTTGTTGGATTCCATAATCGGGTTCCGCTTGAAAACAGGAGAAAACAGCAGTCTGCATTCCAATGCAGGCTACCTGAAAATTCTGCCGCCATACGGCACGAATGCCGTAGGCAGGCTTAAGGCACAGGGTCGTAACCGCTGCCTCCCCACGGATGGCAACGGCCGATGCGCTTGGCTGCCAGCCAGCCGCCTTTAAGCGCCCCGTATTTGCGCACCGCCTCGATAGCGTATTGCGAACAGGTGGGCTGATAACGGCAGCGTGGCGACAGCATCGGGCTGAGTGCGTATTGGTAAAACCGGATCAGCCCCAGCAAAATTTTGGCTAGCATGGTTTTTTCGGCACAATCTGCTCCAACTGCGCCAACACCTGCTGCCGCTCGGCCTTGCCGAACGGACGGCGTACGCGAACCACCAAATCACTGCTGTCCAAACGGTGCCGGTTGAGGCGAAACCATTCGCGCAGCGTGCGTTTCATGTAGTTGCGGCGGTTGGCACGGCGGGCGGTTTTCTTGGCCACCACTAAGCCCAGCCGGGGGTGCTCCAACCCGTTTGGCTTGTGCCACAGTTGGATATCCGGCCGCGATTTCAGCCGGCGTAAAGCAAAAACGGATGAGAAATCATCCGTTTTCAGTAAGCGGTATGGTTTGCCGAAACAGTATTCCACTGTTACACGGCCAAACGTTTACGGCCTTTGGCGCGGCGAGCAGCCAACACGGCACGGCCGCCGCGGGTTTTGGAGCGAACCAAGAAACCATGGGTGCGTTTGCGGCGGATAACGGAGGGTTGATAAGTGCGTTTCATGATGTTTCCCGTGGAAATAATCTAAAATCAGAAAGCGGCGTATTACACCTGATTTTGCTGAAATTGTCAAACTATTCGTGCTGCATGCCGCTTTTCCTCCCGCCTTGGTTCAACCCCTGGATTTTGGGTATAATCCACCGTTCACGCCTGCCCGAATATGGCGGTGTATCACACACCCTTGCCGCTTCCTCATATATTCTTTTCAGAACCGCCACCATGACGCTCGACCAATTCTGGCCACACTGCCTGCATCATTTGCGCCACACTCTGCCTGCCAAACAGTATCAAAGCTGGATTGAGCCTTTGAGTGTGGGCGAAAGTGCGGGCGGGGAATGGGTGGTGTATGCACCCAGCCGCTTTGTGTTGAATATGTTGCGCACCCGCTATGCTGCCGAAATTGGCAAATTGCTGGCAGAAAGGCTACCTGAAAACACACCGACACTGCTGTTCGAACAAGGCAAAGGCAAACACTATGCCCCAGTCGACAAGCCAGCGCCGGCACGCGCTGTCCAAGCTGCTGCGCCAGTTGAACAAACCAGCAAACCGGTCGCCCCGCAGCATGCCGACAAACGCAGCGCCTTAGAAATCGTGCAATCTCGCTTGGAAAGTTTGGGCATCAATCCGCAATCCGAGCCAAGCGGGCAACCCACCCCGGCCAAACCAGCAACCAAGCCTGCCCAAGCCAAATTTGCTGCCAAACGCGAAGAGCGCCAGCAACAGCGCTATGCGCAAACCAATTTGTCGCCGGAATACACCTTCGATACTTTGGTGGAAGGCAAAGGCAACCGCCTGGCCGTGGCCGCTGCCCGTTCGATTGCCGAAAACCCGGGCAAAAACTACAACCCCTTCTTTTTATACGGCAGCACCGGCCTGGGCAAAACCCATTTGGCGCAGGCCGTGGGCAACGAGCTGCTGCGCCTCAAGCCCGAAGCCAAGGTTTACTATATGCATGCCGAGGATTTCGTACGCGGCATGATTCAGGCCTTCCGCAACCACGCCCACGATGCCTTCCGCCAGCAATACAAGCCCTACGATTTCCTCATTATCGACGACATCCAGTTCATCAAAGGTAAAGACCGCAGCATGGAAGAGTTTTTCCACCTGTATAACCATTGCCACCACCATAAAAAACAGATTATCCTTACCTGCGACGTGCTGCCCACCAAAATCGACGACATGGACGACCGCCTGAAATCCCGTTTTTCATGGGGTTTGACGCTGGAGTTGGAGCCGCCGGAATTGGAAATGCGGGTGGAGATTTTGCAGAAAAAAGCCGATTCCGTGGGTGTGGAGTTAAAAGAAGAAGCCGCCTTTTTCATCGCCACCCACATCCGTTCCAACGTGCGCGAACTGGAAGGCGCATTTAAGCGGGTGGAAGCGCGCAGCCGATTCGAGCATAAGCCGATTGATGTGGAACTGGCCACCGAAGCCCTGCAAGATATCGTGGCCGGCAACTTCAAACCGATTAACCTGCCGTTGATTATGGATGCGGTGGCCAAATATTACGGCATCCGCACAGCCGACCTTATCGGCAAAAAGCGCGCGCAAAGCATCGTCCGCCCGCGCCATCTGGCCATCAAACTTGCCCGCGAGTTAACCACCCACAGCTACGAAGACATTGGCAAAGCCTTCGGCGGGCGCGACCACAGCACGGTGCTCAACTCCGTGAAAAAGGCCGACGAATTGCGGCAGGAAGATGCCGAAATTGCCCAAGATTACGAAAAGCTATTGATTATAATCAAGAATTAAACCTAAGGAATCCGTATGTTGATTTTAGAAGCCGAGCGCGACACCCTGCTCAAACCGCTGCAAGCCGTTACCGGCATTGTGGAGCGCAAGCACACCCTGCCGATTCTCTCCAACGTGCTGATTGAACGCACCGGCGGGCAAACCAATATTTTGGCCACCGACTTGGAAATCCAAATCCACACCCATGGCCCGCACACCGATGCCGAAGACTTCCGCATTACCACCAATGCCAAAAAACTGCAAGACATCCTGCGCGCCCTGCCCGAAGGCGCGATTGTGGCGCTGGATTGGGCGCAAAACCGCCTCACCCTCAAGGCCGGCAAATCCCGCTTTGCCCTGCAAACCCTGCCGGCCGAAGATTTCCCGCTGATGAGCATCGGTGAAGAAGTGGTTTCCGCCTTCACCCTGCCGCAGGAAACCTTCCGCAACATGCTCTCGCAAGTGCAATACGCCATGGCCGTGCAAGACATCCGCTATTATCTCAACGGCTTGCTGATGCAGGTGGAAGGCAGCAATCTGCGTCTGGTGGCCACCGACGGCCACCGCCTGGCCTACTCCGCCGCCGTGATTGATGCCGACTTGCCCAAAGCCGAAGTGATCCTGCCGCGCAAAACCGTGCTCGAACTGTTCAAGCTGCTCAACCGCCCCGAAGAGCCCGTTACCGTGGAACTCTTGAACAACCAAGTGCGCTTCCGCTGCAACGACACCGTGGTAGTCAGCAAAGTGGTGGACGGCAAATTCCCCGATTTCAACCGCGTGATTCCGCAAGATAACGACAAAATCTTCCTGCTCGGCCGCCAGCCGCTCTTGGGCGCACTGGAACGTGCTGCCATTTTGGCCAACGAAAAATTCCGCGGCGTGCGCCTGCAGCTGCGCCCCGGCCTGCTGAGCGTGTTGTGCAGCAACAGCGAGCAGGAAGAAGCGCGTGAAGAGCTGGAAATCGCCTATCAGGGCGCCGAGCTGGAAGTAGGCTTCAACATCAATTATCTGATGGACGTATTGCGCAACGTACACGCCGAAGACATCCAACTGGCTTTCGGCGATGCCAACCGCTCCACCCTGTTTACCATCCCCGACAACGCCGATTTCAAATACATCGTGATGCCGATGCGCATCTGAGGCCGCATCAGCATACGCCAACAGGCTACCTGAAAATGACAAAGTAAAAGTTTTCAGGTAGCCTGAAAAATATATGGCAAACAAGCAAGCTTGCGCTATAAACTTTGCCCTTTAACCGTTTCAGGTAGCCTTTCGCCGCCGCACACCCATTCTAAGGAACCACCATGTCTTCACGGCATTTCCGTATCCGCGCCCTCGCGCTCTCCGTCCTCCTGTTGCCGCTGGCCGCCCAAGCCGCGCCCGCACCGCGCCAATCCGCTTCGCAGCCCCCGCTTACCCGCCGCCAAGTCCTCGACCGTGCCAACGACCTGATGATCGCCTTCTCTTCCGAAATCATCCTTCAGCAAGGCCAAGGCAGTGCAGCCCTCGCTTCTTATAACCGCCTGTTTCAACGCACCAAAGACCCTGCCGTAGCCGAGCGCGCCGTGGAAATTGCTCTTTCCGCCAATGTGCGGTTGGCCGAGCAAATGCTTGAGCGCTGGCAGGAAGCCGAGCCCCAGCCTTCTGCCGGGCAAAAACGTATGCGCTGGATTGTGGCTGCGGCCAAAGGCGATATTGCCACGGTGCGTGTCGGCCTGCCCGAAATCCTCGCCCAAACCGACCGCCAGCGCATGCGCAACGTCTTCCTGCGTATGGCCCAGCTTGCCCTCGAGCACCCCGAAGCCGCCGACTCGCAAACCACCCGCCTGGTGCACCAGGCCGCCGCCCGCTTCCCCGGCCTGGCCGAAGCCGCCATTGCCGATGCCATCTACTCCGCCCACGCCCGCCGTACCGCCGATGCCAACGCTGCCCTGCGCCGCCTCTCCAGCCTCGACAGCGACATCCGCCCCCTCACCGGCACCACCCTGCGCCTGATTACCCGCCGCCAGCCCGAAGTGCTCGAATACTTCTTCCGCCATACCGACAGCCGCCACCTCTCCCCCATGTGGCAAAACCTGCAAGTAGAATACCTCATCGCCGCCAAACGCGACGAAGAAGCCTACCGCCTGCTGCAAAATATGCTGGCCAAAACCCCCGATGCCGACCTCTATATCCAAGCCGGCATCCTCTCCGTGCGTCGCAAAGAGCCCGTGGCCACCACCATAAACTACTTCGACAAAGCCTACTTGTACGGTACTCAGCAGCAGAAAAGCCGCGCCGCCCTGCTCGCCGCCATGCGCTTGATTGAGAGCGAGAAAATAGCCGATGCCCGCAACTGGCTCGACCGTGCCAACGATCCTGAGGCCCAGTTCGACAAACATATTTTGGAAGCCCGCATCGCCGAGGCCGGGAAAGACTGGGCAGCCGCCGAAGATGCCCTGCTGCGTGCCGAATCCATCATATCGGCCGGCCGCAGCAACGCCATCTTCGACGCTGAAGACCTCCTCGTTGCCCACTTGCGCATCGCCCGCGAACAGCCGCCTGCCGAAGCCCTAAATAGTCTGCGCAGCCTCCACCGCCGCTACAGCGACAACTCCGCACCGCCCGCCATGCTCGCACTCATCCTCGAGCAGCGCGCCATCCTGTATGCCGACCGCCTGCAACAGCCCGAGAAAGCCGTAGCTGACCTCAAACAGGCGCAAGAACTCGTGCCCAAAAACCCCGACATCCTCAATTCCCTCGGCTACACCATGCTCTCCCTGCCCAATCCCGACCTGTCCCAGGCACGCCGCTATATTGAACAAGCCCTGCAACGCCGTCCAAATTCGCCCGAAATCCAAGACAGCATGGGCTGGGTGTTGTTCAAACAAGGCCAACCCCAAGCCGCCCTGCCGTATTTGCAGCGTGCCCACGCCAAACTGTCCGAAGCCGATGATGTAGCCGCCCACCTCGGCGAAGTATTGTGGACACTCGGCCGCAAAAACGAAGCCATGGCCGTCTGGCAGGCCGCCCAACGCAAAGGCGGCGACAAACCCGTCTTGCAGGAAACCCTGAAGCGCCTCAACGTAAGCCTCCCGCCTTCCGGCGGAAAAGCCGGTAGCGGAGGCAACGGCGGCCATTAAACCAAAGGCTACCTGAAAATCGTTTTTCCCATTTTCAGGTAGCCTTATCTGTAGAAACCAGTAGCGTTGTTTACAGTATTTCCAGGAGAATACTGAAACATGAACATGCACAAAAACACCCGCCTCACCCCACACCACCGCCAAGCCATTTGGCTGGCCTACACACAAGAGAAGGAAAGCGTCAC
>NZ_LXSQ01000025.1 GCF_001648475.1 Eikenella halliae
TCGACGGGGCCCTCGAAAACCTCATCGGCAGCCAAGGCCAAATGATGGCTGATGACCATGCGGATTTTACGGTAAAACAGAATAGCGGAGTTGGGCTGAATGCCCAAAATATCGGCAGCGGAACGGGCGGTAACTTGGAGTACGAAAAATTCAAGCAGTTTATTTTGAACTCTCTTGCTTAATTTACAATTGGTTATCTGCATTTTCGTAGCCTAGCATAACTACTAATCTACGTCAGCCCCCAAAAAAAAGCCGATTGTACGAAAAGAAAAGTTTTAACAAAAGGCCAAACTCAATTTATTGATATATCCTCATCTGTTTCTTTAAGCCATCAATATAATCGGTTAGCAGTGCTTTCAAAGTATATTTTATTTTTGTCTAAAGTAATTAGCATTTCCGATAAATACCAGAAGAATTTAGCTAAATTGCTTTTGTCAATTAAAGCTGCAGAACCAAAGTATCATAAAAATTTATCTATAAGAACAGAGAGAGAATTACCTGATGGATTATTAGATGAATTTATGCTCATTGCTAATTTTTCTAATCCTAATAATCCATTTAAAGATATAGGTATAAAAAAAAGAAATCATCTGATGTTTATCTTGTTAAGGGAATTAGGAATAAGGAGAGGGGAGCTTTTATCAATACAAATCCCATTTATTGAGATAGGGACAGTTAGGCCATCTATTTTAATTAGACGGACTCATGATGATAAGTTTGATACAAGGAAAATACAGGCAGTTAGTAAGACTAAAGAAAGACGTCTTCCTATTTCGCAGAAAACAGCTCATTATATTGATGACTATATCATGAATTATCGTTCTAAAATTCCACACGCAAATAGTCATCCGTATTTGTTTGTAACACATCGGAAAGGGAAAACCCAAGGAAGCCCTATCAGTACGAGTTCATTTGATAATATCATTGTTCCAACAATGAAAAAGGTTGATACAAAATTTTCTATCATTCATCCACATATTTTCCGCCACGAATGGAACTTGGATTTTTCAAAAAAAGTAGATAGAAATAATCAAACTACAAATAATAATTTCTCCCATAAAGATTTTATTTCATCTGAGAAAGAAGCAAAAATAAGGCAACATATTATGGGACATACATCAGAAAAATCTGGGGATATTTATAATCAACGGTATATCCAAGAAAAAGCTAATAAAATATTATTAGAACTTCAAACTGAGTTTCAGAAGAAGATTGATAATTATGGATCAAAATAAAAGTATTAGATGTTCAAGAGATGGATATGAGTTTGATGAAAATAAAAACTCTTGGCATATAAGTAAAGATATAAAAATTAATTTCTCTAATGCTATATTGAGTATAGATAAGAAAACTTTAAATGGGTTTAGAAAGGCACTAGCAGTCTATGCTGAGAAATATTCTAGCTATCATACTATTAATATGTACAATAGATTTCATGAGTTGGTAGTTAATACGCAGCTAAAAACTATTGACACTCACACACTATTAAATTGGAAAACTAACTTAGGAAAAGAACGTGAATGGCATTTAGGTGCATTAAAAGGTTTTTTGCTCTCATGGAACGAGTACGGTTATTATGGAGTTGATAAAGCTGTTGTATCTTTACTTGAAAGCTTTACCTTGATTGGAAATGATAAAGGTAAATCGGTATTAATGAGATGCCCTTATACAGGGGCATTTACAGAAAATGAAATTTTGGCTTTAATGACAGAGCTGGCTAGACTTTGGAAAGAAGATCTTATTTCATTTGAAACATATGCATATATTCAATTACTTCAAGCTACCGCGAGAAGACCTATTCAAATTCGCCATTTAAAATTTGAAGACCTGAAAAAGGAAGTTTCTCAAGGAACATGGAATTATTTCCTAAACATCCCTAGTGCTAAAAAGAGAGGTGGGTTATTTAGAAAAACATTTAAAAAACTTGCCATCACAGAGGATTTGTATTTAGTTCTATTAAATTTTGTAGAATATCAGTACAAAAAATTACTTAGTTTGATTGATGAATCAGTTATATCAGATTAAAAAATGAAATTACCAATTTTTATCGATTGGAAGACTCTTAAGAATAATATAAGAAATAGGCATTTTGATCTTTCATTATTAGAAAAAGATATTTTTCATTACTCTGCTTCTTCATTAGAACAGAATGTATTACGAAAATTCTGTATACATCAAAAAGCTGTTTCAGAGCGGACAGGTGAAATTATTCATATTAATGCAAGACGTTTTCGTCATACAAGGGGAACTAACCTAGGGAGAAAAGGAGTTGGTGCAGCGATTATAGCAGAACTACTAGATCACTCAGATACACAAAATGTGAAAGTATATACTGAAAATACAGCGGATACAGTTCAATATATTGATCGTGTTATGGGTGCTGAAATGGGAAAACTGGCCCAAGCATTTGTTGGTAGAATTATTTCTAATTTAAATGAAAGTGAAAGAGGATTTGATCCAACATCTTTAATAACTAATAACGGAGTAGATACTATAGGAGCATGTGGGACGAATGATTTTTGTATAACTGGCTATGAGACATGTTATTTATGCCCTAAATTTAGACCTTTGGTTGATGGTCCACATCAACAAATATTAAATAAACTATATAAAGAGAAAGAAGAACGTTTAAGAAGAACTAAAAGTATAGATTATGCATCTTCTAAGGATCGTATTATATTGGCTGTTGAATATGTTGTTCAAGCATGTAATGAAATGAAAAAAAATATGGATGCTCATTAATTATGAATAATACAATTTTTTTCCAAGTACATGAGAATCCAAAATCCAGTTTAGAAAATTTTATCACTTTCTGTAAAAACAAACTTACAGCTTTCGGAAGTAATTGTTGGGACAATAATCAATGGAGAGATACCTTTAATCTTCACAACATTCAAGTTCGTTTTTCCACAGATAGGGTTAAATCTACATCCTATCAATATGAGCCGTTATCTGAACCATTTATTGATTTTGCTAAAGCATACATTCGTTATGTTTATTCTCAGCAGCCAATTCGTCAATTATCACGGCATATGGAATCATTACGTATGGTTGAAATGGCTTTATACAATGTAAAAGGTAATTGCGATATATTACAACTCGATAATTTAGTCATTAATGAAGTTGAAACCATTGTATTGAGAAAATATAAAAAAGATACTAAATCAGTCAATAAATTAGGATATCAACTTGAGAAGTTGTTTGATTTTTGTCGTGAAAATGGTATTACTCCAAATTTATCTTTATGGAATAACCCATATAAACGTCCTAGAGATTTAACGATATTGCTTGATGAAAGAGGAAAAGAATACCGTTCAAGTAAGATGCCAACAGATGAAGAAATGATGTTGGTTGCTAAACTCTTTCATGATGCACCAAATTTAGATAAAGAAACTGAGTATTATACAGCAGTTATGGCTCTACTTATGGTTGCTCCATCTCGTTGTTCTGAGTTGATGTCTTTATCTGTTAATTGCTTAGAATGGGAAGAAGATAGCTTAGGAAATAAGCAATTAGGTATTCGATGGATACCTGCAAAAAACGGAAAAGAGGGTTTGAAATGGGTTCCTAGTAGTATGCAAGATGTGATTATTGAAGCAGTCAAACGTTTAACAGATATAGGAGCTTTAGCAAGAAAAGCAGCAAAGTTTGCGGAAGAAAATCCTAACACGGTAATGATATCACCAGATCAAGGTATGCAAGTATCCCATTATTTATCTCAAAAACCTTTAACTGAAATAGAAATAGGTAAGGTTTTAGAAATTAATGGAAAGCATGGGATTAAAACTAAGTGGTTTAAAAAGTTAATGAAAGAAAATAGTGGCGTTATAACTCCTAATGTTTTAGGAAAATACTTATACGAAAAATATACCTCAAAATTCAATTACTGGCCATATATTGATAAAAATAAAAACGTTAAAGCTTCTGAAGCCTTATTATTATTCAGAGAAAATGAATTTCATAATGCTTTTCTCCCTAAAAAGTTCTCTTTTTTATTACCAACAGTAAATCTTATTAATGATAGATTCTGCTATTCTGATACACGTCCTAAAACATCATTATGGGAAAAGCATTGTATAACAACTTCGAAAGGGGAGTTTGTTAGATTACTATCACACAATGCAAGGCATTGGTTAAGTACAAAAGCTGAGAGAGGTGGAATGGATGAATTAACTTTAGCGAACTGGGCAGGGAGGGCTAGAATTGCAGATAATAAAGCTTATGATCACAGGACAGAAGAAGAAAAAAGTGAGGCAGTCCGGGATTTGTTAATTCCTGAGGATATCTCAATATTAGATAAAATACATTTAAATCTTCCAGTTACATATGAGGACGTAGGGAAAGATGGAGTGGGAATCACAACAATAACAGAAATAGGCATTTGTGAGCATGATTATGCAATGTCGCCATGTTCTCGCCATGGGGATTGTGAAACATGTAAAGAACTTATTTGTATTAAAGGATTAGAATCATCTTTAGAAATATTAAAACATAGAGAAATTCAGCTTACAGAGCAAATTAATAAAGCAAAAGAACACCATAAATTAGGAGCTTTTGGTGCAGATCGTTGGATAAGTAACCTAGGGTGGAGATTGGCACATATAAGAACCAAAATTGCATTCTTGGAAAATAGTGAAATTCCAAGTGGTACACTATTACGAATACCTGACGAATATGATCCTTCACCAGTCAAGTTAGCCTTATTGGAAAAAGGAATGGATATAGATGTTAAAAAACCAGAAACGGCTAAACTTGATGATGATTTATATAGGTTAATGGAGATGTAGTATGCCTAAAATTCTTATTACAGAAGAAAATTTGGAAGATATCATTATGTTGATTAAAACCTGGGAGGGGAAGTTAACATGGAATTTACTTTGCTCTAAAGTTTCAGAGTTATTGAATATTAAGAGTATTGAGAGGCAGTCACTGGCTAATTATCCTGATATACAAAAAGCCTTTAGCCAACAGAAGCAAAAAATAAAAGAAGATGCAAAAAAGAACCAGTACCAAATGTAACGATGGATTATTTGCTAAAACAAGTTAATAATTTGAAGGCTCAGGTACAACGCTTGGAAGAAATTAATGAGCGATATAAACAGCAATTTATTGTATGGCAATATAATGCATATATGCATGGGATGACACAAGATGCACTAAATAAACCTCTTATTGCTGTTAACAGGCAGCATAGATAAAGAGGCTGACGTAGATTAGCCCTAAACCCCACACGATCCCTCTGAAACCTTCAAAAGCTATATTAGCAAGGTTGCTGGTAAAAAAGCAGAATGAGGGATTATTATCTGGTTAATATCAAAATTTTCTGCTTTACAGTGTTCCATTTTTTCAGACAACCCCAGCAAATTGAACGTATCGTGTTGTTGGAGGATTTCACAATGCTGTTTGTTGTTCAGCAAGGCTTGCCATTTTCTATCTAAAATTTCTTCATCCAAATTGCTATCATTGTTCGGTAAACGTCCATGTCGTCTGAAAAACGATTCGACTTCTTTGAATGTTTGTAAAACCATTGCATTTTCATCGGTTTTAGCGGTAACTGGTTTGACATCGGCAAGCAGGCCTAAATCATCGTGATTGAAAATATCATCCAAGCTGTTGATTCTAGAATCAACGCGCATACCTTTTAGCAACATATTCAGCCCCTTACCATACGTTCCGCTTTTTGGCGGCGGATATGGTCGAAAAGGCGCCCCATTTTTTCGGCAGCTTTAGTGTCGGCGGGATTTTCTTCAAATCCACTGCTTTTTTCCAAGCCTGCAAGGGGAAGGAAAAAGCCGTAGTTCTACGCCAAGTCGGTGTAGGCACATTCGAGATAGTCATCGGCCTTAGTGTCATAGACGGCGATGTTTTGAAAATCGGTAACGATAAAGAAGCGGATTTTGTTTTTATCGGCGGAAGGTGATTGTTTCAGGGTTTGCAGGATGTCGTAAATGTCTGCCCAGGGGTCGGCAGGTTTGAAATAAAGTTTCCGGCTGAGGGCAATTTCGCCGAGTAAAGGCATATCGGCAACGTTGGTGCCGGGAGTTTGGTTTTGCAGTTTGGTGATGGTGGCTTTCGGGGTATCGAACAGGCGGAGAAAGCCGTAGATGAAGTTTGCTTTGTCTTCCGATTGTACGAGCTTGGCAAGACCGTCAAAGAGTTTGGTGGGATTGATTGCCATTGCTATGGTGCCTTTTGCTAAGAAGTTATAAGGATATGGAGTTAGATCTGTCCCAGGCGGCTAGGGCATATTATGCTTTACCAATTGTTTCAAAAATGAAAACTTTAACTCTATTCCACTATTATTAAAATACCATTCTCATTTCTTTAATTACAGCTCAAAATGCTCTTTCGGAATACCGTTAAACTTACGCAACATGGTATTTTTGCCTGATTCCAAAAATTCTCAATGTTGTTGATGTGGTTCAGGCGGTCTGTAAATTCTTTGAAATGGTTGATGCAGTAATGGGCAAAACCGCTCATGTCCAACTGGTTGTAATTGCTCAGGGGCTGTCTGTGTAAACAATGCTGCCCAGCATGATTTTTCTTTTGATGACAGGCAGTAATGCTTCAGGCTTAGCATCATCCAGCACAACTGTATTAAAGACCAGTTCTTACCGGTTTAAGATACCGAAAATGACCACTTTGTCTGCTGTCTCACGCCCGCGCTTGTCTTTCGGTGCCTATTGAGTATTTCGAGGGTAACATAGTTGCTAGTCTAGTATATAGCTCCTTCGGAAATTGTTGTGCTTGAGATGCGAATGCGTGGATGGCAATCATCCTTTTTCTAGTCCCACTCATCCGTCTCTTGGTTCACACCATCAAAAACGGCAGCCCGTCCTTGATTTGCTGCCGCCCCGCCGGGCTGTCGGGCTTAAACTCTTCCTGATAGTAGCCGATGGTGTTGCTCACCGTCGGAATGCCGTATTCGTTGGCGTAACACACGGGCAGGTGTTGGTGGGCATGGCCGTGGATGCAGGCTGCAAGCTTTTCAGGTAGCCCGATTTCCGCATCCTCTGCCC
>NZ_LXSQ01000026.1 GCF_001648475.1 Eikenella halliae
TGCGGTTTGGCTGATGTTTTTGCATTGTTCGTAATAGTTTAAAGCTTTGTTCCTTAAGTCCGCAGAGTATGCCATGGTTAGACCTTCAAAGTTGAATATTGTACTATTTTGTTTTTAATTTACTATAGTTCAAACGCCCAATCCAAACAAAACAAATCCACCGGCAAGCCATCGTGTTTGCCGGCGGATTTTATCGTTGCGGGGGAGGATTATTCGTCATCTTCCTCTGTCAATGCAGGATGCGCCGCTTCCTGATTGCGGCCGATCAGCCACAACGCGCCGCCCACCACAACAAGTGCAATCTTAATGCCCCAGGCCACACCGTCCCCCCAGTTGTAAATCCAAGCCAATACTTTCGGCACACGGTTGAAGAAGTCTAGAAAAATCGCCAGGATGCCCAAAATGGCCAAAGTGCTACCTATGTTTTGCATGATTGTCCCCTTGTTGGTGGTTAAGAAAGAGACGAAATTCTACACAAAGCATACATTTTTTCAAGCCACAAGCGAAAATGGTATGATACCGCCTTCGCAATTCCAACACCCAAAAGGAACCGCCATGCCCCTTCTCGACAGCTTCACCGTAGACCACACCCGTATGCACGCCCCCGCCGTGCGCGTGGCCAAAAATATGCGCACCCCCAAAGGCGACGACATCACCGTGTTCGACCTGCGCTTCTGCGTGCCCAACCAAGAAATCCTGCCCGAAAAAGGCATCCACACGCTGGAACACCTGTTTGCCGGCTTCATGCGTGATCACCTCAACAGCGCCAACGTAGAAATCATCGACATTTCCCCCATGGGCTGCCGCACCGGCTTCTACATGAGCGTGATCGGCACCCCCAACGAAGAAGCCGTAGCCGCCGCCTGGCAAGCCGCCATGCAGGATATTTTAAACGTGCAAAACCAAAGCCAAATCCCCGAGCTGAACGAATACCAATGCGGCACCTACCGCATGCACTCCCTTGAAGAAGCGCAGCAAATCGCCCGCAACATCCTCGCCCGCCAAATCGGCATCAATAAAAATGCCGACCTCGCCCTGAGCGAAGACATTCTCGGCAAGCTATAAATAGCCAAACAAAGAGGCTACCTGAAACATATTTTTCAGGTAGCCTCTATCGCCCACCAAACCAAGCATTTGAAACAAAAGCCATGCAAACCTTCTCTCTCAACGGCCACAAACACATCGCCCTGTGCGACCTGCTCAAACTCACCGGCCTGGCCGACAGCGGCGGCCAAGCCAAAACCTGGATCGCCGAAAGCCGCGTACGCCGCAACGGCGCAACCGAAACCCGCAAAACCGCCAAAATCCTCGCCGGCGAAATCATCGAGCTGGATAACGGTAGCGCGATTGAAGTGCAGGAATAACCCTGCCCAAGTTGGCGTAACCGCAAATATATAGTGAATTAACAAAAACCAGTACAGCGTTGCCTCGCCTTGCCTTGCCGTAATATCTGTACTGTCTGCGGCTCGTCGCCTTGTCCTGATTTTTGTTAATTCACTATAAAAAGGCTACCTGAAAGCGCAATGCAGCAAAGTTTCTGCGTTGCGCTTTCAGGTAGCCTTTACTTCAAACTGAGGGTATTGCCTCACCATGTTGGCAATGCTAATCCTCCGAAACCTCATCGGTTGCTGCAGGCTCTTCCGCATGGCCATCTGCCTCCTGCGCAGCCTCCTCCGCTTCCATCAGTGCGGAGGGCGGCGGGGTAGCGGCAGCGGCAGCGGCTTCCTGGGCTTGTTTGTAGGCCAAGGCGGCTTCGCGGTCGCGTTTGTTGACGCGGCGCATCATGAAGTAGTTACCGGTGATGACGAGGGTGCCGATGATGGCGATTAGGAAGGTGGCCAGCACGTTCATCTGCGGGTTCACGCCGCGTTTTACTTTGGCGAAAATCAGCTGCGGCAGGGTGGTGTAGTTGGGGCCGCTGAGGAAGGAGGTGATTACCAGGTCGTCCATGGAAAGGGTCATGGCGAGCAGGAAGCCGGAGGCGATGGCGGGGGCGATCAGCGGCAGGGTGATCACCCAGAAGACCTTCCACGGCTTGGCGCCCAAATCCTGCGCGGCTTCTTCCAGGGATTGGTCGAGCTCGCCTAGGCGGGTGCGGATGACCACGGTAACGTAGGCCATGCACAGGGTGGTGTGGCCGAGCCAGATGGTGAACCAGCCGCGCTCGAATTGCAGCCAGCTCAGGCTGGAGCCGCGCAGCAAGGCCTGCACCTGCAGAATCAGCATCACCAGCGAAATGCCGGTGATGATGTCGGGCATCACCATGGGGGCGGACACCATGCCGGTGAACAAGGTGCTGCCGCGGAAGCGTTTGATGCGCGCCAGGGCATAGGCGGCCATGGTACCGAGCACCACGGCGGCGGCAGAGGAAATGAGCGCGATGCGGATGGAGAGCCAGGTGGCTTCCAAAATCTCGCTGTTATTCAGCAGCGCGCCATACCATTTGGTGGAGAAGCCGCCCCATACGGTTACCAGCTCGGAGCGGTTGAAGGAATACACCACCAACACCAGCAGCGGGATATAGAGGAAGGCCAGCCCCAAAAACAGGCAGATGCGCAGAAACCAGGTGGACGATGCAGATTTTCTAGCCACGGCGTGCTCCTTCCAGCTGTTTGGCTTCATGACGGTGGAACAGGCCGATGGGCACCACCAAAAGCAGCACCATCACCACAGCCATGGCGGAGGCGAGCGGCCAGTCGTTTTGGGTGAAGAAGGCCTGCCACAGGGCTTTACCAATCATCAGGTGTTCGGGCCCGCCCACCAAATCGGGAATCACAAATTCGCCCACCGCCGGGATAAACACCAACATGGAGCCAGCGATGATGCCGCTTTTGGAGAGCGGCAGGGTGATGGCGAAAAACGATTTCACCGGCCCGGCGCCCAAATCGGCAGAGGCCTCGAGCAGGCGGTTATCCAGCTTGAGGAGCTGGGTGTACAGCGGCAGCACCATAAAGGGCAGATAGGTGTACACCATCACGATATTGAGCGAGAAACTGTTGTAGAACATGTCCAGCGGCTGGTTAATCCAGCCCCAGCGCAACAGCAGGTTGTTGATGATGCCGTTTTGCGAAAGCAGGCCCATCCAGGCGTACACACGCAGCAGCAGCGAGGTCCAAAACGGCAGCATAATGGCCAAGAGCAGCGGGTTGCGCCATTTTTCGCGGCTGCGCGAGATGGCGTAAGCGATGGGGTAGCCGGCCAGCAGGCAGATCAGCGTGGTGGTGATGGCGGTTTTGATGGAGAGCAGGTAGATGTGCACATACAGGTTGCTGCCGGATTTGTCGGCAAAGGGGTTGAGCCCGAGCCACAGCGACTGCCAGAAATTATCGAAAATGCCAGTGTAGTTCAGGTAGCTCAGGGAAATATTCACGCGTCCGGCCGCTTCGTCCACCGTGTAGAGCGGGGTGTAGGGCGGAATCGAAGTGGCTTGCTCGGCCAGGCTGATTTTCAACACGAAGAAGAAAGGAATCAGGAAGAGCACCAGCAGCCACAAATAAGGTATGCCGATAACCAGCCCCTGCCCGGGGCTGAGTTTGCGTTTTAAAGCCTGCCATTTCATTTTCAGGTAGCCTCTCTTGCTTGCCCTGGCCTGAAAGTGCGGTTTCAGGTTTCAGGTAGCCTTTTCATGTTCGGCTGCCTTGCCGAACCGGTATGTTGGTGTTCACTGTGTTGCAGCTGCGTTTTGGCTGCGCGGAAACTTTGCTTGGCGACGCCAAAACATCACAAAGCTGCGCTTTCGCCCCGCAGAAACTCGTCTTCCTGCGGAAGCCTCGTTTTCAGGTAGCCTTTAACGGGTGAGCGGTACGGGCTGGTTGGCCGGCCAGCTCAGATACACGGTTTCGTCCCAAGTGGGCGGCTCCAGGTTGGCCAAATACCAATAAGACGACAGCACCTGGCTTTTCACCATGCGCCCGCTGGGCAGCTGCACATGATAAATGGCGAAACTGCCCAAATAGGCGATTTCCTTCACCGTGCCGATAGTCCAGTTGTGTTCGCCCGCATTGGCCGGTTTTTCCTTGTGCATATTGATGTCTTCCGGGCGGATGCTGACCCACATGGTCTGCTCCTCCGGCCCGGCCACGCTGTGGTCGATGAGGATATTCTGCGCCAGCTCGGGGCAGTCGATTTCGGCGTGGTCGGCCTCGTCGGCCACCAGATGGCCTTCAAAAATATTGGTTTCGCCGATGAATTCGGCGGTGAAGCGGCTGTTGGGGAAGTCGTACACCTCGCGCGGTGTGCCCACCTGCTGCAGCTGGCCTTCCGACATGATGGCGATGCGCGTGGCCATGGTCATAGCTTCTTCTTGGTCGTGCGTTACCATGATGCAGGTTACGCCCACCTTCTCCAGCGTATCCACCAATTCCAGCTGGGTTTGCTGGCGCAGGTTTTTATCCAGTGCGCCCAGAGGCTCGTCCAGTAGCAAAAGTTTGGGCTGCTTGGCCAGCGCGCGGGCCAGCGCGATGCGTTGCTGCTGCCCGCCGGAGAGCTGGTGCGGCTTGCGTTTGGCGTATTTGCTCATCTGCACCAGGCGCAGCATTTCCTCCACCCGTTCGGCAATCTGGTCTTTGGGCATTTTGTCCTGCTTCAGGCCGAAAGCGATGTTCTGCTCCACCGTCATGTGCGGGAATAGCGCGTAGCTTTGGAACATCATGTTAATCGGCCTGTCGTAGGGCGGCAGGCGGGTGATGTCTTGCCCGTCCAAAATAATCTTGCCCTGATCCGGCGTTTCCATGCCCGCCAGCATACGCAGCAGCGTGGATTTGCCCGAGCCGGAACTGCCCAACAGGGCGAAGATTTCGTGTCGGTCGATATCCAAATCGATGTGGTCCACCGCATAATTCTCGCCGTAGGTTTTCACCACGTCTTTGATTTGCAGATAGGGCTTTTGGGGAGGGACGTATTTTTCAGACATGGGCACAGGGCTCCGCAGCAGTTGCAAACCGGCTTCCGCACGGGAAGCCGCAGGTGGCAGTTTGTGTATGCTTGTTCAAAATGGCAACGAGGCAAAAATGGTGACATTGAAGCGGCAAGGCGCTTCACCCGTATCGCCTTTCTATTCCAAGCGATAAATCACAGACTGCAAAGCGTAATTGTAGGATAGAGCACCGGCAGGGGCAATGAAAAAAACCGAATGTGCCTGCTTTTCGCCGATTCGGCAGGGAAAGTGTTGCCGACTGAAGGCATGCCGATGCAGTATAGTGAATTAACAAAAACCAGTACAGCGTTGCCTCGCCTTGCCGTAACGTGTGTACTGTCTGCGGCTCGCCGCCTTGTCCTGATTTTTGTTAATCCACTATAAAAGGCTACCTGAGCTGCCCGGACAAGCCGGCAAGCCATCATTCCCTTTTTCAGGTAGCCTCAATTCATGCCCAAGATTTCAAACGATTCAATACTCTGGTTTAAGCATAGAAAAGGCTACCTGAAATTTCAGCTTGGCGGCAATTCCGCTCTGCTGCTTTTCAGGTAGCCTCAATTCCAGGCTGAACTACTCTTGCGCTGCTGTGCCGGAAATATCCACGGTAACGCGGCGGTCGGGCTGCAGGCAGGCTTTCAGAGCCGCAGTGGCGCGAGTGCCGGTACAAGTCGTGGTAACCGGCTGGCTTTCACCGGCGCTGGCCACGCTGATGGGGGCTTGCACGCCTTTGCCCTGCAGATAGTCTTTTACTGTTTGGGCACGCCGCAGGCCGAGGTTGTAGTTGTATTGCTCGCTGCCGAGGCGGTCGGTGTGGCCGGTGAGGGTAATGCTGTCGATATGAGCTTGACGGCTAACGAGGTTTTCGGCCAAGCGGTCGAGGGTAGCTTTGCCTTCGGGCAACATATCGGCGGCATCCGATTGGTTGAAACGGAATAGGGCGTCAGCCGAGAGGTTGATGCGCTCACTTTTAACTATCGGGTCTTCCACAACGGGTTGCTCAACTGGTGCTTCTTCGGCACACCAGCGGTGGTGTACGTCGCGGGCGGCGGCTTGGCTGCTCAAACCAGCAGCCAAAGCGGTGAGGAGGAGGGTTTTTGTAATCTGATTCATTGTATTCAATCCTTGTTGGGGCTACCTGAAAACAGTTCGTTCCAACTTTTCAGGTAGCCTTTGCTGCATCAAACGCTTACTTCCAAGTGTATTTGAAACCTACGCTGCCACGATAACCATGGCGGCTGGTGCTGCCAAAGTTGTGTTGGTAGCGGGCATCGCCATACACATAGGCGTTGTTGGATACGGGCAGCTGGGCACCGAGGCCAACTTCGCCCCAGGTGGCGTTGCGTTTCTCGCGCACATTGTCTTCACCAATATCTACGCCGTGCGGCTGGATAAAGTCGTGCCATACGTTGGCCACGGCATAGAAGGTGTTGGTGCGCAGGCTGCGGCTGGGGCCGTTGTAGGCCAAGCGGGCACCGAGGCGGCCGCGCAAGCTGTGCTGCTTGTCTTGGCTAACTTGTCGTATACCGTCGTTGAAATCTTTGAGACCAACGTATTGGTATACCAGTTGTGCCTGCGGCTCAATCAGCCAGCCACCTTGGTTATCGGCATGGCTGCCTAAGGCAAACGGACGGCCAACTTCGGCAGAAAGGGCAGCGCCCCAGCCGTTTTGTTTCACGCTGGCACTGTCGCGATCTTGGTATTTATTACGCAACCAGCTCAGCTGGCCTACCAAGTCGAAGTAGCTGCCGTTAGCGGCATAGTAGGTGTTGCTCAAGCCGAGGCTAACTGCATCGGTAGTGCCTTTACCGCTGTAGTGGTCAGGGCTGATGCTGCCGTTTACAGCACGATAGCGGTCGAAGAAATCGGTACTGGCTCGGGTGTAGGCCAGGTAGCCGCCGGTGAGGCGGTGGCCGCCTTTATCGTTGCGGTGAACAGCGAAGTCGTGGCCAATCTGGAAGCCGCCTATTTTGGTTTCAAAATTGAAGCGTTCTTTGCCATTACTATCGAGGCGGCTGCCTAGGAGGCGGGTCCAAGTTTGGCCTTTGGCTTGTTCGCCGCAACGGGCGCAATCATCCCAAGCCAGGGTTTGGTTCTCGCCGCGGCGCTCGTGCAGGGTGCCGATGGTGTGGTGGCCAATTTCTTGGTTCACTTGCGGCATCAGCACATAGCCTGCCACGGCAGGGGCGTAAATGTAGGCGGACGGTCCGGCATTAGGGTCGGCAAACAGCGTCCAGGCATACACGTTTTTACCACCGGCAGTGCTCTTCAATACAAGCTGGGCTTGTCCGGCATTGGTGGTATTGGCCGTACCGGTGAAGATGGCATTGCCGTCCGGCTGACCTTCTTGCTGACCAGGGGCATTGGCACTCGGGACTTCTACAGTAACCACGTCGGACGAGAATTGCTGGGCATTGGTTTTGCGGATGTTACCGATGATGCCGTTCGGCGTGCTAACCACGGTAGTGCCGCTAGCGGTGCCTTTAACGATCAGGTGATCAGAATCTTTGTCGGTATCGCTGTTCCACAGGGTGTTCACCACCAATTTACCGTTATTGCCGGTGTAGTCGCCGTTTACGGTGATGGTTTTGTAGTTGCCCACAGCAGCGGTAGCCGGTGTAGCAAAGGCTACGGTACCGGCGTTATCCAGGCTGGTTACGGTGGAATTGCCGGTATTGTTCCAAGTGGTGCCGTTAGCCAGCTCCACAGAGGAAGTACCTGCCGCCAGCGACATCACACCATTCAGCACCGCGCCATTAGTGGCAACGAGTGAGTTGGTGCCAGCAACTGAATTGAATACATTGGTGGTGCCGGTTACCGTTCCGCCCTTAACGTTGATGGTGTTGTTGCCAGCATTGGCTCGCAAAGCATCACCATTGGCTTTAACCGTTGCGTTGTTCAGGTTGGCCGTGCCGTTATTCAGCGTTTGTACGGCAACGCTGTTGGCGCCATTCAGATTCAGGCTACCTGAATAGTCCACTGTGCCACTGTTTTGCGCGGTGTATCCGGTTACACCAGTTGCGCTGGTGGTGGTGTTCAGCTCGGAAACCAGTTTGGTGGTGTTATCACTGGCGCTACCTGCAATCAGTTGATTCTCCAAACCATAGCTTTTGCCATCTGCCTTACCGATGGTGGCACCAGTGGCACTGTCAGCAACGGTTGCCGTTCCCTTCAGATTGCCGGTTGCACCGCCGGATACCAGCGCAACAGTTGCGCCGTTTCCAGTGAGGTTGAACGTACCATTATTTACTGTGATGGTGGATGCTTTGTTGGCATTGGCATCTTTGCCGTTGCTGGCCAGGATGACGGCATTTTTACCGGAAGCGGTTACGTTCAAACCTGCCGCATTAATGGTGCCGCCTGCTTCCGCACGGAATAGAGTGGAGTTTTCAGTAGTGATATCGGTGTTATTAGCCAAAGCCGCTACATTGGCGGTAGCTGAACCACCGTGAATATAGTAGGCGATTTGATTTTTTGCGTTGTTGGCGTCATCGAACACGGTTGTCATGTTCGAATTCACGTCCATCGCTGAGTTGCCGCGCGCATGGGCACCGATTACATTATCGCCTTTCAGCGTCAACGTACCATCCACCACCACATCAGCCTTACCTGTGCCTCGTCCTTCAGCATAGATGCCGTAGTTACGGGTAGCAGTGTTGGCACTGGTTTCTTCCACGATAATTTTGCTGCTGGCAGTATTGGTAATCTTGGCCGTATGCCCAGCTTCGGCCACAATATTCTCACCCACAGCATTGGTGCCGCTCACATTAATTGTGCCGGCATTAGTGATTTGTGCAGCCCCGGAATTTTGTGCTTGAACACCGATATTCTGCTTCGGCTGACCGCCTGCTACCGTAGCATTGCCCAGTACATTAATGACACTGTTCGCACCCAAATTAACCGTAGTCGAGGCATTGCCATTACTTGCCCTAACAGCGGTTGCACCTTGGGTTTCCTTACCGATGGTAATAGTGCCATCGTGATTTACGGTAGCATTATTGCCTCTCACCAAGATACCAACCTGATCGGAGGTGTTGCCGATTAAGGTAGTGGGCGCGTTCTTGCTATATTGTGCGGTACGACCGATGAAAATTTCGCTGCCGGCTTCGCCCGTAAACGTACCATTATCTTCCACACGTACGCCATGTACAGGATTATTCGGCGTGTGATTCACCGCAACGTTAATAACACCACCGGCCTGGTTTACAGCTGTGGCATTATTGTTTACCCGAATACCGTAGTTATTGAAATTTAGGTTGGGATAAGTGAAGCCGGCAACGTTGATGATACCGTCGTTTTTGAAAACGCCATTATTAGTAGCATTAACTGTTGTCCCTTCAACATAAACATCGTTTTTATTGGCCTGACCGGCTTTACTGGTATCAAAATTATCAGAAGCGTAATAGCCGCCAGAAATCACACCGTGGTTTTCACCAACACTGCCCGCACCACGCACAACTAAGCTGCTGAAAACGCCAGACAAATTGGCACCTTCTTCAATAACGGCCTTACCGCCTTCTTCAGCCAGCATACCGCCGCCGGTATTTTGTCCGGTACGATGGTCGATTTGACCACCATTCTTCAATGTAGCAGTTGAGCCGCTGCCGGTAGCAGCCAAAACCCAAAGTTCTTTGGTAGGCAGTAACGAATCCGGAGTGGGTGTAATGGGGTTAGGTTGCTCAAACTTATAATTTTGCGTTTTAGCAGCCTCATTGAACCAGCGATCATAAGCCGCCTGTTGGGTTTCGCCGGGGTTAGCAAAACCTGGCGTGCCGATAGCCGGTTTCAACACATTGTTGTTGTAATTAATCAGATCTTGCACCGTGTCGAGCCGATGGAAGCTGCCATCCATGAAGGTAACTGTTTTCGGCTGGAACAAAGCCTGGGTAATAGATAATTTATCGGATGCAACCACATTTTGCTCAAACCGGATGCGGTTTTTAGAAGTCCATTCCGCCGAAGCGCCGTTTTCAGCCTGCACCATACGCGTATCTTTTGCAGGCATTGGCGTGGCCGTACGGTTGGTGGCAACAGTATTATCTACTATAGCAGCATTGGGATCGCCCAAAGAGGCAATGATTTTGCTGCCACTGCCGGTGGCAGTGCCGATGCGCATATCCACATAAACATCATTCCCTGTCGCCACGATGCTATCGATGTCCAACGCAGATATAAAGCCAATATTATTGTATACGTTAACAGTTTGATTACTGCCGCTGATTGGGTCGGTAACAGTACGGGTTTCGCCTTTTTGGTTGGGGTTCACACGCTGCAAATCACCCAACTGCTGGAGAATAGCTGGCTCGGTAAACAAATTGCGCAGCTTGCCGGCTCGGAACGAGCTGCCTGCTGATGTGATTTTGTTGATGTCTGGGGTGGTTACAGTAACGGTATCACCATTATTAGCCAAAGCCTGACCAACCTTGCGGTCATTAACGGTTGCGCTAAATGTGCCCATATCGCAGCTGCCTCCGCTGGCTACGGTGCTACCATTGCCGCAGGTAGAAGCCGCGGCTGGCAAAGCAGATACACCCATGCCAATCACCGCAGCAGAAGCCAGCAGTTTGGCGGCAGAATTACTGGAAGACTTTTTCCGGCTAGCGCGCTCCAATTCCGAGCACACCACCCAGGTGCCGCGCTCTTCAGAGTACACGATATTATAAATTTTATTCATTAAATTAACTCCTTAAAGTGCAAATATGCTGATACATTCAAGCAAGCATCAAATGTTCAGATACCATTCCGCAAAAAAAGGGGCGGATTCTAGCACAAACAAACAGAATGGCTTGACATAAACTTACCACCAATAAAGATAATTGATGGGTAAGATACAAAACGGCAATACAGCACATCTTATTGAACTGATTGCTCTAAATGAACAGTATTCCCCCTATTGCCTATGCACGGTAACCAGTTTCAGGTAGCCTTTCCCCATCCGAAGGCTACCTGAAACACCTCGCTCAGCTCTGTGTTACCATAGCGCCCATCTTTTCACATCACGCCATACACCATGCCCAAACACATCCTGCTCGGCATCAGTGGCGGCATTGCCGCCTACAAATCCTGCGAACTCGTGCGCCTGCTCAGAAAACAGGGGCACACCGTGAGCGTGGCCATGAGCCGCGCCGCTGCCGGTTTCGTGTCCCCGCAAACCTTCCAAGCCCTGAGCGGGCGCACCGTGTGGACGGACGATACTGCCGACTCCGCCGACGGCATGGCGCACATCCGCCTCAGCCGCGAGGCCGACGTATTCCTCATCGCCCCCGCCAGCGCCAACACCTTAGCCAAAATCGCCCACGGCATGGCCGATAACCTGCTCTCCACCCTGGCCGCCGCCCGCGCCTGCCCGCTGGCCGTTGCCCCCGCCATGAACGTGGAAATGTGGCGCAACCCGGCCAACCTGCGCAACATCGCCCAACTGCAGGCCGACGGCATCACCGTATTCGGTCCGGCCAGCGGCAGCCAAGCCTGCGGCGAAACCGGCGAAGGCCGCATGCTCGAAGCCGCCGAATTGGCCGAACTGCTGCCCGATTTGTGGACGCCCAAACTGCTCGCCGGCAAACGCGTGCTGCTCACGGCCGGCGCCACCTTTGAAGCCATCGACCCCGTGCGCGGCATCACCAACCTGTCCAGCGGCCGTATGGGTGTGGCGCTGGCGCAGGCCTGCCGCGCCGCCGGGGCAGAAGTGGTGCTGGTGGCCGGGCAGCTTCAGGTAGCCCCGCCAGCTGGGGTGGCCGTACACCATGCCCACAGCGCGCGTGAAATGCACGAAGCCGTGATGCGGGAGGCAGGCAGCTGCGATGTATTCATCAGCGTGGCCGCCGTGGCCGACTACCATGTGGCCAACCGCAGCGCCGAAAAGCTGAAAAAAGACGGCAGCGGCACGCCGCCCGTTATCGAATTGGCCGAAAACCCCGACATCCTCGCCGCCGTGGCGGCTCTGCCCAACGCGCCCTTCTGCGTGGGTTTTGCCGCCGAAAGCCACAACGTGCTCGAACACGCTCGCGCCAAACGGCTGCGCAAAGGTGTACCGCTGATCGTGGCCAATCACGCCGTCAGCGCCATGGGCAGCGGCAACAACCAAGTCACGCTCATCAGCGATTCAGCCGAAACTGCGCTGCCGGAAATGGGCAAACGCGATACCGCCGATGCCATCGTGGCCGAAATCGCCCGCCTGCTGGAAAAGGCTACCTGAAAGCCTGCTCTATGGCTGCGGCGCATTTTGCATACCAAGCCGTGTGCCGCAAACAGTAAGTAAACAGTACAAATTAAGGTGGCGTAGGAAATCGTCGCGTTGTTTACACCACAGGTTGAGAGTGAAGCCTGCAATACCTCAAACGGCGTATCGCCGTTCAAACTGCGGTGCGGCTTCACCGTATTATATAGTCAATTAAAATCAAAATAGGACAGTAACGCATCGTCAAATCGGGCGTAATCAGACAATACGGTTCGAAGATACCGCTTAATATTCGCCCACACCTTCTCAATCGGATTGAGCTCAGGTGAATAGGGTGCAAGAGGCAATACCTTATGTCCCAATTTTTCCGCCATTTCCCGTAAGACACCTATACGGTGAAATCGTGCATTATCTAAAATAATCACCGATTTTTGAGTCAATGCGGGCAGTAGGCATTGCTGAAACCACGCTTCAAAAAAGACTCCGGTCATCGTATTTTGATAAACCATCGGAGCAA
>NZ_LXSQ01000027.1 GCF_001648475.1 Eikenella halliae
TGCGGTTTGGCTGATGTTTTTGCATTGTTCGTAATAGTTTAAAGCTTTGTTCCTTAAGTCCGCAGAGTATGCCATGGTTAGACCTTCAAAGTTGAATATTGTACTATTTTGTTTTTAATTTACTATAAATTTAATCCACTATATATCTGTCCTTATGAACCGATCCGCCATCGATCGTGCAGCCGCCATCCTATTCGCCCTGCTCAGCGCCGCCTTGATTACCGCTTTTTTTGCCGACAGCCGTTTTTTCCATTGGGCATTCGCCCGACATCATAACCCCCTGAGCTGGTACATCCGCCCGCTGTTCCTCATCCCCTTCTGCCTCGCAGCCTACCGCCGCAGCCACGCCGGTATTTGGGCTACCTTGTTGCTGCTGCTCAGCAGTATGTTTTGGTTTCCCCCGCCCGACTATCCAAACGAACATATCCGGCAGTTCTTGGCCATGGAGCAAAACTTCCTTCTCGTCGGCTGGAATACGGCCAAAGTTTTGGCATCGGGCATGGTTGCCCTGAGCCTGACGCTGATTGCCGCCGCCTTCTGGCAGCGCAAACCGCGCCTCGGGCTGTTCTGCCTAGCCGCAGCTGCCGCAGGCAAAATCCTGTGGAGCATCCGTTACGGCCGGGCGGCAGGCTACGCCGTTATCCTGCCCGCAGTCTTCGGCCTGCTGCTCTGCACCATCGTTATCGGCATGGTATTGCATAAAATCAAGCGGCGACCTTAATGAGTAAAGGCTACCTGAAAATCTATAGTGGATTAAATTTAAATCAGGACAAGGCGGCGAGCCGCAGACAGTACAAATAGTACGGCAAGGCGAGACAACGCTGTACTGGTTTAAATTTAATTCACTATACAATCGATTTTCAGGTAGCCTTTACCAAGCGTCCGACCCAAACTACAGCGGCTCAATCTCCACCGCTTCACCCGCCGCCTCGCCCAACACTTCGTTCAGCATGGCGAAAAAGCTGCTGCCGTCGCGGGTGGAACGCCATTCGCCGTCGCGCAGGGCGAAGTGGTAGCCGCCGCTTTTGGCGGCAATCCACAGCTCTTGGTTCGGCGTGTGGCGGTTTACGATAATCTGCGTGCCGTTATCGGCCTCGATGGTGAGCACATTGCCGTTGTGTTCGCAGTCGAAATCGGCGCCGCACTGGTCGAGCTGGTCTTCGATGTGGGCAAACAACTGGTCGGAATAGCGCAAAAATTCGGTTTCGTTCATGATGGTTTGTGCACGGCGGCTTTTTTGTTTAAGATGCGCCATCTTGCCACAGCCGCCTGTTTCAGGCAATTTCGAGTTGATGATGATGCGAACCCTGCTCCCCGCCCTTGCCGCCGCCCTGCTTTTGAGCGCCTGCGGCTATAAAGGCGACCTCTACCTGCCCAAAGAAAGCGACCGCGCCCGCTTCGCCCCCGTGCAAACCGGCCTGCAATTCAGCCCCATCGCGCCGATGCCCGATGTTCAGCCGCAACCGCTACCTGCCGACAAATAACAGCAAAATGCTTCGGCCATACTTTTTCAGGTAGCCTCTTTCCTGCCGGAGGCTACCTGAAAATATAACTGCGGCGCTATTGCCCATCCCACCGCTCCTGCCCAGCTTTACTTCTTCGGCGGCAGGATGCTGCCGGTTTCGGCGGCGCGCTCTTTCCAGATGGGCAGCCACTGGGCTACGCGCTCACGGTTTGGTTCATAGATAGGTCGAGCAGTAGGGAAGTCATCACGAATAAAACGCTCCACATAATCAAAGTCCAGCAAAACCGCTCTGGCAATACAATCCCCCAAACCTTCATAGCCATCATTAGTAGCAAGTTCTGGAAACTTCCCTGCAATCGGATAGCCACTTAAAAATTCTTTTTCATCTGGGCTGCTGAAATATCGTTTAACCAAATCCAAACCACGCTCAAAAAAGTCTCGGATATAGATTTCTGCTTCGGGCAAAGTATGGACTAATTTCTGATAAATCATGGCATGGTTGTGAGCATCTGGGCTCAGGATTGGTATGCACGTTGTCCATTTTGGAGCGTGTAAATCATGAAACCCCTCTTTTAAGATTAAACTAACTGACTTGTTAAAAATGACCACATAGGGTTCTGCCGAAAGATGCAGCACCCAACCCGGATCAATCCAAATCTCCGAATGTTTCAGCGTTTTATTTTTAAAAACATTCGCCTTATATTCCCAGCCGGGATGCTCCCCCGCCAAGCGAACGCAAAATTCTTTCACATCCGATTTGTTCAACATACTTTCCCTTTCCGTTTTATCCCGTTTGTCTGTCCACGTCTTTCCCGCTGCGCCGATGCCTGCGTTTTTCAGGTAGCCTTCCTCTGCTACCGCCGATACGCTTCCTGCAAGGGTTTAATCCGCGCCAGCCTGTCGGCGGCGATGGCTTCGGCGATACGTTGCGGTTGCTCGGCGTGGGCGGCGGCGATGGCGGCGGTGTCGGTTTGCTGCGCGGCGGTGAGCAGGGCGAGCCAGTGTTCGCGCTGCGGGTAGGCGGCGTGTTCGAAGCCGAGGCGGCCTTGCGCGTCGGCGCGGCATACGTTGAGCATGGCGGCGAAGCGTTCGGGGCGGCGGTAGGCATCGGTTTGCTGCAAAATTTTGGCGGCGGTTTGCGGGCGCAATTCGGCCGCTTTATGCAGCTGCCCGTGCCAGCGGCACACTTGCACGGCCAAGTCGGCGCAGGCTTTGGGCACTTTCCAACGCCGGTTTGCTGCCTGCACCAGCGGCACGCCGGCTTCCTCGTGGCCGTGGTGTGCGGGCAGGATTTCGGGCGCGGTGACGGCTTTGCCCAAATCGTGCAGCAGCGCGGCGTAGCGTTCGGGCAGACTCAGCCCGGCATCGGCGGCGCTTTGCAGGGTAAGCAGGGTGTGGATGCCGCAGTCGATTTCGGGGTGGTAGTCTGCGCGCTGCGGCACGCCGAACAGGGCTTCCACTTCGGGCAGCAGCACGGCGAGTGCGCCGCATTGGCGCAGCACTTCAATCATGCGCACCGGCCGCGCTTCCATCAGCCCGCGCGCAAACTCCTGCCACACGCGCTCGGCCACCAGCGCATCGGCTTCGCCGCTCTGCACCATATCCGCCATCAGGCGCAGGGTTTCGGGGGCTACCTGAAAACCGTAGCGGGCGGCAAACCGCGCGGTGCGCAAAATCCGCACTGGGTCTTCGGCGAAGGCGGGGGAAACGTGGCGCAATATGCCCGCGGCCAAATCGGCCTGCCCGCCGAAGGGGTCGATAATCTGCCCGGCCGCGTCCTGCGCCATGGCGTTGATGGTGAGGTCGCGCCGTTGCAGGTCTTGCTCCAGGGTAACGTCCGGCTCGGCGTGGAAAGTGAAGCCGGCATAGCCGCGCCCGGTTTTGCGCTCGGTGCGCGCCAGGGCGTATTCCTCATGCGTTTCGGGGTGCAGGAACACCGGAAAATCCTTGCCCACCGGCTGATAGCCCGCCGAGAGCATGGCTGGCGCATCGGCGCCCACCACCACCCAATCGCGGTCTTTCACTTCCCGCCCCAACAAGGCATCGCGCACCGCGCCGCCCACCAGATAAGTTTCCATAATCGCTTTCTTGAATCGGCAAATATAGTGAATTAACAAAAATCAGGACAAGGCGGCAAGCCGCAGACAGTACACACGTTACGGCAAGGCGAGCCAACGCTGTACTGGTTTTTGTTAATTCACTATACCCAAACAGGCAATAAAGGCTACCTGAATATTCAGGTAGCCTCCCGTTTACCCCAACATCAGCCAGCCATACAGCTTAAACACCAGCCAGCCCAAAAACGCGCCGGCGGGCAAATCCATCAGATAATGCTGCTTGGTAAACATACAGGAAAGCGCAATCAGCACCGGAAAGGCAAACGCCAGCGCGCCCATACTCGGATAGGCATACATGGCCGTGAGCATCGCCACCGAAACATGCATACTCGGGAAGCAGTTGCTGGATTGGTCGAACTTCTGCACAAACAGCAAAAACTTCTCCGAAGCCGTTTTGCCCGTGTTCACACTGCGCCAGTGCGGCGGCGTGGACACTGGCAAAAGCCAGAAAAACAGCATCTGCACAAACAGCAGAATCAAAAAGCTAAACGCCGTCATCACAAACTGGCGCGAATCCGCCATCAGCCAGTTTAAATACAAAATCGCCGGATAATACAAAAAGCTATACACCCACGACCACCAAGCCACAAACGGAATCTTCTCATCCAGCGGCGAATGCAGCACCCGGGCAGGCCGCAGCGGGTGGCGCTGGGTGAAAAAGTAAAACTGATACGCCCCCACAATCAAAATCCCGCTCAACACCAAATTCACTACATAATCCACAGCAGTCATCTGCCGCTCCCTTATCGTGTAAAATGCTGTGAAGGCTAGCAACCGACCACCCTTTTGTCAATTTATTAACATCGCCACCATGCTCAAAATCACACCCATCCCCGCCCTTGCCGACAACTACATCTGGCTGATCCAACAAGGCAACGAAGCCGTCTGCATCGACCCCGGCGAAGCTGCCCCCGTAATAGGCTACCTGAAAGCCCACGGCCTGGTGCTGCACCAAATCTGGATTACCCACCACCACGCCGACCACACCGCCGGCCTGCCCGAGCTCATCCGCCAGTTCCCCGACTGCCGCGTTTACGCCAACCACGACATCCCCCACGCCACCCACACCGTAGGCGAAGGCAGCAGCTGGCCGCTCTGGCAAAGCCAAGTGGAAGTCTGGCACACCCCCGGCCACACCCAAACCCACCTCAGCTACCTGCTGCAAGCGGGCGGGCAAGCCCGGCTCTTCTGCGGCGACACCCTCTTTTCCGCCGGCTGCGGTCGCGTCTTCGACGGCACCCCCGCCCAACTTTTCGCCTCCCTGCAACGCATCAACAGGCTACCTGAAAACACCCTGCTCTACCCCGCCCACGAATACACCGCCGCCAACCTGCGCTTCGCCGCACACATCGAGCCGCACAACCCCGAAATCGCCCGCAGCCAGGCCGCCGCCGTACACACGCCCACCCTGCCCGTCTCCCTCGCCCACGAGCGGCAAATCAACCCCTTCCTGCGCACCGCCGATTTTCAGGTAGCCTCCCGCACCGCCAAACTCTCCGGCCAAAACCTGCACAGCGAAGAACAAATCTTCACCGCCCTGCGCGAATTGAAAAACCATTTTTAAATCCTGCGGCAGCTTGGCTGCGGAAATAAAAAGGCTACCTGAAAGTACCGCGCAGCGTAGTTTCTGCGCAACTAAATATTTCAGGTAGCCTTTTGGCGTCAATCTTTACACAGCATTTTTTTGGTCAGGTAGAACAGATGGTATTGGTGGACAACATATTGCTGCCGATATTGCCAAATCTAATGGAGGAACAACATTAGAAATGTTAATTGAAGCTAGAAAAATTATCATGCCTACGTGGGATCAAAATAACCAAGCAAGCATTAAAGCATGGGAAGATATTTCATCAGAGTATGCAACATGCGCTTCTGGTACTGTAACAGGCGTTATTGGCAAAGATCTGCGACCAGGAAATATATGGAAAAATAGAGAATTACCCGCTTTGAAGAACAATCCTAATATAACAACAATAGTAATAATAGATCCTAAAACAAAGATTTCAACTGTTATATTTCAAAGGTAATTACTATGGATGATTTCGTAATTGAAAAAATTTCAAGAGGTATGTTAATTGTTTCTTTAAATGGACATGAAATTTCATTTGAAGGAGAAATGTTCTTTCCAAATAATGAGTTTCACTTTTCCCTATATGCGAAAACAGCAAAATTTACTAAGACCAACCAAATTTTAAGCAAGGAAGAGTTAGATAATATTTTAGAACATTTAAAAAAAGAATTTATTTTAAAAAATAGAGTATTAGACATAATTTTCTAAATTTAATTATCAACTGTAAAGTAGCCCAAGCAAGCCGTGTATCGTAGCTGCTTATTTGTTCGTTTGCCCGTATCTCAGCAAATACAGCAGATAAACGGTAAACAGCAAAGCCATCCAGAAAGACGGGATGAGCACGGGATACAGCGTTCCGGCGGCAGACGGATAAACAACTCTGAGCATTCTGCCCAGCAGCACGCCCGTCAGCGGGCTGAGCAGGGCGAAGGCTCGCGGAAACACGGTTTTCCCAGCCGCCACCACGGCAAACAGCCACACGCTGACCACCAGCACGCCAATCAGAAATACCGCGCCGAAAATATTTTTAAACGACTGGTATTCCGCCAGCAAAGCACCCACCGCCTCACGTTCCGCACCCGACAGCGTGGCATGGTACGCAGCAGCGCGGGCGAAATAAAAATAGCTGCTGTGCATATAAATGCACACCGTACTAAACAGAAACACCAGCATCAGGCATAACCAAGGCTGCCGCAAACCCCTATTGAGCACATACACGCCACCCGATACAAACGGAAAAAGGAACAGGGCAAATGTAGCCACTCCCACACGCCACGGCGGGAGGCCCGCCATATTCTGCCAGAAACCGTCATCGAACATGGTGCGGATGTCGATGGCCAAATCTGCCAACCACACCAGCCAAAGCGCGATAATGGAGGCATAAGCGATGAGTTTTATCTGTTTCTCGTGCATGATTACTCTCCTTAAAGCAGTGTTGATAGTATCCATTTTACGCCCGATAACACAAACATGGATGATTTTCTTTCTCAATCTTCGGTAAACTGGATTGCCATGTAATCATGGATAATCCCATAACGCGGGCAACCAGCACCAATCCAGCCCGATTAAAAAGGCTACCTGAAATTTTTCAGGTAGCCTTTCTTGTTTGATACGCCGATTGCGGTTAGCCCAAATATTTCAATCTGCCGCGGAAATCGTCCAACGTTTCATAGCCTTTTTCGGCCATGATGGCTTTCAGCTCTTCGGTGATGCGGGTGAAGGCGGGCACGCCTTCTTTATGCAGGGTGGTGCCAACTTGCACCATGCTGGCGCCGCACAGGATGTGTTCGAAAGCATCGCGGCCGGTGAGCACGCCGCCGGTGCCGATGATGCGGATGGAGGGGTTGAGCCGCTGGTAGAAAGCGTGCACATTAGCCAGCGCCGTGGGTTTGATGTATTCGCCGCCGATGCCGCCGAAGCCGTTTTTGGGGCGGATGATCACGGTTTCGTCTTCCACATACAGGCCGTTGCCGACGGAATTGATGCAGTTCACAAATTTGAGTGGGAATTGGTTGAAAATGGCGGCGGCTTGGTCGAAGTGGACGATATCGAAATAGGGCGGCAGCTTGATACCCAGCGGTTTGCTGAAATAAGCAAAGGCATCGCCGAGGATTTTTTCCGTGGTCTCAAAATCATAGGCAATCTGCGGCTTGCCCGGCACGTTGGGGCAGGAAAGGTTGAGCTCGGTGAGGCCGCTGAAGCCGCTCTCCTCCACTTTGCGCAGGAGGGTATGGGTTTCGCTGGGCGACATGCCCACCAGGGAGAGGAAGAAGGTGCGGTTCGGCTCGCGGTTTTGCAGGTCGAGCAGGTAGTCGAGGTAGTAATCGATGCCGTGGTTGGGCAGGCCCATGGAGTTGATGCTGCCCAGCGGCACGTTGCGGTAGCGCGGCTCGGGGTTGCCGGCGCGCGGCTCGAGGGTGGCGGTTTTGGTCACGAAGCTGCCGGCGGCGGAGTTTTTCACTTCTTCCAATTCGGCAATGCTCATGCAGGCCACGCCGGCGGCGTTCATGAGGCAGTTGTCAAACGAGAAACCGGCAATCTGGGTTTGGGTGCTGGGCATGGGTGCTCCTTGATTGGTGGTTGAACGGCGGCATTGTACACCGAACGGAAACAGGCCGCTTGCGGCAGGGCAAACGAACGCGGCAGGCTGCCCCACAGGTTTTCAGGTAGCCTGCAATGGAACAGGCTACCTGAAAACCTCAAAGGCTCGAACCCATAGTGGATTAAAAAAATCAGGGCAAGGCGAGGCAACGCCGTACTGGTTTTTGTTCATCCACTATACCCAGTCGGCAAAGCTCTGCCGCCCCATAACCAAAGGCTACCTGAAATTTCAGGTAGCCTTTCTTTAGTTTCGCTCACCGCAGCAAGCTGCGTGTGTTAAGCGTAATCGCGCAATTCGGGGTTGATGTCGGTTTGCGCCAGGTTGTTGGTGTAGTTGCACAGGGTGGCCAGCGCCACGCCCATCACCACTTCCACCGCTTGCTGTTTGTTGTAGCCCGCGTCTAGAAAGGCTTGCAGCTCGGCATCGGACACCGCGCCTTTTTTCGCCATCACGGCTTGGGTGAAGGCGGCCAGGGCGGCCAGTTTGGCGTCGTCGAATTCGACGGGGTTCAGATGGCGTGAGGCTTGGATGGCTTTTTCGGAAAGCAGTTTTTTCAGCGTGGCGATTTTGGTGTGTCCGGCCACGCAGAAGCTGCATTCGTTGGTTTTGGCGGCAATAATCTGCACCACTTCCACCTCGCCGGGGGTGAGGCTGTTGGCGGCGTTGAGCTTGCCCACTTCCTGATAAAACGCCAAGGCTTCGGGCGCATTGGCCAGCACGCCGATGAGGTTGGGGATAAAGCCGTTGGCCTTGAGCGCGGCTTCCACGCGCGGCTTGGCGGCTTCGGGGGCGGTTTCTACGGTGTGGACGGGAAGACGTGCCATGATTGGGTTCCTTTATGTGTGCTTGAAAAAGTGGGATTGTAGCGGAAAGCGGGCTTTCGGCTAAATAACGGTTTGTGCGGATCGATAGAACTCAGAGGTATAAAGGCTACCTGAAAAATCTGAAAACCATTTTTCAGGTAGCCTTAATCCTGTCCACTTTATTTAATTTAATGCGCCACCGTTGTTAAAAACGAAATCAGCACCGGCGCGATCAATGTTAAGATAAAGCCGCTAACAATGGCATATTTCACGTATTCAGGCTCGCAGTTTTCCTTCACAAACGGCAGGGCGGAATCCATCGCCGCTGCACCAGAAAGCCCGATAGCGGCAACCGGCTGGGTTTTACCGAAAAAATAGAGGAAAACAATACTGAGCATTTCACGGAAGAAATCAATCATAAAAGCCAGCGCACCCATTTCAGCCGATACTGCCCCGCCTACCATCGGCCCAGACAGGGAAAACCAGCCGAATCCTGCCGACAACATCAAACTTTGAACAAATGAATACGGGGCAAGCAAGGAAAAAACGAACCCTGCCGCCACCGTAGCCGCCATTGCAAATATTGGCAGCAGAAAAATGCGCCTGCTGAAACCGCCTAATTTGAAATGCACCAAATCCGCACCCACTAGAAAAATCAGCACATATAGAACATGTGTGCTGCTAAGCATGCCTTCCAACGAGCCCTTCGGCAGTAAACAGTAGGCTGCCACACCTGCCGAAAAAGCCACCACAGCTTTGAAACAGCCGAAAAACGGTGTCCAAAAACTGCCTGACTGAGCCGCACGTTTACCGCTTTTCCGATATAGCAAGGCAGCGGTAAAACCAGTAATCAGCAAAGCAAACAGCAGGGCTCTTTTAATAATATCCCCACCCAGCGACTTATCCGTAAACACGCTGCCGAATTCCGAACCCATCAAAAACAGCAGCAGCAATACCACTATTGATATTGGCTTAAGCATCAGCCTCAAGTAGGCGGGGGGTAAAGCTTTCCCCACCGCAAAACCGAATAACAGCAAAGCCAACACCGATGCTATGGGTAACAGTGATGTCATGACCCATCCTTTCTTCATCTTAATGTGTGCGTAAAAAACATTTCTTAGAGCTACTCTTGCTTCCATAGAGCCAAACTTTTTCAGGTAGCCCCTAATCCGGCGCAATACTTAAGCCAGCAAACCTTTCAGCTTGGCAGCAATTTCGCCCGCTGCCACCAACTCGGTTTCGCCGCTGCGCCGTTCGGTGTATTCCACTTTGCCTTCTTTCAGGCCGCGATCGCCGATGGCGATGCGGTGCGGGATGCCCAACAGTTCGCTGTCGGCCAGCAGCACGCCGGCGCGTTCGTCGCGGTCGTCGAGCAGCACGTCCACTCCGGCGGCGGTGAGTTCGGCGTAGATTTTATCGGCGGCCTCGCGCACGGCTTCGGATTTTTTGTAGTTCATCGGCACGATTACGGCTTGGAACGGCGCCATGGCGTTGGTCCAGATGATGCCGCGCTCGTCGTTGTTCTGCTCGATGGCGGCGGCCACAATGCGGGTGATGCCGATGCCGTAGCAGCCCATTTCCATGATTTGCGATTTGCCGTTGTTGTCTAAGAACGAGGCGTTCAGCGCGGCGGAATATTTGTCGCGCAGTTGGAATACATGGCCGACTTCAATGCCGCGAGCAAGTTTCAGGTAGCCTTTGCCGTCGGGGCTGGGGTCGCCGGCGATCACGTTGCGGATGTCGGCAAATTCGGGCTCGGGGCAGTCGCGGCCGAAGTTGAAGCCGGTGTAGTGGTGGTCGTCTTCGTTGGCGCCGATCACGGTGTCGGCCAGTTTTTCTACGGCGAAGTCGGCATACACTTTGCCTTTGAAGCCCACCGGGCCGAGCGAGCCGCCGTTTGCGCCGAATTTTTCTTTAATGGCTTCGGGCGACGCCATGGCCAGCGGGCTTTTCACGCCGGGCAGTTTTTCGGCTTTGATGTCGTTGAATTCATGGTCGCCGCGCAGCAGCAGCAATACGAGTTCGCCCTCTTCTTCGCCTTCCACCACGATGGATTTGAGCGTGCGCTCAATCGGAATTTGCAAAAATTCCACCAGCGCGGGAATGGTTTTCACGCCGGGGGTGTGCACTTTGGCGAGTTTTTCCTGCGCAGGAGCGCGCTCGCCGCTTTGGCGCAAGGTGGGGGCGAGCTCGATATTGGCGGCGAAATCGGATTCGCTGCTGTAGGCGATGACGTCTTCGCCGCTTTCGGCCAACACTTGGAATTCGTGCGAGCCGGTGCCGCCGATGCTGCCGGTGTCGGCGGCCACCGGGCGGTAGTCGAGGCCCAGGCGGTCGAACACGCGGCAGTAGGCGTTGTACATGGGCTGATAGCCGTCGCGCACCAGCGATTCGTAGTCGGCGTGGAAAGAATAGGCGTCTTTCATCACAAACTCGCGCGCGCGCATCACGCCGAAGCGGGGGCGGCGCTCGTCGCGGAATTTGGTTTGAATGTGGTAGAAATTTTTGGGCAGCTGTTTGTAGCTGGTGATTTCTTTGCGCACGATGTCGGTGATCAGCTCTTCGCAGGTGGGGCTGAAGCAGAAGGTGTTGTCGTGGCGGTCGGTGATGCGCAGCAGCTCGTCGCCGTAGAAATCCCAGCGGCCGGATTCTTTCCACAAGTCGGCCGGTTGGATAACGGGCATCAAAAGCTCGATGGCACCGGCGCGGTTCATCTCTTCGCGCACCACGGCCTCCACTTTGCGCAGCACGCGCAAGCCCATGGGCATCCAAGTGTAGAGGCCGGAGGCGTTGGCTTTAATCAGCCCGGCGCGCAGCATGAGCTTGTGGCTGGCCAGCGCGGCTTCGGCGGGGGCTTCTTTGAGGGTGGAAATAAAGAACTGGGAGGCTTTCATGACGGGCTTTCTGCGGGATTAAGAATAAGCGGGGGATTGTATCAATGTTTCAGGCGGGCTGCAGCACGGGCTACCTGAAAAAATTTAAGCGGAAACACTCGATTTCCCCTGCCCCGCTGCCAGCCATACCCAGTATGCCAAAACGGCTCGCGCGGCAGGAAAAAATGAAGCGCTTCCGCTGTATCCGAGAATTTCAGGTAGCCTTTTGCCGTATCAACTGTCGGCCTTTTCCAACTGCCGACGCATTTCGGCAATCACCGCGGCGTAGTCGGGCTGATTGAAAATGGCGGAACCGGCCACGAAGGTATCGGCACCGGCGGCAGCGATTTCGGCGATGTTGTCGGCCTTGATGCCGCCATCCACCTCAATCAGGATGCGGCGGCCACTTTCGGCGGCGTAGAGGTCGGCGAGCGAGCGCACCTGTTCGATTTTCTCCAGCGTGTGTGGAATAAATTTCTGCCCGCCAAAGCCGGGATTAACCGACATCAGCAGCACCACATCGAGTTTGTCTAACACATGTTCCAACACATACACCGGCGTGGCGGGGTTGAGCACCAGCCCGGCGCGGCAGCCGCTGTCGCGGATCAGGCTTAAGCTGCGGTCGATATGGCGGCTGGCTTCGGGGTGGAAAGTGATGATATCCGCCCCGGCCTTGGCGAAGGCCTGAATCATTTCGTCCACCGGCTCCACCATCAAATGCACATCCAGCGGCACGGTGGCATAAGGCTTGAGCGCGGCGCACACCATCGGCCCGAAAGTGAGGTTGGGCACGTAGTGGTTGTCCATCACATCAAAATGGATCCAGTCGGCCCCGGCAGCAATCACACGCCGCACTTCTTCGCCCAAACGGGCGAAATCGGCAGATAAAATGCTCGGAGCGATACGGTAGTGGGTCATATTGGTGCTTTCTTCCATAAATAGGGCTATAATTCATCGCACATCGTGCCAAAAACGTAGTGCTTTCCACTACATTGTTGTTTACACAGGTTTACCAAGATTATACCGTGTTTCACGCCGTCATTCGTATACTGGCGACAATAAATTTACTTGGTTCGACACTGAATCTAAAGAGTTAATCCCATGACTCCCCTCCCCCGCCGCCAAACCCTTTGCCGGGTTGTATTTTCCACCCTCCTGCTCACCGCCGGCAGCCTTGCCTTGGCCGATAGCCCCACCTGCGATATGCGCCAGCTCGCGCTCAGCAGCAGCCAACAGGAACAGCTGCGCCAAGTGCGCGCCGAATACCGCCAACGGATGGACAACCTCGTGGCACAATCGCGCAACCTGCGCCAATACACCACGCAGGCTTCCAATTTGGTGCTCTCCGGCCCGGTGTTTGATGAAAACATGGCACGGCATTATGTGAACGAAAAATACACCCCGCAAATGCAGCGTGAAGTGGAAAACCTGCGCGCCCAACACGCCTTGCTGCAAATCCTCACGCCGCAGCAGCGGCAGGAATGGCGCAGGCATTGCCTGTATCAATAAAGCATCCTGCCCGATGGAAAGGCTACCTGAAAATTCAGGTAGCCTTTTGCATTTGCCCGCCCAGCCGTTTTCAATCCCGGCATGGCTGAAATAGTTACTGCTTCATACATTGGCGCAGACCGGTATGGCGAGGCGGCCTACGCAACAGGAAAAATAAGTATAGCGAATTAACAAAAATCAGGACAAGGCGACGAGCCGCAGACAGTACAGATAGTACGGCAAGGCAACGCTGTACTGGTTTTTGTTAATTCACTATATTTTGGCGATAAAACCCCGCCGCCCTATTGCGGCAAGATTATGCCGCCATTAATATGCACACCGTTTCCCCCACCCTTCCAAAAGGACATTCCCATGAAGAAAACTTTGCTGTTGGCCGCCATGCTGGCCGGTTTCTCCGCTTTTGCCGCAGCCGATACCCTGCCGCGCGAAATCTACCGCCCGCGCGGTGCGCAGGTGGTGAAGGCAGAAGTGCAAGACGATGGCGAATTTGAAGCCAAATTCCACCTGCGCGGCAACGACGTGCGGCAGCTGGCACAACGCGTTATCAGCCATGCCCGCAGCCAAGGCTTCCGCTTGGTGGAATCCGAAATCAAACCCCACGATGCCGACCTTAAATTCCGGCGCGGCGATCAGGAATTGGATGTGGAAATCGAACACAAAGGCCATGGCCATATCGAATACAAAGCCGATTTGGATCGCGACCATTAAGCTGGCCGGCTTTGCCATAAAGGCTACCTGTGGTTTCAGGTAGCCTTTGTTTTGCCCGGCGCCAAGATTGGCTGTTTCCCCAATATGTTGCAGCGCATATTTCCAAACTGCTTAAAACATTGGCCGCCCCTGCCCGGCAACGGCTACAACATCCCGATGCCGGACACTTCCCGTGCCATCCGGGCGGCGGCGTTGTCGGTCATCCCGCCGACGAAATCGAGGATTTTCATGTAGGCGGTGTAGAGTGTGTCTTGCTCGTTCAACGGGTCGTCGCGCAGCAGCTCCAAGGCCAGCGATTGGCGGGTGCCGATGTGTGCTTTGGTGAGGTAGGCGAAGGCGGCGGGCACGAGCAGATTGAGAATCGAGCCGATGCAGGGGAAGGCGGCGATTTCGGTAATCAGCTTGCTTTGGTGGCGGAACACGCGGGTGCGCGCCAGCTCTTTGGCCCGCTCCAGCGAATCGCGCACTTCGGGCGTGCACACGCTGAGCAGGTCTTTGCCTTGGAAGCTGCCGGCGAGCAGGTCGGCATGGTGCAGCATAAAGGTTTGCGCCATGTCATCGATGGCGCGGCCGATGGCCATGCCGCGCAGCATGGCGCAACGCTGGCGGGCGGATTGCTCCGGCCAGAGTTTGTCGATGTGCACCATGCCCTGCAATACGTTTTCCACTTCGCGGTCGTCCAGCAGGCCGAGCTCCACCGCGTCTTCCAAGTCCAGGAGCGCGTAGCAAATGTCGTCTGCCGCCTCCATCAGGTAGGACAAGGGGTGGCGGCTCCAATGGTGTGCGGCGATTTCAGGTAGCCCCAATTCGGCGGCCACGCATTCGATAAATGGCAGCTCGGTTTGATAAATATTGAATTTTTTCAAACCCTGCGGCGCAGAGGTGGTCCACGGGTATTTGAGCAGCGCGCCGATGGAAGCGGCGGTGAGGCGCATGCCGCCGCGGTGGCGGTACATTTCGAGGTTGGAGAGGATGCGCAGGCTGTGGGCGTTGCCTTCGTAGGTTTGCACGTCGCGCCGTTCGGCTTCGGCCAGGTGTTTCAGGTAGCCTGCGTGCTCGGGATTACGGAACCAGTCGCGCAATGCCTCTTCGCCGGTGTGGCCGAAAGGCGGGTTGCCCATATCGTGCGCCAGGCAGGCCACCTGTACCACAGCGCCGATATCGGAAGGCGTATTCTCCGGCGGCAAGAAACCGCCCTTGGCTAGCATCACGCCCACGCGGTTGCCCAGGCTTCGCCCCACGCTAGCCACTTCCACGCTGTGGGTGAGGCGGTTGTGGGTGTGGTCGTGTTCGGCGAAGGGGTGCACCTGCGTTTTGCGCCCCAGCCGCCGGAACGAGCCGGAAAACACCACGCGGTCGTAATCGATGTGAAAATCGGTGCGCAGCGCATCCGCGCCTTCCTGGCTGGAGGGGGTAACGGTGGCCACCAGTTGGCCGTTCTCGGGCTTGAAGCGCTTGGTGCTGAGCAATTGCTGCCAGTTCATGTTTGTCCTTTGGTTTGGCTGGATAAATTGAGGCTACCTGAAAACCAAGCCTGCGGTTTTCAGGTAGCCTCTTTGCGCTTTAGCGGGTTACCGGTTTATACCGAATCCGTTTCGGCTTCGCGCCCTCTTCGCCCAGTCGGCGTTTTTTATCGGCTTCGTATTCCTGATAGTTGCCGTCGAAGAATACCCATTTGGAGTCACCCTCGCACGCCAGAATATGCGTGGCGATGCGGTCTAAGAACCAGCGGTCGTGGGAAATCACCATTACGCTGCCGGCAAATTCGAGCAGTGCGTCTTCCAGCGCACGCAGGGTTTCCACGTCCAAATCGTTGGAGGGTTCGTCCAAGAGCAGCACGTTGCCGCCCGCGAGCAAGGTTTTCGCCAAGTGCAGCCTGCCTCGTTCGCCGCCGGAAAGCTGCCCCGCGATTTTGCTTTGGTCGCTGCCTTTGAAGTTGAAGCGACCCAAATATTGGCGTGCGGGGATTTCAAACTGTCCGACCTGCAAAATGTCGCGGCCTTCGGCGATGTTGTCGAACACGGTTTTGTCGTTTTGCAAACCTTCGCGGCTTTGGTCAATCAGGCTCATTTTCACGGTTTGCCCGATTTTCACTTCACCGGAATTGGGCTGCTCTTTGCCCGAAATCATTTTGAACAGCGTCGATTTACCCGCGCCGTTGGGGCCGATGATGCCGACAATCGCGCCCGCAGGCACTTTGAAGCTCAAATCGTCAATCAGCACTTTATCGCCAAATGATTTGGATACGTTGGTAAATTCAATCACTTCGTTACCCAAACGTTCGGCCACGGGAATGAAGATTTCCTGCGTTTCATTGCGTTTTTGGTATTCGTACTGGCTCATTTCTTCAAAACGCGCCAGGCGGGCTTTGGATTTGGCCTGGCGGCCTTTGGCGTTTTGGCGCACCCATTCCAACTCCTGCTTCATGGCTTTGACGCGCGCGGCTTCGGATTTGGCCTCGTTTTCCAAGCGTTTTTCTTTTTGTTCTAGCCACGATGAGTAGTTGCCTTTCCACGGGATGCCGTGGCCGCGGTCGAGTTCCAAAATCCATTCGGCGGCGTTGTCCAAGAAATAGCGGTCGTGGGTTACGGCGACAACGGTGCCGGGGAAGCGCACGAGAAATTGTTCCAGCCATTCCACCGATTCCGCGTCCAAATGGTTGGTCGGCTCGTCCAACAGCAGCATATCGGGCTTGGAAAGCAAGAGTTTGCACAGGGCGACGCGGCGTTTTTCGCCGCCCGAGAGCACGCCGATTTTTGCGTCCCAATCGGGCAGGCGCAGCGCGTCGGCGGCGATTTCCAATTCGTGCTCCGCGCCGCCGCCCGTACTGCTGCCCGCCGCGATAATGGCTTCCAAACGCCCTTGTTCTTCCGCCAGCGCGTCAAAGTCGGCATCGGGATTGGCGTATTCGGCATAGACTTCTTCCAAGCGTTTTTGCGCGGCGGCCACTTCGCCCAAGCCGCTTTCCACTTCTTCGCGCACGGTTTTTTCAGGATCAAGCTCCGGCTCTTGCGGCAGATAGCCGATTGTGATGCCGCCCATCGGCACGGCTTCGCCCTCAAATTCCTTATCCACACCTGCCATAATCCGCAGCACGGTGGACTTGCCCGCGCCGTTCAAACCGAGCAGGCCGATTTTCGCGCCGGGGAAGAAAGAAAGGGAAATATCTTTAATGATGGTTTTCTGCGGCGGCACAACCTTGCTCACGCGCAGCATGGAATAGACGTATTGCGACATAACAACTCCTCGAAAATAGGGGAAACAGGCAAACGGATAATGCCGCCGATTCTAACCGAAAAAAGCATTTCAGGCAGCCGAAAGGCTACCTGAAAATGGCAGAGCGGATATTTTCAGGTAGCCTCCTATTTCTGCCTGAGGCTACCTGAATTTGAGACTCGTGGCATGTTTAGAGAACTTGGCTTTTATAGCCTAAAATGCGTATTTCTTCATACTGTGTCGACTTCCCTCTCCATACTGTCTTTACCACCTGCCTTGCCTAATTTCGTTAACCAGCCATAGTTATTTCGCCATAACCCCATCTCAGTTGCCATAAAACCACGTTGCCACCATATTTTTATCGCACCAACTTGCCAAATACACCCAATATAGGCATAATCCACATTCTTTCGCCGGTGTAGCTCAGTTGGTAGAGCACCTGACTTGTAATCAGGGGGTCGCGAGTTCGATTCCTGCCGCCGGCACCAATATTCTAATCGCAAATCAGCTAGTTAAGTTGATTTGCGATTTTTCTTATCTATATATCTTTCTTGAACTTTGTGCAAATCTTTGGCTATGGCCAACAAAGCCACCTAATAGGCAAAAATAGATCGTAAATCTCAGGAAATCCTCGGCAAAGAATCCATCACTCCCACAGCGTGGTGCCTTAATCCATTCCACCAAGAATAGGTTCTTTTTAATCCACTTATATAGTGAATTAAATTTAAACCAGTACAGCGTTGCCTCGCCTTGCCGTACTATCTGTACTGTCTGCGGCTCGTCGCCTTGTCCTGATTTAAATTTAATTCACTATATAACTCATCCCATCTGCCCAAGCAAACAAAAACCTGCCTCCAAAGAGGCAGGTTTTATAGTAAATTAAAAACAAAATAGTACAATATTCAACTTTGAAGGTCTAACCATGGCATACTCTGCGGACTTAAGGAACAAAGCTTTAAACTATTACGAACAATGCAAAAACATCAGCCAAACCGCA
>NZ_LXSQ01000028.1 GCF_001648475.1 Eikenella halliae
TCGACGGGGCCCTCGAAAACCTCATCGGCAGCCAAGGCCAAATGATGGCTGATGACCATGCGGATTTTACGGTAAAACAGAATAGCGGAGTTGGGCTGAATGCCCAAAATATCGGCAGCGGAACGGGCGGTAACTTGGAGTACGAAAAATTCAAGCAGTTTATTTTGAACTCTCTTGCTTAATTTACAATTGGTTATCTGCATTTTCGTAGCCTAGCATAACTACTAATCTACGTCAGCCCCTTTTTTAAATAAACGGAGCGGCCGCAATTCCCACCGTATTGGCGCTTGCTGTAGCCGTACAGTCTGCAGCCTTGCATCAGTGCTATTTGATTGGCAATGGCGGATTGGAGGCAATCATCCGGCCTTGATGCTTATGAAAAAGGCTACCTGAAAATTTCAGGTAGCCTCTTGCCTGGCTGTGCCAACAACCGGTGCGGCCTCGTTTGGGTTTTCGGGCAAGCTCTCTGAAACGGCTGCCCTTTTTAAATCCGATTTCCCGTTTAAGGCGAGCAGGGCTAAAGTTTCGCCGCTCCCGCCCACAAATTCGACTTCGTATTCATCATTCCCATATCTGTCCACAACCGCGCCGCGCATGCCTGCCCGCAGGCGCTGTTCGGGAAGGTCTTTAATCAGTTCGACCACATCCAATAATTGGTACGGCATAGCGCTGCTCCATCAAGGGTAACTCAAAATAAGGCGGCGGGCGGCAAGACGAACAGGGAAGGCGCCAAGGCGAGGCAACGCGGCAGGGTTGCGATTTTAATCAATCATATCAATAAAGCAGCCAGACAGCCTTCACAAAAGGCTACCTGAAACTTTCAGGTAGCCTCTCCTTCTTCCGGCAACAAGCACTTCAAGGGCGCGGTTTGTCCAGCCCGTACACCTGCACCAAGGCCTCGGTGAGGTGGGCGGTTTGGTTGTCTACTTTGGAAAGCGCGCTGGTGGGCGCATGCAGGAGTTTGTTGGTGAGCTGTACGGAAAGCCGCTCGAGCACCTCTTCGGCGGGCACGCCTTTGGCCAGCAGGCGGGTGGCGTTGTCCAGCACTTGCCGGCGGGCGCGTTCGCCTTCGTCGCGCAGGGCGCGGATCAGCGGCACGCTTTGGCGGCGGCGCTGCCAGCTCATGAATTCGGCCACTTTGGCGTTGACCATCTGCTCGGCTTCGGCGGCGGCGCGCTGCCGGGCGGCCTGGCCGCTGCTCACCACCTGCATCATGTCGTCTACCGTATAAAGATAGGCATCGCCCAAATCGGCCACTTCGGCTTCGATATCGCGCGGCACGGCCAAATCGAGCAGGAAAACGGGGCGGTGGCGGCGTTCGCGCAGGGCGCGTTCCACCATGCCTTTGCCGATAATCGGCAGCTGGCTGGCGGTGGAAGACACAATCACGTCGTATTGGTGCAGCCGCTGCGGCAGTTCGCTCAAGGGGCAGGCGGCGGCGGGCGCGGCCAATTTGTTGCACAATTCCTGCGCGCGCTCGGCGGTGCGGTTGGCCACGGTGATGCCGCGCGGCGATTTGGCGGCGAAATGGGTGGCCACCAATTCAATCATCTCGCCCGCGCCCACGAATAAAATATTCAATTCGCCGATGTCGGGGAAAATGCGGGCGGCCATTTTCACGGCGGCGGCGGCCATGCTCACCGAATTTTCGCCCACCGCCGTGCTGGTGCGCACTTCTTTGGCAATGGCGAAGGTTTTTTGGAACAGGGCATGCAGGGTGGAAGCCACCGTTTGCTGCTCCTGCGCCACGCGCACGGCGTTTTTGATTTGACCGAGAATCTGCGGCTCGCCCAGCACCATGCTGTCGAGCCCGCAGGATACGCGGAAAGCATGGCGCACGGCCGCTTCGGTTTGGTAGCGGTAGAGATAGGGTTCCAGCGTGCTGTTGGGAATCTTGCGGTAGTCGGCCAGCCAGCGCACAATATCGTCCGGCTCGCCCACGCAATAGAGTTCGGTGCGGTTGCAGGTGGACAAAATTACGGCTTCTTCAGCCGTGCGGCTGCCCACCAGCTCACGCAATGCTTCAGGCAGCGCGGCGGCAGCAAAAGCCAACCGCTCGCGTATGCTCAACGGAGCGGTTTGGTGATTCAAGCCGATGGCGGTAAGCTGCATGGCGGATTATCCCAAAAACCGAAACTGCGCTATTATAGCCAAACCGCACCGGATGGTGAATAAAATCTTTTAATAACTTCAAGATGATAGTGTTTATCAGTTAGCAATTTGAGAAAGGAGAAACCGATGGATTTGCACGATATCCGCGAAGACTACAGCAAGCAGGAGCTTTCCAAGGCCGATTGTGCCGATACGCCGCTGCCGCAATTTGAAAAATGGCTGAACGAAGCCATCCATTCCGCCGCCAAAGAGCCCACCGCCATGAGCGTGGCCACGGTGGATGAGGCCGGCCGGCCCAACAGCCGCATCCTGCTGTTGAAAGAGGTGAACGACCGGGGTTTTGTGTTTTTCTCCAACTACCAAAGCCGCAAAGGCCGAGCGCTGGCGGCACATCCGTTTGCCGCGCTCACCTTTTTCTGGCCGGAGCTGGAGCGGCAGGTGCGCGCCGAAGGGCGGGTGGAAAAACTGGATGCCAAATCTTCAGACGAATATTTCGCCAGCCGCCCCTACACCAGCCGCCTGGGCGCATGGGCCAGCGAGCAGAGCAGCGTGATTGCCGGCAAAAGCATCATCGTGGCACGCGCCGCAGCCGAAGCCGTGAAACACCCCCTGCACGTACCGCGCCCGCCGCATTGGGGCGGCTACCTGCTGATTCCCGACCGGGTGGAATTCTGGCAAGGCCGCCCCAGCCGCCTGCACGACCGCATCCAATACCGCCTAGAAGGCGATAAGTGGATTAAAGAGCGGCTCGCGCCGTAGTCCGGCTGCGGAAAAGGCTACCTGAAAGCAGCCTGCACTTCCATTTCCAAAGTGCAGGCTGCTTTTTTCAATACTTCATCAACCCAATGCCTTTGCCAACGCCACCCCTACGCCTTTGGCGGATGCCGGGTTTTGACCGGTAATCAGGCGGCCGTCCACCACCACGTTTTCCGCCCAGTTCGGCGCGGCATGGTGTTTTGCGCCGTGTTCAACGAGCGCGGTTTCCAGCAGGAAGGGGACGATTTTAGCTCCGCCCGTTGCTTCTTCTTCGGCGTTGGTGAAAGCGGCAACGTTTTTGCCGCTGACCAGATATTCGCCATTAGAAAGTTTCGCGTCCACCAGCGCGGCAGGGCCGTGGCAGACGGCGGCAACGATACCGCCGTTTTCGTACACTTCGCGGATAAGGCGTTGCGCGTCAAGGCTTTCGCGGAAATCCCACATCGTACCGTAGCCGCCGGTAAACAGAATGGCGGAATAGTCCGCGCCGTTCAGACCGCCCAGCCCGGGCGCAGCTTGCAAACGTTGTTGCAGGTCAGTTTGCTGCCAGTAATGGGCGTTCACGGGGTCATCCATATTCAGGCTGTCGGCATCAACGGGGGCGACTCCGGCTCGGATGGCGGCGATTTCGCTTCGGTGCCCGGCGGCTTCGGTTTCGTGCATGGGGTGCGTGAGTTCGGACAACCAAAAGCCGGTGGGCTGGCCGCTTGCACCTTTAACGGCATTGCTGGTTACAACGTAGAGAATGGGTTTGTCGGACATGTGTGTCTCCTGTCTGCAAGGTTGGTAAATAAAGGCTGGTTTTCAGAGGAGCTTTTGGCTGTATTCAGCCGTCTGAAATTTAAAAACAATATTAGTTTGTCTATGAAAAGCGGAGCTTTTGTGAAACTGAAAGCAGCCTGCACTTTGATGCAATTAGGGTTGTCACTGCTTTATTCATGTTTTCAGGTAGCCTCAATCCGCCACCGAAGCCGCCACCCATTTCACCACCAACGGCCGCACGCCGAGCAGGCTGGCGAATGCCACCGGCCAAGTAATCAAATATGATTTCAACAAGCGCTGCAGGTAGCCCGCGTCGATGCCGGTATTCAGAGCCACCAGCACCGCGCTCACAATCAGCACCATCACCGCCGAAGCGTAAAAAGAAAACAGTACGCCCGCGTATTTTTTCGGCAGTTTTTTCATCTCGTTCCCCTCAAAAAATCCATATCGTGCAGTTTATACCGTTTATAAAAACACGAAAATAAGATAAATTGGCAAACACAGCCAAAAAATGCACAAAGGAAGCAATAATGGATTGGGACTGGAACGGCATCCGCCACTTCACCACCCTTGTGGAAAAACAAACCCTTACCGCCGCTGCCGAACACCTAGACGTGCAGCACAGCACCGTTTCGCGGCAAATCGCCCAGCTGGAAAACGCACTCGGCCTGCGCCTGTTTGACCGCATCGGCAAACGCTACCTGCTCACCCCCGAAGGCGAACGGCTTTACCGCCATGCCTGCGAAATCTGCAAAGATATGAGCATGTTGCAGCGTACCGCGCGCGAACAGGCCGAGCTGCGGCACAGCGTCGTCATTTCCGCACCGCCATTCGTCGCCCGACTCCTGCTGATGCCCCACATTGCCGATTTCTACCGCAAACACAACGATATACGCCTTATTATTCAAAGCGATGCCGCACTCGCCGACCTGCACGACCGCCAAGCCGACATCGCTCTGCGCCTCGTCCGTCCCACCCAAAACGACCTTGCCGTGCGCCGTATCGCCCATTTCTCCTACCGCATCTACGGCCATGAAGGCTACCTGAAAACCATCCGCCGCGAAAACTGGCGTTTTGTACAAATTGCCGTAAACACCCGTTTTTCCCGCTGGTTTGCCGAACAAATCGGCGAAGATGCCGACATTTCCTTCGCCAGCAACGACTTCGCCGCTGTCAAACAAGCCGTGTGCGAACAAATCGGCATCGGTATCCTGCCTGATTTCGCTGTTTTCCCTGCCGACAGGCTGCATCCCGTCTCGCCCAATCCGGACGCACCTCCGCCCGAATTTGCGGCGGAACTCTTTTTGGTGATGCACGAAGACGTGCGCCGCAGCCCCAGCGTAAGAGCAGTGGCGGATTACTTCGGGGCGGTGTTTGGGAAAGAGGGTTCAGGCTGATTGAAAAACGGTTGCCGTGTTGAATCCGGGTTTTCAGGTAGCCTCGGGGATACAGCAGGCTACCTGAAAAACAAACGGCAATGTGATGGCTGGCGCTACAGATTGCCGGATACGAACGCTGGGCTTGCCCGGCTTCAGGCAGCCTCAAACCATACCGGCCGGATAAGGCGCAAACATACGGAAGGCTACCTGAAAATATCGGCTTCGCAGCAATTCGCTTTGCTTGTTTTACTGCGTTGAAGCCCATGTTTTCAGGTAGCCTTTTGGCTGTCATGAATCGAATTAGAATTTGTAAGTGTACTGCAAGCCTAAGATATGGGAGCGGCTTCTGAATTTGGCCGAACCGTGGGTGCGGCTGGACACGCAGGCTTGCGAGCCTGGGCCGGAGGCTGTGCCGCCGCACCAGCCGTTTACGTTGGCGGAGGTGTTTTTCACGTGCACATAGCTGTAGGCGAGGTTGAGGCTGTGCTGCTGATTGATGTCGTATTTGCCGCCGAAGGAGAACCAGAGGCGGTCGGCATCGGGCAGGGTGCTCATGCGGGTGTTGGCGCCGCGTACGGGGGATTGGTCGTAGGCGATACCGAAGCGCAGTTGCAGGGGGTCGGTGATTTGGTAAGACGCACCGAGCGAGAGTTTATAGGTGTTGCGCCACTGGGGGGTGAGGATGGTTTGGTTGCTGCGGGCAAGGCCGCCGGTTTGCGGGTTGGCCACGGCTTTGCTATTGCCGAAATTCAGCTCGGCGCGGTTGAAGCGGGAGTGGCGCGTCCAGGTGGCGTCGCCATAGAGCGACCAGCGCGGCGTGAGTTTGTACATGCCGTGCAGGGAGAGGAATTCGGGGGTAACGATGCGCACGTTGGCGGCTTCGGATTCGGCATAGCCGTTGGCGCGGATGGCATTGGAAAGTGTGCCGCCCATCGGGGTTTGGAAGGCCGCGCCCACCAGTTTCCATTCGGCATCGCCGCGCAGGTTGTGGCTGACTTTGGAGCGGTAGTTTGCGCCCAAACGCAGGGAGTCGTTCACGTCCCACAGCCAGGCGAGGTTGTAGCCGAAGCCCCAATCGCTGCCTTCCACGCTGGCATAGCCGTCGGCAAAGCCGTTGCGGCGCAGCGGGGGGAAGGCGCCGAAGTTGGCATATTGGCGCAAATTGGCGGTGGTGTGCTGCGCCACCAGGCCGAGGGCAACGGAATGCCGGTCGTTGATTTTATAGGCAATGGTGGGCTGGATGGCGATGGTTTTCACGCTCAACTCGTTCAGGTTGTAGCGCAACACGGCATCATGCTGGTATTCGGTGCCGGAGCCGAAGGGAACGTACATGCCCAAGCCGAGGGCAAGGCTGTCGTTTAGGCGGTGCGACACATAAAAATGCGGCGCAACCACCAGGCTTTTCGGGCGGATGTTGCCGGAAGTAGCGCCTTGTACGAGTTGGTTGGTGCCGGGGTAGTAGGCTTCGGCATCGCTGTATTTCACGCTGGGCGCAACAAGGTTGACGTTGATGCTGACCTGCGTGCCTTCGAGTTGGGTGAGGCCGGCCGGGTTGTGGAACAGGGTGGAAGGATCGGCGGCTTCGGCGGAGGAAGAGTTGGCCGTGGATTGGCTGCTCACGGATTGAGTGCCGAAATGGTAGCCGGAAGCCCAGGCCTGGGCGGAGAAAGTGGTGGCCAGCAACAGGGCTAGGCGGGAGAAATGGCGGGTTGTCATGATGTATTCGGTTGAAGGAAAAGCTGTTTATCGATTAACGGGCATATTTTCAGGTAGCCTTGTGAAGGGGCTACCTGAAACATGATGCCGTATGGCCAAACATCTGCTTCCCACGGTTTGCTGCCCGGCAGAATCATGCGGCTGTTTGGCTCTTAACGTTGAATAACTATTCTACAGGAAACTTGATGCAACAATAAAACCCGGCCGCCGAAACAGCAGGGTTTGGTTATGTTAGGATTGGTAAAATTCCAACAGATTGCCGGCGCAAGACCGAATTGTGCCACATTGTTTCACTTTTTGAGAATGTGCGGGCATAAAATTGCCGGAATGAAAAACCTCCCGGCAACTTGCCGAGAGGTTTGAAATTGGTTGCGGGGGCAGGATTTGAACCTACGACCTTCGGGTTATGAGCCCGACGAGCTACCATGCTGCTCCACCCCGCGTCAGGGAAGGCGAACTATACGCGCCTTGGCGGAGCTTGTCAAGTTTGTGCGTCACCTAAAGGCTATTGGCCTGCATGGTTTGATTAATTTTGTTTGCGTAATTTGGCTGTTCTGCCCAGCAGGCTACCTGAAAGCGATGTCTTGGCGAAGCCAAGGCTGAGCTTCTGCGAAGCTAAAGCGATGCTTTGGCAAGGGCAAAGCTCAGTTTCTGCGGACGCCAACCTGATTCACTCAAACAGCCGCCCCTGCGCCAAGATTTCCCGCACCGGAGCAAAACTGCGGCGGTGTTCGGGCAGGGCGCCGTGGCGCTGCAGGGCGGCGAGGTGTTCGGCGGTGCCGTAGCCTTTGTGCCGCTCGAAGCCGTATTGCGGGTAGCGTTCGGCCAGGGCATACATTTCCGCGTCGCGCGCGGTTTTGGCCAGCACGGAGGCGGCGGAAATCTGGATGATTTTGCTGTCGCCTTTGATCACGGCTTCGGCCTCGCAGCCCAAATCGGGCGGCACGCGGTTGCCGTCTATCCACGCTTTTTCAGGTAGCCTTTCCAGCCCGTGTACGGCGCGACGCATGGCCAGCATGGTGGCGTGCAGGATGTTGAGCCGGTCGATTTCTTCCACCGAGGTGGTGGCCACGCACCAGGCCAGCGCCTGCTGTTTAATCAACACCGCCAATTCGTCGCGGCGGCGTTCGCTCAGTTTTTTCGAGTCGGTAAGCCCCGGCAAATCGTATTTGTCCGGCAGCACTACGGCGGCGGCAAACACGTTGCCGACCAAAGGCCCGCGTCCGGCTTCGTCCACGCCGGCCTGCCAAATCATGGGTTTGCCCCCGCGGAGGCCAATACAGCCGCTGCGGCTTCGGCGGCGGTGTCTTTGAGCAATAAATGGTGAAGCTCGGTGAAATCCTGCTGCAGCGCGGCGGTTTTCTCCGGCGAGCGATACCAATCCAGCAGCGCGGCGGCCAGCTTTTCCGGCTCGGCATCGTGCTGCAGCAGCTCCGGCACGGCGGCGCGGCCGAGCAGCACGTTGGGCAGCCCCACATAGGGCACTTTGATTTTGTGCTTCACCAGCGCATAGGTGAGCGGCGAGATTTTGTAGCTGATTACCATCGGCCGTTTGCACAGTGCCACTTCCAGCGTGGCCGTGCCGCTGGTAACCAGCACCGCATCGGCCGCCGTGCAGGCTTGCGCCGTGCCGCCCGGGAGCAGTTGCAAGGGCAGGCGGCAATACGGCTCGGCGGCGAGCAGACTTTGCAGGCGCGTGCGGGAGGCTTCGGTGGCGTAGGGCAGCAGGAACTGCGCCTCGGGAATTTGTTGCCGCACCAGCTGAGCGGCTTGCAGAAACAGCGGTGCCATATAGTCGATTTCGCTCACGCGGCTGCCGGGCAGCAGGGCGAATACGGGCTGTGTTTCAGGTAGCCCCAACTCGCGGCGGGCGGCGGCGCGATCGGCTTCCAGGGGCAGGGTTTGCGCCAACGGGTGCCCCACAAATCGCGCCCGCCCGCCGGCTTGTTGGTATAGCTCCGGCTCCATCGGGAACAGGCACAGCACTTCATCTGCCTGCTGCACGATTTTATGCACCCGCTCGCGCCGCCACGCCCACACCGAAGGGCTCACATAATGCAGCGTGGGGATGCCCACGGCCTTGAGCGTGGCAGCCACGCCCAGATTGAAATCCGGCGCGTCGATGCCCACGAATACGTCTGGCCGCTGCCGTTTCATTTCGGCAATCAAGCCCTTGCGGATGCGCCAAATCGAGGGCAGGTTTTTCAGCACCTCCACATAGCCGCGCACCGCCAGCGTTTCTTGGTTGAACAGGCTTTTTAGCCCCGCCACCTGCATACGCGGGCCGCCGATGCCGGTAAACCGCGCCTGCGGGCAGCGCGCGCGGACGGCCTCAATCAGGTGCGCGCCGAGCAAGTCGCCCGAGGCCTCGCCTGCGCACAGGGCGATAAGGGGGGAAGTGTTCATGGTGGGAGCGGTTGGAAATGAAGATGCGGTATTGTACCGAATAATGCGGTTGCGGACGGCTGGAACGTTGAAGGCTACCTGAAAATTTTAGCTTCGCCGGAATTTCACTTTGGTTGCGCCAGAGCCTCGTTTGAACTGCGTTGAAGCTTGCGTTTTAGCTTCGCAGAAGCTTGGCCTTGTCTTTGCCGAGACATCGCTTTCAGGTAGCCTCAAATCCGTTTCGATGGCTGCAAAAAAGGCTACCTGAAACCGGCGGCAGCTGTTTTCAGGTAGCCTTTATAGCGAATTAACAAAAACCAGTACAGCGTTGCCTCGCCTTGCCGTAACGTGTGTACTGTCTTCGGCTCGCCGCCTTGTCCTGATTTAAATTTAATCCACTATAATCAGAAAATTGCGTTCAGAATGATAAAGCAAATCGAAGCCAGCAGGCCGGCGGCCGGCACGGTGATGACCCAGGCCAAGGCAATCGGCTTCATCAGCCGCCAGTTGGCATTGCGGTTGACCAGCCCAATGCCGAGTACGGCGCCTACGAGGATGTGGGTGCTGGATACGGGCAGCCCCAGCGCGGAGGCCAGCATCACGACGGTGGCGGCGGAGAGCTCGGCCACGAAGCCGGAGGAGGGGTGCATTTTGGCCAGGTTTTCGCCCACGGTGGCAATCACTTCCCGCCCGATAAACCACAGCCCCACCACCAGCGACACGCCGAAGGTGAGCATGGTGATTGTCGGAATGTCGCCGCTGCTGCCGATGGTGCCGCTGCGCAGCACGTCCATGATGGCGGCAAACGGGCCGATGGCGTTGGCGATGTCGTTCGAGCCGTGGCTGAAGGCAAAGCAGCAGGCGGTGAATACTTGCAGCCAGCTGAACATGATGAAGGTGGCGCGGTCGAGGTTGGCGCCGGTTCTCAGGGTGCGGGCGTAGGCAAACGTGCCCATCCACAATACCGCGCCCACCATGCCGACGATTAATAGGTTATCCAGCGTGCTCAGGCCCAAGTTGAGGTGTTTCAGGCCTTTAAACAGCAGCATCGCGGCCATCACCATGCCGCCCACCGCGCCCGCCAGCGGCACCCACAGGCGGAGGGCGCGGAAGGCGTTGATTTCGTCTTTGCGGCAGTCGATTTCGTGCAGGCCGCGATAATAGTCGGACGCCAGCTCTTCAGGCCGGTAGTTGCCTTCGTTGTAAAGCTGGGCGTCGCGAACGATGGTGGCGGTGTAGGCCATCTGCTGCAATTCGCTCATCTGCTCGAAGCGCGTTTTGTGCTCTTTTTTGTAGGCCAATTTCTGCTTGCGCAGGCGCTGCACATGGCGGTTGGAGGCCACGTTGTAGCCCAGGATATAGGTTTTGATGTTTTTAAACACCAAATAGGAAGTGACCCCGCCCAAGAGCGGCGAGAGCACCCAGGAAATGGCAATTTCGCCGATTTTTTCCCAGCGCACCATGTTCAAACCGGCCAGGCCGCTGTTGTAAAAGCCCAAAACCAGCGCCGCGCCCACGATGCCGCCGATGATGGAATGTGTGGTGGATACCGGCAGGCCTTTTTGCGAGGCAAACAGCAGCCACAGCGAGGCGGCGGCCAGCGCGGCCATCATGATGTAAACAAACTGCACCGGCTCCAGCGCCATGCCGCCCAAATCCACAATGCCGTTGCGGATGGTGTCGGTTACGCCGCCGCCGGCCAGCATTGCGCCGCTCACTTCAAACACTGCTGCCACGGCCAGCGCTTGCGGGATGCTCAGCGTGCCGGCGCCCACCGAAGTGCCGAAGGAGTTGGCCACATCGTTGCCGCCGATGTTGAACGCCATAAAGATGCCGAACAGTGCGGCGAGCACGAACAGCGCGGAATGGTGGTGTTGGATATAGCCCAGCCCCCAATAGATGAAATAGCAGGACACGCCGAACAGCACGGCCATACCGATGAAATTGACGCTTTTCAAACGCAGCTGGGCAGAAGAACCGGGCATGGTGAAGGCTTCGCAAACAAAATGTTGAATAGGGCGGCTGCACATATAGTGGGTTGAAGTCGGAATGGGCAAGACGAGCCGACGCAGTAGCATTCTTATGCTCGTTCACTCTATATTCGGCGCAGCCGGGAAAACGGGGCGATTATACCAAAAGCCCATAGCGGCACGATAAAAATAGGCTACCTGAAACACTGCTTGAACATTCAAACCATCCGCCCGCTCGGAGCATTGAAATTCGCTGTCGCCTGCGGCGATGAAGTTTCCATGTTTCATGCCGGAATCGTAAGCCTTTGGGAAACTTTGGCAAGAAGGCCGATAAGTAGGTTGCTCAAGGCATTTCCCCGGCTTGCCTACTGTGCGATGCGGGTTTAAACTCAGGCCGTTTATTCGCGCCGATGCGTTTGCCAAACGGTATCGGCTTTTGCTTTAGCTACATTTTCAGGTAGCCCTATCATTCCCAAAGGAGACCTCATGAATCCGCTTCATTCTTTGCAGCCGCAAGCCGTTTGGCAGTGGTTTGCCGATATTTGCGCCATTCCGCACCCCACTTATCAAGAAGCCGCGCTGGCCGAAATGATTGTTGCCCGCGCCAAGGAAAAAGGCCTGGCGGTGCAGCAAGACGAAAAAGGCAATATTTATATCCGCAAGCCGGCGCAGGGTGCGGGCATGGCCGATAAGCCCGGCGTGATTTTGCAGGGGCACATCGATATGGTGGCGCAAAAAACTCCCGATTCGCCGCACAATTTCGCCACCGACCCCATCCGGCCGCAAATCATCGACGGCTGGGTGTACGCCACGCAAACCACGCTGGGCGCGGATAACGGCCTCGGTTCGGCCATGGGCTTGGCCGTGGCTTTTGCCGACGATATCGAACACCCGCCCTTGGAAGTGCTGCTCACGGTGGAAGAAGAAATCGGCATGGACGGCGCGCGCCAAATGCGTGGCGACTTACTGCAAGGCCGCTATTTGATCAACTTGGATACCGAAGAAGCCGGTTGCGTGTATGTGGGCTGCGCGGGCGGGCGTGATGCCGATTTGAGCCTGCCTTTCGCCGCCGAAGCCGCCGACGGGCAGCATGTGCGCATTACCGTGTCCGGCTTGTTGGGCGGGCATTCCGGTATCGATATTCACCGCGGCCACGGCAACGCCATCAAGGTGTTGGCCGACCTGTTGGCACGCCTGCCGGAAGAAAGCGGCTGGCGGCTGGCCGCCTTCCACAGCGGTGCGTTGCGCAACGTGATTCCTTCCGAGGCAGAAGCCGAAATCGTGCTGCCCCAGGCATTTATCGGCGCGCTGACCGAACTGGCCGACACCGTGCGTGCCGAAACGCAAAACGAATTGGGCAAGTTTGCCGACAAACTGGCGATTCAGGTAGCCCCGATCGGCCAGGGCGCACAGGCCGCCGGCCATGCCGAGAGCCGCCGCATGATTGATTTGCTCGTGGCCGTTCCCAGCGGCGTGCTCAAATGGAGTGAAGAGTTCGACGGCGTGGTGGACACTTCCAACTGCCTAAGCGTGGTGCACACGAAAGACGGCAAATTTACCGCCTCCATGCTGCTGCGTTCGCTGCGCGAACGGCCGAAAGACGACTTCTGCCGCCTGCTCGGCTCAATCGCCCGCCTCTCCGGCGCTGCGCTGCACACCGATCAGGACTACACCGGCTGGGAGCCGCATATGTCGTCTGCCTTGCTGCAGAAAACCATCGAATCCTTCGTCGCCGTGCGCGGGCAGCAGCCGCAAATCGAAGTGGTACACGCCGGCCTGGAATGCGGCCTGATGCAGAAACACCTGCCGCACACCGAAATGATTTCCTTCGGCCCCACCATCAAAGGCGCGCACTCGCCCAAAGAGCGGGTGCAGATTGATACCGTGGAAGAGTGCTGGCGCATTTTGCTGGATTTACTCAAACGGATTGCTTAACGAATTGATCCAAGCATTGAAAATTCCTGCCGACCAGCGGTTTTGGTCGGCATTTTTCATGCAAAATTATATTTTTTAGGGGAAATACATGCCGAAAAACGGCTTGGAAAGGGTTTTTAAACGGCAATAACCTAATATTATTCATAGAAATCAGTTGCCTGCGCGCCATTTGCTGGGTTATATTCCGTTCCGGGCTGCCGAAATGTTTCGGCGGCCGATTAAATTAGAGCAGATGAAGTTCACATTTCATCTGCAATAGGAAGTACAAAGGAATACCATGAGCACCAACCAAGAAACCCCGCATAGCCTGCAACGCAACCTGAAAAACCGCCACCTGCAACTCATCGCCATCGGCGGCGCCATCGGCACCGGCCTGTTTATGGGTTCGGGCAAAACCATCCATCTGGCCGGCCCCTCCGTTATCCTCACCTACATCATCATCGGCGCTTTCCTGTTTTTCATCATGCGCGCCATGGGCGAGCTGCTGCTTTCGAACTTGGAATATAAATCCTTCACCGATTTCACCCACGATTTGCTCGGCCCGGCCGCCGGTTTCTTTGTGGGCTGGACATACTGGTTCTGCTGGGTCGTTATCGGCATGGCCGACATCATCGCCATTACGGGCTATACGCAGTTTTGGTGGCCGGATGTGCCGCTGTGGCTGCCCGGGCTTTTCTGTATCGTGGTGATGGCGGGCATGAACCTGCTCACGGTGAAACTGTTCGGCGAAATGGAATTTTGGTTTGCATTGATTAAAATCATCGCCATTTTGCTGCTGGTGGTGGTTGGTCTGTTCTTGGTGTTCACCGGATTTATCGACCCCTCTTCCGGCGAAAAGGCTTCGTTTGCGCACTTGTGGAACAAAGGCGGCTTCTTCCCGAACGGCATCGGCGGCTTCTTCTCCGCCTTCCAAATCGCCGTATTTGCCTTTGTCGGCATTGAATTGGTCGGCACGGCGGCAGCGGAAACCAAAGACCCGGAAACCAACCTGCCCAAAGCCATCAACCGCATCCCCGTCCGCATTATCGTGTTTTATGTGCTGGCGCTGGGCGTGATCATGACGGTAACGCCGTGGAGCGAAATCGACCCTGCCAAAAGCCCATTCGTGAACATGTTCACCCTTATCGGCATCCCGATTGCCGCAGGTTTGGTGAACTTGGTGGTGCTCACTTCCGCCCTCTCTTCCGCCAACGGCGGCATGTTCTCCACCGGCCGTATGCTCTACGGCCTCTCCGAAGCCGGCGTGGCGCCGCGCATGTTTGCCCGCCTCAACCGTAACGGCGTGCCCGCCACCGGCCTGCTCTATTCCTGCCTCTACCTCATCGTGGCCGTATTCCTGCTGTATCAGGAGGGCGACATCATGGCCATGTTCACCGTGGTCACCACCCTCTCCAGCATCGGCTTCATTTTCGTGTGGGCGATTATCCTGCTGGCCTACCTCAAATATCGCAAAACCCGCCCGCATCTGCACGAAAAATCCATCTATAAGCTGCCCGGCGGCACTGCTATGGTGTGGCTGTGCCTCGCCTTCCTCGTCTTCGTGCTGGTGCTCTTCTCGCGCGATGCCGATACCCGGCTGGGGCTGATGTGCATGCCCATCTGGTTTGCCGCCTGCGCCGTGCTGTATTGGTTGCTGTACCACCGCAAACACAGCGGCAATCAAACCTTGCCGCCGCAATAAGGACTTACCCAAAGAAAGGCTACCTGAAAATTTTCAGGTAGCCTTTTTGAATTGAATGGCTGAAATATAGCGAATGAACAGAAGCGTTATCGTGGCTCACCGCCTTTTCCTATTTTGATCTTATCCGCTCATTGCACGGGAGACGACTGCCCCGATTGCGCAATTTTGGCCGGGCTGGAGGAACGTTAGGCGGCGGTGGCAGAATGGGAAAAGGCTACCTGAAAACTTGAGCTTCAACGAAGCGGAAAGTTTCAGGTAGCCTTCAGCGTTGAGGCTACCTGAAAAATATAACGCACGTTTTTCAGGTAGCCTTTCGGGCATGGGGCAGCCTGCCCGTTATTTAATCAGCTGCCGCAGTTTGGTTTTCGCCCCTACATGGTCGAGGCTGGCGGCTTGCTGATACAAAGCCAAGGCTTTCACGAGATCGCGCGGTATGCCCCGGCCTTGTTCATACAATTAAGCCTAGCTTGATTTGGGCAAAATCATCACTTTAGGCAGCGGCTTTTTCATACCAGGCGCGGGTTTGGGTGTAGCCCTACCTCATGCAGCAGTTTTTTCGTACCAGACAGCCCAATCTTTGCTTTCCAAGCAGCCGCGCCCGGCTTCGTCTATAATCCCGCCTTTCTTCCCGCCCCGAAAGGCTACCTGAACATGACTTTGCCGAAATTCCTCACCCCCCTTTTGGCCGCGCTGCTGCTTGCCGCCTGCGGTGCCACTTTCGCGCCGCAGGATTTGCCGCATTTGGCGGCGGGCGAGAGCCGCCGTTTCAAGCTGGAGCGGCTGGATGAAACCGGCACGGCGGATCAGGTGTCGCTGTTGGTGGTGCAGGGCGAGGCGGGTGAGCAGTCGCGTTGGATTCAAACCGATGCGTTCGGTGCGCCGCTGGCGCGTTTGCTGGCCACGCCGGGCGGCTGGCGGCGCGACGGCTTTGTGCCGCCGAACCATGCCGCGCAGGCGGTGTTCACGGCGATGTTCCCGCTGTTGGAAAACGGTTTTTCAGACGGCCGGCCGCGCGAGTTGGAAGGCGGCGGGGCGAAATGGCGGCTGACGCCTTTGGGAGAGAATGATGAATAAGGCACGGGCATACCTCGGCCGGCCGGGTTTGGTGTCGGCTTTGGGCAGCGGTTTGGCGGAGCATTTGGATGGTCTGTTGAGGCCGTCTGAAAACAGCCCGCTCACGTTTTCCAGCGAATGGGTGAAGGGCAAAAACCGTGCCTTCGGCGCGGTAAACCGGCCGTTGCGGGCATTTCCCGACAATCTGCCCGCCGAACACCGCAGCCGCAACAATCAATTGCTGTGGGACGCTTTGGCGCAAATCGAGCCGCAGATTCAGGCAGCCCTCAGCCGCTACGGCGCGGACAGAATCGGCGTGGTCATCGGCACGTCGGTAGGCGGCGCGGATGAAAATATCCCGCTGTTCCAACATGTTGCCGACGGCGGCGGCTGGGCGGACATTCCGTTCAAACAGCAGGCGCAACTGCTTTCCTCGCCCGCCGATTTTGCCGCGGCGACGTACGGCCTGCGGGGCGCGTGTTACGGCGTGTCCACCGCCTGTACCTCCGGCGCGCGGGCGCTCATCAGTGCGGCACGGCTGCTGCGGCTGGGCGTGTGCGATGCTGTGTTGTGCGGCGGCGTGGACACGCTCTCGCCGCTCACTATCAACGGTTTCGCCTCGCTGGAAGTACTTTCAGACGGCATTGCCAACCCGTTTTCGCGCAACCGCAACGGCATCAACATCGGCGAAGCCGCCGCCGTGTTCGTGATGACCCGCGAAGACGACGGCGAGAGCCTGCCGCTCTTGGGCTACGGCGCCAGCAGCGACGCCCATCATATGTCGTCCCCGCGCCCCGACGGACTCGGCGCGACGCAGGCTTTTCAGGCTGCCTTAAAACACGCCGCCCTTGCGCCCGCACAAATCGGCTGGATCAACCTGCACGGCACCGGCACGCTGCTCAACGACGGCATGGAAAGCCGCGCCGTGGCCGAAGTGTTCGGCAGCCACACCGCCGCCACTTCCACCAAACCGCTTACCGGCCACACCCTCGGCGCAGCCGGCGCGCTCGAAGCCGCCTTCGTATGGGGCATCGCCAGCCGCCGCGACAACCCCGAAGGCAGCCTGCCGCCCCAACTGTGGGACGGTCAAGCCGACCCCGAACTGCCCTCAATCGCGCTCACCGTTTCAGGCAACCGGTGGCCGCAAGGGCGGCGCATCGGCGCGAGTTCGTCGTTTGCCTTCGGCGGCAACAACAGCGTCCTCATCATCGGAGAAGAACATGCCCCAATGCCCGATTAAACAACCCGCCGCCCTCTTGCCACACAGCGGCCGCATGGTGCTGCTGGACGAAGTTTTATCCTACGACGACAACAACCTGTACGCCGTCTGCACCATCCGGCCCGACTGCATCCTGCTCCCCGACGGCACAAACGCCCTGCCCGGCTGGCTCGGCCTCGAAATCATGGCGCAAGGCGTGGGCGCATGGGCAGGCGCGCACGCGCTGGATGCCGGCCGCCCCGTGCAGCTCGGCTTTCTGCTCGGCACCCGCAAGCTCACCTTCGGGCTACCTGAAATCCCTGTCGGCATCGTGCTCGACGTACAAATCAACCTATCCTGGCAAGACAACGCCACCAACATGGGCGTGTTCGACTGCACCCTCGCCTGCCGCACCCCGCCCCCCGGCCGCGACGACCCCGCCCCCGGCACGCTGCTCCTCTCCGGCGCGCTCAACGTATTCAGCCCCACCAGCCGCGAGGCTTTGGATGCGATTTTGGGGCGGTAACGGTTTCCGCCCCGCCAAACCCGCCGCATGGCGTTTTCAGGTAGCCTTCCTCCGGCCAGTTTTCAGGCTACCTGAAATTAAGCGCGGCAAGCATAGCAATGCGGGATGAGGGTTTGCCTGCACATTCTGCGCCAAACTGAAGCCGAATCAAAAACAAAATGAAGCTCAACTCCGAAAACGGCAGCATTACCCTGCCGGACGGCAACATCATCACCGCGCATACCGCCTTGTCTGACTTGGCCGCCCGGTATCCCCAAGCCCGCCCGTTCGTCCCATACGCCGGAACCACCCATTTCGGGCTGTCGTTTGCCGACACGTTTCGGCAATACACCGTTGCCGCACGCTTCGGGCAGGAGCGGCTGGACAGCGTGTCGGTATTTTTCTGCCCGATAGGCGAAGACAACAGCTGGGAAGTATGGACGGAAGCGCGCGAACTGCAACGCAGGCAGGAATTCGACCGCTGGCTGGACAAACAGATCGGCAGCGCGCCCTGCACCGTTCAAATATCGGCCGCAGGCAAATGCCGCCGCTTCGCATGGGGCAGCGCAGGCGCGTATTACCACAAACAAGACGGCAGCACGGCGATTATTGTCAGCTACCGCTGAATACGCGTGTAGACGGCTGGGCGGCAGATTAAAAGTAGAATGCTAAGCCGTTGGCCGACTGCTTTTCCCCCTTGCTCAGGCCACCTGAAAAAAGCACAGGCTGTTTTTCAAGCCGAAAAACAGCCGCAGGGCGGGCAATCCGTTGCCGGTTCGGATACCGGGGCAGGTTCGTTTTCAGGCAGGTATAGTGAATTAAAATAAGAATGCTACAGCGTTGGCTCGCCTTGCCGTATTGCTCATACTGTCTGCGGCTCGCCGCCTTGTCCCATTCTTATTTTAATCCACTATAAATCCGCTTCTGCAAGGCTTGTGCTAATCTGCGCCCCCAACTGCATTCCAAAGCAACAGGCTGCCCGAAAACCGGAAAATGGTTTTCGGGCAGCCTGTTGTTGCTTTGCAAGCTATCGGTATCAGCCTTATTTCTGGTTGGCTTCCAATACTTTTTGCAATTCTTCTTTCGGCATATAGCCTGCCATCACCTTACCGTTGGGGAACACTACGGTGGGGGTGCCGTTGAAGCCGTAGCGGTTGCCCAGCGCCATGGTTTCTTTCACCGGGTTTTCGCAGCCGGCGGATTCGGGCGGCACGGTGCCTTTGCGCATCCATTCGGTCCAGGCGGCGGTGCGGTTGGGGCTGCACCAAATGCGCACGGCTTTGGCTTCGGCGGAGGGGTGTAGGCTGGGGATGGGCATCATGAAGTTGTAGATGGTGAGGTCGGTCATCTGCTCGAATTCTTTTTCCAAACGGCGGCAGAAGGGGCAGTCGGGGTCGGAGAACACGGCCACTTTCAGCTTGCCGTTGCCGCGCACTTCTTTAATGGCGGAATCGAGCGGCAGGGTGGAGAAATCGATGCGGTTGAGCTCTTCGCGGCGGGTTTCGGAAAGGTTGCTGCGTTTGTTCACATCAATCAAATCGCCGGTAAACATATAGTTGCCGTCGGCAGTCATGTACACCAGCTGGTTGCCGGAAAGGAACACTTCATACAGGCCGCTGACGGGGGCGGGGGTAACGCTCAACACTTCCAGGTCTTGGTCGCCGTAGGTTTGGATGAGCTTGTTGCGGATAACGGCTTCTGGGCTGCCGGCAGGCGCGGAGGCGGCCGAAGCGGCAGCCCCGGAAGCGTTTTGCTGCACGGCGGGCTGGGCGTTGCAGGCGGCCAGAGGCAGCAATGCGGCCAGCAAAATGGCGGAGAGGGTGTGCTTCATGGGTTTGTTCTCATTAGGTGGTTGTTAAAACAGGGGCGCATTATACCGAAATCTGCGCGGGCGGGCTTTTGCGGCGTGTAAATCATTTTGTTGCCCGGATTGGTTTTCAGGTAGCCTTTTAAAGGCTACCTGAAAGTTGTTTTGTTTGAGCAGCGTTTGGGCGGCAGCAATGTACTTTCAACCCACCAGCTCCGGCCAACGCGCCAGCACGCGCTCTACGGCATCGGGCTGGCGCAGTAGTTTGCCCTGCCATTGCTCGGCAGCCTGCCGCCATTGCGGCAGCTGTTGCAGCAGCTGCCGCCAGCTTTCGGTGCGGGCGGCGGGCGTGAGCGCGGCGGCGTGGTTCAAGTCGTCGGAAAGGGCTTGGTGGGCGGCAGGCAGCGGGGCAAACGCGGCGGCTTTATGCCAAAAGGCGTGCAGCTTGGGCAGGTGTGCCTGCTCGGCTTGCGGATAGATGTGCCACAGCAGGGGCTTGCCGGCGAGCTGGGCGCGCACGAAGCTGTCTTCGCCGCGCACGATGGCCATATCGGCCAGCCACAGCACGGCGTCAAATTCGGCCTGCGGCACAAAGCCGATGCGGATCAGCCGCACCGCGCCATCCTGCCACACGCTGCCGGGCTCGCGCAGGGCATGCTCGGGAATCGCGCCGGCTTGGTGCAGGCTGTGGATAATTTGCCGGTCGGCCAGCCATACGTCTAAGGCTTCGCCCGCTGCCTGCCAGGCGGCGAGCCAATCGGCCCATTGTGCGCCGGCATAGCCGAAGCAGAAACATTGCACGGCGCGGCGCGGGGTTTCAGGTAGCCCCAAGCGGCGGCGCAAGGCGGCTTGGGCGGCGGGGTTGGCGAGAAAGGCCTGCTGTTTTTTCAGGTAGCCTGCTTCGCGCAGGAGGCCGCCGCTGGTTTCGCTAAAACCCATCAGCCAGAAATATTTCTCCGTGCCGTCGGCTTGCAGCGAAGGCTTGCCGTGCATGGCTTCCGCCCAAGGTTCGGCGCTGAGGTACTCCCAATTGAGCCACAGCTGGCGGTGTGTGCGGACGGCGGCCAGCGCGGCGGGGGGCAAATCGCAGCCGAAGGTTTCGATGACTAAGGCGGGCGCAACTGCAGCCAATTCGGCCGCGATGCTTTCGGCCGCATCGCCCTGCCAATGGTGCGCCCGAATTGCGGCAGGCAGCGGGGCTTCGCCGAGCAGTTTGGCCAGCGCGGCGGGACGGTCGTGCCAGAGGGCTACCTGAAAACCGGCTTCGTTCAACCGGCGTGCCAGCCGCAGGGAAACGCCGATGTCGCCGTAGTTGTCGATTACGCGGCAAAACAACCAGGCGGCGGGCGGGGTGTCGGTATGTTTGGGTGGAAAAAACGGGGTTGATGGCACGATAAATCTTTCGCTGGGCAAATTCTCAGACAGGACGGCAATTTACGTTAGCTACGCGCCCTGTCAAGCGTTTTGGCGGAAATTTTTTTGGTTTTCCCACAAGAGGCTAAGGAAGCCGCTTTCGGATTGGCATAAAGGCTCAAATCTGCCGCTTGACAAGTTTCGCTTTCATTTAAGATATTGATATCTATATATTTTATAAAAATTGGCCATTTTTTACGCAACCTAAGCCAAGGCCTGATTTATCAGGAAATCTTACGCTTCCCACAGGGTTTTCCACAAAGTTTTCCACAGCTTTTGTGGGTAAGGAATAAAGCTGCGATAGCCGCGTTTTTTTGGCAGATTATTGCCTGCGGCAGATGGGTGGACGGCTCGGAGACGATGCTGTTCCCGCACGAGCAGTCGACCAAGTTTCAGGTAGCCTTGCGCATTGCTGCACCACTCAATGACGACGGCAAAAATGGCCTGTTGGGCAGGGAAAAGCGTTTCCAAGCTTGCGGGAGCTGGAGGCTACCTGAAAATGCCGCTTCAATGGCGATCATCATTTTTAGCTTGGCTAGAAACTGCAGCCGAGTCGACGCTTTCAGGTAGCCTTTTGCCGCGCCGCCGTTTCGGCTACCATAGCCGCCGTTTTATTGATTTAAAGAAGCAATCATGACTTTCCAACAATGGCTCGATGCCTGCCGACTGCCCCGCCTGGAAGCGCGGCTGCTGGTGGAAGCCGTGTGCCGCATCACTCATGTGCGGCTCATTAGCCGCAGCGGCGATGAATTGCCGCAGCCGCAACGCGCCGTGCTCGACATGCTGGCCGCGCGCCGCCGCCGTGGCGAGCCGATGGCCTATCTGCTCGGCAGCCGCGAGTTCTACGGCAGAAGTTTCCGCGTGTCGCCCGCCGTGCTGATTCCGCGCCCCGAAACCGAGCTTTTGGTGGAAGCCGCGCTTGCCCGCCTGCCCCCGGGCGGGCGGCTGTGGGATTTGGGCTGCGGCAGCGGCATCATCGGCCTTACCGTGGCGCTGGAGCGCCCCGATGCCGCCGTGCGCGCTTCCGACATCAGCCCGGATGCGCTGGCCGTGGCGCAAGCCAATGCCGCCGCGCTGGGCGCAAGCATCGAATGGGCGCAAGGCTCATGGTTTGCGGCTCTGCCCGCGACAGAAGGCTTGTTCGACGTCATCGCCAGCAATCCGCCCTACATCGAAGCCGGAGACGAGCATTTGCAGCAAGGCGACCTGCGCTTCGAGCCCGCCGCCGCGCTCACCGATTTTGCCGACGGCCTCAGCCACATCCGCACCCTCGCCGCCCAAGCCCAAGGCTACCTGAAACCCGGCGGCTGGCTATTGCTGGAACACGGCTGGAACCAAGGCGAAGCCGTGCGCGGCATATTGGCCGAACACGGCTGGCAGCAGGTGGAAACCCTGCGCGACTTGGCCGGGCTGGATAGGGTGAGTATTGGGCGGAAGGCGGTATAGCCAACCCGCTTTGACGGCCTTGGCTTGCCCTTGGTATGGGCAGTATTCCGCCATACACGGAAATATAGTGAATTAACAAAAACCAGTACGGCGTTGCCTCGCCTTGCCGTACTACCTGTACTGTCTGCGGCTCGCCGCCTTGTCCTGATTTTTGTTAATCCACTATAACAGGCTTTATTTTGTCGGCGCATTCAAAAGGCTACCTGAAAACCGGTTTGCAGTTTTCAGGTAGCCTTTGTTTCGCCCGAGGGATTAGTTCGGAATGTATTGCAGCGGGTCTACCGGCTGGCCGTTTTTGCGCAGCTCGAAGTGCAGCTGCACGCGCTGGCTGTCGCTGTTGCCCATGGTGGCAATGCTTTGGCCGCGCCGCACGGTTTGGCCTTCTCGCACGAGCAGGCGCTGGTTGTGGCCGTAGGCGGTGAGGTAGGTTTGGTTGTGCTGCACAATGATGAGGTTGCCGTAGCCGCGCAGGCCGGAACCGCTGTACACCACTTTGCCGTCGGCAGCGGCCACAACGGGCTGGCCGGCGGTGCCGCCGATGTTGATGCCTTTTTCACTGCCGCCGAAACGGGTGAGGATGTTGCCGGCGGTGGGGCGCTGCCAAGTGATGCCGGCGGCGCTGCGGGTGCTGCCGGATACGGAAGGCGTGGCGGCGGGGGTGGCCGCAGTGTTAGCCGACGGGGCGGGAGTGGGCGTCGGCGCAGGGGTGGTACGCGGCGGAGTAGCGGGCGGCGGGGTTTGCGCGGTGGCGGGCGGGGTGTAGCCGGCGGGCTTCACGCGCAATACTTGGCCGATGTTGATGTTGTTGTCGGACAGATTGTTCCAAGCGCGCAGATTGTCTTGGCTGATGCGGTAGCGCAGGGCGATGTTATACACGGTGTCGCCGCGCACCACGGTGTGCTGGACGGCGTTCACGTCCACCGGAGCGTAAGACGGAGTGTAGCCGCTGCCGCCGGCAGGAGCGGCACTGGCTGCGGGCGGGGTATAGGGAGCGGGCGCAGCAGCGGGCGGAGAGTAGGGGGTAGTGTTGGCGGCTTGGGTGGCGGCAGGCGGGCTGTAGGGTTGCGCGCCGTAGGGATTGTTGTCGGCCGCGGCGGTATTGCCGCCGTAGTTGTTGCCGTAGTCGGCACCGTTGCCTGACACCACTGGGGCGGGGGGCTGGGTGAGGGCGCAAGCGCCAAGGAAAACGGTGAGGGCGAGGGGAAGGGTGCGGAAGGTAAACAATTGATTCATGGGGATGCGGGCTTTCTGTGCACGGAAACAGCACAATCATAAGCAATCCGTGCGCTTTCATGCAAGGTTGGGCGGCGTTTATCGCGGTTAAGTTCCGTTAATCAGCGGTACAAAGCGGGCTTCATGCACGCAAGTTTCCTGAAAGCCGTGGGCGGTTTTTTCGATGAGCCACAGGTATTGCTGCCCGCCTTCGTCCAGCGGGATCACCATGCGGCCGCCCACGGCGAGCTGTTGCAGCAGGGGGAGCGGCACTTCGGCGGGCGCGGCGGTGACAAGGATACCGTTGAACGGGGCGACTTCGGGCAGGCCGAGGTAGCCGTCGCCGCACACCAGCCGCGTGCCGCCGAGCAAACGGGCGGTGCGCAGGTTGTGTTTGGCTTTTTCGTGCAGCGCCTGCAGCCGTTCCACCGAATAAATCTGCTTGAGCCCCACGGCTTGCAGCACGGCGGTTTGGTAGCCGCAGCCGGTGCCGATTTCCAGCACCGGGCCGAAGTTTTCCGCTGCCGCATCGCCGAGCATGAGCTGGGTCATCACGGCCACGGTGTAGGGCTGGGAAATGGTTTGCCCCAGCCCCAATGGCAGCGACATATCGTCATAGGCGCGCGAGCGCAGGGCTTCTTCCACAAACACATGGCGTGGTACGTTGCCCATGGCGGCGAGCACGTCGGCGCGGCCGATGCCCATTTTGGCCAGCCGTTGCACCATATTGCGCCGCCGCCAATCAAAGCTGCCGCCGGTGTGTGCTGCGTTCATCGTGCGGTGTCCTGCCAGAATTGTGCCGCGCCGCCTAGGCCTGCGTGGTCGGTTAAATCCACGGAGAGCGGGGTAACCGTAATCATGCCGGCTTCGTTTTGCGCGAAATCGGTGTCTTCTTCGCGGCCGAGCACTTCGCCGGCTGCGCCGATCCAATACACATTCTCGCCGCGCGGGCTGCGGGCGGCCACCACGCTTTGCTGATGATGCCGCCGCCCCAGGCGCACGGTGGCGATGCCTTGGATTTGGTTTTCCAGCACGGCGGGGATGTTGACGTTCCACAGCACGGGCGCGGCGGGCTTGGGTGCGGCGAACAGATGGGTGAGCAGCCGCCACACGGCCTGTTCGGCGGTACGCCAATAGCGGCCGCTTTTGTCGTTGAGCGAAAAGGCGATGGCGGGAATGCCGAGCAGATAGGCTTCGGTGGCGGCGGCCACGGTGCCGGAGTAGAGGGTGTCGTCGCCCATATTGGCGCCGTGGTTGATGCCGGAAAATACCCAGTCGGGCTGGAAATCGGGCAGGCTGTGCAGGGCGAGGTGGATGCAGTCGGTGGGCGTGCCGTCGACAAAATAGAAGCCGTTGGCGGCTTCCTGAATGCGCAGCGGGCGGTCGAGTGTGAGCGAATTGCTGGCGCCGCTGCGGTTGCGCTCGGGGGCGACCACGCGCACGTTGGCAAATTCGGCGGCCACCCGGGTGAGGATGGCGAGGCCTTCGGCTTGGTAGCCGTCGTCGTTGCTGATGAGGATATTCATGGTTGGCTTGGGGCTACCTGAAAACAGGTGGTTTGGGGGTTTCAGGTAGCCCGTAAATAGAGCAGCGGGCTACCTGAAACTCGGTTGGGGATTCGGGCCTTGTTGAAGCGGCCGCTTTGGCTACACAAAATCCAAGCCCGGCATTGCCGAGGCATTGCTTTCAGGTAGCCTTTGGGGTTTATATAGTGAATTAACAAAAATCAGGACAAGGCGACGAGCCGCAGGCAGTACAAATAGTACGGCAAGGCGAGGCAACGCTGTACTGGTTTTTGTTAATCCACTATAAAACGGTATTGGCCGGTTCGTAGTCGATAACGTCGCGGATTTTGTTTTGCGCGTCCACCAGCACCACTTTCGGCCGGTGCGCGGCGATTTCCGGCTCGGAGAGCAAAACGTACGACATGATGATCACCACGTCGCCCGGCTGCACCAGCCGCGCCGCCGCGCCGTTGAGGCAGATTTCGCCGCTGCCGCGTCCGCCGGCGATGGTGTAGGTTTCCAGCCGCTCGCCGTTGTTGTTGTTCACAATCTGCACTTTCTCGTTCACGCAGATGCCCGCCGCATCGAGCAGATCCAAATCCACGGTGATGCTGCCTACATAGTTTAAATCGGCGCGGGTAACGGTGGCGCGGTGGATTTTGCCGCCCAGCAAAGTTCGGAACATATCGGGAATCCTGGAAAAAAGCGGTATTTTATCGCAAGCGGTGCGCGGGCTGAAGGCTGCCGGTTATTTTCAGGTAGCCTTTTGCGCCCGTGCCGGTTTGCCGGGCATTTCTGCCCGGCCTGTAAGTTTCAGGTAGCCTTATTCCGCTTCGCAGCCGCAGGAAAGGGAGGCGGAGGCTTGCAGGCTGAGCTGTTTGCGCTGCAGCGCTTTTTCGTGGCGGCAGCGCTGGCGTTCGCTGGTGATTTGCAGCGGCGGCACGGGCACGGGCTTGCCGTTTTCCACGGCCACCATGGTGAAGTAGCAGCTGTTGGTGTGGCGCACCTGGCCGGTGCGGATGTTTTGCGCTTCCACGCGGATGCCGACTTCCATCGAAGTGCGGCCGGTGTAGTTGACGCTGGCATAGAACGTTACCAGCTCGCCAACATGAATCGGCTCTTTAAACAATACTTTGTCCACAGACAGGGTAACGCAGTAGTGCCCGCTGTAGCGGCTGGCGCAGGAATAGGCCACCTGGTCGAGCAGGAGCAACAGCTCGCCGCCGTGCACATTGCCGCTGAAATTGGCGGTGTTGGGCATCATCAGTTCGGACATCACCAGTTCGTGCGCGGGCAGCTGGCGGGTTTGGGATTCGGTCATGGTGTTCCTCGGTGTATGGGAGTGGAAAATTATTCTATGCTATTAATACAGCATGGTTTGATTAAACTTGTTTATGACGCGATTGCTGCATGCTGCGCCAGCCGTTGGCCACCAGAAGCAGCAGCCCCGCCCAAATCAGGCCGTAGGTGATGTAGGCCGAGGGCTGCACCGGCGTTTTCAACACCAACACCGCCAGCAAAAACAGCAAGGCCGGCTCGACATAGCTGAGCATACCGAACAAATTAACCGGCAGCAGCAGCCCCGATTTCAGGTTGAGCGACATTGACACCGCGCTGGCCATGCCCAGCAGCGGCAGCAGCAGCCAATAGCGCGGCTCGCCCAGCACCCATGCCGTCATATCCGCGTGCCACAGCAGATAGGCCAGCGCGAAGGGCAGGATCAGGGTTAAATCCAGCGTGAGCCCTTGCAGGGCGGGGATTTTCATCTCGCGGCGGTAGAGGTAGTACACCGGATACGCCAGGCACACCCACAGCGTGGTCCACGAAAAAGCCTGTTGCGTCCATATTTCGTGCGCCACGCCCAAGCCCGCCAGCACCAGCGCCGCCGTTTGCAGGCCGTTGAGCCGCTCCTTGAGCCAAAACCGCCCCGCCAGCACCATCACCACCGGAAACAGGAAATAGCCCATCGCCACGTTCACGCCCTCGTTATTGACCGGCGCCCACATAAACAGCCAAAACTGGCTGGCCACATCCAGCGTGCCCAACAAAAACAGCAGCCAACGGCGGCGGCTGTTCAAATGCGTGCGCACAAAGCGCAGCATGGCCGGCAGGCCGATGAGGCGCAGCGTGATCAGCCACAGCCCCGCCGCCATCACCACCATGCGCAGTGCGAACACATCCGTGCCGCTAATCGGCTGCATCCAATGGCTAAACAAATACAGCACACTAAACAGCAGCTGCGACAGCAGGCACAACACCACGCCTTTGCTCAAATCCGACACAAACACTCCGGGGGATGAATACAGAAAATCTTGATTATATAATGGATTAACACTATTCGATACTAATCGGCCGAAGGCTGGCCCACGGTGTGGCAAAAGTGAAATCAAACCGCCCTATCGGCTTACCGCATACGATGCAGGGTTTCAGGCAGCCTCAGGCAGGGCGGGAAAGGCTACCTGAAAAGATGGCGGTATATTTTTCAGGTAGCCTTGATAAACCATTCCGTTGCTCCATATAAACCCAAGCGGCAGCCAGAACGCTGCTCCCCCAACCTAATCAGGAGACGAAAACATGAGTAAAGATTTTGACCAGCAGAAAGAAGAACTCTTGCAAGAAGTGCGCGCCGTGCTCGACGACGTGGAAGAGCTGTACCACAGCAGCGTTGAAGAAGGCAGCAAAGAAGCCGAGCAGCTGCGCGGCAAGCTGCAGCGCAAATTGCAGGCCGCCCAGCGCAAATTGGGCGATTTTGAAGAAGTGGCTGCCGAGCGCGTGAAACAGACCGCCCGCCAGGCCGACCAACTGGTGCAAGACAAACCCTACTACGCCATGGGCTTCGCCGCCCTCGCCGGTTTGGTCGTGGGAGTGCTGCTTAACCGCCGTTAATGCTTGCCACCCGGCCGCCCGCCCCGCCATGTGCAGGCGGGCGTTTTATCGTTGCACCAAATTAGGCATAAAATAGCGTTGCCCGCCTATTTGGCACCCCTATCCCATCCGAACGGGAGCGCCGCATGAGCCTCAAACACAACATCAACCACATCCGCTTCCTCATCAACCAAGGTGCGGATCTCTTGCTGCTGCGCCTGCAAATCCTCGGCATCGACCTGTCCGGCCAAGCCGCCAGCTTCATCAAAATCACCGCCGCCCTGCTCGCGGGCAGCGTGTTATTGCTCGCCGCCCTGGTCAGCCTCTTTTTCGGCCTCGATGCCGTCTTGCCCGTACACATCAAAATCTGGGTGTTTTTCAGCCTGCCCGTGCTGCTCCTGCTTATCGCTTGGCTTCTGCTCGCCCGCGCCCTGTCCGGCTGGCGGCAGGCCGGTGTTCAGGTAGCCTCCACCCTTGCCGACATGCGCCGCGACCTCGATACCCTGCGCGGCCATACCGCCAGTGTAAACACCCAGCCTGCCGACACCGCGCCGGAGCAGACCGAATGAATCCTCAGCCCCAGCAGCCGCTCAGCAAGGCACAGCAGCGCGAACTGCTCGCCCTGCAGGCCGAACTCGCCCGCCTGAAAATCCACAGCGAACAGCTGCGCCAACAAAGCCGAAACCGCGCCAACAAGCCCATCGACTGGCTCAAACTGGCCGATAGCCTGCCCTTGGCCATGCTGCTGTGGCAGGCCGCCGTCTTGCCCGCCGCCAAACAACGCCAACTGCTGCCCAAATTCGGCCGCCTGCTGTGGCGCTGGTGGAGTAGTGAGCCGGAGAAAGGGAAAAAAGGAAAATAAATAGCTGGTTTGGTGGTAAAGGCTACCTGAAAACGATGAGCCGATTATTTTCAGGTAGCCTTATTTCGATGCCGATATTCAATTCAAACTGATGACTGCGCTTGGGCGTTTGCTATTTGAGCCAGCCTGCGCATTTGCCGCAGGCTACCTGAAACCTAGCCCTTCCAACCATAGACAAGCTGCAAGCATGTTGGCGCCAAACGGCAAAGGCTACCTGAAAACGGTTCAAACCGGTTTTCAGGTAGCTTTTCTTATATTCGGCCGGTGCTTAGAGCGTTTCCACCGTGTGCTGGTCGTTGGTGTAGATGCAGATACTGCCGGCGATTTCCAGCGCTTTTTTCACCACGGTTTCGGGCGGCAGCTCGGTGTTTTCCACCAGTGCACGGGCGGCGGCTTGGGCGTAGGAGCCGCCGCTGCCGATGGCGGCGATGCCGCCTTCCGGTTCGAGCACGTCGCCGTTGCCGGTGATGATGAGGGTGTTGTCTTTATCGGCCACAATCAGCATGGCTTCGAGGTGGCGCAGGGCGCGGTCGGTGCGCCATTCTTTGGCCAGCTCGATGGCGGATACGGTGAGCCGGCCTTGGTGTTTCTGCAATTTGGCTTCAAAAAGCTCAATCAGCGTAAACGCATCGGCCGTGCCGCCGGCAAACCCGGCCAAAACGGTGTTGTTATACAGTTTGCGCACTTTGCGCGCGGTGGCTTTGATGATGGTGTTGCCCAGGCTGACTTGGCCGTCGCCGCCGATGGCGACTTGGCCGCCCCGGCGCACGGAAACGATGGTGGTGCCGTCGAATTGCTGCATGGTGCTTCCTTTTTGAAACGGTTGGGAATAGGCGGCAGATTAGGGCGGCGGCGCGGATTTCAATTTTTCAGGTAGCCTCAAGGCGGGATGAGGCTACCTGAAAACAGTTGGTAGCTAGGCTTGTTGCTTTAGCGGGCATCGGCAGGGGCTTGGGCGGGGATGACGGCGAGCCATTCGATGTCGCTTTGGGCGAAGGCTTCGGGGAAGAGGTATTCGCCGCGAAATACGGCCAGGTCGATATTTTGCCAGGGCGGATTGAAGGCGGGCGCTTGGGTGCGCACGGCGTCGAGCAGGAGGATGGTGCAGTAGTAGGGCTGTTCGGCGCGGGCGGTGAGACGGAAGGGGCGGCCGGCCTGGGCGGCGGCGTGGTGGGCGCTGGCGCGGCGTTGTTCGGGGCTGAGGAAGCGGGGGCGGGCGTAGGCGGTTTGCAAGGAGAGGCGGGGCGCGGCAAATTCGGCCAGCGGGGTGAGCAGGACTTGGTTGGGATGGGTGGGGTCGTCGTCGGTGGTGGCGTGGGCAATCCATACTTCGGGCTGGGTTTGCACCACGATGCCGATGTGGGAGAAGCGGCTGCGGCTGAGCTCGCGGATGAGGCGGCTGTCGGTGGCGGTGCCGTGGCGGAATACCCAGTCGCCTTCCTGCAGGAGGCCGTTTGAGGGCAGGACGGCGGTGCGGGCAGGCAGCGGCGCATCGGCGGTGAGGCTACCTGAAAAGGCCGGGCGGCCGGCAAAAAAGATTGCCGCACATGCTGCAATCAGCAGGCAGGCGGCAATCTGGATGAGGCGGCGGCGCATGGTTAGAAAACTTGTACTTTCCAGTTGCCGTCTATTTTAATCAGCCGCACGCGGTCGGAGGTGGATTCGCCGTTGCCGAATTCGATGGCGAGCTTCACGCGGGCGCGGTTTGGGTCTTGCTGGTCGATTTCGGCGGGTTCGGCGGTGATGTTTTTCACGCCGCCGCGCGCTTCGGCTTTGGCTTTCACTTCGGCGGCAGAGGAGCGCATTTTGCCTTCTACCATTTCTTTTTCGCCGGGTTTGGCATCGGCGGGGATATAGAGCATGGCCACCACGGCGTCGCCGTTGCCGTTGTAGGCGTCGCGGATAAATTGTTCGGCGGTTTTCTCGGGCGTGCCGCCGCCGGAACAGGCGGCAATAAACAGGGTGAGGGCAAAGACGGCAAGGGCTTTAAACAGGGTGCGCATGGGCATCTCCGTGTGGGTGGTTGGGAAAACGGGACTTTACAAAGCGGGGCAGGGCTTGTCAAACGGGGTTTCAGGTAGCCTGTGGCCAGGCAGCTTAACTTTCGCGCCGGCATTGCTGTGTTTGAGCGGATGCGGATAGGGTTTTTGCACGGGCAACGGTTTGCCCGCCCTACGGGAAAAAGGCTACCTGAAATTTTCAGGTAGCCTTTCTTTCTGATTTTAAGCCGCTTTGCAGCGGGCGATGACTTCGTCGGCCAGTTCCAAATAGGCGATGCTGCCTTTGGCTTTGGGGTCGTAGGCCAGGGCGGGCATGCCGTGGCTGGGGGCTTCGGCCAGGCGCACGTTGCGCGGGATGATGGTGTTGAACACGAGGCGGGAGAAGTGTTTTTCCAGCTGCTCGCCTACTTCCAGCGACAGGCGGCTTTGCGGGTTGTACATGGTGCGCACGATGCCGAGGATGTCGAGTTTGGGATTGATGGCTTTGCGGATTTTGCGCACGGTGGCGATGAGGTCGGAAATGCCTTCGAGGGCGTAGTATTCGCACACCATGGGCACGATGAGGCGGTCGGCGGCCACGAGGCCGTTGAGGGTAAGCAGGGTGAGGGTGGGCGGGCAGTCGATGAGGATGTAGTCGTATTCGGGCAAAAGCGGCTTGATGGCGGTTTTGAGGCGCATCTCGCGGGCAATTTCCTGAATCAGCTCCACTTCGGCACCGGCCAGGGAGCGGTTGGCGCCGAGGATGTGGTAGCGGCCGTGCGGGCTTTTGAGGCGGGAATCGGCGGCTGCGGCCTGCTCGAGCAGCACTTGATAGGTGCCGTTGCTCAGGCTGCTTTTGTCGATGCCGCTGCCGGTGGTGGCGTTGCCCTGCGGATCAAGATCCACCACCAGCACACGCTGTTTGCGTTCGGCCAGGGAGGCGGCCAGATTGACGGCGGTGGTGGTTTTGCCCACGCCGCCTTTTTGGTTGGCTATGGCGATAACGGTAGCGCTCATCATCCGGCCTTTCTACGGGAAGGGTTGGGAAAACTGGAAATTCGGGCTAATTTCGGCTTCATGCACGCTTGGGGCGCATGATCACCATATGCCGCTCGGCTTCCAGCATGGGCACGTCGAGCTTATCGGCAGACACCACTTCGATATTCGCGGGCAGCTGCTCGATTTCTTCGTAGGGATACACGCCTTTCATGGCGGCCCAGTAGCCGTTTTCGTTGAGCAGGTGTTTGGTGAGCGCGGCAAAATCGGCCAGCTCGGCAAAGGCGCGGCTGGTGACCACGTCCACTTTTTTATCGTAGATGGTTTCCACACGGCCGGCGGCCACGGTAACGTTGCTCAAGCCTAGCTCGATCACGGTTTGCTGCAGGAAGGCGGTTTTTTTGGTGTTGGCATCGAGCAGGGTGATTTGCAGGTCGGGGCGGCAGATGGCGGTGGGAATGCCGGGCATGCCGCCGCCGGAGCCTACGTCCATCAGGGTTTTCGCCTCTTTCACATAGGGCAGCAGGGTGAGGCTGTCGAGAATGTGGCGGCTGATGATTTGGTCGTTGCGGCGCAGGGCGGTGAGGTTGTAAGTGCGGTTCCACTTTTGCAGCAGCGAGGCGTGTTCGAGTAGCAAAAGCTGCTGGGCGGTGGAAAGGTTGAGGCCGAGGGCGGCAAGGCCTTCTTGCAGTTGTTGTTTGTTGTCCATAAATTGCGGTTTCGGATAAAGATTAGGGCTACCTGAAAAGGGATTCGGCTGTTTCAGGTAGCCTGTTGGAATGTTAGGCGGATTTTACTCCATCTATACCAAGAATAAAATCTGGCGGCTAGGAAACCTTGTGCCGATTGGCCAGCCAATAGGCGCGGATGTGGTCGAACGCCCAGTTGTAGGCCAGGGAATAGAGCACAATCAAGAGGGTGAGGCTGATGTCGGTGAGCAGCGCCTGCCACAGCGTAATGTGCAGAAACCAGGCAATCAGCGGCGTGGTGAAAAACAGCAGCCCGCCTTCAAACGCGCCGGTTTGCAGCATCCGCACGCCCCAGCCGCGCCGCTCGCGCCGGCCGGTGAAGATTTTGTCGAAACCCCAGTTGAACAGGAAATTCCACACCATCGCCGTTACCGACACCGCCACGCTCATGCCGAACGCCGTGCCGGCATGGGAAAGCCCGAACAGCAGCACGGCCGCAGCAGAAATCAGCACCGCGCCGGTTTCAAACATCAGGGCATGGATAAAACGCTCGAAGAAGCTCACGATTCGGCTCGCGTGGGGGAGGGGCAATATTATAACGCAGGGGCTACCTGAAAGTTTCAGGTAGCCTCTTTGCATGCTGATAAACTATTTTTGCATGGCATCCAGCAGCCGCTGCAATGCGTCGATTTCATTATCTTTTTGCCGGATGATTTGGTCTTTATAGGAAAGCAGCTCCTGCGCATGCCCAATGCTGAGCTTGAGTTTCTCAATTTCGGCGGTCAGGCTTTCCGGCTGGCCGTAGTAGTTGGCGTTGCTGCCGCTGTTTTCTCCAATCAGGCAAACTAAACCTTTGCCGTCGGTGGTAATCAATTCGGCAATATCTATTTTAAAGATGGCAGCCAGTTTTTCCAGTTTGGCTAAATCCAATTTACTCTCGTCCCTCTCCAGCCGCGAATAGCTGCTTTTTGAAATATTCAAACGTTCGGCCATGTCTTCCTGAGACCAATTGTTCAGTTCGCGCAAGGCGCGGATTTTATCACTTACCGCCATGATGATGCCGTTCTATGTAGTTGGGATTTAAAGCCGAAAATCGGTTGGAAAAACCGATTTTCCCGATTGAGTCCGCCAAGGGCGTAAGGATATTATCTCGATTGTTGGTGGTTGGCAAATCTGTGTAAAGAAATACAAGGCTGCACAGGCTGCCGCTTTCATAATGAAGATACCTTTATTCTTTTACCTTGCCTGAGAATTATGAAGAACACGAAGAAATTGATGAATATTGTGGTGCTGTGCTTGATGACACTGATGATGACGGGCTGTATCTCGTTTAAGCTGATTTAAGAGGTAATTTGTTATTAACTGATTTTCAAGGAATATCATGACTATGAGTTTCAAAAAGTTTGCCCCGGCCATTATGGCTGTTTTACTTGCTTCCGGCTGTACTTCGGTCAGTATGAGCGATATAGCCAGCGCCAACCATGCCAAGGAATTTAACCCTCCCCGCGAAGGAATGTCAGGCCTGTATGTGTATCGGGAAGGCTTCTTAGGAGGGGCTTTGCGCAAAGACATTTGGGTGGATAAAGTATGCTTGGGCGAATCTGCACCCAATGTGTTTTTCTTTACCGAGGTGAAGGGTAACGAAACCCATACAATTGCAACCGAATCCGAATTTTCTCCTAATGAACTGACGCTGGCTACCGAAGCAGGCAAAAACTACTTTGTGCGCCAATACATGAAAATGGGTGTGTTTGTGGGTGGAGCCGGATTGGAGGCTGTAGATGAAGCACAAGGCAAAGCGGCAGTACAGCGCTTGGGCATGGCTTTGCCCGGAAATTGCAGCAGGGAGTTGAAATAAGAAACAGGCTACCTGAAAATTTTCAGGTAGCCTGTTGCAGGCATTAAAACCAACTTTTGCATTTCTTCAAATTTTGTACCTGTGCAAGGAACTGAAAATAAAAAAATCAACACTCTGCATCTTGGCTGCTTTGGCTCTTCAAGCCTGCGTTGTCCGTACCCCTTCCCCTGCCATTTCTTCCAGCGTTATTGAAGCTGACGGGAAAAATGGGAATTTGATAAGTATCGACGGCTCTTTCTGTGGCGTACTCTGTGAAAAACTGGCGTTGGAGAAGGCTCAGGAAGTATGCCCGGCCGGCTTATGCAATCAAGAGCTCTTCCAGACAGGACATTAACCATATCAATATGGTCATCCGTTGCCAAAAACCAAATTAACTCAACCATCTGAAAATATAATTAAAGGCTACCTGAAAAAATTTCAGGTAGCCTTTGATATTTTATGTAGCCTTTGCCCTTCAAATCAGCCCCGCCTGCTTCAACTCGTTTTTCAAATAAGCATAATACACGGGCGAGATGATGATGCCGCCGATGCCGAAAATGCGTTCGAACACCACCATCACCAGCAATAATTCCCATGCGCTCGATTCGATTTGCGAGCCGATGATTTTGGCGTTGAGGAAATATTCCAGCTTGTGCACCACCACCAAAAACACCAGCGAAGCCGCGGCCACATAGAGCGACGCGCCCAGGCTGAGGATGATGATAACCGTGTTGGACACCAAATTACCGGCCACCGGCACCAGCCCCACTACAAAGGCAATCACCAGCACGGTGAGGCGGAAAGGCAGTTCCACGCCGAAGGCGGGCAGAATCAGATACAGATAAACAGCGGTAACGGCGGTGTCGATTAGAGAGATTTTCACTTGGGCGATAAACACGCGCTCGAAGCTGGTTTGGAAGTTGGTAATGCGCCGCACCAGCTGGGCTTTGAATGGCGGCATCTGATGGCGGCTGCGGCGGGTGTTGAGGCGGTGGAAGCTGAGCAGCGCGCCGATAATCACGCCGATGAGCACGTACACGAAGGAGGTGAAGCTGTTTTTGCTGATGCGGGTGAGCGTGGCGCCGTATTCGGTGAGCAGTTCGGCGGCGGCGGCTTTGATTTCGGCCAGATTTTCGGGCAGCATATTCAAAATGGTGGGCGGCAGCTCGCCGCTGTTTTTGGTGTCGGCCAGGATGGCGGCGAGCTTGGCCAGCATCACGGTGATGTGCCCGCTGTGAATCAGGCGGTACACGCCCAGTGCCATTAGGGTGATGGCTAAGAGCACTAGGCTGATGGTGAGCGTGGCGGACATGAAGTTGATGTTGCGCACATTGAGCGAGCGGTGCAGGAAGGTGTTGTGCGGCAGCAGGCGGTGGCGCATCCACAGAATCAGGCCGTTGGTGCGGTTGATGAAAATGTAGGTGAGGATGATGGAGAGCAGCAGCGGCAGGAAGCGGAAATACAGGATAACCAGCAGGGCGGCGGCCATCAGGATGTAGGAGGCGGTGCGGAATTTGGCGGGTTCGGTGTGCATGATGTGACGGTGTGTGATGAGGATGGGCTACCTGAAAAACGGGAGTTGGGTTTCAGGTAGCCTTTAAACGGCGGATTATAGCGCGATGGGCGGAGAGCTAGGTTTGGCCGTTCTGCTAAAACCAGAATTTCTTGGTTGGGCTACCTGAATAAGGAAGCTGGATACGGGGTTTTCAATTTGCATTTTATACATAGCGGATTAAATTTAAGGATGAGGCAAGGCGGCCAGCCACAGGCAGCACACGTAAGGCAGGCCAATGCGGCAGCGTTTTATAGTGAATTAAATTTAAACCAGTACAGCGTTGGCTCGCCTTGCCGTACTATCTGTACTGTCTGCGGCTCGCCGCCTTGTCCTGATTTAAATTTAATCCACTATATTTTATCCGCTATAAAACAAAAAACAGGCTATGGTTTTCCCTGCCATAGCCTGTTTGCCTTGTCCGGCCTCGAATTAAGCGTTGCCGGCAGCCGGAGCGTTGGCGGCGGCTTGTTGCTGTTCGTACATGGCTTCGAAGTTGATCGGCATCAATACCACGGGCGGGAAGCCGGCGCGGGTGATGCAGGAAGACACGGCTTCGCGGGCATAGGGGTAGAGGATGTTCGGGCAGGCAATACCGAGCAATACTTTCACGTCCTGCTCGGGAATGTGTGCCAAACGGAAAATGCCGCTCTGCGCCACTTCGTTCAGGAACAATACTTTGCCATCGGGCAGCTTGGCGGTAACGGTTACGGTAACGGTTACTTCGTGGTGTTCTTCTTCCAGTTGCTTAGAATCGGTGTGTACTTGGATTTCCACGTTCGGCGCATCTTGGCTGAGGAATACTTCCGGTGCGTGCGGCACTTCCAAAGACAAATCTTTTACATACAGTCTTTCTACGTTGAAAATCGGTTGCTGTTGTTCTTGTTCGCTCATGGTTTACTCCTGAGAAAAGGGGTGGAAAAATCAAAATGGTGATATGGCGGATTGATCCGCTATAAACTGCGTTAGGCTACCTGAAAATGCCCCGCTTTGCCAGCTTTTCCTTGTGGGATAAGGTATGCGGCAGCTTTCCCGCTGCATGGCCAATTATTGGGCGGGTATGGTTTGCATGTTATCCAATACATCGGCATCGTGCACAATCCGGCGCACCATGGCATCCATATCGGGCAGGTAGCCGCCGGAACGGTGGCTGTTAATAATCACCACCACAGCCAGCTTGCGCCCATTGGGCGGCAGCCAGTAGCCGGCCAGCGCGCGCACGTCGCGAAGGGTGCCGGTTTTCATGCGCAGCGAGCGGCCGAGCTGGCGGAAGCGGCCGCGTAGGGTGCCGTCAGTGCCGGCAATCGGCAGGGTGTGGATGAAAGTATCACGGAAGGGAGAGCGGTAGGCTTGAAACAGCATGCTGCCGAGAAAACGGGCGGTAAGCCGCTCGCGGCGGGAAAGGCCGGAACCGTTTTCCAGCACCAGCGCTTCGTCGTCCAACCCGGCCGAAACCAGCTGCCGCCGCACGGCGGCTTCGGCGTTCTGCACGCTGTGCGGGCCGTTTTCCTGATGACCGAGTGTGAGGAAAACCGTTCGTGCAATCAGGTTGTTGGAGTGTTTGTTCATGTCGGTCAGCACCTCGCTCAGCGGCTTGGAAAAGTGCGTGGCCAAAATGCGGCTGTTGCCGGGGGCAGCTCCCCGGCCAAAGCCATAGAGGCCGCCCAAGCCCTGCGCAAGCCAATGGCCGCGAAAACTTTCTTCGGCAAATCGCGCGGCATCGAACAAATTGATAAACATTTTCTCGCCCATACAAGCAGCCGGCAGGCGGCCACGAAATACCAGCATGCCGTTTTCAAATTTGGCGGAAACATGATTGGAAAGCTTGCCGCAGCGGCCGTTGGTTTCAGTGAGTTGGCTGAGATCGGTTTGAATACCGTAGAGTGGCGGATTGAGTAGGAAAACAGGCTGCCCGGATTCATTGCGGGCGGCAGTAATCCAAAGGGATTTGTAGGCAATCATGTGGGGGTCGGGCGGCACCACGAAGCTTTCGTCTGCATCGTTTTCAAAACCTTCCGCACCGGCAAGGCTGCCCCAAACGCGCCGATCCAGTACCACTTTGCCGTTTAACGACATAATGCCCTGCCGCACCAGCTGCTGCTGCATATCCAACAAATCGGGCTGGTCGAAAGAGGGGTCGCCGCTGCCTATCCAATATAAATCGCCCTGCAGAGAGCCATTGGCCACCGTGCCGCTGCTGCGCCACTGGGTTTGCCAGCGGTAATCACCACCCAATCCGCGCAAGGCGGCGAAGGTGGTGACCAATTTCATGGTGGATGCAGGATTCATGGAAGCATCGGCCCGATGCGCAAGCAGGATTTGCCCGCTATCGAGGTCTTGCACATAAACGGCTACTTCATCCGGCTGGATATGGCCGAAGTCGATGGCAAAGGCTACCTGAAAATAGAAGAAGAGCACGAATGCTAATAGCAGGCGAGAACAGTATTGGCAGAGAAGTAGGAGTTTTTCCAGCATAAGATTATTTTTAATAAAATATTTTCCAGCAGGCGAATTTTGCGCCATCGCACCTATATAGGCAATGGGAGATGTAGTGCAAGCAGCTATTTCTTTAAGTTATCTCTAGCTACAAGTAGTATGCACGAAAAAACCGGACTTTGTATAAAGTCCGGTTTTTCAGTATTAAACGCTAATTAGTTAGCGATTACTGAGCAGGCTGTTCAACCAGAGTACGGATACGAACGTCTACGCGGCGATCCGGCTCAATACATGCAATCAGAGCGCTACGTTTACGGGCGGCAGAAACGCGACGACCCAAGTTGCGAACTTCCTGCTGACACTGTTCGGTCATCTTAGCTTGAGACTCGCCCAAGCCAACAGCAGAGATTTTCTCAGCTGGTACACCGCGACCAACCAAGTACTCGCTAACAGTGTTAGCACGACGCTCAGACAAGCGTTGGTTGTAGGCATCGCTACCCATAAAGTCAGTGTTACCTTCAACACGTACAGATTGCACATTGCTGCCGGTCAGGCGCTGAGCCAGTTCATCCAGAGTAGTGCGAGCTTCAGGACGCAGATTGAATTTGTCAAAACCAAACAGGAATTTGGATGACAGAGATACCAGCTCTTCGCGTACTTGCGGTTCGGCAGGAGCAGGAGGAGCTTCCGGTTGACGGTCGCCGCACTCTACCAAGCCCAAGCGATCCACTTCGCCGTTCAAGAAGCTGTTTTCCCAACATTCGTGAGCACCGTTGGGCTCATAGTTGGAGCGAACCACTTCGCGAGACTGCTGGCTGATGGTGTAGCCGTATTTTTCATTGTTGAAGCTGCTGTCCGCCATGGCGGCACCGGAAGCAACCAAGGCCAAGAACAAAGCGCCTAATTTAAGCTGTTTGGTCATGTTATTCCCTCATCAAAAAGTTTGTTATGCGCAGACTTGGCAAGCTTTGCAGCATGCCGGCCTTCACAAAAATCACCATATACGGACCGCCCAAATACTGCGGTAATCCAAATATATTCGGGGTGTCACTATAAAAAACCGTGCCCGAACTGTCAATAAGGAATTGGCTACCCGCTGCACGGGCGCCTCCGTTTCCTATGTGCTCAATCATGCCCAAAATTACCCTAGCTGTCAGCAGGATAATGGCAAAAGGAAGGGATATTTCCTCATAAGTTGCTAAAAAGCAACAAATCCCGCCGAAAATTACCGGCATGCGGCAAAATAACGATGGCGGGCTATGATACTATCCAGCCCTTACCGGTTTCGGGTGGAACCGGTGATTTCGGCGGCACTTTGGCGGTTGGCCTGTCGCATAAATCCGACAAATATCACTTGGATGCACCATGAAACTGCAACAGCTGCGCTATTTTTTGGAGGTTTACCGCTGCAATCTGAATATTTCGGAGGCGGCGGAAATTTTGTTCACTTCCCAGCCGGGCATTTCCAAGCAAATAAAACTGCTGGAAGACGAGCTGGGCGTGCAATTGTTTGTGCGGCACGGCAAACGCATTGTGGCGGTTACGCCGCCGGGGCAGGCCGTGCTGGAAATTGCCGAGCGCATCTTCCGCGACGTGCAGAGCATCCGCAACATCGGCACGGAGTTTGCCGAACAGGACAGCGGCCGCCTCACGATCGCCACCACCTACACCCAAGCGCGGCATGTGCTGCCGCCGGTGGTGGCCGAGTTTTTCCGGCGGTATCCGAAAGTGGGCTTGTCGCTGCTGCCTGCCGAGCCTTCGGCGGTAGACAGGATGGTGGCCGAGGGTTTGGCCGATTTCGCCATCAATTCGGAAGCGGACGCACGCCATTCCGAGCTGCGCCACATCAGCGCGCGGGCTTGGAACCGCTGTGTGCTGGTGCCGCAGGGGCACGCGCTGGCGGGCAAAGGGCGCATCGGTTTGGCGGATTTGTCGTCTGTGCCGCTTATCGGCTACACCGATGCCGAACAGGATACGGCTTTGCAGCAGGCCTTTGCCGGCAGCGGGCTCGCCCTGCCTCAGGTGGCGCTTTCCAGCATGGACGCGGGCGTGATTAAAACCTATGTGCGTGCCGGTTTGGGCGTGGGACTGGTGGCCGACACGGCCTACGACCCGCAGCGCGATGCCGATTTGGTTTGCCTGCCTGCCGATCATCTGTTTAAGCCAGCTTTCACCTATATCGTGGTGCGGCAGGATGCCTATCTGCGCAATTATGCCTATGATTTCATGCAGCTCTATCTGCCCAGTCTCACCCGCAAACGCATCGAGCAGGCGCTATACGAACCCATCCGCGAAGACTTCTCGATTTAACGGTTGGCTGTTTCGCCCCAGCCTTGTGCCAGCCAGGTTGGATCCGATGTTTTCAGGTAGCCTGCCGGCCATACTGAAAGGCTACCTGAAACGGTGTCTTGGCAAAGCCAAAACGCAAGCTTCACCAAACTTAAAACCGGATTCCTTTATAATCGCCCCGTCTTGCCACGATTGATTTGCCGATGGATACCCAGCCCACCGAACTCGTTTCCAGCCCCGTCCCCCAGCCCGCCCCCGCTGCCCCGCCCGCTAAAAAACGCCCCGGCCTGCTGCGCCGCTGGTTTAAACGCTTGATGTGGGGCATCGTCCTCTTCCTGCTGGGCTTCCACCTGCTGGTTTTCCTGCTCTTGGCCTATTGGAAAGGCCAGCCCGTGCACACCAGCGCCTTTATGTTGCGCCACAATCTCTCCACCTTCTCCCGCGTGCAGCAAACCTGGGTGGACGACAGCCAAATCGCCCGCGTGGTGAAACAGGCGGCCATCGCCAGCGAAGACGCCCAATTCAGCAACCACGACGGCTTCGACTGGAACGGCATCGAACACGCCATGCGCCGCAACCAGCGCAGCGGCACCATCCGCGCCGGCGGCTCCACCATCAGCCAGCAGCTGGCCAAAAACCTGTTTTTATTTGCCGAGCGCTCCTATATTCGCAAAGCCGAAGAAGCCGTGATTACCGTGATGATGGAAAAAATGTGGAGCAAAGAGCGCATCCTCACCGTGTATCTGAACGTGGCCGAATTCGGCGAAGGCATCTACGGCATCGAAGCCGCCGCCCAGCATTATTACCACAAGCCGGCATCCGGCCTGCGCGCCGGCGAGGCCGCCTCCCTCATCGCCATGTTGCCCAACCCCAAATACTTCCAACAACACCGCAACGACCGCCGCCTGCGCAACAAAACCCGCATCATCCTGCGCCGCATGGGCAGCGCCGATTTGCCGCCGGACGAAGAATAGTTTGGTATTTATTAATCACAAAGGCTACCTGAAAACCCCCTTCCGTTTTTCAGGTAGCCTTTATCATGCAGTGCATGGATGCAGTATTTCAATATGTCTCCTATGTTCAAAACCGACGTTCCACTTCGATGAACCATTGGCGGCTGCGGCGTTGGTAGAGTTCCGGAATATTGCTGTTGATGTTCAGATGGCGGTAGGTTAGGCGGGGCATCAGGCCATGCCATTGCAGTTTGGGATGCCACAACGACAAGTTGAGCTGGGTTTCACGGTCGGAGCGCACCACGGGGAAAAAGAAGTGCGTTTGGCGGAACTGCCGCCTGCCCAAGCGGATGTCTGCACGCAGGCCGAATTGCGGCCATTCCCGCATCAGCCCGAAGCGGATGCCGCGTCGGACGGAGGCTTCCGACGGGTCGCGGGTTTGGTGTTCCAGCCAGTCTAAACCGATATAAAGCAGGCTGTTTGCGATGGGCATCCAGGCGGCGGTAGCGGTTAATTGGGTTTGCGGGCCGTTGTAGCTTTGTGCAACGTTTTTGCTGCGGTAATGCCGCCAACTGCGGGCGGCCATCACGCTGATTTGCCATTTTGAGCCGATTTGGCGGCTGTATTGCCCCTGTATGCCGTATTGGCGGCTGTATGGGCTGCCGGAAAACCAGCCGTACTCCATATAAGGCTGTATCTGCCAGCTGCTGCGGATATTGCGGAAGCGGTAACCAGCCTGCATACGTAGGTTTTCTTCGTTGTACTCGCGCCGATCCCAGTAAAACACACCGTCCAAACCAACACCGCCGGTGAGGAAGTGGTTGCCGCCAATGTTCACGGATCGGTCGAGCGCGGTACTGTAACGCAGGCCGGTGGCTTTCTGGGGCAATGAGGCTTCATCGCGCACCCACACGCGTGAGCCCAAGCGCAGTTCGTGGGCAGAGGAGGCGTTATTGACGTTGTCGTTCCGTTCGTATTGCAGCGAGGCATCGGCCTGCCACGCCTGCCGTTTTTGCATGGCTTGGCGGTATTGCGCCACCAGTTGTTTTGCTTCCGGCAGCAGGTCGGACTGTTCCAATTGTTCGGCCTGTTGATCGGCCTGGCGGTATTGGTGGTTTTCAAACAGCATCGCCATGTAGTCGAACCGGACATAAGACAGTTCCGGTCGCCGCTGCACAATGGCGGCATAATGCCCGATTGCCTGCTCAAGCTTGCCTTGCCCGCGCAACAACGCCCCTTTGCCGTAATCGTACAAAACGGTATCGTGGTTCGGCATGGTGCGGTACAAATCCAGCAGGTCGGCCAGCAAATCCCATTGGTGGCTGAGGATGGCCTGATTGATCAGGTGTTCGGTCAGGGCGGGATTGGCGCGCAGGTCGGTTTCGGTCAGGTGCTTGGAGGGTTGAGTGCCGCTTTGGGGTGTTTTCGGGGTGATGCTGCCATCCGTTTGCATGGGCTGGGGCGGCTGCGGCCATGGCGGATTGTCATCGTGCGGCACGAGGGTGGTCGGCGCGGCAATCGTGCCGAGCGGAAGGCTGAGCAGGCACAGTGCCAGAATGGTGGGATGGCGGAAGATGGGTATCATGGCGGCTGAAACAAAAAATGTGGCGGGCAGGCGTTGGATTTAATGGCGGCTACAGGCTACCTGAAAACGCTATCGGGGCTGTTTTCAGGTAGCCTGTAGCCGGTTTTATAGCAGGTTAAAATCGCAATGCTACGGCTTTGACCCGCCTTGACGTACTTTTCTGTACGACTTCCGACCCGCTGCTTTGTATCATTTATTTTCATCCGCTATATCTCGCTGCTTTATCGTGTTTCTTTACTATGCAGCACGACGGCAGAGGTGGTTACTGTTTGGTTCCGCTGACGCCGATATTCCATTGGCCGCCAGGATTGCTGCGGCTGCCTTCCACAAAACCGGCTACTTCTTCAGCATTGGGGCCGAAAATAGAAAGGTAATATCGGTAGGCATTCATGCGTTCGGAATGGGCTTCGCCGTTGATGCCTTTGGTGCGTTCGGCAGCCGACAGCATCGGATTGTAGGGCAGTGCGCCGCCGATACGGGCTTGGCGCAGTTCGATATCGCCGGTGGAAGCCATGCCGGTAATGCGGCCGCTACCGGTTTTATCGGTAAAGTTGATGCTGTAGTTAAATGCGCCTTTTTCCAAACCAGAACCGAAATTGGCAAAAGATTCGCCACTGTAGTTGAACGTGTTGCCGCTGAGACGGGTGATGGTGGCATCGTTCACGGGCAGGCCGCTCACCAGCTGCACCTTCATGGTGTCAGCGCGACCGAGTCGGTTGTTCGGGTCGTTAGCACCATCGTAACGGTAGGCGGTGGGCAGGGTGGCCAACACCATGGAGTAGGGGCGTTGGTAGATATACATTTTCCCTTGTTCTTCCACTTTTACATCTTGGCTGTCGGGGTAGGCAACTTTCAAAGACGTCCATTCGGCTTTGTAGGGCAGTTCGAGCAGGCCGTCCGGCAGCGCGGTAATGTTGATGCGGTCGGCCAGTCCGTAACTGCGGCCGTTAAGGGTAAGGGTGAGGTTTTTCTCCCCGCGCGTGTTGCTGCCGGCCTGCGGTCCCAACAGGGTTTGTGCGGCAATCACACTTTTGCTGCTGACCACGCCGGCGTAATTGCGGCGGTAGTCCAAGCTGGAGCGGTTTTTAACGGCGGAAGACTCGGCATCGGGCGATGCGGTATTTGGCGTTGGTGTCTGTGCGGGCTGTACTTCCGGCGAACCGCCGCCGCTGCTGCCGCAGGCGGCCAGGCTGAGGGCGATAATGGTGGCACAGAGGGTATGTTTCATCGTCATAAATAACTCCTGCGTTGTTTGAATTTTAAGATTTGTTAGGATGTGAAGCGCGGCAGTCTAACAGGCAGGGTGTAGGGGCTCATTCAGCCGTTAGTAGTAGTCCAACCAGCTAACTCTGGCTGAATACAGTGGAATTTCTGCCACCACTCGTTGCATGGCGAATCGGTTTTTCTGTAAAAAACGGTAATTTGTTTTACAATCCCATTACAGGTAAAGTGATTCGGACTGTAACGGATTGGCGGCTGCGCTTTCCGACCGGCCGCCAGCAAACAAAAGGAGTGGCAAAATGTATCAACGGATTTTCGTTCCGATAGACGACAGCAAAATCTCTCTCTACGCCCTGGAGCAAACCTGCCGGTTGGCCAAGGCAACCGATGCCGTATTGGTGGCCGTGCATGTGGTGGATTTAACCGACCTCAAGCGCGAAGCCAGCCGCCTGCCTAATTCCGAAGAGCTGTATGCGGCCGAAATGCAGGTGGCCGACCATGCCGAAGCCGTGATGAAACAGGCCGGTGTGAAATATGAAGTCTCCACCCTGGAAAACGACGGCATGCGCATTTCCGATGTGCTGATTAAAGAAGCCGTGCGCCAAGAGTGCGACCTCATCGCCATGGGCACCCACGGCTTCTCCGGCCTGCTGCATCTGTTGATGGGCTCCGTGGCCGAAGGCGTGCTGCGCCAAGCCCCCATGCCCGTGCTGCTGTTCCGCCGCCCGGAAAGCGAAGTCTAGCTTCAGTATGTTTTCAGGTAGCCTCCTGCCCGCGCAAAGAGGCTACCTGAAAAATTTGGCTTTAAATATGTCTAACCAACCAACCCAAATGGAAAACGATCTATGGCAATCCCCGTTTACAACGAAGAGATGAAAAAATTCATCCACGGCCTGCTCAACCACCTGGTGCAGAGCAAAGGTTCCGACCTGTTCATCACCGCCGGCTTCCCCCCGGCCATGAAGCTCGATGGCAAGCTCACCCCGATTACCGACAAACCGCTCACCGCCGACCATACCGCCCTCATCGCCCGCGCCCTGATGGACGACAAACAGGCCGAAGAATTCGACAACACCAAAGAATGCAACTTTGCCATCAGCCTGGCCGGCGTGTCTCGCTTCCGCATCAACGCCATGGTGCAACGCGGTGCCGCCGCCCTCGTGTGCCGCGTGATCACCAGCCAGATTCCCAAGTTCGACAACATGAACCTGCCGCCGATTTTGAAACAAGTGGTGATGGAAAAACGCGGCCTCGTGATTTTCGTGGGCGGCACCGGCTCCGGCAAATCCACCTCCCTGGCCGCCATGATCGACTACCGCAACGAAAACAGCCACGGCCACATCATCACCATCGAAGACCCGATCGAATTCGTGCACCCGCACAAAAACTGCATCATCACCCAGCGCGAAGTGGGCGTGGACACTGAAAACTGGTTTGCCGCCCTCAAAAACACCCTGCGCCAAGCCCCCGACGTCATCCTCATCGGCGAAATCCGCGACCGCGAAACCATGGACTACGCCCTGGCCTTCGCCGAAACCGGCCACCTCTGCATGGCCACCCTGCACGCCAACAACTCCAACCAGGCGCTCGACCGCATCATCAACTTCTTCCCCGAAGAGCGCCGCACCCAGCTGTTGAACGACCTCTCGCTCAACCTCAAAGGCTTCATTTCCCAGCGCCTCGTGCCCAAGCCCGACGGCAAAGGCCGCGTGGCCGCCGTGGAAGTGCTGCTTAACTCCCCGCTGATTGCCGAGCTGATTTTGAACGGCGACATTCACGGCGTGAAAGAAATCATGGCCCGCTCCCGCGATTTGGGCATGCAAACCTTCGACCAATCCCTGTTTGACCTCTACGAAGAAGGCCTGATTTCCTACGATGACGCCCTGAAAAACGCCGATTCGGTAAACGACCTGCGCCTTAATATCCAGCTCAACAGCAAGCGCGGCAATGCCGGCCAGGCATCCGGTATCGACAGCCTGGCGATTGTGGGCATGGACGAGGAAGAAGAAGCCTAAAGGCGGCAAAGGCTACCTGAATATTCAGGTAGCCTCTTTACAGCCGACGCAAAAAGGCAGGTAACGGATACCTGCCTTTCTTAAATATAGTGGATTAACAAAAATCAGGACAAGGCGGCGAGCCGTAGACAGTACACACGTTACGGCAAGGCGAGGCAACGCTGTATTGGTTTTTGTTAATCCACTATACAATCAGGAAGGGAGATTTGATGGCAGACTCCGAAGAGCCTGAGGCTAGCCGAAACCGTTCCGGACACACTTCCCTGTTCCCGAACCGGGATAAGCGTGGCAAAATCCCGCCTCGGCTTCGTTAGGACATCAATCCGTTTCGTTGAAGTTTGCGTTTTCAGGTAGCCTTCCTCCCAACAGGCTGCCTTTATATATAAGGACAACCATCATGACCCAAACCATCCTCATCACCGGCTCCACCCGCGGCATCGGCCGTGCGGCGGCTTTGGCCTTGGCGCAAGACGGCTTCGACATTGTGGTGCACGGCCGCAGCCGCATGGCGGACGCCGAAGCGGTGGCGGAACAAATCCGCGCGCTGGGGCGGCAGGTACGGGTATTGCAGTTTGACGTGGCCGACCGCGCCGAATGCCGCCGCGTACTGGAAGCGGATATTGAAGCGCATGGCGCGTATTACGGCGTGGTGCTGAATGCGGGGCTGACGCGCGACAATGCCTTCCCTGCACTGGAAGACGAGGATTGGGACCGCGTATTGCGCACCAATCTGGACGGCTTCTACAACGTGCTGCACCCGCTCATCATGCCGATGATCCGCCGCCGCGCGCCGGGGCGGATTGTGTGCATGGCCTCCGTGTCCGGCCTGGTCGGCAACCGCGGGCAGGTGAACTACAGCGCATCGAAAGCGGGGCTGATTGGCGCGGCCAAGGCTTTGGCGGTGGAACTGGCCAAACGCAAGATTACGGTCAACTGCGTTGCCCCCGGCCTGATTGATACGGAAATTTTGGACGAAAACGTGCCGGTGGAGGAAATTTTGAAAGCCATTCCGGCGCAGCGCATGGGGCTACCTGAAGAAGTGGCGCATGCCGTGCGCTTCTTAATGAGCGAACACGCCGCCTACATCACGCGGCAGGTAATTGCGGTAAACGGAGGATTGTGTTGATGAAAACAAAACGGGTGGTGATTACCGGCGTGGGCGCGGTGTGCGCCTTCGGCCGCGAGTGGCACGAAATCGAAGCCGCTTTCCGCGCAGGCAAAAACGCCGTGCGCCGCATGGAAGCGTGGGATGCCTTCCCCGAAATGGAAACCTGCCTCGGCGCGCCGCTGCCAGCCTACGCGCCGCCCGCACATTGGACGCGCAAACAGTTGCGCAGCATGGGCCCGCTGGCGCAATACTGCACCGATGCCGCCGAACAAGCGCTGAAACAGGCAGGCTTGCTCGGCGATCCCGTTATTCGCAACGGCAGCATGGGTGTGGCCGCCGGCTCTTCCAGCGGCAGCACTGCCGACGTGCTCGACATCGGCCTGCTGCTCGCCCGCCAGCCCAACAATTTCAACGCCAACACCTATGTGCGCATGATGCCGCACACCACCGCCGCCAATGTGGCCATCTTCTTCGGCCTCACCGGCCGCCTGATTCCCACCTCCAGCGCCTGCACCTCCGGCAGCCAAGGCATAGGCTACGCCTACGAAGCCATCAAATACGGCAAAATCCCTACGATGCTGGCCGGCGGTGCCGACCAGCTCTGCCCATCCGAAGCATACGTGTTCGACAGCCTCTACGCCGCCAGCCGACGCAACGGCGAACCCGAACTCACCCCCCGGCCCTACGATGCCGCACGCGACGGCCTCGTGCTCGGCGAAGGCGGCTGCATGATGGTACTGGAAGAGTTGGAACACGCCCAAGCACGCGGCGCGCACATCATCGCCGAGATTGTCGGCTACGGTGCCAACTGCGACGGCAGCCACATCACCCGCCCCGAAATGCGCACCATGCAACGCTGCATCGAACTCGCCCTCGAAGATGCCGCCCTGCCGCCCTCCGCCGTCGGCTACGTCAGCGGCCACGGCACCGCCACCGAACAAGGCGACATCGCCGAAACTCAAGCCACCGCCGCCGTGTTCGGCCACATCCCGATCAGCTCGCAAAAAAGCTACCTCGGCCACACCCTCGGCGCTTGCGGCGCGCTCGAATCCTGGTTTGCCATCGAAATGATGCGCAGCGGCTGGTTCGCCCCCACGCTGAACCTGAACGACATCGACCCCCGCTGCGGCGGAACCGACTACCTCACCGGCTCCGGCCGACACATTGACACCGAATACGTGATGAACAACAACTTCGCCTTCGGCGGCGTGAATACCTCGCTGATATTCAAGCGTTGGTAAGGCTCGTTTGCAATTGAGAGGCTACCTGAAATAATTGTGCCCCGGCGGCTATTTTCAGGTAGCCTTTTCCGCCCGCTGCCTGCCCGCCCCTAATTTCCGTAAAGCCCTGCCAATAAAGCCTCGGCGGGGTAAGGATAGGTTAATCAGATGGCGCAAGTGGCGGCAGTTTCCTAGAATAGCCATATTTCTTAACAGCTGCCGGAAAGGGCAGGCGGAACAAGATGAAAAAACCGTTGAAATGGACATTGTGGGCGGTGGCGGCGCTGGCCGTGGGTGCAGCGGGCTATGCCTTTTTGAAGCCGAGCAAGCCGCAAACCACTTATCTCACCGAAGAAGTGAAACGCGCCGACGTGCGCCAAACCGTATCCGCCACCGGCGAGATTTCCGCCGCGCAGCTGGTGGACGTGGGCGCACAGGCTTCCGGCCAAATCAAACATTTGTATGTGAAGCTCGGGCAGCATGTGGAAAAGGGCGACCTCATTGCCGAAATCGATTCCACCACCCAGCTCAACGCGCTGAACACGAATAAGGCCAAGCTGGAAACTTATCAGGCGCAGCTCGTGTCTGCCCGCGTGGCGCTGCAAAACGCCGAACGTAAATACCGCCGCGAACAGGCCTTGTGGTCGGAAAACGCCACCTCCAAAGAAGAGCTGGAAAGCGCGCAGGGTTCGTATGCCGCCGCCAAAGCGCAGGTGGGCGAGCTGCAATCTTCCATCCGCCAAACCCGCATCGCCATCAACACGGCCGAAGCCGATTTGGGCTACACCCGCATCACCGCGCCGATTTCCGGCACGATGGTTTCGGTGAAAGTGGAAGAAGGGCAAACCGTGAACGCGGTGCAAACCACGCCCGCCATCGGCCAAGTGGCCGATTTGAGCCGCATGCTGAATAAGATGCAGATTGCCGAGGGCGACGTAACCCGCGTGAAAGCCGGTCAAACCCTGTTGTTCACCACCCTGGCCGACCCCGACAAAGAACGGGAAGCCAAGCTCGACAGCATCGACCCGGGCTTAACCACTCTGTCGCAAGGCAGCTACACCACCAGCACCGACACCACCAGCACCGCCATCTACTACTACGCCCGCGCACTCGTGCCGAACGAAGACGGCAAGCTCGCCATCGGCATGACCACGCAAAACAACATCGTGATCGGCGAGGCCAAAAACGTGCTCACCGTACCTTCCACCGCAGTGAAGCAGCGCAGCCGCGAACGCTATGTGCGCGTGCTGAAAGCCGACAACCAAGTGGAAGAGCGCACGATTACCGTGGGCATCAGCGACGGTACGCGCACCGAAGTGAAATCGGGCGTGAAAGAGGGCGAGAAAGTGATTGTGTCGGAGAGCGACGGCACGGTGAAAGAGTGGCAGGGCGGCCCGCCGGTGTAAGCTGGCTCTCGCTTTGCCATATCAGGCTATCTGAAAACCTAAGGCTACCTGAAACCATGCTGTAAAGCCTGTTACAGGTTTCAGGTAGCCTCCCCGCCGCAACGAAAGCCGTATGCATATGAACCTAATTGAATGCCGCAACATCAACCGATATTTTGGTGAAGACGCCAACCGCGTCCACGTTTTAAAAGACATCAGCCTCACCATTCAAAAAGGCGATTTCATTGCCATCATCGGCCAATCCGGCTCCGGCAAATCCACGCTGATGAACATCATCGGCTGTCTCGATAGCGCCACTTCCGGCTCGTATCAAATCGACGGTGTGGAAACTTCGCAGATGAGCGGCGACGAGCTGGCCGCGCTGCGCCGGCGCAAGTTCGGCTTTATTTTCCAGCGCTACAACCTGTTGGGCGCATTGAGCGCGCGCGAAAACGTGGCGCTGCCCGCCGTGTATGCCGGCATGGATCAGAAAGAGCGGTATGAACGCGCTACTCAGCTTCTGACCGATTTGGGCTTGGAAGGCAAAGAAGACAACAAGCCCAACCAGCTCTCCGGCGGCCAGCAGCAGCGCGTGTCCATTGCCCGCGCCCTGATGAACGGCGGCGAAATCATCCTGGCCGACGAGCCCACCGGCGCGCTCGATTCCGGCAGCGGCGAGATGGTGATGGAAATTATTCGCGGGCTGCACGCCAAAGGGCATACCATTATTTTGGTAACCCACGACCCGAAAGTCGCCGCCTTTGCCAACCGCGTCATCGAAATCAAAGACGGCGAAATCATCGCCGACACCAGCAAAAACGAAAGCATCCCGCCCAGCAGCGTGGAAAGCCGCACCGAAAAGCCATCTTGGCTGTTTTTCAAAGACCAGTTTGTGGAAGCCTTCAAAATGTCGGTGCAGGCCATCATGGCGCACAAAATGCGCTCCCTGCTCACCATGCTCGGCATCATTATCGGCATTGCCTCGGTGGTGTCCGTGGTGGCGCTGGGGCGCGGCACGCAGGAGAAAATCCTCTCCGACATCAGCGCCATCGGCACCAACACCATCGGCGTGTATCCCGGCAAAAGCTTCGGCGACCGCCACCGGGGCCGCATCCGCACGCTCACCATCGCCGATGCCGAAGCCATCAGCAAACAAAGCTATGTGGACAGCATCACCCCGATGGTGTCCTCAGGCGGCACGGTTACCTACCGCAACACCAACCTCACCGCCCAGCTCTACGGCGCGGGCGAGCAGTATTTCAATGTGCGCGGCATCAAGCTCGACCAAGGCCGGTTGTTTAACCAAGACGACGTAGACACTGCCGCGCAAGTGGTGGTTATCGATCCGAACACCCGCAAGCAGTTGTTTCCGGAAGGCACCAACCCCATCGGCCAAACCATTCTGTTTGGTAAACGCCCGCTGCGCGTAATCGGCATCAGCGCGGAAGACCAAAACGGTTGGGGCGGCGGCGACAGCCTGCAAATGTGGGCGCCCTACACCACGGTGATGAACCGCATTTCCGGCGAGCGCTACATCAGCGCGGTAACCGTGAAAATCCGTGATGATGTGAGCACCTCCGTGGCGGAGCAGGGCATTAAAGAGCTACTGCTGGCGCGGCACGGCAAGGAAGATTTCTTCACCAGCAACAGCGACAGCATCAAACAGACCGTCGAAAAAACCACCGGTGCGATGACCCTGCTGATTTCCTGTATTGCCCTGATTTCATTGGTGGTGGGCGGCATCGGCGTGATGAACATCATGCTGGTGTCGGTAACCGAGCGCACCAAGGAAATCGGCGTGCGCATGGCCATCGGCGCGCGGCAGGGCAATATTTTGCAGCAGTTTCTGATTGAAGCCGTGCTCATCTGCCTCATCGGCGGCGCAGCCGGCATCCTGCTTTCCTATTTAATCGGTCTGGGCTTCAACGCGCTGGCCAGCGAGTTTGCCATGTCGTTCTCCACTTGGTCGATCGTGAGCGCGGTGTGCTGCTCCACCTTCATCGGCGTGCTGTTCGGCTTCATGCCCGCCAAAAACGCCTCCAAGCTCAACCCGATTGCCGCCCTGTCGCGCGATTAGCGGCTGCCGAAAGCGGGGAAACCGCAAAGCTAAACCGCCCGATGTTTTCAGGTAGCCCGTAAGGAGCAGGTAAGGGCTACCTGAAAACGGCATCGGCCTTGCCATCGGGCTTCGGCCGGCCACCCGCCTCCCTGCGGGAGAGAGGACGCAAAACGCAAGTTTGCCTCCGTTGAGCCGCCGCCATCATTTTCAGGTAGCCTCCAACCCACCCGGGCTGCCCGCACCCACCCAAACGCCCAACCAAGAAACGAGGGTTTATGAAACCGATCACCCCATCCATCCCACCCGTGCGCGCCGCCGCGCTGGCCCTGCTGCTGGCCGGCTGCGCCATCGACCAAACCCCCAACACCCAAATCGGCCTCGCCCAGGCTCAGCGCGAAGGCAGCGTGCAAACCGCCGCCGGCGAAAGCGGCCACTGCCCCGATCCCGCCGGCTGCGCCTACCAAACCGAAGGCAACTGGTGGCAAAGCTTTGGCGACAGCGGGCTCAACGCCCTGGTGGAGCAGGCCTTGGCCAATAATGTGGATTTAAAACAGGCCGCCGTCAGCGTGAACAAAGCCCTGTATCAGGCCAACATCCTCGGCGCCAACCTCGTGCCTGAATTCAACGCTTCGCTCGGTGCCAATGCCAACCGCAACCTCGATACCCGCCAAAACAGCCACAGCTACAGCAGCCAGCTCGGCTTAAGCTACGAGCTCGATTTATGGCGCAAACTCAACGCCACCGCCTCTGCCCAAGCGTGGGAGCAGCGCGCCACCGAGCAAGATTTGGCCGCCACCCGCCTCACCGTAATCAATAATGTGGCCGATGCCTATTTTCAGGTAGCCTATCTCAACGAAGCCATCAAGCTCACCGAAAAGACCATTGAGCAATACAAACAAATCCTGCAAATCGCCCGCAGCAAATACCGCCACGGCCGCGTGGCCTCGATTGAGGTTACCCAGGCCGAGCAATCCCTGCTCGCCGCCGAAAACAGCCTGCTGTCGCTGCAACAGAGCCGCAGCAACACCGAAGCCACCCTGCGCAACCTGCTCAACCTGCGCCCTGGCCAGGCAATGGCCGTGCCGCCCGAATCCTTCCGCCTGCCCGAAGGCGGCAAGCTCGATTTGGATGTGCCTATCTCCACCCTCGCCGCCCGCCCCGATCTCATCACCGCCGACTACCGCTTGCAGTCCGCCCTCAAAAGTCAGCAGGCGCAATACCGCAGCTGGTATCCCAGCATCACGCTGAACGCCGCACTGAGTACCTCGTCCGAACACAGCAAAAACCTGTTCAACGTGCCGATATTGGGCGGCAGCGTCAGCCTCAACTTGCCTTTCCTCAACTGGCGCACCATGCACTGGAAAGACCGCAGCGCCGAAGCCGACTTTGAAAACGCCAAACTCGCCTTCGAAAAAGCCCTCACCACCGCGCTCAACGAAGTCGACACCAACTACCGCCAATACCGCGCCAGCCGCCAAACCCTGGAAAACCAGCGCCGCCGCCACCGGCTCGACGTTGAAAACAGCCGCTACTACCGCGTGCGCTACCAGCACGGCCGTAACGAACTCAAAGACTGGCTCTCCGCACTGAACACCGAATATTCCGACGCGCAAAGCCTGCTTGAAGCCCGCTACCAAGCCCTGCGCTACGAAAGCATGGTGTATAAAGCCATGGCCGGCCGCTATCAAAAAGCACCAGCCGCCACGGCGCAGCAGGCGCAGTAGTTCGGCATCCGAGTGACCCGCGAAACAACAAAAACCGGACAGGCACGCAGCCGTCCGGTTTTTATGATTTTCAGGTAGCCTTTGTCCATGCAAGCAGCAAACAGCCATTGCCCGGAAGGCTACCTGAAACGAAACCCGATGCGTGAGTTGGCCTTGCCCGGATATTCCACTCCGTTTGCTTTCCCATATTTTCAGGTAGCCTTTGCTGAAGCCGCGCGCGATAAATATCCCCACATCGGTGCGATAAATCAGTCCTGATATTATTGCACCCTGTGCAACAACGTTACAAATCCCACCTTACTTGGTGGGATTTTTACATCAAGCCGGCTCTGCGTTGATGGGGTAGTTGGCAATCAAAAGCTCGTCAGCTTCGGTGGTGGCCTCTTTGTTGATGCTGTAGCGCAGGCTGACCTCTTTAAACTGGAAGCCGGCGAAGATCTCCCTAATGGCCGGCACGTCGTTAATCGACAGCAGGAAGCGCCCTTTGATGTGGCGCAGCTGCCCGGCCAGCCGTTCGAAGTCATCCTTAGCAAAGATGCCTTTGCCGTACATCGTCTCACAGTCCCAATACGGCGGGTCGATGTAGAAGAAGGTGCCGGGCTTGTCGTAGCGGGCGATGAAGTCGTCGTAGTTGAGCCGCTCCAGCATCACCCCCTGCAGTCGTCGGTGGCTGTGTTGCAGCTCCTCGGCCAACCTGTCGGCGCGGAACTTGGGCGGGCGCGTGCTGGTGGCGGCGCAGCAAAACTTGGCCACCTTGCCGCCGAAACCCATGCGGTGCAGGTAGAGGAAGCGTACCGCACGCTGAATGTCGGTCAGGGTGGTGGGATTGCAATGCTGTAGTCGGCAATACTCATCGCGGCTGGGCAGCAGGTATTCCGCCTGCCGCAGCAGCTCGGGCAGGTGGTTTTGAACACACCTATATAGATTGATGACATCGGCATTGATGTCGTTGATGGCCTCCACTTTGGAAGGCGGTTTTTTGAACAGCACCCATGCCGCACCGCCGAACACTTCGGCGTAGCAGGTGTGGTCTGACGGGATTAACGGAATGATGGTACCGGCCAGGCGGTATTTGCCGCCCAGCCAGCCCCTAAGCGGACTGACGGGATTGATGTTGCCCATGATGCTTACTCCTTGAAGTTTGGCGCTCACAGGCACTCCGGGTTGTTAAAGAACCAAATTGGTTGACCGCTTTACAGCGCGGGCATTTGATTTCCAATTGCCCCTCGCCTTTGGCCAACAGCTTATTGCAGTTTTTGCAACGATATTGCATTTTTGCAGCTCCCACATTACCGGTATGTTAGAATCCGCCCGCCTCTAGAGGTGGCGGCCTTGGGTCATGCAGGCTCTCTCTGCGTGGCTGGCGCGGTTTGGTGGGCAAACACCGGCCGCGCCGCCGTCCTACTTATTGCGTATACCCGCCCCTGTGGCGGGTATTTTCATGCCTCCTCCTTATATAGTGTAGGCACGATAACAGCGAGGTCGTTGGGCGACCAGCGCCAGCTGTCGGGTAGCCCTAGGGCAGTTGCACACCATTCGCTGCAGAACCAGCGGCGGCGGTTTTGCGGCAGTCCGAAGGCGATACCCAATGCGCCCATTAGGTCGTAGCCCTGCCCTTCGGTGGCCGTCCATACCCGCTGCAGCTGCTCGTGTGCCTCCGGGGTGGAGAGCAATGGAATCAAGTCCCATTTAGCCGCCGGCAGCGGCATCACTTTGCAGCGCACGCCTTTATCGCGGATGGAAGCGGAGTAGCAGGTATAAACCGATTCCTGCGGATGCTCGCGCACCACAATCTCGGCATGGCTGTACTGGCCGCGGGTGAGGATACGGGTGAGCCAGTCGGTAGCTCGGGCGCACCATACACGCCAGCCGTAGCCGTCGCGGCGGCCTTTATAGAGGGCTAGATAAATGGGTTGCGTGTTCATTCGGTAGTCCCCCCAACCTCTGCTGCAGCTGCTAACGACATCGTGGATTGCGTGTAGTAGTTGGCTGTCCAGCCCTTGCTGTAGTCGTATTCAAGCGGCTTATCAGCTTTGAGCATCGCCAGACGATGGTGTTCCGCATTGTGGAAATCAGCCGTCTCATCATTCACCATTTGCATAACAATTTCGTCAAACAAGGCCTTGGTACACTTTTCCTTGGGAAGGAAAGTGTTGTCCATCGTTTTCCATGGCTCTTTCAGCGGAAACGCTTCATCCGGCAGGGTGCGCAGGGTCAGGTATTGCAGCCGCGTGGCGTCGTCCGTCTGAAACCACTTACCCACGCTTTTGACAAACACCCCATGCCGCAGGTTGTCATAGCGCTTGGCCTTGATGCGCTCCCACATCTCATCCTGCTGCTCGGCTTTGAGCCGGGCGGCGCACTCTGGATCGATGTGCCACTGCTCGCCGTCCCAAGTGCTGGATGGGCAGGGCGGCTGCCCGGCCAGTACGGGCTTGCCGTCTTTGCCGGGCATGATGACTTGCCCGCTGGACTGCCCCGCCAGCAAGGCAGCGTGCTGCTCGGGGCTAATCGCTGCCGCATCTTCAGGTAGCCTGCTGTGGATGGTGTCATCGTAAAACGCCTGATTGGATTTTGAGTAATAGATGGTCATATCCTAATCTCCCTTTAAAAACCGATGGCCAGCACATAGCTCTTGGCGGGCTGGCGCGTGCCGAATGCCGACCAAAAATCCTCCACCAGCCTAAATTGCGATACTGATATTGGCATTACGCGGGTTAGTGCCCCATAACCGAGAGCAGGATTGGACAGGCAGGTATTGATGCTCATCGATAGACAGCCTTGCGTAAAGGCCACTGGGAAGCTGTAAACCGCACCCGGGTTGTTGCCGATGCTTGTGATGGTGTGCTCAATGCACAACCACTGCAGCAGCAGGCCGTTTGGCAGCCGCACCCAGCCGTTGGCGGATTTATCGGCAGTAAACAGATTGGTAACCGCCTGCGTAAAATCGGTAATCTCGCTGCTGCGGTGGGTGTGGCTTTTTGGCGCAACCTCATCTCGGTTGGCTTTGCGCTGCAAATCCGCCGCCAGCGTGGAGGCATCCAGCATGCCGGCGTTGGTAACTTTGCCGTAAGCCTTAACCCACATCACCACGTCGTCCAAGGTGTCGCGGGCTTTGATGCACAGCACCATAGCGATGGCTTTAGGGCGGTTTTCATCCGCCGTTGGCACAGCGCGGGAGGCATCAAAAACCAACGGTCGCCAATTGTTTGCCGCGTTAGAAATTACAGACATATTACTAACGGTGTCTGGCGATTTACGATCCGGATAGTAAATTGCCGATGTACTTGCCGCCGAATTTGGGTCGTAAGTAGTATCGCCGTCGTGACCAAACTTTGCTTCGCCCGTAATATTTCGGATGGCGTCGCCCTGCTGCGTACCAACCGTGAGGCTGCCTGAAGCATTGCGGATAAAGCGGTCTTCGGCCTTGGTCACGGCATCGATTGAGCCGTACTGCGCCACCAGCTTGCGATAGAGCTCTGGATAGGCGGCCTGCGTGACCTTGGTAGCGATGTCGTCGTACTTAATCCAGCCGTCCGGGATGTCGTCAAAGGCAAAATAGGCGGTCATGCCGACGTCGGAGCGCGTGAGGTTGGGCAGCTTGTTGCCGCCCAGCACGCGGTATAGGTCGGGGTAAGTAGCCTGGGCAAAGGTGCTGCCGTCGGCTTTCAGGTAGCCTTCGGGGCTGCTGACGGCACGGGGGAAGCCGATTACTGCGCCTACGGGCAAGCCTTTACCTGCGGATTCCTCGGCTTTGTCGTAGGCAATTTTTACTGCCTTAGAGGTGGCCGCCACATCTTCGCGGTCGCTGTTGGTGGCGGACGAGAGCTGTACGATGCCGGCCTTGGTGGTGCTGGCCGCGCCCGGCTTGTACTCCTCCTGCTTCTTCTTCAAATACTGCGTCCGTGCGGCCAGTTCCTTGGCCTGACGGTTGGCAATGCCGTTCGGCCCGCCCAATACCGGGTCGGTGGTTTCCAGCTGGTAGATACCTTCCGCCCATTGCGGGTTGTCCAGTTCTTCCGTGATATTCGCCATTTAAGCTGCTCCAAAGTTAAAGTTGCCGTCGTAGGCCGCCCGCCCGTTGTAACGCAGGGGGACGGCCTGATAATCCAAGGCTGCCAACAGGCAGCGCGCCGGCGCGAAGGCGGCCAGCGTTTTGCGCAACAGCGCGGCCTGGTCGTTGGTAATCACGCTGGCCATAATGATGCGGTAATGCGCCCAGTAGCTGCCGGCACCGTAAACATGGCTGCCGTTGTAGTTGATGCTGCCGTTGTAGGTTTGGCCGGTGAGCCCTTCAATAATCCGCACCTCACCGAACCCGAGCCGCCGCACGATTTCACGGATTGCCCACGGCGTGCCTTTGTAGCGGTGCAGCTCGTAGGCACCTTTAATCAGCTTGCGCCGCGCATCGTCGGATTCGGCCAGCCAGTAGCCGTCGGCACCCAAGATGCTGCGGCTCTCGGCCAACAGCGGCAGGTGTGCGGGGGCGACCAAATCGACCAGGCGCGGCATCAGTTGCGGCAGCTCGGCCAAATCCAAACGCAATCCCAATTCGGCCAAGGCGCGGGCGCGTTGGTCGCGTTCGATGATGGCGGCGTAGGAAAGTTTGGCCATCGTTTAGCCCTCCGCCGTTTGTGCGGCAATGCGGATGGTGGCGCGGGTGCAGCGTGCCCACTGGTCTGGCTTGACCACGGTCAGCGGCAGGTTATGCAGCACCACGTTGTAGACACCGGCTACTTTCAGCGCACTCATGATGTCCAGCGGCACAATGTCCAAGCCTAGCCGGCTGCGGCGGGCGGCTTCATACACCGCCCATGCCTGCTCGGCCGCCGCTTTGGCGGTGCGGGCATCGGTGCCGGTAAACAGGGTCAGCTCGGCGTCCAGCGTGTAATCGACGGCGGTCGGTGCTTTGACCACTACGGTGTCGCACAGCGGGCGGCGTTTTTCTGCTGAGAGTGCGGCCTGAATCTTGCTAATCAGCTCGTCATTGGGTAGGCCGTCTTTGGCCAGCACGGTCACCGCCACCCGTCCGCCTATAGGCTGGCCGCCGCCGTCGGTATCGTTGGCCACGTGCACGTCCACCACCGCCGGGCTGGCCTGCCGCGCCCAATATTGGTAGGCACCCACCGGCCCGGCTACGCTAAAGCTCTCCGGCGCCAGCAACACGCGCTCGCGGTAGGCTTCGTCGTCTTCAATTTCCACCCCGCCGGCGGAAACGGTAGTGTTGCTGACGGCCACATCAATCGTCGGATGCAGCCGCTCGGCCAGGCTGTTGATTTGGCCGACCGACCAGCCGTTGCCGACTGTTCCGGTTTCGGTGCATTCGGCGGCCACTTCGGCGCTGCTTTGGGCGGCAGTCAGCAGGGCAGCTCCAGTGGTGACAAAGCCGGTCTGCCCGGCATTGACCCGCGTGCCCTTGGGTACGGCAATTTGTTCCGAACCGCTCAATACCGCAGTAAAGCGCAGGGTGGTCAGGGCGGGCTGCGCCTGCAGGCGCGGGGTAGACACGTCATCACCGCACAAGTCCAGCATCAGGCCGGTGGCAAAGCGCGGATGCTGCTGGCGGTAGGCTTCGTTTACCTGCTGCCTCAATAAATGCTCGCGATAGGCAAAGGTGTTGATCAGCAGGCGTTCGATATGCGCCGGCTGCAATACCTTGCCCGCGCGTTGCTCGTAGTCGGCGATGGTGGCGGCCAGGGTTTGTGCCAAGTCGTCATCGACAATCTTGACCTCTTCGCGTTTCAGTTTGCTCAAATCCATTTTCAGGTAGCCTTTATTGCAATATCGGTGCGGTAGATTTCGCCCGCCACAGCATCCGCCACGCGCCAATGTACGGTCATGGTGATATGCGGGGCGTGGCCGGCAAACGTGACCTGCTCGACCAGCGCGCGCTTTTCCCACGTCTGGATGGCAAGGATGACCTCGCGCACGGTGTTGGGGATAAATTCGTCTTCCGGGTAGTCGATGTAGTCGAACCAATTGCTGCCGAAATCCGGCCGCAGCACGTCGCTGCCCTTGCGGGTGGCGAGGATGTTTTCGATGCACTGGTTGATGTCGTCGAGGTCTTGCACGATGTCCTGCCCGCTCGCGAGAGGGGCGGGCTGCCAGTGGCGGCTGCGCGGGGTGGTCTGGGTAGTCATGGGCTTATTCTGCCTGCACGGTGGCAGCGGGTCTTTTAAACGGCTTTAAAAAAACATCCCCGTATCGGGTCGGATACGGGGATTGTGCTGCGGCGCTTGTCCGCAGTCTTGTAAAACGTTTTCAAAAATCAATCAGCCGGCCTGCATGCTGCCGGTGGTGCCGCCGGAGTCGCCGGGGTGGACGTGGCCGGACACACTGATGCCGTTGAGGATGATGTCGCCGTTGATGCGCACGGTGCCTTCGATGCTGGCGGTATCGCCCCCGCCGCCGTTGGAAGCAGTCAGACCGGCGGTGTAGGTCAGCATGCCCTTGACCGTGGCGTTGCCGGTAATCTCCGTTTCCGGCGACTGGATTTCCACTTTCGAAGCAGCCTTAACCACCACCTTGCCCGGCGTGTCCACAGTTACCTGGCCGTCGGCGCGGTTGTGGCTGATGACGGTACCGTTGCTGAATTTCCGCAGCCACATATTGCCGTCCGAAGCGGGCGTGCCGTCCTGATCGTTGTAGATGACACCGAGGCACACACCGCCCTCGCCGCGTGCGTCCAGCAGGCAGACGGCCAAAGCGCCGGGGTCGGGTAAGGCATAGAACTGGTTACCACCCGCGCCCAGGCTGACCACCGGCAGCCAGTCGGTTTGGATGTCGTCCAAAGTCGGCACGGTGACGCGCACCGCGTGTTTGGCCGCGTCCACCGCCGCCACGGTGCCGAATTGCAGGGTGGCGGTAAAGTCATGGGTTCGCATTTTCGGCTGCCTGTTTTTTGGGTTGGGTTGCGGCGGTTGCCTGTGGTGGCTCATCCGGCACGTATTCGACCATCTTGACCTCCAAATCGCTGGTAAAGCCGCCGCCGCGGCGGATTTCGTGCCGCGCCTGCTTCACGAGGTATTTGCCGCTGAACTTGCCGAAGCCTTTGAGCTGCACGGTCTGCCCGGCCACCAGTTTGGCGTTGCCGACCATCGAGAAATTGCCGGCCACTTGGCTTTGCTGTGCATTGGCCAGCGCGGCATCGGCACGGGCATTGACCTGCGCCTGGCTCTCGCCGCGGTTGGCCACAATTTTGAGCGTGTCGCCGCTGCTGGCGCGCTTGCCGCCCGGGCGCAGCGCCTTGCTGCGGCGACGGGTGCGGCGCGTGGTCTTGCGTTTGGCATCGTAGCCGCTCACCACCGCTTCCTGCGGCACGCCCTTAATCAGGTCGCGCAGCCTGAAATTTTTGATGTCTTCCGGCAGCAAGACCGCCACCGGCTTTTGTTCGGCCAATGCATCATTAGCCTGAAAAACCAACTGCCTGCCGACGATCTTGAAAGTGTGGCCGTACTCTTTGGCCAAACGGGTCAAAAATTCTACATCGCGCTCCTGATACTGGGTCACGCGCTCGATTGGGATATGTTTGATGGTGCCGGTTACCTTCAGCCGCAGGCGGCGGGCAATGCGGCGCACGATGTCGGCCAGCGTGGTGTGCTCGTAGGCACGGCCGCGCTGGGTGCGGTTGGATTTGGTGATGCCGGTGGACAGCGCTTTCAGGGTAATCACGGACGGCGGGTGCTGGTACTCAATCTCGGCCAGCTCCATGCTGCCCAGCTTGAGCATGCCGTTAATCTGGTCGCCGATTTCCAGGCTGATTTTGTCGCCCTGCTCGGGATACCACTTTTGCCGCCAGCGGCCGTCCACGTCTTCCAGCTCCACCTGCACTTCGTCCGATTGGCCTTCCAAGTAATCGGTGTAGCTCACCGATAACAAATAGGGCTGGATGTCGCTGGTAATGTCCTTCTGTTCGTATTTGATGATGACCTTGGGCAGGGTCACCGGATGGCTGGCCGTGCTGTTCAGGCTACCTGAAAGCAAGGCGCCCAGATGGAGGTTAGGCATCTGCATCGTCGTCTCCGCTATCGCCGCGCAGCCAGGGCGGCATGTCGGCTTGGGTTTGGGGTTTGGCCGGGATAACCGGTACAAACACGGTCAGGTTGGCCGTAAACTGCTCGGCCGCCGGCAGGTGCGGGTTGGCGGCAATCAGGCGGGCGATTTCCAAGGGGTTGCCGTAGTATCGCCAGGCAATCAAATCCCAGCGGTCGCCCTCGCGTGTCAGGTGTCTTAATACCGATTCGCTCATTTCGTCCCGTCCTTTCTGCCGGCCAGCCACGCGGTCAGGCTTTGCGCCCCGCGTGCGCCGTTGTTCAGGCTGTCGGCGGCCGAGGCAACGGCGGCCGCGCCGCCTTCCAGCCAGCCGCCCACCGTGCCGCTCTCTGCGCCGTTGCGCAGCGCGGCCAAACCGCCGGAGAGTTCGCGTGCCGCCTGCCCACCGTAGGCCAGCATTTCGGCCGCACCGGACAAGTTGCCGATGTATTTGCCGACTTCAGGCAGCCTGTTTAATTTACCCAGCGCCGTGCCGCCGAGATTGACTGCATCACCCACCACGCCGAGCAAAGCGAGCGGGTCGTGTTTCAGCTCGCGGGCATGGGCAATCAGGGTTTGCAGCTGGCCGACTTCCTGCTCGACACTGCGGTAAATCCGTACGCCGGTCTGCACCGCATCGGCCACTTTCGACAAAGGGGCACGCACCGACTCGGGCAACATGGCGAGCAGCGGGTTTTGGCCGTTGGCCACGCCCGGGGTCGGCAGCGGGTTGTTCGGGTCGCCGACAAACTCGGTCAGGCTCACGTCCAGCTCGCGCGCGGCGGTGCGCCCCCGGCCATCCTGCAACAGGGTGCGGGCGGTCAGTGATTCAATCACAAACCAGCCGACAAAACGCCCCGACCCGAAAACCAGCGACACCGCCTGCTGCGCCTCCTTGGCCGCAATCAAACCCTTATAGGCCGCGTCCACATCGCCCAGCTTCCAGTGTAATTTCAACCCGAAGCGTATCTGCGTCAGTTCGTTGCCCATCGCCTGCAGGCGCGGCCGCCCGGCCAACACCTCATGCTTGGCATAGCTGGCGCCGTGGGTCTCCTCCAAATCGGTAAAGCTGCCCAACAGCTCGAAGCGTACCTCGCCCAACATGGCAAACATCAGTAAGCCCTCCTAGCCTTATCGGCCATCAGCCGTTCAAACAATTGCTCAAACTCGCGCAAGCCCATCTGCAAGGCTGCCTGAATCTGCCCTGCATCGCCGCCGGGTGCATTGATGGTCGGGCTGAAATGTACCGTGATGCCGCCTGCCGCAGCCGTGCCCTGCCGTGCGGCAGAGAGTTCGGCGCTGTTGGCGGCCATTGATGCAGCCAAAGATGAGGTGTTGTCGCTGAAACGCTGTTGCAAATCCGAAGCCACAGAACCGATGGCATTGAGCGGGCGTGATGCTCCGCCGTCGATGCCCATTTGCAAGCCCTGCATCATCCAGCCGCCAAAGCGCCTAAACAGACGGCTCGGGGAGTGGATTTCGTTGCGGATGGCAAACTTGGACGAGAACCAGCCGGCCACGCCTGAGAACCATGCCTTAACCTCTTCAAACTTGGCTTTTAAGCCGTTCCACAGACCGCTGATGATGTTTGAGCCGAACTCCGTGAACTTGCCCGGCAGCTCAATGCCGAACCACGAGAGGACGGCGGCAAAGGCCGAATAGAAGGCACCAATGGGTGACCAGTTGAGGATCAGGCCGAGGATGCCGAGCAGGCCGCCGTCGAAGGCGGTTTTGATTTGTTCCCAAGCCGAGCCGACCAGCGAGAAAATGCCGTCGAAAATCATGCGCCAGCCGTCTAGAATCATTGGGCCGATATTCAGAATGCTGCCCAATATATAGCCGATGATATAGCCGAAGCCCTGCGCACTTTCCGAAGCCTCGTCATTGGACGAAAAGAAATCCGAAAAGAAACCTTTAACCACATCCCAAATCTGTTGCCAGCCGAAAGCAATCATTTCCAACAGTGGCAACACCGGCCGAATTCCGTCTTGAATACCGTCCCACAAGCCGATAAAGAACGACTTCACCGCACCCCAGTTTTTATAAATCAGGAATGCTGCGATGGCGATGGCGGCAATGGCCGCACCGATCGGATTGGACATGGCCGCCATACCGACTGATGTCCAAATACGCTGCAACCACATCATGGCGCCGCCCAAACCGCGCACCCTGCCGGCCATCGATAAAAAGCGGGAACCGGCCACGCTGACCCGGCCAATACCGCGTTCCAACAAAGACATGGCACCGCGCGCCTGGCGGGCGGAAAAACCCATGATGCGTAAGGCCGTTGCCCCGCGCCCCATCCTCAGCAGGCGGAACACACCGTTAAAGCGCAACAACGTACCGTGCAGCCCTAAAAGACGCTGCACCACCCCCAAACCGGCACCGGCCACACCGTTAAACAGCAGACGTACGCCGAGCGAGGCCGCCTTAACGCTGACCAGTGCCACGGCAATCTTAATCAGGGTATGAATCAGCTTTGGATTGGCCTGTGCCCATTCGGTCATTCTGTAAACCACCGGCATCAGGCTTTTGAGGAAATCATTGATGCCCGGCAGCATCACGCTGCCCACCGTAATCCCTAATTCCATCAGACTGTTTTTAAACAGCCGCAGTTGGTTGGCAGTTGTTGCCGAGCGGTTTTGGAACTCGCGCTGCATAGAGCCCATGTATTTCAACTGCCCGCCGGCATCGGTTTCGCTCAATAGGTTCAGCTGCCGGTTGTACTCTTCCATCGAACCGGTCAGCAGCAGCACGTCGTCGGCGTAGTTGCGGCCGAACATCTTCAAAAGCAGCGGCATCTGCTGCTCTTTCGGCAACTGGCGCACACGCTGCAAGAAGTCGGAAATCGCGCCCTGTGCGTCTTTATCCATGGCGGCAGCAAAGTCTTTGGTAGTCAGCCCCAGCTGTTTGAGTTCGTCATCAAACTTGCCGACCCGCGCTAAAGAAAAGGCCGTTACCATGCCCTTGGTGGCTTGTGCCGCCAACTCCGGCGCCTTACCCATACTGAGGAAGGTACTGCCCAAGGCTGCCCCCTGATTGTCGGTCAGCCCCAGTTGTTTGATGTCACTACCGACCCGGGTCATCACATTGACGATATCGGCAGCCTTGGAGTTGGTATTGTCCGACAGATAGTTGATGGCATCGCCGAACTCCGACATGGTTTCAATCGGCCGCCGCAACACATTGGACATAGTGGCCATGGCCTCGCCGGCAGTACCGGCCGACATATCGAAGGCCACCCCCATCTTGGCGGCATCCTCAGCAAAGCCGATCAGTTTTTCACGCGCCACACCGGATTGGCCGCCGGCAGCCACGATAGCGGCCAACTCATCGCCGGCCATCGGGATGGAACGGGTTAGGTGCAGAATATCCCGCTCCATCGCTTTAGCTTGCTCGGGCGTGTCGAAATTGACCACTTTGCGCACATCAGCCATGGCTGATTCAAATTCAATCGCCAGCTTGATTGGTACGGAAACCACACCGACGGCGGCCACCGTACTGAGGATTTCCGACTTCAAACTGTCGCGTACCGAGCGGTTGCGTTGGATAGCGGCATCAATCCTGCCGCGCTGATTTTGATTGCGCCGAATCCGGCTCATGGTTTCGCCCAAACCATCATACTGCCGCTGCAGGCGGCGCAGTTCTGACGAACCTTGGCGGCTGCTGTCGCGGATTGCCCGACCCAGCAGCAACTGTTCGCGGCGCAACAGGGTAGTGCTGCGCCGCACAAAATCCACCCCGCCGCCGACCGAGCGGATAGCGGCAATCGTGCTTCCTATAGCAGCACCGATCTTGACAACTATTGATAACTCGGCAGACATGTTTTACTATCCTATAAACCTAGACAGGGAAAGGAGAAAGAAATGGCAGTCATCGTTGCTTTGGTTGTATTGCTCGCCTTCGGCACCCTGCTGCTCGAAGCCGTTGGCATCGTGCTTGGCATGGTTTGGCTGGCCGTATCTTTCTGTTTGGATATTTCCGCCGCCCGCCGACTGCGCCGGCGCTGGCAGCAGCGCGAAGAGGAGGAGGAACAGGCTCGCTTTAGCGAACACCGCCGCCCGTATGACGAACAGCGCAGCCGGGAAAACCTCGCCTATTGGCAGCAGCGTTTGTCTGAGCAATAATCACAACCCTTTCCGGTAGCCCGCCTTGATTTGGCGGGCTGCTTCTTTTTGGAAGTCAATGAAGTCTTCCATGGTCAAATCGTCGATGGCCTGTATCGGCCAGCCATACCACCACGCCACATCCGCACAGGCCGCCAGCAACTGTGCCGCCAGTTCGGCATGGTCAGTCGGCTCGGATGGCTGAGGCCGGTTTTTCCTGACAGTAGCGAAACCAGTCTTGAATCTGCTTGTAATCGCTCAAATCCAGCGCATCCATGTCTTCCGGCACCAAACCGGCCAATCGGGCGGCCAAGGCAATCTCCTGCGCGGCATCGCCTTCCAAACGGCTGACTGCCCGCAGATCGGCTACTTTAGCGCGCCTCAGGGTCAGGCTGTCCAGTTGGCGACCGTCGGCCAAAACAACCGGCACATTCAATGTAATCGTGATGTTCATCCCCAAGTCTTCCTGTAATTTCTGTGCTTCGTTCTGAGCCATTTTTGCAATCCTTTTTCAAAATCGGCCGGGCGGCGCGGCCGGAATCAAACCGCCGGTGGTAAATAAAAATCCCTACATCGGATTTGATGTAGGGATTGTCGCTTGCGGGCGCCTTAAAGGTCTTTTAAACGGCTTTAAAAAACTATGCCCCGATATTGCGCCGGTAGGTCTCTTCCACGTCCACGCCGTCTACGCGGTATTCGTTACGCAGGGCGTTGTAGTAAAGCACTTCGCGCCCGTCCAGCACTTGGCGGATTTCGGTGGTCTGGTAGGTGCTGGAGAACTCTGCCTTTTCTTTCGGTTTGTAGCCGCCCAGCGCATTCTTGCTGAAGGTGGCGGTTACCATCGTTACCAGCGGCACTTCCTTCACGCGGCCGGTGGTGTCGTAGGTCTCCACATTGGCGCGCACCATCAGCTGTACCGCCTTGTAGGGGTTGGCGGCTTTGCGCGCCACTTCGGGGAAAAAGCTGTTCCAGGTAATCTCGCCCTCGAGTGCGGCCACGCCCATCGGCAGCTTGACCGTGCCTTTCAGCCCCAGTCCTTTGTACTCGTCCTGCTCAAACTCAAACTCCGGCAGTTTGAACTCGCTGGCCTTGCCCAACAGGTCGTTGCCGTCGATGTAGACGTTGGCGTTGTAAATCACTTTGATATCGGACATCTTTCATTCCTTCCTTATCGTTGGCTGACCAAGTTGGCCAGATATTTGCGGGTCATCACGCTGGCATTGCTGATGCGCTCGGCCGGCAGCTTGGGCGTGTATTCGTATTTGAGCGGCACTTGGCCTTTCGAGAAGGCATCCACCAAGTCATAGTCGTAATCCAAGTCCACGCTGTAGCCGACGATGGATTGCAGGGTGCCCAGATAAGTGCGGATGGAGCCGAGCAGGCTGTCAATCAGGGCATCGTCGATCGGGCGGTCGATATACTGCAATTCGAAGCGGCGGATGGATTCGTCGATCACGTCGCCGGTGCGTTGCGCCACCTCGAAGTTTTTGATGTGGCTGACGGTCGGGAAGCAGGCCAGGCGGTTGCCCCAGAGGCGGTAGCCGGTGCCGTAGCTGTTGAACACCGTGGTAATGCCTTTTTCGTTGAGGCGGTTGGTGTCGCTCTGCGGGTCGTCGGCGCGGGCGGTCAGGGGCATTTCGATACCGGTCACGCCCAGCAGGTCGCGGTTGGACGAGCTGTACCAGTAGCCCTGTTCCACGTCGGTCTTCATACGCAAACCGGCAGCGTGGGTAGCCAGGCTCTCCACGCCGAGCAAACCCAACACATAGGGATAGAACAGCATCATACGGTCGCTGGAGGTTTGGAAGTTGATGCTGCCCAACGGGCCACGGCCTTCGATGGCCTTGCTCAGGGTGGTCTGCTGCGGGGCGGCAGCGTAGCCGATGGCCTTAATCTGCTCGGCCAGCACTTCGATGGCGGCACGGCATTTGGCGGTCTTGTCGTACTCCGGCACGATGATGATTTTGGCATCGGCACCGAAGCGGTTGAAGCCTTCAATCACCGCCTGCAAGCCGGTGCGTTTGCCGGTGGCGGCCACATAGGCGCCGATGATCTCTTCTTCGGTTACCTTGGACGGGTCGGTGTAGGTATAGCTGATGGTCGGCGTGGTCGGTTTGACCTTAAACACAATCTCGCCGGCCAGGGCATCGGTGACGGTGTAATCGCTACCCTCGTTCAGGGCGCTGGCACCGTCTTTTACCGTGTAACCCGGTTGCAAGGCCGGATGGGCGGTGTGGGCGGTCAGGGTGTCGGCATCGACCGTCAGCGCCTCGTCGGCCACGCTGCTCTTATGCTTGGCCGGGTCGCACACATTGACCACATAGGCGGTACCGGCCTTGTAGCGGGTAAAGATATTGGCGGCATCGGGCAGGGTAAAACCCTTGCCGGTCAGGCTGCTGCCAAATTGCAAGAAATCGCGGGCGGCGGCGCATACGGTCAGGGTATTGACCGCACCGGCCGGAGCCGTGCCGACAATGGCGGTAATCGCGCCGTCGGCGGTGTAGATCGGGCTGGTGCCGCCGTCGATACGTTTGGTTTCCGTACCGTGGTGGAAAGCTGCGGACATAATAATCTCCTAGGGTTTGGGTTTGATATCGGGGTTGAGCGGCTGGCCTCGCTGCCGCAGGTACAGGCTGCTGACTTTGGATCGGGTATCCGCCGGGCGGCGTTCGACCTGCTGGGTTTCGGTTTGGGCAATCAGCTGGTATTGCCATGCCCCGCCTTCTTCGGCCAAAAACTGCTCGCTGATCAGGTGGCACGGTTCGCAGTCGGGCGGACGGTAGCCGGTGATGGCCAGCCGCAATGCGTCGAGCAGATCCAAGGCCGCGCCGTCATGGTTCAGGCCGCGCCCGAACACGGTCAGCGCCAGTGTGACGTCGCGCTGCTGGCCGATTAGGCCGAGGCCGTCCGGACGGGCAAACTTGCTGCCTTGATAACCGACCAGCACCGCGCCCAGCGGTGCCATAAAGCGGTAGCCCGCCGGGTCGTCGGGAAACAGCTCCACCGTGTAGGCGGGCAGCTCGGCGGCCAAGTAATCGCGCACGGCGGTCAGAATCGGGCGGGTGGCAGACATCAGTAGCCTCCCCAATCCTGCTTGGCATTGCCGCGCACACGGTAGGCACCGCGCTCGGCCTGCGGCCGCTCGGTATCGCTGGCCAATTCGTCGGCACGCACACCCAAATGCAGCTTGCCATCACGTACCTGCACCAAGAGCTTGAGCGCATTGTCGTAGGCTGCCTGCAAAGGTTTGGGGAAATCGGCAGTGTTGATGCGGCGGGTATGCAGCCAGTAGCGCGCGATGTCGCTGCACACCGGCCGCAGGATGCTGGGTACCGGCTCCAGCGGCAGGGTGTAACGACCCATCAGGTAGCCGTCGGCAATTTCGCAGGCATAAGCGATGGCTCTGTCCACCACCGCCCAGTCCGGCTCGGTGCTGCCGCCGATATCGTTGGTCAGTTGGGTCAGCTCGGCCAGGCTGACGGCAGCCTTAATGTCTTCGCGCGTGATGTACATGGCTTATTCCTTTTTGCCTCTGCCGCGTGCTTTGGACTGTTCTTCAGGCTGCTCGGCAGATTCTGCCGGCTGTTCGGTTTCAGCCTGTGCCTGCTGCCCTGTCTCGGCAGGCGCGGTTTCGGTCTCAGCCGGTTGTTCGGGCTGGGTCGGTTCGGCAGGCGGCTGTTCCGGCACCGGTGTTGTGCCGTCCGGCTGGTAGCCGGATGCGGCCAAGTCTGCGTCCGAGATGCTGCCTGCGGTCACATGTGCGGCCACCAGCTCGTACTGCTCGGGGGTCAGGTCTACTGCTTCGCCGGCTTCGACACGGAACTCCTTGCCCTCGGTATCAGCCAGAATCAGCGGGGTGTTGGCGATATAGGTTTTAATCATGGCTAACCCCTCAGTAAAACTTGGATCAGCTCGCCCGCGCCGGCAGCGGCACTGCAGGCAATGCCGACGGCCTTGGCACTGCCTGCGGTCTTGACGGCGCAGCCTTGGGCATCGGGGGATACCTCGTCGCCCACGGCCAGCGCGCCGCCGGCTTCCACCACCACTGTGCCGATGGTGTCAACGGCCAAGATTTCGTTGATGTCAGCATCGTAAGGGGTGGCGCCCAGCACCTTATCGGTAGCCGTAGCCTGTTTGCCGGTGAAGCTCACAAAACGGTTGGCCACGATTTTGCCGGTGGTTTTAACGGTGGTAACCAAGACCACCTGTTTGGTCGGTTTAGACATTGTTTTGCTCCTGTTTCTGTGTAAACACGTTTTCTTTCACTCGATAGGCTTCCAGTTCCCACAGCTTGCGGACGGCATCCTGATAAGCCGCCTCACACCCCACTTCTTGATCAAACATGTCCGGGTTGATACAAGCTGACTGGCCAATTACCACAAAGCCCGATTTCAGGGTCAGCGAGCAAACTGTAGCTGTCGTTTCGCCAATACGGTGGTAATCGGCTTTGTGGATTTTGTCGGTCAAGTCTTCCAAGGTAACGGACAAATTCATACTGTTCTCCTTCAGGCTGCCTGAAAATCTCAGGCAGCCTGTTTCTAGGTTTAAGCGATGGCTTTCTCGAAGAGATAGCCGCAGGCACCACCGATGGCGGCAGCTTTACGGATGTCGGTGTAGCGCACATACTCCACCTTGCCGCCCACGCCTTCGTAGCGGTCTACCACCGGCATACCGCGGCGGCGGAAGGTATAGCCGAAGGCGGGCATACCTTCGTCGTTGCCGGCTTCGACCGGTTTCGGGCGTACGATCAGGCTGGCGAAATTGCCCCACACATCCTTGGTGGCTTTCTTGCCGTCGGGTGTGGAGACGGCCTCGCCGACGATGATTTCTTCCACATCCAAGAGGCGGGTCAGCTGCTCGAGCGTAAGAATCCCGCGGTCACTGTTGGCCGACAATTGCCCGCGCAAGCCTTTATGTAGGATCAGCTTGCTGTACACCGATGCCCCCAATACCAGCACGTTCGGGCGCACGCCGCAGGCGGCACGCACTACTTCCCTTGCATTGGCAATATCGGCCTGTACATCGGAGGTATCGTCGCTCCACTGCTTGGTGGCCGACAGGTCTTTGCTGTGGCCGCTCTCGTAGGTGGGCTTGGCCTGAATCAGCGCGGCAATCTCCAACTCCTGTCGCAGCTGGATACCGGCGGTCACGCGGCGGGTGGCCTTGGCCTTCTCATCAAACACCGATTCGTGCTGTGCGCGGTAGTCCACGCCGGCGGCCAAATCGTGCTCTTCCAGCACCACCGACATCTTGCCCGGGAAGTCCAGCGTAATCACATTGCTGGCGGCACCCACGGCACGCTCGGTTTCATACTCGATCAGCGAGCCTTTACCGAACTTCGGCACTTTGATGCCTTCCTTCTCGGTCAGTACCACCGGCATGATGCGTTCGCCGATGAAACCGCCCTGTCTGTAGCCCAGCGCCAGCTTGGTCAATACTTCGTCCACTTGGCGCAGGTTGCCTAAATACGTGTTGCTCATGTTTCATCTTCCTTTACTGGATAAACGGTTAATCAATTTGCCGTGCGGCGCGCGGCTTCTTCGTAGGTGATGCCCTCGGCTTTCTGCAAAGCCAAAGCCCGCTCGTGGTGGCTCATGCCCTCGGCGAAGTTCAGGCTGCCTTTGGCCATCTGCCCGGTCGGCAACTGCTGCGGCAGCACCGCCGCCAAAAACTCGCGCAGCGCAACGCCCAGCGGCTTCGCTGCCTCACCCTCGCCGAAGTCGGCGGTGGTGTGTTCGGGGTGCTCGGCAAAATCCAGCACCTGCACCACCAAGGCTTTGTCGGCTGGTTTCAGGCGGCCTTCTTTCACCAGTCCTTCGGCAAAGTCGGCGTTTTGCTTGTGAGCAGCCTTACGCTTGGCTTGGTTTTGCTCATCTTGCATTTTTTTCAAATCAGCTTTGGCTTTGGCAGCTTCAGCTTCCGCCTTTTCGCGGGCGGCCTTTTCGGCAGCCAGTGCGGCGGCTTGGTCTTGTTCAGACATGGGAGACTCCTTATGGTCGGTTGGGTTGGGGGTGGGAGGGGGATCGGCAAACAACACCGGGTCGGGCGGCAGGTCAGGCCGGGCGGCCATTTCCTTGATGCCTTCGATTTCCCAGTCCGGCACTACCTTGTCGGCGGCGTCTTGGCCAAACTGGGCAATCAGCCATTCGCGCATATTGCGCCACAGCCGGGCGGCGATACCGTGTGCCGCCTCGGAAAACTCAATCACGCCGTCCTCGGCCGCGCCGAACTCAATCGCCCGCAGCCCCTTGACCGCCGGGGCGTGTGCGCCGAGAAAGCCGACATGGCGCAGGTAGTAGCTGTCCGGCACCGGGTTGTTCGGATGGCCGGGCGGCCAAAAGGAGGCGGATACCTTCTTGTAGCGGCCGGCGCGGACGGCAGCGGCAAAGCCATCATCCATTTGGGCAAACTCGGCAGTCAGGCTGCCGCCGTCGGCCGCCAGCTTCGGCACCCAGCCGTAGGCCGGGGCGTTCATGGCCGGATGGCCGATGACAATCGGCGCTTCATGCAGCTTCGGGTCGTACACCTCGGCAGCGCGCTGTACGTCGGCATCCGTGATGTTCCATTGACTGCCGTCGGCACTGGTGCGTTTGCCGCTTCGAAAAATCTCAAACATAAAAAATCCCCATCACTCGTGTTAAGCGAATGATGGGGCATGGGCTGCCTGAAAGTCCTTTAAACGGGTTTAAAAAAATACCTCCGAAGCCGGCATCGCCAAATTTGCGTTTTAAGCGCGTTCGGGCGGCGGGATAAGCAAACGTACCAAACCGTAAAAAGACATCGGTCAGGAACGTTCCTGACCGACCTTGTGCGCGTTTTAATCTGTTTTACTCCCTTTGCCTTTCCCTTCATCGAACAAATCCTGCTGTGCGGCGTCGATTTTAGCCTGTCGTACCCGTTCGATGATGCGGTAAATCCACTGCTCCGAAAACCCGTACTCACGTGCCAGCTCTTTTTGATTGGTACCGTCGAACTTGTCAAAGATTTCTACGTCGCGCTCGTCGATGTCCCACAGCACCCCGTGCGGGATATACAGGTTCTGTCCGCCCCATTCCCGCGCCATACGTTTGGCCACATGGTTACCGATGGTTTTGGCCTGCTTTTTGTCCGCCACCCCGGCAGAATGCACTTCCTCTCCGACCTTGGCCGCCAAATCGGACAGCAGCTCGGCCACCCTTGCCTGCGTCATGTTCCCGCTCCTTCCCGCGTTACCCGCTGTTTCCATTTTTTCAAATGCTCAATCACCCGTGAGGCATCATCCACACTCAGCCAGCCTTGGTAATCCACGCCGGTCATGCGGGATACGAAACGGGATAGGCTCAGTTCCGACGGGCTGCGTACCGCGCCCAAGCGGTGCAGCTCCAGCCACAGGGCGCGGATTTTTTTGATTTGCGCGTCCACCCCGGCCGCTGCCTCGCGCACCGGGATATCCTGCCGGCCGCTTTTGGTCTGCGCCTTGGTGGTGACCACGAAGCCCTGCGCCTTCATGCCTCGCAAGGCCAGCTCCAGCTCGGCCACGCTCATCTGCTTGCTGCTGGTCTTGCCGCCGGAGGCGTTGGCCAGCAGCCTGCGGTAGGCGGCATCATCCAGCATCAGCTGGTTTTTGGCCACGTGAATAAGCTTAATCAGGCGGGCTTTCTTGTGGGCTTTGGGTTCACGCATTTGGACTCTCCTAATGTTCCACTGATGCCGCCGTACTGTGGCAGCGGCATGGGTTGAACATCACTTATTGTTTGAGGGCATCGCGCAGCGGCTTGCCGGCTTTAAACTTAGCCTGTCTGGCCGCCGGAATCGTGATAGTCTCGCCGGTAGCAGGATTTCGGCCTTGGCGTTCGGCTCGTTCGACTACGGTAAAGGTGCCGAAGCCCACCAATAGCACGTCTTCGCCGCGTTTAAGGCTGTCGGCCACGATGCTTTCAAAGGCAGTCAATGCTTTGGTGGTATCGCTCTTGCTGAGCCCAGCCTCAGCTGCCATCGCGTTGATCAAATCTGTTTTGTTCATAGTGTTACTCCTAAAGTGGTAAACGGCAGGCCGTGCCGCGCGGGTTACTGCTTAATCTCTGGGACATCTTGCACTTCCTCACCACGTAGGCGAGCGTTGGCATTGATGGTCATCATCGCTATGGCGGCATAATTCTGTGCCGGGGTATTCTTTGAGGAGATACTACGCACCATAGGCGCGTCACTGGTACATCCGATTTCCAGCGTATTTTCCACGTCTTCGATGGTAATGATTACTTTGGCCATGTCATTACACCTTTGCGATATCCAAGTTCATCAAGCGATACTCGCCGTTGGCATCGCGCTCGTGCACCCGCACAAAGGCCTTGCTGGTATGCACCTGAAGACTGTCGCTCAATGCATCCATCGCGCGTTGCCATTTCTCGTCGCTGATGTCCAGACGGCGCAGTCCCAGCACGCGGGCGGTGCTGATATTGCCGTCGCGGTCGGTGGCGAAGGCGGCGTTGATGATGGCCAGCAGCTCGGGGCGGCTGCCTTCCGAGTATTCGCGGATACATTCGTCAATCAGCACTTTGGCAGCGGCCAGCCCCTCATCGAATACCAGGGCATCTTGCATCGCCAGCTGCACGCGGTATTGGCCGTCGAAACTGTGCAGGCGGATATTGCCCTTCTTGCCGCCCAGCGAGGTGCCGTACTGGTTGGCAGAGAGTTCGGCAAAGGCTGCAATCTCATCCATCGCCCAGCGGCGGTATTCCTGCAGCTCTTCCTGTACCGCGCGGGCGCGGGCGGTAATCTTCTGCACCAGCTCGTCGCGCAGCAGGTCAATCGGGCGGATGTTGGCAATCGGTACCAGATTGCCGCGTGCGTCCTTCTTGTATTGGCTCATATCAATTTGGCTCATCTTCATTCCTTCCATCGTCTAAAAATCGGTTTCGTTCAATCATCTTGTCGGCCAGCATGCCTAACATTTTGGCCAAACGCTTTTTGTTTCTGGCTATTTCCTCTTCCGTCCACACCTTTTTCGGGGCTTCCAGCTGCGGCGGGGGCGGCACGGGCGGGATACAGGCAATCAGCATTTTCGGGGTCGGCCAGCGGTCTACGGTTGCCCATAACGCGCCGAAGGCCTGTCGGATGCGCGGTACGTCGCGCTCGTCGTCCCAGGCGATCGGCAGCGAATCGAAAGCGGCAATCCATGCCAGATACGTCCCGTCGGCCGCATCGAGCGGCGGATGCCCGGGCAACCGCATGGCGAATATGTGCTGGATGCCGGACACCAAGGCATTGTTTACTTCTTTGGTCATCATTTCGGATCATCATCGCTTAAACTTCTCACCGGCTGCGGCTGCCTGAATGGTGCTGCTGGGCGCGGTCTGTTGTTGCTGGTTAAGGCTGCCTGAAAGGGCGGTATCCGCTGCCGGAGCCAAGGCTGCGCCGGCGGTTTTGTCCGGCGTCCAGAAGGTCAGGTTCTCCAGCAGGAAGCCGTGGCTGGTCAGGGGCGGGGTCAGCTTGCCGCTGTCGCGGGCTTCGATAACGCGGTTAAACGCCCAAATCCATGCTTCGCGCGGTGCGGGGTAACTCTGCCGCTTGCGGGTAATCTCGCCCGCCTGAATCAGCGGCACCAGCTCGCCCAGCAGCTTGGCCGCCCGCGCCCAGCTCAGGTCGCGCTCGCCCGGGCGGAACAGGCCGAGATAGCGCAGCGCGGCTTTGGCCAGCTCGTCGGAGATACCGGCCAGCGCCACCATCAGGCTGCGCGCCTCGTCGTGGGTAATCAGCACCTCAAGGCTGGCGCTGGCGCCGCAGCAGGGGCAACGGGTTTTCATGCTGCCGTTCCTTGCTGCTTGGCGTCCAGCCGCATAAAGGTATCGATATTTTCGCGTTCGGCTTGCAGGGCGAAATTCCTGTCTTCGGTGTCCATATCTTCCGGGTAGTCGCACAGGATCATCCAATCCAGCCGGGCAGTGTCGGGATGTATAACAAGCTCCAAATCATCGCTATAGACAAGCTCTGTCTTCTCTTCGGAGATAAATTGCACAGTAACCTCATCGCGTGTGTTTGCCTCTTCCAACACCACACCGAATACCGGATTTTCTACATCTTTGAAACGAACATGGTCGCCAAATTTAAAACAGGTTTTCATTTCATTTGTCCTCACTTATTTCCCAACCGGTTCATACACAATCCCGCGCATCCGCTCTTGATCGCTCATGCGCCCGTACACTGCTGCCGCTTCGGCGGCCTCGCTCTCGGCCTGCCGCTCTTTGGCTGCCAGCCGTGCCGCTGCCTTATCCGGCTGTCCCACCAGCTGCCGATGGGCGGCCGGCTGCGGGGTACAGCTGCCGGCCATGGCGGCATAGGCCACTGCCACGATGGCGGCAATCAACCAGTTCCGAGCTTCGCGGCGGGCAACGTTTTTTAATTCCGGCCACATGGTTGTTATCCTTTCCAACTGATGCGGATATAACGCACCGCTTCGCCGATACCGATACCGATGATGACCAGCGCCAGCGCCAAGGTCAGCGCGTTGCCGAGCACCTGCCAGCAGCTTGCCTGTACAAACCAGTTCCAAAATGCACTCATCTCACACCCCCCTTACCATGTCGCCGTCCACCGGCATCTGCAGCTCGGCCGCCTGATTCATGGCCGCCGATACCAAGTTGTTTACCGCCAGCGGGTAGAGCAGGCTGTGCTCTTCCACCCCGCGCCCGCTGCGGCCGCGCACCGTCAGCCGTTCGGCCACCGCGTCAATCGCGCTCTCGTCCATAATTTTGGTGATGTCGCCGCCGGCGCGTTCGATTTTGTGTTTCAGGTAGCCTGCCAGCCGTCCGTCGGTCAGCGGCAAGAGCGTCACCACCTCGCAGCGCTGCACCACTTCGCGCACCGCCGGGTTGTTTTCGCTGAGCTTCTGCGCCAGTTCGGTCTGGCCGATCAGTACGATACCGAGCAGGCGGTCAAAACCGTTCTTCAATTCAAAAAAGCGTTTCAGATGTTTCAGGGTCGGAATCGGCAGGCCATGTGCCTCTTCAATCATCAGCACATGTTTGTTGCCCGCTTTCGCGCTCTCCTGCAGGGCGCGGTGGATTTGGCGGAAACGTGCTTCCGAATCGCGGTAGGGTCGGGTGCCGGGCGATACGGCTTCCAAGATGGCGGCGGCAATGTGTGCGGCTTTCAGGGTTTTGCCCTTCACATCGTTGTCTTCCATCGCCAGCACATACGGTTCGATGGTGATAACCTGCCTGCCATCACGGTTGATGCGGTCTTGCAGGTCTTCGCGCAGGGTGGACTTGCCCGCGCCGCTTTCGCCTACCACCGCCACAAAGCCGCCGTGGCAGGCCGTCTGATACATCGCCTCGCGTACATAACGCACATCAGGGGTCATATACACGTCTTCCGCGCTGCGGATTTCATCGTTGAACGGGTCGCGTACCAGGCCGAAATAACGGCGGGTGGCTTGGGTCAAAGTGGCTTTTCGTAGTAACATATCGTCGTCCTCGCTTTCATTAGGGTGGGCAGGTGCGGTTTCCGGCTCGTTTCTCAGGCTCGCTGGGATGCCCGCACCATTCGTTTCAAAATACTGCTTCAAACTCTCGCGCAGCCCGGCTGCGCCTTTTTTCGGCCATTCGCCGTGGTTGATTACCGCCACCAACCTGGGCTTGCTGCAGCCGATTTCGGCGGCGGCCACGGCGTACGATTTGCCGATTTTTCTAAATGCTTCCTTCATCTCATGCCCCTTTCACAATCCGCAGGCTGCCTGCGGTTTTCAGGCGGCCGAATACCTCTTCGATTTGGCTGGCGGCCACCCCGTCCGGGTACAGCCGTTGCAGGGTTTTCACCGCCTCGCCCCAGTTGCCGCCGGCCGCTTCGATGCGCGGTTTTAACAGCTTGGCCAGCTCGACCTTGCTCAACACCTGCTCGCGCACTTCCATCGTGTTGTAGGCCATCTGTTGCCCTTGCTTGGGCATATACAGGGTGTTGGCGGCGGCCAGCGTGTCTTCCTGATGTTTGAACGGGTCGATTTCGCCGCCGAAGGGCACCGCCTTGCCTTTGCGTTTGGCTGCTGCCGCTTCCAGCGTGTCGGCCTGCATCGCCAGCTTGTCCAGTTCCTTGGCGTGGCTTTGGGCGATGGTGTCGGCCTGCCCTTTGTATTCCGCACCGATTACGGCGGCATCGGCTCTGAAGCCCATCTCGTCGAACACCACCTCCGGCACCGCCTGCCAGATTTCGTTGCCTTCGCTGTCGTAAGTGGCGATACGTGCGCCAGTCGGCTCCCACGGGTTCTTGGCCACCAGCAGTTTCTGCCCCACCAGCACGCCCTTGATGTCTTTCACGCTGTACACCCGGCCGCCGAAGCGGATTTCCAAGTCAGGTGATACTTTGGCTTCTTTCGGTGCGGAAACGGCCAGCTCGCGGCAGTAGTCGGCAGGCGGCGGCAGAATCAGCTGCTCGGCCTTGATTTTGTTCCATGCCTGATAGCGGGTCAGGCCGTGTCGGCTGTGCTTTTGCGTGCCGTTGTAGTAACGCATCCAGCGTTCGGCCAGGCGGTTCAGCTGCCCGATGTCGTGCACCTCGGTAAAGCGCAGGCTGCTTTCAAACGCCGTTTCCACAATGTCGTTGCCTTTTTCCACCTGTCCTTTGGCGCGCGGGTTGCCCGGCTTGTTGATCTGCACATGCACGTCCAGCGACTTGCACAGGTTTTTAAACGCTGCCGAGGTATTCGCACTGCCCGGGTCGAGCATTACCATGCGCGGTACGCCGCGGAACGGGTCTTTCAAAACATCTTGCTTCTCCTGCATCATGAAGATAAAGAAGTCGCACAGGTTGGCGCTGGTCTCGCCGCCGAAGTAGTAGCGGGCAAGGATAGTGCCGCTGGCGTGGTCGGTGCCGGTGTAGCGCCACACGCGGTCGTTTTCGATTTTGACCACGTTTTTCGGTTTGTTTTTGTAGAACTCTTCCTGCTTCATTACCCGCAGGCCGCTGTCCTCGCCGCTGCGCGGCAGGTAGTAGAGCACGCACAGGCTGGGGTCGATTTGCCAGCAGTGGTTCGGGTGTTCCGATTTCATGCGGTTCACCGGCGCGGGTTGCAGCAGTTGGTCGGGATGCAGCTTGTATTCGCGCAGGGCGCGGGTAACCGTGCTCTCGGACAAGGGCAGCACCTCGCCCGTTTCCTCATCCACGCGGGCGGCGTCGATTTTGCCGTTGGCGCGCAGCATCTCCACCGCACGGGCGACCGACATCAGCCGTTTGCCGTTGCGCCGCATCGCCTCCATCAGCACGGCCGAAATCAGCTGTGCCTCGTGCAGGCTTAATTCCGAGCGGCCGGCATCGCTGCGCCGTTTGCGGCAGGGCTTCACACTGACCGCTTCCAGCTTGCGGTACAGCGTGGCCACGCTGATGCCCAGCTCGGCCGCCTGGCTTTTCAGGTAGCCTGCCTTCTCGCCGTGGCCGAGGGTGGCTGCATGAGCGGCCACGGCAGCCAGTTTCTCGGTCAATGCAGGGTTCATGGTTTACTCCCCGTCCAGCCATTCCGGCTTGGCGTTGGTCGGCGCTTCCTGCGGCAGGGTAAAGCGTTCGCGCAGGGTTTCGGCATCTCGGATAATTTGGTTGATGGCCGCCACCATCTGCGGGCGGTGGTCGTAGCCGTTGGCTTCGCCGTGTGCCAGCATCTGCTCGAAGACCTCGGCAAAGCGGCTCAAATCGCTGCGGGCGGCCACTTCCAAACTGGATAGCTGCATGGTCAGCTCGCTGCCCACATCTTCGGGGCTCGGCTCTTTGCCCTTTTGCTTCTTGGCCAGCTTCTCAGCCAGCTCGTCCACCTTCTTGTTTTTGTCGGCGATGATTTTATCTTTGGCCTCGGCGGTTTCGCGGCTCTCGCGCAGGGCGGCGCGGAGTTCGTTGCGGGTCATGCGGTCAATGTCGTCTAGGGTGTGACCATTGATGTCGCCGCCGTCAGCAAGCTCCAACAAGGTGTCATCCTCTTCAACCAACAATTCCAGCAGTTTTGATTTACCCAAGGTCATCAGCTTGGGTTGTGCCTGCTTCATCTTCGGGTCGATAAAGCGCAATGTGGCATTCATCAGTCGTTGTGATTCACGGCGACCTAACCCAAATTCTTTTTCAGCAATTTCAGCAAATCGGCCGTGTGGCGTATGCTCCTTGATAACGATAAGCGCACGCCCCAATTCAAACATCCCTTCCATTGTCTGGCGTACCGCAAAACGACCGCGCTCAATCCATACTGCTTCGTTATAGGCCTCGCCGTTAGAAAATTTCGCCATTACATTTGCGCTATGTACAGCCATTTCAGTAGAGGGCACATCAGCTGCGTGTTCTAAAATTTCTGTTGTCATGATTTGCTCCGTCAAATGCGACGCTGGCGTCGCATTTGGTTAGTTGTTCTCAAAACTTACTGCCAGCTTCCAGTCGATAGCTTATTTCTTTCAGCCGTTCCTGCAGCTGCTCGTGCTGTTGTCTGAACCGTTCCGCGATTTGCAAGGTACGCATGCTGTAGGCGAAATTGCCGTTGTCCAGCTTCATCACCAACCCTTCCTCAATCAAATCATTCAAATCTCGGCTCACATACGAGGGCGAAATACCGAGACTGTCGGCAATCTCCCTGTTGCTGATACCGATAATCGGATGGGCTTTCAGCGCCTTAAAGACCTTTAAAATCCGCGTGCCTTTACCACTTGCCATATCAATCCTCCGGTTGCTCTTTCAGTCCCAATTTAATCGCCGCCTCGTGCGCCATACCGCGCCGGCCTTTCAGTTGGCCGCGCAACAGGTGCTCCACCACCGTGCGCTCGAAGCCGAAATACCTTGCCCATGCGCTGCGGTTGATGCCGTGCCGCACGAAGTACCGCTGTGCCGACTGTGTTGTCTGCGGATAGGGCAGCGGCAGAAATTTGTCATGTTGCTTACTCATTTAGTGCCTACCTGTGTTAATCTGTGCTAATCGTTTATTCCGAGGAGTCCCGTGCCATGCATATCGACAATGCCCCTGGGTTTTCTACTGCCGAAGAACATATTGCTGAGCTGTACCGCCGGATAGATGGGTTAAATGACCGTATTGGGAGTCTCGACTTGGTGTTCTATCCCATTTGCCTCGCCATCCGTTTGCAGTCTCCCCTTTTCTTCGATGAAATCACGTCCGGAATAGAAACCGTCCATCGGCAGAAAACAAAAGAGGCGGCGGAGGCGGATTCTCCGATTGATCCTAATAAGGTCTACGCTTTGGAACGCTTCTTAGCGACAGCCAAGCTTGTTCGAGAGAGTGTCGAAAATGTTCAATCCGAAGTTGCCGCTGCCGGGAAGCCAGCCGGATAAAAGCCTTTCTCTTCCGGCTCAAGGCTGCTTGGATTTCCTGACGTATGATTCGACGCAATTCTTGTTCGGTCATTTTTCGTCCTTTTCTGTGTCGGATTGGTTTTAACTGTGGTGTTGTGTGTAGAATAATCTACATTTGTAGTTTTAGCAAGGGGAGAATTGTGAATTTTGTAGATTTTTTGTACAGAATAAAGCAAGAGCTTGATTTAAAACAAGATAAGGATGTGGCTAATTTTTTGGGATTAGAGATAAAAGCATTTTCAGCAAGAAAAGCAAGGAATTCGGTGCCTGAAGATAAGTTGCGTCTAGCTGCAATTGCACATCCTGATATGAATATTGATGTTGACTATATTTTGACTGGCACTCGATCTGGTCAAACGGAAATAGTGAGAGCCCCATCTCCGAGTTATACAGACAAGAGGCTACCTGAAAAATCTACACCCAGCCTGAGCGAGGAAGAGCAGGAGCTGCTGGCCTTGTTCCGCCAGTCCAGCGAACTTGGCCGCGCCGTCATCATGAGCGCCGCCCGGGGCGCAGAGAAAAAAGAAGCCGCATCTGCGGCTGATCAAGTAGCGTGATAATAATTTTCTAAAAGGAATGTAGAATGAAGAAATTACTTGCACTATTATTGCTGATACCAGCGATAGTATTAGCGAAAGGAACGGTAACGACAGGTGGCTTTATCGGCCCAAGTCCTAGTGATTTTGTTGATCGCTTCAATGGAATATCTAGTTCCTACATACAGGGGATGTTCCCAAGAATTCAACTATCGAACGGTAAACGTGTAGAAACTAAACCTTTAGGGCATGGGGTTACATTAGTTTTAACTAAAGTGCCGGCTGGGGATGCTTTTAAAGAAATTACAGTTCGTTGTACTGCCGTTACTTCTCCGGAACGGATGAGAGCATGTTCGTTCGGGATTATGCTGACGGCTACAAGTATTGATACTTCAATCAGGGAACGTGATTTTACACAAGTGTTTTCTAAAGCCGTAGATACTGGTACTGCTATCCATAATCAAGACGGGGTAGATTATCGTATTACCGTAAATCGTAGAAATAAAAGCATAGTTATGACTGCTGCACCTGATGCTCCTGCAGTAGTTGAAGAACTCTCTGATGAAGATGACGAGGATGATTTTGATACCCTGCAAATCATACCATGAGCTTCAATCATGAGCAGATAACACCAATAAAAACGGGTTGCCTCCCTTTAGAACGTTTTTTAAACCCGTTTAAAAGACCCCCGACACCCCCATCAGCCACAATCCCTGCATCAACAACGATGCAGGGATTTTCTTATGTATATCACCATTACCGCAGGACACAGTAACACCGACCCCGGCGCCGTCAACGGCAGCGACCGCGAGGCCGACATCGCGCAAGACATGCGCAACATCGTCGCTTCCATCCTCCGCACCGACTTCGGATTGGAGGTTAAAACCGATGGGGAGGGCAAGGGTAACCTGCCTTTGCGAGAGGCAGTCAAACTCATTAAAGGCAGCCGCCTGGCCGTCGAGTTTCACACCAACGCGGCGGTCAACAAGGCAGCCACTGGCATTGAAGCCTTATCCACTCCAAAAAATAGGGCTGCCTGCCAGCGCTTATGTGCGGCGGTAGCCATCGCCAGCGGTTGGAAGCTACGCGGCGAAGGCGGCTACAAGCCCGACAATGCCGGCCAGCACAGCCGCCTGGCCTACGCCCAAGCCGGCGGCATCATTCTCGAGCCGTTTTTCATTTCCAACGACGCGGACTTAGCCCAATGGAAGCAAACCAAATGGAGCATCTGCCGCGCCATTGCAACCGCTATCGCAGCGGAGGTTCAATCATGAAAATCACTTCTAAAGACGGAAAATTCTTTGTGTTCGATGCAACCGAGAGCCTGTTGGTTAATATTCTGCGCAACTTGTTTACCCTTTCTATTCTGGCCTTCTGCATCTACATCAGCCGGGGTTCGACATGGTGGACATTTGTCAGCGGCTTAATGTTCATCGTTGGAATATTCAGCTGGCTGTTCGGTCAACTCAACCGGGTGCTTACCTTTAATTCATGGGATGAATTCCGCGCTTGGGTCGAGCAGCAGGAGAAAAGCCGCCATGAATAGCCTTAAAAACTGGCTGGCCGGCGCGTTTACCAACCCGTCCAGCGGCCAAGCCAGCCATACCAAGGTATGGGCCAACGTGGCCTACGCCGTGATGACTTACAAATTTGTCATGGCACCCGAACCGGTGGAGTGGATGTGGTGGAGCTACGGCTGCATTGTAGGCGGCTACGCCCTCATCAAGCGCGGCCTATCCATCATCCCGCAGCTGGAACAGATCAAACAACAGGGAGATCAAAATGTGGATGCTACCGACGAATAAATCTTTGCTGTACGCGCTCGGCATCGGCCTGACATTGGCCAGCGTATACGGTGCGGGCTACACCCACGCCCGCCGTATCTATCGCGGCGAAATCGCACAGCTGCAGCAGCGCCATACCGAGCAGGCGCTGGCCGCCGAACAAGCCTACAGCGCCAAGGTGGCCGAAATCAGCGCGGAAAAACAGAAATGGCACGACTTCGCGCAGCAGCAATCGGCCAAGCTGGCTGAAACCACCCGTCAATTGGACACCCAAACCACACGCATCAAACAGGAGATAGCAAATGCAGTCAAAAACGATCAAAGCAGCGGCCGTTGTTACAGCGGCCTTGGCACTGGCAGCCTGCAGCTCTACAAACAAGCCCTTGGCTACACCGATTAAGGTGGTGGAGCGCCCGGTGCTGCCGCCAGCCGCTGCCGAACTACTGGCCGAGCATCCGCGCCCGGCGCCGCCGGTTTCAGGCAGCCCCACCGATTTGCTCAATCACGCCGCCGACTACGGCGCATGGTGCGGCAAACGCGACACCCAAGTGCGCGGGTGGCAGGAATGGTATCGGAGCAAGCAGTAATGGATATTTCAGACAGAGCCACCCAGCAGGAGGAGCTGGCGCGTGAGGAGGCACTACGCCAAATCAGGCTACCTGAGAACCCGGCCGCTACCTCGCTCTTGTACTGCGTGGATTGCGGCGCCCGCATCCCCAAACGTCGCCGCCTGGCCGTCCCCGGTTGTACAAGATGCGTGGGCTGTCAGGCATACCAAGAAATCGGATATCCCTAATGATGGAAAACAAAACCTTTATCAGCATTGAGTTCTGGCAGTTGGTCGGCTTTCTGCTCTCTTTCCTCGGCGTGTGCTGGGGCTTCGGCAAGATGTTGTTGGCGCAGTTTCAAAACCAGCAGGCCGAGCGGCAGCGGCAGTTTGAGACCATGCAGCAAAAACTGGAGAACATGGACAACCAGTTCGCCGAGCAAAAGGCCATCCTGCCGGAAAAGTATGTCCTGCGCGAAGACTACATCCGCAACCAAGCCGTGCTGGAAGCCAAGATGGACAGCATCCAGCACACACTAACCGACCTGTACAAAATAGAAAGCCAAAAGAAATGAACGATAAAGCCCGCAGGGAAGGGATGCGCTGGCATCTGATCAACACCCTGAACAAAGCCCGGCCGTACACCTCCAGCGAAGTGTTTCTGTTGGACGTGATGCGCGGCATTTATCCCAATGCCACCGCATTGGAGCTGCGCCAGCAGCTCGAATACCTGAGCGACCGCCGCCTGATCGATCTGACCAAGCAGCCTGCCGGCATGTGGTTTGCCGACCTGACCCGGCTCGGTGTGGACTTGGCCGAATACACCATCGACTGCCAGCCCGGCATCGCCCGCCCGGACAAATACTGGGAGGGTTGATGATGGCGAAACGCAGCACACTGGCCACCCTGCCGGAAGACATCCGCCACGCCTTCGAGCGCAAGTTGGCCGAAAACGGCTTTGCCAACTATACCGAGCTGACCCAATGGCTGCATGAGCAAGGTTACGAAGTCAGCCGTTCCGCCGTGCACCGTTACGGGCAGCAGGTGGAGCGGCGTTATGCCAGCATCAAAGCCAGCACCGAGGCAGCACGGCTGATTGCCGAAGGGGCGAACGACGAAGGCGACACCCGCTCTGAAGCCCTGATGGCACTGGTGCAGACCGAGCTGTTTGATGCACTGGTGGCTATCGGCGAAGTGCCGGATGAGGATTTGTCGCCCATGCAGCGCTTCGACATGATGAGCGAAGGCGCACGACGCATGGCGGGCTTTATCTCCGCCGGTACACGATTGAAAGAATATCAAGCCAAAGTGAAAGCCAAAGTGGCCGCTGCTGCCGATGATGTAGCCAAACAGGCTAGAAAAGGTGGCTTGTCCGACGAAGCGGCCGAAGCCATCCGTAAACAGATCTTGGGGATTGCGTCATGAGGCAGCAGCCTGAAAGCACCAGTCCGGCCAAACGGTCGACTGAAGACCGCACCCCGATGGCGCTGCTGCCTTATCAGCAGCGCTGGTGCGCCGATACTTCGCCGGTCAAGCTGTGCGAAAAATCGCGCCGTATCGGTTTGAGCTGGGGCGAGGCCGCCGACACCGCGCTGCTGGCCGCCTCGGCAAACGGCATGGACAGTTGGTACATCGGCTATAACAAAGACATGGCTATCGAATTCATCCGCGACTGTGCCAACTGGGCGAAGTTCTACGGCTTGGCAGCGGGTGAAATTGAAGAAACCGAGGAAGTGTTTGCGGAGGGCGACGAACAGAAATCCGTGCTTGCCTTCGTCATTCGTTTTGCCTCCGGCTGGCGTGTTACCGCCCTGTCCAGCCGCCCCTCCAACCTGCGCGGTAAGCAGGGGCGCGTCATCATTGACGAGGCGGCGTTCCACGAGCAGCTCGGCGAGCTGCTCAAAGCTGCAATGGCCTTGCTGATGTGGGGCGGTCAGGTACACATCATCTCCACCCACGACGGCGTGGACAACCCGTTCAATGAGCTGATTACAGACATCCGCGCGGGCAAAAAGCCGTATTCCATCCACCGCATTACCTTTGACGAAGCAGTCGAGCAGGGGCTGTACCGCCGTATCTGCCTGCGGCGGGGCTTGGAGTGGACGGCGGCGGGAGAGGCAGATTGGTGCAAGGAAATCCGCGACTTCTACGGCGAGGATGCCAGCGAGGAATTGGACTGCATCCCGAAAAACGGCGGCGGCAAATGGCTCAACCGCGCCTTGATCGAAAGCCGCATGAATCCGTACACGCCGGTTATCCGCTACGATCAGAGCGACGACTTCGGCCTGCTCCCCGAACCGCGCCGTGCCGCCGAGGTGGCGGACTGGCTGGACGACATCCTGCAACCGCTGCTTGACGGTTTGGATAAAACCCGCACCAGCTTTGTCGGCGAAGACTTTGCCCGCAGCGGCGACCGCACCGTTATCGTCCCTTTGCTGCAACAGCCGAACCTAGCCCTGAAGCCGCCCTTTGTATTGGAACTGGGCAATATGCCCTTCGCCCAGCAGGAGCAGATTATGAAGCACCTGCTGCACGGCCTGCCCAATCTGCGCGGCGTGGCATTGGATGCGCGCGGCAACGGCCAATCCATTGCCGAAGCCATGCGCGACGAATTCGGCGCGGAGGTATGCGAGGCAGTCATGCTGTCCGAAAACTGGTACCGCACCCATACCGCCCCGTTCAAAGCCGCCCTCGAAGACGGCACGCTGACTGACCTGCCGCGCGACGAAGACATCCTGACCGACCTGCGCGCCTTCGAACTGGTCAAAGGCGTGCCGCGTATTCCCGATACCCGCACCAAAGGGGCGGACGGCAAAAAACGCCACGGCGACGCGGCGATTGCCTTTGTCTTGGCACACTACGCCAGCCGCGAACTGAACACCGGCCCGGTACGTGTGGCCAGCCGTAAAATCCGCCGCAGCAGCCCCTTAACCCGAGGATACTGATATGGCCAAACCCCACTTCAAACTCAAAACCGCCAACGGTGCGGTTACCCTCCAACCCGCCGACCTGACCGCCCACCTCGCCGTTGCCCAACGCTTTTGGGGCATCGGCGGTTTCGGCGGCTACCTGCCCAACCCCGACCCCGTGTTGAAAAAGCTCGGGCGCGACATCTCGGTTTACCGCGAGCTGCTGTCCGACCCGATTGTCGCCGGCCATGTGCGCCGCCGGAAGTCGGCCGTGGCCGGTATGGAATGGCGCATCGAAGCCAACGGTGCGCCCGATACGGTTTGCGATACCTTCGCCGAGCTGTTCGCCGGCTTTGATTTGTACCGCCTCATCAACCAAATCCTAGATGCTACCCTGTACGGCTATCAGCCCTTGGAAATCATCTGGCAGCGGGGCAGTCTGTGGCTGCCGTCCGAAATCGTGGCCAAGCCGCAGGAGTGGTTTCAGTTCGACCAAGACGGGCAGCTGCGCTTCCGCCTTTCAGGCAGCCTGAACGACGAACCGGTACCGGCCTTTAAATTCCTGTGCCCGACCCACAATGCCAGCTACATCAACCCATACGGCATCGGCGATTTGTCCTGCATCTACTGGCCGACCATCTTCAAACGCGGCGGTCTGAAATTCTGGGCGGAGTTCAGTGAGAAATTCGGCGCACCGTGGATCATCGGCCGCGAGCCGCGCAGCAATACCGACCAAGACACCGACCGCCTGCTGGATGCTTTGGAGCAGCTAATCGGCAACTCGGTGGCCACCATCCCTGATGACAGCAGCGTCGAAATCAAAGAGGCGGCTGGTAAACAGGGCAGCGCCGATGTGTACGACCGCTTTATCCGCTACTGTCGCTCTGAGATTGCTATTGCGCTGCTCGGCCAAGACCAGACCACCGAAAAAGACAGCACCCACGCCAGCGCCACCGCAGGTTTGGAGGTAACCAAGGATATTCGGGACAACGATTGCCGCATCGTCGAAGGCTGCCTGAACCGGCTCATTGACTGGATCTGCGGTTTCAACTTTGCCGCCGACACCCCGCGCCCTCAATTTGTTTTGTACACCGAAGAAGCAGGCGACAAGACCTTGGCCGAACGCGACCAAATCCTGACCGGCTGCGGCGTGCAATTATCCGAAAGCTACTGGAAACGCGCCTACAACCTGAGCGACGACGATATTGTTCAGGTAGCCTCTCCGCCAAATGCGACGCCGGCGTCACCTTTGGCCGACTTCGCCGAGCACCGGCCGGCTGCCGATGCCGGCTTGGTCATCGACAGCCTCGCCCCGCTTTCAGGTAGCCTCAACGCACAGGGGCAGGCATTAACTGATGCGCTGGTCGGCAGCCTGAAACAGGGGGCGGCCACGCCCGAAGCAGTGCTGGACAGGCTGACCGCCGCTTATCCGAATATGGATGATGCCGCGCTTCAAGAGGAGTTGGCACGCTTAATCTTCCTGGCCGAACTGGTCGGCAGGGTGGAAGCCGCTGAGGAACTGAACAGATGAATCCAGAAGACATCAAAGTCATCTTCGGCATGCAACCCGAAGCCGCTGTGGCCTATCTGCAGCAGAAGGGCATCAACGTATCGTGGGACTGGCAGGACATGTTGGATGATGCGCACGCCACCGCCTTCACCGTGGCCAAAACCGCCCGCATGGATGTGGTCGGCGATATCTATGCCGCCGTGGTCAAAGCCGCCGAAAGCGGGCAGACCTTGGAGCAGTTCGGCGAGCAGCTGACGCCGGTATTGCAGGCCAAAGGCTGGTGGGGCAGGCAGGATATGCCGCACCCGGACACCGGCGAAATCCAAACCGTGCGCCTGGGCAGCCCGCACCGCCTGAAAACCATCTATCTGACCAATATGCAGTCGGCCTATATGGCGGGGCGTTATGCCGAAATGATGGATGCCGTGGATACGCACCCTTATTGGGAATACGTGGCAGTCAATGATGAGCGCACCCGTGAGACCCATCGTATGCTGCACGGCAGCGTTTATGCCGCCGATGATCCGGTGTGGGATACCCTGTACCCGCCCTTGGATTACCGTTGCCGCTGCCGGGTTCGACCCTTATCGCGCAGCCGGGGCGAAGGCCGCGTGCAGCCCAGCCCGAAGCTGGAAACCCAAACCGTGGATATCGGCGAGAACCCGTACACCGGCGAAGAACGCCATGCCCGGCGTACCGGTATTCGCATCAACGGCAAATTCGTCGCCCCCAATGCCGGCTTCAATGCCAACCAAGGAAAAGCCATGCTCTCGCGCATGGCTTCGGTGGCGGTGGATAAGGCGCAGGCCGCCCATCCCGATATTGCCCGTGTGGCGCTGCGGCAGATGATGGGCAACGAGCGTTTCAAATCCTCGCTCAATGCCGCCCAATTGGCTTGGGTAATTAATCTATTGAAAGGATGACGATGCTGGAAATCAGCCTGGACGACAGCGACCTGCAACGCGGCCTCGGCCAACTGTTGCGCAACGCCCGCCACCCGCGCCCGATGATGCGAGCCATTGCCGCCGAACTGCTCAGCATCACCGAAGACAACTTCGCCCACGAAAGCTGGGGTGGTAGGAAATGGCCGGCTACCGCTCGCGGCGGCAAAATCCTGCAAAAGAGCGGGCAGCTGGCCGCCAGCATCCACACCGCCTCCGGCAGCAACTTCGCCCGCATCGGCACCAACAAACCCTACGCCGCCATCCACCAGTTCGGCGGCACGGTCAAAGCCAAAAACAAACCCTATTTGGTGTTCAAAGTCGGCGACGGCTTCCGCAGGGTCAAACAGGTCAAAATCCCGGCACGCCCCTACCTGCCGATGAGCAAAGGCGGTACACTTCAGGCCGGTGCCGAATCCCGCCTGCTGGATGTCGCCCTCGATGCCCTGGCACGGGGTGTCCGGAAATAAAAAAGCGGGCAAATCCGCCCGCTCCGTTTTGTTGCACCCAGTGCAACGTTGTTACAAATTTCCCATCCCCCTTCATCCATCCTCATCCAACTTAATCCCATTTATCTCACAGACCCCTTATATTTATCTCACTGGGTTTCACTTTGCCGCCGTCTTGGCGATTGCCAGCAGATCGAGAGGCTACCTGAAAAGTAGTGGCGCGGCTTAAGCCAGGCAAACAAACTTTACCTTCGCCTGCCGGTTTTTTTGTAAAAGCCGACCGTGCCGTTATCTGGCGGCCGTTTATTGACCTGGGTCAAGCTATTCTTGTTTCAGGGTATTTTTCTCCCAAACCTAGGCTTTTCTGTCTAAAACACGGCAAAAACAGCTCCTTCCGCTTGAAAATTTAACGTAATGATTTCCACAAATATGTTAAGCTTATGCCGTTTGGCAGTGAAGACGTTTGCGCCTTCGGCGCGGCGTTCGATTGCCGGATGGGGGCTGCTGAAGTTGGGCAGTACGGCCTGGCCGGGCAGCCGTTTTATGTTTGTTGAATCGGAGTGTTGTTATCATGAACAAACTCAAAAGCTTCCTGATATGGGGCGTTGTGGTGCTGCTCGGTTTGGCCGCGTTCACCACTTTGGCTATCCATCGCGGTGAGCAGGTCAGTGCGGTGTGGATGGTGATTGCTGCCGTCTCCGTATATGCCATTGCCTACCGCTTTTATAGCCTCTACATTGCCAAAAACGTAATGCAGCTCGACCCGAACCGGCTCACGCCGGCCGAGCGCCATAACGATGGCTTGGACTATGTGCCGACGCACAAAGGCGTGCTGTTCGGCCATCATTTTGCCGCCATCGCCGGCGCCGGCCCGTTGGTAGGCCCGGTATTGGCCGCGCAAATGGGTTATCTGCCCGGCACGCTGTGGATTATCTTCGGCGTGGTGTTTGCCGGTGCGGTTCAGGATGCGATGGTGTTGTTCGTGTCTATGCGCCGTGACGGCAAATCCTTGGGCGATATCGTGAAACAAGAGCTGGGCACCGTAGCCGGTGTGATTGCCTCCATCGGTATTTTGATGATCATGGTGATCATCATGGCCGTGCTGGCGCTGATTGTGGTAAAAGCTCTGGTTCACAGCCCGTGGGGTACGTTCACCATCGCCGTTACCATCCCGATCGCCCTGTTTATGGGCATCTACACCCGCTATATCCGTCCGGGCAAAATCGGCGAGATTTCCATCGTCGGCTTTATCCTGCTGGTGTTGGCGATTGTGTATGGTAAAAACGTGGCCGAAAGCTCCTTCGGGCATATCTTCGATCTGGAAGGCCTGTCTATCGCCTGGGCAGTGATGATCTACGGTTTCATTGCTTCCGTGCTGCCGGTGTGGCTGCTACTCACCCCGCGTGACTACCTCTCCACCTTCCTGAAAATCGGTACCATCATTGCATTGGCTTTGGGCATTATCATCGTTAGCCCGCCGCTGCAAATGCACGCGGTTACCCGTTTCACCGACGGTACTGGCCCGGTATTCTCAGGCCACCTGTTCCCCTTCCTGTTCATCACCATCGCCTGTGGTGCGGTATCCGGCTTCCATGCCCTGATTTCTTCAGGTACCACTCCGAAAATGGTTGAAAACGAAGAACACGTACGCATGATCGGCTACGGCGGCATGATTATGGAAAGCTTTGTGGCCATTATGGCGCTGGCTGCCGCCGCTTCGCTCGACCCGGGCGTGTACTTCGCCATGAACAGCCCGGCCGCCCTCATCGGCACCGACGCTGCCAATGCCGCACACGTGATTACCACCCAGCTGGGTTTCCCGGTAAGCGAAGCTACCCTGCTGCACGTGGCCAAAGAGGTGGGGGAACACACCATCCTGTCTCGTGCAGGCGGTGCGCCGACTCTGGCCGTGGGTATGGCTCACATTATGAGCCAGCTGATCCCGGGCGAAAGCATGATGGCATTCTGGTATCACTTCGCGTTGCTGTTTGAAGCCCTGTTCATCCTGACTGCTGTGGACGCCGGTACCCGTGTGGCTCGCTTCATGATCCAGGACTTGGGCAGTATCTTCTACAAACCCTTCGGCAACACCGACAGCCTACCGGCTAACTTGATTGCCACCTTCATGGCCGTTGCACTGTGGGGCTACTTCCTCTACACCGGTGTAACCGACCCGCTGGGCGGCATCAACTCCCTGTGGCCGTTGTTCGGCATCGCCAACCAGATGCTCGCAGGCGTGGCGCTGATCCTGTGTACAGTGGTTCTGATTAAGATGAAACGTGACCGCTACATCTGGGTTACTTTGGTTCCGGCGCTCGGCGTATTGTTGGTAACCTGCTATGCCGGTTGGCAAAAAGTGTTCGATTCCAACCCTCGCGTAAGCTTTATGGCTCATGCTGCCAAATATAAAGCAGCCTTGGCTAACGGCGAAATCTTGGCTCCGGCCAAAACCGCTGAGGAAATGGGTCGCATTGCCTTCAACGACTATGTAAACTCCGGCCTGACCGTGCTCTTCCTGGCCGTAGTGGTGGTAGTGGGGATTTACGGCCTTCAGGTAGCCCTGAAAGCCCGCAAAGTCGGCTGGCCGACTGCCCACGAAATCCCGCCGGTATTCCGTAACGAAACCACCGGAGCAAGCGCCGAGGCTGTGAATGAAGCATAAGCTGAAACAGCGCCTCTATCAGGCTTGGAAAACAGCCAAGCTGACTGCCAACCTGATGGTGGGCGTGCCGGATTATGCCAACTACGTGGCACGCCAACGGCGCTACAACCCCAACGCACCGGTGATGACCGAGCAGCAGTTTGCCGACTACTGCCGCAAACGCCGCTGCGGAGCCAACGGCGGCCGCTGCTGCTGACCTGGCTCCCATAATCAAACCAAACCGCTTGAAAAGGTATGCCTTCTCAAGCGGTTTTTTTTTTCAGGCTGCGGATTGTAGTGGATTAACAAAAATCAGGACAAGGCGGCGAGCCGCAGACAGTACAGGTAGTACGGCAAGGCGAGGCAACGCTGTACTGGTTTTTGTTAATTCACTATAAAGCAGGGTGCGGCGGCAGATGTGCAGATGGGGCGAACAAACCGGCCTGACTGCCGCTGCAACGTTGGTCCGCCTTGCCGTATTTCTATACTGGGCGCGGCCAGCACCCTGTATCAAAATCAAATCCGGCCTGCCATATGGTTTTCAGGTAGCCTCAACGGGGTTTCAACGGCACAAATCCTGCAAACTGGCGCACGGCCTCCTGCCAGCTTTCTGGGGTTTGGAACTGCATCTCGCCGTTGTCGATTCGTTGGGCAACCTGAGTCGTGTGGGCTTGGGTGAGCTTTTCGCCGCTTGCCGCGTCGCGCAGGGTGTAGTCGATGCGCAGGCAGCTTTCGTATTCGGTCATAACCATATCTACGCAGACTTTCTGGCCGAAGCGGGCGGGGCGGATGTATTTGAGGTCGAGCTTCACCACCGGCCAGACGTAGCCGTGCTTGAGCATGGCGTTGTAGTTGTAGCCGATGGCATCGAGGAAGGCGCAGCGGGCGACTTCGAGGTATTTCACGTAGTGGCCGTGCCAGACGATCTGCATCACGTCCACATCAAAAAAGGGGACTTCGATTTCGGCGCTGTGGCGGCAGTAGATGTGTTTAGCCATGAGGGTTGTTCCAGAAGTTGTAGAAGTTGAACCATTGCAGCGGCGCGCGCGCGGCGTGGGCGGCCAAAATGTCGGCGTATTGCTGCGCCATGCTTTCAATCACTTGTTTGCGCGTGGCGGCCGTCCAGCTTGGGGCTACCTGAAAACGTTTCAGGCATAAATGATAGCGGCCGCGCTCTTTTAGCACGAATACCGTATTGGTGGGCGCGCGCAGGAGGCCGGCCAAGAGCCAGGGGCCTTGCGGCAGGTGGGCGGTGTGGCCGAGGAATTGCACGGGCACGGTTTTGTTGCCGCGCACGGGGGTGCGGTCGGCGGCGATGGCGAGCCATTCTCCGGCATCGAGTTTTTGCGAGAGCTGGAGCATTTTGGCAGCGTTGAGGTCGGCCACCTGAATCAGCTGCAAATCGCTGGCGCCGGCGGCTTTGAGGGCTCGGTTGAAATCTTCTGCGTGGGCGTTGTGCACGAGCACGTTGAGTTTGAAGCCTCGGTGGTGGGAGACGAGGGCGCGGCACACTTCGATGTTGCCCAGATGCGAGCAGATGATGATTTGGCCGCGTGTATTGTGGTTGTCTATATCGGCATATAGGTTATCGGGGTCTTCCACCACGAGGTCGGGCACGGTAATTTTGTGCTGCCACACGGCGAATCGGTCGGCCACGGCCTCTCCGAAGGCGGCGAACTGGCGGTATACGGGGAAGCGTGCGGGCAGCGGCGCATCGGGGAAACTGGCTTTCAGGTAGCCTTGATATTGGCGCACGCTGCGGCGCTGGGCGGCGGAGGTAAGGTAGAAATAAGAAGACACCGCGGCGGCGATGATGTGCACCGGCCACAAGGGCAGGTAGCGCACCAGCCATTCGGTAATCTTGAGGAAGAGGCGGTGGCCGCGTTCGTGCTGTGCCGACCAATGCGCCCGGGCGGCCTGTGCCGCTTGAGGCCGTTTAAACAGGCGGCCGAGGCGGCGGGCGACCATGCCGCAAAACAGGCGGGCGTGCATTTTGCTGATGAGCAGGTTGTCGCGGTGCAGGTTGAAGTGCGACACGCCTCCTGCTTCGTAGCGCACGGGCGTGTTGAGCCAAACGAGGGGCACGCCCGCCCAATGCAGGCGCACCAGGATTTCGTTGTCGAAATCCATGCGCTCGCCGATGACGGCACCGCCGTATTGGATGATGGGCAGGACGGCAGCCAGCGGATAAACGCGGAAGCCGCACATGCCGTCTTTGATATCGAACGACCAAGTGTGCAGCACGTTCCAAAAATCGGTGATTTTGCGGCCGTAGAGCCGCGATTTGGGCACGTCGCCGCCGTACACCGGCCGCCCGCATACCACGGCCTGCGGCTGCGACTGCGCGGTTTCGATAAAGCGCGGGATGTCGGCGAAATTGTGCTGCGCGTCGGCATCAATCTGCAAAACGTGGCTGAAACCCTGCTGCGCCGCCAGCTTGAAGCCCCACTTCATCGCGCTGCCTTTGCCACCGTTGGCCGGGCGGAAGGCTACCTGAACGCCCTCGCCGCGCAAGGCTTCCAAACCGGCGCGGCAGTCTTCGCCCGATCCGTCGTCCACCACCAAAACGGGCAGGCCGCAATGTCGCAGGGCGGAAACCACCTGCGGCAGCGTGCCGAGGTGGCGGTAGTGGGGGATGACGGCGATGAGCTTCATAATCGGGCGGCGGTGGAGGGAAAGGCGGGATTGTAGCAAAAGGAGGGAAGGGCTACCTGAAAATCGAATGGATTGTTTCGCCCCGTTGCGGCTTGCGCGTTGGCTTTGCCGAGGCATCGTTGCTTTTTCAGGTAGCCTTTATGTATCGCGGAGGGGCTACCTGAAAACATTTACTTTAGGCGGATTGGCGGCCGATAAAAAGGCGTTGCGCCTGCAGGATGGTTTTCAGGTAGCCTCTGGCTGCCCGCCGTCTGTTTTGTCTTCCAGCATCTCCGCCCCTTCGCTGCCGGCTTGTTCCACCAGCTGCGCGTCGAGCCGTTTGCCGGCTTTCACGCCCATTTGGCGCAGTTTTTCCACGCGGCCGACTAGGTTGCCGCGGCCGCTGTAAAGCTGTTTGTGGGCGGCTTGGTAGCTTTCTTGCGCCTGCTGGAGGTTTTTGCCCACTTTTTCCAGGGTTTCCACGAAGCCGACGAATTTGTCGTAGAGTTTGCCGCCTTCGCTGGCAATCTGCAGGGCGTGGCGGTTTTGGTATTCGTGCCGCCAGATGTTGGCTACGGTGCGCAGGGTGGCCAGCAGCGTGCTGGGGCCGACCAGGATAATGCGTTGGTCGAAACAGGTTTGGAAGAGCTCGGGGTCTTGCTGCAGGGCGAGCAGGTAGGCGGGCTCCACGGGCACAAACATAAAGACGAAATCGAGCGATACCAGGCCTTCGATGTCGCTGTAGCGTTTGGCAGCGAGCTCTTTGATGTGCTGGTGTACGGAGGCGAGGTGGGCGGCGAGCTCGGCTTCGGCGGCTTCGGGGCTTTCGGCGCGGGTGTAGCGCACGTAGGCGGTGAGCGATACTTTGGAATCGACGATGATTTGTTTGTTGTCGGGCAGGTTGATGAGCACGTCGGGCTGGAGGTAGCGGCTTTCGCCGTCGCTGTCGGTTTGGCGGCCGCCGCTTTGCACGAAGTATTCGCGCCCTTTCACCAGGCCGGAGTTTTCCAGCACTTTTTCCAGAATCATCTCGCCCCAATTGCCCTGGCTTTTGTTGCGGCTGCCGGTGAGGGCTTGGGTGAGGGCTTGGGCGTCTTGGTGCAGCCGGGCGTTGAGCTGTTGCAGGCGTTTGAGCTCGTTTTCCAGCGTGAGCCGCTCTTTGGCTTCTTTTTCGTAGGTGTTTTGTACGAGCTGGCTGAAGCCTTGCAGTTTCTCGCTCAAGGGATGGAGCAGTTGGTCGAGCTCTTGGCGGTTTTGCTCGGAAAAACGGCGGCTTTTTTCTTCGAGGATTTGGTTGGCGAGGTTTTGGAATTGTTCGCCCAGGTTTTGGCGGGCCTGGTTGAGCAGGGCGATTTGTTCGGCGTGGGCTTGCTGCCGCTGTTCGATTTGGGTTTGCACGCGCTCGTGTTGCAGGCGGCTGGCGGCCAGCTCTTGGCGGGCGGTTTCGTAGCGCTGTTGGAGTTGCTGCTGCTGTTCGTCGGCTTCGGCCAGTTGGCTGTTGAGGTGTTGCACGGATTTTTCGGCGGTGGCGGCACGGGTTTGCCAGCTTTGGCTTGCTTCCTGTTCGGCGGCGAGCTGCTGTTTGGCGGCGGCCAGCTCTTGCTGCTGTTGCTGTTGGCGCTCGGCGGCTTCGGCCAAGCTGCGGTCGAGGTGTTGTTTGGATTGTTCGGCAGCCACGGCGCGGGTTTGCCAGCTTTGGGCTTCTTCCTGCTCGGCGGCGGATTGCTGCTTGGCGGCGGCGAGTTCGCGCAACAGCTGCTGCTGCCGTTCGGCGGCTTCGGCCAGGCGGTTGGTGAAATGTTGCACCGATTGCTCGGCGGCGGCGGCGCGGGTTTGGTAATCCTGTGCGGCTTGGCGGGCGGCGGAAAGCTGCTGCTGGCTGTCGGCCAGGCTTTGGGCGGTGTGGCCGAGTTGCTGTTCGCTTTGCTGCCAGGCCTGCTGTTGCAGGGCGAGCTGGTGTTGCAGGCGGTCGGCTTCCTGCTGGTGGCGGTGTTGCGCGGCTTGGTTGCGGGCGTTTTGCCACAGCCAAACGATGAGTGCGCAGAGTAGGGCGGCGGCAAAGCAGGCGGCAAGCAGGACGGGGAGGGTGAAGGTCATAAGAGGCTACCTGAAAAACGGTGTATGGGCGCTAAAGCATGAGCTTCAACGACGTTTAAAAGGGGAGCGGTTGGCGGTTTAATCCGCTATCGAAATCCGCACGATTTTATGCTCCTGCGGGTTGCCGTGCCAATAATCGCGGTATAGCGCCAGGCAGTCGGCAATATCGGCAAACAGTTTGGGCTGGCGTTGTTTGAGGTCGGCCAGGCCGCAAAAGGCGATGTGGATTTCGCGTTGCGGCAGCCAGCCCAAGTCGCGCATGCAGTCGTTGAGCGAATCGAGGCCGCCGCTGAAACAGGCGGGCAGTTCGAAGGCTTCCCGCATGCGCTGCATCAGGCTGTGCAGGGTTTTGATGCGGGATAAATCCACGCTGATGGCGAGGGCATCCGGGCGGATTAGGGTTTGGCGGATAAAGCGGCTCATGTGTGAGGCTACCTGAAAGCATAAAGCGAAAACGTATTCTACCGCTTTAGCTGTGCAGAATGCGCCAAGCCATCGCTTTCAGGTAGCCTTCCCGCTTTTCGGGTAGAATACCGCCGTTTTGTTGGCCTTTTTTCATAGGAAACCACATGTCTGCCCTGCTTGCCCTTTCCCCGCTCGACGGCCGCTATGCCGCCGCTGTTGAAGCCCTGCGCCCCGTTTTTTCCGAATACGGCCTGATCCGCGCCCGTGTGCGCGTGGAGTTGGAATGGCTCAAATCGCTGGCTGCCGCGCCCGACATTAGCGAAGTGCCGCCTTTTTCCGCCGCCACCTTGGCCGAAATCGATGCCGTGATTGCCGGCTTTTCGCCCGAACACGCTGCCGAAGTGAAAGCCATCGAAGCCACCACCAACCACGACGTGAAAGCCGTGGAATACTGGCTCAAACAGCGCTTCGAGAGGCTACCTGAAATCCAAAAGGCAAACGAATTCATCCACTTTGCCTGCACCAGCGAAGACATCAACAACCTCTCCCACGCCCTGATGCTGCGCGAAGCCCGCGATAGCGTGCTGCTGCCCAAGCTGGCCGAAATCGCTGCCAAGCTGCGCCAAATGGCACACAGCCTGGCCGCCCAACCCATGATGAGCCGCACCCACGGCCAGCCCGCCACCCCCACCACCCTGGGCAAGGAAATCGCCAATGTGCTCGCCCGTTTGCAGCGCCAAACCGCCCAGCTGGAGAAACAGGAATTCTTGGGCAAAATCAACGGCGCCGTAGGCAACTACAACGCCCATCTCGCCGCCTACCCCGATCTGGATTGGGAAGCGCATTGCCGCCGCTTTGTCGAACAGTCGCTCGGGCTTACCTTCAACCCCTACACTATCCAAATCGAGCCGCACGACTACATGGCCGAGTTCTTCCAAATCCTCAGCCGCATCAACACCATCCTCATCGATTTTAACCGCGATGTGTGGGGCTACATTTCGCTCGGCTATTTCAAACAAAAAGTGAAGGCCGGCGAAGTGGGCTCCTCCACCATGCCGCACAAAGTGAACCCCATCGACTTTGAAAACTCCGAAGGCAACCTCGGCACCGCCAACGCCATCCTCGGCTTCATGGCCGAGAAACTGCCCGTATCCCGCTGGCAGCGCGACCTGACCGACAGCACTGTGCTGCGCAACATGGGCGTGGGCGCAGGCTACACCTTGCTCGGCTGGGCCGCCCACCTGCGCGGCCTGAACAAACTCGAAGCCAACCCCGCTGCCATGCAGGCCGACCTCGACGCCACCTGGGAACTCTTGGCCGAGCCCATCCAAACCGTGATGCGCCGCCACGCCGTGCCGCAGGCCTATGAGCAGCTCAAAGCCCTCACCCGCGGCCAAGACGGCATCACGCCCGCCACCCTCCAGTCCTTCATCCACGGGCTAGACATCCCCGAAGAAGCCAAAGCGCGCCTGCTCGCGCTCACTCCCGCGCTGTATGTGGGCAAGGCGGAGGAACTGGCCAAGCGGATTTAAGGCCGCCTGCTGGCATTCAAAAAAAAAGGCTACCTGAAATTTCAGGTAGCCTTTTATCCTTGCCGTACAGCCGATTAGGGGTTGCGAACAGGTTTTAATAGGCCGAAGATTGGCTCGCCGGCAGCACGCGGGTGATGCCGTTGGCGCCTTGCAGCACGCGCACGCGCTGGCCGGGGCGGAATTGGATGTCGTCTTTCTGTACCACGGAAATCGCATCGCGCGAGCCTTCCAGCTGCACCACGATTTCATAGCCGCGTTGGCTGTCGAGCCCGCGGGTGAGCGACTGGGTGCCCAAACCGCCCACCACCGCGCCCAAAATCGCGCTCACCGCCTCGCCGCGGCCATTGCCGAAGTTGCTGCCGCCGATGCCGCCCAGCAGCGAGCCGGCAGCGGTGATCAGCGGGTTGTCTTCGCCGCGGATTCGGGTGGGCGTTACCGACAGCACTTCGCCGTAGTAAACCCGGGCGGTGTTTTGCGCTTGGGAAGTGGTGTATTGCAGGGCGGAGCTGTTGGCGCAGCCGCCCAGCAGCAGGGCGGCGGATACGGCAGCCGCAAACAAGCGTGAAGTAGACATGGGATTCTCCTGAAAGGTGGTTAAACGGGCGGGATTATATAGCGGATAAGCTTATTTTTCGATACGGCGGCACATGCCCACGCTGAGATTGAGGCTACCTGAAAATATAGTGAATTAAAATAAGAATGCTACAGCGTTGGCTCGCCTTGCCGTATTGCTCATACTGTCTGCGGCTCCCCGCCCAATATCGATAGCCTTCCGGCTTGCTATATGTTTTCGGCCTGCTTTGCCGTATGATTTGCGCCGTATGGCATAGTTGAGCCAAATCCAGAACAAAACGGAGAGTATTTATGTTTCCACAAACCGCATTCCGCAAAACCAAACGACTGCTGTCGTTTGCCACCGCCCTGCTGCTGGCAGGCTGCGCCACCACCATCCGCCCGACCGACACCCTGCGCTGGCGCGGCAAAGACATCAGCGATTTTGTTGCCGAACGCGCCCATCGCATGCCCGATATCGTGCGCCGCAACTGCGTGAAAAATAATGAAGTGCGCAACCTCTATGCCTGGCGTATTGATCTCTACGAAATCCGTCAGGCCTATGTAGGCCAATCCGGCAATGTGCATTATTACCAAAACTACCGCCATTACAACGACTACGAATACCGCATCGTGGTAACTAAGCCAGACGGTACCATCCTTTCAGTGCGCGATACCGCTTTTGGCAATGCCGATAAAGAATACGGCTGTGAAGAATACCGCGAAGAGCTCAAGCCGCAAAACAGACCGCAGGCCGCTGATAGGGCGAGAACCACCCGTGGCGCAGCCAATCAAGCCAACACGCCGGCCAAGCCCCGCGTGTGGCGCGCCATTGCCATGAATGAAAACAACGCCGAAGTCATCTACCCATCCGCCGCCCACCCCACCGAAGAAGCCGCCAAAGCCGATGCGCTGCGCCAATGCCAACGCGCTTCCGGCAATCAATGCGGCGTGTGGCAGCGGTTTAGCAATATGTGTTTCGGTATGTCGGTGGGGCAGAAAAACGGCCGGCTCACCCATTTTCCTGCTGTTAGCCTAGATGCCCAGCATGCCGACTATGCCGCTATCCAAAACTGCCGCAGCAGCGGCGGCACGCAATGCGATCTGTTTAAACACAGCGTTTGCGCCCTGCCTTGCGACATCACCAAAAACGGCTGCTATTTCGAGCAGCCGCTCCTGGGCAGCTATGGCCATTTCAACGGCCAAGTGAAGCCGGTGAGCTTGGATAAGCCGGATGGAGAGTTAGACGAAAGTATCCTGCGCATCATCATGCGCCATCCGCGCTAGGGCGTGTGGCAGAAGATACGAAAAGGCTACCTGAAAGCATAAGCTTCAACGCAGTTCAAACGAGCTCTGCGCGTTGCTGCGAAGCTGAAATTTCAGGTAGCTTTTTTATGGCCGGAAGCAAATGGGCTGAACCGAGCGATTTGAGTAGGAGAGTGCCGGATTGGCCGTGCCGGGCTACGGTTGCTCATCCAACATTTGTCGCAAAGCGGCAAACAGGTTGGTGCCGTTGGCAAATTGATAGAAATCGGGGCGGCCGGCCAGGAAACGGCGCAGTTCGCCGTATCGTTGCAGGTGGAACAAGACCAGCGCATAGAGTTCGTTTTCCATACCGCTTCCTAACGGGCGGCTCTGCATGAAACGACAGAAGCCCTCTAAGTCGGACACTTGCTGCGTAAAGCGGGCAATGTCGGCTTCTATTTGCCCGACAGTCTGCCGTACCCAATCCAGCATTTGCTCAAGGGTAAAGTGGGCGAAGTCGGGTTCTTGTATGCACCACTCGTCTTGTATCCCTATCAAACCCAGTGATGGTTCACCATTGAGCCGGCTGCTGAAGCTTTTTATCATCTCTTCTTTGCCGAACAGTTTGAAAAACAATGAATCCAGATAGTCCGGTTTGGCTTCTATGCGGATGGATACACGCTCACTGATGGGTTTGCCGTCAAACACGGCCACCAAATAAGCCTGGACAACGCTGAAAATGTAGCCGTCTTTAACCCAATAAATAAAACCGCCGGAGGCCGTCTGAAAGCCGCGTGTTTTGAGTTCGGCTTTGAATAATTGTTCCAGCCATTGGCGTTTTACGCTGTCGCGGAATTTTTCGCGCCCGCGTTCGGCTTGCACTTTGTCCCAAGCTTTGAGTAGAGGGGCGGGGAGGCGGTTAATATCCAGCATAATTTTCGTATCCCCATTCAAAATATTTTAATAATTCGGAAACACTTATCTTATCCATTTAATTATCCTGCGTCCAAATGAACATTGCTTATTAATTAAGCGTAATGTGTGTAGGGGAGTCATGTGCACTTATGCTTATTCCATGTGGCTTTTCCAGACGGCCTTAATGCGGGATATCGGGCTAAAGAATCTAACCTGTATTTGCTTGCTATTTAATCTAATTCAGATATGTATGGAATGCCATTTTCCATCATAACTATCAAATTCTTTTACATTATCCAATTTCCAGAGACCTGCCTGTTTTTTGAATTTATAAAGTCTTTGTGCTTCCATTCCAGCGTAAAGTACATCACTCTTTACAGTTATAGAGCTACCTTTTTCTTCTATTTCAATGATTTTCTCGTTATTTGGGTTGAATGTTGGGGGATAGTTAACAGTCATGCATTCTAACTTTCCCATTTTTCTTGGTTTATCTGTTAGGTATTTATCGTATATTTCCTTTAGTGTTTGTTTCAATATCTCATCAGGAATATCTGTGCCTGCATCAATATGCTTATTAGCATTGTCTTCCCATTTATACATTTCCATCAGAAAACTATTTAATATAGTTTCGATATTTTCATTCATAACACAATCCTTTTTGGTTATTAAGCTTCCTACATAAAATACTTCATGCACAATATCAGTAGGTTGTATCCTACTATTAGCAAGCAGAGCGTAGGCAGAGCGGTCGAAGGGAATGAAACTTGTGCCCACGCGCTTTTCAACTTCGTTGAAGCTGCGCTTTCAGGTAGCTTGAAAGGGAAAAAGGCTGCCTGAAAAGCCGTTTCCAACCTTTCAGGCAGCCGCACATGCGCCCTACAACTCAATCCCTTTCAGCTTCGCCACGGTATTGATGTCTTTATCGCCGCGCCCCGACAGGTTCACCAGAATCACTTGGTCTTTGTCCATCTTCGGCGCGTTTTCCACCGCCCAAGCTACGGCGTGGCTGGATTCCAGCGCGGGGATGATACCTTCAAAGCGGCATAGCAAATCAAACGCTTCCAAGGCTTTATCGTCATTCGCCGCATGGTATTCCACACGGCCGATGTCGGCGAGGTGGCTGTGTTCCGGGCCGATGCCGGGGTAGTCCAACCCTGCGGACACGGAGTGCGTGCCCAAAACTTGGCCGTTTTCGTCCTGCATCAGGTAGCTGCGGAAGCCGTGCAGCACGCCGATGGGGGCTTTGCTGGTAATCGGCGCGGCGTGGTCGGGGGTGTCCGTGCCGCGTCCGCCGGCTTCCACGCCGACGAGGCGCACGTTTTCTTCGCCGATATACGGGTGGAACAGGCCGATGGCGTTCGAGCCGCCGCCGACGCAGGCCACGGCAACATCAGGCTGACGGCCGATGGCAGCCTGCATTTGTTCTTTGGCTTCGTTGCCGATAACGCATTGGAAATCGCGCACCATTTCGGGATACGGCGCGGGGCCGGCGGCGGTGCCGATGATGTAGAAAGTGTCGTCCACGCGGGCAACCCATTCGCGCATGGCTTCGTTCATCGCGTCTTTGAGCGTGCGGCTGCCGCTGTCCACGCTGACCACGTTCGCGCCCAATAATTTCATGCGGAACACGTTCGGCGCTTGGCGGATGATGTCGTCCGCGCCCATGTAAACATGGCATTCCATGCCGAAGCGTGCGGCAACGGTGGCGGAGGCCACGCCGTGCTGACCCGCGCCGGTTTCGGCGATGACGCGTTTTTTACCCATACGGCGGGCGAGCAGCGCCTGACCGATGGTGTTGTTTACCTTGTGTGCGCCGGTGTGGTTCAAGTCTTCGCGCTTCAGCCAGATTTGCGCGCCACCCAGATGCTCTGACAATCGCGCGGCATGGTACACGGGGCTGGGGCGGCCGACGTAGTGTTTCAAATCGTGGTGGAACTCTTCCCAAAACGACGGGTCGTTTTTCGCTGCTTTATAGGCATCCGCCAGCTCTTGCAAGGCGGGAATCAGGGTTTCGGAGACATAAAGTCCGCCGTGTTCGCCGAAAAAGCCCTTCTCGTCGGGGGCTTGGTAGTTTTGCATGGTTCGTCCTTTAGTAATGGGGTAGAAAGGCTACCTGAAAATGCCAAACCCGTTTCAGGTAGCCTTCATGAATATGAAGGACTCCATTCTAACCGCTTATCCCGCGCTTTCCAAAGCCCGTTTTCTCGCCGCGCCCCATTCCGAAGCCGCAATTCCCGCCGCCACCAAGATTAAGGCCGTGAGCACATAGCCGCCCAGCCGCTCGTCTGGAAAGGCCGCCGCGCCCACCAGCGCGCCGAACACCGGCAGCAGGTTCATCGTGAGCGCCGCCCGCCCCGCGCCAATCACAATCACGCTTTCCATATAAAACAGCTTGGACAGAATTGCAATAAACACAGCAACATAAAGCAGCAACAACCAAGCCTGCCACGGCGGCAGCCGGAAGCCCCTCTCCACCCCCTCCCACACATAAAACGGCGCACTCGCCACCACCGCCGCCACGCACATCGCCCACAGCAGGCTTGCCCAATGCACCTTCGGCGCCGCACGCAACGCCAGTGAATAGCCGGCATAAATCAAAGAAGTAGCCAATGCCAGCGCATCCCCTTGCGACAAACCCGTTTCCAGCAGCGCGGCCGGATTGCCTCGGCCCACCACCCACACCACGCCCGCAAACGACAGCCCCACCCCCAACCATTGCAGCCAATGCGCCCGCGTGCGCCAAAACAGCACCTCCGCGAGCAACACCATCACTGGAATCAGCGCCGTGATAATCGACACATTCACCACCGCCGCCCCGCGTGCAAACGCGCTGTAGAGCACAATATTAAACAGCGCAAACCCGCTGCCGCCCACCAGCAACAGCCACAACACACGCTGCTTGAGCACAGGCAGATCCTCCCGAATCCGCGCGCGGAACAGCCACGAAAGCAGCAAAGCCGCCAGCACCCAGCGCCAAAACGTAAATTCATCAGGCGAAAGCCAAGCCTTGCCCAGCTTGCCCGCCACATTGCTCGTGGCCCAGAACGCCGGTGCCAAAAACAGCATCACATAAGGGTGCGGCAGGCCGTTTGCCTGCCAAATACGGAAACGCATGGTTTAATCCTCTTGCAACAGCCCGCCGCTACCGTCGGAAGGCTACCTGAAAAATATTTACTGCGAAAACACAGTTGCTTACAGGCGAAGATTGCATGCCATGCTCAGGACGGCAGGCAACAAAAAACGCCCCGATAAATCGGAGCGCATCATCACGTTGCCGCGGCAGAATCCGTTCTGCCGCCTGCGGCCAATCAAACCGGGCAGTATCCCGCCCAAACCGGCCGCGAGTTCCCTCCGCCGGCATTAACCGGTTCAGGTGCAACGGGTATGTTCTCAGCCGCGCAAGGCGGCACCCCGACTCAAGGGGGCAGATTATAGCCCTGGGTAACGGCTTTGAGTAGGCTGCCTTTTCAGGTAGCCCGAAAGAAGGGATGGGCTACCTGAAAAACGGTGGGCTTATCAACCCAGCCTGCTCTCTATTGCCTTTTCAGGTAGCCTGAAAGGGGAGTGCAGGCAGCAAGTGTTTTCCTGCCCATTTAAAGAATCAAGTATTTGGTACGGCCGTAATATGGCTCAGTTTCCCTTTTTCATCATAATGCAGCACGGATACAAATTCGGCACGCTCGCGCCCCAAATTCTGCTTTCGTACACTATCATGGTAATGTACGGTTTGAACAACGTACTTTAATTGTTTGTTTGCATCATATACGAATGCACTGGTGTAATAACCAAGATGGTAATTAATACCAACTGAAACTTGCACGGTATCCGATAACCAGAAAAAATCTTCCACAGCCAGAACTTCAAAACGCGAAAATTGATTCCTATAAGGAAAAGTAAGGCAATTGTTTTGTAATAATTCAAAATGCCTATAACGGATACCAAATCTGGTTATCTTTTCATTTTCATAAATGTAGCATGATAGGATTTCATCCGCGTCATCTTGCAATGGGTTGATGTCCAATAATAATTTTTCGCCGCAGAAACCATAACTGTCATAACCTCGTTTTGCTTCCTCTGCCAATGAAATAAACGGTTTTTTCAATAATCTTGGCGTTTTAAATCCTTGCCCCATCAGTTCCATGATGTATGGCGTAGGATAGGCGGCAGTGCCATTTTTAGCAATTTTCCAAGATGTTACCTGAGTAAACGTTTTTTCAACAATCGCTTTTAATTCCTCAGGGTGGTCTTGATAATATTTGTAGCGCTCAAATAGCGAATCGTAGCATGCTTTGATTTCAGGAATGGATTGAATTTGGGATAAATACATAAGGGCTCCGTGTTTAACAGATTGTTTTGAATTGCTTCTAATGGCCATATTTTTTCTTGGTGGCAAGATTAGGTTGGATTAGCCGTTGGTGTAACCAAACTATGCCTGCCGTCCTTCCAATTTTCAGGTAGCCTCAAGCCGCCTTGAAGGGCTACCTGAAAACTATACCAATCCTGCCATCTCGAAAAACGCCCGATATGCCGCTGCCTTTTTCTGCAAACTCAGCGGATACGCCCGCGAGGTGGAAGGCAGGCGGGTGAGGGTAAGATGCCGATCGGCCAAAGTGAAGGGCAGCGTTTCGCCGGTTTTCGGCATTTTTGGCGCATCGGGCAGCAGGGAGAGCAGCACTTCGGTGGCCTTGCCGCCGGTGGTGCATATATGGCGGCAGTGCGGCAGCCGGGCGAGTACGGCGGGCAAATCCACGGTTTCCACCACGCGCAGGAATTTGTCGGAGGCGTTGTCTTGCTCGCGCACGGCTTTGAGCACGGTGGGGCAGGAGGCGATGCCGCGCTCGTGCAGGAAGGCTTTGATTTTTTCCGCGTCAAATGCTTTTTCGCCTATTTTTTGGAAGTGCGCGGCATCGTTGAAGAACACAAGCCCGTACACGCGCCACATGTCGTTGATGAAATTGGGATAGTGAAACTGCATGGCGTGCTTTTCCGCCTTGGGCGGGAAGGTGCCCATCATCATCACGGTGGCTTTAGGCGGCAGCAGGGCGGGGAAGGGGTGGCTTTCGATTTCGGGCATGGCGGCAAGGCATATAGTTTCGGGGGTTTCATTATAAAACGAATAAAGGCGTGGGCCGTTCGATTTTTCCCGCTGGCTATGGTAAAGTGGCAGGCAAGATAAAAAGTTTGTTCAACCCTTAACCAACCCGAAAGCGAGAAAATAATGTTCCCCGAATACCGCGACCTCATCAGCCAGCTCAAACAATCCGACAAACGCTTCGCCCGCCTGTTCGACGAACACAACGAGCTGGACGAAAAAATCGCCAACTTGGCCAAAAACCCGATTACCGGCAATCTGGAAGAAGTGGAAGTGTTGAAAAAACAGAAATTGCAGCTGAAAGACCAGCTTTATCAGATTCTGAAACAGCACGACCATAAATAAAGCCTGATTCGCCCCAAAAAACGGAGGCTACCTGAAAATGCAGCGCGGCAGGATTTCTGCGCCGCCGGCGTTTTCAGGTAGCCTCCTGCTTTACAAACCCTGCTGTTTCCATACAGATAAATACAAAAACTGGACATTTCCCCCACTATCGCCGAAAATGCGCATCTTGCCCTACCGGCGGCAAAGCGCGTTTTCAGGCGCGATTATTCATTTCAACCGAATTTAAACTGCCCTCCAGCATGAAACCCGCCATCCTCGTTATGCACGGCCCCAACCTCAATCTTTTGGGGCGGCGCGAACCGGAAATCTACGGCTGCACCACCCTTGCCGACATCAATGCCGGCCTGCAGGCGCGCGCCGAAGCCGCCGGTTTTGCCTTTGAAGCCGTGCAGAGCAATGCCGAAGCCGTGCTGGTGGAGCGTGCCCAGGCGGCCATGGCCGACCATACCGCCTTCATCATCATCAACCCGGCCGCCTACACCCACACCAGTGTCGCCCTGCGCGATGCGCTCGCCGCCGCCGGCAAACCCTTTATCGAAGTCCACCTCTCCAACGTGCACGCCCGCGAGCCCTTCCGCCGCCATTCCTATTTTTCCGATTTGGCGCAGGGCGTGATTTGCGGGCTGGGCGCACACGGCTACACTGCCGCGCTGGATTTCGCCATTGAATACTTGCAACAAAAACAGGCCGGCTAAAGCCCGGCTCCGAATCCCTTAAAAGGACCTCTGATTATGGATTTACGCAAACTCAAAAAACTCATCGACTTGGTGGAAGAATCCGGCATTGCCGAGATTGAAGTAACCGAAGGCGAAGAAAAAGTGCGCATCACCCGCTCGCTGGCCGCCCCGCAGCCCGTGTATGCCGCCGCGCCTGCCGTGGCCGCCGCTCCGGCTCCCGCCGCTGCCGCAGCCGCGCCCGTTGCAGCCGAAGGCGCGCCTGCCGCCCCCGCCCGCGATTTGAGCAAAGCGCAAACCTCGCCCATGGTGGGCACTTTCTACCGCGCCCCCGGCCCGAACGCGCCGGTGTTTGTGGAAGTGGGCCAGAGCGTGAACGCCGGCGACACCTTGTGCATCATCGAAGCCATGAAGCTGATGAACGAAATCGAAGCCGAACGCAGCGGCGTGGTGAAAGAAATTCTGGTGGAAAACGGCCAGCCGGTAGAGTTTGGCGAGCCGCTGTTTATCATCGAATAATTTTTCAGGTAGCCTCCTGCTGCGGCATAAAGGCTACCTGAAAACCATAAGGCAAAGATTATGCTGAAAAAAATCCTCATCGCCAACCGTGGCGAAATCGCCCTGCGCGTATTGCGCGCCTGCCGCGAAATGGGCATCGCCACCGTGGCCGTGCATTCCACTGCCGACAACGACAGCCTGCACGTTAAGCTGGCCGACGAATCCGTCTGCATCGGTCCCGCCCCCTCTGCGCAGAGCTATCTGCACATTCCTTCCATCATCGCCGCCGCCGAAGTAACCGGCGCCGACGCCGTCCACCCCGGCTACGGCTTCCTAGCCGAAAACGACCGCTTTGCCGAGCAGGTGGAAGAATCCGGCTTCATCTTCATCGGCCCGCGTGCCGAAACCATCCGCCTGATGGGCGACAAAGTGTCCGCCAAAAAAGCCATGCTCGAATCCGGCGTGCCCTGCGTGCCCGGTTCGGACGGTGCGCTTTCCGACGACCCCGACGAAATCCTGCAAACCGCCGATCGCGTGGGCTACCCCGTGATCATCAAAGCCTCCGGCGGCGGCGGCGGGCGCGGCATGCGCGTGGTGGAAAAGAAAGAAGACCTGATTAAGGCCGTGGAAATGACCAAGGCCGAAGCCGAGGCCGCCTTCGGCAACCCGATGGTGTATATGGAACGCTTCCTGCAACGCCCGCGCCACGTGGAAGTGCAGGTGCTGGCCGACGAGCACGGTAACGCCATTTATCTGGGCGAGCGCGACTGTTCCATGCAACGCCGCCACCAAAAGGTAATCGAAGAAGCGCCTGCGCCCGGCATCACCGCCAAAGAGCGCGAGAAAATCGGCAAAGCCTGCGTGGCCGCCTGCAAACGCATCGGCTACCGCGGCGCCGGCACGTTTGAATTTCTGTATGAAGACGGCGAATTCTTCTTCATCGAAATGAATACCCGCGTGCAGGTGGAACACCCCGTAACCGAGCTGATTACCGGCATCGACATCGTGCAGGAACAGCTGCGCATCGCCGCCGGGCTGCCGCTGCAATACAAACAGAAAGACGTGGTGATCCAAGGCCATGCCTTCGAGTGCCGCATCAACGCCGAAGACCCCTACAGCTTCATCCCCAGCCCGGGCTGCATCACCAGCTGCCATCTGCCCGGCGGCTTCGGTGTGCGCGTGGACAGTCACATCTACCAGGGCTACCGCATCCCGCCGAACTACGACAGCCTCATCGGCAAAATCTGCGTGTATGGCAAAAACCGCGAGCAGGCCATAGCCAAAATGCGCGTTGCCCTCTCCGAGCTCACCGTGAGCGGTATCAAAACCAATGCCCCGCTGCACGACGACCTGTTCCGCGACCCCGGCTTCGCCAAAGGCGGCGTGAGCATCCATTATCTGGAGCACTGGCTGGAAGAGCGCAAAGCCCGGCTGCAAGCTGAGAAGCAGGCTGAAAAATAGTTTGTTGTGATCAGATGAATAAAGGCTACCTGAAATGTTCAGGTAGCCTTTTCCTTAATCTGCTTAGTGGAAGATGACATCGTCTTCATCATCCTGAAACAGGAATTGCGCGATGAAATTGTAGAAATCTCTACGCGGCTTCCAGTTGTTTTTCAGCAGCACACTACCTTGCGGCGTGTCGATGCGGGCATGCATAAACGAGCCGGGCGATTCGATTTGCGAGAATTTGGATTGAATGCCGCGAATTTCCCGATACACCACAACATGTTCTTTAAACAGGGTTTGCAGGATAAAGCCGTGTTCGTACAGCGTGAGGCGCGACCTAAACTGCCCCGCCACATAAATGCCATACCAAGCGATGAACAAGATGTTAAACCAGCCCACAACATTGGCCGGGTCGCCTGAGGCGCGGATGTCTTTGCCTATGCCCGCATTCAGGATAAACATCAGCAGCAGGAAGATAATGGTGGCGAGAAAGGTCCAAGTGAGGGTGTGGCGGAAGGTGGCGAGCTGCCGGCCCAGTTTGCGGTGGCGCATGGTGTGTGTTCCGTTAGGTTTATAAAGAGACGGATTGTAATATAAATAGCCAATATCTACCTGTTTTCAAGGCTTTCTATATTTTCAGGTAGCCTGTAAGCAACAAATTCAAACAAAATATGAACAAATATTATCAAGCTGCCCGCCGCCGCCTAGGCTGCCTGAAATTACCCCGGCCGCCGCGTGTTACAATAGCCGCCCTTTCCCGCCGGAATCAGGCGCATACCTTTTAACTCCGTTGAAGCGAATGCTTTCAGGTAGCCCTTTCGGCTTTCCACATCATGCAAAGAAAGTTACCCCATGAAACACATCATCCGCCGCAATAGCGAGCCCAACAGCGGCAACTGGGAGCGCGACACGCTGGAAAAACTCCTGCTCGAAGCCTACCGCGAGCAGCGCCGCGCCCGTATTTGGAAGCTCATTTTCCGCCTGCTGCTCATCGCCTTTCTGGCACTCTATTTGTTTGCCGTTTTCGGCAAGATGGGCAGCCTCAACCCCGCCTCCGCCGAGCCGCACACTGCCGTCATCCGACTCGAAGGCGCGATTACCGCCGGAGAAAACCAGGCCGGCAAACTGCGCCAGGGTTTGGAAGCCGCCTATAAAAACAAACAGGTGCGCGGCATCATCATCCGTGCCAACAGCCCCGGCGGCTCGCCCGTGGTATCCGGCGTGGCCTACCGCGAAATCCGCCGCCTGCGCGCCGAGCATCCCGGCATCCCCGTGTATGTGGTGGCCGAAGACATGTGTGCCTCCGGCTGCTACTACATCGCCGCCGCCGCCGATAAAATCTATGCCGACCAATCCAGCATCGTCGGCAGCATCGGCGTGGTTGGCAGCGGCTTCGACCTCACCGGCCTGATGCGCAATATGGGCATCCAGCGCCGCCAGCGCACCGCCGGCAGCAACAAAGGCATGGGCGACCCCTTCAGCCCGGAGACCCCCGAGCAAACCGCCATCTGGCAAGGCATGCTGGACGACATCCACCAGCAGTTCATCAAAGCCGTGCGCGACGGGCGCGGCAAACGCCTGAACGAAGCGGATAATCCCGACCTGTTCAGTGGCCGCGTGTACACCGGCAACGAAGCGCTCAAAACCGGCCTCATCGACGGTCTGGGCGACATCTACAGCGTATCGCGCGACATCATCAAAGCCCCCGAGCTGGTGGACTACACCCCTGCCGACGACATCAGCCGCCTGTTCGGCAAAGGCGTGGGCACCAGCGTGCGCCAAGGCCTGCAGGAAGTGTCGCAGGAACAGCTTTGGTAGGGATTAGCCCCTTGCCTTAGCCGGAAAAAGAGGCTACCTGAAAATGCAAGCGCCAACGCAGTGACAATGATTTCTGCGTGCTGGCCAAGCCGAAATTCAGGTAGCCCTTTTTTAACTCCGCTGAAGCTCCGCTTTCAGGTAGCCCGCTTGAAAAGCCGGATATTTGCCTGATATGTATGCCACCTATCAGCGGATTCAAATGAAAATGATGCCAAGCGGCGGGCCGTAGGGCGTACAGGCAGTACGCCAAGGCGGGCCGACGCGTAACATGGCGATTTTCATCCGCTATCACTGCTGTTAAGAGGAGAACCCACCATGATCAGCACCATTATCATCGGCTTCATCATCGGCGTTTTGGCCAAATTCCTGTATCCGGGCGGGCAGCGCCTGGGCATCATCATGACTACGCTGCTCGGCATCGGCGGATCGGTGCTGGCCAGCTGGGTCGGGCAGACGATGGGCTGGTATGCCATCGGCCAGCCCGCAGGCTGGATTGCCTCCACGTTGGGCGCCATAGCCATTCTGGCCATCTTTGCCAGCCTGCGGAAATAAGGTTTGCCGGAAAGCAAAAGCAGCCCCAGCCGACAGCGGGTGGGGCTGCTTTTTATTGTGGGCACACAAAATCAGGGCCAGGCCATGCGGCGCCGGTTTTGCCATTCCGCCATACGCGCCTGCCTTGGGCGCAGGCGTAATCCGATTTTCAGGTAGCCTTTTGAGGCACGGATACTTGGCATTTGGCGCGGCAAACGGCGGGCGGGTGTGAAACCCGCCCTACGGATATCGGCAGCCGCCATGGGTGAGGCTACCTGAAAACTATTTCCCCGCCCGATATAGGCGGGCCGGGGGACGGGCGCAAGCCGCGGGTTTGTTTTTGCTTCGCCGAAATTGATGTTTTCAGGTAGCCTTTTAATGCAGCAGGTAGGATGTTTAGCGGGTTTCAGGTAGCCTGATGGCCGGAGGTGTTGGCGATAGATCGGATTGGTTGCGCCAGCCGGTTGGCCCATTCTATTGGCAGGGGCGGCGCTGGCTCTGATTTTGTTGATTAGTCATTTTATAAACTCCGCTTTAGATTGATTTAATGGAATTAGCACCTTACTAGAAAAGGTAATTGCTTTTTGGTCATATGGGTCTTCACCAGGACATCGCTCGCCTCTGCCCCAAGGGTTTGGATTCTGCTCAAATTTGGAATAGCCTAATTCCGGCACAAAGGCATACATGGTTTTCTCAGCCATCAATTCATTGGTTTGGGTATCGATAATCTTGATGGTTGTTCCCGCTATCCAATGTTTGCGGTTTTCCCAGGAAATATCGTTCTCGTAAGTAACGGCATAGCGGGCACGGGGATGGGGATTAGTTTGCTTATCGACAATCCAACTCCCGTTCTTCGACCAAGCCATATAACGGGTAACAGATTGATCTTTTTGCAATACATCAACATAGCTGTAGAAGACATTAGATCTACTTGGCAAAAAACTTTTAATATAATTCTCACGCCTTGATTCACTCTCCACCGCCGCATCCTCCCACATCTGGTCTTTCAGCGGGTTGTAGCGGTTGCTCTGATACTTCTCGTCATCCCCGCGCACTTTCAGCAGCAGGATGCCGTCCACATTGTCCGCCGTGCGGTAGATCTTCTCGCCGGCGTTTTGGCATAGCTGGTCGAAGCGGGCTTTGGCGGGCTCGTAGTATTGCTTGCGCCATGCTGCGCGTTCGGCTCTCGCCCGCTGCAATTCCTGCTGCCGCTGCGCATCCCGCTCTTTTTGCAGAAAATAGGGAATAACGAGGAATACAAACAACACAATCAGCGCAGGAACGGGCACTAGCCAGCGGTGTTTCTGCATCCACTGCGGTTTGATGTGGTAGCACACCACTGAGGCAATGATTGCTATCACGATGGCAGCCACGATACCGATAACTTCCAAAACATTAAACAGGGAATAGAGGAATCGGCCGAGATCGCGCGAGGTGAACATGGGGTAGGGTGTCCTTTGCTTAATTTGGCTGGGTTTTGAATCGGTCTGCCTATAAGGCTACCTGAAAAGTTTTCGGCATGTTTGGGAGGTGCTTTCTGATTGCAGACTTGGCTTTTAAGTTTTCGCTTCGCTGAAGTTTCTTGTTTTTCAGGTAGCCCTTCGGTAGGCGCCTTCCCTTCTTGAGGCTACCTGAAAACCTTTCCTTTGCTCTGCACCAATCTTCACCGCTTGTTTTCAGGTAGCCTCTTGCCCATCCGCACCCGTCAAACAAAAACACCGCTGTGCGCAGCATGAAGGCCATGCTGGCGGTAGCGGTGTTGCTGTGTGGTGCGGCGGTACGGCGTGTTCGCGGGGGAATCCATTTGGGCTCCGGATTGGGTCGTATCGGTTGATGTGCGGCATGGTAGCTTGCTGGGGCGGCGGCTGGCAAGCCGATGTTTTGTATGGGTAGGTGTGTGGAGCGCACGTACTCGGGTTTTATCTTCGTTGAAGCTGCGTTTGGGCTGCGCAGAAACTCACGGTATTTGTTTTGGCGGAACTCGCTACGCTTGTTTTTACTATGTAGAAACTCGCTGCGCTCGTTTTAACTCCGTTGAAGCTTACGCTTTCAGGTAGCCTTTTGGTGGCATGGCAAACCGGCTGGGCTTTCGCTACGGCCTGGGTTCGCCTTGCCGTGCTTCTGTGCTGTCTGCGGCTCGCTGCTTTGTATCGGAAGCCCATTCGGCCCGCTATGTGTTTATTTGTTCTGTTCCATTTTGGCGTTGAGCATATCGAGCATGCTGCGCAGGTTGGCTTTGCCTTCTTCGTGGCTCACGATGGGTTCGCCGCCTTTGCGGCCGAGGATTTTGAGGTCGGCTTGGGGCATTTCGCCGATAAAGCGGCTGGGCTCGGGGAATTGCCAGCCGCCTTGGCGGCGGCGTTTGACGCAGTGGGTGAGGGTGAGGCTGTGTTTGGCGCGGGTGATGCCGACATACATGAGGCGGCGTTCTTCGTCGAGGTTGCCTTCTTCTACGCTGTCGGCGTGGGGGAAGAGGCCTTCTTCGCAGCCGGCGAGGATGACGTGGGGGTATTCGAGGCCTTTGGCGGCGTGCAGGGTGGAGAGGGTGACGGTGTCGGTTTCTTCTTTGCTGCGGCTGTCGAGCAGGTTCATCAGGGCGATGGTTTGGGAGAGTTCGATCAGGGTTTTGCCGTCTTGTTCGCCTTTTCTGGCCAGCCAGGCGCATAAATCTTGCACGTTGCGCCATTTGATTTCGCCGCTTTTGCCTTCTTCGTGTTCGAGCAGGTAGGTTTCGTAGCGGATGTCGGTCAGGAGCTCTTGGATGAGGCTGCCTGCGGGCTCGCTTTGGGCGCGGCTTTGGTAGCTTTGCATAAGGGCGGTGAACTGGCGCAGGGCTTCGCGGCCGGCGGCGGGGAGTTGGGCTAGGGCTTCGGCGGTGTTGGCGGCGGCGTAGAGGCTGCAGGAGGCAGCTGCTGCGTAGCGGTTGAGGCTGCTGAGGGTGGCGTCGCCGATGCCGCGTTTGGGAGTGGTGGCGGCGCGCAGGAAGGCGGGGTCGTCGTCGGGGTTGGCGAGTAGGCGCAGGTAGGCGAGGATGTCTTTGATTTCGGCTTTGTCAAAGAAGCTTTGGCCGCCGGAAACGCGGTAGGGGATGTGGGCGCTGCGCAGGGCTTCTTCAAACAGGCGGGCTTGGTGGTTGCTGCGGTAGAGGATGGCGAAGTCGGCGTAGTTGAGGCTGCCGCCGCTTTGGTTGCGCCGGCGGATGATGCTGCCGGCGGCGTATTCGGCTTCGTGTTGTTCGTTTTGGCAGGCGATGATGCGCACGGGCTCGCCTTCGCCGTATTGGCTCCAGAGGGTTTTGGGGAAGAGCTTGGGGTTGTTGGCGATAACTTGGTTGGCCACGCGCAGGATGCGGGCGGAGGAGCGGTAGTTTTGCTCGAGCTTGATGATTTTGAGGGCGGGGTAGTCTTGCTGGAGCAGGCGGAGGTTTTCCATGTTGGCGCCGCGCCAGGCGTAGATGCTTTGGTCGTCGTCGCCCACGGCGGTGAAGCGGCCTTCGGCGCCGGTGAGCAGCTTCATGAGGGTGTATTGGCAGGTATTGGTGTCTTGGCATTCGTCCACCAGGAGGTGCAGCAGGCGCATCTGCCATTTGATTCGGATGCCGGCTTCGTTTTGCAGCAGGCGGGTGGGCAGGAGGATGAGGTCGTCGAAATCGACGGCTTGGTAGCTGTGCAGGGTTTCCTGGTAGCCTGCGTAGAGCCGGGCGGTTTGGCGTTCCCATTCGTTGGAGGCTACCTGAAAGGCTTGCTCGGGGGTGAGCAGGTCGTTTTTCCACAGGGAGATTCTGTGCTGGGCGCGGAAGACGGCGTCGCGGCCGCTGCTGCCGAGCAGCTCGGCGATGATTTTGCCGCTGTCGGAGCTGTCGAACACGGAGAAGTTTTGTTTGTAGCCGATGTGTTGGGCTTCTTCGCGCAAGAGGCGCATGCCCAGCGAGTGGAAGGTGCAGACGGTAAGCCCGCGGGTTTGGCGGCTGCCGAGCATGGCGGCGGTGCGCTCCTGCATTTCGGCGGCGGCTTTGTTGGTGAAGGTGATGGCGGCGATGTTGTGCGGGGCGTAGCCCACTTCGCGGATGAGGTGGGCGATTTTTTCGGTGATCACGCGGGTTTTGCCGCTGCCTGCCCCGGCCAGCACAAACAGGGGGCCGCCGAGATAATACACGGCTTCGAGCTGCTGGGGGTTGAGGTGGAAGGATGGTGTGGACATGGGGTGTGGATAAGGCTGCTTGGGGTTTCAGGTAGCCTGTTGCTGGTGTATTGAAAATTTAGCTTCGCAGGAATTCGCTGCGTTCGTTTTTGCTACGCAGAAACTCGCTGCGCTCGTTTTCAGGTAGCCTTATCTTGCTTTGGCGGCTCGGATGTTTTGCAGCAGTTCGTTTATATCTGCACCAGCGCCGTTTTGGAGGGCGGTCTGCGCCCATTTTTCTGCGTTGTGCAGCGTGGCTGCTTGCCGGTCGGTTTGGTATTGGTCGAAGAAAATGTGGGCGAGGTTGGCCTGGGCTTGCAGGTGGCCCAGCTCGGCGGCTTTGATGTGCCAGTATAGGCCTGCCTCATGGTTTTGCTCGTAGAAATCGAAATGGGCGGACAATTTCAATGCGGCTTGGCTGTCGCCTGCGGTGGCGGCTTGTTTTAAACGCTCCAGTTCGTTTGCGGGGATGGCGGCGAAGCTGCTGATGGATGGGTCGGGGTCTGGTAGGGGCATAGGGTGTTCACTTTGGGCATGAGCACTGAGGCTGAGACAGGTAAGGATTAGAGCCGGTATGGCGGCCGGCCGGATGAGTTTGATTGGGCGCATTGTGCTCGTATTTTCCTGTGCAAGAGGCTACCTGAAAATAGTTTGCCTGATTTTCAGGTAGCCTCTTTTTTCTGTTTGGCAGCGGCTTTGCGGCGGCGGTTTTCTTTCGGGTCGATGAGCAGAGCGCGGTACACTTCCACGCGGTCGCCTGTGCGCAGCGGGGTGCTGTCTTCCACTTTTTTGCCAAAGATACCGATGGGCGCGGCGGCAAAATCCACGTGCAGAAATTCGGTTGGCAAGGCGGATTGCAGCACGGCCTGCCGCGCGGTGGTGCCGCAGGCTACCTGAAAAGCCAGCAGGCGTTGTTTGCCCGGTTCAGCATAGGCCACTTCGATATGGAGCGGGGTATCGTTAGGCATAGCGGCGGCCTGCCTCTTTCACGAAAGCGTCTACCAGCGTGCCGCTGATGTGGCTGAACACGGGGCTGATGAGCGCGGAAAGCATGCGGCTGGAAAATTCGTAGTGCAGCTCGAATTCCACTTTGCAGGCATCGTCGCCCAAGGGCAGGAAGTGCCAAGTTCCGTTCAGGCTTTTAAACGGGCCTTCCAGCAACACCATGCGGATTTCGCGACCGGGGATGTTGCGGTTGTGCGTGGCAAATGATTGGCGCACGCCCATATAGTCCATAAACAGCCGTGCTTTCAATTCGTTGCCGCTGCGCTCGATGATTTCGGTGCGGCTGTACCACGGCAGAAACTGCGGATAATCCTCCGCTTTGTCCACCAGCTCGAACATCTGCTCGGCAGAATGTGGCACGAGCAGGGATTTCTTCACGGTTTTGAGCGACATACAAACGGCCTTGGCAATGCAAAGTGCGCATTATATAGCGAAACGCCAAACCGCCCCACCGCCAAGCACGCATATGGCGTATAGGGCTGCATATTATCCATTTTAAACAATATGTTATTTATAATCTGCCATTCTTGGCTTGAAACTTGCTTGAAGTCTGTCCGATACCGTTCGGCAGCCGCCGATTCGCTTCCTCAACTTCATTCCCCATACACACAGAACACATGGAAAACTCCGCAGAACGTTTGGCTTGGATACAGCTTGCGCTGATGCCGTATATCGGCGCGGAAACGTTTTACGAACTCTGCCGCCACTACGGTTCGGCAGCCGCCGTGTGGGCAGCCGAACAGGAAGTGGCCGCCATCCTGCCCAGCCGCCCGGCGCAGGAAGCCTGGCGCAGCCGCCGCCACGAGGCCGAGGCTGCCGCCGAAGCCGCGCTGGCATGGGAGCAGCAGGCAAACTGCCGTTTATTGTTGGCTTGCGACGCAGATTTTCCGCCGCAATTGGGCGAAGGCATCACCGCCCCGCCCTTATTGTTTGCCCGCGGCAACACCGAATGGCTGCATCGGCCTTCGGTGGCCGTCGTGGGTAGCCGGCACGCCACGCCGCAGGCGATGCGGATTGCCGGTGAGTTTGGCGAAGCCTTGGCCGCAGCCGGCATCGTAACCGTATCCGGCATGGCCGCCGGCATCGACAGCGCCGCCCACGAAGGCGCGTTGCGCAAGCAGGGCGGCACGGTGGCGGTGTGGGGCACGGGCATCGACCGCGTGTATCCCGTGGCCAATAAAGCGCTGGCGCACCGCATTGCCGAAGAAGGCTGCGTGCTCTCCGAATTCCCCTTGGGCACGCGCCCGCTGGCCGGTAACTTCCCGCGCCGCAACCGCCTGATTGCCGCGCTCTCCTCTGCCGTGCTGGTGGTGGAAGCCGCTTTGGAATCCGGTTCGCTGATTACCGCGCGGCTGGCGGCAGACATGGGGCGCGAAGTGTTCGCCGTGCCCGGCTCCATCGACAACCCGCACAGCAAAGGCTGCCACGCGCTGATTAAGCAGGGCGCGAAGCTCACCGAAACGCTGGCCGATATTCTGGAAGAATGCCCGCAGCTGCCGCAAACCGCATCGCCTAACCGCCAAACGGCAGCCCAAACCAAAAGGCTACCTGAAAGTGAGCGCAGCGAGTTTCTGCGAAATAAAAATGAAGCTGGCGAGCATTGTGAAACTGAATCGCTCCCAAACGAGCAGCCCGTCTTAACCGATACCGCGCCGGAGCCATCCGAAACGGAAACCTCACTGCTGCTGCAAGCCATGGGCTACGACCCGGTACACCCCGACAGCCTGGCCGAAATGCTCAAACTGCCCGCCGCCGATGTGTATGCCGAACTGACTTTATTAGAAATCAACGGCCAAATTGCCCCACTCTCCGGCGGCCGCTACCAACGTATTGCTCCAAATAGGAATACCAAATGATTGACGTAATTGCCTTCTTGATAAACAACTTCCAAGACTTCGACACCTGCCCGCCCAGCGAGGCCTTGGGCAGCCTCTTGGAGTAGGTGGGTTTCCAGGATGAGGAAATTCGTGATACGCTATTATTTATGAACGTGCTCCAAGAACGCAGCCGCTCGCTGCACCGCAATTTCCGCGAAGAGCAGGCGATGCGCGTGTATCTGCCCGAAGAACTCGCCGCCTTGCCGCCCGAGGCCTTGGGTTTGCTGCACTTTTTGGTGCAAAACGGCGCGCTTTCTGTGGAACAGCGGGAATTTGTGCTGCTGGCGCTGATGCACTTGGCAGACAAGGCAGACGAACCCCTCACCGGTGCACATGTAAAAGTGCTGTCGCTCTTGGTATTGTGGGCAGACAAATCCGAACTGCCGATGCTCATCAGCGACGATTTGGTTAATGCCCTGCTGCACGGCCAGGCGGTGATGAATTGAACAAGGCCGTTGCTCTTTAATATAAAAAGGCTACCTGAAAAATGAAGGTTTTCAGGTAGCCTTTGATTGAATACGGTGCGCTTGCACCCAGATGGATTCAGGCTACCTGAAACCTTGCTTTTATTGGCTAAAGCACAATATTTCTTCAGCTACAGCGTGGCCGGAAACAAAAGTATTTTGCGAGGAAACTATGTCGAAAAACCTGCTGATTGTGGAATCTCCCAACAAAATCAAATCGATTAAAAAATACCTGGGCAGCGATTTTGAAGTATTGGCCTCCTTCGGCCACGTGCGCGATTTGGTGCCGAAAAACGGCGCCGTCGATCCCGAGCACGATTTCGCCATGAAATACGAAGTTCCGGCCAAGAGCAAAAAGCACATTGACGCCATCGTGGCCGCCGCCAAAGAAGCCGACACCCTCTATCTGGCCACCGACCCGGACCGCGAAGGCGAAGCCATTTCCTGGCATATCTACGAAATCCTCAAATCCAAACGCGGCATCAAAAATCTGGACGAGCGCACCCTGCGCGTGGTGTTCCACGAAGTCACCAAAAAAGGCGTGCAGGAAGCCCTCAAGCAGCCGCGCAAGCTCGATATGGGCTTGGTGGACGCGCAACAGGCGCGCCGCGCCTTGGATTACCTGGTCGGCTTCAACCTCTCTCCGCTGCTGTGGAAGAAAATCCGGCGCGGCCTGAGCGCCGGCCGCGTGCAAAGCCCCGCCCTGCGCCTGATTTGCGAGCGTGAAAACGAAATCCGCGCCTTTGAAACGCAGGAATACTGGAGCGTGCACCTCGACAGCCACAAAGGCCGCCAAAAATTCGCCGCCAAGCTCACCCAATGGCAGGGCAGCAAACTGGAGCAGTTCTCCCTGCCCAATGAAGCCGCCCAGGCCGCCGTGTTGGCCGCCATGCAGGGCAAACCGGCGCAAGTGCTCGACGTGGTGAAGAAAAAAGCCACTCGCAAGCCCGCCGCGCCCTACACCACTTCCACCATGCAGCAAGATGCCGTGCGCAAACTCGGCTTCACCACCGACCGCACCATGCGCACCGCCCAGCAGCTGTTTGAAGGCGTGGACGTCGGCCAAGGCTCGGTCGGCCTGATTACTTATATGCGTACCGACAGCGTAACCCTGTCGCAAGACGCGATAACCGAAATCCGCCACTACATCGACAACAAAATCGGCGCCGATTTCCTGCCCAAATCGCCGCGCATGTACCGCACCAAATCCAAAAACGCCCAAGAGGCGCACGAAGCCATCCGCCCCACTTCGGTATACCGCACGCCCGAAAGCGTGAAGCCCTTCCTGTCCGCCGACCAATTCAAGCTCTACCAAATGATTTGGCAGCGCACCATGGCCTGCCAGATGGTGGAAGCCAAATTTGATGCCACCACCGTGGACATCGGCGTGGGCGAAGGCGTATTCCGCGCCACCGGCCAAGTGCTCGTATTTGCCGGTTTCCTGAGCGTGTATCAGGAAGGGCACGATGACGACGACGAGGATGAAGACAACAAAAAACTGCCCGAATTGGCCGTGGGCGACGCCCTGCCTGTGGACAAACTCTACGGCGAGCAGCACTTCACCCAGCCGCCGCCCCGCTTCAACGAAGCCACGCTGGTGAAGGCCTTGGAGGAATTCGGCATCGGCCGCCCCTCCACCTACGCCAGCATCATCAAAACTCTGAAAGACCGAGAATACGTAACCATCGACCAACGCCGTTTCCTGCCCACCGATACCGGCGAAATCGTGAACAAATTCCTCACCGAACATTTCACCCAATACGTGGATTACGATTTCACCGCCAAGCTCGAAGACCAGCTCGACGACATTGCCAACGGCAAACGGCAGTGGATTCCCGTGATGGACAAATTCTGGAAAGGCTTCCACAAACAGATTGAGGAAAAAGCCGGCATCGAGCGCGCCAAAATCACCACCGAAGAGTTGGACGAAACCTGCCCCAAATGCGGCCAGCACAAGCTGCAAATCAAATTCGGCAAACGTGGCCGTTTCATCGCCTGCTCCGGCTACCCCGATTGCGACTACACCCGCAACCTCAACGAAACCGCCGAAGAAGCCGCCAAGGCCGCCGAAGAGCCCACCATCGTAGAAGGGCGCGAATGCCCCAAATGCGGCGGCCAGCTGGTGTATAAAAAAGGCCGTTTCGGCAAATTCATCGGCTGCGCCAACTATCCCAAGTGCAAACACATCGAACCCTTGGAAAAACCCAAAGATACCGGCGTGGCCTGCCCCAAATGCGGTAAAGGTAGTCTGATTGAGCGCAAATCGCGCTACGGCAAGCTGTTCTACAGCTGCAACACCTACCCCGATTGCGACTACGCCACCTGGAACCCGCCCGTGGCCGAGGAATGCCCGAAATGCCACTGGCCGGTGCTCACCATCAAAACCACCAAACGCTGGGGCGTGGAAAAAGTCTGCCCGCAGAAAGAGTGCGGCTGGAAAGAGCAAATCGAACCGCCCGCCCCGAAAGGCTGATGTGTGCCGGCCGGGAAAACAAAGGCTACCTGAAATTTCAGGTAGCCTTTTTTGCCGATTGGGGCTTATTTAATCTGAGTATATAACTGGATAACCGGCGCTTTTTCGCAAGCTTCCACCAAAACGGGCACGATACGGGTGAAGTGTGCGGAGGCGGAATGCGTGTCCAACACAGCCTGGTTTTGCCACAGCTCGATAAAGCTGACTTGGTTGGGCTGCTGGGTGTTTTGATAGAGGTGGTAAGACAGGCAGCCGTTTTCCTTACGGGTTTCGGCAATCAGCTCATCGCAATGTTGCAGGAACTGATCCAGTTCGGCCGGTTTGACTTCGAATTGGGCAACTACGGTAATCATCATGACTCCTTGGTATTGGTGGATAGGCGGTTGGCAGCATTTGATTGAGGCTACCTGAAAAAGAGTGTAACAGAATTTATGGTTGTAAGTATGCCCCATGCCGCGCCGTGCTGTTTTCAGGTAGCCTGGATGGGGGCGGGGCTGGCTGAAAAACGTTGGGCTGATCAACCCGGCCTATTTTTTGCACAGGAGCACATGGCAAGCGGCTGGTAGGAAACTTACCAGTGTGGTGCTTGTACGGTTTTTGAACCAGCCCAAACAAACATGGTGCGTTGGGAGAAGAATGCGGCTGCTTTTATCGGTGCGCGCTTTAATAATATATAGGCTGCTTTCCAAGCCGTTCTGGGGCTTTGGAAAGCAGCCTGTAGTTTTTAGACGGCCTTGGGATGCCGGATTCGAAAACCCGGCCTATGGCTGATACCGGGGCGGGTGACGGCTTGGGCTTGCAGTTGAACAGGGCGGTAAGGTCGACCCGGATTTTGCAGGTTCTGCGGAGGGAATTTTCAGGTAGCCTTTCCGGTTGGGCGGATTATTTGTTTACTGGTTTGTCTGCCGGTGCGGCAATGGCTTTTTCCGGAGTGTTGCCTGCCGGGGGGAGGGTGGCGTTGCCGGCGTTGCGGTCCATACGGATATCGCCGGTGTAAACGGCGCCGTCTTCCACTTGCAGGGATTGGGTGCGGATATTGCCGGTTACGCGGGCATTGGGTTTGAGATGGAGTTTTTTCACTTCGATCAAGCCTTCGGTTTTGCCGAATACGATCAGATCGCTGCCGCGGATGTCGCCGTTCACCGCACCTTTGTCGCCGATGATGACGGTGCCGCCCGCTTGTACGTTGCCTTGGATTTGGCCGTCGATTTTCACCGATTGCTGGCTGAGGATGTCGCCCTGAATCCGGCATTGTGCGCCGATGATGGTGTCGATGGCGCTGGGGGCGGCGGCGGGCTGGGAACGGTCTTTTTTGTCTTTAAACATGATATTTCTCCGGAAGCTTGATGGGAAGGATGCCGCGCTTTATTTGGCGAGGCTGAGGAAGGTGGCGGGGTCGTGCGGCTCGTTGTTGAGGCGCACTTCGTAGTGCAGGTGCGGGCCGGTGGAGCGGCCGGTGGAGCCGATTTTGCCGACGAGGTCACCCGCTTTAACCGTTTGGCCGGGTTGCACGTCGATGTGCGACAAATGGCCGTATACGGTGCTGTAGCCGTAGCCGTGGCGCACTTTCACCACTTGGCCGTAGCCGTTCATGGTGCCGGCAAATTCCACTGTGCCGTTGGCGGTAACGTACACGGGGTCGCCTACGTTGCCGCGAAAATCCAGGCCGTGGTGGAACTCGCTGCCTTTGCCGCTAAACGGGTTGTGCCTGGGGCCGAAGCCGGAGGAGAGCCCGCCTTGGGCAGGGCGGCCGAGCGGTACGGTACGGGCGGCTTTGAGCAGGTTTTCAATGGTTTGGCTGAATTCGGGCGTGTCGGCGGGGGGCAGGATGCTGCGCGGGCCGCCGGCTTGGCTGATGGGTTTGCCTGGCTCGGAGGCGGCGGGTTTCGGGACGGGCACGTTTGCGCCGCGCTGGCGCAGGTAGTTTTGCAGATCGGCCACGGCTTTTTCGGATTGGGCGAGCTGGTTGAGCTTGGCGTTTACTTCGGCGGAGCGGGCTTCTTTCAAGTCTTCGATTTGCTGATTGAGCGCTTGGGTTTGCTGTTGCTGTTGCGCAAATTGGCTGTAGCTTCGGTAGTGATGCCAACCCAAAGCCAACAGCGCGGCCAACAGCACCACCGTGGCCAGGGAAAGGCCGATGATGGTGGGTTTGATGGCGCGCAGCCGAGATTCAGCGATAACGAAAGTTTCGGTGCGGTGCTCGTCCAGCACCATCACCGTAACGGTTTTCTTTTGCTTATCCATTGATTTGCTTGGAAAATGAGTGATTACTCAGATTTGCATTGTATTACAAAATGCCATCGTTTGGCAAAAACAAATCTATCGTTTGGCGGGCGGCTTGCGGTTGGGCAACCGACGGCTTTCAGGTAGCCTCGCACCTATGCGTGGCTTATCTTGCCGGTTTCGCTATACTATCGGCCAGCGTAATCTAGGAAAGCAAATGGGCAATTTTTTCCACACCATACGGCGGATGCATCAGGAAAAGGAACGGCTGAACCGCGATCTGGCGAAAGCTTGGTTCAGCCTGCCCGGGCTCTGGCTGATCGGTATGCTGCTGGCTGCCGGGTTGGGCATGGGCGCATTGGTCACTTCGGCCGAGTGGCACAAGCGGCAGCGGCATTTGAGTATACCCGTGGTCTATACGCATCATGCCGCCGCCGAGCTGAGGCGGCGGCAGTGGGAGAAAGGCCATGATACTGCCCTCCACGTGGCCGGCAGCATCCGCACCGCCGAAGGCAAACAGCTTAATTTGGATTGCCGCAACCTGGCCGACCCGTTGTGCCGATATGATGAAAACATTTGGCAGGATGAAGAAAAGCTGCCCGTGCGAAATATCACCCAAGCCCATTGGCTGAACTACCATGTGATTACCGAGATCGCCTACACCAAAGACGGCAGCGAACGGCTCTACCGCGCCGCCTTCAGCCCGCAGGAAGAAACCGAAAACTGGCGGCTGTATGCCCGCTTGTGGACACGCGCCGCCACCGTGGCCGGAACAGGCTGGCTTGGGCTCAGTATTGCTTGGTATCAGCGTGCCAGACGGCGCAAAAAGGCACGGCAAAAGGCTACCTGAAACCTTATTCCTGTTTCAGGTAGCCTTTTTCAGGTAGCCTGCCCCGCTGCCTTTCTTTTAAAATACGGCATTCCGCTTTTTCATTGTTTTTCATGCGCCTCACCCACATCAAACTTGCCGGCTTCAAATCTTTCACCGACCCCACCACCATCCACGTGCCCGGCCAGCTGGTGGCCGTAATCGGGCCCAACGGCTGCGGCAAATCCAATGTTATCGACGCCGTGCGCTGGGTGCTGGGCGAAGCCTCGGCCAAACAGCTGCGCGGCGAGAGCATGCAAGACGTGATTTTCAACGGCGCCGCCACCCGCCGCCCCGCCCCCCGCGCCTCCGTGGAGCTCGTGTTCAGCAATGCCGACGGCAGCCTGCAGGGCGCATGGGGGCAATACGGCGAAATCAGCATCCGCCGCCAGCTCACCCGCCAAGGCGAATCCAGCTACTATATTAACGGCCAGCAAGTGCGCCGCCGCGACATCACCGACCTTTTCCTCGGCACCGGCGTCGGCGCGCGCGGCTACGCCGTGATTGAGCAGGGCATGATTGCCCGCATCATCGAAGCCCGCCCCGAAGAATTGCGCGCCCACATCGAAGAAGCCGCCGGCGTATCCAAATACAAAGAACGCCGCCGCGAAACCGAAAACCGCCTGCGCGACACCCGCGAACACCTCCAACGCCTCGGCGATTTGCAGACCGAACTCGGCCGCCAAGTGGAAAAACTCCAACGTCAGGCCGCCGCCGCCGAACGCTACCGCAGCCTCACCGCCGAGCTCAACCAAGCGCAAAACCGCCACGACTTCGCCCAATGGCGGCACACCCTCGCCGCCGCCGACCGCGCCGCCGCCGAACACGAACGCGCCCGCGAGCGGCAAGACGAACTCGCCCGGCAAAACCAAGCCATGAACGATGCCGTGCAAGTGTTGCGCCAAACCGAGCAGCAACAGCAGGCCGAGCAATACCGGCTCAACCAGCAGCACGCCCTGCTGCGCGAGCAAACCGCCCGCCTCGAAGAGCAAATCCGCTCGCGGCAGAGCCAACGCCAGCGCCTCGAACGCGAACAGGCCGCCGCCCAAGCCGCCATCCAAAAAATCGACGGCGAACACGCCGAGCTGCAACAGCAGCACGCCGCCGCCGAACAGGCCGCCGAACAGCAGCAGATGCAGCTCGAACTGCTCACCGCCGAAGCCGCCACCCTCGAAGAGCAACTGCCCGAACTCGAAACCGCCCAGCAGCAGGCCGCCGAGCAGCAGCAAAGCCGGCACGACGAAGCCGCCCGCCTCCGCCGCGAGCTCGCCCTGAAACAGCAGCAGCTGCAACACAGCCGCCAAAGCATCAGCCGGCTGCAAGAGCGCCAAGCCCGTTTGCAGCAGGAAGCCGCCCTGCAAAGCGATGCCGGACAGGACACCGCCGCCGCCCAAGCCCGGGCCGACACCCTCGCCGCCCAATACCAACAGGGCGAGAAGCAACTGCAACGGCTCGAAGAGCAAACAGGCTACCTGAAAACCGCCTTCGCCGCCGCCCGCGAACGCGAACAGGAGTACGAACGCCGCATCCTGGCCGCCGAAGCCGAGCAGAAAACCCTCGCCGCCCTGCTGGCCGACACCGCCCGCCACAACTTCTGGCAGGGCAGCGAACAAGCCGATGCCCCCGCCCTGTGGCAGCACATCCGCGTGCCCGAAGAATGGCAGGGCGCGCTGGCCGCCGTGCTCGGCGAGCGGCTCAACGCCCGCGCGCTGCCCGCTGATTTCCAGCCGCCGTCGCCGCTGCCCGAATCCTCCGCCGCCTGGTTCGACCGCGAAGCCCACGCCCACCGCGCCGCCAGCCCGGCTCAGGCGCTGATTCACCAAATCCAGGCCGAGCCGCCTTTTCAGGTAGCCTTAGCCCACTGGCTCGAAGGCATCTTGTGCGCCCCCGATTTGGACTACGCGCTGGCGCACCGCAGCCGCCTCGAGCCCGGCCAAGAATGGCTCACCCCGCAAGGCCACCGCATCGACCGCCTTGGCGTGCTGCTGCACCATGCCGACGGCGGCAACCGGCAAATGCGCCACCGCGCCCGCCACGACGAAATCACCGCCGCACTGGCCGAATGGCAACCGCAGTTTCAGGTAGCCCGGGCCGAAGCCGAAAAACTGGCGCAGCAGCAAGCCCAGGCCGAAGCCGAACTGCGCCAAGCCCAAACCGAACAGCGCCGCCTCGCCGCCGAGCTGGCCGCCGCCCAACAGCAGGCCGGCGCCCTCGCCGCCCGCGCCGCACAGGCGCAGCAGCGGCGCGAACACATTGCCCGAGAGCAGTCCCAGCTGGCGCAGGAAGCCGAAGAGTTGGCGTGCGCCGCCGAAATCCTGGCCGAAGAAACCGCCGCCCTCGAAGAGCGCCTGCCCGAATTGGAAGCCGAAAGCAGCGCCCAAGCCGAGCAAAGCCAACAGGCGCAGCAAGCCCTGCGCCAAGCCCGCCAAGCCGTGCTCGAAGCCGACCGCCGCCGCAGCGCCGCCGAAATCGAAGCCCACCGCCAAACCCAGCAGCTGCAAAACCTCGCCGCCCGCATGGCCGCGCTGGTGCAGCAAAAAGCCGATTGGCAGCAACGCCAGAGCGAGCTCGCCCTCACCTACGCCGAAGACAACGAAGACGAGCAACGCCTGCAGCTGGAAGAACTGGCCGAAGCCGCTTTCACGCTGGAAGAGCAAATCCAAGCCGCTGCCGCCGAGCTGGCCGAAACCCAAGAGCAGGGCAGGCAGCAATATGCCCGCCAGCAGGCGCTGGCCGCCGAGCTGCCGCAATGGCAGCAGGCCGCCCAAACTACCTTGTTGCAGCAGCAGGAAGCCCTGCTCAACGCCAAACATTTCCACGATAACTTATTGGCGCGCCAAGCCGATATCGCCGCGCTCGAAGCCGAGCAGCAGGCAGGCTACCTGAAAACCGACTGGCCGCAGCAAATCGACAGCATTTCCCGCCGCATCCAAGCCCTCGGTGCGGTTAACCTGGCCGCACTCGACGAATTGGCCGAAGCCCGCGAGCGCGACGGCTACTACCAAAACCAACGCGCCGACCTACAATCCGCCATTGCACTTTTGGAAGAAGCCATCGCCCAAATCGACGGCGAAACCAAACAGCGCTTCCAAGCCACCTTCGATGCCGTGAACCAAAAAGTGCAAACCTTCTTCCCCACCCTGTTCGGCGGCGGCGAAGCCAGCCTGCACATGGTGGGCGACGATTTGCTCACCGCAGGCGTATCCATCATGGCGCGCCCGCCCGGCAAGAAAAACAGCACCATCCACCTGCTCTCCGGCGGCGAAAAAGCCCTCACCGCCATGAGCCTCGTGTTCGCCCTGTTCAGCCTCAACCCCGCCCCGTTCTGCCTGCTGGACGAAGTGGATGCCCCGCTCGACGACGCCAACACCGCCCGCTTCTGCAACCTGGTGAAAGAAATGAGCGCCCAAACCCAGTTCCTGTATATTTCCCACAACCGCCTGACCATGGAAATGGCCGAGCAGCTCATCGGCGTGACCATGCAGGAAAAAGGCGTGTCCCGCATCGTGGCCGTGGACATCAAACAAGCGCTGGAAATGGCGGAAACCGATTAAAATTAAAATTTCAGGTAGCCTCCGCACACGGCGGGGCTACCTGAAAACGACAGGGCTATCTGAATATCTATGGCTAACACATGACAGAGAGTAGAGCGGGCTTCAGCCTACCGGATTGATGAGCCATCTTTTTCGTGTACTGGCTATATCACAATGATTTTATTTGTAAATTCATCAGAGTTCCAGGTAGCCTTCATTAATTATTTCATTCATTGTTCGACTTTGCGCCTCATGCCGGCGCGGGGCACTTCCTTTCTTTGCTTCGCCAAAGAAAGGAAGCAAAGAAAGGCGACTGCGGGCACAGGTTTGGCTTCGCCAAACTTCCCTCACTCCGCACGGTTTTTCGGGCGGGCTCGCAACTTGCGGCTGCGCCGCTTCGAACATGCAAGCCCTTGTTTCCCAAAAAACCGCGCTCCGTTCGGCTGCGCCAGCAGAAGGGTGGCAAGCCCAATAGATTTGCGGTAAATGTACCGTTTCGGATAATGAGGCTACCTGAAAACTAAAAAATGCAAACCAAACAAAACACAGGTATAACACCAACCCAGTAAAAGGCTACCTGAAACATGGAATCTATCATCGAACTGCGCCACCTCAAAACCCTGCTTGCCCTGGCCGAAACTGGCAGCGTGTCCCTGGCCGCCAAGCGCGTGTTCCTCACCCAATCCGCCTTGTCTCACCAAATCCGCGCCTTGGAAAACCACTTCGGCACACCGCTGTTCGAGCGCAAAACCACCCCCCTGCGTTTCACGCCCGCCGGCGAGCGGCTGTTGCAGCTGGCGCGCGAAGTGATGCCGCACCTGGCCGCAGCCGAGCGCGACCTGGCGCAGATTGCCGGTGGCGGTGCGGGCGAATTGCGGCTGGCGGTGGAATGCCACACCTGTTTCGACTGGCTCATGCCCGCTATGGGCGACTTCCGCCCGCTGTGGCCGAAGGTGGAGCTCGATATCGTGTCCGGCTTCCAGGCCGACCCGGTGGGGCTCTTGCTGCAACACCGCGCCGATTTGGCCATCGTGTCCGAAGCCGTGCCGCAGGCGGGCATCCGCTACCAGCCGCTGTTTGCCTACGAGATGGTGGGCATCTGCGCCCAAGATCATCCCCTGGCGGCCAAACCCGTGTGGCAGGCGCAGGATTTCGCCGCCGAAACCCTGATTACCTATCCCGTGCCCGACGATATGCTTGATTTGCTGCGCAAAATCCTGCTGCCCGCCGGCATCAACCCGCCGCGCCGCCACAGCGAGCTCACCATCGCCATCATCCAGCTGGTGGCCAGCCGGCGCGGCATCGCCGCCCTGCCGTATTGGACGGTGATGCCCTATCTGGAAAAAGGCTACATCGTCGCCCGCACCATCGGCAGCCCCCCGCTCACCAGCGAACTCTACGCCGGCATGCGCAGCGACGACGCGCATAAACGCTACCTCGACAACTTTTGCCAAATCATCCGCGAGCGCGGCTTTGCCGACCTGCCCGGGCTGAGCGTGCTGGAATAGCGGCACGGGCGTTTTAAAAACTGGAGAAGCCTGTTCCTCTTTCCCGTGCGAGGGCAGGCGGCAATCCGGAGGTTTGTATGCGGATGCCGAGAGGCTACCTGAAAATGAGCGGGCGAATGCTGCCAAGCCATGCTTTGATTGTATTCAGGCATAATTTTCAGGTAGCCTTTACCCGAATCCACACCCGAGAGCCAATATGTCTTCCGAACAACAAAACGACATCCTCAGCATCAACCAAGTGCAGCTGCTGCTCTCGGAAAAGCGCACCGCACTTTCGGTGATGCGCACGGGCATTGCCGTGCTGGCGCTGCCGCTTTCGATTTTCAGCGCGCTGATTGCCACTTCCAAGTGGTATAACGTGGTGGAAGTGTGGCCGTTGCTCATGTTGGTGGTAGGTATCAATTTGGGTCTGGCGGTGTTCGGCATTTATCTGATCGCCCGCTCCATGCTGCGCATGCGCCAATACGACCGCCTGATTGCCGATATTAAGCACAGCCACGATTCGCTGCGGCGGCTGATTAAGTCGTAGGCAGGGTATGCCGCGCTGAACAGAAAACTGTGTTTTGGGAGGCGGATAGGGTTGCCTTATAGTGAATTAACAAAAACCAGTACGGCGTTGCCTCGCCTTGCCGTACTATTTGTACTGTCTGCGGCTCGTCGCCTTGTCCTGATTTTTGTTAATTCACTATAACGATGTGGGGTACCTTCAGCGGCAAAGTGTCGCATCTTTCAATATGACAAACAAAAAGGAGCCAGGGTAAACCCGGCTCCTTTTTTCAGGTAGCCTGCCTGCGCGTTAAGGCTACCTGAAACGTGTTTCGGCAAAGCTCAAAATCATCCCTGCCGCTTCTTGCACAGCAGCGCATCCAGCGACCATTTGCCGCCTCCGGCTGCCGCCAGATACAGGAACACGAAGCTGAACAGCGCCGCTGCCTCGCCGCCGTTCATAAACGGAATCAGCGCGTGGCCGCCGTCGGCAACGTGGCCGATGAAATAAGCCACCGCCATCTGGCCGGAAAGGATAAATGCTGCCGGGCGGGTAAACAATCCGAGCAACACCAACAGGCCGCCGCCCAGCTCCAGCATACCGGCCACGCCGTAGAGCGAGAAGAGTTGCAAGCCGTCAAACATTTCCACGTGCGGCAGGCCGAGCAGCTTGGCCGAGCCGTGCAGCATAAACATATAGCCCGCCGCGATACGCAATACCGACAACACCATGCTGCGGCAGTTTTCCCAACGTGTATTCATGATTTTTTCCTCTTGATACGTGAAACAATGTGAATTGGAAGTACCTGTGCAGTATAATCATTTCTCCATCGCGAAAACATAGCCTATCCAACAACATAGTTTTTCCCCAAGAGAAAACATGGATACCTTATTAAGCATGAAAGTGTTCTGCCAAGTGGTGCACAGCGGCAGCTTCACCCGCGCCGCCGAGCAGCTGGATATTTCCGTACCCATGGCCAGCAAACACGTGGCGCATCTGGAAAAAAGCGTGAATGCCCGCCTGCTCTACCGCAACAACCGCCGCCTCAGCCTCACCGAGCAGGGCGAAGCCTACTACCGCGACTGCCTCTCCGCGCTCGACATCCTCGACCAGGCCGCCGCCCGTGCCGCAGGCAGCACCGCCCGGGTGCAGGGCCGGCTGCGCGTGAGCATCCCCGTGTGGTTTGCCAACCCCATATTCGCCGCTTGGATTACCGAATACCGCCGCCGCTACCCCGACGTGTCGCTGCACCTCACGCTCACCAACCACAGCGTGAATTTAGACGGCGACGGCGAAGACGTGGCGCTGCGCCTCTCCAAGCAGCCGGCCGAAAATCTGATCGCCCGCGCCCTGGCCGAGATCGACTTCCATTTGGTGGCCGCACCCGCCTATTTGGCCGAATACGGCACGCCCGCCGCCCCGCAGGATTTGGCGCAGCACCAAGCCATCCTGCCCAGCTACACCGACGTATCCGGCCTCACCCTGCAAGGCCGTGGTGAAAAGCACGCCGTTCACCTGCAAGCCGCCATACACAGCAACAACACCCAAATGCTCTACCAGCTGGTGTGCGCCGGTGCCGGTATCGGCTACCTGCCCGAATGGCTGCTGCGCGCCGACCTGCAAACCGGCCGCCTGCGCCGCCTGCTGCCCGACTACCGCACCGCGCCTGTCCCCTTCTACGCCGTGTACACCCAACGCAAACTCTTGAGCGCGAAAGTGCGGAGTTTTATCGACTTTATGGTGGAGAAGACCGCGAGCGAACAGGCCGGTTTGTAGAATAGCCGGCCAAAGCAAAGGCTACCTGAAAACGCCAAATGGTTTCAGGTAGCCTTTTTTACTGTCTAATCCGTGCCGTGAACGCATACCGACTTGGGATGGCAGATTCCTTGTGGGCAAGGTATAGTGAATTAATAAAAATCAGGACAAGGCGACGAGCCGCAGACAGTACAGATAGTACGGCAAGACGAGGAAACGCTGTACTGGTTTTTGTTAATTCACTATAAAGGAATAAGGCTACCTGAAAAACCGGCAATGCTGCCCTGCATTTTCAGGTAGCCTTTCAACGTGAAGCTACAGCTTCAGGGTCGCCCAATATTGCGGCAGGCGTTTGAGGCGTTGGCGGATGGCCTGGGCTTCGCTGTCGCCGTGTTCGGCGAGGAGGCGGGCGGCGAGGTCGAGGTAGGAGATGGCGGCCAGTTCGCTGTTTTCCTGATAATCGGCCGGGTCGGTGCGGCCGTCGGCGAACAGGTCTTCGGCATCTTCCAGCAGGAGGGTGAAGTCGCCCAGTATGGCGCGGCACATTTCCTGCACGGCTTGGCTGTTGCCGCGCCGTTTTTGCAGCCGCATCGCGACGTGCATGAAGGGGCCAATTTCGGCGCGGTAGTGGGAAACCACGGCGAAGGCGGCGGTGCCCCAGCATTCAACGGCTTGCGGCAAAAGCTCGTAAAGCCTTTGCCGCTCGAGCCATTCGGCCAGGACGCGGGCGGTGTTTACGATTTGGTAGCCATCCCGCCACACGTCGGCGCTGATGGTTTGCTTGGGATAATCGTTGCTGTTGGCGGCCACGTGCTGGGCCTGGGTGTTGAGCTCTTTGAGGTAGGCTTTGATGGCGGGGATGTCGGGCGGGAGTTGGCAGAGGGTGTCGAGTTTGCTTTGATGTTTGTCTTTGTTTTTGCTCATGCTGTGCCTTTCCAAAATAGATTTCAGGTAGCCTGCCGCAGGGATAAAGGGCTATCTGAAAAGAGGATGGCGGCTTTCAGGTAGCCTGTTTGGGCTGCTTAATCCGCGCCGTTGGCAGCCAGCAGGAAGGCTTCGAGGCTTTCGGCTTCCTGAATGCACTCGCCGCTGTCGTGGTCGGGCAGCCATACCGCGCCGTCGTGCAGCATAAAGTAGTTGCCGCTGCCGTCGCCAGCGAAGGCGATGCCTTGTTGCAGCAATCCGGCGGGCAGGGTTTCGTGTCGGGCAAAATGGCGGCGCACCCATTTTGTGTTCTCCACCACCTGCGTCAAATCGTCGATTTCTATGCCCAGATAGCAGTTTGCGCCGAAACGCAGCAGCAGGGCGCGATACAGGGCGGGGAAGGGCGTGCCGAGCTGTTGTTCGGCAGCGGCAATTTCGGCTTCGGATACCGGCTCGCCCGAGAGGAATTCTTCCGCCATGCCATCTTGTTCGGCGTATTCGGCGCGGATAAGGGCTTCGAGTTGGTCGAGAAAGGCTGGCATGTGACGGTTTCCTTGTGGTGACGGTAAGAGGGGGAGGCTACCTGAAAACGGAGTAGGGCGGATGAACATCGCCAGGCGACGGCGTCGGCTCGCCTTGGCGTACTCTCTCTGTAGGACTTGCGGTTCGCCGCTTTGTGGCATTTTATAGTCAATTAAAATCAAAATAGGACAGTAACGCATCGTCAAATCGGGCGTAATCAGACAATACGGTTCGAAGATACCGCTTAATATTCGCCCACACCTTCTCAATCGGGTTGAGTTCGGGTGAATAAGGTGCAAGAGGCAATACCTTATGTCCCAATTTTTCTGCCATTTCCCGTAAGACACCCATACGGTGAAATCGTGCATTATCTAAAATAATCACCGATTTTTGAGTCAATGCGGGCAGTAGGCATTGCTGAAACCACGCTTCAAAAAAGACTCCGGTCATCGTATTTTGATAAACCATCGGAGCAATCAGCCGGTTGCCGACTTGTGCGGACACCAGAGATAAGCGTTGGTATCTTTTTCCACTTATCTGCGCTTTCACTATTTGCCCTTTCGGGCTGC
>NZ_LXSQ01000029.1 GCF_001648475.1 Eikenella halliae
TCAATCAAGCACCCGTCCCGATAACCGTTGCGCCCAATTTCGTTGGGATAGCCCAAGGGGTTGATGACCACGCGGCAGCCTTGAATATTGGCATCCATCGCCGTATGCGTGTGTCCGGCAAACCAGTAGGCAAAGCCGGTCAAATCAATATCGTTGATGAAATAGGGATTGAGCGGCGATTCGGCAAACTGCGGGGCGGTGCAGGCTGCATTCGGCGGAAAGTGGGTCAGGACAATGGTGTTTTCCGCGCCGCGAAACCGCTGTATCCACGCCCATTCTTCGTTATACAGGCGGACGTAGTCCTCAGGCGTGATGCGCCGCTCGTTTTGACTGTTGGGCAGGTAATCAAAAATATAGGCGAAATCGGCCACGGAAACCTGTGCCAAATTACAGTTTTGCTCAAACTGTCCGGCGCTGACTTGGTGCTGCCTGAAGTTGCTGAACAACGTGCCGCCGACAAAGGTCCGGCCGTTGATTTGCACGGTTTTACCCGCGCGCAGACAAGGCGCATCGTGCAACTGCAGGCGCACATCGCTCATGTTTTCATGATAATAATCGTGATTGCCCAGCACAAAGACATAGGGCTTACCCGCCTCGTTGCAGGCTGCCTGAAACTGCCGCATGGCGGCCAAACCGTTACCGAAATCGCCGGCGTGGGCAATCACATCGGCTTCGGGATGAAGGGTATAGGGGCTGCCGTGGGTGTCGGAAAGGAGCTGGATTTTCATGGGGATACGGTTTCAGGTAGCCTGCAACGGGAGATAGGAAACGGTTCGCCGGTATTGTATCATTCCATCTGAAACCGTTTGACACGATTGGCGCCGAGTATCGGCGTTGATGGTTCACGCTCATCCATCATTCATTAGAAAGCCTTCTTATGCCAACAGACCGCACCGTCTAACTCAACTACATCTCCGATATCCATTTGGAATGGCTGTTCGACAAACGCGGGCTGCTGCAAACCGATGTGCTGGACGAAATCTACCGTCCCCTGTTCCGCTGCAACCGGCAGCCTGCAACGCAACACAACCTGCTGATGATTGCCGGCGATTTGGCCGAAGCCAGGAAATTCCACTATTTCGTGCCGTTTCTGGAAAGCGTGATTGCCGACAACGGCTTTGACCGAGTGTTTTATGTGATGGACAACCACGAATATTACGGCGACGCGCTGCACAAGGCGGTCGGACGGATTCAGGCGGCTCTGGACGGCAGCCCGATGCTGAAGGCGCACATGAGCATCCTACACAACCAGTGCGCCATGCTCGACAACAGACGCGTGCAGATTATCGGCACACCGTTTTGGTATCAGGTGGCGCATGGGGACGAATATGCGGTAGCGCAAAGATTGAGCGACTACCGCTACATCAAGGTTAAACTCGGCAATCGTTATGCCAAACTGCTGTATCGCGATGTGCTGGCGGCACACTATCAAAGCGTTTGCTTTATCGAAGAAACGCTGCGTGCCAGCCCCTCCGGCGTACAAAACATCCTATTCACCCACCACCCGACCAGCCGCCTGTTCGGCGATGCCGACCTAGGCTACGGCACGGCATTGCCTGCACGGTGGGCAGAGGATGCGGAAATCGGGCTACCTGAAAAGCTTGCAGCCTGCATCCACGGCCATGCCCACCAACACCTGCCCGTGTGTTACGCCAACGAATACGGCATTCCGACGGTGAGCAACACCATCGG
>NZ_LXSQ01000030.1 GCF_001648475.1 Eikenella halliae
TGCGGTTTGGCTGATGTTTTTGCATTGTTCGTAATAGTTTAAAGCTTTGTTCCTTAAGTCCGCAGAGTATGCCATGGTTAGACCTTCAAAGTTGAATATTGTACTATTTTGTTTTTAATTTACTATAGTGATTATTGCGGATATACGGACAAAAATTGATCCACGGATTACCAAAAACCCCAATGTAACTGTTCAAAGGCTACCTTTTGATGACCTAATTGAGCAGGAAGCCAAAAGACAGGGCAAATGCCCGAAAACCGAAAAAATATGTTAGGAAATTAGAATGATAAATGATTCATACATTAAAAATAAGTTATTCGAACATTATGGTCCTGTTTATTATTTTCAGCCTAACAATAAGGAACTCGCGGATGAAGAATGGATTAAACTGGTATCGGAGTTGTCGGAGTTTATATACGACAACTATCAAGAGCCGGAAACCGTATTTGCCGACTGCAATTTTCATTTTGAACCCGTAATGATGAGTGCTTATTTAAGGATTGCCAAAGGATTAGAGGATAACCTTTACCTGCTGCAATCTGAAAAAGTCAGAGCTTTTTTAATCGAACAGCTTAAGGATAAAAAATGGCTATCCGGACACGCTAACTTCTTACGTCCTTTAATCATGATGAATGACAGGAAACTGATCAATGATATTGCAAAAGACATGCCCCACTTATGGGAAACGCATTTTGTGAATACTTTCCTGATGGAGGCTGTGGCAAAAATGAAAATTCCGGGATTTCGGAAGGAGATGGAACAGTTTCTGAATAGCGGGGCAAAAATATTGGTTAGGAAAGCAGAAACTTATTTAAAGAACGAAGGCAAGTACAAGCCTGTATAACTTTCGGTTGTTCAGTTTCATTTTTTCAGGTAGCCTTTAAAGCGATAAAGGCTACCTGAAAACCTTATTTACCCCGTTTCCCTATCCGCCCCTTACTCAAAATGCCCCAATTCTCCCCCGCCGACCACGCCCTGATGCAGCAAGCCATTGCCCTTGCCTGGCAAGGCCGTTTTTCCACTTCGCCCAATCCGCGCGTCGGTTGCGTGATTGCCCAGGGCGGGCAGATTGTTGGCCAAGGTTTCCACCTTAAGGCCGGCGGACCGCATGCCGAAGTGCACGCCCTGCGCCAGGCCGGCAGCGCCGCGCAAGGCGCCACCGCCTACGTTACCCTCGAGCCCTGCGCCCACCACGGCCGCACCCCGCCCTGCGCCGAAGCCCTGATCCGCGCCGGCGTGCGCCGCGTGGTGGCCGCCATGCAAGACCCCAATCCCCTGGTGGCGGGCAAAGGGCTGGCTATGCTTGAAGCCGCCGGTATTCAGGTAGCCTGCGGCCTGATGGAACGCGAAGCACGGCAGCTCAACCGCGGCTTCCTCTCCCGCATCGAACGCGGCCGCCCGTTTGTGAAGCTGAAAACCGCCTCCAGCCTCGACGGCAAAACCGCGCGGGCCAACGGCCAAAGCCAATGGATTACCGGCGATGCTGCGCGGCACGACGTGCAAATCCAGCGCGCCGAAAGCTGCGCCGTGCTCACCGGCATCGGCACCGCCCTGGCCGACAACCCGCGCCTCACCGTGCGCGACTTCCCCACCCTGCGCCCCCCGCTGCGCGTGCTGCTCGACAGCCGTCTGCGCCTACCCGCCGGCAGCCATCTGCTCGACGGCAGCGCCCCCACGCTTATCTACACCTTATCCGACCGCCCCGCGCCCGCCGGAGCGGCTGAAATCTGCCGTTTGCAGGCCGAAGCCCAAGGCCGCCTCAGCTTGAACGCCGTGCTGGTCGATTTGGCCGCGCGCGGCATCGGCGAGTTGATGCTGGAAGCCGGTGCCACGCTGGGCAGCGCGTTTTTGGTGCAGGATTTGGTGGACGAAATCGTTTGCTACCAAGCGCCCAAACTGCTCGGTGGTACACAGTCGCCCACCCTGTTCAGGCTACCTGAAAACCCTGCCGCCCTCAGCCGCGAGCCCGATTGGCACACCGTGGGCATCGAGCAGCTGGGCGACGATATTAAATGGGTGCTGCAACGGCGGCGCGGCTAAGTATCTGCACATATTCCCGCCTCCGGCTTTCATTCGCCTGCCAGGCAAACCTGCGGTCGGTTTCGTTGCCAAATAACTCTACCGCCTGAGGAGGAAGAACAGATTGGCATACAAAATAGCTTGCTATTACTCTTCTCTAAGGCTACCTGAAAATGCTAAGAGGCTACCTGAAAAAGGAATTTCCACTTTTCAGGTAGCCTCTTTGGCTTACGGTAGCAAACAGCCACGTGTGAACCAAAACAAGGCACAAGGGTCACGCCTGCTATCCGCCCCGCCACTTCTGTTGCACGGCTTCAGACGGCGGGCGGGCGATAAAGCTGCGGACGGCTTTCTCCGTTTGAGCCTCAATTTCCCGCCAATGCGGCAGGTTTTGGCGGTCATATAAAAGTTGCATAGCCACTTTCATATCATTGCCTTTCATCAGAAACCGATGATCACATGGCGGTTTGGGAACAGGATTATTGGAACATTTGATATAGCTGACAATATGCCCATCAGCATCGCGTTGAACAAACAGATCTTTTGCTCCATGGTTATTTCGCCAGGCAATTCCGTTTTCCGGGTTGATGCCGGGGTTGGCATATACCTCCAGGCCGAATTTGGTTTCGCCTGTTTTTGCATAAACATCAAGCGGAATATAGTGAGGTGGTTTGGCATAGTCATTTAAATTGCCATCCAAATATATATCGTAGATATGATCACGTTTCGGATATCTTGAACCACTTCTGACCCCTACATGTATCCATGAGGTTCCCGATACCTTTCTTGCCTCATACCATTTGTTGCCATTGGGATGCCAGCTGTCGTATATCGTGCCATCGGTGTAGTTCATAAAAAAACCAAAGCTTTCAATCATGTCCTTATAAGTCCGCACCGGCGGTTTGTAGTTTTCGGCTTTGCGCCAGTTGAAACCGGGTGAATCTTCATATTCCACCGGCGTTTCCATGCTGTGTTCCGGCAGATTGACCGGCTGCCCGCCCAAGTTGCCAATGCTATAAGGCACACCATAATGGTCGCGCGGATAATCGGCGGCAATCGGCGTGCCGTCGCGCCAGTGGGTGGGTACGATGGGCGCAGGCCGTTTTTCGGGGCCGCGGTCGGGCTCTTGGCAGGCGGCGAGCAATAAGGTGAGCAACAATAAGCAACTATACGATTGGATTTTATACATTTTTGTTCTCCTGTTCGCGGTTATGAACGCTGCCCTTAAGGCTACCTGAAAAACGGATTCCCATTTTTCAGGTAGCCTCCGGCATTTTCGGGCAGTCCCATTACCACGCCTGGCGGCGTTTGAGCTGGAGGTAGCGGTTGATGAGCTCGGTGCTCAGTTGGTTGGGCAAAACATTGATGGCGTTGATGCGGGCGGCATCGAAGTGGCGGATGGCTTCGGCCACGTGGCTTTCGTATTGCAGGGCGCCGAGGTAGGCTTGGGCGTCTGCTTCGTTGCGCACGGGCTGTTGGCGCACTTCTTCGGGGGCGAGCGGGCGCAGGCCGCCGAATAAAACCATGTGGTGTTTGCGCAGGCGCTGGATGTGTTGCAGCAGGTGGCGGCTGTCTTCGTGGTTCAGGTGGGAGAGCACCACCACGAGGGCGCGGCGTTTCTGCTTTTGCAGCAATAAGTTCACGGCGCTTTCAAAATCGGCGGCCTGCTGCGAGGGCTCGATATCGAATACGCCCTGCACCAGGCGGCCGAGCTGCTCCATGCCCTTGTGCGGCGGCACGAAGCGGGCCACGGGATGGGCGAAGGTGAGCAGGCCGACGGCGTCGCCGTGCTTGAGCGCGGTGTAGGAAAGCAGCAGCATGGCTTGCAGGGCGTGGTCGAAATGGCTTTTGCCTTCCATTTGCAGGCGCATATTGCGGCCGCAGTCGAGCAGGAAGATGAGCTGTTGGTCTTGCTCGTCTTGATAGGTGCGCACGATGGGGCGGCTCATGCGGGAGGTGGCTTTCCAGTCGATATTGCGGATGTCGTCGCCGTCTTGGTAGTCGCGCAGCTGGTGGAAGTCTTGGCCGAGGCCTAGGCGCGGCAGTTTTTTCACGCCCACGAGGTTGAGCCAGCGTTGCAGGCCGATTAAATCGGCACCGAGGATGCGGCTGAAATCGGGCAGCACGTCCACTTTGCCGGGCAGCTCCTGCCGATGCCGCCGCTGCCACAGGCCGAGCGGACTGGCGAGCCAGTATTCGATGCCGGCAAATTCGGCACGGCCGCGCCGGCGCGGGGTGAGCCGGTAGCGGATGGTGGAAAGGCGGCCGGGCCGCGTGTCGATAATCAGGTGCGGGGTGTCGGTGTCCCAGTCGGGCGGGAACAGGTCGGCCACCAGAATGGTTTGCGGCTGCCGCCAGCGGCCTTTGGCAGGCGGGGTGAGCGTGAGTTCTACTTCGTGAGGCCGGCCTTGGATAAACTGGTGCGGCAGGCTGCGCTCCCAGTTCGGCTCGGGCTGGCGACGCTGCCAGAAGGCATCAACCAGCGCAGCCAGGGCGAGCAGGAGGGCGAGGCCGCCGGCGATGTATTGGACGATGCGGCCGTTATCTGCGTTCAGGTAGCCTGCCAGCCAGCCGGCGGTGCACACGGCAACGAGGGCGGCAAACAGCAGCACCAGCAGTCTGGATGGTCTCATGGGCAGGCCTTACAAACGCGGGGCGGGCACGGAGGCGGCCAGTTCGTTCAACACCTGCTCCACTTGGATGCCTTCCATTTCCATTTGGGTGGAAAGGCGTACGCGGTGGCGCATGGCGGGCAGCCAGATGGCTTTGATGTCGTCGGGGGTAACGAAATCGCGGCCGGCCAGCAGGGCATAGGCGCGGGCGCAGCTGATGAGGGCGATGCCGGCGCGCGGCCCGGCACCCACGGATAAGGCAGGCCAGTCGCGGGTGGCGGCCACCAGGCGCACGGTGTAGTCGATAATCTGCGGATCGACGCCCACTTGTGCCACCAGTTTTTTCAGCTGCTCGATCTGCTGTGGCTGGAACACATGCGCAGGCTGGCTGCCGCTGAGCAGGTCGTTGTTGCTGCTGTTGATGACGGCGTTCAGCATACGCGCTTCGTCGGCCGGGGCGGGATAGCCGATCATCACTTTGAACATAAAGCGGTCGAGCTGGGCTTCGGGCAGCGGATAGGTGCCTTCCTGCTCGATCGGGTTTTGCGTGGCCAATACCATGAAGGGGCTGGGCAGGTGGTGGGTGTGGCCGTCGAGCGTTACGCTGCGCTCCTGCATCACTTCAAGCAGGGCGGATTGGGTTTTGGCCGGGGCGCGGTTGATTTCGTCGGCGAGCAGCAAGTGGGTGAACACCGGGCCTTGGCGCAGCTCGAAGCGGCTGTTTTGCGCATCGTAGCGGTAGTGGCCGGTCACGTCGGAAGGCATCAGATCGGGGGTGAACTGGATGCGGCGGAATTCACCGGCGAAGGTTTGTGCCAGCGAGCGCACGAGCAGGGTTTTACCGGTGCCCGGTACGCCTTCGAGCAGCACATGGCCGCCGGCCAAGAATACGGTGAGCACTTCGTCCACCACCTGCTGCTGGCCGATAAGCACTTCGTTCAGCCGCGTGCGCAGCACTTGGATGGCACGCACACCCTGCTGAATGGCGGGGTTAGTGCTGGCTTGGTGGGGCTGGGAAAAATTGATGTCCGTCATCGAATCATCCTTTTGCATTGTGTGTTTCGTTGGTTAATCGGAGGTTGGGGTTTCAGGTAGCCTGAGGATTGCTTAAGGCTACCTGAAAAATAGGTTGGTTCGGGCTACCTGAAACATGGCACTCATCTTTTCAGGTAGCCTTTAGCCGCCCGCTAATACCACGAGCGGTTTATCTTACGCACGATGCGCTGGTGGGCGGCAAGCATTTGCAGCCACTGTACCAAATTGACCTGTTCCGGCAAGGGTGTGAGCCAGGGCTCGACAACGGAGGGCGGCAGCTTGGTTTGGGCACACAAAAACTCCAGCTGTTTGCGGCTGCTCATCTGCTTCCAGGCCGGGTGGCGCTGTTGTAGGCCTTCGAGCAGTCGGCGCTGCATATCGCTGAGGATGGCACGGCGGCTCAGGTGGCGGGTGAGGAACTGGCCTTGTGCGAGCAGGTGCTGGTTCAGGTAGCGTTCCGGCGCGGGCGGCAGCTGCCGCACCACGCCCACGCGCACGATGATGCGCCACAGCAATACGGCGGCAGCGGCCAGCACAACGGCAAACAGTATGGGCTGGGCTTTCAGCATTTTCCACAGCATCGGCTCGGCGTCGTTGTAGCTGGACGGGTAAACTTTCTCGGCCAGCAGGATGCCGTCTTTCCCTTGAGCCAGATAAACGGCAAGGTAGGGGTGGTCGTAGAGGGCGAGGTGGTTGCGGTCGATATCGGGGCTGCTCGGGTTGCCAAGCCAATTTTCGTTCCAAGTGAGCAATACGCTGCCGTTACCGTAACGCACACGGATGGTCTGCACGGCGCCGTAGGCATTTTTGCCTTGGAACATCACCAGTTTGCCGTCTTTCGCCGCCCAGCCGTTGCCGGAGCTGTACTCGGAGCCGGTGAAGGTTTCAATGGTGGCGCCCTCGGGCAGTTGGATGCTGCTCAAACCGGCGTTGCAGTGCTGGTCAATCTGCAAAGCAACTTCGTCGCCAACTTGGCGGGCGGCTTCGCGGCGTTGCTCGGCCGCCTTCACGCAGGCGGGCAGGTTGGGCAGGGTTTTACCGTCGGTTTCTTCCCGCTCCACGGTGCCGATTTGCAGCCGGCGCAGCATGGTTTGGCGGAAGTTTTGCGTATCTCCATCATCTTCCGTATCGTTGGATTTATCTTCTGCTTTCAACGGATTGTCGTCGGCATAACTGGGCAGCGCCATCACCAGGTGGTTGCCTCGCCCCACCCATTCCAGCAGGCGTTCGGCATCTTCCTTATCACGCAGGCGGTTGTCGGCCACGATCAGCAGGCGGTTGTTATCGTAGGAATTGAGCTTCTCTAAGCCAAACATGCTGCGCTCATGCTGGATATTCTCCACGCCGTACCGGGTGAGCAGGGTTTTCAGGGCATAGAGCGAGCCTTCGCGCATTTCCTGCTGCGGGTCGAGCGACTGCCAGGTTTTGCTTTCCTGCTTGGACAGCCCGGCAACGGCAATCAGGCCGCCGATAAGCAATATGGCGGTCAGGCCGATGAGGATGGAACGAAGGTTTTTCATGCCCTACCCTCCCCGGCGGCACGCAGGCTACCTGAAAATTCCTGCTCTGCGCCGGCAAACACTTGGCGGTATTGGCGGCACAGGCTGTGCACCGCTTCGCGTTCGGGCAGGCGGTGGGCATAGGCCAGCGCCACCCAGTTGTCGGTGAGCGGCTGCCAGTAGTCCAAAAGCTGCGGCTGGCGCTGGCGCACGCGTTTGAGCACCTGGCCTTCGGTATCGCTGCTGCGCAGCGGCAGGCCGTGGCGGCGGCTGATTTGCGAGAGGCTGGCACGGTAGAGCAGGCTCATGGCGGCGCGCGGGTCGCGTTCGTATTCGGCCAACACGGTGGAAGCCACGTCTTTGGGCAGACTCTCGGGGGTAATCTTCATGCCGAACAGGGTTTCCGGCACTTCTTCGCCTTGGTTCAAACCGAAACCGAAGCCGCCGTTAGCCCGATACCAGCGGTATAAAACCCACAACACCAAGGCCAGCAGCAGGACGATTAAGGCATACATCAGGCCGTTAAACCAACCTGGCGAAGGAGTCTTTATATCAGGCATATCCGGCAGGCTGCGTTGCTGTCGAGTGTTATCTTCCTTGCCGCATTTGATCCAGCAGTATTCAGTTTGGGTTTTAATGCTTTGAAACGGTGCTTTGCGCAGGGTGTTATCACGGATTTGCTCCACCTTTTCCCGGCTGGGCAGCGGCTCGGCATGCAGGCTACCTGAAAAACCGAAGCCGATAAACACGGCCAGAGCCAAGGCCCATAAGGCGCTGCTGCTGCTCAACAGGCGGTCTTGGATTTTGCGGGCGGCCAAGCGGATATCCCAGCCTTCGGCCTTGGTGCGGGCATTCAGATAAAGCGTGAAGCCGCAGGCCACATAAATCGGCCCCCAAAAGCACAGCAGCAGCACATAAATACCGTTGAGCAAATGCTGGAAAAGCATGCCCCGTCCGGAAGAGACCAAAGTCTCAATCTGTTCTAAAGCCGCCATGGAACGTGCCCCGCCAAACGGACCGGCTACGATATTTTGCGTCGGATCGCCCACCCACAGCCAAAACAGCATTGAGAGCAGGCCGAAGGCAAGGATGGATTCCAAATGGATGCCGAAAACCGCCAGCCAGCCGGCTGCACCGCCGCTTTGGCGCGATAATTCGTTGCAGCGGCGCTGGTAGGCCTTGCCGTTTACCCCTTCCAACAGCGTAACCGGCAGCACCAAGCTGCGGCGCAGGCTGAACCGCCGCCAAGTCAAATCGCCAATCAGGCGCGGCCGCCACATCTGCCGAAACGCCGTGCGTATGCATTGCCGGTATGGCGGCAGTGGCTCGAACACCTGCTGCGACATCAGCCACAGCACAGGCGCTTCGAATAACGGCTTGAGCCACCAAACAAAAAAACCACCCCATTCAGGCTGCTGCCAGCACAAAGCCAGCACCAGCGCATACACTGGCAGCGACAGGGTTGCCCATACCGCCATATACAGCGCCGGCCGCTCCTGAAACAGGCGCGTGCCCAAATCTAAAGCCTCCCAGCCGCTGCGCGGGCGGAAATTGAGGCGGGTTTCCCAAATATTCATGCCGCCCTCCTGCCTGCATACAGCAGATAGGCATACACCAGAAGCCACATCACTATGGAAACAATATATTTTAAAATCATCGGAATACTGGTAATCGGCGACCAAAAGCCTTCAATAAACGCGGCAATAAACAGCATCAGGAAGCCGCCGTTCATCAGCCCCACCGCCTGTTTGCCCTGAATGCGCAAGGCATCGCGCCGCGACAAACCCTGCGGTTTGAGCAGCGCCAAGCCCAGCCGCAAGCCGCCTGCCGCCGCCATCACGATACCGGTGAGCTCGAACGCGCCGTGCGCGCCCACAAACGAGAAAAAGGCCGGCCCGGCCGGGTCACGGGTCATATAGCCCATTGCCCCGCCGATTAGCCAACCATTCATCACCGTAAGGTATGCCGTGCCCAAGCCGAACAGAATGCCGCTGGCAAAACTTTGAAACGCAATGCCGATGTTGTTGAAAATATAGTAGCCCGCCATGGCAAAGTTCTGCCACGCTTCGCGGTTGGTGCCGTCGGCATACTGCTTCATCATTTCTTTATAACTCTCGGACAACATCACCCCTTGGTTCAGACCGCCGATTTTGTCCACGCTCTCCGGCACAAAAGCCGTGAGTAAAAAAGCCACGACAAATGGCAGGTAAAACAGTGCATGCGCCAGCCACACCAGTTTTTTCTCGCGCCGTACCAGCTGCGGGAAACCTTGCATCACGAAATCACGGAAGCGCACCCACAGCGACACCTGCTGCCCCACATACAAAAGCTGGTGCGCGCGTTCGCACAGATATTGCAGATAATCGGTGAGGCCGCCGGAATAGCAGCGGTCGGTGGCCACCGCCAAATGGTGGCAAACCGTGCGGTAGTCCTGCATAAACAAAGCGGTTTTCTGTGCACTCAGGCTGCCGCGCCGTTTTTCCAGCTGCTGCAAATCCTGCTCGAACGTGCGCCAGAACGCCTGATGTTGTTCTTCAAAAAACAGTTGCCTCACGCCGCCTCCTTCCGCTGCTCACCGGCATAATATTTGGCCAAGCCCAAAATCAGCCGCTCGGCGCTGCGTTCGTCTTCATGTTGGCCGAAAATCGCCCCCACCATCATTTGCGCCAATTCGCCGGTGCGCGCCGCGCTCAAATGGCGGCGGCGTTCCACAAAGCTCAAAATTGCCTGCTGCTCCTCACGCGTGAGCGCCACGGGCGGGGTAACCGCTTCGATATTGCCCAAATCCATGCGCTCGGCCTGCCCACGCGTTTTATCCACATAAACCACCACCGTGGAAGCCATGATGTCGCCCAAGCGGCGGCCGTAGGGGTTGCACAGGCCGCAGATCATGCCGATGCCGTAGAAAAAAGGCAGGCTGTCGAACACGCGCAGCAGGTTGCGCAGCAATGAAGCCGACCAGGAAATATGCGTGCCGTTGTCGTTGATCACGCGCAGGCCGAAAATTTTCTTACCCGGCGTCTGCCCGTTCCAGCACACTTCGAACACCACGAAATACAGCCACAATGTGAAAAAAATATTTACAAACAGTAAGAAGAAAAACAAGCCTTTAACTGCACTGTTACCATCACCGTCGTTAACCGCACCGGAGAAGATAAAGCTGATCAACATAGAGGAAAGGATGATCCAAATGCCGCGCAGAATGAAATCGACAAACCAGGCGCGCGAGCGGGCGAATACCGAAGCTGGACGCAGATAAATATCGATGGCTTCCGGCGTTTCCACTTTGAGCAGGGTGTCCAGTCGCGAGAGAATGGGTTCAGACATAATGAAAGGTTTGCCAAACGAAATGAACGATGAGACAAGAAAACGCCGAACTTTGCCCGAAAGACGGGTGTTTGGCAAGCCCCAAGGAAGACAGAAATACGGCTACGGCTGATTTTCTTGTATGCAAGAGGCTACCTGAAAACCAAATGGCCGCCCTTCTGCAATCTTAATAAAAGCAAACCAACACGACTTATTATTTTAGTGATACACCCATGTTTAACAGATAAACTGCCATATTCTGCTAATAAACAACATTAGAATCAAATAATCCGCCCATTTTTCCGCCATTCGCCAGCAATTAACAAAATTTATCCGTTGCACATCAAGACGGCGGCAGCTAAAACCATTATCATGCCGCCCTTCTAACCATTCTAAGGAAACACACATGGCATTACGCGACGAATTCAAAGCATTTATTATGCGCGGCAACGTGATTGACCTTGCTGTCGGTATGGTAGTCGGCACTGCCTTCTCAGGTATCGTCAAATCATTGGTAGATGACGTGATCATGCCGCCCATCGGCCTGATTTTGGGCGGCGTAGACTTCTCCAACCTGTTCATCACCCTGAAATCGGGCGCCAACGCCCCTGCCGACGGCTACGCCACTTTGGCCGCCGCCCAGGCCGCCGGTGCGGTTACGCTTAATATCGGCCTCTTCATCAACACCGTAATCAGCTTCCTGATCATTGCTACTGCCATCTTCGCCGTAATCAAAGGCATCAGCAAACTGCAAAAACCCGCTCCGGAAGAAGCCCCTGCCGAGCCCTCCGAAGAAATCCTACTGTTGCGCGAAATCCGCGATTCGTTGAAAAAATAATCGCTGTACGATGCAAAAGGCTACCTGAAAATTTTCAGGTAGCCTTTACTCTTGCCATTGCACCCCATCATCCAAACCCTTTTCTTAACTATAGCGAATTAACAAAAACCAGTACAGCGTTGCCTCGCCTTGCCGTACTATCTGTACTGTCTGCGGCTCGTCGCCTTGTCCTAATTTTTGTTAATTCAATATAGAAAGGCTACCTGAAAACAGGCTTGGCACGGTGGCTGCGAAGCCAAGAGTATCAAACGGCCTTTAGCCGCCATTCAATTCGTTTCCCATTCCCGCAGCCAGCCGTTTGCCGCAAACGACACCGCCCGGTTGCCCGCCACGATAAAATGATCCAGCAGCCGCACGTCCAGCAGCGCCAACGCCTGCTGCAATCGTCGGGTAAAGGCCAGATCCGCCTCGGAAGGCTCGGCCGAGCCGCCGGGATGGTTGTGCGCGATAATCAGCGAAGCCGCATGATAGTGCAGGGCAAGTTTCGCCACTTCGCGGATATACACCGTGTTTTCCGCCACCGTGCCGCGCGACAGCTCCTGAAAGACAATCAGCTTATGGCTGCTGCTCAACAGCATCGCCACGCTCACCTCCACCGGCTCATGCGCCAGTTGCAGCACCAGATAATCAGCCACCGCGTCGGGCGAATCGAAAGCCGGGGTGTCGCGCATTTCCTCGGCCAGCAGGCGCCGCCCGATTTCCCGCACCACGGCAAACTGGCAATACGCCGCCTCGCCCATGCCCTTATGCCGCGTCAGTTCGGCGGCGGGCGCGGAAAACAGGCGGTTGAGCGAGCCGAATTCCTGCAACAGGTAACGCGCCAAATCCACCGCGCTCATCCCCTGCGTGCCAACTCTTAGTAGGATGGCCAGCAGCTCCGCGTCGCTCAACGCCCCCGCACCGCGATGCAGCAGTTTCTCACGCGGCCGCTCGTTTTCCGGCCAATGTTTGATGCCCATCTTAACGTTATCCCTTTGCGTGTGTGCGAAATGCCGGATTATACAGGAGCGGCACGATACCAAAGGCTTATAAACGAATCCGCCGAAGAGAGCTTTTGACCTGCCTCATAAAAAGAACTTTACGCTTCCATAGCTTGCGTAAAAGAGTTGGAAAAAGCCGTGCCAAACGGCTACAATTCGCCACCTTTTTCAGTTTTCTGCCGCCCCGTCCGGAGAACACCCCGCCGGGAAGGCTACCTGAAAAAGTTTGAACAAAAATAATCGGAGTGAAATAAACTATGGCAACCAAAGGACAAATGTTACAAGATCCTTTTTTGAACGCACTGCGCAAAGAACACGTGCCGGTATCCATCTATTTGGTGAACGGCATCAAACTGCAAGGACAGGTAGAGTCGTTTGACCAATATGTGGTGCTGCTGCGCAACACCTCGGTAACGCAAATGGTGTACAAACACGCGATTTCCACCATTGTTCCGGCACGCGCCGTGAGCCTGCAGCCGCCCGCCGAGCAGAAACCTGCCGCCGAAGCCGAGCAATAAGCAGGCATCCCCAGCGCACTGGCTGTTGCTCACAGGCAGTGCGTTTTTGCTATCCATACGCCGCCCACGCCCATTGCCCGTGCAGGCGGTTTGATAAGAAGAACCCATCATGCCCCAAACCATCGCCCTCATCGGCGCCATGCCGCCGGAAATCTCCCTGCTTCAAGAGAGCCTGCAAAACCTGCGCAGCGAACACATGGCCGATTTCGATATCTATTGCGGCGAATACGCCGGCAAAAACGTTGTGTTGGCCTTAAGCGGCATCGGCAAAGTGAACGCCGCGCTCAGCACCGCCCTGGTGCTGCAGCACCGCCCCGATTTCGTCATCAACACCGGCAGCGCAGGCGGACTGGGCAGCGGGCTGAAAGTGGGCGACGTGGTAATCGGCACGCAAACCGCGCACCACGATGTGGACGTTACCGCCTTCGGCTACGCCATCGGCCATGTGCCGCGGATGCCCGCGCGTTTCGAATCCGACCCCGCCCTGTGCGCCGCCGCCGAAAAAGCCGCCGCCGCATTCGAACACGCCGCCGTGCACCGCGGCTTAATCGTGAGCGGCGACCAATTCGTGCACAGCAGCGAATCCGTGGCCGAAGTGCGCCGCCATTTCCCCGACGCGCAGGCAGTGGAAATGGAAGCCGCCGCCATCGCCCAAAGCTGCCACCGCTTCGGCGTGCCGTTTGTGGTGGTTCGCGCCATTTCCGACCTTGCCGACGAAGAAGCCGACACCAGCTTTGAAACCTTTTTGAAAACCGCCTCCGTGCATTCGGCCAAAATGGTGTTGCAGCTGATTGAAGCGCTTTGAGGCTACCTGAAAAATTAAACCGGCATAAAAACAAACGGCTATTCATTCAGTACAGCCATGCCGTCCGCCTGCCGCCAAGAGGCTACCTGAAAATGCACCCGCCCTATAGCCAGCCCGCCCTGATTGCCGTCGGCGCCGCCCTCGGCGCCTTGTTGCGCTGGCAGCTGGGTTTGCGTTTCAACCCGCTGTTTGCCCAATTCGCTTTCGGCACTTGGCTGGCCAACCTGCTCGGCTGCCTGCTGGCCGGTGCGGTATTGGGTCTGCTGTTGGCCGGCAGGCCGCTTGCCCAGCCGCTGCAAAATGTGCTGGTAGTGGGTTTTCTCGGCAGCCTCACCACCTTTTCCGCGCTCTCCGGCGAAGTGTCCGAACGCCTGCTGAATAAGCAATGGCTGCCCGCCGGCCTGATTCTGGCGCTGCACACCGTGTGCGGCATCGCCGCCACCCTGCTGGCCGCCGCTGCCGTGCAACGTTTAATTAAAGGCTAATACACAGATTTTTTATTGTTTATCTACCCAAGCTGAAAACATTATGAACTTATCCCACCTCCTCAACCGCGAAGCCGAACAGGCCTTTGCTGCCGCCGGTATCGAAGGCGCGCCGGTAGTGTTGCAACCGGCCAAAAACCCCGAATTCGGCGATTTCCAAATCAACGGCGTGATGGGCGCGGCCAAGCAGCGCAAGCAAAACCCGCGCGAGCTGGCGCAGAAAGTGGCCGACGCGCTGGGCGGCAACGGGCTGATTGCCTCCGCCGAAGTGGCCGGTCCCGGCTTCATCAACCTGCGCCTGAACCCGCAGTTTTTAGCCAAACAAGTGCACGCCGCCCTGCAAAGCAGCCGCCTCGGCGTGGCGCAGGCCGCCGCACCGCAAACCATCGTTATCGACTACTCCTCGCCCAATCTGGCCAAAGAAATGCACGTCGGACACCTGCGCTCCAGCATCATCGGCGACAGCTTAAACCGCGTCCACTCCTTCCTCGGCCACCGCGTCATCGCGCAAAACCACGTGGGCGACTGGGGCACCCAATTCGGCATGCTGGTGGCCTATTTGGTGGAGCAGCAGGCGCAAAACGAACATTTCGAGCTAGCCGACCTGGAACAGTTCTACCGCAACGCCAAAGTGCGTTTCGACGAAGACCCGGCCTTTGCCGACACCGCGCGCGAATACGTGGTGAAACTGCAAAGCGGCGACGAAGCCGTGCTCGCCCTGTGGCGGCAGTTTGTGGCCATGTCGCTCAAACACGCGCAAAACGTATACAACCGGCTCGGCGTGCTGCTCAAACCCGAAGACGTGCGCGGCGAGTCTTCCTACAATGCCGATTTGCAGCCCGTGGTAGACGAACTCTTGGCCAGCGGCTTAGCCGTGGACGACGGCGGCACCAAAGTAGTCTTCCTCGACGAATTTAAAAACAAAGAAGGCGACCCCGCCGCCTTCATCATCCAGAAACAAGGCGGCGGTTTCCTTTACGCCACCACCGATTTGGCCTGCATCCGCTACCGCGTGCGCGAACTCAAAGCCGACCACATCATCTATGTAGTGGACACACGCCAAAGCCTGCATTTCGCCCAGCTTTTCGCCGCCTCGCGCAAAGCCGGCTGGCTACCTGAAAACGTGAAAGCCGAATTCATCGGCTTCGGCACCATGATGGGCAAAGACGGCAAGCCCTTCAAAACCCGCAGCGGCGACACCGTGAAGCTGGTCGAGCTGCTCGACGAAGCTGTGGAACGCGCCACTGCCCTCGTAAAAGAGAAAAACCCCGAATTGGACGACGCCACCGCCGCCCAAATCGCCCGCAGCGTCGGCATCGGCGCCGTGAAATACGCCGATTTGAGCAAAAACCGCACCAGCGACTACATCTTCGATTGGGACAACATGCTCTCCTTCGAAGGCAACACCGCCCCTTATTTGCAATACGCCTACACCCGCGTGCAAAGCGTGTTGAAAAAAGCCGGCGAATGGAGCCGAACCGAACAGCCCGTATTCACCGAGCCCCTGGAATGCCAGCTCGCCGCCGAGCTTTTGAAGTTTGAAGACGTGTTGCAAACCGTGGCCGACAGTTCCTACCCGCACTATCTCGCCGCCTACCTCTACCAAGTGGCCACCCTGTTCTCCCGCTTCTACGAAGCCTGCCCCATCCTCAAAGCCGAAGGCAGCGTCCGCAACACCCGCCTGCAGCTGGCGGCCCTCACCGGCCAAACCCTGCAAACCGGCCTCAATCTCTTGGGCATTGATACGCTGGAAGTGATGTAAGCCTTATACTGCCACATGACAAACAGGCTACCTGAAAGTTTTCAGGTAGCCTGTTTTTACGGCTGTTTGATTTTCAGGCAGTCTACGGAAACCATAGAGGCTACCTGAAATTTCTTGCACAATGCGGCGGTATAGTGGATTAACAAAAATCAGGACAAGGCGGCGAGCCGCAGACAGTACACACGTCACGGCAAGGCGAGCCAACGCTGTACTGGTTTAAATTTAATTCACTATACTGCCGCATGACAAACAGGCTACCTGAAAGTTTTCAGGTAGCCTGTTTTACAGCTGTTTGATTTTCAGGCAGCCTATGAAGACCATAAGGGCTACCTGAAATTTCTTGCGCGATACAGCGGCACAACAATGCCGCCTTGTCTGATATGGTAGGAAGCAGTCAGCCGCCGATTTTAATCACTTCTGCGCCGCCCTCGCGGCCGATAATCAGCACGTGGGCGGGATGGCGGGCGAACAGGCCGTTTTCCACGATGCCGGGGATGCGGTTGAGCTCGTCTTCCAGTTTGAGCGGCTCGTTGATGGGCATATCGTGCACGTCGATGATTTTGTGGCCGCTGTCGGTGGTGAAATTCAGGCGCAGCTGCGGGCTGCCGCCGTATTTGAGCAGCTGGCGCGATACCAGCGAGCGGGCGGCGGGGATGATTTCGATCGGCAGCGGGAATTTGCCCAGCCGGGAAACGTATTTGCTCTCGTCTACGATGCAGACGAATTTTTCGGCGGCGCTGGCCACGATTTTTTCAGCCAACAGCGCGCCGCCGCCGCCTTTAATCATTTGCAGGCTGTGGTTGACTTCGTCGGCGCCGTCGATATACACGGGCAGCTCGTCCGCCTCGGTGAGCGGCACTTCGGGGATGCCGTGTTGTTTCAAGAGTTCGCTGGTGGCTTTGGAGGTGGAAACGGCACCTTTGATGCGGATGCCGCTATTGGCCAGCTCTTCGATGAAAAAGTTTACGGTGCTGCCGGTGCCGATGCCGATGTAGGCATTTTCGGGCACGAATTCGAGGGCTTTTTGGGCGGCGGTGCGTTTGAGTTGGTCTTGGGCGGACATAGTGTTCTCCTGTTAGCGTGATTGGTGGGCTTGGCTTCGTTTCAGGTAGCCTTATTCTACTATGCGGGCGGGAGTTTGGGTATGCGGCCGCCCTGCCCTTTTGCTTTGGCGGGTGGGGTTTAGAACTTTGCCCAGCCGGCAAAATCTTTTTTAATTTCCCAGCCTTTTTTCGTAAGCTCGGCGGCATGGGTGGGGAATAAATCCATGATGCAGTCTTGCCATGCGCCGGAAAGGCCTTCTTTGCAGGGGTAGGCGTATTGCGTTTGTTTCCGCAGGCGCAAGTCGGCTTGCAGCAGCGTGCTGAGGCGGTTGAGCAATTCGTGCACAACAGTTTCGCCCAGTTCGTCGAAATAATCTTGGCGGAAGCTGAGCAGCAGGCCGCTCTGCGGCAGGCCGCCGGAGGTGGCGTCATGCAGCACCAGGGTAAGCGCCGGTGTGGTGTCTTGCTTGGAACAGGTAACGGGGCTGGGGAAATTGGCACTGAGGTAGGAAAATTTAAAGGCTTCCGGTTGGACGCTGAGGTAGTAGCTATCGGCAAGTTTCTGCAATTTTTCCGCGCGCCACGATAGGCGGCCGAGTTTGACTTCCCCGTTGCCGTCATACTGGCTGGCGCCGATGCGCGGTATGCCTTTGATTTTACCTGTGAAGGGGTTGATTTCGTTGATGAAGGCGGGCCAGAAGGTGCGGTTTTCAAGGTGTTGCTTGATGCCGAGCGGGGCGAGGAGGATGAAGTTTTGGTGGAGATTGGTGAATTTCATCGTGCGGCCTTTCCGGCTGGTGGCAGAGGGGCTGCCTGAAGAGAGAAGGAGGGGAAATCCGGTTTCAGGTAGCCTGGCGAGGCTTGAGGCTACCTGAAAAACGGGCAGCTTGGCAAATCCGTGCCCTGCCGCTCGTTTTCGTTTTTATAGTGGATTAAATTTAAATCAGGACAAGGCGGCGAGCCGCAGACAGTACAAATAGTACGGCAAGGCGAGCCAACGCTGTACTGGTTTAAATTTAATTCACTATATACGCGGGCTTCGGGTTTTATCCGCCGACCTTTTCCAGCAGCACCACGGCTTGGGCTTCGATGCCTTCCATGCGGCCGAGGTAGCCGAGTTTTTCGTTGGTTTTGCCCTTGATGTTGACGCAGTTTTCGGCTAATCCCAAGTCGGCGGCGATATTGGCGCGCATGGCGGCAATATGGGGGCGCAATTTGGGCTGCTGGGCGATGACGGTGCTGTCCACGTTCACTACGCGCCAGCCTTGAGCCTGCACGGCGGCGTAGGCTTGGCGCAGCAGGACGCGGCTGTCGGCGTCTTTATGTTCGGCGGCGGTGTCGGGGAAGTGGGTGCCGATGTCGCCCAAGGCGGCGGCACCGAGCAGGGCGTCGGTGATGGCGTGCAGCAGGGCGTCGGCGTCGGAGTGGCCGAGCAGGCCTTTTTCAAAGGGGATGGTTACGCCGCCGAGGATGAGCGGGCGGCCGGGCACGAGCTGGTGGACGTCGTAGCCTTGTCCGATGCGGAGGGTCATGAGGGTTGCCTTTTGCGGGTGGGTTTTGGGTTTCAGGTAGCCTTGGGGCAGGAGGCTACCTGAAAAGTCAGTTATCAATCAAATGGCCGAGTTTGGCGGCTTTGGTTTTCAGGTAGCCTGTGTTCTCGCTATTTTGCCCCACCAAAAGCGGCACGCGTTCGCTGATTTGAATGCCGCTTTGCGCCATCTTGCTGACTTTCTCTGGATTGTTGGTTAGCAGGCGGATGGAGCGGACGCCGAGGTGTTGGTAGACGGCTTGGGCCAGGCTGAAATCGCGGGCGTCTACGGGCAGGCCGAGCGCGAGGTTGGCTTCTACGGTATCGAGGCCTTGATCTTGCAGCGCGTAGGCGCGGATTTTATTAATGAGGCCGATGCCGCGTCCTTCTTGGCGCAGATACACAATCACGCCGCGCCCTTCGCGCTGCACGGCCTGCATGGCGGCTTGCAGCTGGGGGCCGCAGTCGCATTTTTGCGAAAACAGGGCGTCGCCGGTGAGGCATTCGGAGTGGATACGGGAGAGTACGGGCTCGCCGTTAGTGATGTCGCCCATGCTCAGGGCGATGTGTTCTTGGCCGCTCGGCTCTTCGAAGCCGTGCATGGTGAAGACGCCGTATTCGGTGGGCAGGCGGCAGGAGGCGATGAATTTTAGCGGGGTCATGATGCTTGTTTGGTGTGTGTGGAATGGTTGTTTTGAACTTTCAGGTAGCCTTTATTCGGCAGCTTCTTCCGGCTGCAACAAATCAGCGAGCGGGTCGGCCAGGGCGAGGGCCAGGCCGACCCAGATGCTTTGGGCGGCTTCGTCGAAGGCGGCGGGGTGGCCATGCTCGAGATACACCACGCCGAGCACGCGGCCGTTTTCGGCGTATACCGGCACGGCCAGCTGGCTGCCGGGGCGGTGGCGGCTGCCGGCGAGGTCGCCGTTTTGCAGCCATTGGGCAACGTCGTCTATTTGGTTCAGCCAGCCGGTTTGTGCGCTGCGCGCGGCCAGGTGGGCGGTGTGCGCGGCTTCCAAGTCTTGCTCTACGGCGAGCAGCTTTTCCAACGGCTCGCCTTGCGCCACCAGGTGCAGCAGGCGATCCGGCGTGTGCAGCAGATACACGGCGGCGCTGCGGCAGGGGCTGGCGGTGTAGGCGGAATCGAGCGCCATAAAGATTTGGCGCAGCCGGGCGTGGTGCGCTTCGTTGCGCGGCAGATGCTGCTCCAATGTGCCGTCTGCCCCGCGATACCACAGGATTTCCGGTTCTATCTCCGCCCTGCCCGCCGCCATCACGCTGCCGGCGGTGAGCATGGCTATCTGCACGGCTTCGGGCGGCAGCTTCAGGCCTTGGGTGCGCAGGTAGTCTTGAATCAATGCGGTGCTCATGGCGGCTTTCCTGAAAAATGGGCAATGATACTGCCAGAGCGGGCAAATGACAATTTCCATTGCCATAGCAATCGGCTATCGCCGCCCTGCCCCTTGTGCTGTGCCGACATTTTCAGGTAGCCTTCCTCCCTTTGATAACCAGCCACCCAACCCTATCATGAAACTCAAATCCTTCCTCACGCAAGCCGCCTCCGTACTGCGCCGCCTCGACCAACTCCTGCCGCCCGAGCCGTGCGAACCCGATTGGCAGGCCATCGCTTTCCGCTGGCAGAAACACGGCAACGGCGGCCTGCTCACCGCCCTGCCCCGCCCGCATACCTTCCCCCTCGCCCGCCTGTGTGCCGTTAGCCCGCAAACCCAGCGCCTGGTGCGCAACACCGAGCAATTCCTTGCCGGCCGCCCCGCCAACAACGCCCTGCTCACCGGCGCGCGCGGCACGGGCAAATCCTCGCTCATCAAAGCCCTGCTGCACGAATACGCCGAGCGCGGCCTGCGCCTGATTGAAGTAGACAAACACGACCTTGCCGGCCTGCCCGCCCTGCTCGAATTGCTCGCCCCGCGCAGCGAAAAATTCATTGTTTTCTGCGACGACCTCTCCTTTGAAGATGGCGAAGACAGCTACAAAGCCCTCAAAACCGCGCTGGACGGCGGCCTCTCCCGCCGCGCCGACAATGTGTTGGTGTACGCCACCTCCAACCGCCGCCACCTCATGCCCGAGCACATGGCCGACAACCTCGCCCGCACCGGCGAGCGCGGCGAAGTACACCCGCAGGAAGCCGTGGAAGAAAAAGTCTCCCTTTCCGACCGCTTCGGCCTTTGGCTCAGCTTCTACCCCTTCAGCCAAGAAGACTACCTCGCCGCCGCCGAAAGCTGGCTGGCCGATGCCGGCCTGCCGCTGGACGACACCGCCCGCCGCGCCGCCCTCCAATGGTCGCAAATGCGCGGCAGCCGCTCCGGCCGTACTGCCTACCAGTTCGCCTGTGATTGGGCCGGCCGCCTGCCGCACGAGCGGGAAGTGGACTAGCCGTTTGAAATATAGTGGATTAACAAAAATCAGGACAAGGCGGCGAGCCGCAGACAGTATGAGCAACACGGCAAGGCGAGCCAACGCTGTAGCATTCTTATTTTAATTCACTATAATTCGCTATAAGTACAAATTAAAGGCTACCTGAAACCCCGGTTTGGGTTTTCAGGTAGCCTTTTCCAATACCGCCATCGGCACACCGCTGCCGATGGCGGCGGAAGCCGACACGTCTTAAAACCCGTTTTCCATCATGATGTGGCCGGGGATGCGGTTGCGGTGCATGGCAAAGCCGAGCTTGAGCAGGGCTTGGAAGGTGTCTTTCACCATGGCGGGGTTGCCGCACAGCATGAAGCGGCTGCGCCCGGTGCTGAACGGCAGGCCGAAGGCCTGGCTGAGGCTGCCGTTTTCCAACAGCTGTGGCAAGCGTTGGTTGAGGCTGCCGGGCTGCTGCTCGCGGGTGAGCACGGGAACGAAGCGCAGTTTGCCGTAATACTCGCCCACTAATGGGTGTTCGGCCAAATCGCGGATACGCTGGTTGAACACGGCTTCGTTGGCATGGGAAACGGAATGCGCCAGGGCGAGATGGTCGAAACGCTGCCAAATCTGCGGCTGCTGCAAAATGGAAAGGAAGGGGGCGATGCCGGAGCCGGTGCTGAGCATGATGAGGTCGCTGCCGTCGGGGAAGCGTTCGGGCAGCAGGAAGCCGGTGGCGGTTTTGTCGAGCAGGATGGTGCTGCCGGCTTCCATCTGTTCGAACCGGGCCGACATGGGGCCGCCTTCGATGAGCACGGCGAAGTATTCGAGGGTGTCGTCGTATTCGGCGGAAACCACGGAATAGGCGCGCCAGATGAAGCCGCTGCCTTCGGGGAAGCCGAGGCGGGAAAATTGGCCGGCGGCAAAACGGTATTCTTCGGGGCGGCTGATGGCGAAACTCATCAGCTTGGGTGTGTGGCGCTTTACCCAAAGTACGGTTTCTTCTGTGTATTTGGCGGCAGGAGAGGCACTCATGATTATCCTTGCTGTGTGGGCGGGAGGGTGATGCTGGCATCGGGGTATACCGGAGCATCATTTTGTTTTTCTATTTGCCAAACATCGGTTTGGGTGTGGCGGCCGCTGTCTAAATCGAGATAGAGCAGGCGGTATTGGCCGGCGCCGAGTTCGTAGAGGGTGAAGAATCCCTTCTCGGGCATGTAGAAAGTGCGAATGTTTTGCCAGCTGCCGTCTTGCTGCATTTGCAGCTCCACCATGCGGTCGGCGCCGTGGTTGGCGATGCTGGCGATAGACATGCCGTTTTGCGCGGCCACGGGGTAGCCGGCGATATAATCAGAAAAATACGGCCAGATGTTGCCGTTGGGGGCTTTGGCCGGGCGTTGGTAGGCGCTGCCCTGGGCGGCCAGCTGCCTCACGGCGGAAGGTGTCTCTTGCGGCGCAGCCGGGGTTTTATCCAGCCACCACCAAAGCTGCAACACCAGCAGCCCGAGCAACAGGCCGGTGCCGAACACCAGCCAAAATGCTTTGTTGGCACGCAGCCGCTGCCACTGTGCTTTCAGCTTCTCTCCCCAAGGCATCAGCTTGGCTTGCTGCCGTGCGGCGGCCTGCTGCAGCAAGGGGTTGGTGGCTTTGGCTTGGCGCTGGGCGGCAATCCAGGCATCGTGCCGTTTGCGCTGTTCGGGGTCGGACAACACGGCGTAGGCCTTGTTTACCATCTGCATGATGCGCAGGGCTTCGGGGTTGTCGGGATTGAAATCGGGATGATAGCGTTTCGACAGGCGGAGGTAGGCCTCGCGTATCTCCTTATCCGAAGCGGTTTCGGACACGCGCAGGTTGCGGTAGTGCGTGGGGATGGCGGGCATAAGGGCTACCTGAAAGCGTAAGCGGCAACGAAATTAAATCGGGTGGGATGTCAAACGGGAATTTGGGTTGATGCGTTTTTCAGGTAGCCTGTGTCACACCAAAGGCTACCTGAAAACATGACTGCAAGAAATTAAAGCACAACCGGATTTATTTATTCAGGCTGTTCACTTCCTGCCGGGCTTTGTTCACTTCCTCTTCCAGCTTGCCGATGCGCTCCAGATAACGGGCGTAGTTGCGCTCGTTGCCGTAGCGCACTTTGCGGCCTTCTTCCAGATTGCGTTCGGCCTGGCGCAGGCGTTCGTTGGCAGCCTGGCGCTGGCTTTCGTTAACGGCAGGTTGGGCAGCGGGGGTGGCAGGCTCTGGCGTAGCGGGGCTGTTGTAGCTCGGATAGCTGGGCGCAGTGCTCACGGGAGCAGGATAGGTGGTTACGCGGCCGAGGTTAGCGGCGTGGCAGTTGGGGCCGGGGGTGGCGGTGTAGGTGCGGCGGCCTTGGCGGTCGGTGCACTCGTAGGTGGTGGCGCTGGCTACGGCGCAGAAGCCCAGCAGGCAGGCAGAGAAGAGGGGGGATAATTTTTTCATGTTCATATCCTTAATTTTGAAGTAAGACGTTCCGGCTGATAAAGGCTACCTGAAAAACCGCTTTCAGGTAGCCTCCAAGTTCTATACTACTTCCAATAGCGCCACCACGGAATATCGTTTGGCTGCCATTCTTTCTGCAGATAAGGGCTTTGCGGGAAGTTCTGCGCTAGCACGCGGCGGGTGTCGCTGCTCAACTCCGGTTTTTCCAAACGGGCGTAGGCGGTCATCATAATCGCCAGCGCCTCTTCCACATAGCGCGTATTCTGATAACGGCTCACAATCCCCTGCGCGCGGTTGGCGGCGGCCAAGTAGGCGCCGCGCTGCATGTAGTAGCGGGCGATGGCCATTTCGTTGCCGCCCAGCGCATCCACCAGGCGCGTCATTTTCTCGCGTGCGTCGTTGGCGTATTTGCTATCGGGGAAGCGGGTGATGAGCTCGTTAAACACCTGATAGGCTTCGCGGTTTGCTTTCGGGTCGCGGTCGGACCAATCCTGCGAAGCCAGCTTATTGAAGATGGATTTATCTTGATTGAGCACAATCAAGCCCTTCAGATACAGCGCATAATCGGTGTTCGGATGGTTGGGATACAGCTTCAAAAACTGCTCCACATGCGCCAGCGCCTGCGGCTGCTGCTCGTCTTTATAATACACATAAGCCGTATCCAGCCGCGATTGCACCGCTTGGCGGGTGTTGGGGAAACGCGCCCGCAGAATTTCATATAAACGCACCGAACGGCTATAATTGCGGCTCTCCATTTCCTCGTGCGCTTCGGCATACAGCTTATCTACCGACCAATCCTGCGTAACCTGGGCATCTTGGCTCACAGCGGTGGTTGAAGTGCTGGAGCAGGCCGACAGCATCACTGCCAGGCCGGTAACTAAAAGAATCTTTTTCATGCAGAACATTTCTTCCTATACCAACAATGACGCCGATTATAACGATGATTTCGACTTTTCGGCAGGGGCAGACGCGGAAAATTGTATAAATTTAACCGTGCCCACCGATTTGGCCGGCCAAAGACTCGATGCCGCACTGGCCAAACTGCTGCCCGATTATTCCCGCAGCCGCCTGAGCACTTGGATTAAAGACGGCAACGTGTTGCTCAACAGCCAGGTTGCCCGCCCCAAAGAGCGGCTTATCGGCGGCGAAACCTTGGAAGTGCACATCCAGCACAGCCACGAAACCGCCGCCTTCACGCCCGAGCCCATACCGCTGGATATTGTATTTGAAGACGACAGCGTGATTGTGTTGAACAAACCCGCCGGCCTCGTCGTCCACCCTGCCGCCGGCAACTGGAGCGGCACCCTGCTCAACGGCCTACTCGCCCACTGCCCGGCACTGGCCGAACTCCCCCGCGCCGGCATCGTGCACCGCCTCGACAAAGACACCAGCGGCCTGATGGTGGTGGCCAAAACCCCGGCCGCACAAAACAGCCTCGTGCAGCAGCTGCAAGAGCGCAGCGTGAAGCGCATCTACCGTGCCGTGGCCGACGGCATCGTGCCGTTCGACGGCAAAATCGACACCCTCATCGGCCGCGACCCGCACAATCGCCTCAAAATGGCCGTGGTCGGCTTTGGCGGCAAAAAAGCCGTGACCCACATCAAAGTGCTCGAACGCTACCAAAGCCACAGCTACATCGAATGCGCCCTCGAAACCGGCCGCACCCACCAAATCCGCGTGCACATGCGCGAAGCCAAACACCCGCTTGCCGCCGACCCCGTGTATGGCAACCCGCGCCACCCCTGCTCCGATGCGGTGAAAGAAGCCGTACACCAGCTTGCCCGCCAAGCCCTGCACGCCTACCGGCTCAGCTTCGTCCACCCCGAAAGCGGCGAAACCGTACAATTCGAAGCCCCGCTGCCGGAAGATATCCACCACCTACTCTCCGTATTGCGCTGGGAGTGCGGCATGGATTCCGCCCTCAGCCACACCTTGCCCCCCGCCGAGCTCGATGACGAAGACGATTGGGATGACGACGATTACGACGTAGAAACCATCTACGTGCGCGATTAAAAGCTACCTGAAAGCGTCTGCTTCAATGAAGTTAAAACGAAGTTTCCGAAGGAAGCTGAGTTTCTACGAAGCTAAAGTGATGTCTTAGTGCAGCCAAGACTGAGTTTCTGCGAAGCTAAAACGCGACTTCAGCAACACAAAAACGTAAACCCAAGGCTACCTGAAAATTCTAGCTTCACAGCAACTCGCTTCAATCGCTTTAACTTCATTGAAGCCGACGCTTTCAGGTAGCCTCCACCCTACAACCAAACACCCCGCCATGCCCCACTCCACCGCAAAGCCCCTCGGCGAATTCGACTTCATCCGCCGCTACCTCGCTGCCGAACAGCCGGCCGACCCCGATCTCCTGCTTGGCATCGGCGACGATGCCGCCATCGTCCGCCCGCGCCCCGGCCACGATTTATGCTTCAGCAGCGATATGCTGTTGGCCGGCCGCCACTTCTTCCCCGATGTTGCCCCTGCCGACCTCGCGCACAAAATCCTGGCCGTAAACATTTCCGATATGGCCGCCATGGGCGCGCGGCCACGCTGGGTGATGCTCAGTGCCGCCCTGCCCGAGCTCAATCCCGGCTGGCTGGAAGCATTTTCAGGTAGCCTGTTCGACATGCTGCGCCGATACGGCATCACCCTCATCGGCGGCGACACCACCAAAGGCGATCTCGTTTTCAATGTAGCCATCACCGGCGAACTGCCTGCCGGCCTTGGCCTGCGCCGCAGCGGCGCGCAAAATGGCGACGATATTTGGGTGTCCGGCCAAATCGGCCTGGCCGCCGCTGCCCTGCACCATATCTGGCAGAACATCAAGCTACCTGAAAACCTGTTTGCCGAATGCGAAACCGCCCGCCTGCGCCCCACTCCGCGCGTCCCCCTCGGCCAAGCCCTGCTGCCCGTTGCCACGGCGGCGCAGGATATTTCCGACGGCCTGGCCCAAGACCTCGGCCACATCCTGCGCGCTTCCAACGTGGGCGCGGAGCTATACGCCGACCTGGTGCCCACCGCGCCCGGCCTGCGCCAATGCCTGCCCGGGCAAACCGTATACGAGCTCACCCTCACCGGCGGAGACGACTACGAATTATTGTTCACCGCCCCGCCGCAAGCGCGCCAAGCCGTGCTCGCTGCGGCCGAAAGCAGCCGCACGCCCGTCACCCGCATCGGTTGCATCAACGACACAGGCCACCTGAAACTACTGCGTACCAACGGCAGCGAACTGCATCTTTCCCATTTAGGATTCGACCACTTTGGCTAAACAGAAACCCGCCTTCCGCCCCACTTTCGCCTGGCTACTGCGCCGCCCTGCCTGTTTCCTCGGCTTCGGCTTCGGCAGCGGCCTCGCCCCGGTTGCTCCCGGCACTTTCGGCACCCTGCCCGCCCTGCCCATCGCCGCCGCGCTGATGGCGCTGGGTATCGACGGCTGGCTGCTCGCCCTGCTGTGCCTGCCCTTGTTTGCCGTCGGCATCTGGATTTGCAACCAAACCGAAGCCGCCCTCGGTGTGCACGACTACGGCGGCATCGTGTGGGACGAAATCGTGGCCATGCTACTGGTGCTCGCCTTCACCCCGAATTCTTGGCCGTGGTGGCTGGCTGCCTTCGCCGCCTTCCGCTTCTTCGATGCGGTAAAACCGCCGCCCATCCGCTGGTTCGACCGCCAAGTGGGCGGCGGCTTCGGTGTGATGTTGGACGACATCATCGCCGCGCTGATGAGCCTGCTCCTTATCCGCCTCGCCGTCTATTTAATCCAATGAAAATAAGCTGATGGATACGCCCAACCTCAACGAATGCTATCTCTACTTCGCCCTCACCGGCCACGGTTTCGACCCCGATGCCATCAGCGCCGCCCTCAATCTTGCCCCCACCCGCGCGGTGTATGAGGGCAACAGCATAGGCATGGGCGGCAGGATATTAGGCCATTCAAGCTGGCAATACGGCACACCCGTGCTACGCGGCGGCGACGTGTTCCGATTGGACGAAATCGCCGACGAACTCATCACCCCCTTGCTGCCGGTGCAAGACAAAATTGCCGAGTTAGCCAAAGCCCACCGGCTCGAAGCCTACTTGATGGTTGTGCTCACCGTGAGCACCGACGAGCGCGACTCCACCCCGGCCATCGGCTTTTCGCCCCGGGTAATCAGCTTCTGCCACGCCGTGGGCGCCCGCATCGAATTCGATATCTACCAAGGCCTGCCCGAAGAAGAAACCGGCCACAGCGCAGATAATCCGCAGCGAGTGCTGCATTAACGCAGCAAAATTTTCAGGTAGCCTTTACACAAGGCAACAAACCGCCTAAATTGCTATACAATAGCAATACCGCCCGTCCACCACAAAGGAAAATCCCATGAACAACCTGCCCCTCATTACCCAATTTATCCTCACCGGCCTCGGCGGCTTCCTCATCGGTATGCTCATCACCCTGCTGTTCAAACGTGGCAACAGTAAGCAGCAAGCCGAGCTGGAAGAAGCTAAAAAAGCCCTGCAAGACTACCGCGAAGCCGTAAACCACCACTTCATCGACACCGCCGAAGCGGTGGACGAACTCACCCGCAGCTACCAAAACGTATTCGCCCAGCTGAGCCGTGGTGCTGAAGAGTTGATGACGCCCGAAGCCTACCGCAGCCAGCTCGAACAGCGCAGCGGCCAAAGCGTTACCCTCTCCTACCTGGCCGAGCAAGCCCCTGAAACCCATGCCGACAACGCCGAGCAACGCGTACAACTCGTGCCGCACGACGCGCCCGTACCCCTGCAAAACGACTTAGACGAAGCCGACGCCGCTGCCGACGCCACCGTGTTCAATCTTGCCGACACCACCGAACCTGCCCAGGCCGCCGAGTCGGCTACTCCAACCCCGGCAGATGAAGCCGCCGAACCCGCCAAAGAAACCCCGCCTACGGTGTGATGCTTTGTCCAGAACGAATGAAAGGCTACCTGAAAATGTTCAGGTAGCCTTTTGCTTACGCCAAACGGCTGGCGTTTTATTGCGCCAACGCCAACTGCCGTTCCAACTGCTCCACCAAGCCGTCATCCAGCCCCAAAGCCTGCGACAGCCGGGATAAGAAGGCAATCTCACCGCGCACTAAACCGCCGCAAACCGCGCGGGCAGCTAAATAGGCTTCGGCAGCCAGCGCCTGATCGCCACCCACCGCCTCGGCCAGCTCGTTAATAGAAGCCGGATGGGCATATTCGTTGGCCAACCACTGCCGCACTTCGGCATCAGAGCCGCCCTCTTGGGCAATCAGCTGCTTTTCCGTTTCATCAATCAAGCCGTCTGAAGCGGCGGCGGCAATCATGGTGCGCAAGATCACGCGGCTGCGCTCTTCAGCCAACTGCCCCTGCGCGGCAAAAGCCGCTTCGGGCAAAGCGGCCACCGTGCTCGTGCTGTTTTGCCGGCCTCCCTGCCAATTTTGGTAGGCCTGATAGGCCATCATCCCCAAAGCAGCGGCCGAGCCGGCCTTCAGCAATGATTTCGTGCCGCCTTTTTTCAGCAGCATCGCAGCTAGCCCGCCGATTAACGCCCCGCCACCGAATGAGTTGAGCGGATTGTTATCAGACATCACTTTGTTGCCGCTTTGCTGCACGGCACCCAATACTTGGTTGAGCAGATTATTGAAATTCATAGCACTTCCTTTTTGCGTGGGGTTTATAGTGAATTAACAAAAATCAGGACAAGGCGACGAGCCGCAGACAGTACAAATAGTACGGCAAGGCGAGGCAACGCTGTACTGGTTTTGTTAATTCACTATAGTTTATATAGTGGATTAAATTTAAATCAGGACAAGGCGGTGAGCCGCAGACAGTACAAATAGTACGGCAAGGCGAGACAACGCTGTACTGGTTTAAATTTAATTCACTATAGTTTCCGTATCGCCTATTTGCTGCAATGTGCAAAGAAGGCTACCTGAAAACATCGGTTTAATCATTTTCAGGTAGCCTTTCCGTTTCAACTATTCAAGCCCTCAAATCAGGCAAAAACCAACTTGCCGCCTTCTTCTTTCACATGAATCGTGCTTTCGGGCGCATATTTGCCTTCGAGCAACGCCATGGCCAGCGGGTTTTCGATTTCCGACTGGATGGCGCGTTTGAGCGGACGTGCGCCGTACACGGGGTCGAAACCGGCTTTGGCAATCAAATCCAAGGCGGCATCGTCCACTTTCAGGTGCAGGTGCTGCGCTTCCAAACGTTTTTCCAAGCCTTTGAGCTGGATTTTGGCGATGTTGCGGATATTCTCCTGATCCAGTCCGTGGAACACGACCACTTCGTCGATACGGTTGATCATTTCTGGGCGGAAGTAGGCTTTGACTTCTTCCATCACAGCTTCTTTCACAGCATCGTAATCCTGCGTACCCATTTGTTGGATGTGCTGGCTGCCGATGTTGGAAGTCATGACGATGACGGTGTTTTTGAAGTCCACGGTGCGGCCTTGTCCGTCGGTCAGGCGACCGTCATCCAATACTTGCAACAGGATGTTGAACACGTCGGGATGGGCTTTTTCCACTTCGTCCAAAAGAATCACGCTGTACGGTTTGCGGCGGACTTGTTCGGTCAGGTAGCCGCCCTCTTCGTAGCCGACATAGCCCGGAGGCGCGCCGATTAAGCGGGCAACGGCATGTTTTTCCATGTATTCGGACATGTCGATGCGGATGAGGTGGTCTTCGCTGTCGAACAGGAAGCCTGCCAAGGCTTTGCACAACTCGGTTTTACCTACGCCGGTCGGGCCTAGGAACAGGAAGCTGCCGTAAGGTTTGTTCGGATCGGCAAGACCGGAGCGGCTGCGGCGGATGGCGTCGGACACGGCGCGCACGGCTTCGTCTTGACCGACCACGCGGCGGTGCAATACTTCTTCCATTTTCAGCAACTTATCGCGTTCGCCTTCCATCATTTTGGACACAGGGATGCCAGTCATGCGCGATACGATTTCGGCCACTTCGTCCGCACCGACTTCGGTGCGGAAGAGTTTGTTTTGTTTTTTGCCATCAGGATTGCTTTCCGCAGCTTGCAACTGTGCGCCCAATTTCGGTAACTCGCCGTATTCGAGTTCAGACGCGCGGGCAAAGTCGCCTTGGCGTTTGGCCTGCTCGATTTTAACTTTGATATCGTCCATCTGTTTCTTGATGTCGGCAGTGCTGGAAGACGCGGCTTTTTCGGCTTTCCAGATTTCGTCCAAATCGGCGTATTCTTTTTGCAGGCCGTCGATTTCTTCGTCTATCAGTTCCAAACGTTTTTTGCTGGCGTCATCGCTCTCTTTGGCAACGTGCATTTTTTCCATTTTGAGCTGAATGATGCGGCGGTCGAGTTTGTCCATCTGCTCGGGTTTGCTGTCCAACTCCATTTTGATGCGGCTGGCGGCTTCGTCAATCAAATCAATCGCTTTGTCGGGCAGGAAGCGGTCGGTGATGTAGCGGTCGCTCAACTCTGCGGCGGCAACGATGGCGGGGTCGGTAATGTCGATGCCGTGGTGGATTTCATAGCGCTCCTGCAAACCGCGCAGGATGGCGATGGTGTCTTCCACGCTGGGTTCGCCGACCAATACTTTTTGGAAGCGGCGTTCGAGTGCCGCGTCTTTTTCGATGTATTGGCGGTATTCGTCCAAGGTGGTCGCGCCGATGCAGTGCAGTTCGCCGCGCGCCAAAGCCGGTTTCAACATATTACCCGCATCCATCGCGCCGTCGGTTTTGCCCGCGCCGACCAAAGTATGGATTTCATCAATGAAAATCAGAGTGTTGCCGTCGTCTTTCGCCAAGTCGTTCAACACGCCTTTCAAGCGTTCCTCAAATTCGCCGCGGTATTTCGCGCCGGCAATCAATGCCGCCAAATCCAAAACCAGCAGGCGTTTGTTGCGCAGGGATTCGGGCACTTCGCCGTTGACGATGCGTTGCGCCAAGCCTTCGACGATGGCGGTTTTACCCACGCCCGGTTCACCAATCAGCACAGGGTTGTTTTTGGTGCGGCGTTGCAGCACCTGAATTGCACGGCGGATTTCGTCGTCGCGGCCGATAACAGGGTCGAGTTTGCCGTCGCGGGCGCGCTGGGTCAGGTCGAGCGTGTATTTTTTCAGCGCATCGCGTTGGTCTTCGGCATTGGCATCGTTCACGTTTTGTCCTCCTCGTACCGCGTCAATCGCGGCATTGATGTTTTGTTCGGTCGCGCCGGCTTCTTTCAGGATTTTGCCGGTCGCATCGTTCTGCTGCACCAAGGCAAGCAGGAAAAGTTCGCTGGCGATATAGGCATCGCCGCGTTTGGTTGCCGCTTTGTCCATCAGGTTCAACACCGCCTGCAATTCGCGGCTGGGCAGAATATCGCCGCCCTGACCGGACACTTTCGGCAGGCTGTTCAAATGCTGCTGCAAACGCTGTTTCACCTGCGGCACGTTCACGCCCGCATGAGCCAAGAGCGCGGCGGCTCCGCTGTTTTGGTCGTCAAGCAGGGCTTTCAACACGAAGCCTGCTTCCAGATAGCTGCTGTCCGCAGCCAACGCCAAACTCTGAGCTTCTGCAAGGGCTTGTTGGAATTTGGCGGTTAATTTGTCATATCGCATAATTTTTTCCTTTACATATTATTTTCTTGCCACGCATATGGGTTTAGAGCAGATTTTGTCAAGACCTTTGCAAAACAATTTTATGAAATGTTGTTGCAATACGTTCAATCATCAGGCAACAAATGCTAAGATAGCCCCGTTTTTAATCAGCAGGCTCCCAATATGCCCGCCGCCCAACGCATCCAAATCAACCTGCCCGAGCACTTCTGTTTTTCAACCCGCATCACGGTAGAAGTCGGTCATCTCAATTATGGCAACCACCTCGCCAACGATGCCGTTTTGCGTATCGCCCACGAAGCCCGTCTGCGCTTTCTTGCTGCACACGGCTGCACCGAAATCGACGCCTTTGGCGCTGGCCTGATTATGGCTGATGCTGCCGTGCAATATCGCACCCAAGCCTTTCATGGCGAGGAGCTGTTGGTTCAGGTAGCCTTAGGCGAAATTGGCAAGGCCGGCTTCCCGTTTTTCGCCAAACTCACCCGCCTCTCCGACCAGGCCGAAATCGCCCGTGTGCAATGCGGCATGGTGTTTTTCAACTACGCCACCCAGCGTATCGAACGCACCCCCGACGCCTTCCGCACCCATTTTGCCCGCCACGGAGCAGCGCAATGAGCATCGGTTGGACAGCACAAATCGAAGCCTGGCTGCATAGCCTGCAACAACAAAACCACTCCCCCCACACCCTGGCCGCCTACCGCCGTGACCTTACCTGGCTGGCCGATTTTCAGCCGCAAAGCAAACTTGCCCGCCCCTTATTCACCGCTGCCCTGCGCCGGCTCGGCCAACAAAACCAACACCCCCGCAGCATCGCCCGCCGCCTCAGCGCCTGGCGGCAGTTTTGCCGCTGGCTGGTGCAAACAGGCTACCTGAAAGCCGACCCCACCCACGGCCTAAAAGCCCCTAAAGCTCCCGAACGCCTGCCTAAAGCCGTGCCCGCCGAGCCGCTCAACCAACTGCTCGACCAAGCCCCGGAAAACCCGCTCGACAGCCGCGACCTCGCCATCTTCGAACTGCTCTACGGCAGCGGCCTGCGCCTAGCCGAAGTCTGCGCCCTCGATTTGGCCGACCTCAACCTGCAAAGCGGCTGGGTGGCCGTAACCGGCAAAGGCCGCAAACAACGCCATCTCCCCCTTACCGCCCAAAGCATCCGCGCCCTCGAAGGCTACCTGAAAACCCGCGCCGCCGCGCCCGGCGAAACCGCCCTCTTTACCGGCCGCACCGGCCGCCGCCTCGGCGCGCGCCAAATCCAGAAACGCCTGCAGCAATTCGCCGCCCACCATGGCAGCCGACATCTCAGCCCCCATATGCTGCGCCACAGCTACGCCAGCCATCTGCTGCAAAACGCCCGCGACATCCGCGCTGTGCAAGAGCTGCTCGGCCACAGCCAACTTGCCACTACCCAGCACTACACCAAGCTAGATTTCGACCACCTCGCCCGCGTATACGACGACGCCCACCCTCGCGCCAAACGACGGCAAAGCAAAGCTGAAACAGCGCAAGACCAAGGTGAAGAATAACAAATATAGCCACCCGAATTGGCTGCTGATACAAGGCGGTTAGACTCAGGTATAGTGAATTAACAAAAACCAATACAGCGTTGGCTCGCCTTGCCGTACTATCTGTACTGTCTGCGGCTCGTCGCCTTGTCCTGATTTAGATTTAATTCACTATATAACAAAAGGCTACCTGAAAATTTCAGGTAGCCTTTCCTACAGTTTAACCAATGGCAAAACCGCATTCCGCCAAGCAATCAGCCCAGCGTTCTGTGCTGATCGATTTCCTGCTTTTTGCGCTCCAGGATGCGCTCGATTTCTTCTTCGCGGCGTTGACGCTCGATTTCCTGTTCGATACGGCGGTTACGGAAAAAGAAAAAGGCCACCACACCGGCCAAAATCAGGGCTAGTAACACTAAAAACATATTCACCATTCCTCTAAGGTTCTCAAATATCAGGCAGGCATTTCTGCACACTCAAAAATACCACCTGACGCTTTTCGGCAGTTTGCCTTATTTGGCTTTTTTTGCCTTTTTGCTATCGTCGCCGCCTTGCAGGCGATCGGCAATAAAACCTTGGATCAATTCGCGCTTTTCCCAGAAAAAGGTTTGCATTTTGCCCAAGGAATAAATCCTGCGCACCATGCCGGGCAAGCCGGCGTGCACGATGGCGGCAATTTCGTTGTTGCTGGCTTCTTCGGCCATAGCCTGCCCCAGCGTAAGCTTCTTCTCAGTGAGGTAGTCTTGCAGCTGCTTTCTCACATAGTTATTGATTTCAAACTGTTTTATCATGGTTCATTTCCTTAATATCCTTTTCCCGTGCACAGGCATCGGTGCGTGAATGAAGTACTACAAGCAAAATTCTTGCCAAACCGGCCGGCAGCGTTCGGGCAATGGCGGGCAGGCGCCGAGGCGGCCGCTGCCGAAATCGCCTATGCGGTGGAAATCGCTGCCGGCGCTGGCGAGGAAGCCGTATTGTTCGGCGAGGCGGGCGTAGTTGAGGCGGTCGTTCAAATCTGTGGTGCTGCTGTGCACCTCAATGGCCTGGCCGCCCAGTGCTTTGAATTCGGTGAACAAATTCCGCTGCGCGGTGGCGGATAGGCCGTAGCGGATGGGGTGGGCAACCACGGCGATGCCGCCCGCGCCCAAAATGGCAGCTACGGCCTCTTCGAGCGGTGCCCATTCGTGTTTTACGCAGGCGGGCTTGCCGTCGCCCAAATATTTTTTAAAAGCCTGCTGCTTATTGCGCACATGGCCTTGTTCTATCAGCCATTGTGCCAGATGGGTGCGGCTGGCCATTTCGCGGTTGGGCACCAGCGCGAGCGCGCCCTCGCAGGCACCGGCAAGGCCTTTCTTCTCAAGCTTTTCCGCCATGCGCAAAAAACGCTCCAGCCGCCCGCGCCGCAGCCTGGCCAGCAGGTTTTGCAGTACGGTATCGGTGTCGTCGAAATTGAGGCCGACGATATGGATGGTGCGTTTGCGCCAGCTCACGGAGACTTCTACGCCATTTATCAGCCGGATGCCCAAGGATTGCGCTTCCTGCCGCGCTTCGGCCAAACCGCCGGTGTGGTCGTGGTCGGTGAGCGCGAGCAGGGTGCAACCATTGGCGTGCGCCAGTTTCACTACTTCCCGTGGCGGCAGGGCGCCGTCTGAAATATTGGAATGGCAGTGTAAATCTATCATTTAATCAGCTAATTGGTATGAAATGAAGGCTACCTGAAAACCTGTTCCGGTTTTCAGGTAGCCTTTTTTGCTTTTATGGGACGAGCTTGTCCACGCCGCCCAAATAGGGCCGCAAAGCGGCGGGAATGCTGATGCTGCCGTCGGCATTCTGGTGGTTTTCCAGCACCGCCACCAAAGTACGGCCTACTGCCAAGCCGGAGCCGTTCAGGGTGTGCACCAGGCGGTTTTTGCCGCTTTCATCCTTGAAGCGGGCTTTCATGCGGCGGGCTTGGAAATCTTCGCAGTTGGAGCAGCTGGAGATTTCTCGGTAGGTGTTTTGCGCGGGCACCCACACTTCCAAATCGTAGGTTTTGGCGGCGCCGAAGCCCATGTCGCCGGTACACAGGGTGATGACGCGGTAGGGCAGTTCGAGCAGTTGCAAAATACGCTCGGCATGGCCGACCATTTCTTCCAGCGCGGCATAGGAGGTATCGGGGTGGACGATTTGTACCATTTCCACTTTGTCGAACTGGTGCTGGCGAATCAGGCCGCGCGTGTCTTTGCCGTGCGAACCGGCTTCGCTGCGGAAACAGGGCGAATGGGCGGTGAGCTTGATGGGCAAGGTATCGGCCGGCAGGATGCGCTCGCGCACGGTGTTGGTGAGGGTAACTTCGGCGGTGGGAATCAGGTATTGCGTGGTTTTGCTCTCGTCGCCGCCACGGATAACATGGAACAGGTCTTCACCGAATTTGGGCAGCTGGCCGGTGCCGATGAGGGTGCTGTCGCTGACGATATAAGGGGTGTAGCACTCGGTGTAGCCGTGCTGGCGGGTGTGGGTGTCGAGCATGAATTGCGCCAAGGCGCGGTGCAGGCGGGCGGCTTGGCCTTTCATCAGGCTGAAGCGCGCACCGGACAAGGCGGCGGCGGTTTCAAAATCAAGCCCGAGCTTTTCGCCCAAGTCCACATGGTCTTTGATTTCGAAATCGAATTGGCGCGGCGTACCCACACGGCGCACTTCCACGTTTTCGGTTTCATCTTTACCCACCGGCACGCTCTCGTGTGGCAGATTTGGAATGCCGAGCAGCAAGGCATCGATTTGCATCTGTACGGCCTGATAATCGGCATCGGCCTGTTCCAAATCCGTTTTGATTTGCGCTACTTCGGCCATGGCGGCTTCGGCTTCGGCATGTTTGCCCTGCCCTTTGAGCGCGCCGATTTGTTTGGACACGCTGTTGCGCCGTGATTGCAGCTCTTCGGTACGCATTTGCAGTGCCTTACGCTGCGCTTCCAGTGCGTCGAAGGCGGCAGGGTCAAAAACAAAACCGCGCTGCGCCAGCTTGGCGGCTACGGCGGTGGCATCGGTACGGAGAAGTTGGATATCTAGCATGGTTTGCGTCCTGTAAAGAAAAGTCAGCTATATTGTAAACGCGGCGTATGGGAAAGGCTACCTGAAATTCTAAAGGCTACCTGAAAACTTTTTCAGGTAGCCTTTTGGCCGATTACCTATCTATTTGCCTGTAGGCTGTGATGCGGCGGCTGAAGCGGCTGAGGCCGCCGCCGGGGCGGAGGCAGGCGCGGATGCTGCGGGTTTGGCTGCGCCGTTCGGATGGGATTTGCCCCACACGTAAGCGGTTAGGATATGGATTTTGTTGTCGTCCAGGAAGCCTTCCCAGGCCGGCATTTGGCTGTGGCGGCCGTTGGTGATGGTTTCCACGATGGCCCTTTCGCTGCCGCCCCACAACCAGACTTTGTCGGTCAGGTTCGGGCCTGCGCCCTGTACGCCCTGGCCTTTGTCGCCGTGGCAGACGAAGCAGTTGGTGGGCGGGCCGTGGAAGATGGCGTCGCCGCGTTTGGCACGTTCTTCATCGTGCGGCGCACCGGAGAGGGAGAGTACGTAGTTGGCGGCATTTTTCACGCCTTCCTCACCCAAGGCCGGCCCCCACGGCGCCATGATGCCGATGCGGCCTTTGGCGATGGTTTGCTTGATTTGCTCGGGCGAACCACCCCACAGCCAGTCGTCGTCGGTGAGGTTGGGGAAGCCGGTTTGGCCTTTGGCATCCGAGCCGTGGCATTGGATGCAGTAGGTGTCGAACAGGTTTTTGCCGAAACGCTGAGCCTGCGGGTCTGCCGCGACTTGTTCCACCGGCATATTGGCAAATTTGCCGTATACGGGCGCAAACTGGGCGTTGGCATCTTGCATTTCTTTTTCATATTGGTTGGTGCTGGTCCAACCTACTGCACCTTTGTAGTCGCCCAAGCCGGGATAGATATACAGATAGCCGATACAGAACAGCCAAATCAGGATATAGAGGTAAAACCACCAGCGCGGCAGGGGGTTGTTGTATTCCTCGATGCCGTCCCAGTTGTGGCCTGTGGTTTTCACATCTTCGCCCTTGGGCGGCATTTTCACTTTGTTTTGCGATAAAACCAGCCACAGCAGCCCGATAAAGCTGAGTACGACGATGCCGGCGATATAGTAGTTCCAAAAATTGCTGGTAAAGTGGGATGTATTCATTCTTGTGCTCCGTTGTCTGACTGACGGGAGGTTTCAATTCGGCTGCCGGCCTCTTCTGATGGCACATTGTCATCATCGTTCACAATCCGCCACCCTTCATCTTGATAGTGTTCTTTGCCTTTGCGGCTAAATACAACCCATACGATGCCAAAAAACACTATGCCAACGAGGAAGGGCGAAATCTGAGACCAAATGATGGGCGCGCTCATAAGACAGCCTGATATTATTGTTGTTTTTGGATATTGTTGTTTTTCAGTGCCAAACCCAAGCCTTGCAGATAGGCGATAACCGCATCCATTTCGGATTTGCCTTCCACCTGTGCCGGAGCAGCGGCGATTTCTTCGTCGCTGTAGGGCACACCTACTTTGCGCAGGGCACGCATATGGCTGGCTACGGTTTCGCCGTCCACACGGTTGCGCGCCAACCACGGGAAGGCGGGCATATTGGAATCCAGCTGAACGGAGCGCGGATCCATCAAGTGGCGGCGGTGCCATTCGTCGGAATAGCGGCCGCCTACGCGCGCCAAATCAGGGCCGGTACGTTTGGAACCCCACTGAAACGGGTGGTCATATACCGATTCGCCGGCCACGGAATAATGGCCGTAACGCTCGGTTTCAGCACGGAAGGGGCGAATCATTTGGGAGTGGCAGTTGTAGCAGCCTTCGCGAATATAAACGTCGCGGCCTGCCACCTGAAGCGCAGTGTAGGGCTTCACGCCCGGGATGGGCTGGGTTACGGCCGGGCTGAAAAACAGCGGCACCACCTCGACAATCAACCCGACACTAATCAGCAGAAAGGTAAAAACAATCAGGTAGCCTACTTTTTCTTCGGCAAGTTTTTGCAGTTGCATTTTGGTAGCCTGTTCTTTTTCTGTGGTTTCGTTGCTTTAATGCTGTTGATGCTGTGTGAGCGCGGGAATGACGGCATCTACCAGTTTACCCGCCACTGCGGTACGGTAAACGTTATAAGCCATCAGTATCATGCCAGACAGATACAGCAAGCCGCCGGATAAGCGAATCAGATAAAAACGCATGCTTTCGCGAACTGTGGTAACGAAATCAGGATTGGTAAGCGTACCGTCTTCATTCAGCGCACCCCACATCAAACCCTGCATCACGCCGGCAATCCACATGGAGGCGATATACAGCACAATACCTACGGTGCCAATCCAGAAATGCGCTTCCACCAGTTTGGTGCTGTACATTTCCTTCTGGCCGAACAGGCGCGGAATCAGGTAGTAAATCGAGCCCATGGTAACGAAGCCCACCCAGCCCAAAGCACCGGCATGCACATGGCCGACCGTCCAATCGGTATAGTGGCTCAAGGCATTTACGGTTTTAATCGACATCATCGGGCCTTCGAAGGTAGACATACCATAGAAGGAGAGGGAAACCACGAGGAATTTCAAAATCGGATCAGTGCGCAGTTTGTCCCACGCGCCGGAAAGAGTCATGATGCCGTTGATCATGCCGCCCCAAGAAGGTACGAACAAAATCAGCGAAAGCACCATACCCAAAGACTGCGTCCAATCCGGCAGGGCGGTGTAGTGCAGGTGATGAGGGCCTGCCCACATATAGGTGAAAATTAGCGCCCAAAAGTGCACCACGGAGAGGCGGTAGGAGTACACAGGACGACCTGCCTGCTTGGGCACGAAGTAGTACATCATGCCGAGGAAGCCTGCGGTAAGGAAGAAACCCACGGCGTTGTGCCCGTACCACCATTGCACCATGGCATCGATTGCGCCGCCGTAGATAGGATAGGAAGTCATGTCGAACAAACCGGCGGGAACAGCCAGATTGTTGACTACATGCAACAGCGCCACAGCCAGAATAAAGCCGCCGTAGAACCAGTTGGCCACATAAATATGCTGCACTTTGCGCTTGGCGATGGTGCCGAAAAACACAATGGCGTAAGCCACCCAAACTAGAGTAATCAGAATATCGATCGGCCAGGCCAATTCGGCATATTCTTTGCCTTGCGTATAGCCCATTAACAGAGTAACCGCCGCCAGTACAATCACCAGCTGCCAGCCCCAAAAGGTAAAGGCCGGCAACCAACCACCATAAAGACGGGCATTACAAGTGCGCTGCACCACATAATAAGATGTGGCGATTAGGCCGCAGCCGCCGAATGCGAAAATAATGGCATTGGTGTGTAGCGGGCGGATACGGCCGAAGTGAAACCACGGCCCCACTTCAGACAAATTCAGCTGCGGGAAATAGAGCTGCGCCGCAGCAATTACGCCGACCAGCATCCCAACCACACCCCAAACCACCGTCATCACGGCAAACTGCCGCACTACCTTGTAGTTATAGGTTTGTGTTTCCATGAAAAACCTCCATTAAAGATGGCTGTATTCTTTTTCAACACCGGTTCAGCCAAACCCATGCAGCTGGCACATCCGATTTTCTTATATTTATCTAGAAAGAAACCACCGCGAGCCACAACAGCAATAGACTGCGCGCAGTTTAAGCGGTATATTTTAAAGCAAAATACACACAATAACCACAAAAACAAACATATCTTTTCATCTGCCGCAAAATAGGCTACCTGAAAAAGCCATATCCCTTTCAATCGAAACAAAATAAACAGATGCCTCACTACACCATTACCTCCCTGCCCGAACAACATCTCTTCCGCGTTGGCCTGCGCTTCAGCCACCACGGCAACCAACCTGTCCGCCTCAGCCTGCCCAACTGGGTGCCCGGCAGCTATATGATCCGCGAGTTTGCCCGGCACATCATCCGCATCGAAGCCAGCTGCAACGGCCAAGCCGCCGGTTTGCAAGCCGTGAGCAAAAACATCTGGCAGGCCGAAGAAAACACACCCGGCGACTGGCTCATCGAATACGACGTTTATGCCTTCGACCTTTCCGTGCGCGGCTGCTATTTAGACAGCGAACGCGCCTTCTTCGACGGCGCCGCCCTGTTTTTTCAGGTAGCCTCACACAGCGAAGAGCCGCACCAAGTCGAACTCCGTTTCCCCGTCCAATGGCAAACCGCCACCGCCCTGCCCAAACTGGATAAGCACCTCTACCAGGCAGACAACTACCGCCACCTCATCGACTGCCCGCTGGAAGCCGGCATCCTTGAAATTCTCGAATTCTCCGCCGAAGGCATTCCGCACCGCATCGTCCTCAGCGGCCACTATCCCGGGTTCGACCGCCAACGCCTGCTGGCCGACACCCAAGCCGTCTGTACCGCCCAACTCCAATTCTTCCCCAGCCCCGCCCCCTTTGCGCACTACACCTTCCTGCTGCACCTGGGCGACCACGTCTACGGCGGCCTCGAGCACACATCATCCACCGCCCTGCTCGCCGACCGCAGCTGGCTACCTGAAAACAACCTTGCCGAAACCTCCGACAACTACACCCAGCTGCTCGGCCTGATTTCCCACGAATACTTCCACGCCTGGAACGTCAAATCCATCAAACCCGCCGCCCTCGCCCAATCCGACCTCAACCAAGAGGCCTACACCGAGCTTTTATGGGCATTCGAAGGCATCACCTCCTATTACGACGACCTATTCCTCGTACGCAACGGCCGCATCAGCCCTACCGCCTATCTCGAAATATTGGCCAAAACCATCACCCGAGTGCACCGCAACCCCGGCCATCGCCGGCAAACCCTAGCCCAATCCAGCTTCCACGCCTGGGACAAATACTACAAACAAAACGAAAATAGCCCCAACGCCATCACCAGCTACTACCAGCAAGGCGCCCTCGCCGCCCTCTGCCTCGACCTATACATCCGCCAACAAAGCCGGCACAGCCTCGACAGCATCATGCAAGCCCTCTATCAAGACTGGCTGACCAGAAAACAACCGCTGCATGAAACCGAATGGGAAGCGCTTGCCCAAGCCATCACCGGCCTCGACTTGCGCAGCCTGTTCAACCAACTCATCCGCAGCACCCGGCCACTGCCGCTCGAAACCGCCCTTGCCCACGCCGGCCTCCGCCTGCACTGGCTGCCCCTGCCGCCCTCGCACAACGGCGGCTGCGGCCCGTTGCCGGCTGTTCCGCCCGCCAACGACTTCGGCGCCCGCTTCCAGCAAAACGGCAGCGACATCACCCTCAGCCACGTACTCAACGGCGGCAGCGCCGAACAAGCCGGCCTCGCCCCCGGCGACCTCATCGTCGCCATCAACGGCTATGCCGCCAACAACTTCGCCACCCAATGGCAGCAACAAAAAACCGGCAGCCAAACCGAGCTGCACTACTTCCGGCACGGCGTATTGCACCACACTAACGCCACCGTACAGCCCGCCGAAGCCAATACCGCCTGGCTGACCATCGAAAATCCGGCTGCATTACAAGCCTGGCTGAAAATATAGAACATAGCCATTTTTCAGGTAGCCTGTGTGCTATAGAAGCTCACAACGCAACCCACCGTGGATAGGCATAATGCGCAGATTGCCACACAATCTGCCGCCCTGCTCTACAGATTTTGCCATATACCCCAGCATTCGCTTGATTTCTAAAAAGTAATTAGCGATAATCCGCAGCTTAGTAACTCAGAGGTAAACCCAATGACACTCACCAAAGCAGAATTAGCCGATATTCTGGTAGAAAAAGTCGGCAATATCAGCAAGAACGATGCAAAAGAAATCGTTGAACTGTTCTTCGAAGAAATCCGCGCCACTTTAGAACGTGGCGAAGAGATCAAAATTTCTGGCTTCGGCAACTTCCAACTGCGTGACAAACCGCAGCGCCCCGGCCGCAACCCCAAAACCGGCAAAGAAGTACCGATTACCGCCCGTCGGGTGGTAACCTTCCACGCCAGCCAAAAACTTAAAGGCATGGTGGAACACCACTATGGCAAACAAAACTGAACGCGCCCTGCCGCCCATTCCGGTTAAACGCTATTTCAGCCTGGAAGAATTGTGCTATCTGGCCGACATCCAGCCCGAACAATTCTTCCAATGGCAGCAAGATAACGGCATAGTAATCGGCCACGGCGGCAACCAATATACCCGGCAAGATGTGGTGAAAATCCGCAAACTAAGCGGCAGCTTCCCCACCTTTATCGACCGCTTCAATCTAAACGGACACGACAGCCTAAACCGCCCCGCGGCCAATGCTGAAGAAGTTCGGCAGGATTTGCAGGCAGTTTTAGAAAAAATCGAAGCAGTCCTTGCCAAGCCGCAAAAAACAGCTTAGAATTGCTTTTTTCAGAAGTCGGAGTGTGGCGCAGTCTGGTAGCGCACTTGCATGGGGTGCAAGGGGTCGAAGGTTCGAATCCTTTCACTCCGACCAAAAATACAAAGGCTTAACCAAAATGGTTAAGCCTTTTCTTGTTGGCTCTTCATACAATATTGCCCACCTTGCTTACAATCCCTACTTAATATCCAAGTTTATATAGTGAATTAAATTTAAATCAGGACAAGGCGGCGAGCCGCAGACAGTACAGATAGTACAGCAAGGCGAGCCAACGCTGTACTGGTTTAAATTTAATTCACTATAAACCTACTAAAGGCTACCTGAAAACGAACGCAGTGAGTTTCGCTAAAACGAACACTATGGGTTTGCTAAAACATAAGCCTCAAGCAAACTAAAACGAGTTTCAGCATAACTGGAGCTGAGTTTCTACGAAGTTAAAATCAGGTTTCCCAAAACAGGCGAATTCCTGTAAAAGTAAAATGGGCAAAACAAGTCTCGCTAAAACTCTCAACTCTTCCCTCAGTATCTGATAAAAATTGGATACTTTAGCCGATATCCAGCTATGTAGCGACTCCACTAAAAAGGCTACCTGAAATCTTCAGGTAGCCTTTTCCGCATTCACATATTCCGACCTTATTGGTCCACAAACGCACGTTCAATCAGATAATCGCCGCGCTGCCCCATTTTGGGCGACACAGTGAGGCCGAAGCCGTTGAGCACATCACTGGTATCTTTGAGCATGGCCGGGCTGCCGCACAGCATGGCACGGTCGTCCTGCGGATTAATCGGCGGCAGACCGATGTCTTCGAACAATTTGCCGCTGCGCATCAAATCAGTGAGGCGGCCTTGGTGTTGGAATTCCTCTCGGGAAACAATGGGGTAGTAAATCAGTTTCTCCCGAACCATTTCGCCTAGGTATTCGTGATTGGGCAGCTCTTGGGTGAAACGGTCGTAGTAGGCGAGGTCTTTTTTGTAGCGCACGCCGTGTACGAGGATTACTTTCTCAAACTGCTCATACATGTCCGGGTCTTTGGTAATGCTCAAGAATGGGGCGATGCCGGTGCCGGTGGAGAGTAGGTAGAGGTGTTTGCCGGGGTTTAAATCGCCGCAAATCAGGGTACCGGTGGGCTTTTTGCTGATGAGCACTTCGTCGCCGACTTTGAGGTGCTGCAGGCGGCTGGTGAGCGGGCCATCGGGCACTTTGATGCTGAAAAATTCGAGATGCTCTTCCCAGTTGGCGGAAGCCACGCTGTAGGCGCGCATCAAGGGTTTGCCGTCCACCAGCAGGCCGACCATGACGAATTGGCCGTTTTCAAAACGCAGGCTGTCGTCGCGGGTGCAGGTGAAGGTGAAGTAGGCATCGGTCCAGTGGTGTACGGACAGAACTTTTTGTGTGTTGAAGGCTGCCATATTGTCTTTCTGAATGAAGTGAATCCGCACGGCGGCGGAAAAATTTGCGAATTATAGCATTGTGTTGGCAGGGATAGGGATTTCGCAAACGATTTTGATTAAGCAGCAGCCTGGTTTTGCCCAAGCGCATTAGCTCGTTTTAGCTTCGTTGCAGCTTACATTTTAATGAAACTCACGGCTTCGTTTTAGCGAAACGCACTGCGTTCCGTTTTGGCGAAACTCACTACGTTCGTTTTCAGGTAGCCTTTCAAGGCCGGTGCTGCTGCGGCTGCCGGTGGCGGAACTGCCAAGGTGCCTGCGGAGAAGCTTGCCGCCACAGGCCGAGCCGCTGGCTTTTGGCTTGCGCTTCAGCTTCGGTATAGGCGGCATATTCGGCCGCACTCTGCCATTCGCGGGCGTAGCGGCGGTAGTGCCAGGCACAACCTTCGGCTACCTGCTGCTGGTTGATGTCATGGCCGCTCCGGCGGATTTGTGCCACTTTGCGGCCGTTGCGGTCGGTATCCATAATTGCAGCCTGCACTTGCCGATGCAGCACTTGTTCGGCCAAACGGTCGCGACAAGCTTTGCCCTGGGCTTGCTCCAATTCCGGCGCATCGATGCCGGCAAGGCGGATTTTATGCCTCTGGCCGAAGCTATCTTGCAAATGCAGCGTATCGCCGTCCCACACGCGCACCACTTCGCCGCTGATGATGTTGCCTCGGGCGGGCTCGGCACTGGCAGGCAAGGTGGAGCAGGCGGCCAAAAATAAGGCGCAACCGGCAATGCTATTTCGGACAAGGTTTACTACACTCATTTCGACAAAACCTACCATATTCGTTTTCAGGTAGCCTTTGTATAGAGAATAATCTTAATAAATCAATATTATTACTCATAACACAGGCTACCTGAAAGCAGACAAACGGCTTCAAAAAAGAAATCCCGCCTCGTTTCAAACCGAATCAGCCGTTGGCATCCGCCACTTTGCCGCGTTTGGTTTTGGCGGCCGAAAAGGCGAGGGTTACTTTGTCGGACTTGGTGTCGTAGCCGATGGTTACCTCGCCGCCTTTGCTTAGACGGCCGAACAGGAGTTCGTCGGCGAGCAGGCGGCGGATTTTGTCTTGAATCAGCCGTTGCATGGGGCGTGCACCCATTTGCGGATCAAAGCCCTGCTCGGCCAGATAGCTGCGCAGGCCGGTGGTGAAGTGGGCTTCCACGTTTTTCGCTAACAGCTGCTGCTCCAGGGCAAGCAGGAATTTGTCGGTTACCTTGGCGATGACTTCGTTGTCCAACGGGGCAAAGGAAATCACGGCATCCAGACGGTTGCGGAATTCGGGGGTGAAAGCTTTTTTCAGTGCTTCGCCCTCGTCGCCGCTCATGCGCTGGCGGGTGAAACCGAGCACGGGGCGGCTGAGGCTTTCGGCACCGGCATTGGTGGTCATAATTACGATGGCGTTGCGGAAGTCGGTTTTGCGGCCGTTGTTGTCGGTGAGTGTGCCGTAGTCCATGATTTGCAACAGGATATTGTGCACATCGGGGTGGGCTTTTTCGATTTCGTCCAAAAGCAGCACGCAGAAGGGTTGCTTGTTTACCGCTTCGGTAAGCAGGCCGCTCTGTTCGAAGCCGACATAACCGGGCGGTGCGCCGATGAGGCGGGCCACGGCGTGACGTTCCATGTATTCGGACATATCGAAACGTTGCAGCGGCACACCCAAAATGAAGGCGAGTTGGCGGGCGACTTCGGTTTTGCCCACGCCGGTGGGACCGGAAAACAGGAAGCTGCCGATGGGCTTTTCCGCCGAACCCAGTCCGGAGCGGGACATCTTAATGGCGGCAGCCAATGCTTCGATGGCAGCATCTTGGCCGAACACCATGTTTTTCAAGTTGCGCTCCAAATGGCGCAACACTTCTTTGTCGTCTTTGGAAACAGTTTGCTCGGGAATACGGGCGATTTTGGCCACCACTTCTTCAATCTGCGCAGCTTCAATCACTTTGCGCCGTTTGTCGCCGGGCAGAATGCGCTGAGCGGCGGCGGCTTCGTCAATCAAATCAATGGCCTTATCGGGCAGGAAGCGGTCGTTCAGGTAGCGTACCGAAAGCTCGGCGGCGGCATTCAGGGCGTGCTGGGAAAAGCGAATTTGGTGGAAGTCTTCGAGCGCGGGTTGCAGGCCTTTGAGGATTTCCACGGTTTCGGCCACGCTGGGCTCGGGCACGTCGATTTTCTGGAAACGGCGGCTTAAGGCGTGGTCTTTGGCGAAAATGGTGCGGTATTCGTCATAGGTGGTGGCGCCGATACAGCGCAGATGGCCTTTGGAGAGGGCGGGTTTGAGCAGGTTGGAGGCATCCATGGTGCTACCGGTGGTGCTGCCTGCGCCGATGATGGTGTGGATTTCGTCGATAAACAGGATGGAATGCTCGATTTTAGCCAGCTCTTTGAGCACGGCTTTGATGCGGGCTTCAAAGTCGCCGCGGTATTTGGTGCCGGCCAAGAGCGAGCCCATATCCAGCGCAAACACGGTGGCGCCGGCCAGCGCTTCGGGCACATCGCCGTGTTCCAAACGATAAGCCAAGCCTTCGGCCAGCGCGGTTTTGCCCACACCGGCCTCGCCCACCAGAAGCGGGTTGTTTTTGCGGCGGCGGCACAGGGTTTGCATAAGGCGTTCCAATTCCATGGCGCGGCCGACCAGCGGGTCGATACGCCCTTCGCGTGCTTCAATATTAAGGTTGACGGTATATTTAGCCAAGGCATGACGGATTGGTTTGCCTTCTTCGTCGCCTTCTTGTTCAACTTCGTCGCTTTTATCGGCTTCCGCTATGCGATCCGGCACGATACCGTGCGCGATGTAGTTGAGAATCTCGCTGCGGCCAATTGACTGCAAGCCTAGGAAATACACGGCATGGCTGTTTTTTTCCGACATAATCGCCACCAGCACGTCCACCGGCTGCACTTGCCGTTTGCCTGCCGACTGCACATGCACAATCGCACGCTGAATCACGCGCTGGAAGCCGAGCGTGGGCTGGGTGTCGCCACCGGTTGGCGAATCCTCGAGCAGTATCGGCGTATTCTCTTCGATGCTGATGGCCAGCTGTTCGGCCAAAACCGGGATGTTCGCACCGCAGCTTTGCAGCACCGCCCGTACTTCGTCGCTCTCCTGCACCAGTGAGAGCAACAGGTGTTCGATGCCGATAAACTCATAGCGCTGCATGCGGGCGTCGGCATAGATCACCTGCAAAATGCTTTCCAGCTCTTTCGACAACATGGCTCACACCTCCTCAACCGTACTCAGCAGCGGATGGCCGGCCTGCCGGGCAAGGTTTTGCACTTGCTGATGCTTGGTATCAGCAATATCTTTTTGGTAAACACCACACAGGCCTTTGCCTTCGTGATGCACTTGCAGCATCACCGCCTCCGCCCGGTTTTCAGGTAGCCTGAAAACATCAGTAAGCAAACCAACCACAAAATCCATCGGCGTATAATCATCATTCAGCAAAAATACGCCGTATTTCTTGGGCGGCGGCGCATTTTCCCGGATAACTTCCGGTCGGAGCGCCTGTTCGGTATCAGACATAACTCTAAATTCTTCAAGATGTGTTGCATTCGGCTGAAACCTTATCACCTTCCCGCCGCAGGCAAAGCCTGCCTAGGCGGCAGAGGGAAAACGATAGCTCCAAGCCTAATCGGTTTTACATTGTAAATCAAACCTGTTTGCAGGCTGCCGTTTTTCATGCAACCCAACTGCAGGATGATGCCAGCAAATTATATTCAACCACACGATGAAATACAAAATAAGGGCAAACGCTCAGATTTCTGTCTTTTTTTTGCGATTTTTAACGTTATTATTCAAACATTACTTGACTGTTAATTCCAGCTGCGCGAAACTTACTCACGCAAGCGCGGCAGGCCGGATAAATTGCTCCGGCTCGGCAGCTGAACAAACCGTTTTACCCAACACAGTCGTTTTCCTGCTTTGCCAACCCTGCTTTTTCCGATATTTTGTTTTTTAGATAGGATGTATTGTATGGCAACTGGTACTGTTAAATGGTTTAACGATGCTAAAGGTTTTGGTTTCATCACTCCCGATGAAGGCGGCGAAGATTTGTTTGCCCACTTCTCAGCCATCAACATGAATGGCTTCAAAACCCTGAAAGAAGGCCAGAAAGTTTCTTTTGAAGTAACCACCGGCCCGAAAGGCAAACAAGCCTCCAATATCCAACCGGCTTAAATAGCCGCTTATGTGAAAAGACAGGTAATGGCCTGTCTTTTTGTGCTTTCATGCCTCCCTAACTTCACTTAAAGGCTACCTGAAAACATATAGTGGATTAAATTTAAATCAGGACAAGGCGGCGAGCCGCAGACAGTACAAATAGTACGGCAAGGCGAGACAACGCTGTACTGGTTTAAATTTAATTCACTATATCTCGACAAGGCCGCAGCCTGGCTATAGCGGGTTTTACCCCGCCAAACTCACACACTCCCAACACATCCCGCCAAAACAAGGCAATCCCGCCCGGCATAGCTAATTAAATGCTTTAGTTATACAATACCTCCCCTGCCTGCCAATACAATATTGTTGTTATCATGCCCAATACCACCCGCCCCCTCTTTCCCCTCCTGCTCGCCCTGCTGCTCTTAGGCGGATGCGGCAAAGAAGAAGCCTCCACCACTGGTGATTCCGAGTTTGTCCGCACCGTGAGCGCGCCCGCAGGCGGTACCGATATGCTGCTGCCCGATTTCACCAAGCTGGTAGAACAGGAAGGCGGCGCCGTGGTTAACATTCAAGCCAGCCGCACCAATGAAAACACCACCCTGGCCGGTGGCGAAGACAATATCGACCAGCTGCCGGAAAACGACCCTTTCTCCGAATTTTTCAAACGCCTGCAACCCAGTCAATCCGATTTAGTCGAGCCTGGCGACGACGAATACAATTTCGGCTCCGGCTTCCTCATTAGCTCCGACGGCTACATCCTCACCAACACCCACGTCCTCAGCGGTATGAACAGTATCAAAGTCGTGCTCAACAACCGCCGCGAATACACCGCCCGCCTAGTCGGCTCCGACACCCAAACCGACATCGCCCTCTTAAAAATCGACGCGCAAGGCCTGCCCACCGTCAAAATCGGCGATCCCAAAACCCTGCGCGTTGGCGAGTGGGTAGCCGCCATCGGCGCACCTTTCGGCTTCGACAACAGCGTAACCGCAGGCATCGTCTCTGCCAAAGGCCGCAGCCTGCCCAACGAAAACTACACCCCCTTCATCCAAACCGACGTAGCCATCAATCCCGGCAATTCCGGCGGCCCGCTGTTCAACCTGCGCGGGCAAGTAGTGGGCGTAAATTCCCAAATCTACAGCCAATCCGGCGGCTTTATGGGCATCTCCTTCGCCATCCCCATCGATGTGGCCATGAATGTGGCCGACCAGCTGCGCCGCAACGGCAAAGTTGAGCGCGGCCGCATCGGCGTGGTTATTCAAGAAGTAAACTACGACTTAGCCAAATCCTTCGGCCTCGAAGCCGCCAACGGCGCACTGATTTCGCAGGTAACGCCCGGCGGCCCTGCCGACAAAGCCGGCCTCCAGCCCGGCGACATCGTGCAAAGTGTGAACGGCGAAAACGTAAAAGCCTCCAGCGACTTGCCCGTGCTCGTCGGCATGATGCCGCCCGGTACCCAACTCACCCTCGGCATTTGGCGCAACGGCAAACGCGAAGAAGTGCAAGTCACCCTCGGTTCTGGTAACACCGGCAGCGCCGATGCTGGCAACCAATCCGGCAGCGCCACCAATACCGATAACGGCAGCGGCTTCACCTCCGAGCCCACCGGCCTGCAACTGCGCAGCCAAGGGCAAGGCCTCTTGGTTTTGCAGGTTGAAGGCGCCGCCCAACAGGCCGGTCTGCGGCGCGGCGACATCATCTTAATGGTAAACCGTACCGCCGTGAGCGACGAAAACAGCTTCAATCAAGCCCTCAACCATGCCGACCGCACCGTTGCCCTACTCGTCCAGCGCGGCAACAGCAAACTGTTTTTAGCCTTGGAATTACACCGTTAGCCAAACCACACAGCAAAGGCTACCTGAAAAATAGTTTTCAGGTAGCCTCTTCATCTAAAAAAATTCAGATTCCCACATATCAAACAATATGATAGAAATCAACTGCCTTACCCTACAACGTGGCAGCAAGGTTCTGCTCGAACAAGCCTCCGCCCGCATCGCCCCCGGCCGCCGGGTCGGCCTCATCGGCCAAAACGGCAGCGGCAAATCCAGCCTGTTTGCCCTGATTAAAGGCGAAATCGGTGCCGACGCCGGCGACATCCGCCTGCCCCCGCATTGGAAACTCGCCGCCGTGGCGCAAGAAACCCCCGCTTTAGAAATCAGCGCCCTGGATTACGTGTTGCAAGGCGATGCCGAGCTGCAAACTTTTCAGGTAGCCCTAAAGCAGGCCGAAGCGCAAAACGACGGGCACGCCATTGCCGAATGCCACGCCAAGCTTGAAGAAATCGATGCCTACAGCGCGCCCGCCCGCGCCGCCAAACTATTAAACGGGCTGGGCTTTAGCCAGGCCGAACACAGCCGCCCCGTCAAAGCCTTTTCCGGCGGCTGGCGCATGCGCCTCAACCTCGCCCAAGCCCTCATGTGCCGCGCCGACCTGCTCCTGCTCGACGAGCCCACCAACCACCTCGACCTCGAAACCGTGTTGTGGCTGGAAAACCACCTCGCCGCCCTGCCCTGCACCCAAATCATCATCTCCCACGACCGCGACTTCCTCAACGCCGCCACCAACCACACCATCGAGCTCGCCCAACGCCAGCTGCACAGCTACAGCGGCAACTACGACTTCTACCAGCAGCAACGCGCCCAACGCCTTGCCAACCAGCAGGCCGCCTACGTTAAACAGCAGGCGCACATCCAACACCTCCAATCCTTCATCGACCGCTTCAAAGCCAAAGCCACCAAGGCCAAACAAGCCCAAAGCCGCGTTAAAGCCCTGGCCAAACTCGAGCTCGTCGCCCCCGCCCACCTCGACAGCAGCTTCAGCTTCTCCTTCCCCCCGCCCGAACACCTGCCCAACCCCCTGCTCAAGCTCGAACAAGTCGATCTCGGCTACAGCGGCCACACCGTCCTGCACCAAATCACCCTCTCGCTCGAGAGCGGCGCCCGCCTCGGCCTGCTCGGCGTCAACGGCAGCGGCAAATCCACCTTCATCAAAGCCCTTTCAGGTAGCCTCGGGCCCCAAAGCGGCCAAATCATCCGCACCGACAAACTCAAAATCGGCTACTTCGCCCAACACCAGCTCGACACCCTGCGCGCCGACCAAAGCCCGCTGTGGCACATCCAGCGCCTCAGCCCAGAAGCCAAAGAGCAAGACATCCGCAACTTCCTCGGCGGCTTCGACTTCGCCGGCGACATGGCCGTCCAGCCCGTCGCTCCCTTTTCCGGCGGCGAAAAAGCCCGCCTCGCACTGGCCGTTATCGTGTGGCAGCAGCCCAACCTGCTCCTGCTGGATGAGCCCACCAACCACCTCGACCTCGACATGCGCCACGCCCTCACCCTCGCCCTGCAAAGCTTTCAAGGCGCGCTCATCGTCGTTTCCCACGACAGAAGCCTGCTCGAAGCCACCACCGACAGCTTCCTGCTCATCGACCAAGGCTACCTGAAAACCTTCGAAGGCGACCTCAACGACTACCGCCGCCTGCGTCTGGCCCAAAGCAACCCAGAAGCCGCCCCGCCTCCTTCTGCCGCCGGACAAAACCGCAAAGACGAAAAACGCCTCGCCGCCCAAATCCGCCAACAACGCGCCCAGCGCGGCAAACCCATCCAGCAGAAAATCGAAAAAGCCGAACAGCTCATGGCCAAACTCAGCGCCGAGCAAGCCGAATGCGAAGCCTTCCTCGCCGACGAAGAAGCATATAAGGAACACAATAAAGCCAAATTGCACCAATACTTAGCCAAAACAGCCGAAGTCAAAGTACAATTAGCACAAACAGAAGAAGACTGGCTCGCCCTGCAGGAAGAACTGGAAGCCGTATATCAGGCGGTTGAGCAGGAATTCGGCCAGTAAACATTAGAAAAGGGAAAATAAAATGCAGAAAACTACATTACTTACCATTTTCGCCTTAAGCTGCCTCAGCGCAGCCGCCGGCCCCGTTTATTCCTGCGGCAACGGCAGCTACAGCAGCAAACCCGGCCCAGGCTGCCAACGCGCCGACCTGCCCACAATCGGCCGCTACAGCGCCGCCCGGCCGCGGCCTGCACCCGCGCCCGTAGCCGCCGCCCCCGCTCCGCAGCGCGCTGCCGTCGGTAGCCAGCAGGCCGCCGTATATCATGCGCCCGCCCCACAGCCCGTGGCCGCAGCCGCCCCCTCCAGCCGCACCAACAGCGGCCGGCGCATGATTCTCGAGCAAGAGCTGGCCAACGAGCGCCGCGCCCTGGCCACCGCGCAAAGAGCCCTCACCGAAAGCCGCACCATGCCCAAAGGCGACGGCGCAGCCTACCAGGCCCACCAAGCCCGCGTGAGCAGCCTGCAAAGCGACGTGCTCGACCGCCAGCAAAACATCCAAGCCCTGCAGCGCGAACTCAGCCGCATGTAGGCACAGCGGCAAACCCGGCCGCATTTGCTATAATCCTTTTCAGGTAGCCTCTATCGTTTGAGGCTACCTGAAAATTATGGCGGGTCAAAATAAGAATGAGATAAGGCCGCAAGCCGCAGGCAAAGCAGTACGGCAAGCCGACGCAGAAGCATCCTTCATTTCCAATCCGCTATATCCGAAAGAACCCACATGAAACCCTCCGTTCTCGACAAACTCCAATCCCTCTCCGAGCGGCTCGAAGAAGTCACCGCCCTGCTCAGTACCCCCGAGGCCACCGCCGACATCAACCGCTTCCGCCAGCTCAACCAAGAGCACGCCGAGCTCACCCCCGTAGTGGAAGCCTACCGCCAATACCGCCAAGCCGAAAGCGACCTTGCCGACGCCGAAGACATGCTGGCCGACCCCGAAATGAAAGACTTCGCCGCCGAAGAAATCGAGGTCGCCAAAGCCAAAATCGAAACACTGGATACCGAGCTGCAAAAACTTTTGCTGCCTAAAGACGAAGACGACGGCAAAAACATCTTCCTCGAAATCCGCGCCGGCACCGGCGGCGACGAAGCCGCCCTGTTTGCCGCCGATTTGCTGCGCATGTACACCCGCTATGCCGAGCGCAACCGCTGGCAGGTCGAAATCGTTTCCGCCAACGAAAGCGATTTGGGCGGCTACAAAGAAGTCATTGCCCGCATCGCCGGCATCGGCGCCTACGGCCGGCTCAAATTTGAAAGCGGCGGCCACCGCGTGCAGCGTGTGCCCGCCACCGAAAGCCAAGGCCGCATCCACACCTCCGCCTGCACCGTGGCCGTGATGCCCGAAGCCGACGAGCTCGAAGAAATCCAGCTCAACCCCGCCGAACTGCGCATCGACACCTTCCGCGCATCCGGCGCCGGCGGCCAACACATCAACAAAACCGACTCCGCCATCCGCATCACCCACCTGCCCACCGGCATGGTGGTGGAATGCCAAGACGGCCGCAGCCAGCACGCCAACAAAGCCCAAGCCATGAAGGTGCTCGCCGCCCGCCTGAACGACAAACAAAAGCGCGAAGCCCAGGCCAAAGAAGCCGCCGAACGCAAATCCCTCATCGGCAGCGGCGACCGCAGCGAACGCATCCGCACCTACAACTACCCGCAAGGCCGCGTTACCGACCACCGCATCAACCTCACCCTGCATAAGCTCGACTTCGTGATGGACGGCGACATGGAAGAAATCACCAACGCCCTGATTGCTGAACACCAGGCCGAGCTGTTGGCCGCCATGGGGGATTGATTTTTCAGGTAGCCAATACTGCCCACAGGCTACCTGAAACCCTCCCGAAAGAAAGACCGCATGAACACACTCGGCATCATCGGCGGCATGTCGCCCGAAAGTACCGCCGCCTACTACACCCAAATCAACCGCCTCATCAACCGGCAAAAAGGCGGCAACCACAGCGCGCCCATCCTACTCGCCAGCGTGGAATTTCAAGAAATCGTGGATTGCCAGCAGCGCGGCGATTGGCACAAAGCCGGCGAAATCCTCGCCCACGCCGCCCGCACTCTGGAGCAGGCCGGGGCAGACGCCGTCCTCCTGGCCACCAATACCATGCACAAAGTTGCCACCCCGATACAGGCCGCCATCGGCGTGCCCTTCCTGCATATTTTAGACAGCGTGGCCGAACGCATCCGCGCACAAGGCATCCGCACCGTTGGCCTGCTCGGCACACGCTTTACCATGCAGGACGCGTTCTACCGCGAAGGCCTGGCCGAACGCGGCATCCAAGCCATCGTGCCGGATGAAGGCGCGCAAGCCGAAATCCACCACATCATTTTCGAAGAGCTCTGCGTGGGCAACTTTCCCGAAAGCAGCCGCCGCTTCTATGTGCAAACCATCGAACAGCTGGCCGCCCAAGGCGCAGAAGGCATCATCCTCGGCTGCACCGAAATCGGCCTGCTGGTGCGCCCCGAAGATACCGCCGTGCCGCTGTTCGACACCACGGCAATCCACGTGCAGGCCGCCGCTGAATTTATTTTGCAGCCCACCTGACCGATATCGTTTTTCAGGTAGCCTGCCCACCCCACCCATACGAGGTTAGCCATTATGCCAACATTGCCTGCCAACCTAATTTCGCTCCTCCAATCCGCCCGCGTGCTGGTGGTGGGCGACACCATGCTCGACCGCTACTGGTTTGGCGAGGTGGAGCGCATTTCCCCCGAAGCCCCCGTGCCCGTAGCCAAAATCGGGCGCATGGATCAGCGCGCCGGTGGTGCCGGCAACGTAGCACGCAACATCGCGGCCCTGGGCGGGCAGGCAGCCTTGTTGTCGGTGGTTGGCCAAGACGAGGCTGCCAACGAACTGGAAAAAATCGTTCAAAGCAATGGCGTACAAACCTTTTTAGAACGCGATGAAACCATTGACACTACCGTAAAACTTCGTGTGCTCTCGCGCAATCAGCAGCTTTTGCGCATTGATTTTGAAGAAAAACCCAGCCAAGATGTGCTGGATCGGCTCAACCGCCGTTTCCGCAGCCTGTTGCCGGATTATGATGCCGTTATCCTTTCCGACTACCGCAAAGGCTGCCTGTTTCAGGTAGCCGATATGATTGATTTCGCCCGCGAGCACAACAAACCCGTGTTGATCGACCCCAAAGGCGACGACTACGAAAAATATGCCGGTGCCAGCCTCATCACTCCCAACCGCAACGAACTGCGCCAAGTGGTCGGCTCGTGGGAAAATGAAGTCGAGCTCACCGAAAAAGCCGAAGCCCTGCGCCGTCACTTGCAATTAAACGCCATCCTGCTCACCCGCAGCGAAGAAGGCATGAGCCTGTATGAGGCAGAGCACATCAGCCACCAGCCCACCCGCGCGCAGGAAGTGTTCGACGTATCCGGCGCCGGCGACACCGTCATCGCCACCGTAGGCCTCGGCCTGGCCGCCAAACTGGATTTGCGCCAAGCCATGCACATCGCCAATGCCGCCGCCGGCGTGGTGGTGGCCAAACTCGGTACCGCTGTGTGCAGCCAAGCCGAACTGCTCGCCGCCTTGCAGCAAGATGTCGAGGCAGGCTAAAGCCCAGCCCCATTCCCAACACAGGCTACCTGAAATTTTGTTCCACTCACTTTCAGGTGGCCTGTTTCTTGTATGCCCGGCACAGGTGGGATAGCCATAAAGCACCAATCCTAATATGCTAAAATAGGCCGGATTTAAAACGTGAACACACCCATGACCAAGCAATACTCAGAAAGCAGCATCAAAGTCCTCAAAGGCCTGGAGCCGGTGAAAGAACGCCCCGGCATGTACACCCGCACCGACAGCCCCACCCACATCTGCCAGGAAGCCATCGACAATGCTGCCGACGAAGCCCTCGGCGGCTTCGCCAGCCGCATCGATGTGGAAATCCACGAAGACAGCTCGCTTTCCGTATCCGACAACGGGCGCGGCATCCCCGTGGGGCTGCATCCCGAAGAAAACGTGCCCGTGGTCGAGCTGGTGTTCACCCGCCTGCATGCCGGCGGCAAATTCAACAAAACCAGCGGCGACGGCGCTTACGCCTTCTCCGGCGGCCTGCACGGCGTGGGCGTATCCGTAACCAACGCCCTCTCCCGCCGCCTCGAAGTGGCCGTGCGCCGCGAAGGGCGCGAATACCGCATCGCCTTTGCCGGCGGCGACGTGGTTGAGCCTTTGGCCGAAACCGGCAAATGCCCCGCCAAAGACAGCGGCACCACCCTGCGCATCTGGCCAGATGCCCGCTACTTCGAAAGCCCCGACTACGACATCGCCGAAATCGAACGCCTTCTGCGCGCCAAAGCCGTGCTGCTGCCCGGCGTAACCGTTACCCTCACCCGCCGGCGCAACGGCCTGCCCGAAACCCAAACCTGGCACTACCCCGACGGCCTGGAAGGCTACCTGAAAACTCTGCTGGCCGGGCAGGAAAACACCCTGCCCCTACTTACGTTGCAAAACCACGTTTCAGGTAGTCACCATGGCGATTTTGCCGATGGCGAAGGCGTATCCTGCGCCCTCACCTGGCTGGAAGAAGGCCGCATCGCCACCGAAAGCTATGTCAACCTCATCCCCACCCCCGCCGGCGGCACCCACGAAGCCGGGCTCAAACAAGCCCTGTTCAACGCCGTATCCAACTTCATCACCCACCACAACCTTTTGCCGCGCGGCGTGAAAATCCAAAGCGACGATGTATTCAACCGCGTCGCCTTCGTGCTTTCCGTGCGCATGCTCGACCCGCAATTCCAAGGCCAAACCAAAGACAAACTCACCAACCGCGACGCGCTCAAACTCGTAGCCGCCCTCGCCGGCGACCCCGTCGAACTGTGGCTCAACCAAAACCTCGAAGCCGGCAAGAAAATTGCCGAGCTCGCCATCAAACAAGCCCAAGAACGCATGCGTTCGGTGAAGAAAATCGAAAAACGCAAAGGCAGCGGTATTTCCGTGCTGCCCGGCAAGCTCACCGACTGTGAAAGCGAAGACATCCGTGAAAACGAGCTTTTCCTTGTGGAAGGCGATTCCGCCGGCGGCTCCGCCAAACTCGCCCGCGACCGCAACACCCAAGCCATCCTGCCCCTGCGCGGCAAAGTGCTCAACAGCTTCGAAGTGCACCGCGACCAACTCTTCGCCAACACCGAAATCCACGACATTTCCGTGGCCATCGGCGTCGACCCGCACGGCGAAGGCGACGGCCCCGACCTCTCCGGCCTGCGCTACGGCAAAATCGCCATCCTCTCCGATGCCGACGTCGACGGCTCGCACATCCAAGTGCTGCTGCTCACCCTCTTCTACCGCCACTTCCCCGAACTCATCCGGCGCGGCCACATCTACGTTGCCCAACCGCCGCTGTTCCGCGTGGACGTAGCCGCCCAAGGCAGGAAAAAAACCGCCCGCAAATTCTACGCCCTCGACCAAGCCGAGCTTGAAGGCATTCTAGAAAAACTGCGCAAAGAAGGCCTGCGCGACAACCAATATTCCATCAGCCGCTTCAAAGGCCTGGGCGAAATGAACCCCGACCAGCTCAAAGACACCACCATGCACCCCGACACCCGCCGCCTGCTGCGCGTGCATATCCCCGAGCACAGCAGCGAACCCACCCGTGAAGTGTTCGTCAAACTCATGGGCAAAGGCGAATCCGCCCAGCGCCGCAGCTGGATGGAAGCCGAAGGCGACAAAGCCGAGCTGGATATTTAGGCTACTTTCATTGAATTGAATCAGTCAGCCGAAACTGCCTACTCCCTTTACTCCAGGAATTGCGCAATGAAAACAAATGAAAAACCGCCGGTTACACAGATATTGCTGCCTATTCTGATTTTTGCCGTCCTAGGTATGGGTTTGTGGTTTGCCTTTCCTGATCTGCGGGCATCATCCGGCGGGCATGCTCAAGAAAACAATCCTCCTATTACCACCTCCGATGCCTCTGGTATCAACTTAGAAAAAGAGCCTGAATCCATTTCCGCTATCCCGCCCTTGGAAACCGAACCACCCGCCCCACCCCAAGACGACAAACAGCAGCCTGCTGCGCTCAGCAGCTATCCGCTTGCCGATCATAGCTGGGGAGATATCTTCAATCCGCAGAAGTCTACGCCTTCGCAAGGCTATTTTGCCTGGTATATCAACACCAACCAGCCTAAACAGGTCATTGGCCGGGAAACAGTAAACAGCATTGCCATCAACTATCCTTTCGACCAATTCCTCAAGATTCCGTCTGAAGACTTCGGCGCCTACTGGGCTGGCCGACTACATGTTCCACAACGCGGTGCCTACCGCATTTCAGCAGACATCAGCTGGGCAAAAATGCGCGTGATGCTGAATCGCCACATCATTGCCGAATCAGAAAACTCAAGTGAAAACCAAATGGTATGGCTCGAACCTGGCGACTACCTGCTCGAAGTGGAATACATCAATAATTGGCACACCACCGGCTTCCAGCTTACCGTTGCCCCGGTAATCGAAGAGATGGATAGCTCCAACCTACCTGCCGCCGTGGCCACTAGACAGCTGCCAGCGCAAACCGTGGCCTATGCAGTCAGTGTAAATGAGAGCAGCAACAGGAATAACAGCCTCATCCTGCAGGCACCGGCCGACAACACCCCATACATCCTGATCCTAAGTAGTTCTAATGCCGTGCAATGGGACATCCAAGGCCGTGCCCCGGAACTGGTTATCTACAACAACGCAAGCAGCGGCAGCACCGTGCACACGGCCGGCCAGGTGCCGAAAATTGCCTGGAAAAACAGGATACCTTACGACATCACCAACCAAGAAGTCTCCTCTTGCCATTGCACGGTACATGACTTCCACTGCAACAACAGCAGAACCAGCTTGAAGGACCTTGCTGCCGACATCCGGCAACTGACCGGTTTCCCGCTGCAAGGCTTCAGCGGCGAATACAGAACCAACTACCTGCCCATCCCGCAAACCATAGTTAATTCCGCCAGCATCGCAAACAATGCCCACCAACTGCAAGAAATCGAACAGGCCCGCCAAGCTTGTGCCAAACGAAACAATGCCGGCTTTGAAGATATGATGCAGCGCTGACCCACCGCATCCTATAGTGAATTAACAAAAACCAGTACAGCGTTAGCTCGCCTTGCCGTAACGTGTGTACTGTCTGCGGCTCGCCGCCTTGTCCTGATTTTTGTTAATCCACTATACAACAAAGGCTACCTGAAACATTGCTTGCTTTTCAGGTAGCCTTTCCTTTCATCTCAAATTTAAATTAATCATATAAACATCATTGAGTTACACCGATTTTCTAGCCATAAAACCACCGGCAGGCTATAATACGCGGCATGGTATATGCCGGCAGACTTGCCAAGCCGGCGACACTGTTTAGTTAGGGAGAATACAGTTATGATGGTTTTATACTCAGGCATTACCTGCCCCTTCAGCCACCGCTGCCGCTTCGTGCTATACGAAAAAGGCATGGATTTCGAAATCAAAGACGTCGACATCTTCAACAAACCCGAAGACCTCTCCGTGATGAACCCCTACAACCAAGTGCCCGTATTGGTTGAACGCGACCTCATCCTGTTTGAGTCCAACATCATCAACGAATACATCGACGAACGCTTCCCGCACCCGCAGCTCATGCCCGGCGACCCCGTGATGCGCGGCCGCGGCCGCCTGGTTTTGTTCCGGATGGAAAAAGAGCTGTTCAGCCATGTGCAGAAACTCGAAAGCCACGAAACTTCCGCCAAAGAGCAGGCCAAAGCACGCGAAGCCATCGGCCAAGGCCTCACCTTGCTCGCCCCCGCCTTCTCCAAAAACAAATACGTGCTGGGCGACGACTTCTCCATGATCGACGTAGCCATCGCCCCCCTCCTGTGGCGGCTCGACCACTACGGCATCAAACTGGGCAAATCCGCCGCCCCCATCCTGAAATACGCCGAGCGTATCTTCCAACGCGAATCCTTCATCGCCGCGCTCACCGCCGCCGAAAAAGCCATGCGCCGCTAAGCATATAGGCCGTTTGTTTGTAAACCGCATCCGCGTTTTCTAACAAGCGGCCTTTAGCTGAAAGCATGATTTTTTCATTCCAGGCAGCCAGCCAACGTGTTAAGAAGTAAATTATAGTGAATTAACAGAAATCAGGACAAGGCGGCGAGCCGCAGACAGTACACACGTTACGGCAAGGCGAGCCAACGCTGTACTGGTTTTTGTTAATTCACTATATTCCAGCGATATGTTTTTCAGGTAGCCTTTCCCCCCACAGGAATCTTGCCCATGAACCCCACCCTCAAACCCTACCTCATCCGCGCCTTGCACGAATGGTGCAGCGACCAAGGCCACACGCCCTATATCCAGGTATGGGTAAACGAACATACCCGCGTACCCGTGCAGTTTGTGAAAGACAACCAAATCATCCTCAATATCGGCGCCACCGCCTGCGCCGGCCTGAACATCGATAACGACTGGGTTAACTTCACCGCCCGCTTCGGCGGCGTGGCGCACGACATTTGGATTCCGGTCGGCCACATCGGCGCCATCTATGCCCGCGAAACCGGCGAAGGCATGAACTTCGACATCACGCCCTACGAACCCGGTACTCCGCCCCAACCCGAAGCGGGCAGCAGCAGCAAAGACAGCAAACCCGCCGGCAAACACAAAGGCCTGAAACTGGTGAAATAACCCTTGGTACGGCAAAAACAAAGGCTACCTGAAAAGCAGTTTATATGCTTTCAGGTAGCCTCTTAATATCTCTTTAATTACACATTATATCCGTGTAAAAACTGTGCTGCGCTGCCATTCCATCTGACCAAGTGGTCGCCTTTGCTGGTTAAATACTCTGCTCCGCCTTCGCCTAGAATCATGCGCGAAGAGCCGGGTTTGACAACGCGCAATGCAATCCGACTAGGCAAATTGGCAAGCAGTTTGGACGAGAATGTTTGCGAATTGGGTTCTTGCGTTACCAAAATCATATGAATGCCGGTTTTTGCACCTTCTTGGAGCATTTGGATAATCGGTTTTTCGGCATTTTTGTCCGTATCCAACAAGGCCGCCAATTCCTCCAGTAAAACAATGAGGAGTTTTGGCCGATATTCTTCGGGCAGATGCTGTATTTTTTCAGCATCGTATTCGCGCAAAAGTGCCAACCGCCCGTTCATTTCATCTACAAGGCTTTCCAGCAAAGGCAAAAACCGACTGCGTTCCCCATGTATTCCGCCCTGCCACAGGTTGGGTGCAGTTTTGAATACGGAATAGTTGGCAGCAGGATCAAATATCGCCACTTCAAAACTATCCTGACGGTTGAGTTCAAACAGGCTTTTCATGATGGATGAAACCAGCACGGATTTGCCCATCCTTGTCGTGCCGCCCACCAATATATGTGGTGCTTCATATAAATCGGCAAAAACCGCCTTGCCGCCCTCATCCGCACCGATACAGCACGGTATCAGAAAATCACCGTGATATTGTTTCAGTGCCGATTCAAAATCATTCTTCTCCAGTTTGTGCCATGTATCTTCATGGCGGAGTATTTTGATTTCATGGGCATGCGGCAGTCCCGCATACTGTTCCGTGCGTACGGTGCTGCTGTCTTTGGGAATCCCCATTGCCGAACAAAATCTATCGTATAGTTTGTCCCAGTCGGCATAATCGGCAAATTGGACGAGGTAGCTGTCGTAGCGTACCCCCTGCCCCAAAAATGTTATGGCTTTCACCCCTTTGCCCATACCCTGCAATGCGGCAATGATTTTCTCACCCATTTCCCGATTGGCGGCGGGGGAGGATTTTAAATCGATGCCGTCTGAAACAGGATTTGGTGAGTGCAGACTGCCTGAAACAGCTGGGACAGCACCGTCCGATCCACCGTCCCTGTGTTGCGCCGCCAGATCGGCCAGTTCGTCAAAGAATATCTTTTTGGCTTCCACGATACTGCCGTCGCAGTATTCTAAGGCTTTCTGGTAACGCCCTTCCAGCAGTTTCGCGCCATTGTGCCATGCCAGTTGGATGTAGACAAATAGATGTTTTTTGGTGAATTTTCGTGTCGCTGCTTCATCAAACATACGCTGGCTGATGTAGGCGAGCCAAAATTTTTCTTCGCCTTTTTTGCCGTTTTGGTTAAAACAGGTGTTGAACGATGCGATCTCCAACCCGCCGTCCATGCCGGGTTTTTGCTCCCAATCTTTGATATTTTTGGTTTTGGCAAAGCAGAAGGCAATACACAGCCTTGCCCATTCGTGGTTCTGCATTTTGGGCAGCACACCGTCGCTTTCGAGCCGTTTCAGGATTTTGGCCGCTTCGCCGCTGGATTTGATGTGGGTGTTTTCAGTCAGCGTTACCCAGTATTTGTCATTGCAGATTTTGTCGTCATCCAATTCGTACATGGCGTTTCCTTTTATTCAAAATAGGCGTGCGGGGTAACGGTGGCGCGTTTCCCGCCGCCTTGCAGGCTTTGCGAACGGATAAGGTAGCTTTTACCAATGCGCCCCTGTGCGTTGAGCTTTTGATAGGCTTCGGAACCGATTTCGGCACTCTGCACCAGAATAATCACTTGACGGTTCAAATTCATCCAGTATTGCACTAGGTTGTTGCAATGGCGCGTATCCAAAGATGTGAGCGGGGTATCGACCACGAAGGGGACTTGGTAGTCGGTGATTTCGGCCAGCGCGGCAATCAGGGTCAGCACCAGTATTTTCTTTTCTCCGTGCGAAAGTGGCTGGAAGTCGATGGCCGTGCCGTTTTGGCTGTATAACGACAGGCTGCCGTCTTCGCCGATTTCGATGTCGCCGATTTGTTTGTCATGGGCGATTTTCTTGTGCAGGCTGCTTACGGTTTTGCGGAATGCGTCCAGTTTGCTGCGGCGCAGTTGCACGGCCAAGTCGTCTATCAGACGGCACACGGCTTCAGCACGTTCGGCCTTTTGCTGTTTGGGCAGGCTGTCTATCAATGCCTGTTGCAGGGTTTCCCAGTCGGTTTTCAAGCGGTTGGCTTCGGTTTGGCTGCGCTCGATGCTATTTTTCGCGCCGCCGAGTTTTTGGTTGGCTTCGGCCAACTCTTTCTGAACGCGCTCCAATTCTTCGCGCAGGCGGTCGGAATCGGCAAGGCTGTCTTCTTGCTGTTCGTAGCGGCGTTTCAGCTCAGCCAGTTTGGTTTCCTGACGGTTTTTCTCTTTGTTCAGGCTGCCGAGGTCGTTGTCGGGCGATGTGATGCGGGCGATGTTTTCGGAGGCCGCCTGAAAGCCTGCATCGTCCAAGTAATTGTGCTGCATGGGGTCGGACGCATCTGGCGGCAGTTTGTCGAACAGAACGTTCCATGATTCGTTCAGAGCACGTTTGAGCAGTTCGTCTTTCAGGATTTTCGGCGTCAGTAGTTCCAGCGTATTGGGATTGGTGGAAAACGCCTGCCAGAATTCTTCCAACCGGTGCGCGTTCTGCTCTTTGCCCTGCTCGTGCAGCAGGCGGCGGTAATCACCGTGAAGCTGCGTTTTCAGGGCGGCGATATCGCTTTCAGGTAACAGGGCAAGCGGCAAGGCCAACAAGGCTGCCTGAATGCTTTGGTTCAGTCGGGCGGTTTCGGCTTCACACTGTTCGATTTGGGCAATCAGCTCTTTGGAATGCTGCGTGCTGCCCGCGCCCCGCAACCGCGTCTGCAAATTGTCCTGCCTGGCTTCAGCTTCCTGCTTCTGCCGCTGCCACTGTTGCAGGGTTTCGGTGTGGCGCGCCAATTCTTCGGAGGCCGTCTGAAAACGGCGTTCGGCTTCGGCAAGCTGCTCTTTCTGCCGGCCACCCGCCTTTTCGCTGTATAGTTCCTGCCCGTATTTCTTCACGTCTGCCTGCAAGGCTTTAAGCAGGTCGATACCCAAAAGTTTGTTTAGCGCACCGCTCATCCAGCCGCCTGCGCCGAACTGTTTGGCGATATTGACTAGCTGTTCCCCGTCAAAAAAGAAAAACGTGGAATATTCGGACGGCAGGCCGTAATCTTCTAAATAATCTTGGATTTCTTCGCCCGAAACGGGTTGCAGGCTGCCTTTGTCGGACGAATACAGCATCAGTTCGTTATGTTCTTCCCGATAACGGCCGTGATGGTCGAAATGCCATTTGCGGACGATGCGGATGCCCTGTTCGTCAAATGCGCCGGTTTTCATCAAATCCATTTCCAGCACCATTTCGTAGGATCTGGCCATTTGGGTGGCGGCCTCCTTGTACAGCGACTGGCTGATGAAGTCATGGTATTTAAATTTGCTGTCACCCAGTCCGGCGCGTTGGAAATTGGCAATCGCGTCTTTGTCGTACAGGCACAGGTAAATCGCTTCCAGCAGCGTGGTTTTGCCGTGCCCGTTTTCCGCCCCGACCAAAATCAGGTTTCGCCCTTTTTCAGGCGGGGGAAATTCAAATTCGGCTTCGGCGTAGGATTTGAAATTTTTCAGTTTTATCCGTTTGATATACACCTTATTTCCCCCATAAATCCTGTTGTTCGAAGATTTTGTCCAGCTTCTGCTTCATGCCGCCGTGTTTGTCACCCTTGCGCCGCACCTGGCGCGCCCAAGCAAGAAGTTCCGCCGCCGCTTCTATTTTGATATTGTGTTTTTTGGCGGCCGCTTCCAGCAAATAGCGCGCGTCGGGGTCGCGCCACAGCAGCAGGTCGGCAATTTGTGCTTCGGTTTCCGGGTTCATCGTCTGTCTCCTTGTTTCAAAATATCTTCCGTCCAAATCTGCTTGATTAGGTCGATTTCTTCCTGCGAAATCAGTTCTTCGCCGAAAGCAGCCTGCACGTCCAGCAGCTTCGCCAGCATTTCCTGCCGCGCCGTGATGGTGAACGGGCCGGGGATGTGTTTTCCGCCTTTGAACGTGAGTTTTCCGTTGCGCCGTTCGGCCTGGCGGTATTCGGGTTTGTTGCGGATGTCCACCAGCCAGTCGCGGTATTCGATTAACGGTGTGAATTCAGTTTTCCCCGCATCCACAAAACCTTGCAGGCTTTTGTCCTTATTGACCACCGTGCACGTCCAGCAGCCGAAGCGGCTGGAATTGGTGCCGCAACCGGGGGCTTCTTCCTGTGACAGCACAATCGGGCATTCGCCGCCAGCGGCTTCGCGGTAGAGCTTGATTAAATCGCTGTGTGTGCCTCCCCAGGGCGGGTCGTTGGCAGCAAGGAATTCCCACACGTCGTCGGTACTCAAATCGGCAATCGGTCGGTACACCAACGCGTTTTTCAGATCACTGTGCAGGGTCAGATTGCTGTTTTCCAAGTTTTGGTGGCTTTTGATACTTGCCTTGCGGGTGGCAGATTCGTCTTTGCGCACGCCCAGTACAATGATGGCTTTGCCGTTTTCGTTTACTTTTTGCAGGATGTAGCCGCTAGTAGGCTGGATTTTCAGGCGGTCGGTGCACCAGCGCATTGAGCGGTTGGGCGTGGGGTAGCCTTTGCCGATGAGCAACGTCCAAAAGGTGTCCTGCAATTTCGGCACGGTGATTTCGCCGCTGACGGGCAGCCTGAAAATTTCGGCGGCGCGCAGGATTTCCGCCAAAGATTGGCGCATGTGTTTCACCACCAGCGGGCTTTCCACCAGCGTGTCGTTGGAAACGAAGAACACCTGCCGCGTCCGCAGCATCGGCGGCAGCGAAAGCAGCATGTCAAACACCAAATGGGCGACAAGGGTGCTGTCCTTGCCGCCTGAAAAGGTAACAATCCAAGGGTAGTGCTGTGTTTCGCTCAAATATTCTTCAGTAATGTTTTGGCGTATAGCATCAAACGGATCGGCTGTGTTTATGGGGATAACCTTCATAAATTTTCTCATTTGCACCTAAAACAGGTGCATCCATGATTGTACCTAAAATCGGTGCAATGAAGAACATCCGGCTGTCGGTTCATTCCAAGGAACATACGAAATTGCGACAGCTCCTTATCCGGCGACGCCTGGATTTGGGGTTGTCGCAACGTGCGTTGGCAGAACGGATGGATGTGGTGCATTCGTTCGTAGGAAAAGTGGAAACAGTTGACAGGCGGATGGATATATTTGAATTTATCGAATACTGTCGGGCTTTGGATTGAGATGCATCGGAGGTGGTGCGGGGTTTCAGGAGGGCTCGGTATGATGGATTTACCGGTGCTGTTGAAATATGCAGAACAATTCCGAGGTTTGCATACCAGTTTTACTTATGCGCAAAATCAGTCACCACACAAATTTATTTTGCTGTACAGCCTGTGCCTTCTATATGCTTCAGGTAGCTTGAAAACAGAGCAGATTAAATTTTCTGACGAATTGTTAATTGAATGGCAGATGGTGTTTCGGAAACAATGGCAGCTGTGGGTAGCGAATGACTACCATCAGGGAAAATTCGGTATGCCGCTTTACCATATGAAGACCGAGCCGTTTTGGCATTTCCACATCAAACCCGATATGGCGGACATGTTTGAACAAAAGAATCGCATGAAGACTCTATCCAGCCTGCGCCAAACCGTTTCAGGTGTAGAGCTTGATTTGCCGCTCGCGCGGCTGCTGTTACAACCCGAAACGCGCCTAGTACTTCAGGATGTATTATTGGCAAGGTTGTTTAAGATTCTGTAGTAACACAGTAGAACGATAAACAAAAGAAAACAAAGGCTACCTGAAAAGCAGTTTGCATACTTTCAGGTAGCCTTTGGCATATATCGCCTATTTTCCCTTACGCCGTTCGGCCTGCCGCTCGGCGCGTTTGGCTTGCAAGCGGGCTTCCTCTTCGAGGGCGGCGGCGAGCCAGGCTTGCCATTGATCGGGGGTTTCGAGGGTGATGCGGCCGATTTGGCCGTCGCGGAAATCGGTGAGGGTGTTTTCGGCGGCTTTTTGGTAGTTGATGCGGCCGCCGCCAAGCAGGGCGCCGCGCCGGCGGCCGATCCATTCGAGCCAGTCGGTATCTTGCCAGCTTTGACTCTCTTCCGGGTCGGCTTGGTAACGCGCTTGCAGCTGGGGCAGGTAGTGCTGGCGCAGATAGTTGAGCAGCTCAAGGGCGACGGTTTCTTCGTCCAGCGCATTGCGGCCTACGGCGCCGCTGGCGGCGAGGTTGTAGCCGCTTTGGGGAACGATGATTTTCGGCCACAGCATGCCGGGGGTGTCGTAGAGCCAGAAGTCGTCGGCAAGCAGCAGGCATTGTTCGGTTTTGGTGATGCCGGGTTCGTTGCCGGTTTTGGCGGATTTTTTGCCGATCATGCCGTTGATCAGGGTGGACTTGCCCACGTTGGGGATGCCGCAAATGAGCACGCGCAGGGGGCGGTCGATGCCTTGCCGGTGCGGAACCAGCGCACGGCAGGCGGCAGTGATTTTTTGGGCGGCCTGGCGTTCGGAAGCATCAAGGGCCAGGGCGCTGGTGTTGGGCCGGTTTTGCAGTTCGGCCAGCCACACACGGGTGAGCTCGGGGTCGGCAAGGTCTTGTTTGTTTAGCAGATAGAGCTTGGGCTTGCCGCGCGAGAGCTGGGCCAGCAGGGGGTTTTGGCTGGAGGCGGGCAGACGGGCATCCAGCATTTCGATGACCATATCGGTGCTTTTCAGCCGCTCGATGAGGGCTTTTTTGGTTTTGTGCATATGGCCGGGAAACCATTGGATGCTCATGATGTTTTCTTTCTGTTGGTTTCAGGTAGCCTTTGGCAGGGAAAGGCTACCTGAAAATGTTGGGGATACGGGTTGGCGGTGTTGAAACTGATCTTTTTATCGCTGCAGAACCCTGCCTTCCTTCGGAAGTCTGGTTTTAGCTTCGCAGAAATTCATCCTCCTGCAGAGACCTCGGTCCGCCTCGCAGAAATTCATCCTCCTGCAGAGACCTCGGTCCGCCTCGCAGAAACTCGCCCTCCTGCGGAGACTTCGTTTTAGCTTCGCAGAAACTCGCCCTCCTGCGGAGACTTCGTTTTAGCTTCGCAGAAACTCGTCCTCCTGCGGAGGCCTCGTTTTAGCTTCGCAGAAACTCGTCCTCCTGCGGAGGCCTCGTTTTCAGGTAGCCTGTGGTGTTGGGGCTACCTGAAACTCAAACTTCAACCAAAACCAATACACTTGACACTCACGCGCGGTGGGCGGTGGTGGCGGGAAGCTGGCGGTGGCGCACCCACATGGGGTAATCGCGCAGGCGTTCGGCCACGGCTTCGGCCACGAATACGGAGCGGTGCTGGCCGCCGGTGCAGCCGATGCCGACCACGAGCATGTGCACGCGGGTTTGGCGGGCGTATTCGGGCAACCAGCGGTTTAGGTAGCCGCTGATGTCGGCCACCATCTGCTGCACGACTTTGAATTGGGCGAAATAGGCGCGCACGGCTTCGTCGCGGCCGGTGAGTTCGCGCAAGTTTTCATCGTAATACGGGTTGGGCAAGGCACGGGTGTCGAAGAGGAAATCCAAATCCAGCGGCGCGCCGTATTTGAAGCCGAATGATTCGATCACCACCTGCAAACCGCCGTGGCTGAGAGCGAGCCACTCTTGGATACGGAATTTCAAATCACCGATGCTGTCGTGGGAGTTGTTGATGCAAAAGGCGAAACTCTGCCACGGTTGGAGCATTTGCCGCTCGGCGGAGATGCTTTCGGCCAGGGTAAGGGTGGTGGCTGCGAGGGGATGGCGGCGGCCGTGGCGGTCGAGCCGGCGGATGAGGGTGGCGGTGTCGGCATCGAGAAACAACAAGCGCAGGGGGTGGCCTTGGCGGCGGATGGCACGCAGGCAGTTTTGGATGGTGTCTTGGGGATAAGGCAGGCGGATATCGAGGCTGATGGCCAGCTTGCTGATTTGGCTGGCAGCAGATTGCGCCACCAATTGGGGCAGGAGCGCGGGCGGAATATTGTCCACGCACGTGAAGCCCATATCACCGAGCAGTTTTAAGGCAACTGTTTTTCCCGAGCCGGTCAGCCCGCTAATCAGCACTATCCTCATGGCTGCGTTCGTCTTCCCTCAGCATGGCGGTATGGCGTTCTAAAAATTCTTTGGTACTGTCTTTGCCGCGCGCCTGCAGAATATAGTTGCGCACCGCTGCTTCCACCAGCACGGCGAGGTTGCGGCCGACAGCCACCGGCAGCGTCACCGAGCGTACGGCCACGTTGAGGATGGTTTCAGTTTCGCTCTGGATGGAAAGGCGGTCGAGCGTTTTCATGTAGTTGTCGTCGGCCAGCGTCAGGTTGATGATGAGCTTGAGCTGCTTGGAAGGCAGCACGGCGGTTTCGCCGAAAATGGTGCGGATATTGAGCACGCCCAAGCCGCGCACTTCGAGAAAATCTCGCAATACGGCCGGGCAGCGGCCTTCCAGCGTTTCCGGGCCGGTGCGGTAGAGTTCCACCGCATCGTCGGCTACCAGGCCGTGCCCACGAGAAATCAGCTCCAAGGCCAGCTCGCTCTTGCCCAAGCCAGATTCGCCCATCAGCAACACGCCGATTTCAAACACGTCCAAAAACACGCCGTGCTTCACGGTGGAGGCGGCCAGCACGCGCTGCAAATAAATCCGCAGCACGTCCATCAAAAACGGGCTTTCGGTTTTGGAGGTGAGCAGCGGCACGTTGTGGGTGTGGCAATAATCGCGCAGCATGAAAGGCACCGGCAAATCGTTGGCCACAATCACCAAGGCAATGCTCAAATCGAAGAGTTCGTCCAGGCTCGCCTTCACTTCCCCGGCGGCCATCTTATCCAAATAGGCCACTTCGGCCACGCCCAACACCTGCACTTGGTTGGGATGGATAAAATTCAAATGCCCCACCAGCGCCAACACAGGTTTGTCGGCATCCACGCTGATGCGGTTGTCTGCGCCTGCCGTGCCGGCCGACCAAGCCAAACTCAGCTTGGCCTGGTTGTCTTGATAGAGCTTGCGCACGGAAATGCTGGGCATGGGTGTCCTGTTGGTTATGCGGTGAGGATGTGGTGGGCGGCTTCGGCGTTTTCGGCAAGCAAAAGCTGCTCGCGCACGGCTTTATCCGAAAGCTTGATGGCCAAGGCAGAGAGCACTTCCAAATGCTCGCCGGAAGCGTTTTCCGGCACCAGCAGCACAAACACCAGCGATACCGGCTCGCCATCGGGCGCATCGAAATCCACAGCTTCTTTCAGGCGGATAAACGCGCCGGTGGCCGCTTGCACTTCGGCATGCCGACCATGCGGGATGGCCACGCCGTGCCCCAGCGCGGTGGTGCCGAGCTTTTCGCGCGCAAACAAGCATTCAAACACAGCGGCGCGGCTCAGGCCGGATTCGCTTTCCAGCAGCAGGCCGGCTTCTTCAAACAGGCGTTTTTTGCTGCTCACTTCCAAATCCAGCACAATATGCGATACGGGCAGGATATTGCCGATCAGGCTCATGGTTACTTCTCTTGCGTAAAAATTCATTAAGGATAGGATTGTACCTGCGCCGCCGCCGAAGGGCAATTTTGTGCCCGGCGGCCAGCTTTCAGGTAGCCTAATCAGCCGCCGCTGTAATGCGCCAGCAAACCGAGCCATAAAACCCAGCCGATGCGGTTGTTGGATAAGAACACTTTAAAACAAGCTTCCCGGTTGCGGCTGCGGATGGCGCGGTATTGGCCGCATTGGTGCCACACCGCGTACACCAGCGCCAGACAATACGGCCAGCGGGCGTGAATGGTGCAGCCGGCAGCGGCCATCAGCAACACAAACAGTGCGTGGCACAACATGGCGGCTTCAGCATCGCGGCGGCCGAAGGTGATGGCCGAGGTTTGAATGCCGATTTTCAGGTCGTCTTCCTTATCGGCCATGGCGTAGATGGTGTCGTAGGCCAGCGTCCAGCAGGCATTGGCGGCAAACAGCAGCCAGGCCAGCGGCGGCACATGGTTTTGCACGGCGGCAAAGGCCATCGGAATGCCGAAGGAAAAAGCCAGCCCCAAATACAGCTGCGGCAGCGGGAAAAAGCGTTTGGTAAACGGATAGCTCAAGGCCAGAAACAGCGCGGGCAAGCTCATCAGCCAGGTTAGCCCGTTCAACGGCAGCAGGCACAGGCAGGCAGCGGCACACAAAACCAACAACAAAAGCATCGCCTCGCGCGTATTCACCTTGCCGGTGGCAAACGGGCGGCTTTTGGTGCGCGCCACCGCACCGTCGAAATTGCGGTCGGCAAAATCATTGATCACACAGCCGGCACTGCGCATCAGAAAGGTGCCGAGCACGAAGGCAAACAGAATGCCGAAATCGGGCAGCCCGTCGGCAGCCATCCACAGCGCCCACAGCGTGGGCCACAGCAACAGCAGCGTGCCGATGGGCTTGTCGGCGCGCATCAGTTGCAGGTACACAGCCAGACGATCGGCTTGCTTCGGGGAGAGAAAAGAAAGAAAAGGCACGGGAGTTCTCGGGGTGTGGTTTCAGGTAGCCTTGGGGCGTGAGAGAGAGGCTACCTGAAAAAGAGTTTTGCACAATATAGTGAATTAACAAAAATCAGGACAAGGCGACGAGCCGCAGACAGTACAGATAGTACGGCAAGGCGAGGCAACGCTGTACTGGTTTTTGTTAATTCACTATAAAACAGCCGGGTGGAAGCTGATGGTTTAGGCTACCTGAAAATTATCGCTTTCAGGTAGCCTGCATGTGGTGGCAAGAGGCTACCTGAAATACTGTCTGCTGCAAAATACCGCCCTATTCCTCCAAAAACCGCGCCAGCTCGGGCATAAACCCTTCGGTCAGCACCATCTTTTCGCCGTTCAAATCGAATATCGAGCGACGCAGGCAAACGGCTTGGACGGCTTGTTCTTGTTGCGCGGGCGGCACGGCGGCGAAGGCGAGCGGGCTGCGTTCGGCGGCCAGGCGGCCATCAAACAGGCGTTTGCCCAAAGGCTGCGTGCCGCAAGCCAGGATGCTTGCCCACACCCCCGCTAAAGGGCACACGCTGCGCGCCCACACCACCGGTGTATCATCCAGCAGCAGCCACACCTGGCGCACATGAAACGTGTTATCGGCCAACTCTTCACCCGGCCACCTTTGCGCCATTTTGCCCTGAAAGGCTACCTGAACACAGAAATCCGCGCCGGTGGCCTGCAAGGCCAGGGTGAGCGAGGGTGCCTGTATCAGGCGATGCAGGGCGGTGGAAACGGTGGGCGGCTCGGGCTGCCAAATCAGCGGCGGCAGGGTGTGTGGAAAAGCTGTCATTTGTTTGTGTTATGGAAACCATGTTTTTCAGGTAGCCTCTGCGGCTGCCAGGCATTAAGATACGAATTGTATCAGAGAATAAGGAGGGCAAGATGAACCTGATTTTATGGCGACACGCCGAAGCTGAAGATGGCGTACCCGATTTGGAACGCGGCCTCACCGACAAAGGCCTGCGACAGGCTGAGGCGGCTGCCCGGTGGCTGCGGCCGTATCTGAACGGCCAAGTAGAAGTGTGGGCTTCGCAAGCACTGCGCAGCCGGCAAACTGCCGAAGCGCTCGGCCTGCCCTATGCCGTGAAACCCGAGCTTAATCCGATTAACCATGTAGAAGAGCTCCCCGCGATGACTGCCGCGCATAAAGGGGCGGATTATTTGATACTGGTGGGGCATCAGCCCTGGCTGGGGCAGCTGTGCAGCTATCTGCTCAACGGCGGCTGGCTGGCCGGACAATATTGGACGGTGAAAAAATCCGGCATTTGGTGGTTTGGCGTGAAAAGCGGTGAAGACGGCAGGCTCTACGCCAAGCTGAAAGCCGCCATGACCCCGCAGCTGCTCTTGCCGGAAGATTAAAAGATGCTCAACAAAGCCGAGATTGAGGAAAAAATCTTCTCTATTGATAAAGAGATATGTACCCATGCCATTTTAGAGATGGTTTTTAACGCCGATCGCGAAGAAGTGGATTGGGTTTCCGACTATTTGGTAAAACTGAGCGAAAATACCAACCCGACCGTGAGCGGCCTGGCTTTAACCTGTTTCGGGCATTTGGCCAGGCTGCACGGATATATGGGTGACCATAGGCGGGTTGTTGCGCTATTGGAGGCTTTCCGAAACTCGCCCGTAAGCGAATTGCGGGGCAGGGCTGAAGATGCGTTAGAGGATATTGAAATTTTTTGTAGCAAGCCGCAAACGCATCGCACCGAACCGACACCGGAACATATAGTGGATTAACAAAAATCAGGACAAGGCGACGAGCCGCAGACAGTACAGATAGTACGGCAAGGCGAGGCAACGCTGTACTGGTTTTTGTTAATTCACTATAAATCCACTTGAAACCTGCCGCTGCCGCGCCCATTTTCGCCCTATCCAATGCAAGGAGTTTGCCATGAATCAAGACAACCCTGTCCGCCCCGAAGATTTCGTGCCGGAATTCCGCCGTCGCCGTTTCGAGCCGGACGGCTTTTTGCGCAAGCTGCGCCGTTTCGCGCTGCGGCTGGGGCGGCCGGTGGTGGAGCAGCTGTATGTGCTGTATTTCCTGTTTCAATCGCCCGCCGTGCCCAAACGCGCCAAGCTGATTATCGTGGGCGCACTGGTGTATTTCGTCAGCCCCATCGACAGCATCCCCGACCTGCTCGGCCCCTTGGGCTTCAGCGACGACATCGCCGTGATCACGCTGGTATACGCACAAATGAAGGATTATCTGACGGAAGAAATCAAAATCCGTGCCTGTGCCGCAGCGGAGCGGTTGGTGCGAAAGTAGGCTTACCTATACCCGGAAAGGCTACCTGAAAACCCTATTGAGTATTTTCAGGTAGCCTTTCCCATGCTCAGGCTACCTGAAATCTTGAAGCACATAAGCCGCATCACATCAATGCAAACAAGCCATCCACGCTCCATACCGCGATCTAACAGTGAAGGCTACCTGAAACCCCACCATCATGTTTTTCAGGTAGCCTCTCCCAGCATGGCGGAGTATACTGCGCCGCATTTTATTGATAGGGCAAACCCGCCATGAAAATTATCCATACCATTCAAGAACTGCGCGACTGGCGCCGCGAAACCGGCAGCGTGGCATTCGTGCCCACCATGGGCAACCTGCACGAAGGGCACCTGGCCTTGGTGCGCGAAGCGGCCAAACGGGCAGACCAGGTGGTGGTGAGCATTTTTGTCAACCGCCTGCAATTCGGCCAAGGCGAGGATTTCGACCACTACCCGCGCACACTGGAGCAGGATGCCGCCAAACTGGCCGGCGAAGGCGTGGCCGTGCTCTTCGCGCCGAGCGAGCAGGAGCTGTATCCGAATGTGGCCCAGCAATACAACGTCGAGCCGCCCAATCTGCAAAACGAGCTATGCGGCGCGTTCCGCCCGGGCCACTTCCGCGGCGTGGCTACCGTGGTGGCCAAACTGTTCAATATTGTTGAGCCCGATTACGCCTGCTTCGGCAAAAAAGACTACCAACAGCTGGTTATCCTGCAAGGCATGGCTGCCGATTTGAATTTCCGGGTAGAAATCGTGCCGGTGGACATCGGCCGCGCCGCCGACGGCCTGGCGCTCTCCAGCCGCAACCAATACCTGAGCGAAGCCGAGCGCAAACAAGCCCCGCAGCTCTACCGCGAATTGCAGGCCGTTGCCCGTGCAGTGGAAAACGGCAACCGCGACTATGCCGCGCTGGAACAACAGGCGGCAGCAAACCTGAAACAGGCCGGCTGGCAGGTGGACTATGTGGAAATCCGCCACGCGGGCAATCTTCAGGTAGCCCATGTCGGCGACAGCGAACTGGTGGTGTTGGCCGCCGCCCGTTTGGGCAATACGCGCCTCATCGACAACATCGAAATCCGCCTCTGATTGGTTCGCCCCTCCGCCCGCAATATGCGGGCGGAGATTTTTGTATAGCGAATTAAAACCAAACTAGGGCAAGGCGGCGAGCTGTAGACAGTATGGGCAATACGGCAATGCGAGCCAAGGTAATAGCATTCTGATTCAAATCCACTATAAACCCTTAGATTTAAATACCAATCAAAGCGGCAGCATCACAGAACGTGTAAACATATCATACAGATAGGCAGGCCAACGGGAAGCGTTGTCACACAAAAATGCGCCGAGGCCGAGGATTTTGCCCAGGCCGCCAGGTTTAATTTCGGCGGGAAACACGTTAAAATACCAGCCTTTGCGCCAAATTCGGGAGCCGCTGTTTATGTTTTTAGTTTTTCTGCTGATTTTGTTGTTGGCCGGCATTGCCGTGCTCTTGTGGTGGCGCGCGCGCGAAGAGCGCGAATGGCTGCTGGAGCTCACTTATCTCAACCGGCACCAAAACAACCAGCAATCCACTGATACCGAAGCAGAAAACACCCCGCAGCAGCAGCCCGCCCGCCCCAATGTGCTGCCGCAGCGCGCGCAAACCCAAGTGAAGCTGCACTATCAAAAGGTGCAAGACGAATTGCAACGCAAAATCGAGCTGCTTGCCGGCGGTGTGAAGAAAAAAGCGCGCCGCCGCAACGTGAGCGAAAACCAGGAAGAGCTGCCGATTTTCAGCCCCACCGAAGAAGAAACGGCCGCAGAAGAAGCAAGCGCCCTGCTGCCGGAAACTACTGCCGAGGCCACTGCCGAGCAGGTGGAACCTATTGAAAACACGAACGCTGCCGAAACCGAAGCCAACACTGCCGACGAGCCGGAAATCCACGATTTGTCCACCCCCGATGCCGATTTGCCCGTTATCACCGAAGCCGAAGCCACCCGCCACAGGCTACCTGAAAACTTCGAAGACGAAGAAAACCGCCCCGAGCCGAGCATCATTTCCCTTTCCGAAGCCACCCGTATGCTGCATAAAAACGAAGCAGCCGAAGCCAAGCCGCTGGAAACCGTGGTGCTGAACTGGCCGATTAAAGCCTCCTCCCCCGCCCCCGAGCCGCGTGAAGAAATCACCCCGGACGATCCCGCCGTGCAGTATGTGCGCGAAAAAATCCAAGCCCACCTGCCGCCCGCAGCCGAACCTGCGCCGGAAGAGCCTGCCGAAGAGCGCCACACCATCAGCCCCGACGACATTCGCAACAACCTCCTGCGCCAGCGCCTGCGTGCCCGCAGGCAGCCCCAGCCCACGCCCCAACCAACCATTGCCCCGCAGCAGCCCGATTTGCCGGTTATCAATGAAGACGAAATCTTGGCTAATCTGGCCAAAACCGATGCCCCGGCCAATCGCCAGCGCAGCCGCTTCAAACGCCAAACCGTGCGCGAGAGCGTGATTCCCGCCGCTGCGCGCGTGAACCACAGCCAGGGCGCACAAGTGCCGACGGCTATGCCGCCCCAGAAAGCCCAACCGCTGCCGATTTCCACCCGCTTTACCCCCTTCAATCATGGCACTGCGCCCGAGAGCCCCGACGCCCAGCCCACTGAGGAGGAGTCGGCGCTGTCCGCCGAACAGCCACCGATTCTTTTCCCGCAAAGCACCGTTGAAGACAGTCCACCTTGGAGCTTGGCTGAAACTGTGAGCGACGATACCGCTGAAACGTATTCAGACACCGCCGACCAAACCGCTACCCAACATCACTTCCGCCCCGACCTCTCGCTCACCGAGCAAGCATCGGCTGCCGAACCGGCCATCGAGTTCGACAACGGCAACGAATGGCAGCAGGCCTTGGAGCAAGGCGCAGCCGAAGCCCAAGCGCAAACCGCGTGGGCAAGCCCCGCGCCCGCTGCCGCGCCTGCCATCCCCTCCCTGCCCGACCTGCCGCCGCAGCCCGCGCCGGTTTCGGCCGTTTCCGCCGTATCGTATGCCGATTTCGGCCACTACCATGTGCCGATGAACGAGCTGCTCCTGCCGCCGCAATACGACAGCGAAGCCAACATCAGCGAAGAGCAGCTGCTGGACAACAGCATCAGAATCGAAGAAAAACTGGCCGAATTCCGCGTGAAAGTCAACGTGGTGGACGCCTATGCCGGCCCGGTGATTACCCGCTACGAAATCGAGCCCGATGTCGGCGTGCGCGGCAACTCGGTGATTAATCTGGAAAAAGACCTCGCCCGCTCGCTCGGCGTGGCCGCCATCCGCGTGGTGGAAACCATTCCGGGCAAAACCTGCATGGGATTGGAGCTGCCCAATCCCAAGCGGCAGATGATCCGCCTGAGCGAAGTGTTCAATTCGCCGGTGTTTGCCGAAAGCAAATCCAAGCTCACCCTCGCGCTGGGGCAGGACATCACCGGCCAGCCGGTGGTAACCGACCTGGCCAAAGCCCCGCACCTCTTGGTGGCCGGTACCACCGGCTCGGGCAAATCCGTGGGCGTGAACGCCATGATTTTGTCGCTGCTGTTCAAAGCCACGCCCGACGAAGTGCGCATGATCATGATCGATCCGAAAATGCTCGAGCTCTCCGTGTACGAAGGCATCCCGCACCTGCTCGCGCCGGTGGTAACCGACATGAAACTCGCCGCCAACGCACTCACCTGGTGCGTGAACGAAATGGAAAAACGCTACCGCCTGATGAGCCATGTGGGCGTGCGCAACCTCGCCGGTTACAACCAAAAAATCAAAGACGCCGCCGCCCGCGGCGAACGGCTGGCCAACCCCTTCAGCCTCACCCCCGACAACCCCGAGCCGCTTGTCCGCCTGCCGCATATCGTGGTAATCGTGGATGAATTTGCCGACCTGATGATGACTTCCGGCAAAAAAATCGAAGAGCTGATTGCCCGCCTCGCCCAAAAAGCCCGCGCCGCCGGCATCCACCTCATCCTTGCCACCCAGCGCCCCAGCGTGGACGTGATTACCGGCCTGATTAAAGCCAACATCCCCACCCGCATCGCTTTTCAGGTAGCCTCCAAAGTAGACAGCCGCACCATCATCGACCAGATGGGCGCGGAAAACCTGCTCGGCCAAGGCGATATGCTCTTCCTGCCGCCCGGCACCGGCTACCCGCAGCGCGTACACGGCGCCTTCGTGGCCGACAGCGAAGTGCAACGCGTGGCCGAATACCTCAAAGGCTTCGGTGCGCCCGATTACGTGGAAGACATCCTCACCTCCGGCGTGGGCAGCGACGATTTGTTCAGCAATGCCAACAGCGGCATCGGCGGCGGCAACAGCGGCCAAGACCCCCTGTTTGACGAAGCCGTCGCCATCGTTTTGCGCACGCAGAAAGCCACCATTTCCTCCATCCAGCGCCACCTGCGCATCGGCTACAACAAAGCCGCCACCCTGGTGGACCAAATGGAAGCCGAGGGCATCGTCTCCCCCGCCGACACCAATGGCAAACGCACCATCCTCGCCCGGCCGGATCATTTAGACGACGGCGCATAGGCCGGATAAACCGAAAAAGGCTACCTGAAAACGTTTTGCGCCCTGCAAAGCCAAAGTTTTCAGGTAGCCTTTTCCTTGCCCGATACCATCCTGTCAATAAATCGGCTAGACAAACGCGCCTTTCGTCCTTAATATCGCGCACTTTCCATCTTTTACCGTTTTTCACACACACATCATGAGTACCGAACACCATCTGCGCAACAACCCCTATAAAGTCGCCGTCGCCTCCATGGTGGGCACGGCCATCGAATTTTACGATTACTACATCTACGCCGCTGCCGCCGTACTGGTATTCAACAGCCAGTTTTTCGACAAAAGCGACCCCAAAGTAGCCACCATCCTTTCACTCTCCACGCTGGCACTGGCCTTTTTTGCCCGCCCTATCGGCTCGGCGCTGTTCGGCCATTTCGGCGACAAAATCGGCCGCAAGAAAACGCTGGTGGCCTCATTGATGACCATGGGGCTTTCCACCGTGTGCATCGGCCTCTTGCCCACCTATAAAGACATCGGCATCGCCGCGCCGCTGCTTTTGTGCCTGTGCCGCGTCGGCCAGGGTATCGGCTTGGGCGGCGAATGGGGCGGCGCGGCCTTGGTGGCCACCGAAAACGCGCCCGACGGCAAACGCGCCTGGTTCGGCACTTTCCCGCAGCTGGGCGCCCCCATCGGCCTGTTTATGGCCAACGGCGTATTCTTCCTCATCAGTTCCGTTATCGGCCATGAAGCCATGGTGGATTGGGGCTGGCGCATTCCCTTCGTCGCATCGATGATCCTGGTGTTTGTCGGCCTGTGGATGCGGCTGACCATGCACGAAAGCCATGTGTACCGCGAAGCCGAATCGGAAGGCAAAGTGAAGGCCGCGCCGGTGAAGGAAGTATTCGCCAATCATTGGAAACCGGTGTTGCAAGGCACATTTATCATGGTGGCCACCTATGTGCTGTTCTATATCATGACCGCCTTCGCCCAGGTGTATTCCAAATCGCCGGCCAAGCTTTCCGAATTCGGCCACCCCACCGGCCTGGGCATCCCCGCCAACACCTTCACCGGCTTTTTGATGATCAGCGCCGTGGTGTTCGGCATCTTCATCAGCCTCTCCGGCATCTATGCCGATAAAATCGGCCGCCGCCGCTTTTTAATCTGGGTGAGCGCCGCCATGCTCGTATTCGGCCTGGCCATGCCCTGGTTTCTCACCAACGGCACGCCGATGAGCGTATTTGCCTTCCTGATTATCGGCATGATTCTGATGGGGCTCACCTTCGGCCCGATGGCCGCTCTGCTGCCCGAATTGTTCCCCACCGAAGTGCGCTATTCCGGCGCATCGCTGGCCTACAACTTCTCCGCCATCATCGGCGCATCGCTGGCCACATTGGTGGCCATCGAGTTCAACGAACACTACGGCATCCTCGGCGTGGGCATCTACTTGGCGGTAAACTGCGCCCTCACCCTCGCGGCGCTCATCAGCACACACGAAACCAAAGATGTGGATTTAACTAACACCAAGTAATTGCCGTGCCGGGAAAAAAGGCTACCTGAAATTTTCAGGTAGCCTCTTTGTTCGCCCTGCCGCGTATCCGTTAAAACGAATAGCGGGCGTTGAAGAAGAAGCTGCGGCGGCGTTCGTTGTAGGTGTTGGCGGTGCCCGCGGTGCGCAGGATGGTTTTATCGAACAGGTTGTTCACCCCGGCGCGCAGGCTGACGGTGTCTTTCCAGTTGTAGCCGACGTTGAACCCGAATACGCCGTAGCTGCCCAATTCGTACTCTTGCAGCTTGCTGCCGCCGTCTTCGTAGTACACGTCGAGGAAACGGGTGGGGCGGGAGCCGGTTTTTTGGCGGCCGTAGCGGGTGTAGGTGGCGTTTAAGTCCCATTCGGGGGTGATTTGCCAGTTGAGCGTGCTGTTGATGGTGTATTTGGGCACGATCGATACGGGGTTGCCGTAGAACTTCTCTTCATTGCGGTGGAAATAGGTGAAGTTGGTGCTGAAGTTCAGTTTGTCGGCGATGAGAGGCAGGGTTACGTTGCCTTCAAAACCGGCGAGTACGGCCTTGCCGCGGTTACCCCAGCGGTATACGTTGGTGGCGGTGTAGTTGCGCCAAATATTGATGCCGGCGCGGTTGTTGCTGCGGCGCACGTCGCGATTGTAGCCGCCGGGCGGGGCGTCAATGGTGGTTACGAATTCGCCGTTATCCACGATGCGGTTGCGGTAGTCGTTGTGGAAATAGGCCAGCGAGGCGAGGTAGCCGTCTTTGTTGAACTCGAAACCGATTTCTTTGTTGATGCTGGTTTCGGGTTTGATGTCTTTATTGCCGACAAAGTAGCAGGCGCGGCCCCAGTCGAAGCCGCCCGGGCGGCTGTTGAGGTAGGGGTTGGTGGGACGCTGGTCGTTGCCCGCGCCGGTGCCGCCGGTGGCGCTGTTATTTTGCGCATTGGGGTTATCCCAGCGGTTGTGTTCGTCGATGGGACAGCCGTGGCTGGCGTTGGTCAGCATGTAGTTGGGCTGGGTTTGGTACAAATTGGGCGCTTTGAAGGCGCGGGCGATGCCGCCTTTAATCCGCCAGTTATCGTTCAGGGCGTGGGAGAAGTTGAACGAGGGGGAGAAGGTGGAACCGAAGGCAGTGTTGTAGTCCCAGCGCAGGCCGGGGGTGAGGAAGGTGCGGCCTTGGTTGAGGGAAATATTGTCTTCCACATAGATGGCAAAATCATTCTGGCTGCCTTTGCCGCTGCGGCCGGTGCTGGCCAGCCAGGGGATGTTGCCGTAGGTTTGCATGGTTTGCTTCATGGAAGCGGAATCGTCGAGCACGGAGCGGCCGCCTTCCGCGCCCACGGTGAGGGTGTGGCGGCCCAAAGGCAAATCGGCGCGGCTGCCGAAGCGGTAGTTTTTCAGGATGCTGTCGGAGAAGCCGGTGGTGCTGTTGTAGGCGCCTTCGGTGCTGCCGAGCAGGCCTTCGGGCAGGCGGCTGTTTACGGTTTTGTCGAAGCTGATGTAGCTTTCCAAGTCACCCCATTCCCAGTTGCCGCGGTGGGTGAGGGTGTAGCTTTGGCGGTAGAGGCGGGCGGTTTCTGTGCCGATAAGCGGGAAGGCAACGTTGCGCACGGCCGGAACGAGTACGTTGCTGCTTTGAGTGTCGCCGTTGTAGATATTGCCTTGGCGGCTGTAGGAGGCATCGAAGGTAAGGCGTTGGGTGGGGCTGATGTCCCATTGCAGGCGGCCGGCGATGTCGCGGTTGCGCACCCCTTCGCGGCCGGCGCTCAGAGCCGTGCCGGTATTTACGCTGTTGTTGATATCGAAATCATCGGGGCTGGTTTTGTTGAGGCTGCCGTAGAGGCGGAAGCCTAGGGTGTCTTGCACGATGGGGCCGGATACGATGAAGTTGGCACGGCGGGTAGCGCCTTGGCCGGTACCGCTCTGCGGCTGTTCGATATAGGTGCCTACGCTGCCGTGAAATTCGCGGGTGATGGATTTGGTGCGGATATTTACCACGCCGCCCATCGCGCCGGAGCCGTAGCGGGCAGCGGCAGGGCCGCGCAGCACTTCGATTTTTTCAATCATCTCGGGCGGTACCCAGTTGGAATCGCCGCGCGTGTTGCGTACGCCGCCCCGGCCGTAGCGCTCGGCGTTGCGGGAACGCACGGGTTTGCCGTCGATCAGAATCAGCGTGTTTTCCGGGCCCATGGCACGGATGTCGATTTGGCGTTTGTTGCCGCGCGCGCCGCCGGGCGAGTTGGTGCTGAGGGTAACGCCGGGCATTTTGCTGACGATTTCGGAAATGTCGTTGGTGACCGGCATACGCTGCAAGTCTTGCTTGGTGATTAGCGAGGAACCAAGCTGCTGTTTAACTTGGGCTTCGGCAGTGATGTAGATGGTTTCCAGCTCGGCACTGTCGGCAACAGGTTCGCTGGCAGCAGGTGCGGTTTCGGCAGCGGCAAAGCCGGAGAGAAGGAGTGCGTTGAGCACGGTGAGGCGGAACAGCTTGGTTTGCATTTGGCGTGAGTCCTTGTGAGCGGTTTGTTCAAAAGTAAGTAGAGAGATAGTTTTCAGGTAGCCTGCTGTGCATCAGAGGCTACCTGAAAATATTGTTTCGGCAGGCATGGTATGGTTGCCGAGTTTCGCGGGGGCGGATAATCGGTTTTTGGTGCGGTGCAAACCATCAGGCGGAAGGACTAGTCCTATCGGCTATGCGGCAGGCTGGGTGGCGGAGCGGAAATTGGCGGCCTGCAGCCATGCTGGCATTCGCACGCCGCATCCGCCGGAAGGGGAAGGCGGGGCATACTCCTTTCGTACGATAAAACGAGGTTTGCCTTGCAGATAGAATGCGGCAGTTTTCCCTGCCTGTTTCCGATGCCTTATGTCTGTGCCGCCGCCCAAACGTTCTGCCGGCTATCTGCTGCTGATGGCCGCCCTTACCTGCCTGTTGCTGCTGGCGGTGTTGTTTTCCCTGTCCTGGGGGCGCTATCCGGTGCCACCGGGCGGGGTGTGGCGCAGTTTGGTGCAGGGCGCGGTGCAACTGGCATCTGAGTGGCATTTGCCCTTTGCGGCAAGCCTGCCGCAGATTCAGGCCGACGAGGTGCAGGCCAATATTGTGTTGAATTTGCGCCTGCCGCGTATTTTGGCAGCGATGCTGGTGGGCGCGGCGCTGGCGGCTTCGGGCGCAGCTTATCAGGGAATTTTCCGCAACCCGCTGGTGTCGCCCGATTTACTTGGCGTGTCTTCTGGTGCCTGCGTAGGCGCGGCGTTGTCGATTCTGCTCGGCTGGAGCATTTGGGGCACGCAAGCAGCAGCCTTTGCCGGCGGACTGTTGGCTGTGTTGATGACTTTAGCGCTACCTCGGCTGATCGGGCGCGATTCGGCAGTGATTTTGGTGCTGGCGGGGATTGTGGTGTCGGGCTTTATGTCGGCCACGCTCGGGCTCATGAAATATCTGGCCGATCCGGAAACCGAGCTGGCGGAAATCGTGTATTGGCAGATGGGCAGCCTGGCCAAATCGGAATACGGCAATCTGGCGGCGCTGGTGCCGGTGATGCTGCTGGCCGCCGGGGTGCTGGTGGCGATGCGTTGGCGCATCAATGTGTTGTCGCTGGGCGATAGGGAAGCGCGGCTGGTGGGGGCGGAAATCCGGCGCGAACGCACGATTATGGTGGTGTGCGCCACGCTGCTGACTGCCTCGGCGGTGTGCCTGAGCGGCACCATCAGCTGGCTGGGCTTGGTGGTGCCGCACTTGGCGCGGCTGGCGGCGGGCGACAACAACCTGCGCACGCTGCCGCTCTCCATCTTGGCCGGCGCACTGTTTTTGCTGTGCACCGACACGCTGGCGCGCAATCTGTATGAGCAGGAAATCCCGCTGGGCATCATCACCGGCTTTATTGGCGCACCGTTTTTCGCTTGGGTGCTGGTACGGCAGAAAGTGTCAGATTAGCCGCAGCCAGCCAACCTTTTGGTTTGGGCAGCTGTACACAGGCTGCATTGCAGGCTACCTGAAAATCTGCCCGCTCGATTCTGGTAAGCCCGTTTTGTTTATTAACGCTGCCGTTTTTGTTTCGCAGAAACCCTGCTTTCAGTAGCCTCAAGCCCGAATTAGAAATACCAAAACCATGCTGAATATCGAAAAATTGCATTATGCCTACCGCGGCCACCCTGTGCTCAACGGCGTCAATCTGCACATCGGACGCGGCATGCTGCTCACGCTGCTCGGCCGCAACGGCGCGGGCAAATCCACCCTGCTCAACTGCATCGCCGGCCTGCTTAAGCCGCAGCAGGGGCAAGTGCTGCTGGACGGGCAAAACGTGCAGGCCATGCGGCCGCGCCAGATTGCGCGGCTGGTGGGCTATGTGTCGCAGGCCGCGCCGCAAACCTACCGCTACAGCGTGCTGGATTATGTGGTGCTGGGGCGCGCCGCCCGCCTGGGTTTGGCCGCCAAACCGAAAGACGAAGACTACGCCGCCGCCATGCAGGCTTTGGAAACGCTGAATATCGCCCATCTGGCCGGGCATATTTATATGGAAACCAGCGGCGGCGAAAAGCAGCTGGCCAATATCGCCAAAGTGCTGGTGCAGCAGCCCGAATTGATTTTGTTCGACGAGCCCACTTCCGCGCTCGATTACGGCAACGCCGTGCAAACCCTGCGGCTGGTGGCGGATTTGTCCGAACGCGGCTACACCATCATCATGACCACGCACAACCCCGAACACCCGCTGCTCCTGCACGGCCGCCTGCCGCACAGCCAAACCGCCATCCTCGGCCGCGACGGCACGCTGCAGGCCGGCAACACCGCCGATATTTTGAACAACGAAAGGCTGGAGCAGCTCTACGGCGTCGGCCTGCGCCTGCTCGACGTGCCCGATTGGCCGCGCCGCGTGTGCGCCGTGGCGCAATTGTGAACGGCCAAATTTCAGGCTATCTGAAACCGGGAAACTTGTTCCCACTCCGTTGAAACTAACGTTTTCAGGTAGCCTCCAATCTCACCCCAATCCCCCAAGCAAAAAAGGAAAAACCATGTTTTCAACACCAAGCAAACTCAGCGCCGCCCTGTTTGCCGGCCTGCTGCTCGCCCTTCAGCCCGTGCACGCCCGCACCGTGCGCGACATCAACAACCAAAGCGTGGAACTGCCGCAGCAGGTAAACCGTATTGCCGATTTGTGGCCGGCCAACAACCAAGTGGTGCTGATGCTGGGCGGTGCCGACAAACTGGTGGCCACCACCGAAGCCACCCGCAACTTGCCGTGGTTTGCCAAAGTGTATCCGCGTATTAAAAACGTGCCTGCCCTGAGCAACGGACAAACCGTGCAGAGCGAAGCCCTGCTCGGCGTGCGCCCCGACGCGGTGCTGCTTTCCCAGCCCGCCATGCAGCAGCAGGTGCGGCGTGCCGGGATGAAGCCCGTGCTGGTGCGCTTCCAAGACTTTAACGGCCTCAAGCAAACCGTGCGCATCACTGCCGACGTAATCGGCGGCAACGCCCCGCAAATCGCCCGCCGATACAATGCCGAATTAGACGGCAACCTGCGTTTTGTGCGCAGCCGGCTGGCCAACCTGAGCGACGCGCAGAAACCCAGTGTGCTGCACCTCACCGGCGGCGCCAACCTGCGCCGCATCGACGGCGGCCGCTCGATTATCGGCGAATGGATACGCATTGCCGGCGGCCGCCCCGCGCTGCCCGAACAGGCCAACTTGAGCGAAGTGTCGATGGAAGCCATCGTCCGCGCCAACCCCGACATCATCATCATAGGCGGGCGCAACGCCGCGCAGGCCATCGCCCGCATCAAACAAGACCCGGCCTGGCAAAGCATCAAAGCCGTGCAGAACAACCGCCTGTACGCCAACCCGATCAGCACGTTCGGCTGGGACCGCTACGGCACCGAAGCCGCCCTGCAGGTATTGTGGGCAGCCAAACTGCTGCACCCGCAGCGCTTCGCCGATGTGGACATGACCGCCAAAACCCAAGATTTCTACCGCCGCTATTATCATTACAACCTCAGCGTGGCCGAAGCACAGCGCATCCTGCAAGGCTTAGACCCGCAATAGGGACGCGCACGGCAAAAAGGCTACCTGAAAACGGCGGTGTGTTTTTAGGTAGCCTTTTACTTTCAGCTAGCCTGTTGCAGAGGCTACCTGAAAATTCTGCGCTATCTTGCTTGCTGTGTTACAGCCACAACCATACCCACACGCGGCGGCCTTCGCTTTGCAGTAAAAGATAGGTGCGCACGGCGGCGGCGGTGGGCATGCATTCCACGCCGATGCCGCTGGCCGCGGCGGCAATGCGCGGGTGTAAAAACTGTTGCCGCTCGCCGGTGCCGATGAGGATTACTTCGGGCTCGCTTGCGGCAGCGCGGGCAAGGTCTGCGGCTTGCAGTTCGGCTGCGGAGGCCAGGTTGACGGTTTGCACGCTGCCGCTGCCGTCAAGCAATACGGCTTGGCGGTAGGTATGGCCGTCGATTTCGATTTGGCCGCGTTGATAATGGCCGATGTGGCAGGCGGAGGCGGGCTGGTGTTCTTGAATCAGCATAATTTGTTTGTGTTTGAATAGGTTGGAGGCTACCTGAAAGCACAGGTTGCAAGACGATTGAAACGCTTGGCTTCGAGGCGGTGTGGTTAAATGGGTAAGTGTTTCTATTAAAAGGTGTAAAAAGCGGGGTTTTCAGCTAAGATAGCGGCTTTCTTTCCGCTTTCGGATTTTATTGTTTATCAGCTTGGCCGCCGGTATGGCAGGCCGGCATGTTCAGAGCAAAACGGCAAATCGGCGCTTGGCGCAGCCGTAATCATAACAAGGAGTCAGCATGCAACCAATCAGAATCGGCATCTTGGGGATGGGCACCGTCGGCGGCGGTACGGCCAAATTATTGTCGGAAAACGCGCAGGAAATCACGCGCCGCCTGGGGCGCGAGGTGCGCATCAGCATGGCTGCCAGCCACAATACCGACCGCATCCGCAAATTGTGCCCGAGCGACACGGTGGTGTCGGACGATGTGTTTCAGGTAGCCCGCAGCGCGGATGTGGATATCGTGGTGGAGCTGATCGGCGGTACGGATACGGCACGCGAAGTGGTGTTGTGCGCCATCGAAAACGGCAAACACGTGGTCACCGCCAACAAAAAACTCTTGGCCGAATACGGCAACGAAATTTTCGCGCGGGCAGCGGAAAAAAATGTGATGGTGATGTTTGAAGCGGCGGTGGCCGGCGGCATTCCGATTATCAAAGCCCTGCGCGAAGGCCTGGCCGCCAACCGCATTAAATCGGTGGCCGGCATCATCAACGGCACCAGCAACTTCATCCTGAGCAATATGCGCGAGCACGGCAGCCCGTTTGCCGAAGTGCTCAAGCAGGCGCAGGAGTTGGGCTATGCCGAAGCCGACCCGACTTTCGACATCGAAGGCCACGACGCGGCGCACAAGCTGAGCATTATGTCCGCCCTCGCCTTCGGCACGCCGATTAACTTCCAACACTGCTACCTGGAAGGCATCAGCAAGCTGGAAAGCCAAGACATCCGCTATGCCGAAGAGCTGGGCTACCGTATCAAACTGCTGGGCATCACCCGCCAAACCAGCGATGGCATCGAACTGCGCGTACACCCCACGCTCGTGCCGGAATGCCGCCTGCTGGCGCAGGTGGAAGGCGTGATGAACGCTGTGCTGGTGCAATCCAATATGGTGGGCGAAACCCTGTATTACGGTGCCGGCGCCGGTGCCGCCCCCACTGCCAGCGCCGTGGTGGCCGACATCATCGACACCGCCCGCCTGATGCACGCCGCCAGCGAGCAGCGCGTGCCGCCGTTGGCTTTCCGCCGCAATGAACAACTACCCGTGTTGCCGATCGACGAAATCACCAGCAGCTACTACCTGCGCGTATCGGCGCAAGACAAACCCGGCGTGGTGGCCGACATCGGCCACATCCTCGCCGAGCAGGGCATCTCCATCGAAGCCCTGCTGCAAAAAGGCGTGATTAACCACGAAAACGCCGAAATCGTGATTCTCACCCACCAGGCCAAAGAAAAGCACATCAAGGCCGCCATCGCCCAAATCGAAGCGCTGGAGCATGTTTTTGAGCCCGTGATGATGCTGCGCATGGAAAGCCTGCATGGCTGAGGTTCAAAGCGATGAAGCCGCCCGCCGCAAACGCCGCCGCACCCTCATCGGCTGGCTGGCGGTAACGGCGGCGCTGGCGCTCGCCTTTGCCCTCGTACCGCGCCTGTATGCACCGGATAAGGCCGACATCAGCCGCCGCATCGTGGAGGCCTGTATCCAAAACATGCCTGCCGTGCCGCAATGGCAGGCTGACTTGGCCAAACACGGCCTTGCCGGCCAAAGCGAGCGCGTGATCGAACCCTACTGCCGCTGCCTATGGGAAGAGCCGGTGCAAAAACTCAGCACGGAAGATCTCCGCAGCCTGCCAAAGCTTTCGCCGCAACAACAGCTGGACAAACTCGGCGGCAGCGAAGCCTTCCTGCAACGGCAAGAACAGTGCTTGGCCACACAGGCTAGGCATTAAGTATCAAGTGTTTGACCCAATTGAAGGCTACCTGAAAATACAGGTAGCCTTCTCACTAAAAAGCAGCCTGCACTTCCTCCAAACGAAGTGCAGGCTGCTTTTTCAATGAAGAATACTCAACCATATGAAACAACTGAAAATAATGCTAGCGACCATCCTGCCGCCAGCAATGGTTTTGCAGCTTTATCTATAGGCTGAGGCTTTTCCGGCTCAACGCGCGGATTTTGCCAGATAATCCCGGCCGAAGCGGTCGGCGGCGAGCAGTGCGGCATACACGTCGGCGGGCTGCACGTTGCCGGGCATATTGTCCATGGTGTCGCCTTCGGCGCAGGCGGCTTCGGCCACTTGGCGCATTTTGGCTTCAATGTTTTCGGTTACGCCGATTTGTGCCAGCGTAACAGGCAATCCGACATCCACGCACAAGCCGACAACCTGTTCCAGCTCGGCATTGTCTGCGTTTTCCAGCATGAGCTGGGTCAGCAGTCCGAAAGCGACTTTTTCGCCGTGCAGGTTGTGGTGGGTTTCGGGCAGCACGGTCAAACCGTTGTGCACCGAATGCGCGCCTGCCAAACCGCCGCTTTCAAAACCCACGCCGCTCAGATAGGTGTTCGCTTCCACCACGCGTTCCACGGCGGGGGTTACCACTTTGTCTTTTACCGCAGACACGGCTTTACGCCCGTTTTCCAGCAGCGTTTCGTAACAGAGTTTGGCCAGCGTGAGCGCGGTGGGCGACACTTTCGCCCCGGCCATGGTGTCCGAGCCGCTGTTGGCGCAGGCACGCGCTTCAAACCAGGTGGCCAGTGCGTCGCCGATGCCCGCGGCCAGCAGGCGCACCGGTGCGTTGGCCACTACTTCGGTGTCCACCAGCACGCGTTCGGGATTGTTGGGGAAGAACAGGTAGGATTCAAACGCGCCCGCATCGGTGTAAATCACGGACAGCGCGGAACACGGCGCATCGGTGGAGGCGATGGTGGGGCACACGACCACGGGCAGGCCCGCGTAATAGGCAACTGCTTTGGCCGCATCCAAGGTTTTGCCGCCGCCCACGCCGATAACGGCTTTGGCGCCGTTTTGTTCGGCAATGTTTTTTACGCGTTCGATTTCGGTGCGGCTGCATTCGCCGTTAAACGGCACAATCGTGTGCCGCACGCCGGACGCATTCAGGCTACCTGAAAGTTTGTCCTGCAAGATGGACAGGACGAACTTGTCTGCCAACACGGCCACGTTGTCGGCCAACGGCGAAACGTGTGCGCCGATTTGCCCGAACAGGCCTGCGCCTTGGATGTATTTGCCGGGAGATTGGATGGCGATGGTTTGCATGGTATTTCCTTTCATCAGGTTGGATAAGGTCGGATGGTATAGTGGATTAACAAAAATCAGGACAAGGCGGCAAGCCGCAGACAGTACAAATAGTACGGCAAGGCGAGCCAACGCCGTACTGGTTTTTGTTAATTCACTATATTGTCTGTTTACTCAACCGAAGAATAAACCATAGTGCCTACCCCGATGCAAGGCGTGAAGGCGATGTTGTTGTTTTAAATCAAAGGATATTGCCTTCCAAGCCGCCCTACCCTTCACGAAAATCCGTGTCTGACTGTTGGCGCAGTAAAATTTTAACTTCGTTGAAGCTGACGCTTTCAGGTAGCCTTTCAGCTGTTTGTGGCTACCTGAAAGCGTCAGCTTCAACGAAGTTAAAATGAAAAAGCAGCCTGCACCTTCCCCAAACGGGGTGCAGGCTGCTTTTCTGTTCGGCAGGCCTAACCGCAACCGCCGCATTTGCCGCAGCCGCTGCTGCAATCGCGTTTTTTCGGTTTAAATACGAATTTCCGCAAGAGGAAGAATACGCAGGCGAGCATAATCAAGCCGACGATAATATATTGAGTCATGACGATAGTATCCTTGAAGAAATTTGGTAAACCACGAATGCGGCAAAATAAGCCATCAGGAACAAATAGCCGGTAATCATCACCATATTTTTTGTGGATTTGATTTCGCGTTTAATCACAGTCAATGTCGCGGCGCACATGGGGGCGTACACATACCAAGCCAAGAAGGCGAAGGCGGTCGGCAGGCCCCAGTTGTTGTGCACAATCGGAATCAGTGCGTTTTGTACGGCGTCTTCAGACGACGCGCTGACGGCATAGACCGTACCCAGCGCGGCCACGACGACTTCACGCGCGGCGATGCCCGGAATCATGGCGATACACATTTCCCAAGTGAAGCCCAGCGGGGCGAACAATGGTTGGATAGCGTGGCCGAGCATACCCGCGAGGCTGTAATCGATTGCTGCGCCTGTTGCGCCTGCGGGCGGTTGCGGCCAGCTGACCAAGCCCCACAAAACCACGGTCAGCGCGAAGATAATCGTACCGGCGCGTTTGAGGAAGGCTTTTACCCTGTCCCACAGGCTGGTCATGATGTGTTTGAAGTTGGGTGTGCGGAAAGTCGGCAGCTCCATCAAGAGCGGGAATTGCTGCACGTTGCCTTTCATACGCGCCAAGCGTTTCATGATATACGCTGCCAAGGCGGCAGACAGGATGCCTGCGAGATAGAGGATGAACAGCGTTAGTCCTTGCAGGTTGAAAATCCCGCCTACGGTGCGATTAGGAATGACGGCGGCGATAATCAGCGCGTAAACGGGCAGCCGCGCGGAACAGGTCAGCAGCGGGGCGACGGCGATGGTAACGAGGCGTTCGCGCGGGTCATTAATCGTACGCGCCGACATCACGGCGGGGACGGCGCAGGCGAAACTCGACAGGAGCGGGATGAACGAGCGTCCGGACAGGCCGCTTTTCGCCATCACGTTATCCAGCAGGAACGCTGCGCGCGGCAGGTAGCCGGAGTCTTCCAAAAGCAGGATGAAGGCGAACAGAATCGTAATCTGCGGCAGGAATACCAATACGCTGCCCATACCGGCAAGTACGCCGTTGACGAGCAAATCGCTGAGGATGCCCGGCTCCATGTTGGCAGCCACCCATTCGCCCAGCCAGCCGAAACCGCCCTCGATGGCTTCCATAATCGGTGCCGCCCAAGTGTAAACCGCTTGGAACACCATAAACAGGATGAACAGCAGCAGAATCATGCCCCAGACGGGGTGCAGCACGATGTCGTCGAGTTTTTTGTGCCATGCGGGCAGCGTCATCTGCGTGCGCACTACTTGTGCCAAAATCGATTCGACTTCTTGATAAAGCTTGTCGCTATCCAGCGCATCGAGCGTGCGTTCGGCAGAAGCGGGATTGGCGGGGAAAGAGCGTTTGCGCGGCAACTTCGCCACGGCTTCGCGCACGGCCTGTACGCCCGACGCGCTCACTGCAACTATTTCCAAAACAGGTGCGTCCAACAACTCGCTCAGTTTGGCCGCATCGATATTCAAGCCCCTTCTGCGGGCAACGTCGCTCATGTTCAGCGACACCACCATCGGCAGTTTCAGCGTTTTCAGTTCCAAAATCATGCGCAGGGTCATACGCAGGTTGGTCGCGTCGGCAACGGCAATAATGGCATCGGGCGGAATGCCCATCTTGCCCACCATTACATCTTTTGCCACTGCTTCGTCGGGGCTGGTCGTGCGCAGGCTGTATGTGCCCGGCAGGTCCATAATGCGGACCGCCTCGTCGTCGAGGAAGGCACCCTCGCGCTTATCGACCGTTACGCCCGGATAATTGGCAACCTTGGCATGTGAGCCGGTCAAACCGTTGAACAAAACGGTTTTGCCGCAGTTTGGCGCGCCGATCAGGGCGAAATAGCTCAATTCCATCATATTTCCTTTTTGATTTTCATAGGTTTTTTCCGTTTTCCACATGCAGGCTGCTTTCGGGCGGCGCAGCACGGGTTCCAGGCAGCCTGCATTTTGGTCGGCAGGGTTGCAGGCTGCTTTTTCATTTTAACTTCGTTGAAGCAGACGCTTTCAGGTAGCCTTTAAGGTGCAGGCTGCTTTTGTTCCGCATCGACCAAATGGCACATAATCTTCCCCGCCTCTTCCTGCCGCAACGAAAACTGCGACTGGTTGCCCAAGCGCACCGCAAACGGCCCGCGCCCGAAGCCCCCGCGGCAATCACCTGCAAAGGCATGCCGCTGGAAAAGCCCAAATCCGCCAAACGGCGCGACACCAAGGCATCGAGTTCGCCGAACACGGGATTGGGGACAATGGAATCGATATGCGCAACTGCGCCCTTGCGCAGCTGGGAGAGTGGGATGGTGGACATGGTGGGGCTTTCTGAGGGAACGGGTGCGAAAGAATGGCACACCGAAATGGTTTTGATATTTCTTAGTCAGTTTATTACGATAATAAATCTTATTAACATAAAACGCAAACTGAAATCCCCGTTATTCCGCCTTTTCAAACAAACCATTGCGACAAATCAAAAAAGAATGATTTTTAGATGAAGCCGAATTCCTGGTGCATAAAAGGCTACCTGAAACTCCGGCTTCGCAGAAACTTCTCTGCGCCGCGTTTCAGGTAGCCTTCTTTAAAATCGGGTCTGGCTGATGCGGACCAATCTTTCTTGCGCCGCGCTGTCAGCCGCCCGGCACTCGGGCTTAAGCCAAATCCAATTTGCCCAAAACGAAGTCGATATCTTTGTCGCCGCGGCCGGAAAGATTGACCAACAAGCGTTTGCTGCCGTCGAGTTCGGCCGCGCGGCGTAAGGCATAGGCCACGGCATGGGCGGATTCGAGCGCGGGAATAATGCCTTCTTCGCGTGAGAGTGCTAGGAAGGCGTTGAGGCATTCGGCATCGGTGGCGGTTTCGTAGCGGCCGCGGCCGATATCTTTCAGGTGGCAATGCTGCGGGCCAACACCGGGGTAGTCCAGGCCGGAGGCGATGGAATGCACGGCGGCGGGGGTGCCGTCTTCATTTTGCAGGTAGTAGCAGTTGAAGCCTTGGATATTGCCGAATTTGCCTTTGGTCATGGTGGCGGCGTGGCGGCCGGGCTTGTCGAGGCCTTCGCCGGCCGGCTCTACGCCCACCAAGGCTACGGATGGGTCGTCCATAAAGGCGTTGAACAGGCCGATGGCGTTGGAGCCGCCACCCACACAGGCGATGACTTCATCCGGCAAGCCGCCCTGCTCGCGCTGGAATTGTTCGCGTGCTTCGTGGCCGACAATGCTTTGGAAATAGGCCACCATTTCGGGATACGGTGCGGGGCCGACCACGGAGCCGATGGCGAATATGCTGCTGTCTATTTGTTCCAGATAGGCGGCAAAAGCGCTATCAACGGCTTCTTTGAGCGTGCCTGCCCCGGCGGATACGGGCACGAGTTTGGCGCCGAGGATTTTCATGCGCGACACATTGGGGTGCTCTTTGGCAATATCGACCACGCCCATATGGATTTCGCATTCGAGCCCGAGCAAGGCGGCGGCGGTGGCCAGCGCTACGCCGTGTTGACCTGCACCGGTTTCGGCAATCACTTTTTTCTTGCCGAGTTTTTTGGCCAGCAGCACTTCGCCGATGCAGTGGTTGATTTTGTGGGCACCGGTGTGGTTGAGGTCTTCGCGTTTGAGGAAGATTTGCGCGCCGCGTTTGGAGAGGGTGCGGGCGTGGTAGATGGGGCTGGGGCGGCCGACATAGGTGGCTTGCAGGCGTTTCATTTCGCTGATGAAGTCGGCATCGCGGATGATGCTGTGAAAGCCGGTTTCCAATTCGGTGAGGGCTTGGGCAAGGGCGGGATGGCCGATGCGGCCGCCGTGCTGGCCGAAGTTGCCGTTTTGATCGGGAAGGATGAGGGGGTTAAGCTGCTCTTGAATCATGTTTTCTCCTGTTGGGTGTGAGAAGGGATGGTTTTCAGGTAGCCCTTTGGGGATGGGAGGCTACCTGAAAAATGAAAATGGCCGCCCGTCCTGTTTTCAGGTAGCCTCTGCCCGGGTGAGCAGCATGGCGTCGCCGTAGCTGAAAAAGCGGTATTGCTGCTCGATGGCATGGCGGTAGGCGGTGCGGATGTGTTCGATGCCGGAAAAGGCGCTCACCAGCATCAGCAGGGTGGACTTGGGCAGGTGGAAATTGGTAATTAGGCCGTCGGCTACCTGAAAACGGTAGCCCGGGGTGATGAAAATATCGGTATCGCCCTCGCCCGCTTGCAGGCGGCCGCTTTGGGCGGCGGCTTCCAGACTGCGCATGGAAGTGGTGCCGACCGCCCATACGCGCTTGCCGTTTGCTTTGGTTTCCGCAATGGCTTCAACGGTTTCGGCAGGAATGCTGTACCATTCTTTGTGCATTTTGTGTTCGGCAATGTTTTCGCTGCGCACGGGCTGGAAGGTGCCGGCGCCCACGTGCAGGGTTACTTCGGCGCGGCGGATGCCGTTTGCCTGCAGTTGGTCCAATAATTCGGGGGTGAAGTGCAGACCGGCGGTGGGGGCGGCAACGGCGCCTTGGTGCTTGGCGTAAACGGTTTGGTAGCGTTCATCGTCGGCTGCGTCGGCGGCGCGCTCGATATAGGGCGGCAGCGGCAGGCGGCCGGTTTGTTCGAGGATTTGGTATACGTTGAGGCTACCTGAAAACCGCAGCTTAAAAAGCTCGCCTTCGCGTTCTTCCATTTGCGCCCGAATGCCGCCGTCAAATTCCAGCAGACTGCCGGGCTTGGGCGACTTGGAAGAGCGGATGTGCGCCAGGGCGCAGTGTTCGTCCAATACGCGTTCAATCAGGGCTTCGATGCGCCCGCCGCTGGCTTTGCGCCCGAACAGGCGGGCTTTCATCACTTTGGTGTTGTTGAACACGAGCAGGTCGCCGGCTTCGATCAGGTTTGGCAGCTCGGCAAACAGGCGGTCGCATAGGGGGCGGCTGGGGCGGGCGTCGAGCAGGCGGCTGCTGCCGCGCCGTTCGGGCGGCTGCTGGGCAATCAGGTGTTCGGGCAGGTGGAAATCGAAATCGGCAAGCTGCATAGCGCGGTAGACAGGCGGAGGAAAGCGGGCATTATATAACCATTTTGCTTGAATGGCTGGGGTTTGCATTTTCAGGTAGCCTCCCATATCGGCCAAGGCTACCTGAAAAATCGGCAAGCGTTTTCAACCGATATTGTCAGATTGCCTGCTCCCGCCCACCCTGCCTAGCCCTCCCTCATTCCCCGCAGCTCTGAAAAAATCGGCTAAAACCCTTGCCAGACGGGCATAAAGCCGCTACCTTTCGCCTGGTTTCACTTTCCCACGGTGTTTTAATGAGCAAACTGCCCTACCACGGCCCGAACTGGCGCAAACTCTGGCTGAAAACGTTGCTTTTTGGCTTGGTTTTGTTGGCATTGTGGCTGGGCGCATCATTCGGTTTGAGCCGATTGCTCAGTGAAGCCCGCATCCGCCAAACCGCCAACCAAATGCTTGCCGCACAAGGCCAGCAGCTGAATTTCGACGGACACCAAATCGAACGCGGCTGGTTTCCCTATCCTTACATAGTGCTGCACCAAGTGGGCTTGAGCCGCACCCAGGGCGGCAGCCAAACCATGAATGCCGAATCCGCAAAGCTCTCCTTCGGCTGGCCATCCCTGTGGGGCGACGTCTCCCTCCACAGCCTGCACCTGCAACGCGCCAACATCAGCGCACAACGGCTGGAAAACGGGCAGTGGGAAGTGGCCGGGTTCACCGCCAATCAAGCCGAAAACAGCACCCTGCCCCACCGCATCGAACTGGAAGACAGCACCCTGCGCCTGCAATACGGCGGGCAGAAACAAATCCTGCGCCAAGTGGCCGGCTTCATCGACCGCGCAGACGGAAACTTCAGCCTCTCCGCCAGCCTGTTTGCCCCGCAGGAATACCGGATGCAGGCCACCGGCAGCTACAGCGGCAGCCATTTCGAGCAGCTCCAAACCACCCTTTCCGGCTTCCTGCCCGACGGCCAGCCCTTCACCGCCGCCTGGCAAGGCAATGCCGACTACACCCCCGGCCAAAGCCGCCTCAACACCAAAGAAGGCCGCCTCAGCATCCAAATCCCCGATTGGCAGCTCAACATCGAAGGCAACACCCGCAACTGGCAACTCACCCCCGACAGCGCCGTATTACCCGAAACCCACATCATCTTCAGCAACGCCGACCCCGCAAACGGCCAGCCCCCCGCCGATGCCGTGCGCCACAGCGGCAGCGGCAGCATCAACAAAGTCTCCTATCAAAACCGTACCCTGGAAATCGGCGGCTTCCAAATCAGCGGTACCGCCGAATACGGCCGGGGCAGCAGCGGCTACAGCGCCAACGGCCGCCTCCAGGCCGGCCCCGGCCATTTCCAAATCGACAGCCTCTATCTCAGCACCCGCCACAACGCCGCCCCCGGCAGCATGCCCTACCTCTCCGGCCAATGGCACGGCCAAGCCGCCGGCAACGGCCAAAGCTGGAACGCCGAGCTGCAAGGCAGCCTCGACAACAACGAAGGCTACCTGAAAATTTCCGGCAGCCTCAGCGAACAAGGCCACAACATCCAAGCCGCCCTCAACCTGAGCAAACTATCCCTCAGCGGCTACCTCGAAGCCGAGCGCCCCCCCGCCGCCGAAAACACCCCGCCCCTATGGCTCCAATATTGGCCGCAGGCCCTGCGCCGCCGCCAAATCAGCCTCACCCTCGACATTGGCACACTCGAAAGCTCCGGCCTGCAAATCCAAAACTTCCACAGCACCCTGCACCTTGATGCCGACAAGCTCGAAGCCCAAACCATCAAAATGCAGATGTACGAAGGCAGCGCCGAAGGCAGCGCCGTGCTGCACCAAGGCAGCCGCCCCAAATGGGAAGCCGCCCTCCAATTCAACAACATCCAAATCAAACCCCTGCTGCAAGACGCCTTCCGCTTCAACCACCTCAGCGGTCGCGGCAACGCATCCTTCCGCCTCGGCGCAGAAGGCCTCAACCGCAGCGAATGGCACACCACCCTGGCCGGGCAAGGCAAAATCGTGCTCGACAACGGCGCCTGGCAAGGCATCAACCTCGGCAAACTCCTCAACAAACCCGATAATCTGCCCGTCCGAAACCTCATCCGCTACAACGCCGAAAGCAGCACCCCCTTCCGCCACTTCAGCATCGAAGCCACCGTAGAAAACGGCATCGGCACCACCCCGCGCCTCAGTCTGCAAAGCGACAGCCTTAACCTCAGCGGCCAAGGCAGCTTTGACATCCGCACCGCTACCCTCAACTACGCCGTGCTCGCCAGCGCCGGCCAAGACCTCTGGCTGCCGCTCAAAATCAACGGCAGCATCAACCGCCCCAACTTCGCCCTCGACTACCAACGCATCACCGGCAATCTGCAAAGCCCCGAGCAGAAACAACGCGCCCTGCAAGACGTGCTGCAACAGCAATGGCAGTGGATACAGAAACTGCCCGAAAACCAACAGCCCTAGCCGTCGCACGCATACCTGGCCGCCTGCTTTCCAGCAACCATTTTCAGGTAGCCTCAGCCGGCCAAACAAAGGCTACCTGAAAACCTCGGCAACAGGATTTTCAGGTAGCCTTTTTGATTAAACATCAAAGGAGGGATAATTATGTCCGGCTTGGTTGTTTTACCTGCTCGGCCTGTAGCTGGTTGTGATTATGTTGTCCATATGGCTGCCCTACCGGCTGCTGCGCGGGCGGGGTATCGCCATAGCAGGCGCATTGTTCGGTTTTACGCTGAGCTTTGCCAGATGGGTGGCGAAATGGCGGATAGAGCATTGGCTGGTGCAAAGGGATTTAACCAAGGCCCGCAAACAGGATGGGGGTTTGTGTATGTCGAACTGAAGCAGTGGAAACAGATGATGGGCGGAGAAGAGGCTTGGAGGAAGGTGGGGCATAAGGCTACCTGAAAATGCTTTTTAAGCCTTAACCCCGTTGAAGCCGATGTTTTCAGGTAGCCTTCTTGTTAAAACGGAGATCGACTCCGCAAAAAAACAGCCTGCCGCTGAAGCGTACAGGCTGTTGCTATTTGGAATGGGCTTTGCCGGGTTTGGCGGTGGTTTGGTGTTTTTAGTCCTCTTGCGCCCCGTGTTGCAGATAGTTCTGCAAGCCCATGCTTTCCACCAGCTCGAGCTGGGTTTCCAACCAATCGGTGCGTTCTTCGTTTTCGTCTTTCTGTTTTTCCAACAGCTGGCGGGAAACGTAGTCCTGCTTTTCTTCGCACACGACAATGGCTTCCACCAGTGCTTGGTGTTTGTCTTGCTCTTTTTGCAGGTCGCAGCGGATGATTTCTTCGGTATTTTCGCCGATCAGCAGTTTGCCAAGCTCTTGCAGATTGGGCAGGCCTTCCAACAGGAGGATGCGCTCGATCAGGGCATCGGCTGCTTTCATCTCGGTGATGGATTGTTTGTAGAAATAACCGCCCAGCTCTTCCAAGCCCCAGTTTTTCAGGATGCGGGCATGCAGGAAATACTGGTTGATGGTAATGAGCAGGATGCCCAAATTTTTATTGAGCTGGCGGATAACTTCGCGATCGCCTTTCATGCGTTTTCCTTTCTGTATTACAGCTGGCTTTGCAGATAATTCTGCTCGCCAACGAGGTCGATAAGGCGCAGCTGTTGTTCGAGCCAGTGGGCGTGATCTTCTTCAGTGTCTTTGAGCTGATTGATCAGCAAATCGCGGGTTACATAGTCTTGTTTTTCTTCGCACAGTTTGATGCCGCGTTTGAGGTTTTCGCGCACTTCGTATTCGGTATCCAAATCGAATTGCAGCATTTCGCGCACGTTGCGGCCGATGCGCACGGAAGCGGGCACCATCTGCGGGGTGCCGCCGAGCATCAGGATGCGGCGGATGAAATCGGCGGCATGGCCGGTTTCGTCTTCCATTTCGTGGTCGATGCGTTCGAAGAGCTTGGTGTAGCCCCATTCGTCGTACATGCGGGAATGGATGAAATATTGGTCGCGGGCGGCGAGTTCGCCAGCCAAGAGTTGGTTCATGTAGTCGATAACTTCTTTATTGCCTTGCATTGTTTCGCTCCTATTTGTGAAAGGGTTTTGATGATGTGTCATCACGGCAGCAACCGTGCCGCTGTTTCGATGGGGGCGAATTATACTCAGATCATTGAGAAAATTCTCATATCGGACATATTAATGCGAACAATTATCCTGAAAAGTAAGCTATTTTGCCTTAATCTACCAAATAAAAAATTATATAGATTAAATGGTTATATAAAATAACTTATCCAAATGAACCTGCCAATGATTATCACTGGGCAAAATATTTACTTTTCTTTGCATTGGATGTGTATTTTTTTAGAATTTCAGTGAAAACATTGGCTTGTGCATGATAATTATTGCTGTTCATGGTTTGCCGAACGATAAACAGGCAACGCCGGATCAACACATTCCCGGCATATCGCCACCCAATCAACTTGCGCACAACCTTCGAAAAAGCGAGCCAACGCAATACTGGTTGTGTTTACCCTGCTATAAAAGGCTACCTGAAAACTTCAGGTAGCCTTTTCCCATTCCAATTCTGGCTATGTTTACACCGGTGTTTTCTTCCGATAATAGCGCCGATACACCATCCAGCCATACCCCGCCAGCACCGGCAGCGCGGCGAAGATCAGCTTAAACGTCCAGCCCGCATACCAAGGCAGGGCTGAAACAGCAGCTGCGGCATCCTGCTGCAACAAACCCACCGGCAGCGATTGCTCGCCGCGAGCATCGAAATACGGCCACCAGCAAGCGGCCAGCAGGCCGAGCAGGCAGGGCCACAGCCAGGCTGCGCGGTTGCGTTGCCACAGCAAAAACGCCGGTAGCAGCACAATCAACGTGAGCGCCGCCACCAGCAGCGCGGTTTGCCCCTGCGCGCCGAAATAGGATGCTGCTGCATAAGTCAGCACCACAAACAGCGCGCCCAGCACCGCCATAATCACTTCTTCCGGCCTTTTTAATATCGACATAGTGTGTTCTCCGTAACAAAATCAATTTAGGCAAAATATACTGCAAAGCGGGTGCAGCCGCCAGTTTCTTGCGGTATCAATACCGTTTTTTCAATCATCGCACGGCATTTTCGCTTTATTCAAGCTTGGCATTCAGAGCCGTATCGGCTTAATCAAAGGCTACCTGAAAATTGATGCCGAACCTCTTTCAGGCAGCCCGTCGCCCTATTCTTCCCCTTCTTTGGCCGCCAGATGCCAGCGCACGCCTGCGTCGTCCAGTTTTTTGCACAGGCCGGCGCTGGGCGGCTCGTCGGTAAACAGGGCATGAAATTCGGTTACGTCGCCTATGCGCACCAGGGCGTTGCGGCCGAATTTGCTGTGGTCCACGGCCAGGTAGCAGTGGCGGGCGTTGGCCATCATGGCCTGCATCACGCTCACTTCTTTGTAGTCGAAATCGAGCAGCGAGCCGTCGGCTTCGATGCCGGAAGCGCCGAGGATGGCGTAATCCACTTTGAATTGGTTGATGAAATCGATGGTGGCCACGCCGGTGATGCCGCCGTCCACCGGCCGCACCATGCCGGAGGTGATGATGACGGTGTAGTCCGGCCGGCCGGACACGATGGAGGCAACGTGGATATTGTTGGTGATGATGCAGAGGTTTTTATGGTTTTTCACCAGCGCGAGCGACACGGCTTCGATGGTGGTACCGATGCTCATAAACAGGGAAACGTTGTCGGGGATGTGCTCGGCAATCAAGTCGGCAATGTGGGCTTTTTCGCTTTGCAGCTTGTTTTTGCGCGTGTCGTAGTCTTCGTTTTGCACGCTGCTGCCGGGCGCGGCACCACCGTGGTAGCGGCGCAGGATATTGTGTTCGCACAAAACGTTGATGTCGCGGCGGATGGTTTGCGGGGTCACGTTTAGGCTGCGTGCCAGCTCTTCCACCGACATAAAGCCGTGGTCGTGCACAAGCCGGGCGATTTTCTGCCGGCGGGGGGTGCGGTACGGCATGGTTGTTCTATCTTTGTTGTTGATTGGTTGTGGGAATGGTTTGGCTAAGGTTTTCAGGTAGCCTCATTGATCAGCCTGCCTCAAGCTGCAAAGGTATGCTCCGGCGCGGGATAGGTTTTCTCCTTCACTTCGCGCACATAAGCCGCTACCGCCGCCTGAATGCTATCTTGCCCCTGCATAAAGTTTTTCACAAACTTCGCCGTTTGGCCGGGGAACACGCCGAGCATATCGTGCATCACCAGCACCTGCCCGTCGCAGTCCACGCCCGCGCCGATGCCGATGGTGGGGCAGGCCAGCGTTTCGGTAATCTGTTTGCCCAGAGCGGCAGGCACGCATTCCATCAGCACTACTGCCGCGCCGGCCTTCTCGTGCGCCAGCGCATCATTCAGCAATGCCTGCGCCGCCACATCGCCCTTGCCCTGCACCTTATAGCCGCCGAACACATGCACCGACTGCGGCGTGAGCCCGATGTGCGCGCACACCGGAATGCCGCGCAACTGCAGAAACTCGGTGGTTTCCGCCATCCAGGCGCCGCCTTCCAGCTTCACCATATGCGCCCCTGCCGCCATCAGTTCGGCTGCAGCGGCAAAGGCCTGCTCCTTGCTCTGCTGGTAGGCGCCGAACGGCAAATCGCTCACGATCAGCGCATTGCTGCTGCCGCGCGCCACCGCCGCCGTGTGGTAGCACATATCGGCCAGGCTCACCGGCAGGGTGGATTTCTGCCCCTGCACCGTCATGCCCAGCGAATCGCCCACCAGAAGCATATCCACCCCCGCCGCATCCATCAGCGCGGCAAAGCTGGCTTCGTAGCAGGTGAGCATGGCGATTTTCTCGCCCTCGCGCTTCATTTTGCGCAAAGTGTTCACAGTAATCACGGCATTTCCTTATTCACGATCAGATGGCGCGCAAGGCTACCTGAAAACCCGAGCGCAGGCAAACCCGAAGTGTTTTCAGGTAGCCTGCAATTAAGCTCCCCCATATAATCGCGCTTATACCCCAAGCAACTGGAAAACGCTTATGAAAACAACTGCCCTCCTCCTGCCCGCGCTGCTGGCCGGCCTCAGCCTGGCTCCCGCGATAGCCGAACCGCTCAACTACAACCTGCTCAAATTCAGCGAAACCGCCAGCCGCACCGTGCCCAACAACTGGATGACCGTGCGCCTGAAAGTTTCCAACACCCACGACAATCCCGCCCAGGCCGCCGCCGAAACCACGCGCCGCTTAAACATCCTGCAAAGCCGCGCCCGCCGCCTCTCCGGCGCAGAAGTGGAGCTGGAAAGCCGCCACGCCTACCAAAGCTACCGCAACGGCTCACGCCCTTGGGAAGACATCGCCGTCTTGCGCGTTTCCGGCAGCGATTTCCAAGCCATCGGCAAGCTGATTGCCGAAAGCAGCGGCGAAGCCACCATCAACGACATCGGCTTCTCGCTCAAGCCGGAAAGCCGCCGCCAAATTGAAGAAAGCCTCGCCATCGAAGCCCTGCAAAACTTCCGCAAACGCGCCGACACCCTCAGCCGCAGCATGGGCGGCAGTGGCTACCGCGTGGTGGAAGTATCGTTGCAGCAAAACGAACAAACCTTGGCCGTTCCCGCAATGGCACGCGCCGCCGCCTATGAAAAAGCAGGCAGCCCTGAGCCCGTGTTCGACAGCCCGGGCAGCAGCACCGTGCAGCAAACCGCCAACGGCACAATCCAGTATTGAATACAGAAAACCCTGCCCAGCCTTTTCCTAAAGCAATCAGGCTACCTGAAAAGCAAACCGCACCGTATTGCCACGGTGCGGTTTGCTCTATCCGGCTCGGTTTCACAACGGCCACTGCAAGCCGCCGTGTTGCTCAACCAGGATTTTGAACTGCGCCTGAATCCGCGCCAGCGCGGCCTGGTTGTCGCCCTCGAAGCGCAACACCAGCACCGGCGTGGTATTGGAAGCGCGCAGCAGGCCGAAGCCGTCGGCGAATTCGGCGCGCAGGCCGTCGATGGTAATCAGCTCTTGCAGGCCGTCGAACCGAGCGGCCTGAGCCAAATCGGCAATCAATACGTGGCCATCAGCGCCTTCGGGCAGGGCGATATTCAATTCGGGGGTAGACACGCCTTCCGGCAAGGCTTCCAGCACGGCGCTGGGGTTGGGGCTGGCTGAAAGGATTTCCAGCAGGCGCGCACCGGCGTAGAGGCCGTCGTCGAAGCCGAACCAGCGTTCTTTGAAAAACACATGCCCGCTCATTTCGCCCGCCAAAAGCGCGCCGTGCTGCTTGATGGCGGCTTTGATGAAGCTGTGGCCGGTTTTGCTCATCACCGGCTCGCCGCCGTGCCGCTTAATCCACGGCGCCAGCAGGCGGGTGGATTTCACGTCGTAAATCACTTTCGCGCCCGGGTTGCGCCTGAGCACGTCTTGCGCAAACAGCATCAGCTGGCGGTCGGGATAAATGATGCTGCCGCTGCGGATAACCACGCCGAGGCGGTCGCCGTCGCCGTCGAAAGCCAGGCCGACTTCGGCCGCGCCAGCCTGCACGGCACGGATAAGGTCTTGCAGATTGGCGGGCTTGGCGGGGTCGGGATGGTGGTTGGGGAAATGGCCGTCCACTTCGCAAAACAGCTCCTCCACTTCGCAGGCCAGCGCACGATACAGCCGCCCGGCAAACGCTCCGGCCACGCCGTTGCCGGCATCGACGGCAATTTTCAGCGGCCGTTGCAGGCGGATATGGCCGGCGATGTGTTGAACATATTCGTCTGCCACATCCAAACCGCGCACGCTGCCTTGCGGGCTACCTGAAACAAAATCCTGCGCTTGAATGATGCCGCGCAACTCTTGGATGCTGTCCCCGGCCAGGGTATTGCCGCCGAGCATCATTTTGAAGCCGTTGTAATCGGGCGGGTTGTGGCTGCCGGTAATCATCACGCCGCTGCCGGAACAATGCCGCACGGCGGCGAAATACAGCATGGGCGTGGCCACCATGCCTACATCGACCACCTCCAGCCCGCCTGCGGTGAGCCCGCGCATCAGCGCCGCTTGCAATGCCGGGCCGCTGAGCCGGCCGTCGCGCCCCACGGCAATCTGCCGCAGGCCTTGCCGGGCGGCACACGTGGCGATGGCGCGGCCGATTTGCTCGGCAGCCTCTTCGGTGAGGGTTTGGCCGACGATACCGCGGATATCGTAGGCTTTGAAAATGCTGGAGGAAATGGGCATGGGAGTTCCTTTGTTTTTTTGGGATAGAGGCTACCTGAAAACGAAGTTTCCGAAGGAAGCTGAGTTTCTGCGAAGCTAAAACGGTGTTTTGCGAAGCCAAGGCTAAGTTTCTGCTTAACCAAAATCTGAGCCGGGCTTCAGGGCAGTCTTTGGTTTGCCGTAGCAGGCTACCTGAAAATCTGTTTCGTGCCGGAATTAAACGATTGCGGCTTTGTTTTCTTTATCAGTATAAATTTCGGTATTCCAAATCATAGGTTGAAATATTGTCAGCATCCCCTTCTGAATAAAATTTAATCAAATCAAACTTAATATTCTTCACGCCACCATGTCTTTCAACCGGAATGCCTTGTGATGAAACAATCAATTTATCACCAACCAATCTTTTTGAAATCAATGCGTGCGTCTCAAGGGGAAGCTCGATGTACCCTTTCGTTTCCAGCTGGAATCTAAACAATATCCTGTCTTGATAGATTCTGATATAGACATCTCCGCCGGAAACCACCGGCTTATATTGTTTAACAACCGAAATGCATTGCGTACCCACGCAATAGCGGGATACTTCTTTGGGATTTAGCTTGCAATAGATGGCATACGTTATTGCGGCAAATACGATTAGGGTGGTTTTCCACATTATCTTTTTATTCGCGGCGTGCTTGCCGGGGATGAATGCCCGGCCTGCGGATTTCGGGGTGTTCTGAATTTCAGGTAGCCTTTAAGGCCAAGGCGGATAAAGGCTACCTGAAACCTTATTCCCGAAACCTTATTGCGGTTTGCTGCTGAGCTGTTGCGCTTTTTCAATCAGCTGCACAAACTGGCGGCGCAGGCCGTGGCGGTCGGGGGATTGGGCGCTGCGGGCCAGTTCGAGAGTTTGCGGCCAGCCGAAGTTGCTGCTGTATTTGCCGCCGCGCAAGAGTTCGCCGAAGGCGGCTGCGGCCACGGCTTGGCGGGTGGCGTTGCTGCCTTGGGCGAGCGGTTTGCTGCCCACGGCCACGGGGCGGCTGATGAGGATGCTGCTGCTTTGGCCGGGCAGTTTGTAGCGCAGCTTGATGAAGGCGTATTCGCTGTCGGCTGCTTGATCGTTGGCAGCGGGGGCGGCCTGGTAGCGGCTTTCGGGCAGCCAGCCGGTTTGCCCGGCGGGAATGATTTCATACAGCGCGGTAACGTTGTGACCGGCGCCGATGTCGCCTGCGTCCACTTGGTCGTTGTTGAAATCTTCGCGGGCAAGCATGCGGTTTTCATAGCCGATCAGGCGGTATTCCTTCACGGCGGCGGGGTTGAACTCTACTTGGATTTTCACGTCTTGCGCCACGGTGGCGAGCGTGGAGGAGAGCTGGCGGTGCAGCACTTTCTGCGCTTCTTCGGGGCTGTCGATGTAGCTGTAGTTGCCGTCGCCGGCATCGGCCAGCTGCTCCATCAGCCGTTCGTTGTAGTTGCCGCTGCCGAAGCCGAGCGTGGTGAGCGAAATGCCGCTTTTGCGTTTTTCGGCCACCATGCTGCGCAGGGTGTTGAAATCGGTGATGCCCACGTTGAAATCGCCGTCGGTGGCGAGCAGGATGCGGTTGATGCCGTTGCGGATATAGGCGCGCTGGGCGGCTTGGTAGGCCTGCTGGATGGCGTTTTCGCCTGCGGTGGAGCCGCCTGCCCTCAGGCTGTCGAGCGCGGCGAGGATTTTCTGCCGCTGGTTGCCCGGGGTGGGCGGTAGCACGACTTTATTGCCGTCGGCATAGGTAATGAGGGTGATGCGGTCTTGGGCGCGGGTTTGGTGCGCGAGGGTGCAGAGGGTGTATTTCACCATCGGCAGTTTGTCGCGGCTATACATGGAGCCGGACACGTCCACCAGGAACACGAGGTTGGCCGGCGGCAGCGCGGCCTGGCTCACCTCTTTGGCCTGGATGCCGATGCGGATCAGCTTGGCGCCGCTGCGGAAGGGGGAATCCACGGTTTCGGTGTGCACGGCGAAGGGTTTGCCGTCGGTAGGCTTGGCGTAGCCGTAGTCGAAATAGTTGATGATTTCTTCAATGCGCACGGCATCGGCGGGCGGCAGGCGGCCGCTTTGGGTGAGGAAGCGGCGGATATTGGCATAGCTACCGGTGTCCACATCAATGCTGAAGGTGGAAACGGGCTGCTCGGCCACGGCGTGCACGGGGTTGGGCTCATAATGGCCGTAGCGCTCGGTGTTTTGGCGCGATGGGACGGCCGCGCCCTCATTCACCATCCTTCTCATCTCGAGGGCCGGGCCATATTCAGCTCCGGCATCTTTGGCGGCCTCTACCTGCGCTGCGGGCGCAGCTGAAGGCGCTGCTTCATATGAAGTCACAGAATGGTTCTTCACCGCTGCCTGCGGCATGGTGCGTAAGCTGAAGCGGGCACTGCGGGATTCATAATAATCCGACCGTTCGTCCAAATAACGCGAACAGGCCTGATGAACGCGCTGGGTATTATCTGCCAGCGCGGGCAGGGCGGATACAGACAATAAAGCCAGCAAAACAGTGCGGGCAAATGGCGGTTTATGCATAGCGGGCTCCTTAGTAAGCAGACATGGGAAATAGCCGCCATTATATAGCCGCCCACGCCGCCTGCAAACCAAATGCCGCGCCCTGCCACCGCTCTATTTTCAGGTAGCCTCTAAGCCGTTTGAGTCCAGCATTCGGGCGTGGAATTTGGTATCATTCCCCTGCGGGCAAAAGGCTACCTGAAACCGGCCTGCCTAAACTATAGTGAATTAAATTTAAACCAGTACAGCGTTGTCTCGCCTTGCCGTACTATCTGTACTGTCTGCGGCTCGTCGCCTTGTCCTGATTTAAATTTAATTCACTATAAACAGAGGAGAAAATCATGTCTTTCAGAGAAATGAAACACGCAAACCAGCAGCTGTCTAATGAAGAAGCCATCGCCATTTTGCAGCGCGGCAAATCCGGCGTACTCGCCCTGCACGGCGACAACGGTTATCCCTACGCCGTGCCGATCAGCTATGTTTACCACGAAGGCAAAATTATCCTGCACGGCGCGCCCGCAGGCCATAAACACGAACTGCTCGCGCGCGACAACCACGTTTCCTTCTGCGTGGTGGATCTCAACGACATCGTGCCGCAGGAATTCACCACTTATTTCCGCAGCGCCATCGTGTTCGGCACGGTACGCACCGTTACCGACCCCGCCGAAAAACAGGCCGCGCTCGAAGCCGTGGGGCACAAATACTCCCCCAACCAAAACGACCTCCTGCCCTATATCGGCAAACATTTTGATTATGTAAAAGTGATGGTTTTAGAAATCGACCACCTCACTGCCAAAGAATCCATCGAGCTCGTTCGAGCCAAAACCACCCACTCATAAACCAAGGAAAATTATGTCAAACCAAGCCCCCTTCCCCACCCTTGCCCCCGGCCTGTTTGTTTCGCCGCAAATCAGCCGCCAAGACATTCTCGCCGCCGCCGCTGCCGGCGTGCAAACCATCATCTGCAACCGCCCCGACGGCGAAGAGCCCGGCCAGCCCAGCTTCGAGCAAATCCGCCACTGGGCGGCCGAAGCCGGTATCCGGCACGTTATCCACCAGCCCATGCTGATGCCGCAAATCGATGCCGCCGCTGCCGCACAGTTTGCCCAACACCTGGCCGACCACCCCGCGCCCGCCCTCGCCTACTGCCGCAGCGGCACCCGCAGCAGCTTCTTGTGGGCCATGGGGCAGGCCGCCCAAGGCGCAGACCCGCGCCAACTGGTGCAAACCGCCGCCGCTGCCGGCATCGACCTTACCGCCGCCCTGCCGCGCCTGCTGGAAGCGCAGGCCTAGCCAGCAGAATTTACCTGCACGTATTTTTCAGGTAGCCTCATCTCATCACTCATTCAAAGGCTACCTGAAAAATAAAGGAAGGGGTATTAATTACTTCCTGATGGTATCCCACCGAATTTAACTCCTCCGAATAGAAGGTTAAAATAAAAATGGCTGTTGCTGCCATTCTATTCAGCAACCGAAATGAATGTTTTTTAACAAGAATTTAAAGTTTTTGTGCCTTATCTGTTAGGATCTTTTATTGAAAAATATAGGAAGGCATTATGTCCTCAAATTTGACTGAACAAACCCGTATTCGCATGATCATTGAAGATCAGATCAGGCGATTGGATGCTATCTATAAGGTAACTTGCTCATCAAAAGATTATTTAGGTTGGAAGAAACAAGGGCTGTCGGAAAAAGAGTTGCTCTTACTTGAACAGCGATTGGGAAAAAATATTCCTGATGCGCAACGCATTGCCCTTAACTTATTTGAATTCCGCATATCCCCGCAATACGCCTTAGATATCGGATTTTCAGATGGCGATGTCCCAATAAACAACATAAATCTGGCTGCTGATTTTATCGTTGGTGATAGTAACATTGGAAATGAAATGCAGTATGTCTACAATTTATTGCCGAATATGCCAAAATATTCTGGGGCATTGCATCATGTGGTTTGGCATAAGGACTTGATGATGATAGGTGCAGAAGATACATTTTATTGGTTTGTAGATTTAAATCCTCCTGAAAACGGTGTTTATGGACAAATTATTTGCGCAGGATTTGAGGAAATAAAAGTAGTAGCAAATAATTATATGGAGTTTCTTGAAATTATAATTAAATCATTTCCAAAAAATGATTTCTCATAAACCGCCTGTGCAAAGCCAAACTTAGATGTTGTTGGAAACCTTCCCCACCTACCCCAAGATAAGGAGCCGCCCATGCACTATTGGTATTGGTTTATCGCCGCAGCCGCCCTGTTCGTTCTCGAAATGTTCAGCGGCACGTTCTACCTGCTGGTGGCCAGCATCGCCCTGCTCGGTGCAGGCATAGCCGCCTGGCTCGGCGCGGGCGGCGGCGTATCGCTGCTGGTGGCCGTGCTGCTTTCCGCAGCCGGTATCGCCGCCGTATACCGCATCCGGCGCAACCGCCGCGCCCAAACCGCCGATGCCGAAGGCGATTTGGACATCGGCAACACCGTGCTGCTGCACCAGCCCCAATCCGGCAGCCTGTGGCTCGTGCAATACCGCGGCACCTATTGGCAGGCCGAAGCCCCCTTCCCCGCGCAGGCCGGGCAAGCCGCGCGCATCGCCGGGAAATCCGGCAACATCTTGATTTTGCAACCTCTGGAGGAAAACTGATGGATATCGTTACCCTGGCAATCCTATTTGCCGTTATCATTGTTTTCGGCTTTAAAGCCTTCACCGTCGTGCCGCAGCAGGAAGCCTATGTGGTGGAACGGCTCGGCCGCTTCCACGCCGTGCTCAACCCCGGCCTCAACTTCCTCATCCCCTTCCTCGACCGCGTGGCCTACAAGCACCTGCTCAAAGAAATCCCGCTCGATGTGCCCAGCCAGGTGTGTATCACCCGCGACAACACCCAGCTCACCGTAGACGGCATTATCTACTTCCAAGTAACCGATGCCAAACTCGCCTCCTACGGCTCCAGCAACTACATCACCGCCATCACCCAGCTCGCGCAAACCACCCTGCGTTCCGTCATCGGCCGCATGGAGCTGGACAAAACCTTCGAAGAGCGCGACGACATCAACCGCACCGTGGTCGCTTCGCTCGATGAAGCCGCCGTATCCTGGGGCGTGAAAGTATTGCGCTACGAAATCAAAGACCTCGTGCCGCCGCAAGAAATCCTGCGCGCCATGCAGGCGCAAATCACCGCCGAACGTGAAAAACGCGCCCGCATCGCCCAATCCGAAGGCCTGAAAATCGAGCAAATCAACCTTGCCTCCGGCGAGCGCGAAGCCGAAATCAAAAAATCCGAAGGTGAAGCCCAAGCCGCCGTCAACGCCTCGCAAGGCGAAAAAGTGGCCCGCATCAACCGTGCCCAAGGCGAAGCCGAAGCCCTGAAACTGGTGGCGCAAGCCAGCGCCGACGCCATCCGCTTGGTGGCCGACGCCATCAACCAGCCCGGCGGCAACGAAGCCGTTAATCTGAAAGTGGCCGAGCAATACGTGGACGCCTTCGCCAAACTGGCCAAAGAAGGCAACACACTGATTATGCCCGCCAACGTGGCCGACATCGGCAGCCTCGTCTCCGCAGGCATGAGCATCATCAAAGGCCAGCAAGGCAAAACGCCTACGGCTTGATTGCGATTACTAGGGAATGTGCAAAGGCTACCTGAAATGGTTTCAGGTAGCCTTTGTTTGCAGATTAAAGCTGCTCGGTATTGGCATTGGCAAGCCTCCAAACCATCCAGGCATAGTTTCAGGTAGCCTGTATTCACTTCTGCGCAGGCAATACCTTATTCAAACCACACGCGACCTAAAATCCAAAAGGCTACCTGAAATCCAAAAGGCTACCTGAAATCCAAAAGGCTACCTGAAATCCAAAAGGCTACCTGAAATCCAAAAGGCTACCTGAAATCCAAAAGGCTACCTGAAATCCAAAAGGCTACCTGAAAAACGGCTGTTGCCGGCGGTGGGTTTTCCATCCGCCGGCAACAGCCGTTATGGGCTTTGGCCTGTCTTCTTAGTTCAGCTGGTCGATTTTCAGCTGTATAAACTCGCGCCCTTGGTCGTCTTGGGGCAGTTTGTCCATCGCCTGTTTGTAGGCTGCGGCGGCTTCGCTGCGTTTGCCTTGTGCGGCGTAAACGTCGCCTTTGGTTTCCAGCAGGATGCCGGAATAGGCTTCATCGGTGTTCATGCCGAGGGTGGCGATGGCTGCGTCGTATTTCTGCTGTTGCAGCTGCACGGTGGCCAGGCGTTGGATGGCCATGGCGCGGATGAGCGGTTCTTGGTGGTATTTGAGTACCCAGTTCAGGTGGCCGATGGCTTCGTCGTATTTACCTTGATCGAAGGCGGCACCAGCCTGCATCAGGGTGGCTTGGGCGGCGGAGATGCTGGTCGGATATTGGCTTTGCAGTTGGGTGAGCAGTTTGGCGGCTTCGGCGGGCTTGTTGGCCTGCTGGTTTTCCGCCCACTGGTCGAACACGGCCACGGCTTCGTTGTTCACGCTGCGCTGGTGGCTGCTGTACATCACCCAGCCGAAGTAGCCGATGGCGGCCACCACGAGCAGGGCAAACAGCCAACGCCCCCAGCTGCGCCAGAAATATTTGAAGTTTTCAATTTCTTCTTGGTCTTTTAAATCATAAACAGCCATTTAGCGTATCCATTCGTTTAATTGTTGAAGCAAATCGGCAGCAGGCACGCTCACTTGGCCGCGCCCTTGCTGCATATCTTTGAGGCTGGCTTTGCCTTCGGCCAGCTCGCCTTCGCCCACGATCAGCGCCACTTTGGCGCCGGAGGCGTCGGCTTTTTTCATTTGGGCGGCCAGTTTCTGGCTGCCGGAATGCTGCAGCACGCTGAAACCGGCAGCGCGGGCGGCGGCGGCATATTGCATGCTGGGCAGCAGGGTATCGCCGCCTTGGTGTATCACGTAAATATCGGGTGCGGCATCGGCTTGCAGATTGCCGTATTCGTGCACCAGCAGCAGCAGCCGCTCCACGCCCATGGCAAAGCCGATGGAGGGGGCGGGTTTGCCGCCGAGTTCTTCAATCAGGCCGTCGTAGCGGCCACCGCCGCACACGGTGGCTTGGGCGCCGAGTTTGTCGGTGGTCCATTCAAACACGGTTTGGTTGTAGTAGTCCAACCCGCGCACGAGCCGGTGGTTTTCCACATAGGCAATGCCCAAACCGTCGAGCAGGGCTTTGAAACCGGCGTAGTGGGCGCGGGAGGCTTCGCCGAGGTAATCGGCCAGGCGCGGGGCGCCGTTGCAAATTTCCTGCAAATCGGGGTTTTTGCTGTCCAGCACGCGCAACGGATTGGTGTACATACGGCGGCGGCTGTCTTCATCCAGCGCGGCTTCGTGCTGTTTCAGGTAGCCTACCAAGGCGGCGCGGTGGGCGGCGCGTTCTTCGCGGTTGCCCAGGCTGTTGATTTCCAAAGTCAGATATTGGCTGATGCCGAGCTCGCGCCACAAATCGGCGCACATGGCGATGATTTCGGCGTCGATATCGGGGCCTTCAAAGCCCAGCGCTTCCACGCCCACTTGATGAAATTGGCGGTAGCGCCCTTTCTGCGGGCGTTCGCGGCGGAACATGGGGCCCATATACCACAGCTTCTGGCCGCCGTTGTACAGCAGATTGTGCTCCACCACGGCGCGCAGGCAGGAGGCGGTGCCTTCGGGGCGCAGGCTGAGGCTGAGGGTGTCGTTGGAGTCGGCAAAGGTATACATTTCTTTGCCCACCACATCGGTGTCTTCGCCGATGGAGCGCACGAAAAGGCCGGTTTGCTCCACGATCGGGGTACGGATTTGGCGGTAGCCGAAGCGGTGCGCCCATTGGCCGATGCGGTTTTCAAAGGCCTGCCAGAAGGCGGCGGTGAGCTTGAAATCTTTCTGCTCCACCGGCAAGAGGTCGTTCATGCCTTTTACGGCTTGGATTTTTTGTCCCATGATTCGGTTTGGGGAGAGGGGTAAACGGAAATGCGGATTATAGCGGATATGTGGGGGTTCGGGCTAAAGCTGTGTGCAAGGCTACCTGAAAAAATGCTGCACTCGGTTTTCAGGTAGCCTCTGCCAACACCGCCCACTCCGCCTCGGGGAAATGCCGCTGCAGGTAATCGCGCAAATAGCGTTCGGTTTCCGCGCCGATGACGGGGTCGGCAGCGGGATAGCGGTTGTACACCAGCCGGTGCACCGGCAGGCCGGCATGGCGGGCGGCGGCCAGGCTGAGCAGGGTGTGGTTGATGCTGCCCAGGCGGCCGGACGTAACCAACACCAGCGGGTAGCCGCGTTCGGCGGCAAAGTCGAGCAGGGTTTGCTCGCGGTTTAGCGGCACCATCAACCCGCCCGCCCCTTCGAGCAGCACGGTGTCGTAGCTTTGCAGCAGGGTTTGGGTGGCTTTATCAATCACTTCCAGGGAAATCGGGCGCTGTTCCTGCTCGGCAGCCAAGTGCGGCGAGCAGGGATAGGCAAACACATAAGGGCAGGTGCTGCCGTTGCGGTCGTGCTCGGTGAGCCCGATGCCTTGCAGGCGGCGGTGGGTTTGGATGTCTTCGGCGATGCCTTGGCAGCCGGTTTGCACGATTTTTTGGGTAATCACACGGTGGCCGGCGGCGGCCAGCTCTTTGGCATACAGGCCGGTGGCGATGCTTTTGCCGATGCCGGTGTCGATGCCGCTCACAAAATAAACTGGTTTCTGCATACTGTTCTCCTCTCTGCAAACAGGCTATAGTGAATTAAATTTAAACCAGTACAGCGTTGGCTCGCCTTGCCGTACTATTTGTACTGTCTGCGGCTCGCCGCCTTGTCCTGGTTTTTGTTAATCCACTATACCTGAAAATTTCAGGTAGCCTTCAGCGCGTGTCCCATTATTCGGACTGCGGCCATGCTTCGCCGTATTCCTCCGCCACTGCCGCCAAGGTCTGTTCGGCCAAGAAATCCAATTCCTGCTGGCTGATCACAAACGGCGGCATCAGATACACCAGCCGCCCGAACGGCCGCACCCACACGCCCTTTTCCACCAGCCGCGGCTGCAGGGAAGCCATATTGACCGGCTGCGCCATCTCCAACACACCAATCGCGCCAAGCGCCCGCACTTCGCGCACGCAACGCCATTGCGCCGCCGCAGCCAGCTTACGCCGCAGCGTTTGCTCGATATTGGCCACCCGCTGCCGCCACGGGCTTTCCCGCAGCATCGCCACGCTCTCGGCCGCCACCGCGCAGGCCAGCGGGTTGGCCATGAAGGTGGGGCCGTGCATAAACGCACCCGCTTGGCCCCGGCTGATGGCCGCGGAAATTTCCTCGGTGCACACCGCCGCCGACAAGGTGAGATAACCGCCGGTGAGCCCCTTGCCCAGCAAGATAATGTCCGGCACCACGCCGGCATGCTCCAAGGCAAACATTTCGCCGCTGCGGCCGAAGCCGGTGGCGATTTCGTCAAAAATCAGCAGCACGCCGTATCGGCTGCACAATGCCCGCGCCTGCCGCAGGTATTCGGGGTGGTAGAAATACATTCCGCCCGCCCCCTGCACCACCGGCTCTAAAATCAGCGCCGCCAATTCATCGTGTTTTGCTGCCAACAAGCTTTCCAACGGGCGGATGCTTTCAGGCTGCCATTCGCCATGGAACGGGCTGGCCGGTTGCGGCAGGAAATACTGCACCGGCAGGCTGCTCGAAAACAGGCCATGCATGCCTTCTTCCGGGTCGCATACCGACATGGCATGCCAGGTGTCGCCGTGATAACCGGCGCGGATGGTGGCGAAACGGCAGCGTTTTCCCCGCCCCACGGCATGCTGGTATTGCAGCGCCATCTTCATCGCCACTTCCACCGCCACCGAGCCGCTGTCGGCATAAAACACTTGGTTGAGGGCCGGCGGCAGCAATTCCAGCAGCAACTGCGTGAGCCGTACCGCCGGCTCGTGGGTGAGCCCGCCGAACATCACATGGCTCATCTTCGCCAATTGTGCTGCGGCCGCGGCGTTGAGGCGCGGGTGGTTGTAACCGTGCAGCGCCGCCCACCAAGAAGAGGTGCCGTCCACCAGCCGTTTGCCGTCGGCCAGCTCGATGCTGCAGCCTTCCGCCCGTGCCACAGCATATACCGGCTGGGTGTTGGGCATGGCGGCGTAGGGGTGCCAAATGTGGCGGCGGTCGATTTGCGTGAGGGTTTCCCAATTCATGATGAGGCTACCTGAAAAATATCGGGCTGGCTTGCCCGCTTATGAAATCGAATCAAATCCTTCAAACACGGCCTGACGCGGCGCGGCACGCAGGGCGGCGGTGGCGGCGGATTCGCGGGTGAGGTTGAACCAAACTTCGTCTAGCGAGCGGCCGATTAAGAAGGGCTCTTCCCTGAAATCGAAAGCATAAATATCGAATTCGTCTTGGCTCGGCCTGCTTTCGATATCCCAAAACAGATAAGTGCCGGATTCGCTTTTGGCAAAAAATTCCATCCTGGCCATCAGGCGGAGGTGCTGTTCGGAGAAAAAGCCTTCGTATTCGCCTAACTCATTGATATAGATAGATTTCACCGCTGCCCTGGCCTGCTGCCAGGAATCGCAATATTGCGGATTGGCGGGGATATGGACGAGATAGTTGCCCAGCGAGCGGCCCCAGCCATATTGCGCGGCAAAGCGCTGGTAGGATGCGGGAAAGCCCCGGCCGTTGGCAAAGCGGAAGTTGGCCAACCCGTTGGGATCGCCGAATATTTTGGCCGGTTTTAACACCAGCAGCCTGGTTTCCATACCCTATCTCCGTTTTCGCCATGATTGAGGCTACCTGAAAAACCGGCACGGTATCAGTCAGGGTGGTAGCTGGCAGCATCGTACCAATACATTCCGTAGTAACGGCGCAAAAAACCGATGCTGTCGGTAGCCAGTTGGCGGAACAAATCACTGAGGTTATCGGCAATTTGCGAAATGCCGTTGCCGCCGTCATGCTCGAAAATGAAAATCTTGCCGCGGTACGCACCATCGGCGGGCATCAGCAGGCATTCGGGGCTGTAGCCGAAATAGGCAAACACCACGGCATTTTCCCACCAATCGGGAAAACCGTAATAAGCCGGTGCGCCTTCATCAGTAGTATAAAGCCCCAATTCGTCCTTATCTAGCGTGTCTTCGTCGATTTGCAACCAGTCGGCCAATGCCGCCTTGCCTGCCGCCATGTCGGCAACCGGCAAAAAGCTCAGGCAAGCCTGAGGGTCGTCTTTCCGTGCAAACAGTTGCAAACCATTGTGTCGGCGGTACAGCGCCAACAAGTCATCGCCCGCCCCATTGAGCCGGCCGGCCAAACAGACCGCATCGTCGGCATGGGCCGGTGCGGCCGCATGGTGGAAAACAGGAATCCGTTCGTCCCCGTCCTCGGCATGGTTGATGATATGCGGATCGGCAGCATCCAGCAGGGCGTGTAAATGGGCAAATAAAGATTGAGCACCCATAAGTTCCACAAGCCTCCTAAAATTAAACATCAAATAAACCAATAAAACACTTGTTTTGATAACCGTTGAAGGCTACCTGAAATTCTTTCAGGTAGCCTTCGCTATCCTACCCACTCATCAGCCCAGCACCTTCCGTGCTGTAGCAAACATCCGATACCAGCCGGCCAGTTCGCTGTCGCGCCATTCTTCCGGCAGCCAGCTCATTTGCGCGCTGCGGTACACCCGCTCCGGATGCGGCATCATGATGGTTACGCGGCCGTCGGCAGTGGTGACGGCGGCGATGGCATCGGGCGAGCCGTTGGGGTTGAGCGGGTAGGTTTGGGTGGGCTTGCCTTGGCCGTCGATATATTGCATGGCGGTTTTCAGGCTACCTGAAACTTGGTTTTCAGCTCGCCCCAAGTGGGTGAAATCGGCGCAGCCTTCGCCGTGGCTAACCACCACGGGCAGGCTGCTGCCCACCATATCGGCCAAAATCAGCGAGGGCGATTGCGGCACGCGCACCATGCTCAGGCGGGCTTCAAACTGTTCGGATTCGTTGCGGCGGAACTTCGGCCAGCCCTCCGCGCCGGGGATGATTTCAGCCAGGTTGGCCATCATCTGGCAGCCGTTGCACACGCCGAGTGAGAGTGTGTCCGGCCTAGCGAAGAATTCGGCAAACTGGTCGCGCAGTTTGCTGTGGAACAGGATAGATTTCGCCCAGCCTTCGCCAGCACCCAGCACGTCGCCGTAGCTGAACCCGCCGCAGGCGGCCAGCATTTGGAAGGTGTCCAACTTCACGCGGCCTGCCATCAGGTCGGACATATGCACATCGTAGGCATCGAAACCGGCGCGGGTGAAGGCGGCGGCCATTTCCACTTGGCCGTTCACGCCCTGCTCGCGCAGGATGGCGATTTTGGGTTTAGCCCCGCTGTTGATAAACGGCGCGGCAATATCCTGTTTCACATCAAAGCTTAAATCGGCAAACAGCCGGCTGAGTCCTTTGTCGGCCAGCAAGGCAAATTCGCTGTCGGCGCAGGCGGGATTGTCGCGCAGGCGTTGGATTTGGTGGGAGGTGGACTGCCAAGCGCGTTGCAAATCTACCAGGGGTTGGTCAAACAAAGTCTCCCCGTCATTCACAAGCGTGAAATTGCTGCCGCAATGCGCCTGTCCGATGCAGTAAACCGCGCTGCCCAAACCTTGTTTATCGAATGCCGCCATCACATCGGCAAAATCCTGCTTCCGCACCTGCAATACCGCGCCCAGCTCTTCGTTGAATAAGGCAGTCAGATGGGCAAGCGGCAACACTTCTTCCACAATCGCGTTCGGCAGTTTGCGTTCCCATTCTTTAAACAGAACCTGCGCGTATTCATCGATATTCGCTTCCAAGCCGCTCCGACCGGCAAACGCCATTTCCGCCAGCGTGGCAAACAGACCGCCATCCGAACGGTCGTGGTAGGCCAGCAGTTTGCCTTCCTGCACCAGCTGCTGAATCACGTTGTAAAACTTTTTCAGGTAGCCTGCTTCGATGTCGGGTGCTTCACCGCCCAATTCGCCGTATACCTGCGTTAAGGCCGAGCCGCCCATGCGGGCTTTGCCCCGCCCCAAATCCACCAGCAGCAACACGCTGTCTGCCACCGGCTTGATGTCGGGCGTAACCGTTTTGCGTACGTCCTGCACGGGGGCGAAGGCGGTGGCAATCAGGCTCAACGGCGACACCACGGATTTTTTCTCCGCACCGTCCTGCCACACGGTCTTCATGGAAAGGCTGTCTTTGCCCACGGGGATGCTCACGCCGATTTCCCGGCACATCTGCGACACGGCTTCCACCGTGCGGTAGAGTTTCTCGTCTTCGCCCGCATTGCCGCAGGCAGCCATCCAGTTGGCAGAGAATTTGATGTTGCCGATATTGCCGATATTAACCGCCGCGATATTGGTAATGGCTTCGCCGATACACATCCTGCCCGAAGCGGGCGCGTCAAACAGCGCGACGGCGGGTTTTTCGCCCATGGCCATCGCTTCGCCGCGATGCGTATCGAAGCCCATGATGGTCACGGCGCAGTCGGCCACGGGGGTTTGCCAGCGGCCGACCATTTGGTCGCGGTGGGTCAAGCCGCCGACGGTGCGGTCGCCGATGGTAATCAGGAAGTTTTTCGCGGCCACGGCCGGCAGTTGCAATACGCGGTAAGCGGCTTCCTTCAAATCGATATGGCTACCTGAAAACGGTTTTTCAGGCTGCTGTTGCGTTTTATCGGTGCGTGTGGTTTTGGGCGGTTTGCCGAGCAATACGTTCAGCGGCAAATCCACGGGCTTGTTGGCAAACAAATCGTCGCACACCTGCAAATGCCCGTCGTCGGTAGCCGTTCCGACCACGGCAAACGGGCAGCGCTCGCGTTCGCAAATGGCGCGGAAAGCATCCAAATCTTTTTCCAGAATCGACAATACATAACGCTCCTGCGCCTCGTTGCACCAGATTTGCAGCGGTGTCAGCCCGTGCTCTTCCAACGGCACATCGCGCAGCTTAAATACCGCACCGCGCCCGGCATCGTTGACCAATTCGGGGAAGGCGTTGGACAAACCGCCCGCACCCACGTCGTGAATGGCGATAATCGGGTTGGCCGCGCCGAGCTGCCAGCAGCGGTCGATCACTTCTTGCGCACGCCGTTCGATTTCGGGGTTGCCGCGCTGCACGGAGTTGAAATCGAGCGAAGCATCGTTCGCACCCGTGTCCATAGACGAAGCCGCGCCGCCGCCCAAACCGATGAGCATGCCCGGCCCGCCGAGCTGCACCAACAGCGCGCCTGCGGGAATTTCGTGTTTATGCGTTTGTTCCGCCTGGATATTGCCCAAACCGCCGGCAATCATAACCGGCTTGTGGTAGCCGCGCATTTGGCCGTCAAACTCGGCTTCGAAGGTGCGGAAATAGCCCAACAGGTTCGGGCGGCCGAATTCATTATTGAACGCCGCGCCGCCGATGGGGGCTTCAATCATGATGTCGAGCGGGGAGGCGGTGTGGGCGGGCCTGCCGTAGCCGCCTTCCCAAGGCTGTTTCAAATCGGGGATATTGAGGTTGGAAACCGTATAGCCGGTGAGGCCGGCCTTGGGGCGAGCGCCGCGCCCGGTTGCGCCTTCGTCGCGGATTTCACCGCCCGCGCCCGTGGCCGCACCGGCAAACGGCGCAATCGCCGTGGGGTGGTTGTGCGTCTCCACCTTCATCAGGATATGGGTATCTTCTTCGTGGAAACGGTAGCCCTGATTGGCCGCCGCATCGGGATAAAAACGGGCGATTTTCGCGCCTTCGATTACCGAGGCGTTGTCCTTATACGCCACCACCGTGCCGGCCGGAGCGGCTTCGTGCGTGTCGCGAATCATGCGGAACAGCGATTTGGGCTGCTTTTCGCCGTTTAAGATAAAGTCGGCATTGAAGATTTTGTGGCGGCAGTGTTCGCTGTTGGCCTGCGCGAACATCATCAGTTCCACGTCAGACGGATTGCGTTTCAAAGCCCGATAATTGTCCAGCAGATAATCGATTTCGTCGGGCGAAAGCGCCAATCCCAAGACGGCATTGGCTTTTTCCAGCGCGGCGCGGCCGCCTGAAAGCACGTCCACCGTGTCAAACGTTCGCGCTTCGGGGCGGGCGAACAATTTGGCGGCCGCCTGAAAATCGGGCAGCACCGATTCGGTCATGCGGTCGTGCAGCAAAGCCGCCCATTGCTGTTTCTGCACTTCGGAAAGGCTACCTGAAAGCCACACTGCCATGCCGCGTTCGATGCGCCGGATTGGGGTGAAGCCGCAGTTTTTCGCAATTTCCGTGGCTTTGGACGCCCAAGGCGAAATCGTGCCGATGCGCGGCGTGATGAGAAACAGATGCAGGCTACCTGAAGACTGCGGCAACTCCGATGCCACTTGCCCCGCCAGCAAGGCTTCCAACTTTTCCGCATCTGCCGCATTCAAGTGTTCGGCGCAATCGGCAAAATACCAATATTCGCTGCGGATTTCGGCTTCAGGTAGCCCCAAGGCAGCAGCTTTTTGCAGCAGTTTTTCAACACGGAAACCGGAGAGGGCGCGCTCGCCGCGCAGGAAGAGGATAGGCATGGGCAGACTCGCATGAGAGGGGTTGGGAAAGGCGCGATTATACGCCAAATCTGCCCCGTCCTGTCGGCGGAACGGGCGATTGAAAGCGCTGCGGGCTTGTGGTAGCTTTGCCGCCGGTTCACACGAGGACAAAACCCATGAAAAAAATCGAAGCCATCATCAAACCGTTCAAACTCGACGACGTGCGCGACGCGCTCACCGATATCGGCGTAAACGGCATGACCGTAACCGAAGTGAAAGGCTTCGGCCGCCAAAAAGGCCACACCGAAATCTATCGCGGCGCGGAATACGCGGTGGATTTCCTGCCCAAAATCCGGCTGGAAATCGTGCTGGAAGACAGCATGGTCGAGCAGGCGGTGGAAGCCATCGTGCAGGCGGCCAACTCCGGCAAAATCGGCGACGGCAAAATCTTCATCCTGCCGGTGGAAGGCGTGGTGCGCATCCGCACCGGCGAGCGGGACGAAGCCGCGCTGTAGGCTCTTGCAGCGGCAAACAAAGGCTACCTGAAAAACAGAAATCCGGTTTTCAGGTAGCCTTTTCCCTATTTTCCTCCCGCCCCGCAGAGGCTACCTGAAAATAGCAACAGGCAGGCAAAACAGAATACGGGCCGTACGGCTCCGGTAAGTTTCAGGTAGTCTCCTCCCCGCCCCGCGTTTGCCGTTTTCCCCCGATTGGGTGTAGATTCCCATCCCAACGCTTTTCTATTTCAAAAATCCGCAAAGGAATACCCCATGATGCCCGAACCTTCCGGCCAACACCCCTACAAAGACGCGCCGCTCTTCGACGACGTTGCCTTCCTCACCGGCGCGCTGCAAACCGTGCTGGCCGCGCAAACCGACCGCCCCGTGCAAGAAGCCGTGGCCGCGCTGCTGGGCGGCGAAGCACCGCAAGACGTGGTGTCGCGCAGCCTGCCGCAGCTCAACGACCAACAGCTGGAAGACCTCATCCGCGCCTGCGGCCTGTTTGCGCAAATCCTCAATATTGCCGAAGACGCCCACCACCAACGCCGCCGCCAGGCGCACAGCCAAACCCGCGACAACGCCAAATCCACCTTCGGCCACACCCTTGCCTTGCTGCAACAGCAAGGCGTGAGCGCTGAAGCCTTGCAGCAGCAGCTGAACCACACCGAAGTGGCCGCTGTGCTTACCGCGCACCCCACCGAAGTGCAGCGCCAAACCATCCTCACCCTGCACCGCCAAATCCGCAACTTGCTCGACCAACGCGCCAACCAGGCCGGGCAAAACGAAGAACGCTTGCAGCAGCAGGTGCAAACCATGCTGTGGACGCTGTGGCAAACCAATGAAAACCGCCATTTCAAAATCACGGTGGCCGACGAAATCAGCAACGGCATCATGTATTTCCCGCTCAGCTTCTTCAGCGCCGTGCCCGGCGTATACCGCAAGCTGGAGGCCGCTCTTCAGGTAGCCTACCCACACACCCGCCTACCCAATGTGCTGCACATCGGCGGCTGGATCGGCGGCGACCGCGACGGCAACCCTTTCGTTTCCGCCGACACCCTGCGCACCGCTTTCGCCCAACAGGCCAGCGCCGTGTTCCGCTTCTACCGCAGCCAGCTCTACAAACTGTATGAAGAATTGCCGATGTCGGTTCGGCGCGTAAACGTGAGCCCCGAAGTGTTGGCTTTGTCGGCCAAATCGCCCGACACCGAACGCGCCCGCGAAGAAGAACCCTACCGCCGCGCCCTGGCCTACATCCTCGCCCGCACCGTGGCCACCGCCCACCGTTTCGGCAGCGGACTGGGCAGCCGGTTCGGCCTGCTCGAACCGTATAATACGGTTGAAGAATTTTTAGCCGACCTGCACACCGTACACGCTTCCTTGTGCGCCAACGGCGGCCGCCCGCTGGCCGACGGCCGCCTGGCCGACCTGATCCGTGCCGCTTCCGTGTTCCGCTTTTATCTGATGCCGCTAGATTTGCGCCAACACGCCCAAAAGCATATCGACGTGGTGGCCGGGCTCTTTGCCGCTGCCGGTTTGGAAGACTTCGCTGCGCTAAACGAAACCGAACGCGAACGCGTGCTGCTGCGCGAACTGTCTTCCCCGCGCCCGCTCTACAGCCCGTTTGCCCGATACAGCGAAGATACCGAACACGAGCTGGCCATCTTCCGCGCCGCGGCCGAAATTAAAGCGCAATTCGGCGAGGAAGCCATCCGCCAAAGCATCATCTCCAATGCCGAAAACGTGAGCGAAATGCTGGCCTTGGCCTTGATTATGAAAGAAACCGGCCTGTTGCGCCTAAACACCGAAGGGCTACCTGAAAGCCGGCTCAATATCGTGCCGCTGTTTGAAACCATCGAAGCGCTGCAAGACTGCATCGGCGTGATGGATCATCTTTTCTCCCTGCCGTGGTACCGCCACCTGCTCGCCGGCCGCAGCAATATTCAGGAAATTATGCTCGGCTATTCCGACAGCAATAAAGACGGCGGTTATGTAACCAGCCAATGGGTGCTGTATCAAGCCGAGCAGGCTTTGGTGAAACTGTTTGCCAAACACCAAGTGCGCCTGCGCCTGTTCCACGGGCGCGGCGGCAGCGTGGGGCGTGGCGGCGGCCCTTCCTACGAAGCCGTACTGGCACAACCCGCCGGCAGCGTGGCCGGGCAAATCCGTATCACCGAGCAGGGTGAAGTCATCACCGCCAAATACGCCGATGCCGACAACGCCGAGCGCAACCTCGAAACCTTGGTGGCCGCCGCGCTGGAAGCCAGCCTGCTGCCGCACCGCACCGAAGAGCCCGATGCCGCGCTGATGCAGTCGCTCTCCGATGCCGCCTTCGCCTACTACCGCGAGCTCATCACCCATCCCGATTTCGTGGGCTATTTCCTGCAAACCAGCCCGATTAACGAAATCGCCAGCCTCAACATCGGCAGCCGCCCCGCCAGCCGCAAAACCCTGGCGCGGATACAGGATTTGCGCGCCATTCCCTGGGTGTTCTCCTGGACGCAAAACCGCCTGATGCTGCCTGCCTGGTACGGCTTCGGCAGCGCGGTCGAACAGCTCTTGCGCGACAACCCGACCAACCTCGAACGCCTGCACCATATGGTGCGGCACAGCGCCTTCTTCCAAGCCATGCTCTCCAATATGGAGCAAGTGATGGCCAAAGCGGATTTGGACATCGCCCGCGCCTACGTCGGCCTGGCCGACCAGCCGCAGGCCGCCCAAGCCATGTTTGAGCGCATTGCAGGCGAGTTCGAACGCAGCCGCCGCGCCCTGCTGCAGCTGACCGGGCACGACCAGCTGCTGGCCGACAACCGCAGCCTCGCCCGCTCCCTCGCCCTGCGCATTCCCTACCTGAACGCGCTCAACTGGCTTCAGGTAGCCCTGCTCGCCCGCCTGCGCCAGTACCCGGGCAACCCGCAGCTCGTCCACCTGATCCACCTCACCATCAACGGCGTGGCACAAGGCTTGCGCAATACGGGCTAACCTCTTTCCTACAAACGGCAGACAAGAAAAAGGCTACCTGAAAATTTCAGGTAGCCTTTTCATCATGGCCCCGCCGACAGGAATCGAACCTGTATTTTACGCTTAGGAGGCATACGTTCTATCCATTGAACTACGGCGAGAAATACTCAAACTTTCCAATCAAACTTTTCCGGCAATAAGCGACAAAATCCCCGCGGCAATCAGCGGCCCCACCGGAATGCCGCCCAAAAACGCCACGCCGATAATCGTACCCAGCAGCAGGCCGGTTACCAACACTGGCTGCTCGCTCATCAGCGGTACGCCGCGCCCGGCCAGCCAGGCCACCAATATGCCCGCCAACACCGCCGCCAGCATTTTCCAGCTCATCAAACCGGCCAAACCGGGAAACTGGATTCTACCCGACACCAGCGGGCTGAGCACGCCGATGGTGAGCAAAATGATGCCGGCTTGAATGCCGTATTGTTCGGCCAGCGGGATATAGCGCGCCAGCACGGTTTGCTGCATCAGGAGCAACACGGTGGCCGAGATAGTGATGGATTGGTTGTTGCTGAGCACGCCCAGCAAAATCAGCAGCACCAAAAACAGCGGGATAACATTCAGATGCAATTATATATTCCCGAAAAAGGCCGCTATGATACACGCGCCAGCGACTCTTCGGCAAGCTGCCGCATCGCTTGCGACACTTCATTATCCGGCAGTGCGGCCAGACAGGATAAAGCCTCGTCCACCGCCTTGCGCGCCTCGCTCACGCAATAGGCCAGCGCATCGGATTGCACCACATGGGCATGAATCTGCTCGAAATAGCTGCGGTCGGCGTGCTCCAAGGCGTGGCGCACGGCGTCGGCCACCGGCGGCTCGGCATTTTGCATCAGGTAAATCAGCGGCAGGGTCGGCTTGCCTTCGGCCAAATCGTCGCCCACGTTTTTGCCGATTTCTTCGATGTTGCCGGAATAATCCAACACGTCATCGATAATCTGAAAGGCGGTGCCGATGTGGCGTCCGTAGTCTTTCAGCGCGGTTTCCTGCTCGGGCGTGGCACCGGCCAAAATCGCGCCCACCTGTGCGGCGGCTTCAAACAATTTGGCAGTTTTGTATTGGATTACCTGCACATATTCGACTTCGGTGATGTTGGTATTGCCGATATTCATCAGCTGCAACACTTCGCCCTCGGCAATGATGTTGGTGGCATCGGCCATCACATCTAAAATCTTGAGGCTACCTGAAGACACCATCAGCTGGAAGGCGCGGGTGTAGAGAAAATCGCCCACCAACACGGCAGCAGCGTTGCCAAACATATTGTTTGCCGTTTTCCGGCCACGCCGCAGCTCGCTCTCGTCCACCACATCGTCATGCAGCAGGGTGGAGGTGTGGATGAATTCCACCATCGCCGCCAGCGCGTAGAGCGGGTCTTCATCGTAGCCCAACACCTTGCCGGAAAGGATGGTGAGGATGGGGCGCAAACGCTTGCCGCCGGCGCTGATGATGTAGCGCCCGATTTGCGAAATCAGCGCCACTTCCGATTGCACCGCGCGCTCAATCACCGCATTAACGCGGCTCAAATCGCGAGGCAGGTGTTGCTGGAAATAAGGCAGGTGTTCAAGCATGGTGATGTGCGGCTTTGTATGGTTATCGGCATAAGGCCAAAGCGCTGACTCCTTCCTAGCTGCGTGAAGAAATAACCGCTTTGGCTATACGGCCGGGCAAACGCACCGGCCAAACAGGGGCGGCATTATAGCAGCCTTATGGGCAAACTGCCTATTTCCGCCCTGCCCCGCAGGCTACCTGAAAACACAGTTTCAACGAAGCGGCACAATATTTTGCCTGACCGAAGCCGTACTTCTCCCGGGGCTGCCATCCCGCACCGCCGTTTTCAACCCGCTTCAAATCGCCTAAAGGCTACCTGAAAACCCAAACCGCAGCTTTCAGGTAGCCTTCTATGTTAAAATCCGCCGATTTTAATCTAACGGCATTTTAAGGAACACTCATGAGCATGAAATGCGGCATCGTCGGCCTGCCCAACGTCGGCAAATCCACCCTCTTTAACGCGCTGACCCAATCGGGTATCGAAGCGGCGAACTATCCCTTCTGCACCATCGAACCCAATGTCGGCATCGTCGAAGTGCCCGACCCGCGCATGGCGGAGTTGGCGAAAATCGTCAATCCGCAAAAAATGCAGCCCGCCATTGTGGAATTTGTGGACATCGCAGGCTTGGTCGCCGGCGCGAGCAAAGGCGAAGGCTTGGGCAACCAGTTCCTCGCCAACATCCGCGAAACCGACGCCATCGTGAACGTCGTGCGCTGCTTTGACGACGATAACATCGTCCACGTTTCCGGCAAAGTCGATCCGATTGCCGATATCGAAACCATCGGCACCGAACTGGCCTTGGCCGACCTCGCCAGCGTGGAAAAAGCCGTTGTGCGCGAAGAAAAACGCGCCCGCTCAGGCGACAAAGACGCGCAAAAACTGGTGGAACTGTGCAAAAAAATCCTGCCGCACCTCAACGAAGGCAAGCCCGTGCGCTCGCTCGACTTAGAAGCGGAAGAGCTCGCCATGCTCAAACCGCTGTTCCTGCTGACCGCCAAACCCGCCATGTATGTCGGCAACGTGGCCGAAGACGGTTTTGAAAACAACCCGCACCTCGACCGCCTGAAAGAATTGGCTGAAAAAGAAAATGCCCCTGTCGTCGCCGTTTGCGCCGCGATGGAGAGCGAAATCGCCGAATTGGAAGACGACGAAAAAGCCGAGTTCCTCGCCGAGATGGGCTTGGAAGAACCCGGTCTGAACCGCCTGATCCGCGCGGGCTACGACCTCTTGGGCCTGCAAACCTACTTCACCGCCGGCGTCAAAGAAGTCCGCGCCTGGACCATCCACAAAGGCGACACCGCCCCGCAAGCCGCCGGCGTCATCCACACCGACTTCGAACGCGGCTTCATCCGCGCCCAAGTCATTTCCTACGACGATTTTGTCTCGCTCGGCGGCGAAGCCAAAGCCAAGGAAGCCGGCAAAATGCGCGTGGAAGGCAAAGAATACGTGGTGCAGGATGGCGATGTGATGCACTTCTTGTTTAACGTGTAAACCGCATGAAGGCTACCTGAAAAGTGATAAATGGGTTTTTAGCTTGGCAGAAACTCTGCCTTGGCCGCGCCAAGACATTTTCAGGCAGCCCCTGCTTCGTCAGGCTGCCTGAAGCCCTTTCCTTCTCAAATTAGCGTAATCCTTCGCATCATGAAGAAACTACTCCTCCTTGCCCTGCTCCTTAGCTCCGCCGCCAGCCACGCGCACACCGCGTCAGCCACGCCCCGCGCACAAACGCCCGAGCAAATCGTACAACGCCACTACCGGAACTACTCGCAGCAACACCGCTGCTTCCGAGCCAGCCCATCAGATGCAGAACTGGGATACAACGCCGACTACGGCGGCGAATTCTGCATGCGCCAAACCAAACGTGAAATCCGCCAAACCGCACAGGGCAGGCTGATGTATCTGCTGTATACCGGCGACAGATTCGACTTCGGCAAGGGGGAAAGCACCGGCGGCCGGGTTCAATCTGGCTTGGCCGGTATATTTGTGCTGAAACAGGTACGCGGCGGCTGGCAGCTGCTGGCCGCCAAACCCTATATCGAAATCGGAACTTATGGCGTTGCGCCCGAAGCCAAATATTGGTCATTCCGCCAATTCGGCAGAGCGCGTTGGGGTTTTATGACGCCTATGTCCTACCTAAGCCACGGTTATGCCAACTCGGAAATCCTTATCTTTACCCATAACGGCTCAGGCAAAGTCAGCGAAAGCCGCATCACAACCAAGACAAACAACGGTTATATTTTAGACAATTGCAGAACTAACCGTGATACTGGCCAACCCAACACTCCCGCCGAACGCCAAAAATGCCGTGGCGAATGGTACAAACTATCCGCCGACTTCAGCATTGCAATCCACGCCCGCCCCACCGCAGGCTTCTACCCGCTGCAACTGACCGTATCCGGCTTCGACGGCTTCAAGCGCTACCGTAACCAAACCTTTCTCATCCACTATAATGTCGCAAAAGAAAGCTATGTTGAGCCCCAAACCTACCCCTTGGCAAACAAATAAAGAAACCAACCCGCCTATTCCCGCACCTAGTGCTGCCCCTATTCACCTGCCGGCCCAAGCCGACCCGGCCAACAATCGCATGCGCCGTAAAGCCGACCGGCAGCTTCAATAGGCAAAGCAGTAAAACGCTTGAGGCTACCTGAAAACATCCCAACCATTTTTCAGGTAGCCTCCCCCCAATCCTCCAACCTTAGAAAGCAATCATGAAAATCAGCAGCTTCGGCGAAGTATTATGGGACGACTTCCCCGGCGGCAAAGCCCTCGGTGGCGCACCGCTCAACGTTTTAGTGCGTCTGGCCTCGTTCGGCGCGGACTGCAGCATCATCAGCCGCCGCGGCCGCGATGCCGACGGCGAAGAGCTGCTGCGCCAGATTGCCGCGTGCAACGTGGCCGCCGACTTGGTGCAAACCGATGAAGAACACGCCACCAGCCTGGTGAAAGTGCTGCTCAAACCCGACGGCAGCGCCAGCTACGACATCGTCTATCCCTGCGCTTGGGATAAAATCAGCGCAACCGAAGCAGCGCTCGCGCGCGTGGCCGAATCCGACGTGCTCGTGTACGGCAGCCTCTCCGGGCGCGATCCCGTATCCCGTGCCGCACTGGAGCAAATCCTGCCTGCCGCCCGTTTCCGTGTGCTCGATGTCAATCTGCGCAAGCCGCATTACGAGCCCGAACGCGTGCTCAGCCTCATGCGCCATGCCGACCTCATCAAACTTAACGACGACGAACTCTACGAACTCTCCGCCGCCTTCGGCTCGCCCTACCACAGCCTCGAACAAAACCTGCGCTACCTCGCCGGCCACACCGACACCGCCCACATCTGCATCACCCTCGGCCAGCACGGCGCGGTGTATTTCCGCCACGGCAAAATCCTCGCCCACCACGGTTTCCGTGTGAGCATGGCCGATTCCGTGGGCGCGGGCGACAGTTTCCTTGCCGGTTTCTTATTCCAAATGCTCTCCGGCGCCAGCCCCGAAGACACCCTGGCCTTCGCCTGCGCCATCGGTGCGCTCAACGTTACCCGCCACGGCGCCGTGCCCGATATTTCCCTGGCTGAAATCCAGGCGCTGATGCACCCGGAATAGCATCGAACCTTTGCCTGGGCTGCAAGAGAAAGGCTACCTGAAAACTTAAACGCCAACGGAATAAAGTAATCCTTGGGTTTCTTTATAGTGGATTAACAAAAATCAGGACAAGGCGACGAGCCGCAGACAGCTCACACGTTACGGCAAGGCAAGCCAACGCTGTAGCATTCTTATTTTAATTCACTATAATTCACTATAAACCGAATTTCAGGTAGCCCTTCCCTCCCGTAAGCAATAAAAAACCGGCCGTTTTGGCCGGTTTGCTTTTTCCGTTAGCGGATGGTGTTGCCGATGCGCGATCTGTCGCCCACGTTCATCCACACGAAAAACGCTTTGCCCACAATCAGCTTATCGTCCACAAAGCCCCAGTAGCGCGAATCGGCGCTGCTGTCGCGGTTGTCGCCCATGGCGAAATATTTGCCCGCCGGTACGGTGCATTTAAAGCCGCTGCCGTCTGCCTCGTATTCGCAATTTTCGCGCAAACCGCTTTGGTAGCCTTTTTTGGCAGCATCATCGGCGGATTCGGCCAAGTAAGGGATGGAAACCGTGGGCGCGTTTTCATTTTTCAACACCTCGAAATGGCGGCCTTCCCAATCGGCGGAAAAGCGGGAGGATTCCAAAATCCGTTCCGGTTTGTAATCATCGGGATATTGGTAGCTGCCCACCAAATTATCCTGCTCGGTTTTACCGTTTACCGTCAGCACCTTATCGCGGTATTCCACCACATCGCCCGGCAGGCCGACAATGCGCTTGATGTAGTTGGTGTCCGGCTCCACCGGATAATTGAACACCACCACATCGCCGCGCTGCACCTGCCCCACCGGAATCAACACATTGTTCAACACCGGCACGCGGATGCCGTAGCTAAACTTGTTCACCAGCACAAAGTCGCCCTTCACCAGCCCCGGCCGCATCGAGCTGGAGGGAATCTGAAACGGCTCGGCCACAAAAGTGCGCAGCAAGAACACCACCAAAATCAGCGGAAAGAAGCTGCCCATATAATCGCGGAAATGATTGTCGTCTTGCGCGGCTTCTTCTGCATTGTCGGCCTGCCACATACGCTGTTTGCGTGCCGAACGCGCCCACAGCCACACCGCGCCGGTAAACAGCACCAGCAGCAGCAAAACCGCCGTGAGGCTCATCAGTTTAGCCAAAAGGCCGAACGAGCCCACCATCATCAAAAGGTAGCCCCATTGCAGGCCGCCGCTCCATTCGCCGTTTTCTTGCCGCGTTTTACCGCTCACGGCAAACAGCACGATGCCGGCCACCACAGCGGCGATGGCAGCATAAAGGATTGTATTGGATTGTTCCACTTTTATATTTTCCCGTTTGAAATAAGTTCGATCAGTTTCAGGCTACCTGAAAATCAAAAACCGCGAAGAAGCGCCGGCCACTCCCGTGCCTTATCCGCCCGCACAGCCTGCCGCACCATGCGGCAGCAGCCACACAAACAGCACCCACGCCACCAACACCACCGCAATCAGCAGCCGCGCCCAAAGCGTGCGCAAAGTTTTGGCCGGGCGCCAGCAAAAAACAGTGAACACCAGCAGGCTGACCGCCATCAGCGCATAAAACGCCAACTTGGCCGCACTAGCGCACGGCTGCCAGCCGTCCATATGCAGCACGGCCAGAATAATCCAAGCCAAACCGTGCGCCGTCCACACCGCCAGCGTGGCCACGCAGCGGACTAAAATGTCGATACCTTTGTTTTCCATTTTGAATATATTTCTGAAATGCTTTTATTGTTTAAACTGATAGCTTTCAGGTAGCCTCTATATCAAGGTCATCTAACCTAAAAATTAACTCTTTGCACAGCAACATATTAAAAGGTTCTTTCTTTAATTTACGGTCCAAAATGAACAACCGTCGCCCACCAGCCAAAAATAAATGCACCAATAGCAAGAAAAGGTAAGGCACAAAATAGGATAATCAAATAAATCCGGATTCGCCTCTTATCCCATACCCATATAGGGCTTAATGGCAAAATAAGCATTAACACCATTCCTATATGTCCAACATTTCTTGCCATTTCATTCGACATTGGCACGTTTCCGAAAAGTATCGGTATCCATACCGGCGAGGTCAATGCAAAAAACGAATACGCCCAGCGCAGCTTATAATGGCTCACCGGCGGCTCAGGCGGAAGTTTCTTAATTCGAATTTTTGCCATAAACACACTCCCGATTTCAGGCTACCTGAAAACCAAGCCGCCATTTCACAAACAGCCGCTTATCCGCCATAAGGCTTTCAATATTGGCTTCGGCATCTTTTTTCGTCTTGCACCTGCAACTCCCAAAGGGGGGGAGGAGAAATTACTGCCGTTTTTGAAATCTTGGATGTGGGTTTCCATAGCCATCCCGCGCTTTTCAGGTAGCCTGAATGCGGCTACTTATCCCCTACCTGCAAAATCGCCAAAAACGCGCTCTGCGGAATTTCCACATTGCCCACCTGCTTCATGCGTTTCTTACCGGCCTTTTGTTTTTCCAGCAATTTTTTCTTACGAGTAATGTCGCCGCCATAACATTTAGCCAATACGTTTTTGCGCAGCGCTTTCACGTTTTCACGCGCGATAATCTGGCTTCCGATGGCGGCCTGCACGGCGATGTCGAACATTTGGCGCGGAATCAGTTCGCGCATTTTCGCTGCCAGCTCGCGGCCACGGTGTACGGCATTTTGGCGATGCACAATCAAGCTGAGCGCATCCACTTTGTCGCCATTCACCATAATGTCCAATTTCACCAAATTGGCGGCACGGAACTCTTTGAAATGGTAGTCCAGCGAGGCATAGCCGCGCGAGGTGGATTTGAGCTTGTCGAAAAAGTCCATCACCACTTCGTTCATTGGCAAATCATAGGTGAGCATCACCTGGCGGCCGAGATACTGCATATTGATTTGCACGCCGCGCTTCTGGTTGCACAGCGTCATCACATTGCCCACGTATTCCTGCGGCACCAGGATGGTGGCGGTGATAATCGGCTCCAAAATGGATTCCACCGTGGCCAAATCCGGCAATTTGGACGGATTTTCCACTTCGATATGCTCGCCGTTTTTCAAAATCACTTCATACACCACGGTAGGCGCGGTGGTGATCAAATCCATATCGAACTCGCGCTCCAGGCGTTCCTGCACGATTTCCAAGTGCAAGAGGCCGAGGAAGCCGCAGCGGAAGCCGAAACCGAGCGCTTGAGACACTTCCGGCTCAAATTTTAATGAAGCGTCGTTGAGTTGCAGTTTTTCCAGCGCATCGCGCAAGGCTTCGTAGTCGTGGCTTTCCACGGGATACAGGCCGGCAAACACCTGGCTTTGCACTTCTTTGAAGCCGGGCAGCGGCTCGGAAGCGGGATTGGCGACCAAAGTAACCGTATCGCCTACTTTGGCTTGGCCGAGCTCTTTCACGCCGGTAATCAAAAAGCCTACTTCGCCCGCTTTAAGCTCTTGTCTGTTCACCGATTTCGGCGTAAACACGCCAAGCTGCTCCACTTGGCTTTCGGCTTTGGTGGACATGAAGCGCACTTTGTCTTTCAGTTTCAGCCGGCCGTTTTTCACGCGAATCAGCATCACCACGCCGACATAGTTGTCGAACCACGAATCGATAATCACGGCTTGCAGCGGCGCGTTTTCGTCGCCTTCGGGGGCGGGGATTTTAGCCACGATTTCTTCCAGCACGTCTTCCACGCCCAGCCCGGACTTAGCCGAGCAGGTGACCGCGCCCACAGCGTCGATGCCGACGATGTCTTCAATTTCCTGCGCCACGCGGTCGGGGTCGGCGGCGGGCAGGTCGATTTTGTTCAGCACGGGCACGACTTCCACGCCCAAATCAATCGCCGTGTAGCAGTTGGCCACGGTTTGCGCTTCCACGCCCTGCGATGCGTCCACCACCAACAACGCGCCTTCGCAGGCGGAAAGCGAACGGGAGACTTCGTAGGAAAAATCGACGTGCCCGGGTGTATCAATCAGATTCAAAAGATAAGTTTCGCCATTGCGGGCTTTATAGTTCAGCGCGGCGGTTTGCGCCTTAATCGTGATACCGCGCTCTTTTTCGATGTCCATGCTGTCCAAAACCTGCGAACTCATTTCGCGGTTTTCCAAGCCGCCACAGTGTTGGATGAAGCGGTCGGCGAGCGTGGATTTACCGTGGTCAATATGGGCGATGATGGAGAAATTGCGGATATTGTTCATATTCTGGCAAAAAAGTAAGCGGTCGTGATGGCAGGTAAAAGCATCGGCTTGGCCGATACGGGCTACCTGAAAAAGCGGAGCTTCAGCGAGGTTAAAACAGGGGCGGCAACGCAGCAAGCCGTGCCGAAACCAAACTGCGTATTCTAGCCGAAAACGCTTGAAGCTGCCCGACAATTTGCGCGCCCTCCGGCTTGACCCAACACAAGCCAAAAGCGCAAGCCCCAGCCCGATAGCGCAGAATCGGTTATCATGCCCGTTTTCCGTATCAGGCTACCTGAAACTGCCGATTGAATTTTTCAGGTAGCCTCCAAACCACTCCCGCCATGCACGCCCTATTCCGACTCATTCGCCCGCGCACCCTGCCGCTGGCCATTGCCGCCGTCTGCTGCGGCAACGCCATCGCTTGGCACGGCAGCCCCGCAAGCTGGCGCGGCAGCGTGTTCCTGCTCAGCCTGCTCACCGCGCTGGCCCTGCAAATCGTTTCCAACATCGCCAACGACTACGGCGACGGCATACGCGGTACCGACCGCCACCGCGCCACCGATGCACCCGAACGCCTCACCGCCGGCGGCCAAATTTCCCTCCCGCACATCCGCCGCCTCCTCGCCGCCAGCGTATTGGCCGCCCTGCTCCTCGGCAGCACACTCATCGCCCTCAGCTTGCACCACCCGCAGCAATGGCTCGCCTTCCTGCTCTTAGGCAGCCTCGCCCTCGCCGCCGCCCTCACCTACACCCTCGGCCGTCATGCCTACGGCTACCACGGGCTGGGCGAAATCAGCGTATTCCTGTTCTTCGGCCTGCTCGGCGTGCAGGGCAGCGCCTACCTGCAACAAGGCAGCTGCCCGCCCGAAGGCTGGCTGCCCGCTGCCGGCTGCGGCCTGCTCGCCGCTGCCGTGCTGCACATCAACAATATGCGCGACATCGAAAGCGACCGCCAATCCGGCAAAACCACCCCCGCTACCCGGCTGGGCTTTGAGCGCAGCAAAACCCTGCACCGCCTCCTCCTGGCCGCCGCCCTCGTCTGCTATGCCGCCCTCGCCCCTCAAATCCCCAGCGTCCTCTTCTGGCTAAGCGCACTGCCGCTGGCCATCACCCACCTGCACCGCCTGCAAACCGCCGCCAGCCCCGCTGCCGCCGGACGCGAACTGCCGCACATCGTGCGCCTTGCCCTGGCCGTCAACCTACTTTTCGACAGCGGCCTGCTGCTCGATTCCATATTACCTTAATCCATTTAAATTAAAGGGAAACCACATCATCACACGCAGTTAAAAAATATGTCTATCTTCTCGCAAATCCTTGTTTTACTCACTGCCGCCCTGTTCGGCTACATCATATACCTCGAAACCTTCGCCACCACTTCCCCCGCCACCGCCCGCGTATTCAAGCTCAGCCAAGAGCAACTCTCCGAGCCGCGCTTCAACGTATTGATGTGCAACCAAGGCATCTACAACGGCTGCATCGCCCTCATGCTTGCCTACTCCGCCCTGTTCGCTGCCCAAGCAAAAGAAACCGCCGCCCTGCTGCTACTCAACTGCATCGTCGTGGCTGCCTACGGCGCGTTCACCTCAAATAAAAGTATCCTGCTCAAGCAAGGCGGGCTGCCTATTTTGGCTTTAATCAGTCTGTGGTTCTAGCAAATAGGGGAAAGGCTACCTGAAACCGGTTTTCAGGTAGCCTTTTGCTATGCCGTGTGTCAATCAGCGGCCGAAGCTTGGCATTGTTTGCCAGCTATCGGCCTGGCAACACCAATCTGCAATACAGGTTACCTGAAAATCATCGGTGCGTTTTCAGGCAGCCTGCTCGTTTGCCGTGCGGCCAAAGATTTGCCCGCCCTACCGCCGGAGCCCGTAAGGCTACCTGAAAACCGATCTATTCGTTTCAGGTAGCCCTTTCCTCATTGCCACATGGGTAATAAGCGCCCACCCTGCCGCTGAAGCTTATGAGGCTACCTGAAAAATGGGAACACGGGTTTCAGGTAGCCTTTTATGCCGGGTTTTCAGGTAGCCTTTGCAGGCTATGTAGGATTTGTGCGGTATGCGCGGTTTGGAATGGCAAATAACAGCGTGCGTGCCCGTGGCACGCACCCTACACACGAAATAAGCAGGCGGTATGGGCTACCTGAGAACCGATTGCTTGCGTTTCAGGTAGCCCTTTCTGCATTGCCACGTGAGTAACGGACAACCAGCCACTAAAGTTTGTGAGGCTACCTGAAAATCGAAAATACGGGTTTTCAGGTAGCCTTTTATGCTGGGTTTTCAGGTAGCCCCTATCTTTTAAACCGGGCTTCTATCTTTAAAACCGGGCTTTGATGCCGAGGGTTACGGTGCGGCCCGGGCCGGGGGTGGGGACGTTGCTCATGGGGTCGAGGTAGTAGCGGTTGGTGAGGTTGTTCACGCCGAGGTTGATGCTGAGCCTGTTGCCGATGCGGTAGCGGGCGTAGGCATCCCAAATGGTGGAGGCGCGCCAGTGGTAGGCTTGACCGGTGGTTTTGAGCAGGCGGCCCATGCCTTGTTCGATGAGCCGGTCGTGCTGTTTGCTATCGCGGCGGCTGTGGTGGATGCCGCGGATGCCGAGCTCGAGTTTTTCGCCGAGGAGGCGCACACCCAAGTCTAAATTAATGGAGTATTTGGGCTGGATGGATTGGTAGAACCTGGTTGCGCCGATGCCGCCTTCGATGCAGGCGGGTACGCTGTTGTAGTACATATCGTAGGCGAAGGAGAGGTTTTCGTCGCAGGTTTGTTGTTTTAAACGGTAGGTGCCGCCGAGCGACATGAAGAAGCGGCCGAAATCGAGGCGGCTTTGCAGTTCGAGGCCTTGGGTGATTTTGCGGTCGTATTGGATGAGGTCTTTGTTGGCGGCGGTGTCGATGACGTTTTTGATGGTGTTGGAAAAATAGGTGAGGCGCACGTCGCCTTCGCGCAGCCTGCTCCACAGCGGGGCGAAGTTGTAGCTGTAGCCGATTTCCCAGTTGGTGCTGCGTTCGGGCTTGAGGTCGAACGAGGGCAGCATGGCTTCCAGATACACTGCGCCGAAGCTCATATTGGTGGCTTCGTAGATGCTGGGGAAGCGCGTCATCTGCGCCCAGCGCAGGTGCAGGCGGCTGTTGTCGGTGAGATCGTAGCTGAGGGCGAGCATGGGCGACCAGGCCGAGCCGTTGAGGCGTTTTACCGGCGGATAGTTGGCATCGCCCGTTATCGGGGTATGGATGTGGCGGGCTTCGTCGGGCAGGTCGGTGCTGGCCAGGTCGTTGCGGCGGGTGCGGTAGTCGGGCGAATTATCGTCGTTGGTGTTTTCTTGATATTGGCTGGCTTCATAGCCGTAATCAAACGGATAGTTGTCGTCATTGGGATGATATTCGAAGCGGGCGCTGCGGCTCACGCGCAGGTAGCGGTAGTAGCTGCCCTGCCTGCCCTGCGGGTTGCTTACTCGCTGGTCGAACAGGCCGTTTTCAAAGGCGGGGCCGTGGAATTTGCGGTTGCCGTATTCCACGATTTTGGGGCGCACCGGGCGGTAGAGCACGGTGCGGCTTTCATCGAAAGCCTGGTATTGGCCGTTACCGTCGATATAGCCGGTGTTGCCGTTTTGGTCGTGGCGCGACAGGCTCTCGTCGGGGAAGAAGCCGTAGCGCCGTTCGAAGTTGCGGTAGATGGTTTCGAAATTGCCCGGGTCGGCGTCGATTTCGGCTCTGGCGCGGCGGTAGGCATCGATTTCTTCCTGCGTCATCAGTTGCAAATACGGCAGGGCAATGCCGCTGATGACGTTGCCGCCGTCGGCATTTTGGGTAACGGAATAGGCGGGGTTGCGGCTGGCGCGGGCGCGGGCGAGCAGGTCGTCAAACGCCCAGAAGCGGTCGTAGCGGATGCCGCCTTCGATTTTCAGGCGTTCGGTCGGCCGCCAGTCGAAACTCAGTTGCGCGCCCCATTCTTTGCGCCGCCCGGAGCGCGGGCCGGTGAGCTTGGTGAGCGCGGTTACGGCATCCATCACGCCGAAGAAGTCTTGGTCGTTTTTCGCCACTTCGCTGCTTTCGTCCAGCTTTTCGTATTGGTGGCGGGCGGAGAGGGTGAGGCTGAATCGGTCGTTCAGGCGCATGCGGTTGCTGATGTTGAAGCCGGTACGGGTGGCTTTGGTGGTTTGCACCGCGCCGGAGAATACGGTGTTTGCGCCGTCGATAACGGGCGGGTCGTTGGGTGGGGTATTGCGGTCGTAGCCTTCGTCTATCAACTCTTGGCAGCTGGCAATGCCGCGTGCGGGGTCGGGCTGGAGGTTGTGGCGGAAGCAGCGCGCCCAGGCATCGTATTTGTTGTCGCCGTACGGCACGGCCAAGTCGGGGCCGCCGCTTTGGTGGCGGGTGCTGGTGGTGCGCACGCGCCAGATGTCGGCTTTGAGGTCGATCCAGCGGCTGCCTTCGGGCTGCCATTGGTAGCCGAGTTTGTAGGTGCGGCTGCGGATGTCGGAATCGATGCCTTGCACGGGGGCGATGTCGTAACGCTTGCGCTGCATATTGTATTGGCTGCCCAAGCCCAGCAGCAGGTTGTTGATGAAGGGGTTCATCTCGCCGAAGCGGATTTTGGTGTCCATGTAGTGCAGGTTGATTTGCTGGCCGCGCGGCAGATACCAGTTGTTTTTTACAAGCAGGCTGCGGCTGGCCACGTTGCTATTGGGCACTTGTTCGCCGGGGCGGTAGAGGTCGGCCATGTCGGGAATCAGGGCGTCGGAGCGGTCGGCGCGCGGGTCTTCGCTGTCGTAGATAGCATTATTCAGGTAGCCCGATGCGCCGCGTTTGCCGCTGAAATAAGTGCCTTTGCGGCGGTCGCTGTAGGCAACGAGGCCATCTGAAAGGTCGGTTTTGAAGGCGGCGGAAAACAAAAGGTTGCGGTCGTTTTTAAATTCGGCAAAGCGGCTGCTTTGGCGCGGTTTGTCGGCATCCGTGCCGTAGAAATTGAGCCCGGCGAAAGGCACGTTGCCGCCTAACGTGCCCGATGCGCCGTCTGCCGTGGGGTTGCCGGGCAGTGTGCGGTAGTCTTTGCCCAAATAGTCGTTTAAATTTTGCAGCGGCTTGGCGGTGTTGTTGGAAAACTCGGTTTTCACTTCCACACCCCAGCTTTTGCCTTCGGGGATGATGTCGGCAGGCTCGATGGTGCGGATAGCCACTGCGCCGCCCACGCCGGATTTCACGCCGCGCGTCATGGCCGGGCCTTTTTCCACCGTGATGCTGCGGAACAGGGCGGGATCGACGTAGTTGCGGTCGGCGATGCCGTAGTTGTTCATCCACACGTCCACGGTCTGCTCCGTGCCGTCGATGGTAACGGGGATGCGGCCTTTGCCGCTGATGCCGCGGATATTGGGCGTAATCGCGCTGCCGGCGTTGCGGGTGTTCATGTTGTACACGCCGTTTAAGCCTTTGAACACGTCGCCGGCGGCATCCGTGCGGTAACGTTCGAGATATTCGCGGCCGGCGTAGACGCTGGAAACGTTTTTGCGGTACACGTCGTCTGCCCCGCGCTGGTCGCGGCTGCGGGCTTTGATTTCGATGGTTTCGAGCTCGGCAGAAGTATCGGCGGCGGCCTGCATGTGGGCAAAGGCTGTTGTGAGCAGCAATACCAATACGCTGGGGCGGAAGACTTGTGGCTTCATTTGTTAGCAACCTGTAAATATCAGTAATCAAATAAAGGAATTGGAATGCTCATCCCTTCATTTATATGAATAAATGGATAAATATTGTTAATAATACTCGCATAATATTTAATATGAGAATTGTTTTCAATAGTAGGAAAGTATTAAATCCCGACTGAATCAATAAAACAGGCTGTGGATAAGAGCGGAGAGCGGTTTGTAAAAACCGGAATTTGAGCGCACATCGCTACAGTTTTGAAAAAAACGGCATTTTTCTTTACAATATCGGCCGGTAGCAATGCTGCCTTATCCGAACCAACCTTAAAAGAAGGAATGATTTATGAAGTCCAAACAAACACTTTGGTTGTTGTGCGTGGCCGCCGTACTCGGCCTTTCCGCCTGTGGCGGCAAAGGTGGGAATGAACAAGCCCCGGCACAGCAGCAACAAGCTTCGCAAAGCCAGGAAGCCAGCCAGCAGGCTGAAAGCGGCAGCCAACAAGAAGCCGCTTCTATGGATAATTTCCTGAGCAACGCCCAAGCTTTGCAGGCAGCAGAAGATTCCCTCAAAGCCCTGCCGCAGTTCTCCGGCAAGGAATTGAATGTATTCCAAAACGTTCAATTCTATGGCAGCAGCCGTCCGCGCATTGAAATCGACATCCAAGACCCGGAAAAACCGGATAATATCGACCACTACACCTATGAAGACGGCAAGTGGAGCGAACCGCAGCCGGTACAAATCTCCGGCGGCGGCGACATGAAAGACAACGTAACCCCGCTGAAAGACATCAAATTCGCCACTGTGGCCACCATTGCCAAAACCTGGGGCGAGAAAGCCAAGGAAGTGGAAGCCACTGAAACCCAGCTGGATTTCGTCAGCTTCCAACTTTGGGTGCCGAATCAAACCCGCCGTTGGATCACTTCCACCATCGAAACCCCGCGCGCCAAATACTCTGCCGATTTCAATGTGGACGGCACTTTGAAAGAGTTTGAAAAGCAGTAATACAAAGAATAGCTTAGAGAGTAATCAAAGGCTACCTGAAAACGTAACGCAGAGAATTTTCTGCGAAACTGAATTTTTCAGGTAGCCTTTTATAGTGGATTAAAATAAGAATGGGACAAGGCGGCGAGCCGCAGACAGTATGAGCAATACGGCAAGGCGAGCCAACGCGGTAGCATTCTTATTTTAATTCACTATATCTTGGCCGGGTAAAACCGGATACCGCCATATGCAGCAAAAGGCTACCTGAAAACACAGCGAACACAGCACATGTTTTCAGGTAGCCTTCATCCATTTATAGTAAATTAAATTTAAACCAGTACAGCGTTGGTTCGCCTTGCCGTAACGTGTGTACTATCTGCGGCTCGCTGCCTTGTCCTGATTTTTGTTAATTCACTATAAAACACTGTACTCAAACCACGGTCTTCTCCGCCTCTTCCAGCTGCTGCACGCGATATTGCTTCGGCGTTTGCCCGAAATACTGCTTAAACGCGCGGTTGAAATGCGATTCCGAAACAAAGCCATTTTCCAGCGCAATGCGCAAAATCGTATCCGCACTTGCCGCCAGCTGCACTGCCGCCTGCTGCAGGCGGATCGACAGCACAAAGCGGTGCGGGCTCTCTCCGATTACCGATTTAAACAAACGCATCAGCTGCGCCCGCGAGAGTTTGGCCATTTCCGCCATCCGCGCAATCGACCAATCCTCCTGCGGCGCGAGTAACACCGCCTGCAACAGCCCGCTGAGGCGCGGGTCTTCCAGCTGCGACAAAAAAGAAGGATCGCTGCTCTGCTGCCGGTAGCGCCGCAATACCGCCACCAGCATCACCTGCGAAAGCGCATTCACCACCGTGCCGCTGCCGTAACGCAGCCGTTCCGCCTCATCCAGCATCATCGCTGCCGTTTGCCGCATTTCCGGCAGCGGCAGCAGCAGGCATTCCGGCATACCCAGCCACAGTGCCGCATGGCGCGTGTAGCGGTATTGGCCGCACAAAAGCTGCAAGCGGTTGCCGCCGCAGTCTTTCACCGCCAACACGCCGCCTTCGTGAATCTGCGGCTTGCCTGCCGGTTGCGCCAAGCCCTCCAAACTGTCGGCAATGCTGTGCGCCGTATCGTAAGGCAGCAGCACCGCATCGCCCGCATGCAGCGCCACCGCCGGCCCGCTGCCCGCCCGCAGCCAGCCGCCGCCCGACACCACCCAATGCAGCCGCGCCGTTTCCGGCTCGGTTTTGTGTTCTAAATGAAACCCGCCGCCCAGCCGGCAGCACACATCAATCCGACCGCGCAGCCGCGCCAGATAAATTAATTTGTCCAACACATCCATTTCCATTCTCCCAAATTGTTCGGCGGCGGGAACATGTCGCCAAAACACTCCGCCTCCTGCAGTCTTGCCTTACCGCCATGCCAGAAAATAATTGCTCCGGCCATAGCGCGCAGTCAAAAAAATGAGACGATCAGTCAATCCCTGCCCTAAAACTTATGCCATCATACGCCCCATCAAACGGTTTCGGCAAAAGCCGTCCGTTCAAATTTTATTTCAGTTTGTTTGTTAGGAGAACACCATGTTTTTAGATTGGAAAAAACACGCAGCCCACGTTAAACAATCATTTGCCAAGCTCGGCAAAAACCACCCCAAAATGCTGGCCGGCTACGCCGCCCTCGAAAGCGCCGCCGCAGCCGAAGCGCTGGACGCCAAAACCCGCGAACTCATCGCCCTGGCCGTGGCCGTTACCACCCGCTGCGAAAGCTGCATTTCCGTGCATGCCCAAGCCGCTGTGAAAGCCGGTGCCACCGAGAGCGAAGTGGCCGGTGCGCTCGCCACCGCCATCTCCCTCAACGCCGGTGCCGCCTACACCTACTCCCTGCGCGCCCTCGAAGCCGTGGAAGACGCCCGCGAAGCCTAAACCCGGTTTTCAGGTAGCCTTTATGAATAACAAGCTACCTGAAAAACTCCCCCGCCATCAAGAAAGGTACATCATGAAAAAAACCCTCTCTCTAGCCGCCATCGCCCTGTTGGCCGCCCTGCCCGTTGCCGCTTCCGCCCACGGCCAGCACAGCCGCAAGCCTGCCCAGCAACAGAGCCGGCCGCGCCACGCCCCCGCCCGCCAAGAAGCCGTGTGGATCGACGTGCGCACGCCCGAGGAATATGCCGCAGGCCATCTGGAAAACGCCAAAAACATTCCGCACGACCAAATCGGCCAACAGATTGCCGCCCACGTTCCCAATAAAAACACCCCCATCAACCTCTACTGCCGCAGCGGCCGCCGTGCCGAAGCAGCCAAACAAGTGCTCGAAAGCATGGGCTACACCAACGTGCAAAACCGCGGCGGCTACGAACAGCTCAAACAGTCCGGCCTGCACTGATGCCTGCGTCTGACCACTGAAACACATCACGCCACTACCAAAAAGGCTACCTGAAATTTTTTCAGGTAGCCTTTCCTTCAGCCCAATCCCCTATCGCTTCAACGCCAACACCAGCACCCCGCCGGCAATCATCGCAATCCCCAGCCACTCCTGCGCTGCCGGCCGCTCTTTGAGAAACACCGCCGCCATCAGCGCCACCAGCACGATGCTGAATTTATCCACCGGAGCCACCTTGGAAGCCTCGCCCATCTGCAAAGCCTTGAAATAAGCCAGCCAAGAAGCCCCCGTGGCCAGGCCGGAAAGAATCAGAAACGCCCAGTTGCGCCCCGAAAAACCGCCCACCCCCTGCCATTTGCCGGTGTAGCTCAAAAACGCCGCCAAAGCCGCGATGATCACCAAGGTGCGGATAAAGGTGGCGAAATCCGAATCGATGCCCTGCAAGCCCAGTTTGGCGAAAATCGCCGTGAGCGCTGCGAAAAAGGCCGAAGCTAAAGCCCAATAGAGCCAAGCGTTTGAGGCCATGATGATTACTCCTTATTTTATTAGATAAATTTCAAATAACGTGCTACCTGAAAACCAAGAACAGCAGTTTTCAGGTAGCCTTTTCTTGCTTTTTCAGTTCATCCATATCGACAAAACCACAGTCCGGCAAACCGCTTGCCTCCGAAATTTCGGCGCGCAGCGCGGCGGCTTCCGGGCTGTCGGCGGCAGGCGCGCGCCGTTGCAGCCAGCAAAACTTCCGTCCCTGCCGCCGTGCCAGCTGCCAATCCAGCGTCAACGCCTCGTCCGAATCCGCACGTAGCAACACCGTGCGCAGCTCGTCCGTGCCGCCGAATATGCTGACGCCTATATAGCTGGCCACGCCGAAAAATTCTGCCAACGCGTAATTCTCCACCCGTTCCCCGCCCCAAAACCGCCGTCGCACCACGCGCACAGCCCGATCACTCAACTGAACCGCCAGCGGCCGCGCCAGCCATTCTATCCGCCAGCGCCACACCCACCCCAACACAGCATACACGCACAGCCCGCCCATAAAATACGGATTGAGACCAAACCACCAAGCCGCGCCGAAACACAGCGCCTGCACCGCCACCGCCCCGAAAAACCCGCGCATATCCGGCTTCCGCGCCGCACGGGCAGACCACAACACTTCCGAACCCATATCGCCCTCCTTTAAAGTTTCAGCCAGCCTGAGGATGCAATTATATATCACCCGCCCAACGCCCACTGCATTACCATCTTCCGCCCAATCCGCTACAATACTACCCGTTTTCCCATATTCAAAAGGACTTCCCATGAACAGCCTATTGCGCCGCAGCCTCGGCCTCTCCCTGCTCACCCTCTCCCTTTCCGCCTGCGGCCTCCTCGGCGGCGGTAGCGGCTCGCAAACCCCGTCCCGCCAGCCGCTCACCGCCACCCGCAAGCCCCAAGCCGTTATCGGCCTGGCTCTGGGCGGCGGCGCATCCAAAGGCTTCGCCCATATCGGCGTGATTAAGGTACTGGAAGAAAACAATATCCCCGTGAAAATCGTTACCGGCACCAGCGCAGGTGCCCTGGTGGGTAGTCTCTACGCCTCCGGCATGAACGCTCCCCGCCTGCAGCGTGAAGCAGAAAACCTGCAACGCGCTGATTTGGTGGATTTAACCCTTTCCACCAGCGGCTTTATCCGCGGCGAAAAACTGCAAAACTACATCAACCGCCAAGTGGGCAACCGCCCCATCCAAAACCTGCCACGCAAATTCGCCGCCGTGGCCACCGAATTCGACACCGGCCGCAGCGTGGTATTCCGCAGCGGCAACACCGGCCAGGCCGTGCGCGCCTCCGCCAGCATCCCCAACGTGTTCCAGCCCGCGGTAATCAACGGCAAACGCTATGTGGACGGCGGCCTCACCGCCCCCGTGCCCGTATCCGCCGCCCGCCAGATGGGCGCCAACGTGGTGATTGCGGTGGACATTTCCGCCAAGCCCGCCCGCATCAGCCAAAGCGGCTTCTTCTCCTACCTCGACCAAAGCCTCAACATCATGAGCACGCCCGCGCTGAACAGCGAGCTGGCCAAGGCCGACGTGGTGATCAAACCGCAAGTGCAGCACCTCGGCGCCGTGGGCGGCTTCGATGAAAAAGCCCACGCCATCAAGCTCGGCGAAGACGCTGCCCGCGCCGCCCTGCCGCAAATCCGCGCCGTATTGCAGCGCTACCAAGTGCATTGATGCCCATGCAAAAGGCTACCTGAAACTCTCAGCCTCGCAGCAGCCTGCCAAGTTCGTTTTCAGGTAGCCTCTTCAGCCCAGCCCGCCGGCATTAAAAGGCTGGCTGAAGCCCTACCACCCCATATCGCACAATGCTGTTGCGCAAGGCCGGCTATTTTTCAGGTAGCGGTTGCCCGAAACCTGCCGCACAGCCCGTTTGGCCGCGCCCGATTTTCAGGTAGCCCATATCCCGATTGGGGCTACCTGAAAAATTTCCCCTATTAAAAAATAACCCGCCGTACACCCATGTTCACCCTATTCCTCCCCGACCTCAACTGGCCGCAGCCCGAAGAACTCCCCGGCCTGCACACCCCCGCCCTCAACCGCCTGCTGTGTTTCGGCCGCTTCCAAGCCGCCCCCGCCGCACCTGCCGATTTCTGTTTCACCCACCTCGGCGTGCAGCTGAACCACCTCTTCGCCGAACCCTACGCCTTCGCCAGCCCCCTGCACCAGCAGCTCGGCCTGCACAGCGCCCAACTGCAAAACAACGGCCTCGCCATCAGCCCAGAAGAAGCCGAAGTGCTGTGCCACGGCCTCAACGCCTTCTGCGGCGAAGACGGCTGGCAGTTCGCCCCCCTCTCCCCCGAGCTGTGGAGCATCCGTCTGCCCCGCCCCGCCGCCTGGCAAGCCCCCTGCATTCTCAACATCGCCGGCCAGCACGCCGACCTGCCCCAAGCCGTCGGCCCCCAGCGCAGGCAATGGCTGCAACGCCAAACCGAAATCCAAATGTGGCTGCACAAGCACCCTGTCAACCAACGCCGCCAAGCCGAAGGCAAGCTCCCCATCAACGCCCTTTGGCTGTGGGACGAAATGCCCGACACCCATGCCGAGCCCCCCACCCTCATCGGCAGCAACAGCCCCTGGGCCGCCTACAGCCGCAGCCCGCAAATCCGCCCCGCTCCCAATAGCTTCCCCGATTGGCAAACTAGCGCCGCCGAAAGCCAAACACCAATCGAACACAGCGCCCTCTACCTCGACGCACTGCAACAAGCTGCCGAGCTTGGCGACCCGCACGCCTACGCCCACACCCTGCAACAATGGGACGAACAATTCTTCGCCCCCCTGTGGCACGCCCTGCAACGCAAACACCTTCCCGCCGCCCGCCTCCTCACCGACGGCGAACACGGCGGCAGCCTCGAAATCCGCGCCCGCAGCGGCTGGGCCTTCTGGAAACCCAAACGCCGCTTCAACGGCCGCTTGTGCGGCTCAGCCGGATAAATAAAAGGCTACCTGAAAACCAAGAGGCTACCTGAAAACGGATTTCCATTTTTCAGGTAGCCTTTAATCCACTGATAGCCAGCCAAATTAACTTTCGATACCGCATTATCGGTTTTCATTTCATCGCCGCTATCCGCCCCGCCACTTCTGCTGCACGGCTTCAGACGGCGGGCGGGCGATAAAGCTGCGTACGGCTTTCTCCGCCTGCGCCTCAATTTCCCGCCAATGCGGCAGGTTTTGGCGGTCGTACACCATCTCTAATTCAACTTTCATATCGTTACCAGACATTAAAAACTCGTGATCACATGGCGGTTTGGGCACGGGATTATTGGAACATTTGATATAGCTGACAACATACCCAGCAGCATTGCGTTGAACAAACAAATCGTCTGCTCCACGGTTATTGCGCCAAGCAATTCCGTTTTCCGGGTTGATGCCGGGGTTGGCATATACCTCCAAGCCGAATTTGGTTTCACCTGTTTTTGCATAGGCATAGAGTGGAATATAGTGAGGCGAGCTGGCATGTTGGGTTAAATTTCTTTCTAGATAGGTATTGTAGACATTCCTACTCGGATATCTTGAACCGCTTTTTACGGCCACCAATATCCAAGGTGTACCCGGTTCTTTTCTTGCCTCATACCATTTATTGAAGTTGGGATGCCAGCTGTCGTATATCGTGCCATCGGTGTAGTTCATAAAAAAGCTGAAGCCCTCAATTATATCTTTATAAGTCCGCACCGGCGGTTTGTAGTTTTCGGCTTTGCGCCAGTTGAAACCGGGCGAATCTTCATATTCCACCGGCGTTTCCATGCTGTGAACCGGCAAATTAACCGGCTGCCCGCCCAAATTGCCAATACGATAAGGCACGCCATAATGGTCGCGCGGATAATCGGCGGCAATCGGCGTGCCGTCGCGCCAGTGGGTGGGGACGATGGGTGCAGGCCGTTTTTCGGGGCCTCGGTCGGGTTCTTGGCAGGCGTTGAGCAATAAGGTGAGTAACAATAAGCAACTATACGATTGGATTTTAAACATTTTTGTTCTCCCGTTCACGGTTATGAGCGCTGCCCTTAAGGCTACCTGAAAACGGATTTCCATTTTTCAGGTAGCCTTTTGGTTTCATTATCGGCAAACAGCGGCGTGTTCATGCCATAGCTGAAATAATGATTGCCTCATGCCGGGCAGTGAGCCGCAGGCGGTAACAGTGCGTCAAGGCGAGACAGTATGGGCGGTTTGTATCCGCTATTCCATCGCCCAAAATTCCCCCACGCCCAAGGGCTTGCGCTCCAGCAGTTCGGCAAACGCGGTGCAGTCGGCGCACGAGCCTTCTTCCAGCAGCGCAAAGCTGCCTGCGCTCACCATGCCGTCGCTCAACACGTTCGCCAGCGGCAGAAACGGCTTCACCAACGCCAACGGAATCGGCAGCACGCGCAAGGGCGGTTTGCGGTGCAGCCCTGTGCGCATGGCAGCAAGATAGCCCGCCAGACTGGTGTGCAGGCTGCCGGTGAAAGGGATGATGGTGCCGTGCGGCGCGCCGTTTTCCAGCAGGCGCACCAAGCCGTCCGCCACGTCGTTTGCGTGCACGGGCTGGAGCATGAACTTGCCGCCGGCCGGCAGGGCGATAACGGACAGCCGCGCCAATTTGATAAACAATTCGCAGCTCGCGCCGCCGCGCCCGTACACAACAGACGGCCGCGCCACCGCCACGCGCATGCCGTGTGCCGCGCCAATTTGGCATACGGCCTCGTCGCCGCGCCCTTTGCTGCCGACAAAATTCACGGCGTGTTTCGGGTCGGCGCCCAACGCGGAAAGCTGCACCCAATGCCGCACGCCTTGTTCCGCCGCAATTTTTGCCAACAGTGCTGGCGTGCGGTGGTGCACGGCTTCCAGCACGTCGGTGTGGCGGCTCATCACGCCGATGCAGTTAAACACGGCATCCGCGCCGCGCAGGATTTCGCGGGCGGCGGCTTCGTTCGGTTGCAAATAATCGAATTCGCGGTGGCTCGGGGTGCGCAGCGTGTGGCCGTGTGCGCGCAGGATTTGGGCAACGCGGCGGCCGATAAAGCCGCTTGCGCCGAAGAGGACGATGTTCATCATGCCTTGGTTTGCCTTGGTTTCTTTAGATATAGTGGATTAACAAAAATCAGGACAAGGTGGCGAGCCGCAGACAGTACACACGTTACGGCAAGGCGAGCCAACGCTGTACTGGTTTTTGTTAATCCACTATAAAAATTTTCAGGTAGCCTTTTGTGCGGGCAGGAGGCGGATTTTCAGGTAGCCCTTGGTTTCCCGTGCAGGCAAGCGGTGCGCGCCCTGCGAAAGGCTACCTGAAAACTCAATTCAGCACCCACTCCCCGTTGCCGCTGTGCACCACCAGCTCATAATCGTCATAGCCGTAGCCATTCTCGTCCCGGCGGCGGGTTTCCATGCGGCCGATGCTGGCCAGCCAGGCTTGCGGTTGCTCTGAGGCTTGTTTGAGTTCGTCGTAGTTTGTCCACCCTTTTTCCCGGCTGGTTTTGAATTTCTCCACCGGCAGCATATCGCTGCGGCGGATGAGCACGGCGGAAAGATCCACTCTGCCGTTGTAGTCCTGATATTCGGGGACGTTGAGCCAGAGGATGTATTCCGAGTTGCACAAAATGCGGCTCTTTGCCACGGGGCTGCGGTATTTGTCGGAATAGATTTTGCCGTCGATTTGCAGCGGCTCGTGCAGCTTGAAGGGGGCGCGGTAAGGCTCGATCGGGCAGGCTTCGGCGAAGGTTTGTGCTGGGTTCGCCTTAAATCCGGCAATGATTTCGGTGTATAGCGGCGGCTGCCACAGGTGTTTGATTTCTTTGTCATATTCCGGGTACTGCCCCAAGCCGTCGGCTTTCACGGGCGCCTGCCACATGATTTGGCCGTCTGCTTTTTGGATAAACTGGATTTGCTCGCCCTGCTCGCCTTCTTTGGCGGGGCGGTAGCCGTAGCGGTAGTCGGCGGGCGCGGGGGCGGGGATGATGGAAAGGATGCCGTCTTCGTGGAAATATTCCTGTATCAGGTAGCCTTGATAAATAAAGCGTTTGGGCGGGGTGTATTCCTTGAGGCTACCTGAAACCAGAATGAGGCTGTTGTCTTGGGAAATTTCCAGCCCGCCCAGCCATTCGGCTGTACCGTTGTTCGGTTCGGGCAGCGACTGCGGCGGCGCGATATAGGGCAGGCTCGACGGCAGCATAAAGGCGAATACCGTGCCGAAGGGAAAGTATTGTTCGCGCTGCTGGGCATTGGCGGCGGCGTATTGCCAGCGGCCGAAGGCAAACAGGGCAAGGGTAACGGCGGCGCAGGTTTTCGCCCATTTTTTGAAGGATTGGCGCAGGGCTTCGGGGGTGTTCTCAGCAAACACAACCATTTGCATCAGATACAGGGCAGCCAGCCACAGCAACGCGCCCCAGCCCACGGCGACATATTCCGGCTCGGGCATCAGCACCAGCAGCAGTGTGAAAGAAGCAAACACCATGCTTAACAACGCCGCCACTTCCGGCCTTTTGCCGCGCAACAGGTGTATTACCGTCCACCAGTAAAACACGTTGGCATAAACGGCCAGTACGGCCACCCAACCGGCAATTAGTGCAAACCAGCCGTAAACAATGCCGACATACAGGATGGACAGGCCGATGTGCCCGCCCACCGCAGGCAGGAATAGGCAAACCGCATATAAGGCGAGCGAGATGGCAATCAGCCGTTTTTGGGTGTACATGATGCGTATCCTTTCATTTGTAAGTCTTCAGGTAGCCATTGTTTCAGACTAGCTGAAAGCGTTTTAATACCGCATCAGCAAACGGCGTGCCGTAGCGTTTTGCCGGCGGCAGTAGGCCTGTTTGCGCTGCGGGTTGCTGTTGAAGGCGCGAGCCTCGGCAGCAGGGCCTTCCACATAGGTGTTCAGCTCGGCTTGCACCCGTGCGGCATCGGCGGCATAGCGGGTTTCCAGCAGGCTGTTGCAGCGCGCTACTTGGCGCAGGTGGTTTTCAAATTTATGCTGCGGAATGTTTCCTGCAGAGGCATCAGGCGGGCAAGGCATGGTAAACACCATGATTTCCATATTGTCTTTAAACACTTGGCGGCAGCGTGCCAGCTCCGGACTTTCGGCAACGGCTTGTGCGGCAAGGGGCAGGAGCAGCATAGATAGCCAATATTTTCTCATTTTCTCGTCCTTTCTTTCGGTGGGATTCGGCACACGCCGCCTTCGCATTCGGGGCGCGGCAGCAGCCATTTGGGAAATTGGTAACGGTGGCGGGTGAACCACGGGTAAAGCCGGTCGGCCAATTTGTCCAGCAGCGGCAGATTGGCCAGTTTCACCAGCGCAAAGCCTTGGTAGCCTTCGTACATTTTGCGCACGGCGGCCATTTTTTGCAGCATCACGCCGTCGTCCGTCAAAACGTGCAGGTAGGTGAGCGCGGCTTCGGTGGTGATGCCGTATTGCGCCAACACGGCTTCGCTGCCCTGTATCGGCACGGCCTCCATAAATCCGGCGCGGCTGTCCTGCATGATTAACTCTATTTCGCGCACGCAGATGGGGCATTCGGCATCGTAAAAAATTTTGTGCATCTTAAATTCTCCAAAAATACGCTACTCTTCCAGCGGGGCAAAGCCGTTATATTTTTCTGCCTGCAAACGGGGCGGTGCAGCCTGCTTTTCGGGCTCTGCTTCGGGCTTCACGCCTTCAAAACCGCTGCGTTGCAACACCTGAATCTGTTTGCGTACCAAATGCGCCAGTACCAGCAGCAGGCTCACACCGCCGAACACGGACCAGCGCAGGGCGTAAAGCAGGTTGTCCGCCAAACTGCGCTCGAAGTTCGGTGCAAACAGCAACACGCACAGCAGCGGCGTGAACAGCGTCAGGCTCAAATACAGCCGCTGCCAGAATATGCCGCTGATTTCTTTCACTTCATCGCGCGGGTCGTTGCACAAAAACGCCAGCACCCGCCGTAAAGACACACCTAAAACCAACCAGCACACCAGGCTCACCGTTAAAGACACCATCACCAAAAGCAGCATCACAGATAAAGTATGCATCATCATTCTCCATTTTCAGTTTAACAATCTCTTGCCGGGCGCCTCCACAGAGGCAAACCCACACCTACATCGGCTTCAACACCATCAGGAAATACAGCACCACCGTGGCGCAGAAGGCCGGATAGCCCAGCATTTCCCACCAAAATTGATAGCGTTTGTAGCTGGCCGGCAGCGTATTTTCGCCCGCCTGCCAAGCCGCAGCCGCCTGGCGCGCCATCTTGATTTGCAGCCACACCACCGGCAGCCAGCACGCACCGGCCAGCGCATACAGCGCCAGCGTCCACTTCACCCACAACCACGCCCCGTCCCAAGTGAGCGGCATGCCTAAATGATGCAGCATCCACAAACCCGAGAGCGGCTGGAAAATCACCGCTGGCGTGGTGAACCACCAATCCGCCTTCATCACCCATTTCGACACCACCGCCTGCGCCGCCACCGAGCCGGAACGGTTCGCCCAAAACAGATAAAACGCCGTGCCGAAGCCCGTGCCCACCATCAGCGTGGCCGAAATAATGTGTAGGGTTTTCACCACCATATAAGTATTCATGATTCACTCCTAATCATTGTTTCCAAACAAATAAAATAACACTGCCAAAATCGGCACATTCTTAATAAGCGGCGCAAACGGATGCAGCCACATTTCAGGTAGCCTGCACGCCACAATCACGCTGTAGCCCAGTACTACGGCAAATTGTGCCAGCCATATAAAACGGTAATTTCTGAATTTGGTGAAACATAAAACCCCAAAAAATACGTCTAAAGCCGATGAAGCATAAAACGCTGCCATTTGCCATTCTGCCGCAATGCCTACCCTTCCCAGCAAATCTAAAGACATATCCGCTGCCGTCAAAGCAGGCTGCACCCCGCTCCACAACCACAAAAATCCCAGCGAAAACCGCAATACGTCAAGCCGCTTCATTTTCAAACCTTGCAAACACATTATTCTGTCCAATACCGTCGTACTCACCGTACTACAAAAGCGCAGTTACCCATGATTACTGCCGAAAACTAAAGAGACACCATCGCCAACATCAATTTGCCAGCTGCCAAAGGCTGCCTCATATGCATACTTTCGCCATGATGCATGGCTACCTGAAACTTGTTTACTCATAAATTTTTCTAAATTTCTGTCAAAAAAGAAATATAGGTTTAAAAATTAAGCGGAATCATCCGCATGAGTTTAAAAATTCAAACTGCTCAACCTGTTTAAGGGCTACCTGAAACAAGGCATCTATTCTGAATCTACCCTAATCCAAATACCAGCTTGAGGATTTTCTCCGCCGTTTCAGCTGCTCCCGCCGCTCCATTTGTTCTATTTCTTCCGGCTCTTGCGGCAAGAAAAGCAGCCCTAACAGCACGGCACACAACCCGCCTAAAACGGCAAAAAACAGCAGCATGGTCAGCGATTGGAATTCAAATTTCCCTTGCTCATCAAACGATAACTGCAAACCGGTTATCAAAATCAGCCACAGTACCGTACACCCCGCACCCACGACTCCCGCATAGGTAAGGCCATATTGCGTTCGCCGTACTTGGGCACACGCCAACCACAAGCCGAAAACTGCCGCCAGAGGAACGCCCACAAACAATGTAATTATCCAAGTAAGGGGAAACAGTAAAAGCAGAAACAGGGTTGGCAGGCTGAGTAACGCAGCACCCAGCATCGGCCCGAGAAAAGCATAAGCCAACCATACCTGCCAAAACGGATAAGGCTCATTTATACCGTGATCAGCATCATCGGATTGAGTATTGACATTAATCTTCATGCACCTTCATCCACTTTAAGCCTCCGCAAGGCTACCTGAAAATATCCAGTAATGTTTCAGGTAGCCTATTCACCTGCCAACTGCTTCAACGGAAAAATTTCTGAATGCCCGCACCCAGCTTCAAAATCTTCACCATTGTGCCGGTGGAAAGTTTTAGCATTTCATTTGCCCAGATGGTGAGGGTACCGATAAAGTCGTTGGTTTGCCGGATTCTCTGCTGCACAGCCTCGTTTTCCTGCGCAAATTCAGAACTGTCGATTAAGGCTTGCAAAAACTGCCGAGTGGGTTCGATTTCACGCTGCATCCGCACCTCCACAATAGTGCGAAACAATATCCATACATCATCCGAAGTGGCAAAATGATCACGCCTGTCACCCATGATGTGCACGGTGTGCACCAACAACAAGCCCTGCAATTCCTTAATACTATTAGAAACATTAGAGCGAGCTATGCCTAGCGTTTCACAAATTTCTTCGGCATTCATTGGCCGCCCGATGATATACAACAGCGCATGAATCTGTGCCACGCTGCGGTTCACACCCCACTTGGAGCCCATTTCGCCCCAATGCAGGATAAATTTTTCAGTAGTTGGATTCAGTTTCATAGTAAGCACATTTTATTTAAATCTATAATTTCTGTCAATACAGAAATTATAGATTTTTTAATTATGCCAGGATCGCTGTTCAAAATAATACATCGAACAAATATACCTATCCCCCACAACAATTGTTGTATGACAGGCAATAAGCTGCACGAAATCGTCACATTGTTTACATTTTTCTATGGCTTTCTACGCACGGACAGCGTTTGTTTTTGCTTAACCGCTTTTTAACAAGAACAAATCAGGTTTCACGTGTCTATCGACATTCTTGACCATGCCAGATAGTCGCTTAATCAGGTCTTCAATCAAAAGCCGAAAGTGCACACAACGCTGCTGATTTCTCCATGAAGAGAGGCCTGTTGAATATTAATACTCAGCCAGCCTCTCCTCATTTTATATAACCCCCTTTCCTGTCTGGTTCAAGCCAACCCGTTTTCAAGGCAGGATAGAGGCTACCTAAAAGCTTCAGCCAGCCTCTTAAAGGCAGTCTCCTAACCAGCAAATATAGTCAATTAAAAACAAAATAGTACTACAATACTCAACTTTGAAGGTCTAGCCATGGCATACTCTGCGGACTTAAGGAACAAAGCTTTAAACTATTACGAACAATGCAAAAACATCAGCCAAACCGCAGCAACGTTTCACTTGTCAAGAAACACGCTTTACTTATGGATTCGCCTTAAAAAACAAACAGGCAGCCTAAAACATCAAGTTACCGGTCTAAATGCCGTCAAATTGGATAGGCAAAAACTGGCTCAATATGTTGGGCAACACCAGGATGCCTATCTGCATGAAATCGCCAAACATTTTGATTGTACGCCAGCCGCCGTTTGCTATGCACTCAAACAGATAGGGATAACGCGCAAAAAAAGACCACCACTTACAAAGAACAAGACCCGGCCAAAGTAACGCATTATTTGACACAGCTGGCCGAATTTTCCGACTACCAACGTGTTTATTTGGATGAAACAGGATTTGACCGCTACCTGTTCCGTCCCTATGCCCGCAGCCTGAAAGGGCAAATAGTGAAAGCGCAGATAAGTGGAAAAAGATACCAACGCTTATCTCTGGTGTCCGCACAAGTCGGCAACCGGCTGATTGCTCCGATGGTTTATCAAAATACGATGACCGG
>NZ_LXSQ01000031.1 GCF_001648475.1 Eikenella halliae
TATAGTAAATTAAAAACAAAATAGTACAATATTCAACTTTGAAGGTCTAACCATGGCATACTCTGCGGACTTAAGGAACAAAGCTTTAAACTATTACGAACAATGCAAAAACATCAGCCAAACCGCAGCAACGTTTCACTTGTCAAGAAACACGCTTTACTTATGGATTCGCCTTAAAAAACAAACAGGCAGCCTAAAACATCAAGTTACCGGTCTAAATGCCGTCAAATTGGATAGGCAAAAACTGGCTCAATATGTTGGGCAACACCAGGATGCCTATCTGCATGAAATCGCCAAACATTTTGATTGTACGCCAGCCGCCGTTTGCTATGCACTCAAACAGATAGGGATAACGCGCAAAAAAAGACCACCACTTACAAAGAACAAGACCCGGCCAAAGTAACGCATTATTTGACACAGCTGGCCGAATTTTCCGACTACCAACGTGTTTATTTGGATGAAACAGGATTTGACCGCTACCTGTTCCGTCCCTATGCCCGCAGCCTGAAAGGGCAAATAGTGAAAGCGCAGATAAGTGGAAAAAGATACCAACGCTTATCTCTGGTGTCCGCACAAGTCGGCAACCGGCTGATTGCTCCGATGGTTTATCAAAATACGATGACCGGAGTCTTTTTTGAAGCGTGGTTTCAGCAATGCCTACTGCCCACATTGACTCAAAAATCGGTGATTATTTTAGATAATGCACGATTTCACCGTATAGGTGTCTTACGGGAAATGGCGGAAAAATTGGGACATAAGGTATTGCCTCTTGCACCCTATTCACCTGAACTCAATCCGATTGAGAAGGTGTGGGCGAATATTAAGCGGTATCTTCGAACCGTATTGTCTGATTACGCCCGATTTGACGATGCGTTACTGTCCTATTTTGATTTTAATTGACTATAATTCACTATAAGCCGCCTGCGCCAACGTTCAGGCTACCTGAAACCGCCCGGTTCAAACTTGCCCCGCCCTCCCGTTGTCCATTAAAATAACGTGCTTCCGGCAGGCAGCACTGCCCGCGCCGAAGCACGTTTTGCCCCGCTTAGAAAGCCGCGAAACGTGTTTTTTTATCCCCGCATCCGGACACCAATCATGACCACTCCCGCCCTTCTCGTTCTCGCTGACGGCAGCGTATTTCACGGCACATCAATCGGTTACGAAGGTTCGACTTCCGGCGAAGTCGTGTTCAACACCTCCATGACCGGCTATCAGGAAATCCTGACCGACCCGTCCTACTGCAAACAAATCGTTACCCTCACCTACCCCCACATCGGCAACACCGGCACCAACGCCGAAGATGAAGAAAGCCGTAGCGTTTATGCCGCAGGCTTGATTATCCGCGACCTGCCGCTGCTGCACAGCAACTTCCGCGCCTCCGAAAGCCTGCACGACTATTTGGTGCGCAACAAAACCGTCGCCATCGCCGACATCGACACCCGCCGCCTAACCTCGCTGCTGCGTGAAAAAGGCGCACAAGGCGGCGCAATTCTGACAGGTGCGGACGCTACGGTTGAAAAAGCGCAAGAACTCATCGCCGCGTTCGGCAGCATGGTCGGCAAAGATTTGGCAAAAGAAGTTTCCTGCACAGAAGCCTACGAATGGACCGAAGGCGAATGGGCGCTGGGCAAAGGTTTCGTTACCCCTGCCGAACAGCCGTTCCACGTCGTTGCCTATGATTTCGGCGTAAAAACCAACATCCTGCGTATGCTCGCCGCACGCGGCTGCCGCCTGACCGTCGTCCCCGCCCAAACCAGCGCGGAAGACGTGTTGGCACTCAACCCCGACGGCGTGTTCCTATCCAACGGCCCCGGCGACCCCGAACCTTGCACCTACGCCATCGAAGCCGTGCAAAAACTGATGGCAAGCGGCAAACCCATCTTCGGCATCTGCTTGGGACACCAGCTCATCAGCCTCGCCATCGGCGCAAAAACCCTGAAAATGCACTTCAGCCACCACGGCGCAAACCACCCCGTACAAGACTTGGACAGCGGTAAAGTCGTCATCACCAGCCAAAACCACGGTTTCGCCGTCGATGCCGACACCCTGCCCGCCAACGCAAGGATTACCCACAAATCCTTGTTCGACAACACCTTGCAAGGCATCGAGCTGACCGACAAACCCGTGTTCTGCTTCCAAGGCCACCCCGAAGCCAGCCCCGGCCCGCAAGATGTCGGCTATCTGTTTGACAAATTCATTGACAATATGAAAGCGGCGAATCGGGCTTAACTGCTTCTTTCTGTTCAAATAGCTTTATCGTATAGTGAATTAACAAAAACCAGTACAGCGTTGGCTCGCCTTGCCGTACTATCTGTACTGTCTGCGGCTCGCCGCCTTGTCCTGATTTTTGTTAATCCACTATACAGCGAAGGCTACCTGAAATTTTAAAGGCTACCTGAAACCATTTTTCGGTTTTCAGGTAGCCTTTTTGCCATTGTTGTCACGGCGCTTAACCGGAAACCCCGTACGCCAATTTTCCCACCTCCATATGCGCCACTTCCTGCGCGAGGACTTCACTGTCTTCCGGATCGTGGGTGATGAGCAGCATGGGGATGTCCAGCTCCTGCTGCAAATCCAGCAGCCATTGCCGCATGCGGCTGCGCAGGCCGATGTCGAGGGCGGAGAAGGGTTCGTCCAGGAGCAGCCAGCGCGGGCTGGCGATGCAGGCACGGGCGAGGGCGGTGCGCTGGCGCTGGCCGCCGGAGATTTGATGCGGGTAGTGTGCGGCCAGGGCGGTGAGCTGCATTTTGTCCAGCCAAAATTCGGCCAACTGCGCCGCTTGCTTTTGCGGCGGGGTGCGCCAGCCGTGGCGCAGGCCGAAGGCGATGTTTTGCGCCACGGTCAGGTGTGGGAACAGGGCGTAATCCTGAAACAGCAGCCCGGCCTGGCGCTGTTGCGGCGGCAGCCACAGCCGCTTTCCAGTGTCGCCGTAGCATGTACCGCCAATACGCACATGCCCGGCCTGCGGGCGCAATAGCCCGGCCAGCAGCTGCAAAGTAAGGCTTTTGCCCGAGCCGGATTCGCCTACGATGGCCAGCCGTTTGGCCTGGCTTCGGCAACGGCAATCCAGCTCGAAAGTGTGCCCGCCGCCGGCAAGGCGCATATGGAAGGCGAAATCGAAAACCGGTGTGCCGCTCATGCTTTATCCTTTGCTTTGGCCAGATGGTTCACGCTCCACAACACAGCCACACACACGGCCGAAATCAGCAGCACCAGTTTGGTGGCCAGCGCGTCGTCGCCGGCCTGCACGGCTTCATATACGGCGATGGAGAGGGTTTGCGTTTGGTTGGGGATGCTGCCGGCAATCATCAGCGTGGCGCCGAATTCGCCCAGCGCGCGGGCAAAGGCCAGAAGCAGGCCGGCCAAGATGCCGCGCCAGGCCAAAGGCAGCGTAACCCGCAAAAACACCGCCCATTCGCCCAAGCCGAGCACCCGCGCCGCCTGCTCCAGCTGCGGATTGACTTCTTCAAACGCCGCCCGCGCCGGCTTGCACACCAGCGGGAAGGTAACCGCCGTTGCCGCCAACACCGCGCCCTGCCAGGTGAAAATCAGGCTGATGCCAAAATACTCCTGCAATAGCTGCCCGAGCGTGCCGTTTCGCCCGAACAGCACCAATAGGTAGTAGCCCATCACGGTGGGTGGCAGCACCATCGGCAGGGTGAACACCACGTCTAGCAGGTTGCGCCCGGGGAAGCGGCCGCGTGCCAGCAGCCAACCCACGGCCACGCCCAGCACGAGGTTCAGCCCGCTCGCCCAAAAGGAGACTTTCAGCGAGAGCAGCAGCGCGGGCAATACGTCTTGAAACACACGGATTCCTTTGAAATAGCGTAATGATTAGCGGAGAAGGGGGCAGCGGCTTGAGACCGCGACACGGTTTGCGCACCACCGCAAATCGGGTTTGGGCAGCAGGCTGATTTCAACTGACAGCGCAGCTTTTGCAACCTTAAGGGCTACCTGAAACTTGGTAGGGGCGGATTTTATAGTGAATTAACAAAAATCAGGACAAGGCGACGAGCCGCAGACAGTACAGATAGTACGGCAAGGCAACGCTGTACTGGTTTTTGTTAATCCACTATGCCCGCCCGCTGCCATGCCAAAGGCTACCTGAAAGCATGATTTTACTTTTCAGGTAGCCTCTTTTCCTACCGTTCCGGCTTAGCGTCTGGCCGGATTAAAGCCGTATTTCTGCAGGATGCGGCTGCCTTCGCGCGAACGGATGAAATCCAAGTAGCGGGCGGCTTCAGCGGCGTCTTTGCTGGAAGCGGTTACGGCAATCGCGTAGGACACCGGTTTTTCCAGCGGTACGGCGCGCACGATGCGCACTCGGTCGCGGATCAGCATGGCATCGGTGCGGTACACAAAGCCCGCGTCCACTTCGCCGCGCGACACATAATCCAGCGCCTGGCGCACGTTTTGGGTGGAAATCATTTTGCCCTCCACAGCTTGCCACAGGCCGGCTTTTTCCAGCGCGGCTTTGGTGTAGCGGCCGGCCGGCACGCTGGCGGGGTTGCCCACGGCCACACGCTGCACTTGCGGTTTGGTCAAATCTTGCAGGGTGTCCACGCGCACGGAGGCGCTTTTCGACTGAATCAGCACCAAATCGTTCAGGGCGAAGGTGCGGCGGCTGGCCGGAGCGATTACCTTGGCTTCGGCAGCCTTATCCATGGTTTCCTGGTCGGCGGTGGCCAGCACATCCACCGGCGCACCCTGCACCAGCTGCTGCAGCAACACGCCGGAAGCGGCGGTGTTCAAACGGATTTGCGTGTCGGGATGGGCACGGCCGTAGGCGGTGTTGATTTCCTGGAACGCCTCTTTCAGGCTGGCGGCGGCGGAAACGGTAATTTCCTTGGCTTGGGCCGACAGGGCGGCACAGGCCAGGGCGAGCATGAGGGCGGTTTGGCTGAAACGGCGCATTTATCTTCTCCTTTAAATGGTGTAAATGGTAGCCTCTGTCAAAAGAGGAGGTTTAAATCGCGCGAAATTCTAGCAACAGCTTTTTAGCGGGCAATAGTTATTCCGATATAGGCCTAAAGAACTATAACAAGCCGTTTTTCAACCAATATAGTGGATTAAAATAAGAATGGGACAAGGCGGCAAGCCGCAGACAGTATGAGCAATACGGCAAGGCGAGCCAACGCTGTAGCATTCTTATTTTAATTCACTATACATAGGCGCAAAGGCAAACAGGCACAGACTAAGAAGGCTACCTGAAAACGGCCGGAATAGACCAACCGCCCGCCCTGCAAACTTTCAGGTAGCCTCCCCTACCCTATATAACCCACCCGCATTTGCAAACAACCAACCGTTCTTTCTGTTTTCCCGCCGCCTTGTTTATAGTGCGGGCTACCTGAAACCCGAATCCACGAATCCCATGCGTTTATTGAAAACCCCCAGCGTGCTGCCCGGCTTCAACCTGAGCCTGGGCATTACCGTATTGTGCCTCTCGCTTTTGGTGGTGCTGCCTTTTGCCATGATGGCGGTGAAAACCGCGCAGATGGGGTGGGCGGCGTTTTGGCACACGGTGTCCGAGCCGCGCGTGCTCGCTTCGGTGTGGCTGAGTTTGCGCATGTCGTTCTTCGCCATGCTCACCAATATCGTGTTCGGCACGCTGGTGGCCTGGGTGCTGGTGCGCTATGAGTTTCCGGGGCGGCATTTGGCCAATGCGCTGGTAGACCTGCCCTTCGCGCTGCCCACGGCGGTTACCGGCATTGCGCTGGCCACGCTGTACGCGCCCAACGGCTGGATCGGTCGCTGGTTTGCCAAAATGGATATTCAGGTAGCCTTCACGCCCAAGGGGATTTGGATTGCGCTGGTGTTTGTGAGCCTGCCGTTTATCGTGCGCGCGGTGCAGCCGGTGCTGGAGGAATTGTCGGGCGAATACGAAGAGGCGGCGGCCTCGCTGGGCGCGGGGCGGTTCACCACCTTCCGCCGCGTCATCCTGCCGGAAATCGCGCCCGCGCTGCTCACCGGGGCGGGTATGATGTTTGCCCGCGCCACGGGCGAATTCGGCTCGGTGATTTTCATTGCGGGCAATATCCCGATGGAATCGGAAATCCTGCCGCTCATCATCACCGGCAAGCTGGAGCAATACGATGTGCAGGGCGCATCGGCCGTGGCGCTGTTTATGCTGCTGATTTCCTTCTTCATCCTGTTTGCGCTCAATATCGGCCAGTGGGCGCTGGGCAAACGCGGGGGCGCGAAAGCATGAAAACCAATCCGAACATCACCGAGCCCAGATGGCTGCAATGGCTGCTTATCGGCACCGCGCTGGCTTTTCTGCTGCTGATGCTAGTGATCCCGCTCGCGGCGGTGTTTTACGAAGCCCTGCGCGAGGGCTGGCAAACCTATCTGGAATCGCTCACCAACCCCGAAGCCCGCGCCGCCATCCGCCTCACGCTGATTGCCGCAGCCATCGTGGTGCCCGTCAACGCGGTGCTCGGCATCGCCATAGCCTGGCTGCTCACCCGTTTCGACTTCCGCGGCAAGCAGCTGTTCACCACCCTGCTCGACCTGCCCTTTTCCGTGTCGCCCGTGGTGGCCGGGCTGATGTTTGTGATGCTGTTCGGCGCGCACACCGCATTGGGCGGCTGGCTGGAGGCGCGGGGCGTGCAGATTATCTTCGCCATTCCCGGCATCATCCTCGCCACCCTGTTCGTTACCTTCCCCTTCGTAGCCCGCGAGCTCATCCCGCTGATGCAGGCGCAGGGCGAAAGCGAAGAGCAGGCCGCGCTGATTTTGGGCGCGAACGGTTGGCAGATGTTTTGGCGCATCACCCTGCCCAACATCAAATGGGCGCTGCTCTACGGCCTCATCCTCACCAACGCCCGCGCCATGGGCGAATTCGGCGCGGTAAGCGTGGTGTCCGGCCACATCCGCGGCGAAACCAACACCATCCCGCTTTTGGTGGAAATCCTTTACAACGAATACCGCTTCACCGCCGCCTTCGCCCTCTCCAGCCTCTTGGCCGTGCTCGCCATCGCCACGCTGGTGCTGCAAGACATCCTCACCCGCATCCAAAACCGCAAACTGGCCGCCGCCGCAAGGAGCAAGCAATGAGCATCACCATCCAAAACATCAACAAACACTTCGGCAGCTTCCACGCCCTGCAAAACATCCGCCTCGAAGTGCCCACCGGCAAGCTCGTCTCCCTGCTGGGCCCCTCCGGCTGCGGCAAAACCACCCTGCTGCGCATCATCGCCGGGCTGGAAAACGCCGACAGCGGCCAAATCCTGTTCGACGGCCAAGACGTAACCCGCCAGCACGTGCGCGAGCGCAAAGTCGGCTTCGTCTTCCAACACTACGCCCTCTTCCGACACATGAACGTGGCCGACAACATCGCCTTCGGCCTCACCGTGCTGCCCCGCGCCCAACGCCCGAGTAAAGCCCGAATCCGCGAAAAAGTGGCCGGCCTGCTCAAGCTCGTGCAGCTCGAACACCTCGCCAAATCCTACCCCCACCAAATCTCCGGCGGCCAGCGCCAGCGCATCGCACTCGCCCGCGCCTTGGCCGTAGAGCCCAAACTGCTGCTGCTCGACGAGCCCTTCGGCGCGCTGGACGCCAAAGTGCGCAAAGAGCTGCGCACCTGGCTGCGCCAGCTGCACCACGAGCTCGGCATCACCAGCATCCTCGTTACCCACGACCAGGAAGAAGCCCTGGAAATTTCCGACCAAATCGTCGTCATGAACCACGGCCGCATCGAACAATCCGGCAGCGCCGACACCCTCTACAGGCTACCTGAAAACGCCTTCGTAACCGAATTCCTCGGCGAAACCGATTCCTTCGAAGGCCGCATCGAACGCGGGCAGTGGCACTACCTCGGCTACGCCTGGCCGCTGCCGCCGGGCAAACGCTGGCAGGAGCAAAGCGCCCTGGGCTACATCCGCCCGCACGAATGGCAAATTGACCCCGAACGCCCCATGCTCCGCGCCGCCATCGAAAGCCTGCACCACACCGGCGCCCTCACCCGCCTCACCCTGCGCGAACAAGCCCCCAACGGCCAAACCCTGCAGGCCAGCTTCGCCGCCACCGAAGCCGACCGCCTCGGCCTCGCCCCCGGCCAAATCCTGCCGCTCGCCCCCCGGCAGGTGTACGTGTTCAGCCACAGCGATTTGATCGAATACGCCATCTAGCCCAAGCAGAACCGAATGGCAAAGGCTACCTGAAAACACCGGCTTCAATGAAGCCAAAACTTTTCAGGTAGCCTTTTCCGTTACAGCTATAGGCGGCAGGGTGTGGCGCACCCGCCATCCCGGTTTCCATATAGTGAATTAACAAAAAACAGTACAGCGTTGCCTCGCCTTGCCCTGATTTTTGTTAATCCACTATGCAACAGCGTGCGCCCTGCATCTCGAGCCCTGCCCATGCTGCAAAGGCTACCTGAAAGCAGGTTTCAGGTAGCCTTTATCCTTTAATCTGCCAGCCAGGCCGCCAAGCTGGTCAGGCTGTCGAGCATGGCCAGGTGCGGGGCGGTTTGCAGTTGGGCGGGGGTGTGGGCGCCGGTGGTGAGGGCGATGGCGGGGCTTTGAGCGTTGTGCGCCATGTGCAAATCGTGGGTGGTGTCGCCGATTACCAGGGCTTCGGCCGGGTGCACGCCCAATTCGTCGCAGATGGAGAGCACCATTTCCGGCTGGGGCTTGGAAGCGCATTCGTCAACGGTGCGGGTGGCGAGGAAGAGGCTGCGCGTGTCGGTTTCATCCAAGGCGGCATCGAGCCCGCGCCGGCCTTTGCCGGTGGCCACGGCGAGCCAGTAGTGCTGTTGCAGCCGCTGCAGGGTATTGCCTGCGTCGGGGAACAAAACGGTTTGCTCGCGGTGGTGGTGGAATTCGTGCTGATAGGCGCGGATGGCGGCTTCGGTTTGCTGTTGATCCAGCTGCGGACAGAGGCGGCGCAGGGCTTCGCGCAGACTCAGGCCGATGGTGGCGCGAATGTCGGCCTCGGCGGGCGGCGGCCAGCCGAAGCGGCAAAAAGAATTTTGCACGCCCTGCACGATTTGGGCGGTGGAATCGGCTAAGGTGCCGTCCCAGTCGAAAATCAATACGCGATAGGGTTTCATGAGCATTCCTTGATGTGTTTGGGGTTTAGGCTACCTGAATTTTCAGGTAGCCTCACTTGAAGCTGCGCCCTGCGCCGTGCAGCAAGGCGTTAATCATGATTTCATCGGCTTCCGCCTCGGCTTGGCGGCACACCGTTTCCTGCCGGATGATTTCCTCCAAATCGGCACGGCCGCTCTCGACGGGCTGGGTGATCACCTGCTTGGGGCGCTCCAAAGAAAAGCCTTCCGGCAGGATTACTTTGAATTTGGGCTGCTTATCGTTTTGCTGCATATCTTTCCTTTTTGGCTAAATGGCAAACAGGCTACCTGAAAAACGGAGCCGGAATCGTGAGCTTGCTTTTTCAGGTAGCCTCTTACTCCTGCCGCAAGCTCTCAAGCATCTGACGCAGCTCTTCCGGCAGCGGCGCGGTGAGCACCAGCGTTTCGCCGCTTGCCGGGTGTTCGAGCTCCAAGCGGTGGGCGTGCAGGAACATGCGTTTGAGGCCGAGCTTTTTCAGGCGGCGGTTGGCGGTGTAGTCGCCGTAGCGTTCGTCGCCGGCAATCGGGCAGTTTTGCGACTGCATGTGCACACGGATTTGGTGGGTGCGGCCGGTGCGCAGCGTGGCTTCCATCAGGCTCAAGGCGGAAAGCCCTACCGCATGCAGCGGCGCGCCGCCGAAGCTTTCCAGCACGCGGAACAGCGTGTGCGCGCTCTGCCCTTCTTCACTCACGCGCACCATTTTCTCGCCAGCCGCGCCGGTGTATTTGAACAGCGGCAGCTTCACCTGCCGCACGCCATGCGGCCACGCGCCCATGCCCAGCGCCAAATATACTTTTTCCGGCTTATCGTTGCGCCAGGCTTCGTGCAGCTTCACCAATGCGCTGCGCTTTTTTGCCACCACCAATAATCCGCTGGTATCTTTGTCCAACCGGTGCACCAATTCCAAATAACGCGCCTGCGGCCGGGCGCGGCGCAGCTGTTCTATCACGCCGAAGCTCACGCCGCTGCCGCCGTGCACGGCCACGCCGGAAGGTTTGTCCACCACCAAAAGGTGTTCGTCTTCAAACACAATGTCAAACTCGCGCGGCGGCACGGCAGCCCCTGCCTGCCCGGCTTTCTGCGCCAGCCGGATCGGCGGAACCCGCACTTCGTCGCCCGCGGCCAAACGGCTGTCGGCAGCAGCGCGTTTTTTGTTCACGCGCACTTCGCCGCCCCGGATGATGCGGTGGATATGGCTCTTGGGCACGCCTTTGAGCAGGCGGATGAGAAAGTTATCCAAACGCTGCCCGGCAGCGGCTTCGTCCACGCTCAAATAATTGACTGAATTTTTGCTAATTGCTGGCATTTTCTCTATAATCCTCTCCCTGCCGACACCGTGCCTGGGCTACCTGAAAGCCAAGCTTCAACGAAGCGAAAAACAAAGGGTGCCGCCGGGTTGGCAAGTTGATTGTTCACTGTTTATTTTATCGTAAAAAGACAATTCCGAACGGCTTTCCTCTGCCTGCCGCGCATTTTGGCGGGCAGATTGAAATAGTAATTGAGTTTACGGCTCCGGCAGCCCAAACGGCCTAAGACGCGACCAGCGCGCCGCCGCACCCGCTGCCGGGCTTAAAGAAGACCACAACACCGAATTAATAACGGATTAAGTTTAAACCAAAGCCAAGCGGCGAGCCGCAACCCAAGCAGTACGGCAAAACCAGCCAACACAGCCTTGCTTTAAACCAATCCGCTATACCCCGCCGCAAGCAACCGCCACCCGGCCTGCCGCGGCTTGCCAAATCAGCCGCCCGTCCGGCGACCAGCGCGGCAGCGATGCCCGCCCCGCTCTTTCACTACCTTCTTTACCGTTTTCTGCCCGCGCCCGATGCCGGCTGCCCGACCGCCCCGGCGGTTTGCCGCACACCGCGCTTCAGGCTCACACAGCATACGGCTGCCGGTTTTAACTTCGTTGAAACTTTGTTTTCAGGTAGCCTTCCCCAGCGGCAGTAAAGCGGCTAAACTGATTACGCGCTTCGGAATTGCAAACCAACCAAAAGGTTAGCAATATCATGAAACGTATGTTATTTAACGCCACCCAGGCCGAAGAGCTGCGTGTGGCGATTGTAGACGGGCAAAACCTGCTCGATCTCGACATTGAAACGCTGGGCAAAGAACAGCGCAAAGGCAATATCTACAAAGGCATCATCACCCGCATCGAGCCCTCGCTCGAGGCCTGCTTCGTGGACTACGGCACCGACCGCCACGGCTTCCTCCCCTTCAAAGAAGTTTCCCGCGCCTACTTCCAAGACTACGACGGCGGCCGCGCCCGCATCCAAGACGTATTGCAGGAAGGCATGCAGGTTATCGTGCAGGTGGAAAAAGACGAACGCGGCAACAAAGGTGCCGCGCTCACCACCTTCATCAGCCTGGCCGGCCGCTATCTCGTGCTCATGCCGAACAACCCGCGCGGCGGCGGCATTTCCCGCCGTATCGAAGGCGAAGAGCGCCAAGAGCTTAAAGCCGCCATGAGCCAGCTCGACGTGCCGCCCGGCATGAGCCTGATCGCCCGCACCGCCGGCATCGGCCGCAGCGTGGAAGAGTTGCAATGGGATTTCAACTACCTATTGCAACTGTGGCGCGCCATCGAAGAAGCCGGCAACGCCCATCAAGACCCCTACCTCCTCTTCATGGAGAGCTCCCTGCTCATCCGCGCCATCCGCGACCACTACCGCTCCGACATCGGCGAAATCCTCATCGACAACCGCGAAGTGTTCGGCCAAGTGCAGGAATTCATGAGCTATGTGATGCCGCACAACGTAGGCAAGCTCAAATACTACGACGACCACATCCCGCTCTTCTCCCGCTTCCAAATCGAACACCAAATCGAAAGCGCCTTCTCGCGCTCCGTGAGCCTGCCTTCCGGCGGCGCCATCGTAATCGACCACACCGAAGCCCTGGTTTCCGTAGACGTGAACTCCGCCCGCTCCACCCGCGGCGCCGACATCGAAGAAACCGCCTTCCAAACCAATATGGAAGCCGCCGAAGAAGTGGCCCGCCAAATGCGCCTGCGCGACTTGGGCGGCCTGATCGTGATCGACTTCATCGACATGGAAAACCCCAAGCATCAGCGCGATGTGGAAAACACCCTGCGCGACGCGCTGCGGAAAGACCGCGCCCGCGTGCAGATGGGCAAACTTTCCCGCTTCGGCCTGCTTGAGCTTTCCCGCCAGCGCCTGCGCCCCTCCCTGGGCGAAAGCAGCCACGTGGCCTGCCCGCGCTGCGCCGGTACCGGCGTGATCCGCGGCATCGAATCCACCGCCCTGCACGTGTTGCGCATCATTCAAGAAGAAGCGATGAAGGACAACACCGAAGAAGTGCACGCCCAAGTGCCGGTGGACGTGGCCACCTTCCTGCTCAACGAAAAACGCGCCGAACTGTTCGGCCTGGAAGAGCGGCTGGACGTATCCATCCTGATGATTCCCAACACCCATCTGGAAAACCCGCACTACAACATCACCCGCGTGCGCCCCGACGATGTGGACGATGATGCCGAGCCCAGCTACAAACAAGTCGAAATCCCCGAAGAAGACGACAGCCAAACCTTGGAAATCGGCCGCCAGGCTAAGCCTGTGAAACCCGAGCCCGCCGTAAAAGGCATCAAACACAGCAGCCCCGCCCCCGTGGTGCAGCAGCCTGCCGAACCCGGCTTGCTGGCCGGCATCGGCGCCTGGTTTGCCAAACTGTTCGGCGGCGGCGAAAGCAAACCCGCCGAAGCCCCCGCAGCCAACAACGAGCGCAACGGCGGCAACCGCGGCAAAGCCCCGCAAAACCGCAACCGCCGCAACCGCAGCCAGCAGCGCGGCCAAAGCGGCAACAGCCGCCCGCCGCGCCAGCAAAATGCCGACGATGCCGAAACCTTGGACAACCGTACACCGCAACAGCTGGCAGAGAAATCCGCTGCCGAGCAGCAGCCCAATCCGCGCCAACGCCGCCGCCAACGCAAAGACAGCGATGTTCAGGTAGCCTCGGCTGAAAACGATAAGCTGCAAGTCGCCAGCCAAGCGGCCGATATCCCCGAACGCGTTGCTGATGACACCGGCAGCCCTGCAGAAAACCAAGAGCGTGGCAACGAACGCAGCGAGCGCAACAATGAGCGCGGCGAACGCAACGAACGCCGCTCCGGCCGTGACCGCCGCCAAGAAAACGGCCAACGCAACGGCAAAGGCCGTGGCCGCCAGCGCAACATCCCCTCTGCACAGAAAATCATCCAATATCTGGATATTCCGCTGCAAGCCGAGCTGGTAAAATCTGCCGCCGACGTGGTATTGGGCTTGCACACCGAAGCACCCGCCCCCATGCCGCAGCCCGATGAAGCCGACATCAACAAACCGCTGGTCATTACCATCCCCGAAGTAGCCGATGAAGCCGATGCGCCCACCTTCGTGTTTGCCGAAGAAAACACCGCCGAAGCTGCCGAAGCTGTCAACCCGGCTGCGGTTGCAAGCCCGGTTGCGGAAACAGCACGGGAAGAAGCCGTTGTGGTGGAAACTGTGGCCGTAGAAGCCTCATCTGCCGAAGCTCAAGCTGCTCCTGCCGATGATTCCATTGCTGCCGCAGCCCAAGCTGTAGAAACGGCAGCGTCAGCCGTGGCACAACCCGCGCCGCAACAAACCGCAGCCGAACCTGCGGCCTCCGACCTGGGTGGTCTGGTATTGGTGCAAACCGATCCCGCAGCGCTCACTGCCGTTCAGCCCGAGCCCGAACAGCCCAAAGGCCTGCGCCGCGCCGATGTTGCCCCCGCCGCCCCGGCCGCCGTGCCCGAGCCGCAGCAACTGCAGCAAGTGGAAACCCACCACAGCTGATCTAGGTTTTCAGGTAGCCTGCCCAGGCCACAAACCAACCGCCCCGAACAAATGCTTGGGGCGGTTTGTTATCGGCGATTTGAGGCTACCTGAAATCTAAGCGCAAAATAGCCGAACGGATTTTGGAATAAAGTCGGCGCAAGGCGGGGAACCGCAGGCGGCACAAAAATTCGGCAAGGCGGACCAACGCTGTGCAGAATTAGGTTGACGTACTATACGGCAGGTCGGCGAGCCATCACCGCATGAAATGAAGCGCTTCAGCCATCGCAAACCAACCCATCCCCCGCCCCCTATTTTCAGGTAGCCTCCCCTCCCGCCTGAGGCAGGCTGAAAACACTGCTGCCCGTTTTATGGCGGATTACTCGGCTGAAACCCGCTTTCAGGTAGCCTTTTGTGCCAAATCCTTATAAAATCGGCGACTTGTTTTTTACTTATTCCGGCACGGCAGGCAAGCTGCAACCGCCCGCCACACAGCCGCACTCAAACCACTCCGAGACCACCATGACTGACTACTCCCAAACCGTAAACCTCTACGAATCCCCCTTCCCCATGCGCGGCAATCTTGCCAAGCGCGAACCGGCGTGGGTGAAGCAGTGGCAGGACGAAAAACGTTATCAGAAGCTGCGTCAAATCGCGGCCGGCCGCCCCAAATTCATCCTGCACGACGGCCCGCCCTATGCCAACGGCGACATCCACATCGGTCATGCGGTCAATAAAATCCTGAAAGACATCATCATCCGCAGCAAAACGCTGGCGGGCTTCGATGCGCCCTATGTGCCCGGCTGGGACTGCCACGGCCTGCCGATTGAAGTGATGGTGGAAAAACTGCACGGCAAAGAAATGCCGCCCAGCAAGTTCCGCGAGCTGTGCCGCCAATATGCCGCCGAGCAGATTCTGCGCCAGAAAAAAGACTTTATCCGCCTGGGCGTGATTGGCGATTGGGAAAACCCCTATCTGACCATGGATTACAAAACCGAAGCCGATACCGTGCGCACGCTGGGCGAGATTTACAAAGCAGGCTACCTGTATCGCGGCGCGAAGCCCGTGCAGTTCTGCTTGGACTGCGGCTCGTCTCTGGCCGAGGCCGAAGTGGAATACAAAGACAAAACCTCCCACGCGATTGACGTTGCCTACCGCTTCCAAGACAACGCCGCGCTGGCCAAGGCTTTCAGGCTGCCTGAAATCTCCGGCGAAGCCTTTGCCGTGATTTGGACCACCACGCCGTGGACGCTGCCCGCCAGCCAGGCCGTTTCTGCCGGCACCGACATCGTGTACCAACTCATCGACACCCCGCGCGGCAAACTGGTGCTGGCCAAAGATTTGGCCGAAGCCACACTGGAACGCTATGGCTTTTCAGGTAGCCCTATACTTGCCGAATGTACTGGTGCCGATTTAGAAAATATACTGGCTGAACATCCGCTTATCGATGGTCGAGATATCCCAGTAATCAACGGCGACCACGTGACCACCGAAGCCGGTACCGGCCTCGTGCACACCGCGCCCGCGCACGGTTTGGAAGACTATTTCGTCTGCAACAAATACGGCATCGAGCTCTACAACCCCGTGAACGCGCAAGGCCGCTATATCGCCGAAGTGCCGCGCCTGGCCGGCATGACCGTGTGGGAAGCCAACCAGCCGATTATCGACTGGCTGCAAGAAAACGGCCGCCTGCTCGCCCACGGCAAAATCGAACACAGCTACGCCCACTGCTGGCGGCACAAAACCCCGCTGATTTACCGCGCCACCGGCCAATGGTTCATCGGCATGGACAAAGCCGGCGCAGACGGCAAAACCCTGCGCGACAAAGCCCTGAAAGCCGTGGACGACACCGAATTCTTCCCCGCCTGGGGTCGCGCCCGCCTCGAAGCCATGATTGAAGGCCGCCCCGACTGGGTCGTGAGCCGCCAGCGTTTCTGGGGCACGCCGATGACCTTCTTCGCCCACAAAGAAACCGGCGAACTGCACCCCGACTCCGCCGCGCTGCTGGAAAAAGTCGCCCTGCTCATCGAGAAAAAAGGCATCAACGCTTGGTTTGAGCTGGATAAAGCCGAGCTCTTGTCGCCCGAAGACTGCGAACAATACGACAAACTGCCCGACACCATGGACGTATGGTTCGATTCAGGCAGCACCCACTTCTCCGTGCTGAAACAACGCCCCGAGCTCGCCTGGCCGGCCGATTTGTATTTGGAAGGCAGCGACCAGCACCGCGGCTGGTTTCAATCCTCCATGCTCACCGGCTGCGCCACCCTCGGCCGCGCGCCCTACAAACAACTGCTCACCCACGGCTTCGTGGTTGACCAGAACGGGCGCAAAATGTCCAAATCCATCGGCAACGTGGTTGCCCCGCAGGAGGTGTATAACGAATTCGGCGCCGACATCCTGCGCCTGTGGGCGGCCGCCACCGACTACAGCGGCGAACTGGCGATTTCCAAAGAAATCCTCAAACGCGTAACCGAAAGCTACCGCCGCATCCGCAACACACTGAGCTTCCTGTTTGCCAACCTCAAAGACTTCAACCCGATTGAAGACGCCGTGCCGCAGGCCGACATGGTGGAAATCGACCGCTACGCCCTCGTGCTGGCGCGCCAGTTACAGGAAAAAGTTTCAGGTAGCCACTACCCGCGCTACGCCTTCCACTTCGCCGTGCAGGACATCGTACAGTTCTGCTCCGAAGACCTCGGCGCGTTTTATCTGGACATCCTGAAAGACCGCCTCTACACCACCAAAAAAGACGGCCACGCCCGCCGCAGCGCGCAAACCGCGCTCTACCACATCACCCGCAGCCTTGTGCTCCTGATGTCGCCCATCCTCTGCTTCACCGCCGAAGAAGCGTGGGACATCATCGGCGGCGGCGAAGAAGACAGCGTGCTCTACCACACCCTGCACGACTTTCCGCCCGTCCCCGCCGCCGGCGAAGCCGCACTCACGGAAAAATGGGCGCACATCCGCGAAGCCCGCGCCGTTGTAAACGCCGCCATCGAGCCGCTGCGCGCCGACAAAACCGTCGGCTCGTCCCTGCAGGCTGAAGTCGTCCTCACCGCACCCGAACCGCAATACGGCTACCTGAAAGCACTCGGCAGCGAACTGCGCTTCGCCATGCTCGTTTCCAAAATCGAGCTGCAAAAAGGCGATGAGCTCACCGCCGAAGTCCGCCCCAGCACCGAAGCCAAATGCGAACGCTGCTGGCACTACGTGGACAGCGTTGGCAGCGTTGCCGCCCACCCCACCCTGTGCGCCCGCTGCGCCGGGAATGTGGACGGCAAAGGCGAAGAACGGGATTACGCCTAAACCGGTTGGGGCTGCCTAAAAGCGTCAGCCTCAACGAAATTAAACTGTCCGCAGCAAAAAGGTGGGCATTGGTTGCCCGCCTTTTTTCAGGTAGCCTGAAAGCGCATATAGTCGAAATAATGATTTCTTCATGTCGGGCGGCAAGGCGGGGCAACGAAACCAGCCGCAAATCGGCTTTCCCGAACCCGGGATTTGGGCATAACCGCCGTGCCGGATACAAACATCCTACGGCTACCCATTGCCAGCCTTCTTTCAGGTAGCCTGGAAATACATAAGGATCAAACACATGACAAGCCACCCCTATTTAGACCTGCAACAGGGCAATGTGGAAAACTATTGCATGATGGTGCCCAAAGCAGAAGAGCCGCAATGGTACGAGCAAGGCTGGCTGCCGCATTACGCCGTCGGCCTGTCGCGCCGCGAGGCCAACCGTGCCTCTCTGGTTTACGGCTTCATGCGCTTCAAGCGCGATATATTGCTGTTTGGCCGCCCCGAACATTTGGCGGCCAAATCCTCCATCGGGCGCAAAATTGTTGGTTTCTGCACCCATCTTGGCACTTACGGCATGGGTGGCCCCGGCTTTTTCGGACTACTGCTGGACACGAACGAATACTTGGTTTACACCGCATGGCACGCGGGATACAGCACGCTGCTGGACAGCCGCGCAGTAGAAATTTACCCATACGGCAACACTACCGCACGCGGTTGGATCGGCAATTTGAACGGAGCCGAATGGGACGAACTCTCTCCCCTGATCACCGGCTGCGAAATCGCCGATTGCACCCTCGCCGAGCACCGCTGCACCCTGCGGCTGCAAAAAGACGGCCAAACCCATTTATTGGAATTCGTGCGCCAAGACGAACGCATCCCGAGCACTCCTGATCAAGAACCCCGCTTGGCATACGAAGACGGAAAAATCGCCGACTATTTGATGTATCAGCATAAAAACGCTTGGCTGGTGGTGTAGGCAGGCTCGTCTATGCGGCAAAAGGCTACCTGAAAACCGTTTCTTAGTTTTCAGGTAGCCTCCTTCCCATCCATACTTGACAGCGCGTTAAACAATTTTTACAATGCGCACCTTCATTCGGGTCGTTAGCTCAGTTGGTAGAGCAGCGGACTCTTAATCCGTAGGTCGAGCGTTCGAGCCGCTCACGACCCACCAAAATAAAACCAGCCTAAGCAATCACTTAGACTGGTTTTTATTTTTCGCATCACACTGCCAATTAAGTTAGTCTGGCAAATTCTTGCCCCATCTCCTATCCATAAAACAGCATCCACAGCGCGCGCAACAGGGCAATCAGTAGGATTTTCTCGCTCGCCAGCAAACAGGCTACCTGAAAAAGCAAACTGATCAGCAACACGCCCTGAAACTGCAAAGAGCTGAACAGCAGCACGTCGTCTCGGCTCAAATAACGCCGGTGCAGCCACATCAGCAGCATCAGCAGCGTCTGCCCGGCGATCCACAGTATCGGTTTGAGCAAATACAGCGTGGCAAGGCCGGTAAGCAGCGGGGCAGACATCCCTTGCGGATACTGCCAGCCCGCCAGCAAGAGCAAAAACAAAAACGTAATATGCTGCACCGCGCCGGCCACGGCGAAATAGGCCAGAAACACCCCTCCACCGTCCAGCCGCCAGCCCATCTGCCGCGCATCGTAGCGCCAGCCATTAGCAAACAGAAACAGGCTGCCCAGCGCAAAATAGCCGTACACCGGATAGAGGTTGGCCACATGGGTAATCCCCAGCACGCCGGGCATAATCCGTGCGCTGAGGATGCCGAAGCCCAGCCACAGCATCACGCTGCCCCACAGCCAGGAAAACTGCTGCCGCCGGAACGCCAAAGTCAGAAACACGGCGATATACACCGATAGCGCCCACAAGGTTGGGCTTTGCCAGGCCATCATTGCCACCCGCCGGCTCTGGCCAGCGCCGCTGCGGTGCAGGCAGCCAGCTCGCGCATCCAATCCAGCGGCAAATCCGGCGTAAAGCGCGTTTCATCCGTATCGCCCGCCACCATCGCCGCCACGGTTTGCCCGTTCACGCGCAAGGGCAGCAGCAGGAAGCTCTCCAGCCCCCTGCCCTCCTGCGGCAGCGCCTTCATCAGCAAAGGCGCGATGCGGTTGCCGCACAGCGGCTCTTCCAGGGCAGACAAGGTGGCATGGGCGGCATGGTTTTCAGGTAGCCTGTAGGCGCCGGAAACCGCACCTTTTTTCGGCGGCTCGGCCAACAGCCACACTCGGCCGGACGGCAGCGAAAAATCTTCCTGCCAGCCTGCCTCCGCCGCACGCAACACCTGCAACAGCGTATTGGCTGCCAGCAAGCGGCGCACGAAGCCGAGCATCCGGCCCAGCGTTTGGTGGTTGCTATCGGCATCCTGCATGATTTGTGCCAACTGCCCGGCCATTTTGGCCGCCTTTTTCTGCTGCGCCAGCCATTGCGCCTGCGCAAACGACTGCACCCGCCCCTCTGCCGGACGCACGCCCAAATCGGCGGCATGGTTCAACAGAAATTCCGGGTGCTCCTGCAAATAAGCCAATATTTTCTTTTCGTTCATCAGTAAGTTACCGTCCCTTCAAACACCGTGGCCGCCGGCCCTGACATCAACACATGATTATCCGCCGCCCACTCAATCTGCAAATCGCCGCCCGGCAGGCTCACGCACACCGCGCCCTGCCGCGCCAGAAGCCCGGCTCGCATACCGGCCACCGCCGCCGCGCACGCGCCCGTGCCGCAGGCCTGGGTTTCACCCGTGCCGCGCTCAAACACACGCAGCCGGATATGGTGCGCATCCAGCACCTGCATAAAGCCCACGTTCACCCGCTCGGGAAACTGCGGATGCCGCTCCAGGCGCGCGCCCCATTCGGCTACCGGCGCATAGTGCACATCGTCCACCACCAGCACAGCATGCGGATTGCCCATATTCACACAGGAAAAACGCGCGCTTGCGCCATCCAAACCAATCTCGTGCCACAAGGCATCGGCAGCCTCGCCCGGCGCGGGCACAAACGGAATATCCGCCGCCGCCAAACGCGGCTCGCCCATATCCACCGTAACCAGGCCGTTTTCCTGCAAATTCAACACAATCAGCCCTTTGGCCGTAGCCACCTTGATGCGGTAGTTCCGGCTCAGGCCTTTTTCGTGCACAAAACGGGCAAAACAGCGTGCACCGTTGCCGCACTGCTCCACCTCGCTGCCGTCTGCATTGAAAATACGGTAGCCAAACTCAGCCTCCGGCAGCGGCGGCGCTTCCACCAGCAACAGCTGGTCGAAACCAATACCCCGGTGGCGGTCTGCCCATTCGGCAATCGGCGCGGCAGCCGGATCAAAATGCTGGCCGATGCCGTCGATAACCATAAAATCATTGCCCAAACCGTGCATTTTGGTGAATTTCAATACAGCCATCACGGCCTCCGCCGGCAGTTTCAAAGCGGGCTATCATACCCAATCCCCGCCGCGAGTTAAAGCCGCGTTTCAACTTTCAGGTAGCCTTCCCGGCACAGGCTACCTGAAAATCAGCATAGCCATGCCATACGGCAAGATGCTTGTGTTTCCGGCAGACAGCTTGGTTTGAATCGCTCTTTTCAGGTAACCTCTCCCCTCCACCCAGGCTACCTGAAACCCCTCCTTCCCAACAAAACCGCAACACAACCCGGCAAAACCCAACCCAAACCGCGCTTTCTTTACGCCCCTGCCCGTTATCGGCCAATGGCCAGATGCGCTATAATGCGCCCTTTTGTTTTAGCCGCATTTTCCCTATGTTGATCCATCCCGCTTTCAATCCCGTTATGCTCAAGCTCGGCCCACTCGCCATCCGCTGGTATGCCGTCAGCTATCTTGTCGGCTTTGCCCTGTTTATGTGGCTCGGGCGGCGGCGCATCCGCCAAGGCAACAGCGTGTTCACCACGCAAACCCTAGACGACTTCCTCACCTGGGGCATCATCGGCGTGATTGTGGGCGGGCGGCTGGGCTATGTGCTGTTTTACCAGCATGCCTACTATTTCGCCAATCCGCTGGAAATTATCAAAGTATGGCAGGGCGGCATGTCGTTTCACGGCGGCTTCCTCGGCGTGGTAACCGCCGGCCTCCTGTTTGCCTACAAACATAAAATCAACCCACTCAAGCTGGCCGACTCCATCGCCCCGCTCACGCCATTAGGCTTTGCCGCCGTGCGCCTGGGCGGCAACTTTGTGAATGGCGAGCTCTGGGGGCGCGTCACCCGGCCGGATGCCTTCTGGGCCATGGGCTTTCCCCAAGCACATAGCGAAGACTTAAAACTGGCCACCGAGCAGCCGCAGCTGTGGGGGGCGATTTTCCAGCAATACGGCATGCTGCCGCGCCATCCCTCCCAGCTCTACCAATTTGCCCTGGAAGGCATTTTGCTGTTTGTGCTGCTGTGGTGGTTTTCCAAAAAACCACGCCCCACCGGCCAGGTAGTGAGCCTGTTCCTGCTCGGCTACGGCACCGCCCGCTTTATCGCCGAATTCGCCCGCGAGCCCGACGAATTCCTCGGCCTGCTCTATTTAAACTTCTCCATGGGCCAGTGGCTCAGCCTCCCCATGATCGCCTGCGGCCTGATCGGCTTCCTCTACTTCGGCCGGCGCAAGGCAGAACCGGCAAAGGATTAAATCCCCGATTCATAAAAGGCTACCTGAAAAACGGTTTTCAGGTAGCCTTTGGTTTTGCAGCAAGCCGTGCATCTATAGTGAATTATAGTGGATTAAAATAAGAATGGGGCAAGGCGGCGAGCCACAGACAAGTACAGATATAGTAAATTAAAAACAAAATAGTACAATATTCAACTTTGAAGGTCTAACCATGGCATACTCTGCGGACTTAAGGAACAAAGCTTTAAACTATTACGAACAATGCAAAAACATCAGCCAAACCGCA
>NZ_LXSQ01000032.1 GCF_001648475.1 Eikenella halliae
TATAGTAAATTAAAAACAAAATAGTACAATATTCAACTTTGAAGGTCTAACCATGGCATACTCTGCGGACTTAAGGAACAAAGCTTTAAACTATTACGAACAATGCAAAAACATCAGCCAAACCGCAGCAACGTTTCACTTGTCAAGAAACACGCTTTACTTATGGATTCGCCTTAAAAAACAAACAGGCAGCCTAAAACATCAAGTTACCGGTCTAAATGCCGTCAAATTGGATAGGCAAAAACTGGCTCAATATGTTGGGCAACACCAGGATGCCTATCTGCATGAAATCGCCAAACATTTTGATTGTACGCCAGCCGCCGTTTGCTATGCACTCAAACAGATAGGGATAACGCGCAAAAAAAGACCACCACTTACAAAGAACAAGACCCGGCCAAAGTAACGCATTATTTGACACAGCTGGCCGAATTTTCCGACTACCAACGTGTTTATTTGGATGAAACAGGATTTGACCGCTACCTGTTCCGTCCCTATGCCCGCAGCCTGAAAGGGCAAATAGTGAAAGCGCAGATAAGTGGAAAAAGATACCAACGCTTATCTCTGGTGTCCGCACAAGTCGGCAACCGGCTGATTGCTCCGATGGTTTATCAAAATACGATGACCGGAGTCTTTTTTGAAGCGTGGTTTCAGCAATGCCTACTGCCCACATTGACTCAAAAATCGGTGATTATTTTAGATAATGCACGATTTCACCGTATAGGTGTCTTACGGGAAATGGCGGAAAAATTGGGACATAAGGTATTGCCTCTTGCACCCTATTCACCTGAACTCAATCCGATTGAGAAGGTGTGGGCGAATATTAAGCGGTATCTTCGAACCGTATTGTCTGATTACGCCCGATTTGACGATGCGTTACTGTCCTATTTTGATTTTAATTGACTATAATTCACTATAATTTGGCTTGCTGTATAGGGGGATTTGTACACAAAAGGCTACCTGAAAATTTTCAGGTAGCCTTATTTCTTTCGAACGCGGTAGCTAGGGGGAGGATTGAAGTTTCAGCACCGGTTGTATCGAAGCAGTACGCCAAGGCGGCACACTGATGTTAATCCGCTAAATTGAATAAGCGCAGGCAGTTGGCGGTGGTGGCTTGGGCGATATTTTCCAAGCTGTCGCCGCGCAGCTGGGCAACGAAGGCGGCGGTGTGGCGCACATAGGCCGGTTCGTTGGGTTTACCGCGTTTGGGAACGGGTGCTAGGTAGGGAGAGTCGGTTTCCACCAGCAGCCTGTCGAGCGGCACGTAACGGGCGGCTTCTTGGATGGCGGTGGCGTTTTTGAAGGTGACGATGCCGGAGAATGAGATGTAGAAGCCCAAATCCAAGGCCAGTTTGGCGGCGTGTACGTCTTCGGTAAAGCAGTGGATAACACCGGCGTGGGCTTGGTGTTCGCGCAGCAGGCGCATGGTATCGGCGGCGGCATCGCGGGTATGGACGACAAGCGGCAAGCCGCTGCGGTTGGCGGCTTCGATATGCAGGGCGAAGCGTTGGTGCTGCCAGGCCAAATCGCCTTTGCACCAATGATAATCCAGGCCGGTTTCGCCGATGGCCACCACTTTGGGCCGGGCGGCGCGTTCCAGCAGTTCTTCCAGGCTGAATTCTTCGGCTTCCGGGTCGTCGGGGTGGATGCCGACTGTGGCGTAGATGGTGGGGTGATTTTGGGCGATGGCGTGCACTTCTTCGAAGCTCTGCCGGCTCACGCTGATGGCGATGGCTTTATCCACGCCGGCCTCGGCCATGTTGGCGAGGACTTCAGGTAGCCTTTGGGCGAGGTCGGGGAAGTTGAGGTGGCAGTGCGAATCGATCAGCATGGCTACATGGTGTAGGTGGCGCGGTCGGTGTGCACCAGGCCGGGCAGTTGGTCTTCGATGTAGTTTTTACATTTGATGCCGGTTTCGTCGTCGCCGAAAGCGAGGCCTACGCCTTGCGGCTGGCCGTTGGTGGTACGGCTGAGGTTGATCCACACTACGCGGGTGCGCAGGAAGAATTTTTCTGGATTGTCAAACAGTTCCAATACCAACAGCACTTCTTCGCCCATTTTGAATTCGTCGTTGGTGGGCACAAAAATGCCGCCATACTCCAGAAACGGCATGTAGCTGTAGTAGGCGATGGGTTTGTCTTTGAGGCTGACGCTCATCATGCGGCCGGGGGCGCTGTCGGCGGGTGTGCTCATGGGTATTTCCTTGTTTTAAGTAAGTAACGTTTATACAAAATAAATAACGGCTTGTTTTCTTAAAGCGGTTTGTTTTGCCAGAAAGCAAGGTAGTTAGTTAGCAAATTTTCAATCTGCATTCTAACACTTAAGGTATGCCGGCCGTAAGGGCTGAGGTGGTTTAGGGTGCGTACCAGTTGGAATAAGGTTGTCCCCCGGGTGCGGGAGGCTACCTGAAAAATGGCGGCTTGGTGTTGCGGGTAGTAGAGCGGGGGCAGGTTTTGTTGGGCGAGCGCGGTGTCGGCCAGCCATTTGTGCAGCCAGTCGAGAAACACGGCCAGCGGCCATTTTTGCTTGTCGAAGGCGGCGGCGTAATCCAGCATGGCCAACAGGCGCGGTTTGGCCAGCAGTTGGCACAGCTCTTCGCGCATCGTGTCTTGCTCCGGCTCGGCTGCAAACAGCGGGGCGCCGCTGTGGAAGGCAAGCAGGGCTTCGGCTTGAGGGGTGTTTTGCGTTTTCAGGTAGCCTAAGGCTTCTTCGGCACTCGGGGCGGGCAGCAGGAAGGGGCGGCAGCGGCTTTTAATGGTGGGCAGCAGGCGGTCTTTGTTGTGGGTCACCAAAAGGAATACCACCGATGCGGGCGGCTCTTCCAGCATTTTCAGCAGCGCGTTGGCGGCTTGGGTATTCATGGTTTCAGCGGGTTGCACCAGCACCACGCGCAGCCCGCCGCGCACGGAGCTTTTCAGTAGCGGTGATAGCACGGCGCGCACGGCGTCGATTTTGATTTGCAGCAGCTTGCGCGCGCTTTCGCCTTCGGCAGGCAGCTCGGGTGCGAGTTCGTAGTAGTCCGGATGACTGCCTTGGGCGAACAGATGGCACGAAGGGCAGCTGCCGCATGGCTGGTGTTCGGCCTGCGGCTGTTCGCACAACAGCGCCTGCGCCAGGTGGCGGGCAAACGCGGTTTTGCCGGTGTCACGCCGGCCGGTGAGCAACCAAGCGTTGGGGCGGTTGCCCCATTGGGCAGCCAACTGCCGCCAAGCGCATTCATGCCAAGGATAAATCATAGGAAAACGTGAAGGCTACCTGTAAAGAGATTAGCCGTTTAAAAATAGAGTGAATGACAATAAGACTGCTACTGCGTTGGCTTGCCGCCATTTTAATCCGCTATAGCAAGAGGCTACCTGAAAACGAAGCAGGAGCGGCAGACTAAGCCTTCTTCCCCCACTTGGCTTTGGCGATTTCTACCGCCATCGGCAGCACGGATACCACGATAATGCCGATCACCACCAAGCCGAAATTATTTTTCACCACCGGCAGCTCGCCGAAGAAGTAGCCCGCATAAGTGAGCAGCCCCACCCACATCAGCGCGCCGATGATATTGTAGCGGATAAAGCGGCCGTAATGCATTTTGCCCATGCCCGCCACAAAGGGCGCAAAGGTGCGCACAATCGGCACGAATCGCGCCAGAATAATCGTTTTGCCGCCGTATTTTTCGTAGAAAGCATGGGTTTTATCCAGATACTCGCGTTTGAACACGCGCGAATCCGGTTTGGCAAACAGCTTTTCGCCGAAATACTTGCCGATGGCGAAGTTTACCGCATCGCCAATCACTGCCGCCGCCAAGAGCAGCGCGGCCGCTATATGCACATTCATCCCGCCCAGCGCCGCCACCGCGCCGGCGGCAAACAAGAGCGAATCGCCCGGCAGGAAGGGCGTAACCACCAGCCCGGTTTCGCAAAACACGATAAGGAACAGGATGGCGTAAATCCACAGGCCGTAGGTTTGGGTAAGCTCGATGAGATGTTGGTCGATATGCAGGATGAAATCAATCAGGCTGGCAAGCATGGGGAAACTCAAATGAAAAGACGGGCAATAGGGCAGGGTAGGTTGAATGGGCGGCGTGCGAACCGGTTGGCAATGATTATAGTGGATTAAATTTAAACCAGTACAGCGTTGGCTCGCCTTGCCGTAACGTGTGTACTGTCTGCGGCCCGCCGCCTTGTCCTGATTTTTGTTAATCCACTATAAAATAGGGCTGCCGAATCGGGCGGATGCCCGAATATCGGCAGCGGGACGGACAGTAACTTCTGAATACGAAAAATAGAACCGTTTTGCGCTTTTCCCTATCATTCTCAGGTTGTTATATCTCAAGGCCAATGTGGTTACCAATCTAGGCGGTAACGGAACCTGAGAAGATTTGGGAGGCGGCTGCAGGCTAACCGGTGAGCTGCTTGGTAATCAGTTTTTTCACCGGCGGCAGGTGGTTGCTCAGGCGCAGTACGGTGTTGCGCAGGAATTTGGCGGGCGGGGTTTCGTTGGTGAAGAGTTTCACCACGAAATTGGTGCCGTGATACAGCGCGCGGGTGTGCAGGATGTGTTTGGCTTCGTATTTTTCCAAAAGCTTGGTGTCGGCGATGTCTTGGCCGGAAGCGGCGGCCTGCACGATGAGGCCGGCCAGGATGTCGGCGCTGGCCAGACCGAGGTTGAAACCGTGGGCGGTTACGGGGTGCATGCCCACGGCGGCGTCGCCGATGAGGGCGGTGCGGCGGGCGGAGAAGCGGCGGGCATGTACGCCGACCAGGGGATAGGTGTGGATGCTGCCGGCCGGGGTCATCTGGCCGAGCCTGCCTTGCAGGCGTTGTTCGAGATCGGCGGCCAGCGCTTCGGGGCTGAGCTCGGTGATTTCGTGCAGGCGGCGGTTGTCGATGGTGATGACGCAGTTGGTCATGTGTTCGCCCAGCGGCAGCAGGGCGATGGTGCGGCCGTAGCTGAAGCATTCGTAGGCGGTGTTTTCGTTGGAGGCGGTGTGGGAGAAACGGGCCACGAGCACGGTGCGGCCGAAGTCGTGCATGTCGGCGGCAATGCCGGCCTGGCGGCGGGTTTGCGAGAAGCGGCTGTCGGCGGCGACGAGCAGGCGGGCGGATACGGTGTCGCCGTTGTCGAGTAGGATGCTCACGCTCTCTTCGCCGTTGACGGCTTCCTGCACTTTATGGCCGGTGAGGAAATGGATGTTTTCATGCTGGCTGGCGGCTTGGTAGGCGGCGCGGCGGATGTCGTGGTTGGAAACGAGGAAACCGAGCTGGCCTTTGCCGTCGGTGGGCGGGGGGAAGTTGAGGGTGTAGGGGGAGCTGCCGTTGATGACTTTGGCGGCTTTGAGCGGGTAGATGCCTTCGGCGGGGAGGTTTTGCCAGATGCCGAGTCTTTCCATGATGCCGCGCGAGGGGTGGGTGAGGGCGATTTCGCGGCCGTCGTAGGGCGGGTTGGCCAGGGTTTCCTGGCTGCTTTGTTCAATGAGCAGGATGTTCAGGCCGCTGGGGGCGGCTGCGGCGGCGAAGCTGAGGCCGGCCGGGCCGGCGCCGATAACGACGATATCGCAAGTGTGCTGCATGGTGGGGCTCCTCTTGGGTGGCAGGGAAATGGTTGTGCCGGATTATACCGCAAGTATGCGGGCGGCTGCGGGGCGGGTGCGACGAAACTGGTTTCAGGTAGCCTTTACGAGGGGGGGAGGGCTACCTGAAAAATGGCGGCAGATTGGGATTGTGTATCAACTCTTCGTATTTGCTTGGAGTAAGTGTGGAGAGGGTGGAGAGTTTTTTCAGGTAGCCTTTCTGTACGGCCAAGGCTACCTGAAAAGTAGATAGGTTGGCATTGCCATGTTGCAGCATGAGGCTTCAAGTTTTTCAGGTAGCCTATTGGCAATCGGGCTACCTGAAAATTATGTGGTGGTATTCGCTTGTGCCGCTTCGGTTATAAAATAGCCGGATGATAAAGATGAAATCAGATATGGAGCCGGATAATGGATAAACAGGATACGCAAAAGCTGTTAAAGCAATTAGGCAAGGAGGCAAAACGGCGGCAGGAAGAAGCCGCTGCTCAGGCACAGCGGCAGCGTCGTGACGAGCCAGATTTTGCGGCGGCGGTGGGCAAGGTTACGCCGCTGAAAAACAGTAATCGGGTGGCTGCGCCGAAAGACGATAAACCTTTGAAACGGCGGTTTCATAATGAAGAATGGGATGAGGAGGCGTATTTCTATGTGAGCACCGACAGCGAACACGAGCCGCCACGTTCGTTTTGCAAAAACGGCCGCGGGCAAGAGGACATCCGCCGCCTGGTGGCCGGGCATTGGCCGTGCGTGGGGCGTTTGGATTTGCACGGCTGCACACGCGAGGAAGCGCAGCGGGAGCTGAGTGAGTTTATCGAGGAAGTGTTGCGCCGCGGGGTGTGCGCGGAAATCGTGCACGGCAGCGGGCTGGGTTCGCAGGGGTTTGTGCCGGTGTTGAAAAGCTTGGTGCGCCGCTGGCTGATGGCGCATCCGGAAGTGCTGGCTTATGCCGAGCCGCATGGTGCGAACGATGGGGCGGTGCTCATTTTGTTACGCAAACGGCGCGCGGGATAGAAGGTTCTGTTTTGTTGTTTTGTGTATGTGCTGGTTCGGGCTGTTTTCGGATGGTTTTTTAGGCGGCGGGGTACTGAGGCGGGGCTTGTGCCTTGAAGAATAAAGGCTTTAAAAGCCCGAAAAAAAACGTTGCCAATCAGGCGTAAGGCTGTTAATATTTCACGGAAATACAGAGTGTTGCGGCATTGTTGGTGTCGTGGGAATTTTCGGAAAACAACAGTTTCCCGGTTCGGCTGTTTAAGCGTATGCTTTTATGGCCGATTTCTACTGTGTTGCCAAACGAAAAAGCGAAGCTCATTGTTTAACCCAAGTAAAGAGGATAGGAATTTATGTCTGCTGAAAAACATGATATCGACCCGATTGAAACTCAAGAGTGGTTGGATGCGCTCAGTTCCGTGCTAGAAAACGAAGGCTCGGAGCGGGCGCATTTTATATTGGAAAACCTGGTGCGCTATACCCGCCGCCGCGGCGTGCACCTGCCGTTTAGTGCCACCACTGCGTATCTGAACACCATTCCTGTCGGCAAAGAGCAGAAATCACCCGGCAACCACGAGCTGGAACACCGCATCCGCGCCGCCATCCGCTGGAACGCCGCCGCCATGGTGTTGCGTGCTGGCAAGAAAGACTTGGAATTGGGCGGCCACATCGCTTCCTTCCAATCTTCCGCCACTTTGTATGATGTGGGCTTCAACCACTTTTGGCGCGCCAAAAATGAAGCCACCGGCGAAGAAGGCGATTTGATTTATGTTCAAGGCCACTCCGCTCCCGGCTTCTATTCCCGCGCCTTCGTGGAAGGCCGCCTGAGCGAAGACCAGCTGAACAATTTCCGCCAAGAAGTCGGTGGCAACGGCCTGCCGTCTTACCCGCACCCGCACCTGCTGCCCGATTTCTGGCAATTCCCCACCGTATCCATGGGCTTGGGCCCGCTGATGGCGATTTACCAAGCGCGCTTCCTGAAATACTTGGAATCTCGCGGCTTGGCCAAAACCAAAGGTCGCAAAGTATGGTGCTTCTGCGGCGACGGCGAAATGGACGAGCCGGAAAGCCAAGGCGCGATTGCGCTGGCCGCCCGCGAAGGCTTGGACAACCTGATTTTTGTGATCAACTGCAACCTGCAACGTTTGGACGGCCCGGTACGCGGTAACGGCAAAATCATCCAAGAATTGGAAGGCAATTTCCGCGGTGCAGGCTGGAATGTGTTGAAAGTGATTTGGGGCAGCCGCTGGGACGGCCTCTTGGCACGCGACACCAACAACGCCCTGAAACAACGCATGGAAGAATGCTTGGACGGCGACTACCAAACCTTCAAATCCAAAGACGGTGCATACGTTCGCGAGCACTTCTTCAACACGCCCGAGCTGAAAGCCCTCGTGGCCGATATGTCGGACGACGAAATCTGGGCCTTGAACCGTGGTGGTCACGACCCGCACAAAGTTTATGCTGCTTATTATGAAGCCGTAAACAACGCCGACGGCCGTCCTACTGTAATCTTGGCCAAAACCATCAAAGGTTACGGCATGGGTCAGTCCGGCGAAGGCCAAAACGTTGCCCACCAAGCCAAGAAAATGGACGTGAAGTCGCTCAAACAATTCCGCGACCGCTTTGGCATTCAGGTAACCGACGAGCAAATCGACAGCGGCGACCTGCCTTACTTCCGCTTTGCCGAAGACAGCCCGGAAATGCAATACCTGCGCGAACGCCGCAATGCTTTGGGCGGCTACCTGCCTGCACGCCATCCGAACAACGAAGCCCTGCCGATTCCGGCTTTGGAAACCTTCGATGCCCAGCTGCAATCCAGCGGTGAGCGCGAATTCTCCACCACCATGGCTTTCGTACGCATCTTGGCTGCCTTGCTGAAAGACAAGCAAATCGGCCGCCGCATCGTGCCGATTGTGCCTGATGAAAGCCGCACCTTCGGTATGGAAGGCATGTTCCGCCAATACGGCATTTGGAACCCGAAAGGCCAGCAGTACACCCCGCAGGATAAAGACCAGCTGATGTTCTACAAAGAGAGCGTGGATGGCCAAATTCTGCAGGAAGGTATCAACGAGCCGGGCGCCATGGCCGACTGGATTGCTGCTTCCACCAGCTATGCCAACAACCGCTACGCCATGATTCCGTTCTACATCTACTACTCCATGTTCGGTTTCCAACGCATCGGCGATTTGGCTTGGGCTGCCGGCGACATGCACGCACGCGGCTTCCTCCTGGGCGGCACCGCAGGCCGCACCACTCTCAATGGTGAAGGTCTGCAACACGAAGACGGCCACAGCCAATTGCAAGCCGACCTGATTCCGAACTGCATCAGCTACGACCCCACCTTCCAATACGAAGTGGCCGTAATCGTACACAACGGACTGCAACGCATGTATGTGGATAACGAAGACGTATTCTTCTACATCACCCTGATGAACGAAAACTACGCCCACCCCGCCATGCCGCAACGCAAAGGCATCGAGCAGGAAATCCTCAAAGGTATGTATCTGTTCCGCGAAGGAGGCAAAGGCGACAAACGCGTTCAGCTGATGGGCTCCGGTACTATCCTGCAGGAAGTGATCCACGCTGCCGATTTGCTGAAAAACGATTTCGGTGTGGAAGCCGACATCTGGTCTTGCCCCTCGTTCAACCTGCTGCACCGCGAAGCCATCGAAACTGACCGTTGGAACCGCCTGCATCCGGCTGCCGAGCAGAAACTGCCCTTCGTGAGCCAGCAGCTGCAAGGCCATGCCGGCCCGGTTGTCGCTGCTACTGACTACATCCGCAGCTTTGCCGATCGCATCCGCGCCTACATCCCCAAAGAAAACGGCGATTATGTAGTGCTCGGTACCGACGGTTTCGGCCGCTCCGACAGCCGCGCCAACCTGCGCAGCTTCTTCGAAGTAGACCGCTACCATGTGGCTGTGGCCGCGCTGGACGCTTTGGCCAAACAGGGCAAAGTGGGCAAAGACGTGGTACAGAAAGCCATCGAGAAATACGGCGTTCAAACCGAAGTTGCCCCCAGCTGGAAACGCTAATCCCGGCCTGAAGTTTTCAGGTAGCCCTGCCCCGCGGTAGAGGCTACCTGAAAATCAGAAAAGGAAGAAAATGAAACCCTTATTCGTTGCATGCTCCGTTGCCTTACTGGCCGCCTGCGCTTCCAATGCGCCGGTGGTGCAGGAAGACAGCACCAGCTACGACAGCAGCACCCAAGCACGCGTGCGCCTTTACGGTCAAAATCAAAAGCCCACCATCATGGTGAGCGGAATTGATTGCGAAGCCGAAGATCGGCGAGCCCGCCGCGGCCACAAAGTGAACGTGGGCGGCAGCTTGGGCGATGCGTTCGGCTCGCTTGCCGGTACGGCCAGAAGCCACAGTTTGGGCATAGCCGAAACCGAACACAGCAAAAACATCGGACAAATGAACGGTGTTCTCTCGCGGGCATTTTTCCGCGAATTTGCCGTGCCGGCCGGCAAAGCTGTGAACGTGCAGGCTGCCTATATAGGCTTGCGGAATGCGATGACGAGCCCAAGCGTAACCGTCATCCAACACGAAGGCTCATGTAACACCCGTATGGCTTCATTCGTTCCTCAAGCCGGACATGATTACGAAGTGATCGGTCTGCAAGGCGGGCGTTGCGCTGTGGCCGTATATGAAGTCGGCACGCAGGGCGAACTGAAGCCGGTGGAATTACAAGATGCGGTCAGCTGCCGAAGAAGGCGTTAATTAACCAATCCAACCGAATACCAAAAGGAACTCTTATGAGTATTGTAGAAATCAAAGTCCCCGATATCGGCGGACACGAAAATGTAGATATTATTGCCGTGGAAGTCAAAGCCGGCGACACCATCGCGCTGGACGACACCCTGATTACCCTGGAAACCGACAAAGCCACCATGGACGTACCGGCCGATGCCGCCGGTGTGGTGAAAGAAGTGAAAGTGAAAGTGGGCGACAAAGTTTCCGAAGGCGATGTGATTGTGCTGGTGGAAGCTGCCGGTGCAGGCGCCGCTGCCGCTCCGGCTGCAGCACCCAAAGCCGAAGCCGCTCCCGCACCTGCTGCACCCGCCGCTGCTCCGGCTGCCGCTGCTCCGGCTGCCGCCGCCAATGTTCAGGTAGCCGTGCCCGATATCGGCGGCCACACCGATGTGGACGTGATTGCCGTAGAAGTGAAAGTGGGCGACACCGTGGCCGTGGACGACACCCTGATTACTCTGGAAACCGACAAAGCCACCATGGACGTACCCAGCACCGCCGCCGGTACGGTTACCGCCGTGCACATCAAAGTGGGCGACAAAGTGTCTGAAGGCAGCATCATTATCGACGTGGCCGCTGCCGGCGCACTTGCCGCTGCTGTGCCCGCCGCTGCCGAAGCGCCCAAAGCCGCTCCCGCGCCTGCCGCCGCCCCGGCTCCAGCCCCCGCTGCACCTGCCGCTCCGGCCACTGCCGCCTACGGCAGCGCACCTGTAAACGAAGCCGGTTTCGCCAAAGCCCACGCCGGCCCCTCCGCCCGCAAACTTGCGCGCGAACTGGGCGTGGATTTGAGCCTGGTGAAAGGCAGCGGCAACAAAGGCCGCATCACCAAAGACGATATCAAAGCCTTCGTTAAAGCCGCCATGCAGGGCGGTGCAGGCAAGCCTGCAGCTGCCGGTGCTTCTTTGGGCGGTGGTTTGGATTTGCTGCCGTGGCCGAAAGTGGATTTCGCCAAATTCGGCGAAGTCGAAGTGAAAGAGCTCAGCCGCATCAAGAAGATTTCCGGTCAAAACCTGTCGCGCAACTGGGTAATGATTCCGCACGTTACCGTACACGACGAAGCCGACATGACCGAGCTGGAAAATTTCCGCAAACAGCTCAACAAAGAGTGGGAGCGCGAAGGCGTGAAACTCTCGCCCCTGGCCTTCATCATCAAAGCCAGCGTGGCCGCGCTCAAAGCCTTCCCCGAATTCAACTCCTCGCTCGACGGCGACAACCTGGTGTTGAAAAAATACTTCCACATCGGCTTTGCCGCCGACACCCCCAACGGCTTGGTGGTGCCCGTGATTAAAGATGTGGACAAAAAAGGCCTCAAAGAAATCAGCATCGAGCTGGGCGAATTGAGCAAAAAAGCCCGTGAAGGCAAGCTCAAACCGCAGGAAATGCAGGGTGCTTGCTTCACCATTTCCAGCTTGGGCGGCATCGGCGGCACCGGCTTCACCCCGATTGTGAATGCCCCCGAAGTAGCCATCTTGGGCGTGTGCAAATCACAGATGAAACCGGTGTGGAACGGCTCCGATTTCGAAGCACGCCTGATGTGCCCGCTCTCCCTGTCGTTCGACCACCGCGTGATCGACGGCGCAGCCGGCATGCGCTTCACCGTGTTCCTGGCCAACTTGCTCAAAGACTTCCGCCGTATTTCTCTGTAAGCGTTTGGGCATGATTAAAAGGCTACCTGAAAGTTTTCAGGTAGCCTTTTTTAATCTAGATAATGCTTAAGTGTTTAGTGGATATTGGCCTGCTGGTAGAGGTGGGCAATTTCTTGCTCGATCAGCAGGTTTTTTAAGCTTCAGGAAATACGGGATGCCAGCTTCACCATTTCCAGCTTGAGCGGTATCAGCTTTATCCTATAGTGAATTAAATTTAAATCAGGACAAGGCGGCGAGCCGCAGACAGTACACACGTTACGGCAAGGCGAACCAACGCTGTACTGGTTTTTGTTAATTCACTATATGCAGCTTGCTGGTTGATATGGAAAGATATAGTAAATTAAAAACAAAATAGTACAATACTCAACTTTGAAGGTCTAACCATGGCATACTCTGCGGACTTAAGGAACAAAGCTTTAAACTATTACGAACAATGCAAAAACATCAGCCAAACCGCAGCAACGTTTCACTTGTCAAGAAACACGCTTGA
>NZ_LXSQ01000033.1 GCF_001648475.1 Eikenella halliae
TCCCTGCCCCTACCTGATTGAGCACGTTTACTCCGACAACGGTACGGAATACAAAGGCTCGGCCAACCATGCTTTCGGAGTAGCCTGTTATGAGAACGGGATTGGTCAAAAGTTTACCCGGGTTGCCTGTCCGCAGACCAACGGTAAGGCGGAACGGGTTATCCGCACCCTGATGGAGAGGTGACATGGGAAACAGTCGTTTGACGGTCCGGAGCATCGGCAAAAGGAGCTGTGCCGCTTTGTTAATTTCTATAATACGGTGAAGCCGCACCGCAGTTTGGACGGCGATACGCCGTTTGAGGTCTTGCAGGCTTATTTCTCAATCTGTGGTGTAAACAACGCGACGATTTCCTACACCTATATGTGGGAATCAACAGCGTTGTTTACACTTTCAGCTTTTGCTTACAATAGGGAAATTTGATTATCTACATAGGTAACCAGTTACTTAATACTATAACTTTCCATATTCACCAAGAAATTTAATTAGTATCCGGCAATATTCTCCATTTTACAGTTTGGCAGCGGAACATATATACAGATTCCTTATCTGCGTACTCATCACTATACCAATAAAACCAATTATCTTTTTTTAAGAAAGTTGCTGAATATATCTCCAAGGTGAATTGGAGATCAATATTCATTGAAAACTTATCTACCTTTCCAAGCTCTAATTCAAATTGAATAAACCGTTCAGATATTTGCGTATCAAACCTAATATACATAGTAGGATTAGTGTTTATAATCATACCTCTATTTTTATTAACATATGTCCCGCTATTATAGTATATCTCCCTAATGCAACTATCATGGAAAGAAACGACTTCTCTCATAAATAATTCAATATCTTTTTCAGATTTTATTTCTTTCCACATGATATTGCCCATTTAATCCTTCTACTCCATGAAATTTGTTTTTCTGAATCCCCATCAAAATTTCTTATTCTATTCTTATTCAATCACAATGATGAAGAAAAGCATGAAATCTATGAGATAGGGTTTTCAGGTAGTCTCTGGCCTAGCGATTGCGCCAATCCACGCCGCAGACGGCGGCCATTTCTATGGCGGCTTCGGGGCCGTGACTGCCGGCGGGATAGAGCTGAGGTTCGGGTTGGTGTGCCGCCCAGTCGTCGAGCACGGGCTGGAGCCAGCGCCAGGCGGCTTCGAGTTCGTCGCTGCGCATGAAGAGGGCGAGCTTGCCGTCTATCGCGTCGAGCAGCAGGCGCTCATACGCATCGGCACGGCGTTCGGGGAAGACTTTGAGCAGGTCGAGGTCGAGCGCGGCTTCGTGTACGCACAGGCTGGTGCCGGGGGCTTTCATTTGCAGGAACAGCTTCACGGATTCCTGCGGCTGCAGGCGCACGCTGATGCGGTTGGGCGAGCCGCCGCAGCCGAATACGGGGTTGGCTTCGGGCCAGAAGTGGAGCACGATTTCGGCCAGCCGCCCGGCCATGCGTTTGCCGCTGCGCAGCAGGAAGGGCACGCCGCGCCAGCGCGGGTTGTCGATTTCGGCGCGTAGGGCGATGAAGGTTTCGGTGCGGCTTTGCGGGGCTACGTCGGCTTCTTCGCGGTAGCCGCACACATTTTCGCCCCGGATTTGGCCGGCGGTGTATTGGCCGCGCACCACGTCGGCGCGCACGCTGTAGGCGTTGAAGGGCTTGAGTGCGCGCAAAACGTTGAGCTTGGCGTTGCGCACGTCGCTATCGCCGAGGGAAAGCGGCGGTTCCATGGCGGTGAAGCACAAAAGCTGCAACAAGTGGTTTTGCAGCATATCGCGCAGGGCGCCGGTTTGGTCGTAGAACTCGCCGCGTTTTTCCACGCCGAGCTCTTCGGCAATGGTGATTTCCACGGCGCGGATTTGGGCGGCACACCACATCGGCTCGAACAGGCGGTTGGCAAAGCGCAGGGCGAGCAGGTTTTGCACGGGCTCTTTGCCTAGATAATGGTCGATGCGGTAGATCTGCTCTTCGCGGAAGAAGGCGGCCACGGCGGTGTTGATGCTTTGCGCGGAGGCGAGGTCGTGGCCGAGCGGTTTTTCCAGCACGATGCGGGTTGCGGGGCGGTTCAGCCCGGCAGCGGCCAGATGGCGGCAGATGGGCATGAAATAGTGCGGCGCGGTGGAAAGGTAAATCACCAGGGCGCGACCGTTTTGCCCGGCTTCGGCGCCGAGCAGCGCGGCGAGGTGGTGGAATTGTTCGGCGTTTTCGGCGTCTACGGACAGGTAGTTGATGCGTTGGCAGAAGGTGTGCCACGTTGCGGCTTCAAGGTTGGGAATATGCGGCCGGGCAGATTCCTCTACTTTTTTCAGGTAGCCTTCGCGCCCTAAATCGCGGCGGCCAAGGCCGATGATGCGGCCGCCCGGGTGCAGCGTACCGGCGGCGTGGGCTTGATAGAGGGCGGGCAGCAGCTTGCGCATCACGAGGTCGCCGGTACCGCCGAAGAAGACGATATCGAAAGGGGTAGGCATGGTTGGATAGGCCGTTAAGAAAAAACAGGCGCATTATAGCCCTGCTGTCAGGCTACCTGAAAATTTAGCATCGGCTCAGGTACAATACGGCGTTTTCATTTGATACGGGCACACCACCATGTTCAACCACAGCGAACAAACCCTGCGCGACGTTTGCGCCCAAGCCCTCGAGCTGGCCAAAGCCAGCGGCGCCACCGCGGCCGAAGCCGACGTGAGCGAATCCATCGGCCAATCCGTGCAGGTGCGGCTGCAGGAAATCGAGCACATCGAATACCAGCAAGACAAATCGCTCGACCTCACCGTGTATGTAGGCCGTCGCAAAGGCCGCGCCAGCACCGCCGATTTCTCCGCTGCCGCCATTGCTGACACCGTGCGCGCCGCGCTCGACATCGCCCGCTACACCGCCGAAGACCCCTGCGCCGGCCTGGCCGAAGCCGCTCTGATGGCCACCGAATTTCCTGATTTGCAAAGCTACCACGAATGGCCGCTGAGCACCGCCGAAGCCGCCGAGCTCGCCCGCCGCAGCGAAGCCGCCGCCCGCGCCGCCGATTCCCGCATCACCAATTCCGAAGGCGCCCACATCCAAACCGGCCACTACCAATATGTATACGGCAACAGCCACGGCTTTATGCAACACCAGCGCAGCAGCCGCCACAGTCTGTCTTGCAGCGTCGTGGCCGGCAGCGGCAGCGGCATGCAGCGCGATTATTGGTACGACCTCGCCCGCAGCAGCGCCGATTTGGATACGCCCGAACACATCGGCCAAACCGCCGCCCGCCGCGCCGTGCAGCGCCTCGGTGCCAAAAGCCTGCCCACCGGCAGCTACCCCGTGCTATTCGATGCCACCGTTTCAGGTAGCCTCATCGGCCACCTCGCCGGCGCACTCAGCGGCGGCGCGCTCTACCGCCAAACCAGCTTCCTGCAAGACAGCATCGGCCGCCAAATCCTCCCCGCCGCACTCAGCCTGCGCGAAGAGCCGCACCTACCCAAAGCGCTGGCCAGCACCGCCTTCGATACCGAAGGCGTCGCCACCCGCCCCCGCTTCGTGATTGAAAACGGCATCATCCAAGGCTACTTCCTCAGCAGCTACAGCGCCCGCAAACTCGGCCTGCCCACCACCGCCAACGCCGGCGGCGCCCACAACCTCATCCTCAGCCACACCCACCCAAGCCAGGCCGATCTCCTGCGCGAAATGGGCAGCGGCCTGCTCGTTACCGAGCTCATGGGGCAAGGCGTCAACACTCTCACCGGCGACTACTCGCGCGGCGCCGCCGGCTTTTGGGTGGAAAACGGCCAAATCGCCTACCCCGTGCAGGAAATCACCATCGCCAGCCGCCTGCAAGACATGCTGCCCAACATCGCCGGTGCCGCCAACGATGCCCTCAAACGCAGCGCCCACAAAACCGGCTCCCTGCTGCTCGAACAGATGACCGTGGCCGGGCATTGAGCGGGCGGGTGCCGGATGCGGTGAAAGAGGCTACCTGAAAATATAGTGAATTAACAAAAATCAGGACAAGGCGACGAGCCGCAGACAGTACAAATAGTACGGCAAGGCGAGCCAACGCTGTACTGGTTTTTGTTAATTCACTATATGAATAAAGGCTACCTGAAACAGGGGTATCCTCGCTGCTTCTCGACAACAGGTCAAGCCAAGTTCCGATGTGGTGCAACCTGTCTTGCCGCATCAAAACCCAGCCTCAGCCGTTGCAAGCCCTATCTAGCGCAGCTGTGCCCCAATGGTTTGGGCAGCGGCAATCAACTTCTGGACGATCTCTTCAACCGCATCATCCGTCAAAGTACGTTCCGCATCCTGCAAAATCACTTTTACTGCCATGCTCTTCATGTTTCCCGGCAGGCCTGCGCCGCGATAGACATCGAACAAGGTAATCTCTTGAATCAAATCGGATTTCACGCCGTGCAAAGCAGCCTGCAACTGCTCGAAGGTGGTGGCTTCAGGCATTACAAACGCCAAATCCCTGCGTACCGGCTGGAATTTCGATACTGCCTGATAGCGCGTTTTTTCGCGTTTCAACACGGCTGCCATATCGATTTCAAATACCAGCGGCGCTTGCGGCAAGTCGTATTTTTGCAGCCATTTCGGATGCAATTCGCCGACAAAACCGATGACTTGGCCGTCTGAAACGATATTGGCGGCGCGGCCGGGATGCAGGGCGGGATGTTCGGTTTTGACGAATTCAACCCATTTATTTTTCAACAGATTTTCTACATCGGCCTTGATGTCGTAAAAATCCGCGTTGCGCGTTTTCTCACCCCATTGTTCGGGCATCGCCGCGCCGTACCACAGGCCGCCGATGCGTTCGTTTTGCACAAACCGGCCGTCTGAACCTTTGCTGAACACGCGGGCAATTTCAAACACACGCACGCGGTTTTGCTTGCGGTTCAGATTGTTCTGCAAAATTTCCACCAAGCCGCCGATGAGCGTAGAACGCATCACGGCATACTGCGCCGCCAGCGGGTTTTGCAGGCGGATAGGGTTGGCATTGGCGGCAAAATCGAGTTCCCACTGCTCGTCAACGAAGGCATAGCTGACCACTTCGCGGTAGCCGCGCGCCGCCATTTCGTTATAAACGGCAAAACGCGGACGGCGGGTTTCGGGCAGGGCCAGCATTTTCAGACGACCTGAGGTGTAATCGTCGGGGATATTTTCATAGCCGTAAACGCGGCCGATTTCTTCAATCAAATCAGCTTCGATTTCGATGTCGAAACGGAAACTCGGCGCGGTAACACGGAAGCCTTCCGCCGTTTTTTCAGGCTGCAGACCCAAGTGCTGCAAAATGGTTTCCACCTGTTCGGCAGGGATGTCCACGCCCAATACTGTTTTCAGACGACCCAAACGCAATTCGACCTGTTTGTTTTCAGGTAGCCTGCCCAAGGCTTCCACCATTTCGCCTGCCGCACCGCCGCAGATTTGCAAAACCAATTCGGTAGCGCGTTCGATGGCATCAGCCTGCAAACGATAATCCACGCCGCGCTCAAAGCGGAACGACGAATCCGAACCAAAACCATATTGGCGCGATTTCCCTGCGATGATTTCAGGCGCAAACCAAGCCGCTTCCAGCACGATATTTTGTGTGTCGTCTGAAACCGCGCTTGCCGCGCCGCCCATCAGGCCTGCCAAACTCAACGCACCTTTTTCGTCGGCCACTACCAGTGTGTTTTCAGACAGAGAGACAGTTTTCTCGTTCAGACATTCCAGCGTTTCACCTTCGCGCGCACGGCGGATGTGCAGGCTGCCTGAAAGTTTGTCGGCATCAAAAACATGCATCGGCTGACCGATTTCCAGCATTACATAATTGCCAATGTCCACCAGCGCGGAAATACTGCGGATACCGCTGCGCTCCAAACGCTGCTTCATCCAATCCGGCGTGGCGGCGCGCGCATTCACGTTTTCAATCACACGGCTAATAAAGCGGCCGCAATCGGCAGGCGCATCAATCTGCACGGGCTGTTTGCGGCTGCCCGTGATGGGCGCGGCATGGATTGCAGGCTGCTTGAACGCGCAACCCGTCAGCGCAGACACTTCGCGCGCGATGCCTTTGATGCTTAGGCAGTCGGCACGGTTCGGCGTGATTTTCAGCGTGAACACCGTATCGTCCAAATCCAAATATTCACGGATGTTTGCACCGACAGGCGCGTCTTGCGGCAGAATGTGCAGGCCGTTCACGCCGTCGTCAGGCAGACCGAGTTCATCGGTGGAACACAACATCCCGTTCGACACCACGCCGCGCATCTTGGTCGGCTTGATTTTGAAATTGCCCGGCAACACCGCGCCCGGCAACGAACACGGCACTTTGATGCCCGCTTTCACATTCGGCGCACCGCACACAATCTGCACCAACTCGCCCGTACCCGCATCGACTTGGGTAACGTTCAAACGGTCGGCATCCGGATGTTTTTCAACGGATTTCACTTCGGCAATCACCACGCTCGTAAACACAGGCGCGGCAGTCTCGGCTTCTTCCACTTCCAAGCCAGACATGGTTAACAAATGTTCCAGCTTATCGGCGGAAAGTTCGGTATCGGCTTGGGTTTTCAGCCATGAGTAGGAGAATTGCATGTTATGTTCTCAATCAACTAATTAACTTTTTATCAGATTTTATTTTCAGACGACCTGTTTGCTTGGGAGTGTAGGCTGCTTTTTAACTTTGTTAGGGCAGTTTCTTTTAGGCAGCCTGCACAATCATTTCGCAAACTGCTTCAAAAAGTTCAAATCGTTATCGAAAAACAGCCGCAAATCATTCACGTTGTAACGCAACATGGCGAAACGGTCGAGACCGATACCAAAGGCGAAACCGGTATATTTTTCGGGGTCGATATTCACGTTTTTCAACACGTTGGGATGCACCATGCCGCAGCCGCCGACTTCCAGCCATTTGCCGTTTTCGCCCATGATATCGATTTCGGCGGACGGTTCGGTGAACGGGAAGAAAGACGGACGGAAACGTACTTGCAAATCATCGCGTTCGAAAAAGTGGCGGATAAAATCGGTGAACACGGCTTTCAAATCAGCGAAGGTTACACCCTCTTCCACCCACAGGCCTTCGGCTTGGTGGAACATGGGCGAGTGCGTAGCATCGCTGTCCACGCGGTAAACGCGGCCGGGTGCGATAATGCGGATGGGCGGCTCTTTTTTATCGAGCATATAGCGGATTTGAATCGGGGAAGTGTGCGTGCGCAAAACATCGCCGTTTTCAACGTAGAACGTATCCTGCATGGCGCGTGCCGGGTGGTTTGCAGGGATATTCAGTGCTTGGAAGTTGTGGAAATCGTCTTCGATTTCCGGGCCGTCTGCCACTTCAAAACCCATGCCGTGAAAGAGTTCGACCACGCGCTGCAAGGTTAGGGTTACGGGATGCAGGCCGCCATTTTCCTGCGAGCGTCCGGGCAGGGTAATATCAAGTGCTTCGGCGGCAAGCTGGGCTTGAAGTTTGGCTTCGGCCAACTCGGCGCGTTTGGCATCGTAGGCGGCTTGGAAACGCTGCTTGCATTCGTTGATGAACGCGCCGACGGTTTTTTTCTCTTCGGGCGGCAGGCTGCCGAGCTGTTTGAGCAGGGCGTTAAGTTCGCCCGTTTTGCCGAGATACTGGGCTTTGACGAGTTCGAGGGCTTGCTGGTCGGCGGTGTTTTGGATAGCGGCAATGCCGGCGGCGGCAATTTGTTCTGCGTTTTGCATATTTGATTGTGAAATTATGTTGGGGATGGGGCGGCACACCTGCAGGCTACCTGAAAAATCCGGCAGCAAAACCGAAGGCGGGAAGGCGGCATTTTAGCCGAAAATGGGCTGTTTTTATAGCAGACCGGCAAAGCGGACGATGGACAAAAAGCTAGGCTTTGCCCTGCATATTGTGGTGTTCGATTTTGAAACCGCCATTACGGTAGGCAGCAAAGCGGCGGCGGGCGGCGGCAAGCTGGGTTTCGCTGCGGCCGACGATTTCCAGCACACGTTCCGTCGTATTCGGAGCATCGCTCCACAAGTCTGCCGATAAATTCAGCACCACCAGGCTACTGTCCGCTGCGGGCAGAGCTTCACCTTCGGCCAGCAGTATCGGCGGTTCTGTCGGACAGGGATTTTCTTCGGGCAGCCAGATTTCGTGCGGCAGGAAGCTTTCGGCTTCGAATGCCCACAGCTGGCGGTCGAGGGTTGCCAGCTGCTTCGCGCCGCCGCACCAAGCCAGCACGCGGCAACCAGCTTCGACTGCGCGTTTGGCCAAACGGCAGGCGAAGGTTTCTAAATCGGCAACGTGGGTGTAGAAGGTCACGGTGGGCATGGGGCTACCTGAAAAATGGTGGGGAGGCTGGAGTCGGCAAATCGTTTGCCTGTGCCCTGCGGCTGGATTGGCTGCAAATGGCTTGGGCAGGGTGTTGGGGGTTTCAGGTAGCCTGTATTGTTACCCCCGTGCTTGCTCCCGGTGGGGAATAGCAGGCTACCTGAAATCTGGTAAGGCTAAAGGCTACCTGAAAACGCAAGCTGCAACGTAGTTAAAACAATGATTTGGCGCAGCAAGGCCGGGGTTCGGCGAAGCTAAATCGGCTTTCGGAGGTTTCGTTTTTTCAGGTAGCCTGAGTGCATTTAACGTTGCCGGTCGAGCCAGCGCTCGGCATCGAGAGCGGCTTGGCAGCCGGAGGCCGCGCTGGTGATGGCTTGGCGGTAGGTGTGGTCTTTCACGTCCCCCGCCGCCCAAATGCCTTCGATGTTGGTTGCGCCGATGTCGCCGCCGCTGCCGCCTTTGGTTTTCAGGTAGCCTGCGTCGTCCATATCGAGTTGGCCTTTGAAGATGTCGGTGTTGGGTTTGTGGCCGATAGCGATGAATACGCCTTTGACGGCAATGTCTTCGCTGCGGCCATTGTTGAATTTCAGCCGCGCACCGGTTACACCGCTGTCGTCGCCCAATACTTCTTCCAATACGGCTTCGGTTTTCAGGATGATTTTGCCCTCTTCCACGCGGCGCATCAGTTTGTCCACCATGATTTTTTCGGCACGGAAGCTGTCGCGGCGGTGTATCAGGGTTACGGTGTTGGCAATGTTGGCCAGGTAGAGTGCTTCTTCCACGGCGGTGTTGCCGCCGCCGACAACGGCTACGTCTTGTTTTTTATAGAAGAAGCCGTCGCAGGTGGCGCAGGCGGACACGCCGCGTCCGGCAAAGGTTTCTTCGCTCGGCAGGCCAAGGTATTTGGCCGATGCGCCGGTGGCCACAATCAGCGCATCGCAGGTGTATTCGCCCGCATCACCGATGAGTTTGAACGGGCGTTGCTGCAGTTGCGCGGTGTGGATGTGGTCGAAAACGATTTCCGTGCCGAAACGTTCGGCGTGGGCAAGGAAGCGCGCCATCAGTTCGGGGCCTTGCACGCCGTCGGCATCGGCAGGCCAGTTGTCCACTTCCGTGGTGGTCATGAGTTGGCCGCCTTGTTCCAAACCGGTGATGATGACAGGATTGAGGTTGGCGCGGGCGGCATAAACGGCGGCGGTGTAACCGGCGGGGCCGGAGCCGAGGATGATGAGTTTGTGGTGCTTAAACATGGCCTTCTCCAAATAAAATGGCGTTTATTGTACCTGCTTTCGAACACAAAAACACCGCCAGCTACATGGCAGGCGGTGCTTAAGGTTCGGATTTATTAATTAGGGGTTGGCAGCAGCCGGTTTTGCGGCGGCAGGACGAGCAGCTGCAGGTTTGTTGGCAGCGGGTTTGGCTGCTGGGGTAGCAGGTTTAGCGGCGGCCGGTTGCGGCTGTTGTTGAGCAGCCGGACTGGCAGCAGGAGTACGTGCAGCCTGACCATTGCCTACGGTGATTTCTGAAGAAATTTTCTGATAGATACCATTGCCAATGCCGCGTACGTTTTTAATGTCTTCAGGCGACTTGAACGGGCCGTTTGCGTTACGGTATTCCACAATAGCAGCGGCTTTAGACGGACCGATACCATTCAAAGTTTGCAACTCTTGTGCAGTGGCAGTATTAATATTCACCTGTGCCAATGCCCAAGAAAAACTCAGCAAGCTAACGATAATGAACAAGAACTTCTTCATAGAATTAACTCCTTGATGTTGAGCAATAAAAATTAGATACTTTTATAGTATAATTTAATGTTACTTTAAACGCAACCCAGCTTATCCTTATATGACAAATAATTGCATTATTTGCATAAAATCGTCACATTGTTTACATTTTTCTACGGCTTTCTACGCACGGACAGCGTTTGTTTTTTGCTTAACCGCTTTTTAAGCAGTTATCTATCATTTTTCAAGAACAAATCAGTTTTCCGCATCTATCGACATACTTGACAATACCAGAAGCTGCTTAATCTGATCTTCAATCAAAAGCCGAAAGTGCACACAACGCTGTTGATTTCCCCATGAAGAGAGGCCAGTTAAATATTAATACTCAGCTAGTCTCTTCAAGGTAGTCTCCTAATCAGCAAATACTATCCTCCCTTACTTATTCCTATGCCCTTATTCCTATCCCAGTTTATCTTCGCTTTTGTTTTCGCTGTATTTTCTTTTTGTTGTTTTCCACAAAGCACAACACCCGCCATC